>NZ_SDPU01000033.1 GCF_004168035.1 Nocardioides iriomotensis | reverse complement strand
GACCTCCTTGACCAGCACGTACGGCGCCTGCAGCTCCTTGGCCGCGACGTACAGCTCGTCCTCCGGCAACGCACCCAACCGGCGGATCTCCGCCCGGATCGTGCGCATGTGGGTGACCGCGTTGGAGACGTCACCGGTGCCCGCCTCGCCCTTGGACCGGATCATCGCCGCACCCTCGGTGACCCGACGCAGCGCCTCACCCAGATTCGTCGCTCCACACACGAACGGCACCGTGAACGCCCACTTGTCGATGTGGTGGGCGTAGTCGGCCGGGGTCAGCACCTCGGACTCGTCGACGTAGTCCACACCCAACGACTGCAGCACCTGCGCCTCGACGAAGTGCCCGATCCGGGCCTTGGCCATCACCGGGATCGACACCGCCCCGATGATCCCGTCGATCATGTCCGGGTCGCTCATCCGGGACACGCCACCCTGGGCGCGAATGTCCGCCGGAACCCGCTCGAGCGCCATCACGGCGACCGCGCCGGCGTCCTCGGCGATCTTCGCCTGGTCGGGGATGACCACGTCCATGATCACGCCGCCCTTGAGCATCTCGGCCATACCGCGCTTCACACCGGTCGTGCCGGTCGTCGCGTCGCTCATCGGACCGTGCGCACCAGCTTCTTGTTCACGAACTCCTCGATGCCGGACCGGCCGAGCTCGCGCCCGAAGCCGGATCGCTTCACGCCGCCGAACGGCAGCTCGGCACCCTCGGCGCCGACACCGTTGACGAAGACCATGCCGGCGTCGATCCGCTCCGCCACCCGCTCCGCCTGCGCGGCGTCGGTGGTGAAGACGTACGAGCCCAGGCCGTACGGCGTGTCGTTGGCGACGGCGACCGCCTCGTCCTCGTCGCGCACCTTGAACACCATCGCCACCGGACCGAACAGCTCCTGGTGGGAGGCGTCGTCGCCCGGCGTGATGCCGGTGAGCACGCCCGGCGGGTACCACGCGCCGCGCCGCTCCCCCTCCGTCGCCAGGGAGGCGCCCTGGGCGACGGCGTCGGAGACCTGCTGCTCCAGCCGCAACGCGGCCGTCTCGGAGGAGAGCGGCGCGGGCGACGCGGCGAGGAGGGCGCTGGTGAACTTCGGGAGGAAGTCGTCGTACAGGCTCTCGTGCACGATCACCCGCTTGCCCGCGTTGCAGGACTGCCCGGTGTTGTCGAGGCGCGCGGCGACGGCGGCGTCGACCGTGGCGTCGAGGTCGTCGGTGCTGAGCACGAGGAACGGGTCGGAGCCGCCGAGCTCCAGCACGACCTTCTTCAGGTGCCGGCCGGCGATCTCGGCGACGGCCGCGCCGGCCCGCTCCGAGCCGGTCAGCGAGACGCCCTGCACGCGCGGGTCGGCGATGATCTTCTCGACCTGCTCGTTGGTGGCGTACACGTTGACGTACGCGCCCTCGGGGAAGCCGGCGTCGCGGAAGATCGCCTCCAGCGCGGCGGCCGACTCGGGACACTGCGGCGCGTGCTTGAGCACGATCGTGTTGCCCGCCGCGAGGTTCGGGCCGGCGAAGCGGGCGACCTGGTAGGCCGGGAAGTTCCACGGCATGATCCCGAGCAGGACACCCAGCGGCCGGCGGCGTACGACGGCGCTGCCCTCGCCCTCGAGCAGCGCGAGCGGCTCGTCGGCGAGGAAGGCGGGGGCGTTGTCCGCGTAGTACTCGTAGATCGACGCGCTGAAGTCGACCTCGCCGAGCGCGTCGACGATCGGCTTGCCCATCTCGCGGTTGATCGTCGCGGCGAGCTCCTGGCGGCGCTCGGTGTGCAGCTCCGAGACGCGGCGCACCAGGGCGGCGCGGTCGTCGACGGTCGTCGTGCGCGACCACTGCTGGAAGGCGTCGTGGGCCTTGCCGACGGCGCCGAGCACCTCCTCGTCGCTGAACGTCGGGTAGGACCTCACCTCCTCGCCGCTGCTCGGGTCGACGACGGCGTAGCGGACGTCGGTCATGACGCCAGCACCTCCTCCAGCTTGGTGTTCTCGATTCCGTGGGCGTTGCCGACCGGGGCGTTGGTGAGCCGGCCGGCGTGGGTGTTGAGGCCGAGCGCGAGCGACCTGTCCTCGCGCAGCGCCTGCTGCCAGCCCTTGTCGGCCAG
>NZ_SDPU01000032.1 GCF_004168035.1 Nocardioides iriomotensis | reverse complement strand
CTGCACGACGTCCTCGGCCGACTGCACGTCGTCGACGAGCAGCACCGCCAGCCGCACCAGACCCAACCGGTGCGCGGCGTACAACGCCACCGGGTCCGGTGCCGTGTGCGTCATCGTGGTCATCACTTCCCCCGTCGTCTGCCTTCACCTGCTCAGACGCCCGGGATGTCGGGGGGTTGCTCGGCCGGGCTCAGTTTCTCGCGAAGTCCCCGAGCAGCGGTACGACGTCGGCGGGGGCCGGCATCGCGCGCAGCTCGTCGCGCAGGGCGGCCGCGGCCTCCCGCTCCGGGGCGTCGGGGGCGAGCAGCCGGCGCACGGCGTCCCCGACCGACGCCGGGTCGACCACCGCGGCGCCGGTCTCGGCGAGCCGGCGCGCGTTGACGTGCTGGTCCGCGCCCTGCGGGAGCACCACCTGGGGCAGGCCGTGCTCGAGGCAGCCGAGCATCGTGCTGGTGCCGCCGTGGTGGACGACCACGTCGGAGGCGGCCAGCACGGCGGGCTGGTCGACGTGCCGCCCGACGGCCTCGACCACGTCGAGGTCGAGCCGCGCCAGGTCGCCCCGGACCCGGGCGACCACGTCGTCGATCCCGGCCGCGACCGTCCCGAAGGTCACGAGGACCCGCGGCCGCTCGTCCCGCGGAGGCGCCTCGCCGCCGTCGCCCCAGGCCACCGAGCGGAGGTCGACGACGGGGACGTCCGGCGCCGGGAGCACCCGCAGCGAGGGTGGCAGCGGCTCGACGAACGCGCGGTCGGCCGCGACGGGTCGCCAGTGCCCGACGTCGAAGGCGACCGACGGCACCCCGGCCAGCTCCGCGGCGACGGCGGCGCCTGCGTCGGTCGCGTCGTGCACCACCAGGTCGACCGGCTCGTCGGCGAGCCCGGCGGCCAGCGCGGCGGCGTGCCGGTCGGCGTCGGCGGCGCCGAGCACGGCCCGGGAGAGCACCATCGCGTCGGCGTCACGGTGCGACCGGACGGCCGCGACGTCGCCGCCCGGGGCGTCCCCGTCCCACGCGGGCAGCGGGACGCGTCCGACGTACGCGCCGGGGACGCGGAACCGCACGTCGTGCCCGGCGTCCCGGCAGGCGAGGGCGAGCGGGACCATCGGGTGCACGTGCCCACGCAGCGGCAGCGCGGTGAGGAGCAGGCGCAGCCGGCTCACGCCGTGCGGGCGAAGCGGATCGCCTCTTCCTCCTCGGGCGAGAGCTGCTGGTCGCAGCTCCAGTCGGTGACGCCCTTGGCGTAGGTGCGCGCGTCGCTGCGGCCGTGGATGGACGTCAGCACGACGCCGTTGCCGGTGTCGTCGAGCAGGGCCAGCGACCACGAGAGGTGGCCGCCCATGTCGCCGAACGCGTCGTAGCGCACCACGCTCAGGTGCCGCAGCGCGTCGGAGACCTCGGCGCGCAGCGAGTGGACCTCGCCGCGCAGTCCCTGCACGTCGGTGGGCAGCTCGGGAGCCTTGCGGGCGCGCTTGGCCCGGCGGTGGGCGACCCGCGACGCGCGGAGCGCGACGACCAGGGCGGCGGCCGACAGCAGCAGGGTGAGGACCACCAGCGTGACCAGCAACGTCTCGTTCATCGCACGAGATCGTAGGTGGCGGCTCAGCTCCCGCTGCGGAGGCGCGCGAGCCAGGCGGCGGCGTCGAGGAACTCCCGGTCCGACGTGCCCTCGCGGATCGTCGGGGCGACCCCGTCGTGCCGCTCGTAGGAGCCGAGGAACCGGACGTCGGCGCAGACCCGGCGCAGCCCCATCAGCGCCTCGCCGACGCGGGCGTCGTCGACGTGGCCCTCGGCGTCGATCGAGAAGCAGTAGTTGCCCAGCGCCGCCCCGGTCGGCCGCGACTCGATGCGGGTGAGGTTCACGCCGCGCATCGTGAGCTGGTCGAGGATCTCCATCAGCGCGCCGGGGTGGTCGTCGCGCATGAACGCCACCAGCGAGGTCTTGTCCCGGCCGGTCGGCGGCGGGGGCGGGCCCGGCCGCGACACCAGCACGAACCGGGTCAGCGCGTCCGGGTTGTCGGCGATGCCCTCGGCGATCGCCTCCAGCCGGTAGTGCTCGGCGGCGACCGGCGCCGAGATCGCCGCGTCCCACTCCCGGTCCTCGCGGGTCAGCATGAACGCCGCCTGCGCGGTCGAGGTCGTGTGCACGACCTCGGCGTCGGGCAGGTGCAGCGCGACCCACCGGCGGGTCTGGGCGGCCGCGTGCGGGTGGGTGGCCACGCGGCGTACGTCGGACGGCTTCGTGCCCGGCCGCACCAGCACGCTGAACGCCACCGGGACGGTCATCTCGCGCGTGATCATCAGCGCCTCGCCGGTCGCGAGCTCGTCGAGCGTGACCGGCACCGAGCCCTCGACGGAGTTCTCGATCGGCACCACGGCGCCGTCCGCCTCGCCGTTGCGCACCGCGTCGAGCGCGACGGTCACGGTCGAGCAGGGCTGCAGCTCGGCCTTCCGCGCGGCGTGCAGGGTGCGCAGCGCCTGCTCGGTGAACGTCCCCTCGGGGCCGAGGAAGGCGTAGCGGGCGGGCGGGACTCCGGGCATGGCCGCCAGCGTAGTGTTCCCCGCGTGCCCGACCACGCCGACGACCGAGCCGACCCCGGGATCCACGACCTCGGCTACGCCCGGCTCGACACCGACCGCGCACGGCGTACCGGTGACCCCGAGGTCGTGTACGGCGCCGGCAAGACGCCCGAACAGCTCGTCGGCATCCTCCGGACCCTGCACGCCGCCCACCCCGAGCGGGCGGTGCTGGCCACCCGGCTGAGCGACGAGGCGATGAAGGCCGTCCAGTCCGAGGTTCCGGGCGCGGTGCTCGACCTCGAGGCCCGCGCGGCCACCATCGGCCCGCTGCCCGAGCCCGCCGGCACCGTCGCCGTCGTCTCCGCCGGCACGTCGGACGCCCCCGTCGCGGCCGAGGCGGCGCTGACCGCCCGCGTCTACGGGGCCGGGGTCGCCCGGGTCAACGACGTCGGCGTCGCCGGGCTGCACCGGATCCTGGCCGCACGCG
Organism: Nocardioides iriomotensis; assembly: GCF_004168035.1. GTDB lineage: Bacteria > Actinomycetota > Actinomycetes > Propionibacteriales > Nocardioidaceae > Nocardioides_B > Nocardioides_B iriomotensis. Next base: position 270,405 of record NZ_SDPU01000032.1, on the reverse strand, counting down.
CGGACCTCGACGCCGCCGACTGCCTGATCGTCGTGGCCGGCATGGAGGGCGCCCTGCCCAGCGTGGTCGGCGGGCTCACCGGCACCCCGCTCGTCGCCGTCCCCACCAGCGTCGGGTACGGCGCGTCGTTCGGCGGCATCGCGGCGCTGCTCGGGATGCTCAACTCCTGCGCTCCCGGCGTGACCGTCGTGAACATCGACAACGGCTTCGGGGCCGGCGTGTTCGCCGCCCGGGTGGCGAGGAACGCCCGGTGATCGGCTGGGTCGACGCGTCCTCGGGGGCGAGCGGCGACATGCTGCTCGGCGCCCTCGTCGGCGCCGGCGTGCCCGTCGGCGTGATCGCCGAGGCCGTGGAGAAGGTCGCGCCCGAGCACGTCGCGATCGTGCCGGAAGCCGTGTCGCGCAACGGCTTCGCGGCCACCCGCTGCCACGTCGAGGTCGCCGACAGCAGCACCCACCGGACCTGGGCCGACATCCGCGAGCTGCTCGCGTCGGCCGGCCTGCACGAGGACGTCCGGGTGCTCGCGCACGACACCTTCGACCGGCTGGCGACCGCCGAGGCGGCGGTGCACGGCACCAGCCCCGGCGACGTGCACTTCCACGAGGTCGGCGCCCTCGACGCGATCGCCGACGTCGTCGGGGTCAGCGCCGGCCTGGCCCACCTCGGCCTCGGCCGGCTCGTCGTCTCGCCCGTCGCGGTCGGCTCCGGGTCGGTGCGCGGAGCACACGGCGTGATGCCGGTGCCGCCGCCGGCCGTCACCGAGCTGCTCCGCGGCGTCCCGTCGTACGGCGGACCGGTGGGGTCGCCCACCATGGAGCTGTGCACGCCGACGGGCGCAGCGCTGCTCGTCACGCACGCCACCGACTGGGGACCGCAGCCGGCGATGACCGTCCGCGAGGTCGGCGTCGGCGCCGGCGGGCGCGACCCCGCGGGCCACGCCAACGTGCTGCGGCTGCTGGTGGGTGAGGAGGTGGTCTCGACAGGCTCGACCACCCGGGACGGCTCGACCGACCGAGGGGCGGTCGTCCTGGAGACCAACGTCGACGACCTCGACCCGCGGCTGTGGCCACCGGTGCTCGCCGCCCTGCTCGACGCCGGCGCGAGCGACGCCTGGCTCACCCCGATCCTGATGAAGAAGGGCCGCCCGGCCCACACCCTGCACGTGCTGGTGCGCCCCGACCGGGTCGACGCCGTCCGCCGCGAGGTGTTCCGGCACACCTCGACGATCGGGGTCCGCGAGGTCGCGGTCGGCAAGACCGCGCTCGAGCGGGCGATGCGCTCGGTCACCGTCGACGGCGAGCGCATCGCCGTGAAGCTCGCGCTGCTCGACGGGGAGGTCGTCAACGCGCAGCCTGAGTACGAGGACGTCGCCCGCGTCGCCACCAGCACCGGCCGGCCGGTCAAGGCCGTGCTCGCCGCCGCCGTCGCCCGAGCCCAGGAGGAAGCGTGGACCTGACCGTCGCTGCCGTCACCTTCGGCACGATCTTCCTGGTCGAGCTGCCCGACAAGACCTTCATCGCCGCGCTGGTCCTGTCGACGCGGTTCCGGCCGCTCGCGGTCTGGGTCGGTGTCGGTCTCGCGTTCGGCGTGCAGTGCCTCGTTGCCGTCACCGCCGGTGCGCTCGCGACGCTGCTGCCCGACGTGCTGATCGAGTCGGTGGCGCTGCTGATCTTCCTGGTCGGCGCGTTCCTCCTCATCAAGACGGCGCCGGGGGCCGACGCCGAGGAGAAGGAGACCGAGGAGGAGTACGCCGCCAAGGCCGGCAGCGACGACGCGAGGAAGTCCTTCCTCAAGGCCGCGGCCGCGTCGTTCGCCATCCTGTTCGCCGCCGAGTGGGGCGACCTGTCGCAGCTGCTGACGATCAGCCTCGTGACGCGCTACCACGACCACATCAGCGTGTTCGTCGGCGCGTGGGCGGCGCTGCTCGCGGTGTCCGGCCTGGCCGTCATCGCCGGGCGCGTGCTGCTGCGCTACCTGCACCTGTCGGTGCTGCACTACGTCGGTGCGGCGGTGTGCCTGCTGCTCGCCGCGGTCACCGTTTACGAGATCGTCGCGGCCTGACCGACACGCGGTCCGGGGCCGCCGGGTCCTAGGCTTCGGAACCATGAGCACTTCCCACGGCGCCGACAGCGAGGTCGGCCGACTGCGCACGGTCATGCTGCACCGCCCCGGACCGGAGCTGAAGCGGCTGACCCCGCGCAACAACGACAAGCTGCTCTTCGACGGCATCCCCTGGGTCAGCCGCGCGCAGGAGGAGCACGACGCGTTCGCGGAGGCACTGCGCTCCCGCGACGTCGAGGTGCTCTACCTCGTCGAGCTGCTCGTCGAGACGCTCGCCAGCGACGAGGCCCGCGAGCGCGCGATCCAGGGCGCGATGGCCAGCCTGCACCTCGGCGACACCCTGCGGCAGTACCTCACCACCGCCCTGCAGGACCAGTCGCCCGAGGAGCTCGCCGGCTTCCTCACCGCGGGCGTGCGCAACGACGAGGTCCGTGGCGGGCACGGCCTGGTCACCAGCCTGCTCGCCAGCGACGACTTCCTGATCGACCCGCTGCCCAACCTGCTGTTCACCCGCGACTCGTCGGTGTGGGTGCGCGACCGGGTCGCGATCACCTCGCTGGCGATGCCCGCGCGGGAGCGCGAGACCCAGCTGACCGAGCTGATCTACACGCTGCACCCGCGCTTCGCCGGCACGCCCAAGATCCACGGCTGGCAGCGCGAGCACGTCGAGGGCGGCGACGTGCTGCTGCTCGCCCCCGGCGTCATCGCGGTCGGCGTCGGCGAGCGCACCACCCCGGCCGGCGCCGAGCGCCTCGCCCGGCAGGTGTTCGCCGCCGACCTCGCGCACACCGTGCTCGCCGTACCGATCGCGCAGGAGCGCGCGACCATGCACCTCGACACGGTCTGCACGATGGTCGACGTCGACAAGATCGTGATGTACCCCAACGTCGCCGACAGCCTCCGGGCGTACGCCGTCACCTGTGTCGACCGCGCCGGCGACGGCGACGCGGGGCTGGTGCTGCGCACCGCCGAGGCCGAGCCGTTCCTGGTGGCGGCCGCCAAGGCGATGAGCATCGACACGCTGCACCAGATCGACACCGGCCTCGACCCGGTCACCGCCGAGCGCGAGCAGTGGGACGACGGCAACAACACCCTGGCGATCTCACCGCGGGTGGCGGTCGCCTACGAGCGCAACATCGAGACCAACACCCGGCTCGAGGAGGCCGGCATCGAGGTCGTCGCGATCGCCGGCTCCGAGCTCGGCTCGGGCCGCGGCGGCCCGCGCTGCATGTCCTGCCCGGTCGTCCGGGACCCGCTGCCGGCCTGATCCCCGGCTAGGGGCGACGTGGACGGAGCGCGTCCTGCGTGCGGGCAAAGAAAAGGCCCGGCCGTTGCTGACGGGGGATACAACAACGACCGGGCACAGAGAAAAATACGGGGAACGCGGCCCCGGATCAACCGGATCGGCCGAATATGGCACGCGTCACCCAGATTTAATCGTGTGGTCTAGTCCCCCTGCTGCGGATTCCGTGGTCAACCCGGCTCTGCACCTGCGGATTCGATGCCTCACCGGATCGTGAGCTGGCGGTTGGCGAGCCCGCTGCGCGCGGAGCGCTCCTCGGTGCTCAGCGGCGAGTCGTCGGCCAGGGCGGCGTCGAGGTGCTTCCGGAACGCCGCCGCCGGCTCCTCGAGCACCTCGGCGCCGGTGCCGAGCGGCAGGTCCCAGACCGGCACGAGCACGCCGTTGGTGCGGAACATGCCGACGAGCCGCGAGCCCTCCACCAGCGAGTCCTTGCCGGCCGCGTGCAGCCGGGCGAGCGCGCTGAGCAGCTGCTCCTCGTCGTCGTGCGGCATCACCCAGCGCAGGTGCTCCTTGGTGGAGACGTCGGTCCAGTACGCCGCGTCGACCGAGGTCAGCCGGGCGGCCGGGTGGGCCGCCGCGTTGGCCGCCTCCAGCGACGACGCGATCGCGCCGGTGGGGTCGTCGACGTCGGCCACCCAGAAGTCGAAGCCGCGGTGCACGGTGACCTCGAGCGGGTCGTCGGTCAGCAGGTCCTGGAGCCGCGGTCCCTCGGCGGGGGCGGCGGTCAGGCCGACCACGTCGCCGGGCTCGGCGGCGAGCGCCTTCTCCAGGACCGCGGCGAGCTCCCGGCTCGGGTCGCCGAACGCGTGCTGGACCTGCAGGCCGAGCCAGATCGTGCCGTCCTGGCGGACCAGGCCGGGGGCCGCGCCGGGCAGCAGCGAGCAGAGCACGACCGCGCGGTCGGCGTCGGTCACGCCGTCACGCAGCCGCACCGGCGCGGTGGCGGCCGGGACCATCTCGCGCATCGCGATGACGTCGGCCTCGTCGGCCAGGCCGGCGAACGGGCGGGCGACGTACGCCGGAGCCGGTCCGTCGGCGCTGCCGTGGCAGGCCTTGTAGCGCCGGCCAGAACCGCACGGGCAGGGCTGGCGCGGCCCGACCTCGCCGGGCGTGGCGGTCTCCTGCTGGGAGCGGTGCTTGACGCGCGACTTCTTACCCATGGGCAGGACCCTATGTGGCCGGGCGAGGCCGAGGTGCCGCGGGAGTGGGTCGGCGCAGCCTAGATCGCCAGGACGGCGTGCACGGTCGACTGGGCCCGGCTGTGGTCGGACCACCAGGTGACGGCGAGGCTCTCGACGATGGCCATGCCTCGCCCGGCGAGGGCCGACGAGGTGGCCTGGACGGTGCGCGGCTTGGTGCCGCTGCCTCCGTCGGTCACCGCGATCTCGAGACCGCGGGGCTCGACCTGCCAGGTGACGACGATGTCGCCGGCCGGCAGCGGACGGGCGTGGCGCACGGAGTTGGCGACGAGCTCGGAGATGACGATGCGGGCGTCGTCGATGGTCTCGGTGGAGGTGCCGGCCTCCACCAGCCAGGACCGCAGCTTCTGCCGCGCGACGGCCACCGAGGACGCGGCGAAGGGGACGCGCAGCGTGACGGGCGCGCGCCCTGCTCGCAGCGAGCTGGTGCTCACGGGGTTCCCCCTCGGGTGTGGTTCGTCTGTGGTCTGCTGCTCATACTTCCCGCCCCCTCGCGTGACAAACACCCCCGCCGGGTGGCCTCGCTCACCAGGGAGGATCATCGCGCATCACCCGTGATACGGGCCAGGTGGGCCAGGGCCATCTGCGGGCGGTCGGTGATCACGGCCTCCACCCCCAGGTCGACGCAGAGCTCGAGGTCCTGCTCGGTGTTGACCGTCCACACGTGGATGCGGCGGCCCAGGTCGGCCAGCCGGCGGCCGATCCGCGGGTTCTCGCGCAGGAACGCGATGCCCGGCCCGGCGATCCAGTCCTCGGCGGCGAGCTCGCGGGCGAGCAGCCAGGCGTGCTGCCGGTCCAGCAGGAACACCACCTCGAGGTCGGGCGCGAGCTTCTTGATCCGGGTCAGCGCGAGCCAGGAGAACGACATGACCCGCGCCGGGGACCCCTTGCCGGCCCAGCCGAACTCGTCGAGCAGCTGGACCAGCCGCCGCTCGACCAGCCCGGCGTACCGGGTGGGGTGCTTGGTCTCGATCGCCAGGTCGACCGGCCGGTCGTAGTCGGCCACCGTCTCGAGCAGCCGCCGCAGGGTGAGCACCCGCCGGGCGTCGGCGTCGATCTCGGGGGCCTCGTCGTCGAGGTCTGCCCACGGGTTCTTCCAGGCGGCGAAGTCGAGCTCGTCGAGCTGGGCCAGCTTCATCGTGGAGACGACGCTGCCCCGCGTACCGGTGACCCGGTCGAGGGTGCGGTCGTGGACGCACACGAGGTGCCCGTCGGACGTCAGCCGGACGTCGCACTCGAGGCCCTCGGCGCCCTCGTCGAGCGCGCGCACGTAGGCACCGAGCGTGTGCTCGGGGGTCGCGTGGCTCGATCCCCGATGAGCCACGACCTGCGGGCGGCCGTCGGGCTGGCGCATGCGCACATCGTGGCAGGTCAGGCGCCGGGTGCGTCGGATCTCAGGGCGACACCACGGCGCGGGGCGCGAGCACGGCCCAGCTGACGCGGTCGCCCCAGGTCGACGCCGCCCCGACGAACGGCCGCACCAGCTCCACCAGCTCGGCGACGCCGTCGTCGACGCGATTGGCCAGCACCTCGCTCGCGACCCGGCGCGCCGTACCCGCGAGGAAGTCGGCGAGGTTGACCCGAGCGTCGTCGCGCGAGTCGACGAACCGCACCTCGCCGAGCAGCCCGACCGGGTCGCAGAGCGCACGCAGCCGGACGGCGCCGGCCTCGCGGAGGGTGCGGTGCTCGTCGTGCACGACGTCGACGACGACCGAGCAGTCCCGGGACCAGTGGCCGACGACCGCGGCCAGCGCCGGTCCCATCGGGTCGAGGAGGGACGCGCGCTCGCGGGCGCGGAGCAGGTCGTTGAAGGCGGTCAGCACTCCGTCCCAGTCGCCGTCCAGGACGCGGTGGACGTCCTCGGGCGCCGGGTCGTCCGGCCCGTCCAGGCCGAGGAGGGCGAGGAAGCGGACGACGAGCAGGTAGCGCTTCTCCACGAGGTGGACGTGCGCGGCGGGGGTGCCGTCGGCCCAGAACGGACCGGCGGGTCCGAGCAGGTCACGCAGCACGGCGCGGTTCTGAAGGCGCAGCACGACGCTGGCCTTGACCTCCGAGGCCGGCGAGCGGGCCCGGAGCCGGACCTCGTCGAGCCAGGCGGTGGCGACCTCGTGGTCGACCGCGACGCTCGCGTGTGCGAGCACGTCGGTCGTACCACCGACGAGCTTCCCGCCCTCGGAGCCCGACTCGTCGCAGGCGATCTCCACCCGCGTCCCGTGACCCGGCACGAGTCCATCCTGCGCGGCGACGGCCGGCGAGACCATCGAGTTTCGCTCGAAGGCGCCTCAGGGCGGACGCCTCCCGATATCGGTAGTCCGAACGTGACCTATGGGTCACTGCTGGGCTACCGATATCGGTCTCAGGCGTGGCGGAAGGCCTGTGCCTCGCCGCGCTCGAACCGGGGACGGAGCAGCCGGAGCATGTGCTTGAGCTGCGGGGCCGCGCCGCCGAGGAACCGCGTCACCACCTCCTCGGGGAGTCCGGCCATCGCCCACGGCAGGATGAACGGGATCCGGCGCAGCGGGTAGGCCTTGCCGGCCGCCTTCTCACAGGAGTCGAACTCCTCGGCGGACAGCAGCACCTGGATGAGCGGCAGCGCGCCGGTCTCCTCGTGGCGCAGGTGGTCGAGCAGGCCGGCCCGCAGGTCGGTGATCCGCACGTCGAGCGCGTTGCGGTGGTCGGCGCACGGGTGGTCGACCATCGACGCGAAGCCTTCCGTGCAGGCGGCCAGGGCGGGGTCGATGGTGTCGTGCTCGGCCTCCATCGCCTCCAGCGTCTCGACCGACTCTGCGTCGCCGCGCTCGCGGGCGTGCCCTAGCACCAGCGGCCAGATCGACTCGTCCTCGACCCGGTGGTGGTGGTGCAGCACCTCGGTGAACGCCGCCCACCGGCCGGCCAGTGCCTTCCAGGTCGCCCGGTCGCCGAGCGGCGTCTGCCGTACGGCGGCCTCGAAGCGCGCCAGGTCGCGCCGGAAGGCGTGGTGCATGACGTACATGCCGGCCTGGTCGTGCGGGCCGTCGGCGACGTGGGTCTGGCCGGGCAGGTCGAGCTGGACGGGGTGGGTGGTGGGCGTGCTCATCGGGTGCTCCCTGGTCGATGCGGTGTCGGTGCGGTGACACCGACTCTGCGTCCGGGCGCTTGAGCCGTCCTTGGGCCCGCCTTGGAGGCGGGAATTCGCCGCCGCGGGACCGGCCGGACGTCTAGCGTGTGCCCGTGCGCTGGTACGTCCTGGGGAGCCTCCGGGTGGAGCGTGCCGACGGGGACGGGGCGGGTCCGGTCGACGTCGGCGCGCGGAAGTCGCGCGCGGTCGTTGCGGCCCTGGCGCTGACCCCGGGCCGGCCGGTCAGCGCCGACCTGCTGGCCGACCTGGTCTGGGCGGGCGAGCCGCCGAAGGCGGCGCACGGCACCCTGCACTCCTACATCTCCGGGCTGCGCCGCGCCCTCGAGCCCGACCGGGCCGCCCGTTCGGCGGCCGCGGTGCTGGGCACGACCGACCACGGCTACGTGCTGCACGCCGAGCGCGGGGCCGTCGACGCGCACCGGTTCGCCGACGCCGTGCGGTCGGCCGAGCGGGCGCTGGCGCCGCTGGCCACCCAGCTGGCGACCGGCCGGTCGCCGGCCTGGCCCTCCCGCGCGGAGGTCACCGCCGCCGTCGACGTGCTCGACGAGGCGCTCGGCCTCTGGGCCGGGGAGCCGTACGCCGATCTGCCCGACCACCCCGACGTCGCCGCCGAGCGCGCCCGGCTGCACCAGCTCCGCGCCTCCGCCGAGGAGCTGCGGTTGCTCGGGCTGCTGGCGCTCGGCGAGCACGCCAGTGTGCTGTCCGCGACCGAGGCCGCGACGGCCTTGCAGCCGCTGCGCGAGCGGCTCTGGGCGCTGCACGCGCTCGCGCTGACCCGGGCCGGTCGTCAGGCCGACGCGCTGGCGAGCCTGCGCCGGATCCGGGAGCTGCTGGCCGACGAGCTCGGCCTCGACCCCGGCGCGGAGCTGCGCGACCTCGAGCGGGCGATCCTCCGCCAGGAGCCCGCCCTGCTCGACGTGCTGCCGGCCGACCCGGCGGCGCCGGCACCCGCGCCGGCCGCGCCCGTCCTCCCCCCGACCGAGCGCGCCGAGGTGCCCGCGACCCGGGTCGCCGACCGGGCCGTCCTCCACGGCCTGCTCGACCGGGCCGGCGGCGGCAGCACCGCGGCGGGCCTGCTGGTCGGCGAGCCCGGCATCGGCAAGAGCTGGCTCCTCGCCGACCTCGCCCGCGAGGCCGAGGCCCGCGGCGTCTCCGTCGCCGTCGGCCAGTGCTCGCAGGACGACGGCGCCCCGCCGCTGTGGCCGTGGCTGTCGGTGCTGCGCGCCCTCGACGTTCCCGGCGCGCACGAGCTGACCGACCTCCCCGCATCCTCGTCGGGCGGGGAGAGCCCGGCGGCGGTGGCGTTCCAGACCTGGGACCGGGTCGCGACGGCCGTCCTCGACGCCGCGGCCACCCGGCCGCTGCTGGTCGTGCTCGACGACCTGCACTGGGCCGACGACGCGACGCTGCGGACGCTGCGGCACCTGCTCTCGGTCGCCCCCGAGCACTCCCGGCTCGCCCTGGTCGCCTCCCGGCGCGCGCACCCCGAGCCGACCGGGGCGCTGGCCGAGGTGAGCGAGACGTTCGCCCGCCGCCACGCCACCCGCCTCGACCTGGCCGGGCTCGACGTCGCCGAGGCCGGCCGGCTGGTCCGCGACGTCGCCGGCGACGCCGTACCGGAGCGGGACGTGGCCGCGCTGCACGCGCGTGCGGAGGGCAACCCGTTCTTCCTCGTCGAGCTGGCCCGGCTCGGCGGCGACTCGGCCGCGGTGCCGGCGACCGTCCGGGACGTGCTGGCGCGGCGCCTCGACCAGCTGCCGGCGGGCGCCCTGGACACCCTGCGGACCGCGGCCGTCGTCGGGCGGAGGTTCCGGCTGGAGACCGTGGCGTCGGCGGCCGGTACCGACGAGGAGGCGGTCGCCGACGACCTGGAGACCGCGCGGCTCGCGGGGCTCGTCGTCGACGTCGACGCGGGCCTCTACCGGTTCGCCCACGCCCTCACCCACGAGGCCGTGCTGCTGACGCTGCCGCCGACCCGTCGGGCCCGCGCGCACGCGGTGGTCGCGCACGCGCTGGAGTCCGACGCGACCGTGCGCGCGCTGTACGCGCCCGACGAGCTCACCGCCGAGCTCGCCCGGCACTGGCTCGCCGCCGGCCCCACCCACGCGACCAGGGCGTGGGCCGCCGCCGACGCGGCCGCCACCCAGGCGCGCCGGCTGTCGGCGTACGGCGAGGCGGCCCGGCTGCGCGAGGCGGCGGTCGACGCGCACCGGAGGACGCCCGGGGCGGAGCCGGCCGACCGCTACGGCATGCTGCTCGACCTCGCCCGCGACGCGGCGTACGCGGCCAACTGGTTCCTCGTCGTCGACTCGGCCTTCGAGGCGATGGCGCTCGGCCGCGGGCTGGGCTCGCCGGAGAAGGTCGCGAGGGCGGCGGAGTCCCTGACCTACTACTGCGTCTGGACGCCGCACGAGTGGGAGGAGGTCTTCGAGGACGCGATCGACGACTTGCGCTGGGCGCTGGCCGCGCTGCCCGAGGAGGACTCGGAGGCCCGCTGCGTGGCGCTGGTCGCGCTCGCGGCGGAGCTCTACTACGACCACGAGGCCTCGGCCGAGCGGGCCGCGCTCGTCGACGCCGGTCTCGCGGTCGCCCGCCGGCTCGGCGACCCGCGGGTGCTCTGGTGGGCGACGCGTGCGGGCTGGATCGCGAGCTGGCGGCCGGAGCGCACGCACGACCGGATCGCCTGGTCCGAGGAGGGGCTCGCGGCCGCGCGGGCGCTCGGCGACCCGGCCGCGGAGGCGGTGTCGTTGCTCGCCCTGGCGACCGACCACCTCGAGATGGGCAACCCGGAGGGCTGGGACCGGTACGCCCGGGAGGCCGAGCGGATCGGCGAGCGCGAGCGGCTGCCCTACGTGCTGTTCACGGTGTCGTTCGTGGAGCTGAACCTCACCATGCTGCGCGGCGACGCGGCCGGGGTGGCGACCCGCCTCGCGCTCATCAGCGAGGTGGCGCCGCAGGTGGCGCTGCCCGCGCGTGACATCGTGCCGGCGGTCTACGGGATCATCGCGAGCCTGTGGAGCGAGGACGTCGGCCAGTTCGTGCCGATGGTGCCGCTGCTGACCCACCAGACGATGTCGTACCCGACCGCGCACGTCGTGCTCGCACGGGGCGGCGCGGTCGACGAGCTGCGCGAGGGGCTCGTCCGGTGGCAGTACCACGAGGCTGACCAGACCTGGCAGACATTGCTGTCCTACGCGTTCGAGGCGGAGGCCGCGGCCGCCGCCCAGGACGCCGGGCTCGCCCGCCGCGCGCTCGACCGGCTCACGCCGTACCTCGGCCGGATGGCGGTCGGGGGCGTGGCGATGGCGGTGGGCCCGGTGGACGGGTACGCCGCGCTGGCGGCGGCGACCTGCGGCGACCGGGCGGCGGCGACGGCCTGGGCCGACCGGGCGGCGGAGCTCGCGGAGGCGTGGCGGCTGCCGGTCTACGCGACGTGGCTCTCCCGGCACCGCGAGCGGCTCGGCATCTAGCCGGGTCCAAGCCGTTCCCCAGCGGCGGGGCGCACGCTGGGCGCATGCCCACCACGTCCCGCCACCTCGTGACCGCCCTCGCGGTCGTCCTGCTCGCCGACCTCGTGGGCGGGCTGCTGTCCGTCGCGACCGGCGTGAACTCCTGGGCCGACGCCTGGGGCAGCACGGCGCTGCTCGCCGCGCCGGTGCCGATGATCGTCGCCCAGGCCGTGCTCACCTGGGTCGCCGTCACCCGCGGCCCGCGCGCGACGGTCGTCGCCTGCGTGCTCCTGGCCCTCGCGTGCTTCCTGAGCGTGGTCTCGGGGTTCTTCGACGGTGGCCTCGGCAACGACGCGCTGACGCCCGCGCTCTCGGCGTACCAGGCGTTCCTGCTCGTCGCCACCGGCGTGCTCGGTGTCGCGGCGCTGCGGCGGGCGCTGGCTCAGCGCACCAGAACCTCGGCGTCGAGGCCGAGGAACGCGGCGTAGCGCTCCGCCGTCTCGTCGAGCGCCGCGCGGTCGCCCGGGCGGAGGACGTCGTACGGCGTGAGCTCGAAGCGGACCGAGCGAGTGTTCACCGTGCGCTTCATCCGCGCGACCATCTGGCCGTCGACGACGGCCATGCCGATCGCGCTCTCGCGGCCGCGCGGCACGAGGCCGGCGCTGTCGATGACCATGCGGCTGTCCTGGTAGCCGCGGTAGAGCTCGTCCAGGATCAGCAGCAGGTGCCCGCGCGGCTCGGACGGCTCGTCTCGCCGGGGCGGCTCGTCGGCGGGGTCGTGCCAGTAGGTCCGGCCGTCGTGCTCGAACGACGCGAGCCTGTCCTGCGCGGCGGCGAGCCCGGCCTTCGCGTCGCCACGCGTGAGCGTGGCCCAGTAGACGAGGTCGTCGAGCGTGGCCGGGCCGTGCCCGGTGAAGTAGCGCAGCGCCAGCGTGCCGAGCGCCTCGTCGCGGTCGAACGGCGTGGCCGGGACACGGTCCTCGAAGCGGGCATAGGTGTGCGTGCCGTCGCGCGGGGTGCCGCTGACGAGGAGCCGCTGCAGCTCGAGGTCGGCGAGCAGCAGCATCAGCGCGAAGCCGCCCGGGTCGACGCCCTCGGCAGCCAGCGCGGCGGCGAGCTCGTCGCGGGTGCGGTCGGGCCTGGCGGCGAGCGTGTCGAGCACGACCTGGCTCATCCGCTCGATCCGGGCATCGTCGAGGTCGCCCGCGACCTTCAGACCCTGCCCGGTCGTCTTCCGCACGCGCGGCGCGGTGAGCTCCAGCAGCCAGCCGATGTCCTCGACGCGGGCGTAGTGCCAGGTCGGGCGGAGCACGTGGGTGCGCACGACCTGGCCGCTGTCGACGAGCCCGCCGAGGTCGGCAGCGTCGGGCGTGCTGGTGCGGGTGGCGACGGCCCAGGCGGTCTGGCTGACGTTCTCGGCCTGGACGCAGAGCAGGTGCCCGACGACGGCGGCCGCGTCGGGCGCCGGGGCGGTCAGGTGCTGGGTGCGCAGCCGCCACCGCGCCAGGTCGAGGTCGGTGAGCGTGCTCATGCGCGCCTCATGCGTGGGCCCGGAGGAACTTGCCGAAGTGCGGCACCGTGAACGCGACCGTGCCGCGCTCGGAGGAGTAGACGAGGCCCTTCTTGATCAGCCCGTCGCGCGCGGGGCTCAGGCTCTGCGGCTTGCGGCCCAGCGCGGCGGCGATGTCGGCGGTGGTGACCGCGCCGTCGTCGTTGTCGGCGCCGAGCTCGGCCATCGTGCGCATGTAGTCGCGCTCGGCCGGCGTGGCCCGGTCGTAGCGGGCGCCGAAGAAGCCGACGGCCAGCTCGCGCTCGGCCTCGGGCGCCGCCTCGGACACGTCGCTGACCTGGATCGGCGACTCGACCGCGACGTCCCAGGTGACCTTGCCGTAGGCCTGGACGAAGTAGGGGTAGCCGTCGGTGAGGCGGTACAGCTCGTCGAGCGCGTCGCCGGCGTAGTCGACGTCCTCGGTGCCCGCGGGCACGAGCAGCGCCCGGTCGGCCATGCCGCGCGGCAGCCGGTCGACGACGACGTACCGGAACAGCCGCTCGGCGTACGACTTGCTCGCCGCGAGCGCGACCGGGAGGTGCGGCAGTCCGGCGCCGACGACGACCAGCGGGGCGCCCTGCTGGCTGATCTCGTGGCAGGCTCCGCAGAGCGCGGCGAGCTCCTCGGTGGAGATGTCCTGCATCTCGTCGATGAAGATCCCGACGCCGACGCCGAGGTCCTGGGCGAGGTCGGCGACGTCGGTGAACAGCTCGATCAGGTCGAGCTCGAGGTCGCCGGAGTCGGCGCGGCCCTTGACGGCGGGTACGTCGACCGGCGGTGTCCACCGGATGCCCTTGCGGTCCTCGAGCGGGGTGCGCAGCGCGAACGACTTGAGCACGCCGGCCACCGCGTCGACCCGGTCCGGGTCGCGGTGTCGGTGCGCCATGTCGCGGACGGCGGCGTGCACGGCCTGCGCGAGCGGGAGCCGCAGCGACTGCTCGGGCCGGGCCTCGATCTTGCCGGTGCCCCAGGCGCGCTTGACCGCCTGCGAGCGGAGCGCGTTGAGCAGCACGGTCTTGCCGACGCCGCGCAGGCCGGAGAGCACCATCGAGCGCTCGGGGCGGCCGGCGGCGACGCGCTCGAGCGTGACCTCGAACTGCTGGAGCTCGCGGTCGCGGCCGGCGAGCTCGGGCGGTCGCTGGCCGGCGCCGGGGGCGTAGGGGTTGCGTACCGGGTCCACGCGAGGAATCTATCCGGACATCTAGGGGAATCCGTAGATTTCGCTAGCGAGTCGAATCGAGTCCTCGACACCCGCCCGCGGGCCGCTGCTCACAGGTCACTCTCAGCGACTTGCGTGACAGCGGTCACATCTGGGGACGAGAATATGGGCATGTGGCGTCCGTCCCCGCTCCCCTCGTCCGGCGAGGTGTTCCTCGACGCGCGCGGTGACGGCCGGGGGATGCGGGTCTCCTGGCACCCCGAGGCCGACGTGGTCGTGCTGTCGCTGTGGCGCGGCCGGACCTGCTCGGGGACCTTCCGGCTCCGCATCGACGAGGTGCCGCAGCTGATCGACGTGCTCCGCGGCGGGCTGCAGACGTCGTACCACCGCTACCGGGGGCTGCTCGAGTCCGTCTTCGACGAGGACGCCGACGACCTGCACGAGCTGGACGGTCCGGCCGCGGGCGACGACACCCTCCGGCTGGCCTAGCCAGGCTCTAGGCTGACAGCGTGCCGGAGCTGCCCGAGGTCGAAGGCCTCGCCCTGGACCTGGCCGGTCGCCTGAAGGACCGGGCGGTTGCGCGTGTCGACCTGGCGGCGTTCAGCGCGTTGAAGACGTTCGACCCGCCGCTGTCCGCGCTCAACGGCCTGATGGTCGACGGGGTCGGCCGGCACGGGAAGTTCCTCGACTTCGACGTGTCCGGGCTGCACCTGGTCGTGCACCTGGCCCGCGCCGGCTGGATCCGCTGGAAGGACGAGGTGCCCGCGACGCCGCCGCGCCCGTCGAACAAGTCGCCGCTGGCCGCCCGGGTCGTGCTCGACGACGACTCCGGGCTCGACATCACCGAGGCCGGCACCAAGAAGAGCCTGGCGATCTACCTCGTCCGCGACCCCCAGGACGTCCCGGGCGTCGCCCGCCTCGGCCCCGACCCGCTCGACGACGCGTTCACGATCGACGTGCTGTCGGCGATCCTGCAGAAGGCCGGCCGCGCGCAGGTCAAGGGCGTGCTGCGCGAGCAGGGCACGATCGCGGGCATCGGCAACGCCTACTCCGACGAGCTGCTGCACGCCGCGAAGATCTCGCCGTTCGCGCCGGCCTCGGGGATCGAGGGCGACCGCCTCCAGACGCTGTACGACGCCATCCGCACGGTCCTCGGCGACGCCGTCGAGCGCTCCCGCGGCCTCGCCGCCGCCGACCTCAAGGGCGAGAAGAAGAGCAACATGGCCGTCCACGGCCGCACCGGTCTCCCGTGCCCGGTCTGTGGCGACGTGGTGCGCGAGGTGTCCTTCGCCGACTCGTCGCTGCAGTACTGCGCGACCTGCCAGACCGGCGGCAAGCCCCTGGCCGACCGACGGATGTCCAAGCTGCTCAAGTAGTTTCGGTGTCATGCACGTTCCCACCGTCTCGATCTCCGGCGTCCCCGACCCGCTGCCCGAGGGCCTCGCGGTCCTCGACGTGCGCGAGCAGGTCGAGTGGGTGCACGGCCACATCGAGGGCGCGCTGCACATCCCGCTCTCGACGCTGCCCGAGCGGGTGTCCGACGTACCCGAGGGACAGGTGCTCGTGGTCTGCAAGGTCGGGTCGCGCTCGGCCCGCGCGGTGGCGTACCTCGCCCAGTCCGGCCACGACGCGGTCAACCTCGACGGCGGCATGCTCGACTGGGAGGCCGCGGGCCGGCCGATGGTGAGCGAGACCGGAGCCGTGCCGCAGGTCGTCTGACCCGGGGGGTCAGTGCCCCTCGCGCTCCTTCACCGCCACCACGGCGGTGACCACGGCGACGACGAGCGGGACGCCGCTCACCCAGAGCCGGTCGGCCAGGAAGTCCTGGGTCGTCCAGAGCGCGAGCGCGGCCACCGCCCACACGCCGCTCAGCGTCAGCGAGGCGGCGGGGGGCGCGTGCCGCCCGCGACCGGTGAGCCAGCCGCCCAGCACGACCCCGGTCACCGCGAGCCCGGCCAGCACCCAGCCCGCGACGCGGGCATCGTGCTGCTCCGACAGCGCCAGCAGCAGCAGCGCGACGAGCGCGGTCGGGATGGCCGCGCCGATCCAGATCAGCGCCAGCCAGCGCCGAGGCGGGGAAGCGGGCACGGACGCGGTCATGGCCTCAGTGTGCGTCGCCGACGCGCGCCGTCACAGAGCCCGCGTGCTCAACCCGGGATGGCCCGTCCGGGTCATGCGAGCTCCTTCGGAAGCGGTACGGCGAGCGCCCGGGACAGGCAGTCGAGGTAGGCCGGACGGGCGATCTCCACGACGCCCAGCGACGCGAGGTGCGGGGTCTGCCACTGCACGTCGAGCAGGCGCTGCCCGGCGTGCTCGTCGCGGAGCAGGTCCACCAGGCCGAGCAGCGCGACCTTCGAGGCGTCGCGCTGGGTGTGGAACATCGACTCACCGGCGAACAGGCCGCCGATCGCCACGCCGTACAGGCCGCCGACGAGCTCGCCGTCACGCCAGGCCTCGACCGAGTGCGCCCAGCCGAGCTCGTGCAGGTGGGTGTAGGCGGCCGCGATGTCGCCGTCGATCCAGCCGCTGTCCCGCGCCGGGTCGGCGCACGCGGTGACCACGTCCACGAACGCGGTGTCCACGCGGACCTCCATCTTGGCCGCCGACTGGCGCAGCGAGCGGGAGACCTTCAGCCGGTCCAGCGGGAGCACGCCGCGCGCGACGGGCGACCACCAGAGCATCTGGCTGGTCGAGGGGTCGGGCATCGGGAAGAGGCCGCACCGGTAGGCGGCGAGCAACGTGCCCGGCTCGAGGTCGGCGCCCATCGCGACGAGGTCGTCGGGCTCGTCGGACGACCCGGACCCCGCGAGCTCGCGCAGGTCCGGGAACATCCACGGCGACGGCGCGGGCTCGACGGGCATGGGTTCCATTGTGCTGGCTCGTTAGGGTCTGAGTAGGAACACCGCAGGAGGAGACGCATGGGCATCGGCAGGGAGATCGCCGGCCGGCTGGGGCCGCAGGCCCACAAGCTCGCGCCCGAGCTGACGACCGGCTTCATCCAGGAGGCGCTGCACCGCGCGATCGCGGGCGTGGGCAAGCTGCCCGCCGCCGCGGTCACCGCGGAGCGGCGACTGGCCGAGCACGGCGGCCCGGGCACGGCCGGCGCCGTCGACGAGGCGATCAAGGACATCATCGAGCAGCACGTCCGGTACGCCGGCGCGCAGGGCTTCGCGACCAACCTCGGCGGCCTGGTGACCGCCGCGGTAGCGGTGCCCGCCAACATCGCGGGGCTGGCGCTGATCCAGTGCCGGATGGTCGCCGGCATCGCGCACCTGCGCGGCTACGACCTCGACGACCCGCGCGTGCGCAACGCCATCCTCGGCTGCATCCTCGGCGACGACGACGTCCAGCGCCTGGTGAAGAAGGGCCTGCTGCCGGCGCCGCCGATGGCGATCGCCACCGCCCCGGCGCACGACCCGCACCTCGACCGGGTGATGGCCGCCGAGGTCACCTCCGAGCTGCTCACCCGGGTCGCCGGCAAGCGTGCGGCGACGCTGGTGGGCCGGCGCATCCCGGTGGTCGGAGGCCTCATCGGCGCCGGCACCGACGGCTTCGCGACCTGGGCGATCGGTCGCTACGCCGACCGCGAGCTGCTGCCGCGGACCCGGCGGTAGAACGACAGCGCCCGGCCCAGCACGGCGTTGCCGTCGGCCTCACGGACGAGGCGGCGCTTGACCCGGAACCACAGGCCGCGCACCCGGTCGAGCTCGCGGTGGGCGGCGTGCACGTCCTCGCGCAGGGCGTGCTCACGGGCCTGCAGCCGGGCGTTCTCCTGCAGCAGGGTGACGATCGCGTCGAGGGAGGCCTCGGCGACCTGGTCCTCGTCGGGCGCGTCGGGGTCGGCGAACGACGCCTCCGCCTCCGAGCGCGAGGCGGGCGCCGGGCGCAGGTCGTCGAGCGAGCCGACCACGTCGTACCCCTTGGCGGCGAGCACCTTGATCCAGGTCTCCGACAGGTCCTCCGCCCAGGCGCGGACGTCCGGCGGCAGGGTGAGCCGCGGGCTGCCGGTGCGGCGGCTGAGGTGCTGGTGGGCGAGCAGCTCACGGACGAACTGCCGGTAGTCCTCGTTGGCGAGCACGCCGTTGTTGACCCGCTCGTTGATCCGCCGGATCAGCGCGGTCTCGGGCACGCCCATCGAGGGGTTGTCGCGGCCTGAGGGCTTGGCGTACGTCGCGGCGTCGAGGCCGAACACCGAGGCGAACCGCTCCCACAGCAGCCCGCGCGGGGCGCCGGGCGGCGGCACCGTGACGACGTGCACCTGCGACGCCGGCAGAGAGCTGCCCCAGCGGTCGAGGATGTCGGGGACCTCCTGGACGCCCCAGAACCACGACGCCAGGGTGCCCTTGCGAGCGGGGTCGGTGATCTTGTCGAGGAAGTCGCGGTAGCCGACCACCCGCCGGTGCTTGACGTTCTCCTGCCACTCGGCGGGGATCTGCCGGACCAGGTCGCGTGCGGACAGCACCACGTGCACCTCGACGCCGTCGCCGAACGACGCGAACGCGCGGCGTACCTGCGTCGGGGTCGCGGTCGCGAGGATCTCGTGGGAGACGATCACGGTGCCGTCCCAGCCGCGCACCTGCTCGGCGAGCCGGTCCCAGGCGCCGACGGCCTGCTTCTCCAGGCCGCCCCACTGCAGCTCCATCAGGTCGAGCGCGGCGAGGAAGTGCGCGTCGAACCGGTCGGCCGGGTAGAGCGTCCCGGCGGCCGCGAGCTCCTCGCGGTGGGTGAACAGCAGGTCCTGGACGTACGACGTGCCGGTCTTGGGGGCGCCGACGTGCAGGATGACCTTGGCCGTCACCTCTCGGTCCCTTCCGCACCCCTGCTCGGTCGCCCGCCGGCTCCGTCGGCGGCGGCCAGGACCAGGCAGGTCTCCAGCGCCGCGGAGAGCACCTCGGACCGTCGCGGAGCGGCGGCGCCCAGGTGGCGGGGAGCGATCCCGGCGAGATCGCCGTGCACAGGGTAGCCACCGGCACGCAGGGTGGCGGCCACCTCCTCGGCCCGGCGCTCGGCCCAGGCCCGGTACGGCTCCGGCAGCGCGAGCGGGGCGGCCGCCCGGGCGGGCAGCAGCGCCCGCGCGCGGCGCACCAGGCCCTCGCGCTCGTCGTCGCGGACCCGGACGTTGAGCACCCGGTTGAGCCGGCGGAGCAGTTCGGTGCCGGCCGGTGGCAGCGCGTGCACGTCGAAGCCGTCGCGGGCGGCGGCAGGGGCGCGCCGCAGCCCCACGAGCCGGGCCGCGTCGGCGAGCGTCGGGTCGACCAGGACGTGCACGCGCGACGGCCCGACCTTGCCCGCCCAGTGCGCGGCGATCCGCGGGAAGTCCGCCGACGGCGGCAGCACGTCGCGGCGCGCCCAGCGGCCGGCGAAGGTGCCCCAGCGGACGGGCGCGCCGTGCTGGACGCGGGTGCTCCACACCTCGGCGAGGTGCACGTCGAGCGGTCGCACGACGAGGAGCACCTCGGGGGACCAGCCGCCCTCGACCTCGCCGGCGGCGGCGAGGGACGTGCGCAGGGCGTCGACGCTGACCGGGGCGCCGGCGAGGTGGAACCGGCGGCGCGGCAGCAGCCGGCGCTGCGGGAGGGTGCGCGCGGGCAGCGGGCCGGCCTCGACGACGACGTCGGCGAGCAGGCCGACGGCGATCCGCAGCAGCTCGTCGACCGGCACGTCGGCCGGGTCGGTCGGGGGCGCGCCGACACCCGGGGCCGTGGTCCGCCCCGGCACCAGCAGCGGCAGGTCGGGCTGGCCGCGGCCGACGCCCGAGCGGCGCAGCGCACGGTCCGCGAGCGTGGTGAACGCGGCGTCGGCCACGCCCGCCGGGCGCGCGCCGGCGAGACGTCGTACCAGCTCGAGCTGGGCGGCACCCGGCACCGGCCCGTCGTAGCCGCCGGCGGGACCGGGGGAGCGCAGCCACTCGGCCCAGGGCGTGCTGCCGCCGGACCGGAGGTGCGCGACCCAGCTGCGGGCGGGGTCGCTCACTGGCCGCGCAGCCGCCGGGCGGCCCGGCCGAGCTTGGCGGAGAGCTGGTCGTGCGGGTCGGGACGTTTCGCGGCCTCGAGCGTGACCGCGACCAGCGCGTCCACGGCGGCGTCGGCGACGTCGCGGCGGCGGGGCCGGTCGGGGTTCTGCCAGACGGCGTCCTCGGGCGGACGCACCGGACGGAGCTCCTCGACGTCACCGACGACGTCGACGCCCGCGCCCTTGATCCACTCGACCCACTCGTCGGCGACCTCCTCGGCCCACGGGAACGCGACCGGCGGGAGCGTGGCCCGGGTCATCCCCTCGCGGTGGGCGAGGGTGTCGTGGACCATCAGCTGGCGGACGATGCGGCGGTAGTCGTCGCCCTTGAGACCGGCCCGCTTGAGCCGGCGGTTGAGCTTGCGCAGCAGGGCGGTCTCGGCGATGCCGATGGAGACGTTCTCGCGGTCGGACGTGGCCGGCGCCCAGGCGGGGTCGATGCCGAACGCCTCGCAGTAGCGCTCCCACAGCAGGTCGCGCGGCGCGCCCGACTGCGGCACCGTCACGACGTGGATCCGCTCGGGCGGCAGCCCCTCGCCCCAGCGGGCGAGCACGTCGGGGAGGCCCTGCGCCTTCCAGAACCACATCGACGGGTTGCGCCGCCGGGCCGACTGCACCTGGGTGAGGAACCGGGCGAACGACCGGCGCCGCCGGTGCTTGATGCCCTCCTGCCACTCGGCCGGGATCTGCCGGGCCAGGTCGCGGGCGGAGTAGACCAGGTGCACCTCGTCGCCGGCGAGGTCGGCCATCGCCTTGCGGACCTGCTCCGGCTTCGCGCCCGCGAGGATCTCGTGGGAGACGATCACCGTGCCGTCGTGGCGCCGTACCCGGTCGACGAGCTTGTCCCACTCGCCCCGCGCGTCCTCCCGCTGGCCGCCCCAGGAGACGTCGTCGAGGAGGTCCAGGGCCGCCTTGAAGTGGCTGGCCTGGAGGCCGAGCGGGTAGTGCACGTCGTGGCGGGCGAGCTCGGTGCGGTTGGCCGCGAGCCGGTCCTGGAGGTACGTCGTGCCCGTCTTCGGCGCCCCGACATGCAGGTACACGCGACGAGTCATGCGGGCGATTCTGCCAGTCGTGACCCCAGGCAGCTGTAACGCGGGGTTAGGGACGCTCCACAAGGCGCATTCCGCGTGGGAAGCGTCCAGACGCCTGGGGAAGAGCCTCCCGTACGGCGACCGGCGCGGCCGGGCGACGAGGGGCAGGACGCGCCGACTCGGCACCTCCGCGAGGGCAGGACGCGCCGACTCGCGCACTCCCGGCGGGAGGTTCGAGCCGGGTCGGCGGATCAGGGCGGGAGGTTCGAGCCGGGTCGGCGGGACCGCTAGGAGCCGGCCAGCGCCTGGACCACCCGGGACGGGCTGGGCCGGCCCAGCTCGCCGGCCATCCAGACGCTCGTCGCGACCAGGCCGTCCAGGTCCACGCCGGTCTCGATCCCCAGGCCGTGCAGCATCCAGACCAGGTCCTCGGTGGCCAGGTTGCCGGTCGCGCTCTCGGCGTACGGGCAGCCGCCCAGGCCACCGGCCGAGGCGTCGAACGTCGTGACGCCGTGGCGCAGCGCGGCGGCGGCGTTGGAGAGCGCCTGGCCGTAGGTGTCGTGGAAGTGCATGGCGAGCACGTCGTCGCCGAGGCCGGCGGTGTTGAGCGCGTCGAGCAGCGCGACCACGTGGCCGGGCGTGCCGACCCCGATGGTGTCGCCGAGCGAGAGCTGCGAGGCGCCGAGGTCGAAGAGCCGCTTGCCGACGGCGACCACCTGCTCGACGGGTACGTCGCCCTCCCAGGGGTCGCCGAAGCACATCGACACGTACGCCCGGACGTCGAGCCCGGCCTCGCGCGCCCGGGCGACGGTCGGCTCGAACATCGTGAACTGGTCGTCGAGCGAACGGTTGAGGTTGCGCTGCGCGAACGTCTCGGTGGCGCTGCCGAAGATCGCGACGTGCCGCGAGCCCTTCTCCAGCGCCCGGTCCAAGCCGCGCTCGTTGGGCACGAGCACCGGCATCTCGCGGGCGGTGTCGCCGAGGTCGGCGACGAGCAGGTCCAGGAGCTCGGCGGCGTCGGCCAGCTGCGGCACCCACTTCGGGTGCACGAACGACGTGGCCTCCACGACCGGGAGCCCGGCGGCGACGAGCCGCTTCACGAACGCCGCTTTGGTCTCCACGGGCACGACGGTCGACTCGTTCTGCAGGCCGTCGCGGGGGCCGACCTCGTAGATCGTGACCCGCTCGGGCAGCGACGGGTCGCGGACCAGCTGCGGGCTACGCATCGACGGTGTCTCCCTCCACGACGAACAGGACCGCACCCAGGGCGACCTGCTCGCCCGCGGCGGCGCCGACGGTCGTCACGGTGCCGGCGAGCGGTGCCTTGAGCGACAGCTCCATCTTCATCGCCTCCATCACGCCGAGCACGTCGCCCTCGGCGACCTGCTGGCCCTCGGCGACCCGGACGTCGAGCACGGTGCCGGGCATCGGCGCGACCAGGGTGCCGTCGCCGGCGGTGTCGACGGGGTCGGCGAACGGGTCGGGCCGGGTGAACACGAAGCGCTGCCCCCGGTGCACGACCTCGACGCCGTGGACGCCGCTGTTCACGACGGCGGTCTGCCGGGTGCCGTCGACGAAGGCGACGACCTCGTGCTGCTCGGCCGAGACCTGGGCGACCCGGACGCCGTCGACCGTGCCGCGGCCGCCGCCCTCGCGGACGACCTCGACGGGACGGTCCAGGTCGATCACGACCGGGGCGGGGGTGCCGCCGTGCCGCCAGCCGTCGAGCTGGAACGGGTGCGGGTCGCCGCCGGTGAGCACGGCGCCGTCGACCCACGCGGCGATCGTGCGGGCGACGTCGTCGGTCGGCGGCTCGACCGTGGCGGTGTCCAGCCAGGCGGTGTGGATCGTGGCGTCGCGGAACTCGTCGCTCGCGACCAGCGCGCGCAGGAAGCCGGTGTTGGTGGTGAGGCCGAGCACCGCGGTCTCGTCGAGCGCCCGGACCAGCGCCTGCCGCGCCGCCTCGCGGGTCTCGCCGTGCACGATCACCTTGCCGAGCATCGGGTCGTACGCCGTCGACACGACCTGGCCGTCCTCGAGGGCGTGGTCGACGCGGGCGTGGCCATGGCGGTCCGGCCAGCGCACGATCTCGGCGCGGCCGGCCTGCGGGAGGAAGCCGCCGAAGGAGTCCTCGGCGTAGACCCGGGCCTCGATCGCGTGCCCGGTGAGCACCACGTCGTTCTGGGCGAACGACAGCGGCTCGCCGGCCGCGACCCGCAGCTGGTGCTCGACGAGGTCGAGGCTGCGGCCGCCGACCAGGGACACGAGCTCGGTGACGGGGTGCTCGACCTGGAGGCGGGTGTTCATCTCCAGGAAGTAGAACTCGCCGGTGGCCTCGTCCAGGAGGAACTCGACGGTGCCGGCGTTGGTGTAGCCGACCTCGCGCGCGAGGGAGACGGCCGCCGAGGTGATCGCCGCGCGCTGGGCGGCGTCGATGGTCGGGGCGGGCGCCTCCTCCAGCACCTTCTGGTGCCGGCGCTGCGTGGAGCAGTCGCGCTCGAACAGGTGCAGGACCGTGCCGTGCGTGTCCGCGAGCACCTGCACCTCGATGTGCCGGCCGCGCTCGACGTACTTCTCGACGAGCATCTTGTCGTCACCGAATGCCGACGCCGCCTCGCGCTTGGCCGCGGCGACCGCCTCGTCGTACTCCTCGGCGGACCGCACGATCCGCATGCCCTTGCCGCCGCCGCCGGCGGCGGCCTTGACCAGGATCGGGAACGACGCCTGGTCCCCCTGGGGCACCACGGGGACACCGGCGGCGACGGCGACCTCGCGGGCCGCGTCCTTGCGGCCCATCGCGTCCATCACGTCGGCGGTCGGGCCGACGAGCGCGATGCCCGCCTTGTCGAGCGCGCGGGCGAACGGCGCACGCTCGGAGAGGAAACCGTAGCCGGGGTGCACGGCCTGGGCGCCGGTGTCGACGGCGGCCTGCACGACCGCGTCGACGTCGAGGTACGACGGCACCCGGACCGCGTCGTCGGCCTCCCGGACGTGCGGCGCGGACGCGTCGAGGTCGGTGAACAGCGCGACGCTGCGCACGCCGAGGCGGCGGCAGGTGCGGATGACCCGGAGGGCGATCTCGCCGCGATTGGCGACGAGCACTGAGTCGAACAAGGGATCCCCTTACATCCGGAAGACGCCGTACGAGGGCTCCGGCACCGGCGCGTGCGCGGCGACCGCGAGACCCATGCCGAGCACGCGGCGGGTGTCGACGGGGTCGATCACACCGTCGTCCCAGAGCCGGGCGGTGGAGTAGTACGGCGAGCCCTGGCTCTCGTACTGGTCGCGGATCGGCGCCTTGAACGCCTCCTCGTCCTCGGCCGACCACTGCTCGCCGCGCGCCTCGAGGCCGTCGCGGCGGACGGTGGCGAGCACCGAGGCGGCCTGCTCGCCACCCATGACGGAGATGCGGGCGTTGGGCCACATCCAGAGGAAGCGCGGGTCGTAGGCGCGGCCGCACATGCCGTAGTTGCCGGCACCGAACGAGCCGCCGATGACGACGGTGAACTTCGGGACCACCGAGCACGCCACGGCGGTCACGAGCTTGGCGCCGTCGCGGGCGATGCCGCCGTTCTCGTACTCCCGACCGACCATGAAGCCGGTGATGTTCTGCAGGAACACCAGCGGGATGCCGCGCTGGTTGCACAGCTCGATGAAGTGAGCGCCCTTCAGCGACGACTCGCTGAACAGGATGCCGTTGTTGGCCACGATGCCGACGTCGTGACCCCAGATCTTCGCGAAGCCGCAGACCAGCGTCTCGCCGTACAACGCCTTGAACTCGTGGAAGCGGCTGGCGTCGACGACCCGGCGGATCACCTCGCGCACGTCGTACGGCGTGCGGGAGTCGGTCGGCACCACGTCGTACAGGCCCTCGGGGTCCTCGAGCGGCTCCTCCACCCGGATGGTCGAGCCGTCGCCTCGGGTGGTCGAGCTTGTCGAGACCATGTCCCGGCCGAACGTCCCGACGATGCTGCGCACGATCCGCAGCGCGTGGGCGTCGTCGTCCGCGAGGTGGTCGACCACCCCGGACTTGCGGGCGTGCACGTCGCCGCCGCCGAGCTCCTCGGCGGTGACGACCTCGCCCGTCGCGGCCTTCACCAGCGGCGGGCCGCCGAGGAAGATCGTGCCCTGCTCCTTGACGATCACGGTCTCGTCGGACATCGCCGGGACGTACGCCCCGCCCGCGGTGCACGAGCCCATCACCGCGGCGACCTGCGGGATGCCCTGGGCGGAGAGGTTGGCCTGGTTGAAGAAGATCCGGCCGAAGTGCTCCTTGTCGGGGAACACGTCGTCCTGCATCGGCAGGAACGCGCCGCCGCTGTCGACGAGGTAGACGCACGGCAGCCGGTTGGCGCGGGCGACCTCCTGGGCGCGCAGGTGCTTCTTGACCGTGACCGGGTAGTAGGTGCCGCCCTTGACCGTCGCGTCGTTGGCGACGACCACGACCTCGCGGCCGCTCACCCGGCCGATCCCGGTGACCACTCCGGCCGCGGGGACCGCGTCGTCGTACATCCCGGTCGCGGCGAGCGGGCTCAGCTCCAGGAACGGGCTGCCGGGGTCGAGCAGCCGGTCGACGCGGTCGCGGACCAGCAGCTTGCCGCGGTCGAGGTGCTTCGTGCGGGCGGACTCGCTGCCGCCGAGCCGCGCGGTCGCGAGGCGGTCGCGCAGGTCGTCGACGAGCGCGCGCATCTCCGTGGACATGCGCCGAGGTTAGCAACCGTTAACCTCGGTCGTCCACCGGCACGGCTCGGGTGTCAGAGCCGCAGGCGGTAGAACCGGAAGACGTCGTGCTCGAGCGGGAGCACCTCGATCCCGCTGAAGCCGGCGTCGACGGCGTACGACGCCAGGGTGGACGGCCGCATCACGGTGCCGGTGCCGACCGAGCCGGGGTGGGAGAGGCCGTCGGGCAGGCAGACGAGCAGCGAGTAGCCGTACATGATCCGCTCGATCTCGTCGCCGGCGCCGGGGAACTCCTCGGCGACCTTCTCGTCCATCACCAGCACCGTGCCGTCGGCGGCGACGAGCCGCCGGGCGCCCGCGAGCACGCTGACCGGGTCGGGCATGTCGTGCACGCACTCGAAGAGGGTGACCAGGTCATAGGGGGTCTCGGGCTCGACCGCCGCGCCGTCCACGAGCGTGAACGTGACCCGGCCGTCCACACCGGCCCCGCCGGCGTTGCGCCGGGCCGCCTCGACCGAGTCCGGGTCGATGTCGTAGCCGTCGACGCGGGCGTCGGGGTAGGCGCGGGCGATCCCGATGGACGACCAGCCCTCGCCGCAGCCGAGGTCGGCGACCGAGCCGCCGTCGCTGAGCCGGGCATGCACGTCGGGCAGCGCCGGTAGCAGCTCGCTGCCGAGCGGCCCCAGGAAGAGCGGACGGTTGGCGTCCGCCTGGGCGGTCCGCATGAGCTCGCCGTACGTGCTCCAGCCGACCCCGCCGCCGGTGCGGTAGGCCTCGGTCAGCGCCGGGACCTGCACGGCGCAGGCGGTGAAGAGGCGGGCGAAGGGCGCGCTGTGCAGCAGGTGGTCACGGTCGACGAGCACCGGGGCGTGGTCGGCCGGCAGGGTGTAGCGCCGCTCCTCCGCCGGCAGGGCCGGGTCGTCCACCTCGAGGATCCCGGCCACGGTCTGCTGCTCCAGCCACTCCCGGGCGTAGCGCGGCGCCATCCCGCACGCCTCCGCGACCTCGGCCTCGCCGGCCGCGCCGTGGTCGTGCAGGTACCGGTAGACCCCGAGCTGGTCGCCGAGGTGGATGCTCACGGTCTCGAACGCGCCGAGGACCGACGCGAAGACGCGCTCGGCCAGCTCCTCTGCCTGCATCGGTGCTCCCTGTCCTTGGTGTCTGGTGGTGCCTCGATCGTCCGAGCGGGTTCGACCGGCGGTCAATGGCACGGCCGGCGGGTGAACGTCCGTTAACCTCAGCGGCGTGGGCCGTCGCGACGAGATCCTGGCGACCGCGGCCGAGCTGTTCGCCCGCCGCGGCTTCCACGGCGTCTCCGTCGCCGACCTGGGCGCGGCGTGCGGGATCTCCGGCCCGGCGCTGTACAAGCACTTCCCGTCCAAGGACGCGATGCTCGCCGAGATGCTGGTCAGCATCAGCGAGGAGCTGCTGCGCGTCGGACGCGCGCGCTCCCGGGACGAGGACGACCCGCAGCGTGCGCTGGCCGCGCTGGTGGACTGGCACGTCGAGTTCGCCCTGCACAACAAGCCGCTGATCGTCGTGCAGGACCGCGACTGGGACTCGCTGCCCGAGGCGGCGCGAGAGCGGGTGCGCTCGCTCCAGCGGCGGTACGTCGACCTCTGGGTGAGCCGCATGCGGGAGGCCGAGCCGGGCCTCGGTCGCGCGGAGGCGCGGGCGCGGGCGCACGCGACGTTCGGCCTGATCAACTCGACCCCGCACAGCGCCGTGCTCCCCGAGCGGCGGATGCACGCGCTGCTGGCGACGATGGCGCTCCGCGGGCTGGGAGTACCGGACGGGCGGTAGCCGAAATGGCCCCGTGGGGTCATGGGCACCGCGGCGACCTCGGGAGACGGTGGAGGTCCGGGAGCCCCCACCCGAGGAGACTGCGATGCTTCCCCACGCCCTGTCCGCCGGCCTGGCCGCCGGACCGAACCACGCGCCACGCGGGGTCTCCCTGCACGTCCGACCGACGCGGGTGGTGGGCCCGCACCCGCTGATGGATCGGGACATCCGCGATGTGGCTGTCGAGCAGGACGGCTGAGCGCCGCCGCCGGGGCCGCGCCCTCCGGGCCGGTGCGGCCGCCGTCGCGATCCTGGTCACCGCCCTGCTGGCACCGAGCGCCCCGGTCCGGGCGATTCCCGCCACGTCGTCCCCCGTGCTGGAGCTGGCGAAGGTCGTGCGGACGTCTCCGTTCGCCGGCAGTCACCGGTCCATGCTGGACAACGAGGGGTCCGGCTACGTCCCCCGGGACCGGACGCTGTGGATCGTCGACGACGACGGCAAGAAGCTCTTCGCGGTCGACACCCGCACCGGGCACCTGCGGCGCACCCTCAACCACGACGACCTGGCCGGCGTGCGGAAGAAGGGCGGCCGCCACCACGCCGGCCAGAGCCGGGTGGGCGACCTGGAGGCCGTCGCCTACGACCGCAAGAAGGACCAGCTCTTCGTGTTCTCCGGCAGCTCCTCACCGAACGCGAAGCCGGCGGTGTTCCGGCTGGACCGGAAGCGCGGCAAGCTCCGGCTCGACTCCTACCAGTCCCTCCCGGTCGGCAGCGACTTCACCGCCGCGGCGTGGAACCCGGCCGACAAGGAGCTGTACGTCGGGCTCGACCGGACGATCTGGTCCTACCGGTACAAGCACAACAAGGTGGGCTCACCGGTCGCCGTCCCGGGCCTGACCGGGGCGATGGGCATGACGTTCACCCGCGACGGGGCCGGTCTCCTGGTCGCCCGCTACCCGGCGACGGTGAGCCTGATCGACTGGGCGAGCCGCAGCATCGTCCCGGGCTGGTCGTTCGACCTGTCGCCCTGGGGCGTGCTCGATGCCCGGGCCGTCGAGCTGGTGAAGGGCCGGCTGTGGGTGTCCGACGGCTACGACCTCCGCGCGCCGGGTGACCCGCTCGACCACGCCCTGTTCGTTTTCGACATCGACTGAGCCGGCGCCCCCGCGGCGGTTCACACCTGCCCGCGGGCCATCCCGATCAGCCGGTCGAGCACCCGCTCCCCGTCGACGCGCAGGCCGTTGTGCTCGTACTCGTTGGTGACCCACGGTCGCAGCGTCGGCACCAGCTCGGCGGTCTCGAGCGAGTAGTCGAGGTGGACGTAGGGGTCCTCGGCGTAGACCGCGGCGGCGGCCGGCACGTCGACGGAGGCCAGCACCTCGGGGTCGTAGAGCCGCGGCCACTCGTGCTCGGCGAGCAGGTCGGCCGCCTCGCGCAGCGGGCGGAGCTCGCCGACGTCCTCGAAGCACCAGGGGAAGACGTGCTCGCCGGTGAGCAGCGTGTCGTCCTCGTGGAAGTCGTCGGGCATCGTCCGCTGCGCCGACCAGCGGGTCGCCTGCCCGTCGGCGTAGCAGGCCTCGTGGATCACGACGTACAACGGGTTGCGGCCGTGGAAGGGCAGCGCGCCGGTCAGGTCGTGCAGGAACGCCGGGCTGTCGGGGTCGAGCTCCAGCAGGTAGTGCAGCCGGGCGGCGCCGTCGCTCATCCCGAGCATGTTGCCCACCTGGCGGAACCACCGCGGCGTGATGACGTCGCCGGTGGGAAGCACCAGGTCCCCGGCCGCGGCGCGGTCGAGGACCGCGCGGAGCCGCCGCCGGTCGCCGGGGTAGGTCGCGTGGTAGCGGCGGTTGCGCTCGCGCATGGTGGCGTACGTCGTCGCGTAGACCTCGTCGACCGGCCGCCCGACCGGCGGCACGCCGCCGGTGAAGAACGCCTCGCGCAGCGACCCCGGCGCGAGCGACAGGTAGGTCAGCGTGCAGAAGCCGCCGAACGACTGGCCGAGCACGCTCCAGGTGTCGACCCCGAGGGCCTCGCGGACCGCCTCGCAGTCGCGGACGATCGAGTCGGCACGGAAGTGCACGAGGTACCCCGCCTGCTCGGCGGGCGTGAGCCCGGGCAGCGAACCGATGGGGGACGAGCGTCCGGTGCCGCGCTGGTCGAGCATCAGCACCCGGTAGTCGCGCAGCGCCCGGTCGAGCCAGGCCGGGCTCGTGGGCAGCCGGGTCGGCCGCGGTGCCTCCGACCCCGGGCCGCCCTGGAGGTAGACCAGGAACGGCCGGTCGCGGCCGCCGGGACCGGGGTCGGCGACCTCGCGGGCGAAGACCGTGATCGTCGGCCCGTCGGGGTCGGCGTGGTCGAGCGGGACGTCGAGCTCGTGCTCGACGAGCAGCAGTCCCGCGGCGTGCAGCGTCTCCGAGCGCAGCGACACCGGCGTCAGGCCTTCCAGCCGACCGTGGCCAGCGCGTCGTCGAGAGCCGCCAGCACCAGCAGCACCGCGTCCGGGCGGGCGTTGTGGCCCATGAGCCCGATCCGCCAGACCGTCGCGGCGTAGGACCCGGCGCCGGCGCCGATCTCGACGCCGTGCCGCTCCAGCAGGATCTTGCGCACCTCGGCGGAGTCGACACCCTCGGGCACCTTCACCGTGGTGAGCTCGGGCAGCCGCGCGCCCTCGGCGGCGAACAGCTCGAGTCCGCGCTCCACGAGCCCGTCCTGGAGCAGCCGGCCGGCCTCCTCGTGGCGGGCCCAGACGTTCTCCAGCCCCTCGTCGAGGATCCGGCCCAGCCCGGCGTGCAGGCTCGCGACCATCGCGGTCGGCGCGGTGTGGTGGTAGGTGCGGCCGCCCGAGCCGCTCGCCTCCCCGACGTACCCGCCGAGCAGGCCGAGGTCGAGGTACCAGGACCGCGGCTTGACGACCCGGCGCTCGAAGGCGCGGTCGTTGATCGTGAACGGCGCCAGGCCGGGGGCGACGCCCAGGCACTTCTGCGTCCCGGCGTAGCCGACGTCGACGCCCCAGTCGTCCGCGCGGAGCTCGATGCCGCCGATCGAGGTGACCGCGTCGGTCAGCAGGAGGGCGTCGCCCTTCCCCGCCCCCAGCGCGGCGATGTCGGACCGGGCGCCGGTGGAGGTCTCGGCGTGGACGGCGGCGATCACCTTGGGCGAGGAGTGCGCGGACAGCACGCGGTCGACGTCGACGGGCTGGCCCCAGGTGTGCTCGACGGCGATCACCTCGGCGCCGCAGCGGCCCGCCACGTCGCACATCCGCTGGCCGAACAGCCCGTTGACCGCGACCACGACGACGTCGCCCTCGGTCACGGTGTTGACGAAGGCCGCCTCCATGCCGGCGGAGCCGGTGGCGCTGAGCGGCAGCGTGCGCGCGTTCGCCGTCCCCCAGACCGTGCGGAGCCGGTCGCAGGTCTCGTCCATCACCCGGAGGAACTCCGGGTCGAGGTGGCCGAGCAGCGGCAGAGCGAGGGCCGAGGTGGCCTCGGGATAGGGATTCGACGGGCCGGGCCCGAACAGGTGGCGCTCGAGGATCGCAGGCATGGCTCCGACGCTAGCCGAACGCCTCGTTTGAGCCGAACGTCACGTTTAGTTCTGCGTGCTTCCTGCCGATAACTCCTTTTGGGAGGAATGCCGGGGCTGTGCCGTAAGCACGCCCCGGACGAACGTCTGGGAGGACGCACGCATGCTCAAGGGTCGAACGAACCGTCTTGCCCGCGGGGTCGCCGCCGTCGCGGCACTCGCCGTGGCCGCCGGGCTCACCGTGACCGTCGGGCCGGCCGACCGGGCCGCCGCCGCGGCCAAGATGCCGGTCGACGTCCGGGTGGCGTCGTACAACGTCACCAACGTGAGCCTGGACAAGGCCCAGGGCGAGTTCCGGCCGTGGCGGGAGCGGCGCGACGCCGTCGTCGCGAACATCCTCGGCGAGGGCGTCGACGTGGTCGGCGTGCAGGAGCTCAACCCGAGCCGGGTCTACAAGTCGCGCCTGGTGGCCGGCAAGACGCAGTTCCAGGACCTGCTCAAGGGCCTCAACAGCCACGGTGGCTGGTACGCCCTCACCAACAGCAAGTCCTACAACTGCAAGAAGGCGCGCACCCAGTACAAGTGCGTGAAGGTGGACCGCGGCTCCTCGCACAGCGACCGGATCTACTACAACAAGCGCACCCTCTCGATGGTGTCGCAGGGCGCCTACCAGTACCGCGCGCAGCGGTCCGGCACCAGCCCCGCCCACCTCGGCTGGGCGGTGCTGAGCAGCCTCGCCACCGGCAGCCAGTTCCTCTTCGTGACCACCCACCTCGAGCCCAAGGACGAGAGCGTCCGGGCGGCGCAGTGGGACGAGCTGATCGCCAAGGTGAACAGCCTGAGGGGCACGCTGCCCGTGGTCGTCACCGGTGACTTCAAC
Organism: Nocardioides iriomotensis; assembly: GCF_004168035.1. Classification (GTDB taxonomy): domain Bacteria; phylum Actinomycetota; class Actinomycetes; order Propionibacteriales; family Nocardioidaceae; genus Nocardioides_B; species Nocardioides_B iriomotensis. The sequence goes on along the minus strand of NZ_SDPU01000032.1, from coordinate 238,660 downwards.
ACCCACAAGATGTCGTCGCTGGGCGCCCGGTTCATCCCCGCGATGAAGGCCAACGGGTACGGAGACGTGCTCAACCAGCAGCCCTACGTCACCAAGATCGACCAGCCGCGGGCGCGGAACGTGGTCAACGGCTGGATCAGCTCGGTGAACAAGCTGCAGCGCGACGTCCGCGACTTCAGCTACTGGAACGAGCAGTTCCGGGCCGGCAACAGCATCGACTGGATCTTCGCCAGCAACGAGCTGCCGGTCGTGGAGTACAAGACGGTCGTCAACTACGACCCGAGCTCCTGGAAGCTCACGGGCGTCATCCCCTCCAACCACAACATGGTCCGCGCCACGCTCACGCTCCCCTGAGCCTGCGCCGGCCGCCGCCGAGCGGCCCACGCACCCACCTCATGCGTCCCGTCCACCGATTTCCCGGTGGGCGGGACGCGCGTGTTTGCGCGGGATGGAGTGGTTCATAACGTAAAAAGGCGGGTACTACCCGCTATTGCCCTCTAGTCCTGAAAGAGCCACGATGCGCACCGTCGGGTTGATCGTCACGTCCTTGACCGCTCTGTCCCTTCTCGTCCCCACCGCCCTGCTGGCGTCGCCGGCCGCGGGGGAGCCGGCCGCCGCCGAGGCTCGTCAGGCCTCCGTCGACCTCCGGGTGGCGTCGTACAACGTCCGCAGCGTCAGCCTGGACCAGACCGCCGGTGAGATCCGCCCCTGGCGCGAGCGACGGGGGATGGTGATCGCGAACATCCTCAGCGAGAGCGTCGACGTCATCGGCGTCCAGGAGGTCAACCCGAGCAAGGCGTTCGCCTCGCGCCTGGTCGACGGGCGCAACCAGTTCCTCGACCTGCGCAACGGCCTGAACAAGGCGGGCGGGACGTTCGCGCTGACCAACCGCTACGCGTTCAACTGCAAGAGGCCGAGCACGCAGCACCACTGCAAGAAGAAGAACCGGGGCGCCTCGCAGAGCGACCGGATCCTCTACAACACGCAGACGATCACGCTCGTCAAGCAGGGAAAGCTGAAGTACGCCGCGCAGGTGGGCAAGGACAGCCCCGCCCACATGGCCTGGGCGGTGCTGCGGTCCAACGTCAACGGCGCCGAGTTCCTCTTCACCACCACGCACCTCGACCCCAAGCACGGCAAGGTCCGCTCCAAGCAGTGGCGCGAGATGATCAGGAAGATCAACGACCTGAAGAAGGGCCGGCCGGTCGTCGCCACCGGTGATTTCAACACCCACAAGTTCTCGCCGATGGCGAAGCGCTTCCTGCCGCGGATGAAGCAGGCCGGCTACGGCGACGTGCTCAACCAGCAGTACCGCGTCACCAGGATCGCCCACCCCCGCGCCGCGACCACCGTGAACGCCTGGATGAACACCGCCAACAAGTTCCAGCGTGACGTGCGCTCGTTCGGCTACTGGAACGAGCAGTTCCGCGTCGGCAACAACATCGACTGGATCTGGGCGGACAACCGGCTGCCGGTGCGCGAGTACAAGGTCGTCACCCAGTGGGACCCCAGCACGTGGCAGGTCAACGGCACCATCCCCTCCGACCACAACATGGTCCGCGCCACGCTCGGCCTCGGCTGATCCCGGCGGCGCGATGAGTTCTCGCGCCGCCCCCGGTCGAAGTGGGTGAAGCCACCGACGTACCGGAGCGAGGAGCAGGGCGATGAGCGAGCAGCGGAGCGAGCAGGGCAGCGACTGGAGCAGCAGCACCAGCGGCAACGGGGAGTACGCCGACGTCAACGGCGTCCGCCTCTACTACGAGCTGCACGGCGAGGGCCGCCCGCTCGTGCTGCTGCACGGCGGGCTCGGCTCCGGCGAGATGTTCGGCCCGGTCCTCCCGGTCTTCGCGGCCGGCCACCAGGTGATCCTCCCCGACCTCCAGGCGCACGGCCGCACCGCCGACGTCGACCGTCCGCTCACCCTCGAGGCGATGGCCGACGACATCGCCGCGCTGATCACGCACCTCGGCCACGACGAGGCCGACGTCGTCGGCTACTCCCTCGGCGGCGGGGTGGCCTTCCACCTCGCCCTCCGGCACCCCGACAAGGTGCGCCGCCTCGTCACCTGCTCGGCCCACGTCCGCACCGACGCCATCTACGCCGAGATGCGCGCGCAGCAGGGCCAGGTCACCGGGGCCGCGGCGGAGATGATGAAGGGCACCCCGATGTACGAGCTGTACCAGCGCGTCGCCCCGCGTCCCGAGGACTTCCCGCGCCTGCTCGACAAGATCGGCGCGCTGATGGCGGTGCCGTTCGACCTCACCGACGAGGTCCGCGGCCTCCAGGTCCCGACCCTCGTCATGTGCGGCGACGCCGACATGGCCCCGCCGAGCCACTACGTCGAGGTGTTCGGGCTGCTCGACGGCGGCCTGCGCGACGGCGGCTGGACGGGCGAGGGCCGGCCGAAGGGCGGGCACGCGCTGGCGGTCATCCCCGGCGCGACGCACTACGACGTGTTCCTGTCGCCGCTGTTCGCCGCGAGCGCGGTCGACTTCCTGGACCGCGACTGAGGAGCTTCCAGGCCGAGTCCTGCACTTCCCGGGTGTTGTGTCGGCCTGGAAGTGCAGGGGTCCCTGGTGCACCAGGGACTCCGACGCCCCCTACAGCACCGCCCCCGGGTTCAGGATGCCCTGGGGGTCCAGGGCGTCCTTGACCCGCCGGCTCAGCGCCATCACGTCGGGGCCGAGCTGGGTCGGCAGCAGCTCCTTCTTGGTGCGACCGACGCCGTGCTCGCCGGTGATGGTCCCACCGAGGTCGATGGCCCGCTGCATGACCTCGCGGAACGCCTCGCGGGCGCGCTTCTCGGAGTCGGCGTCGCCCGCGTCGTACACGACGATCGGGTGGGTGTTGCCGTCGCCCGCGTGCGCGATGACGGGGATCCGGACGTCGTACGCCGCCGCGACCTCCTCGATCGCGGCGAGCAGGTCGGGCAGCAGCGGGACCGGGGCGCCGACGTCCTCGAGCATCAGCGCACCGGTGGTCTCGATCGCCGGGATCGCGATCCGCCGCGCCTCGACGAACATCTCGCCCTCGTCGGGGTCGTCGGTCACGAACAGCTCGGTCGCGCCGGCGGCCTCGCAGGCGGCGCGCATGAGCTCGACCTCGGCGCCGCACGAGACGCCGGGCGCGTCCGACTGGGCGAGCAGCAGCGCGCCGGCCGTCCGGTCGAGGCCCATCGGACGGTAGTCCTCGACGGCGTTGATCGACGCCCGGTCCATCAGCTCCAGCATCGACGGCCGGAGGGTACGGCGGACGGCCACGACGGCTCGCGCGGCGGCGTCGACGTTCGGGAAGGTCGCGACCATCGTCGCGCGCGGGGCCTGGGCGGGCACGAGCCGCAGGACCGCCCGGGTGACGATCCCGAGCGTGCCCTCGCTGCCGACGAAGAGCTTGAGCAGCGGCAGCCCGGCGACGTCCTTGATCCGCTTCCCGCCGAGCGTGACGAGCGTGCCGTCGGCGAGCACGACGTCGAGGCCGAGCACGTAGTCGGTGGTGACGCCGTACTTCACGCAGCACAGCCCGCCGGCGTTGGTCGCGATGTTGCCGCCGATCGAGCAGATCTCGTAGGACGACGGGTCCGGCGGGTACCAGAGCCCGTGCTCGGCGGCCGCCTGCTTGACCTCGGCGTTGAACGCGCCCGCCTCGACGACCGCGACCTGCGACTCGGTGTCGATCTCGATCGCCCGCATCCGTTCCAGCGACAGCACCAGTCCGCCGTCGACCGCGGAGGACCCGCCACTGAGCCCGCTGCCGGCGCCGCGCGGGACGACCGGGACCGCGTGCCGTGCCGCCCAGCGCACGGCCGCCTGCACCTGCGCGGCGTCCTCGGCCCGTACCACCACCGCGGGCGTGCCGGCGGCGTCGTCCTGGGAGCGGTCGAGACGGTACTTCTGCGTGAGGTCGGGGTCCGTGACCACGACGCCGTCGGGCAACGAGGCCGCGAGGTCAGCCAGGGCGGCAGGATCGGGCTGGTCCATGACGCCATTCGACCACGCGTGACAACCTCGCCGCGGCTTCGTGCGTTACCAGGGTGAGGACCGACCACGATCGACCAACCGGGGGACGGATGCGCCAGGCGGAGCGGGACGCCGCGTTCAGCGAGTACGTCGCGTCGCGACAGGAGCGGCTGCGCCGGGTCGCCTACGCGATGTGCGGGAGCTGGCACCAGGCCGAGGACCTGCTGCAGACCGCCTTCACCAAGCTGTACGTCGCGTGGCCGCGGCTGTCGCGCGCCGGGGTCGAGGACGCCTACGTCCGCCGGATCATCCTCAACGCGCTGCTCGACGAGCGGCGCCGGCCCTCGTCGCGCGAGCTGCCCGGCCTGCCCGACCGGGACCCGGCCGCCCCCCCGGGACCGGGCGTCGAGGTGCGCGACGAGCTGGTGCAGGCGCTGCAGCAGCTGCCGCCCATGCAACGCCGGACCGTCGTGCTCCGGCACGTCGCCGACCTGAGCGTCGAGCAGGTCGCCCACGAGCTCGGCATCTCGGTCGGCACCGTCAAGAGCCACACCTCCCGCGGCCTGGCCCGGCTGCAGGAGCTGCTCGCCACCCCCGCGCAGAACCGCCGCCAGGAGGACTGACATGAGCGACACCACTCAGCTCGAGGAGCGGCTCGGCACCGCCTGGTCCGACGGGCCGCCGCTGCCGCCGGCCGGCGACCGGCTCACCGCGGGTCACCGCGCGCTGCGCCGGCAGCGGATCATCACCTCGGCCGCCACCACCCTCGTCGCGGTGGCCGTCGTCGGCGTGGCCGCGGCGATGACGGGCGGAGGCGGCGAGCCCCGCACCGTCCAACCCGCCGACGAGACCCCGACGGCCGAGCCGACGCCGTCACCCGAACGGCTCCCGGGCGACGAGTGGGCGGGCTACGACAGCCAGGGCGAGGTCCTGCTGCGGGCGGACACCCGGATCGTCGAGCGGTACGAGGACCCGGCGACCGAGGGACGCACGGTCGACTCCGTCGGCTTCGACCTCACCCTCGACGGCGAGCGGCGCTGGTACCTCCTCACTCTCGCGAGGAACGGCGGCTCGTCCGCCGTGTGGCAGCCCTACGGCACCTACGGCGCGCGCAACCTGGGGGAGTGGATCGGTTTCCAGCTCGGCGTCGACGACGACCCGACCCAGGCCGCCGACCCGGCCGACGTCCGCGACTGGGTCGAGCTCCTCCCCAACGGACAGCTCGCTGCCGTGCGCGGCGGCGTCACCGTGGTCGAGGCGTTCCAGCGCCCCGACATCCCGGGCTTCGTCGACGGTACCGACGCCTCGGTCGCCGCGGCGCTCCGCGTGGACGGGCAGCGCTACTACGTGCTGGCCCGGCGGTACGCGGACGGCGGGCCGCCGGAGTACTTCCGGATCTCCCCGCAGCAGGGCGGGCCGACCCTGGACACGATGCTCGACTTCGCCCGGCAGAAGTACGGCTCGGGCGCGGGCCTGCGCTGACTGCGCCGAACCGTCAGCCCAGCCAGTCGGCGGCGACGGCCGCGAGCTCACGACGCCGCTCCGGCTTCATCCTGTCGAGAGTGCGCACCGCCATCGACGCGCGCGGGTTGGCGGCGAAGCCGTCACGGTGGTCGTCGACGAACTGCCAGTAGAGCGCGTCCCACGCGGTCGTCCAGTCGCCGGTGGCGAAGTCGCCCATCGTGCGCAGGTAGTTGCTGCCCGACACGTACGGCTTCGTGGTGACCAGCTCGCCGCCGCTGAACTGGCTCATCGCGTAGACGTTCGGCACCATCACCCAGTCGTAGGCGTCGACGAACAGGCTCATGAACCACGCGTAGACCTCGTCGGGGTCGGTGCGCAGCAGCAGCATGGCGTTGCCGAGCACCATGAGCCGCTCGATGTGGTGCGCGTAGCCGTGCCGCAGGACCCGCCGTACGACGACGTCCACGGGGTCGAGCCCGGTGCTGCCGTCCCACCAGCCCGGCCCGAGGTTGCGGGCCAGCCGCAGCAGGTTGCGGGTGCGCAGCCGGGGGCCGTGGACGACGTACGTCGCCCGCATGTACTCCCGCCAGCCGATGACCTGACGGACGAATCCCTCCAGGCTCGGCAGCGGTACGTCGTGCGCGGTGGCGTGCTCGACGGCTGCCCGGACCACGTGCTCGGGGTCGAGCAGGCCGATGTTGAGCGCGGGCGAGATCACCGAGTGGAACAGCCACGGCTGGTCGGCGGCGATCGCGTCCTCGTAGGGACCGAAGTCGTGGAAGCGCTCGTCGAGGAAGCGCTGCAGCCAGTTCTCCGCCTGCCGGTGCGTCGTCGGCCAGTGGAAGGTCGACGCGTCACCGGGGTTGTCGGGGAACTCCTCGGCCACCCAGGCGAGCGCGTCGCGCACGTGGTCGGTGCGGGTCGCGCGCGGCGGGTCCGGGAGCGCCACGTCCTTCGGCAACCGCTCGCGGTTGTCGGTGTCGTAGCTCCACCGCCCGCCGACCGGCTTGCCCCCCTCCATCAGCAGGTCGAGCCGGCGGCGCTGCGCCTCGTAGAAGTGCTGCATGCGCGGCTGTCGGTGCCGCGAACGTCGCCTCGATCTGCTCCGGTGTGGTGAGGAAGTTCGGCGTCACCGCCTCGGTGAGGACGGCGCCGACCGACCGGCAGACCCGGCGCAGGTCGCGGTCGAGCCAGTCGTCGACGACGTCGTAGACCGTGACCTCGGTGACCCGGTTGGCGCGCAGCACGTCGGCGAGCGCGTCGTTGCTGCTGGTGCCGGCGCTGGTCGCGACGTACACGGTGGCGAACCCGGCCTCGCGGAGCCGGTCCTCGAACGAGGTCATCGAGGCCCGGTGCAGCACGAGCTTGTGCAGGTGGAAGGGGAACTGGCGGAAGAAGAGGTCGGGTTCGACCAGCACCATCAGCGTGTCCTGGTCGGCGTCGAGGTGCTCGACGAACAGCTGGTGCGGGAGGACCAGCTGCGCCGACGTCATGCCACCGACGGTGCCCCGGTCTCCGGTGGTGTAACCCTGGCGCCGGTGCGCTGCGCGCCGATGCCGGCCGCGATGACGCACCCGATCCCGACGACCGGCAGGACGCCCGGCACCTGGTGCAGCAGGACCAGGCCGACGAGCAGCGCGAACGCGGGCTCCAGCGCCATCAGCGTGCCGAAGGCGCCGGTGGTCAGCCGCCGCAGCGCCAGCAGCTCGAGCGTGAACGGGATGACAGGCAGCAGGATCGCCAGGCCGAGCCCGTAGAGCAGGATCTGCCAGGTCAGGTCACCGAAGGTCGACGGGCCGGCGACCACGGTGGCCACGAGGCCGGCGACCGGCATCGACACGGCCAGCCCGGTGATGCCGGTGACCTGGTCGCCGACCTTCTGCGTCAGCAGGATGTACGACGCCCAGCACAGCGCGGCACCGAGCGCGAACGCGACGCCGACGAGGTCGGTGCCGCCGTGCCACGGCTCGGTCAGCAGCAGCACGCCGACGGCGGCGAGCAGCGCGTACGCCCGTCCGCGGCCGTGGCTGCGGACCACCGCGACGGCGAGCGGGCCGAGGAACTCCAGGGCGCTCGCCGTGCCCATCGGCAGCCGCGCGACCGCGCCCATGAAGAGCATCGTGACCCCGGCGGTCACCGTGCCGAGCGCGACGCAGGCGAGGAACGACGAGCGGGTGAACTGCTCCCGCCGCGGCCGCACCAGCGCCAGCAGGATCAGACCGGCCCAGGCCAGGCGCAGGAAGGCGGCGCCCGCCGGTCCGATGTCGTCGAACAGCCCGACGGCGACCGCGACGCCGACCTGCACCGTCAGCATCGACGCGACCGCGAAGGAGGTGCCGACCGTCGCCGGGGAACGTCCCCCGGTCGGCGTCGTGACGGGTGCGGTCGTGGTCATGACTCCATGACGCCACACCGGCACCGTTCGCGTCCACGTGTGAACGATGGACGGTTCGTTCGATGATCATGGACAATCGTCGGGTGGACCTGCGCCGCCTGGAGATGCTGCTCGAGCTGTCCCGGCGCGGCTCCATGCGCGAGGTCGCCGAGGAGCTGCACACCACCACCTCCACGGTGAGCCAGCAGATCGCGACCCTGGCCCGCGAGGTCGGCACGCCTTTGGTGGAGCCCGACGGCCGCCGGGTCCGGCTCACCCCGGCGGGGCAGCGACTGGCCGACCACGCGGTGACGATCCTGGCCGCGGTCGACGCCGCGCGGCTCGACCTCGACCCGCGCGCCGACCCGGTCGGGACGGTGCGCGTCGCGGGGTTCGGGACGGCGATCCGGCGGTCGCTGATGCCGGTGCTGCACGCCCTCGCCGGCACCCATCCCGCCGTACGGCTGCAGATCCGGGAGCACGAGCCCTACGAGGCCTACGACCTCCTCCGGCGCGACGACATCGACCTGGCGCTGGCCTACGACTACGACCTCGCGCCGGCGCGGTTCGACCCGTTGTTCGAGGCCCGGCCGCTCTGGCAGGCGCCCTGGCACCTGGGCGTGCCGGCGGCGGAGGCCACCCTGCGCGGGCGGGCGACGGAGGTGTTCCGGCGGTTCGCCGGGCACGACTGGATCGTCAACTCGCGCAACACCGCCGACGAGGACGTCGTCCGCATGGTGGCCTCGATGGCAGGCTTCGAGCCGCGGGTGGTGCACCAGGTCGACAGCCTCGACCTGGTCCAGGAGCTGGTCGCCGCCGGGCTGGGCGTGGCCCTGCTGCCCGAGGCCATGGGGGCGCGCGGCGGCGTGGCGATCGTCCGGCTGCGGGACCCCGAGGTGCTGCTCCGGTCCTACACGGTCACCCGGCGGGGGCGGGCGTCGTGGCCGCCGTTGCGGCTGGTGCTGGACCGGCTGGAGGCGCACACGAACCGCCCTGCCTAGGCTGGCCGGCATGAAGCAGCGACGGATCGGGACGCGCACGGTCAGCGCGATCGGCCTCGGCGCCATGCCGATGTCGGTCCGGGAGCACAACGACGAGGAGCGCGGGCTCCGCACCATCAAGCGGGCGCTCGACGAGGGCGTGACCCTCATCGACACCGCCGACGCCTACTCGCCCGACGAGGCGACGTTCGGCCACAACGAGGTGCTCGTCGCCAAGGCGCTCGAGGAGTACGGCGCCGGCCCGGACGACGTGCTCGTCGCGACCAAGGGCGGCCACACCCGGCGCGGCACCGACTGGGAGCTCGACGGGACGCCGGCGTACCTGCGCCGGGCCTGCCTCGCCTCCATGCAGCGGCTCGGCGTGGAGCAGATCGCGCTGTACCAGCACCACCGGCCCGACCCGCAGGTCGACTACGCCGAGACGGTCGGCGGGCTGAAGGCGCTGCTCGACGAGGGTCTGATCGCCGCCGCCGGGCTGTCCAACGCCAACCCGGAGCAGATCCGGCTCGCGCACCGCGAGCTCGGCGACGGGCTGGTCGCGGTGCAGAACCAGTTCAGCCCGGCGTTCCTCTCGTCGCGCGACGAGATCGACCTCTGTGCCGAGCTCGGCCTCGCGTTCCTGGCCTGGAGCCCGCTCGGCGGGATGAGCCGGGCGGGTGACCTCGGCAGCGAGTGGGAGGCGTTCGGCAAGGTCGCGACCAAGCACGGGATCAGCCCGCAGCAGGCGTGCCTGGCCTGGGAGCTCTCCCTGTCGGAGGCGATGATCCCGATCCCGGGCGCGAGCCGGCCCGAGTCGGTCGCCGACTCCGCCGCGGCGGTCCACGTCGAGCTCGACGACGAGGACCGGGCGCTGCTCACCAGCTGACGGTCGCCGCCCCGCTCTCGTCGACGGCGACCGCGAGCGCGCGGTCGCCGGCCCGCAGCCCGCTGACCGTGGTCACGCCGAGCGGCCAGGGAGCGGCGGGCGAGGCGGTCACGGCGCCGGCGGGTACGTCGGCCGCCAGGCCGAGCAGCGACGCGGTGAGCGAGACGGTGCCGGCGGCCGACCAGGCCTGCGGCCGGCAGGCGGCCGGGTAGGGCAGCGGGACCGGGTGCGCGGCCCGGGCGTCCCCGGCGAACAGCTCGGGCGGCCGGCCGTCGAACGCGTCCATCGCGGCGAGCAGCGCCTCGGCCACCGGGGCGACCTCGGGGCGGCCCTCGGCGGCGAGCCCGGCCAGGCAGATCGCGGTGTCGTGCGGCCAGACCGAGCCGACGTGGTAGCCGGTCGGGGAATACCCCCGCGCGTCGCTCGACAGCGTGCGGATGCCGAACCCGGACAGCATGTCCTCGCCGACCAGCCGGCGCGCGACGAGGTCGACCTCGTCGGTGTCGAGCAGCCCGGTGCCGAGCAGGTGCCCGATGTTGCTGGTCACCGACGCGACCGGCTGCTTGGCACCGTCGAGCGCGATCGCCGGGAAGGCGCCGCGGGCGTCCTCGACCCAGAACTGCCGGCGGAACCGGGTGCGCAGCTCCTCGGCCCAGGCCCGCCACCGGTCGGTGCCAGAGCGGCCGAACGCCTCCAGCAGGTCGGCTCCCCGGGTCGCGGCGGCGTACGCGTAGGCCTGCACCTCGCACAGCGCCACCGGCGCGCCGGCCAGCGAGCCGTCGGCCCGCCGGATCGAGTCGCCGGAGTCCTTCCAGCCCTGGTTGGCCAGGCCGGTGCCGGTCTCGTCGACGTACTCCAGGAAGAAGTCGCCGTCGGGGTCGCCCTCCTCGACCTGCCAGGCCAGCGCCCGCTCGAGCGCGGGGAGCAGCGGCTCGACCTCGTCGGCGGGCAGCCCCCAGCGCCAGGCGTCGTGCAGGGTCACGGCCCACAGCGGGGTGGCGTCGATGGTGCCGTAGTAGACCGGCGGCAGCGTGAAGGTGCGGCTCTCGTCGCGGACGTCGATCGCCGTGGCCCGCACCTCGTGCAGGATCTTCCCGGGCTGCTCGGCGGTGGCCGCGTCGCGCGTGGTGCCCTGCCGTGCGGCCAGCACCCGCAGCGTCGAGCCGGCGAGGCCCGTGGACACGGGCAGCAGCATCCGCGCCGCCCAGAGGCTGTCGCGGCCGAACAGGGTGAGGAACCACGGCGCCCCCGCACCGACGAACTCCTCGCCCGGCGCATCCGTCGTCGCCAGCCGGAGCAGCCGCAGGTCGGCCAGCGCCTGGTCGAGCGCCGGGCCGAGCCGGCGGTCGGCGCTGACCACGGTCGGCGCGGCCCAGTCCGCCGGCCCCGCCGGGGCGGTGACGACCGCGTCGGCGTCGGTGAGCGTCACGACGAGCTCGCGGTCGACCCGGCCGCCCGGGGGCACGTCGAGCGTCCAGGTGACCACGAGCGCCTCGTCGTCTCGCTCCAGCGTCGCGCCCGGTGCGCGGACCTCGCCGCGGAACCCGTCCGCCTCCCAGGTGGCGCCGTCGGCGTCGAGCCGGGTCGGCCCCACCGGGGCGGGCCGGCCACCGGCCTTGATCTCGTCCATCGAGGCCAGGTCGGCGGCCAGCCGCATCTGCACGGTGCAGGCGGTCGGCGTCCCGGCGGTCGAGGTCAGCGCGACCGACTCGCGCAGCTCGCCCGGGCGCACCGCACGGGTGCGGGTGACCCGCACGGTCGGGTCGGGGCCGGCGTCGCCGAGGCGGCGGGGCACGGCGACGAACACGTGACCGCCCGCACCGCCCGCGCCGCCGGGGTGCGCCGCGACCGGGCTCGGCTCCTCACCGTCGACGGTGAGCTCGAGCCGGTCGAGCAGCCGCCGGTCGCCGTGCAGCACGCCCTGCGCGCCACCGGGCCGGACCTGCCCGTCCGCGCCGGACCAGACCTGCGTCGGCGCGGCCAGGACGAGGGTGAGGTCGTGCAGCCAGGGCTGCTGCCCGGGATCCGGCTCGGACGTCATGGAACCCACTCTTCCCAAGATCGAGTGACGGACGCTACATTTTGAGCGCTCGAATTTGAGCGCTCAAAACCCTAGTGGTCGCGAGCGGCACCCGACAACCGGTCCTCGGGACCCCGGGAGGAGGCACCCATGGCGGCCACGTCGGCCACGCTCGACACCGTCGCCGCGCTCGCCGGGGTGTCGCGGCAGACCGTGTCCAACGCGCTGCACCACCCCGACCGGCTCAAGGCGGCGACCCGGGACCGCGTGCTCGACGCGGTGCGCCGCTCCGGCTACCGCCCGTCGCTGCCGGCCCGCCAGCTCGCCACCCGCCGCGCGCACGCCATCGCGGTCCGCGCCGACCCGCAGCAGGACGGCATCTCCGGCCTGGTGCTCGACACGTTCTTCCACGGGCTGGCCGAGGCCGGTCACGACAACGGCCTGCGCGTCGTGCTCTACCCCGCCCAGGCGACGCAGGAGGAGGAGGTCGCGCTCGTCGACGACCTGCTGCACAGCCGGGCCGCCGACGCGGTGGTGCTCACCGCGACCAGCGCGACCGACGAGCGTCCGACGTACCTCGCCGCCACCGGTCAGACCTTCTGCGCCTTCGGGCGCCCGTGGGGGCACGCGGACGCGCCGCACGACTGGGTCGACGTCGACGGCGCCGCCGGGACGACGCTCGCCGTGAACCACGCGCTGGAGCGCGGCTGCCGCCGGATCGCCTTCCTGGGCTGGCCCGACGACGGCGCGACCGGCGCCGACCGCCGGCGCGGCTGGGCGGAGGCCCTCGACGCGGCCGGCGTGCCCGGGCCGCGGCGCGAGGACGCAGCGGTCAACTTCGCCGAGGGCGCCGAGGCCGCCGCCCGGCGGCTGCTCGACCTCCCGGCCGGCGAGCGACCCGACGCGATCGTCTGCGTCAGCGACACCCTCGCCTTCGGCGCGCACCGCGCCGCCGCCACGTCGCCGGCTGCCGGCGACCCCCCGCTCGTGATCGGCTTCGACGCCACCCCCGTCGCCCGCGCGCTCGGCCTGCCGAGCGTCGCCCAGCCGATCCGCGAGGCCGCCCACGCGTGCCTCGACCTGCTCGTCCCGCGACTGGCCGGGGAGGACCCGCCCGCGCGGGGGGTGCTGCTCGCCCCGTCCCTGGCCCTGCCGTCCCACTGACCCCGTCGGGACCTCGTTGAACCTCGGAAACAACAAGGAGTGCATGACATGACCAGTCCCCGCCGTACCCCTGCACGGACGGCCCGCCGGCGCGCGGGACTCGCCGCGCTCGCACTGGCCTCGGCCACCGTCCTCGCCGCCTGCGGCGGGGGCGGCTTCGAGGAGGACAGCACCGACACGGCCGACGGCCCCACCGGCGGCGAGGGCAAGGCCTCGCTGCAGATGCTGATCGCCTCCAGCGGCGACGCCGAGACCAAGGCCGTCGAGGACGCCGCGGCGGCCTGGGCCGAGGAGAGCGGCAACGAGGTGAAGGTCGTCGTCGCCCAGGACATGGCCCAGCAGCTCTCGCAGGGCTTCGCCGGCGGCAACCCGCCGGACATCTTCTACCTCGACGCCAGCCTGTTCCCCGACTACGCCGTCAACGAGAACCTCTACGCGTACGCCGACCAGGTCGACGACGTCGACGACTTCTACCAGCCGCTGCGCGACACCTTCACGCTCGACGGCACGGAGTACTGCGTGCCGAAGGACTTCTCGACGCTGGCGCTGCAGATCAACACCAAGTCCTGGGAGGCCGCGGGCCTCACCGAGGACGACCTGCCGACCACCTGGGACGAGCTGGCCGACGTCGCGGGCAAGCTCACCACCGGCGACCAGGTCGGACTCGCCCTCGGACCGGGCCGCGACCGCGTCGGCGCCTTCCTGGTCGAGAACGGCGGCTTCTGGGCCGACAGCGAGAGCGGCGAGATCACGGCCGACACCCCCGAGAACGCCGAGGCGCTGCAGTACGCCCAGGACCTGCTCAAGAGCGGTGACGCCGCGTTCTCGGCCGACCTCGACTCCGGCTGGGGCGGCGAGGCGTTCGGCACCGAGCGCGCCGCGATGACGATCGAGGGCAACTGGATCAAGGGCGCGATGGAGAACGACTACCCCGACGTCGACTACACCGTCGCCGAGCTGCCCGAGGGTCCGGCCGGCAAGGGCACGTTGCAGTTCACCCAGTGCTGGGGCATCTCCGCCGAGTCGAAGAACCAGTCCGCGGCGGTCGACCTGGTCAACTTCCTGACCACGCCCGAGCAGCAGCTCGAGTTCGCCGACGCGTTCGGCGTGATGCCGAGCCGCCAGGCGGCGCAGCAGGACTACGTCGACAGCTACCCCGAGGACGCCGCGTTCATCGCCGGCGGCGAGTACGGCCAGGGCCCGGTCAACCTGCCGGGCGTGGGTCCCGCCCTCGCCGACCTCGACTCCCAGCTGGAGAGCCTGAAGAGCGCGAACGTCGAGGACGTCCTCGGGTCCTTCCAGAAGAACGCCGAAGCCGCGGTCGAGTGACCCCCGACGGCCGCACGGCGACCGGCTCCGTCCTGGCCACGTCGTCGGTGTCCTCCGCACCGACGACGGGCCGGGGCGGCCCGGGGCCCCGCCGGACCGGCACCGGGCGGCGACGGCTCGGCGAGAGCACCAACCTCTCCGGCTGGCTGTTCGTCGCGCCGACGCTGGTGGTGCTCGGGCTGTTCCTGCTGGTGCCGATCCTGATGGCGCTGTGGGTGTCGGTGTCCGACTGGACCGGCAAGGGCAACCCGTTCTCGGGCGACACCGGGTTCGTCGGTCTCGACAACTACAAGGTGCTGTTCACCGAGGACGCGCTCACCCGCCAGGACTTCATGACGTCGCTGCGCAACAACTTCTACTTCGTGCTGCTCGTCGTGCCGGCGCAGACCGTGCTCGCGCTGTTCCTCGCGGTGGTCCTCAACCAGTCCCTGCTGAAGGCCCGCGGGTTCTTCCGCAGCGCGTTCTACTTCCCGTCGGTCACCAGCTCGGTGGCGATCAGCCTGACCTTCCTGTTCCTGTTCACCGGCTCGGGCGCGGTCAACTCGCTGCTCGGCTTCGTCGGGATCGACGGGCCCAACTGGTTCAGCGACGCCCGCGGCCTGATCCACATCGTCGGCGACAAGCTCGGCGTGTGGAGCATCGACAGCCCGCCCGCAGCCCTTACCGACAGCGGCGTGCTGAGCCTGTCGTGGTGGGACTGGCTGTCCGGGCCGAGCGTCGCGCTGTGCGTGATCATCATGCTCGTCGTCTGGACGACCACCGGCACGTTCATGCTGATGTTCCTCGCCGCGCTGCAGGACGTGCCGCAGGACGTCGTCGAGGCGTCGAGGATCGACGGCGCCAACCGCTGGAACACCTTCCGCGCCGTCACGCTGCCGCACCTGCGGCCGACGATGCTGCTGGTGATCACCCTCGGCCTGATCGGCACCTGGCAGGTCTTCGACCAGGTCTTCGTGATGACGACCGGCGGGCCGAGCAAGACCACGTCGACACCGGCCTACCTGCAGTACTTCTACGCCTTCGAGGGTCAAGAGTGGGGCGTCGCCGCGGCGATGGCGTTCGTGCTCTTCCTGATCATCTTCGTGCTGACCGGGCTGCAGCGGTTCCTCTTCCGCGACAAGGACGCGATCGCCGAGAAGCGCGCGGTCCGGGCCCGCAACCGGCGCCGCAGGAAGGCGCTCGCCGCCGAGGGTGGTGAGGTCCGATGAGCACGCTCTCCCCGGCCCGCCGTACCCCGATCGACAACCGGCGCGCGCTGCTGCTCTTCCTCGGGTACGTCGTGCTCGTCGCGTTCGCGCTGATCTACCTGTACCCGTTCTTCATCCAGGTCGCGACGTCGTTCAAGACCGACCCCGACGCCGTCCGCAACCCGCTGTCGCTGAGCCCCGACCCGTTCACCGGTCGGTCGTTCCAGCGGCTCGCCACCTCCGACTTCCCGCTGTGGTTCCTCAACTCCGTCGTGGTGACGGTGTGCGTGACGGTCGGCCGGGTGTTCCTCGACTCGCTGGCCGGCTACGCGCTGGCGCGGATCAAGTTCCGGGGGCGGCAGGCGATCTTCACCGCCGTGCTCGCGGTGATGGCGGTGCCGGGCGTGATCCTGCTGATCCCGAAGTTCCTGGTGCTCAAGCAGCTCCAGATCTACGACACCTACCCGGCGCTGATCGTGCCGCTGCTCGTCGACGCGGCCGGCGTGTTCATCATGAAGCAGTTCTTCGAGAACATCCCGGTGTCGGTCGAGGAGGCCGCCCGCATCGACGGCGCCGGCACGTTCCGGATCTTCTGGTCGGTGGTGCTGCCGATGGCGCGGCCGGCCGTGATCACCCTGACGATCCTGTCGTTCCAGGGCTCGTGGAACGAGCTGCCGCACTTCATCGTCGCCTCGCAGGACCCGGCGCTGTACACGTTGACCAAGGGCGTCGCCACCCTGACGTCCGGTCAGCTCGGGTCGGGCAACCAGTTCCCGCTGACGATGGCCGCGGCCCTGGTCATGACCATCCCGGTGGCGCTGGTGTTCGTGATCTTCCAGCGCTACTTCGTGACCGGCGCGAACGCCGGCGCGGAGAAGGGCTGAGGCCCGCCGGAGTCCCTGGTCCACCAGGGACCCCTGCACTTCCAGGCTGTTACGACGGCCTGGAAGTGCAGGACTAGGCCTGGAAGTGGCCGTCCAGCCAGGCCAGGAGCCGCTGGGCGGCGGCCTCGGCGGACAGGAGCGTGTTGTCGAGCCGGAGGTGTCGGTAGCCGGCGAGCATCCGCTCGCCGGGCGTCGCGCCTCCCGGCACGGTGCTCATCGTGTGGCTCTCCATCTCCTGCACGTTGCCGTCCGACCAGGCCACGTCACGCTTCGACCGCTTCTCGACGAGCCGGTGCTCGGTGCGGTTGCGCTCCAGCCGCGTCGGGAGGTCGGCGTACAGCTCGACGAACGCGACCTCCGCCCCACGGTCGACGTACGGCGCGAGGTAGTCGGTGATCTCACGGACGTCGGACTCGAGCTGCAGCCCCCACACGAAGGTGAGCAGGAGGTCGGTGCCCGACGCGGCCGCCTCCTCGATCACCCGCCGGCGCCACTCGCCGAGCAGCCGCATGAACGGTGGCGTGCCGTACTCGAAGACCTCGAGCAGCGGCTCGATCACGGCGTGGTTGTGGAACAGCCGGAAGTCGCTGCGTTCCGCCACGGCCCGCCCGACCGTCATCTTGCCGACGGACGGCGGACCGAAGACGACCAGGAGGCGCACGCCCGGAGCCTCCCACACGGGGCCCGACTCCAGCTGTAACGCGGGGTTATCGACGCTTCACAAGGCGCCTGCGCCTAGGGAAGCGTCCACGAGCCTAGGGAAGAGCCGCCCGTACGGCGGTCGGCGGCACGGGCGACGAGGGGCAAGACGCGCCGACTCGACGGGTCTGCGAGGGCAAGACGCGCCGACTCGCGCCCTCCCGGCGGGAGGTTCGAGCCGGGTCGGCGGGTCAGCGCGGGAGGTTCGAGCCGGGTCGGCGGGGGGTGCGAGACTCGGGACGTGATCACGCTCGAGCTCGCCACCCGGCTGCGCGACGCGGGGTTGACCTGGACGCCCGCGTCCGGCGACCGGTTCGCAATCCCGGACCGCGACCTCGACGGGCAGGTGTTCGTGGTCAGCGAGATGACCATCGACACCCAGGAGCTGCCGACCGGCGCGGTGATGAAGTTCAACGGCACCACCGAGTGGGCGCTCGACTCGATCGCGCAGGAGGAGGTGGTGTGGCTGCCGCACGAGGCACAGCTGCGCGGCCTGATCGGGCCGGCGTTCCGCAAGCTCGAGCCGGCCGGCTCCGGATACGCCGTCGAGGCGGTGGCAGGCGACGGCAGCCCGATCCGCGAGCTCGACGTCGACGCCGAGCGGGCCTACGCCCGGGTGCTGCTCGCCTTGCTGGCCTGAATAGGCTCGCAGCATGTCCCTGCTCGACACCCCGATCGCCCGCCTCGACGGCACGCCCGCGACCCTCGGCGAGATCACCGGCGGCCGGCCCGCCCTGCTCGTCAACGTGGCCTCGCGCTGCGGCCTCACCCCGCAGTACACCGGTCTCGAGGCGCTGCACGAGCAGTACGCCGACCAGGGCTTCACCGTCGTCGGCGTGCCGTGCAACCAGTTCGGCGGCCAGGAGCCCGGCACGTCGGAGGAGATCGCCGACTTCTGCTCCGCGACGTACGGCGTCACGTTCCCCATGACCGAGAAGGTCGAGGTCAACGGCGGCGGCCGGCACCCGCTGTACGACGTGCTCACCGAGACGGCCGACGAGCAGGGCCGCACCGGCGACATCGCGTGGAACTTCGAGAAGTTCCTCCTCGATGCCAACGGCACGGTCGTCGCGCGGTTCAACCCGTCGGTCGTGCCCGAGGACCCCGAGCTGGTCAAGGCCGTCCAGTCCGTCCTGGCCTGACCCGTTTCGCCTGTCTGGACAGGCGAAACACGTGACGAGCGGCACGCCTGCGTTCCGCTAATTCGGGTGCGCCCCGTCGGTGGCCGTCCGTACCCTTTCCGGGTGACTTCCCAGACCCCCTCGACGGGCACAGGCGTGCCCGAACCCGCCTCCGACAAGCTCGACAAGAACGTCCTGCTCGTCGCGGGCGTCGTCGTCCTCGGCGCCATCATGTCGATCCTCGACATCACCGTCGTGAGCGTCGCGCAGCCGACGTTCCAGACCGAGTTCGCCGCCTCGCCGGCGCAGGTCGCCTGGACGATGACCGGCTACACCCTCGCGCTGGCCGCGGTGATCCCGCTGACCGGCTGGGCGGCCGACCGCTTCGGCACCAAGCGGCTCTACATGCTCGCCGTCGCGCTGTTCACCGCCGGCTCCGTGCTGTGCGCCGCGGCGTCGAGCATCGAGATGCTCACGCTGTTCCGGGTGCTCCAGGGCCTCGGCGGCGGCATGCTGATGCCGCTCGGCATGACGATCATGACCCGCGCCGCGGGCCCCGAGCGCATCGGCCGGGTCATGGCCGTCCTCGGCGTCCCGATGCTGCTCGGCCCGATCTTCGGCCCCATCCTCGGCGGCTGGCTGATCGACATCGCCAGCTGGCACTGGATCTTCCTGATCAACCTGCCCATCGGCATCGTCGCGCTGGTCTACGCCGCGCTGGTGCTCGAGAAGGACAGCCCCACCCCGTCGGAGACCTTCGACTTCGTCGGCATGGTGCTGCTGTCCCCGGGTCTCGCGCTCTTCCTGTACGGCGTCTCCTCGATCCCCGAGGCCGGCACCGTCTGGGACACCAAGGTGCTGACCACGGCCGTCATCGGCCTCGCGCTCGTCGTCGTGTTCGTGCTGCGCAACCTCTTCCGCGCTCCGGAGCACCCGCTGATCGACCTGCACCTGTTCCGGCACCGCGCCCTCACCGTCGCGGTGATCGCGATGTCGCTGTTCGCGATCGCGTTCTTCGGCGCGAGCCTGCTGTTCCCGTCGTACTTCCTCCAGGTGCGCGGCGAGACCACCCTCCAGGCCGGTCTGCTCCTCGCACCGCAAGGCCTCGGAGCCATGCTCACGATGCCGGTCGCCGGCGTCCTCACCGACAAGATCGGCCCCGGCAAGATCGTGCTCGCGGGCATCACCACGATCGTGATCGGCATGGCGATGTTCACCCAGGTCGCGATCGACCCGTCGCAGGTCGCACTGACCGCCAGCGGCGTCGACATCAGCGAGCCGTCGTACCTCTACCTGCTCGGCGCGCTGTTCATCATGGGCCTCGGCATGGGCGGCACGATGATGCCGATCATGACCTCGGCGCTGCAGACGCTGAAGGACGCCGAGATCGCGCGCGGCTCCACGCTCATGAACATCACCCAGCAGGTCGCCGCGTCCATCGGCACCGCGCTGTTCTCGGTGCTGCTCACCAACGGGTTCAACGACAGCGAGGCCATCGGCGCGCTGCGCGGGGCGGCGGAGACGGGTCAGCAGCCCGACCCGGCGATCATCCCGCAGGCGTTCGCGGACCTGTCCGCCGCGTTCGGCGAGGTCTTCGTCGTCGCCACGGTGCTGGTCGCGGTCTGCCTCGTGCCCGCGCTGTTCCTGCCGCGCAAGCGTCCGGCCGAGACGAGTGAGATGAGCCAGCCCGCGGCGATGATGCACTGATCGCAGCCGACCCGTGAGGGGTCAGTTCTTCGGCGACACTCCGGTGAGATGCCTGAAGAACTGACCCCTCACGGCGTTCGGAGGGTCAGGCCAGCAGCGCGCGGTAGTCGCCGGCGAGGGCCGGGTAGTAGTCGTCCCACACCACACCCGCCACGTCACCGGTGGTCTCGGCCGCGACGAGCCGGTCGAGGTAGTACTCCCATCCCGGCCCCACCGACGAGGCGAGCTCGGGGTCGTCCATCCGCTGCGCGAACAGCAGCGTGGTCACGCCGTCCGCCTCGGCCAGGTCGAGCCGGAGCTCCCAGTGCATCCCGGCGGCGTCGGCCTCGAGCCCGAGATGCTCGGTCGGACGGCAGGCGGTGATCACGTAGTCGTGCGCGTCCACGTCGTCGCCCTCGGCCGTCATGCGGAACGACACCCGGCCGTCGTCGGGATCGCCGCTCCACGTCCCGATCCAGCGCTCCAGCCGAGCCGACTCGGTGACGGCCCGCCACACGTCCTCGCGCGGCGCGCGGAACGTCCGGCGCAGCACCACCCACCCCGGCTCGCGCTCGTCGCGCCGCCCGGTCATCGTCGGTCCCATCCGGCCTCCTCGTCCGTCGTCGTGCCGGGCCGATCGCCGCGCAGCCACCAGGTCGCGCTTCCGTCGCTCGCCCCGCCGGTGAGCAGCACCTCGCCGAGGCCGCCCAGGTCCGGGTCCGGTCCCGCACCGAACCTCGTCACGCAGGTCGCGGCGCCGCGCCGGAAGCCCAGCCAACCCGCGGGCAGGCTCTCCAGCCAGGTGACCTCGTCGCCGGCGCCGCGCCACAGCTCGTCCCGCAGCCGGATCGCCCGCCGGGTGAGCGCGAGCATCGAGTCCGGGTCGGCCTCCTGACGCTCCACCGCGTGCGTGCCCCACCCGTCGGGCTGGGGGAGCCAGGTCGGGGTGCCGTCGGGGGCGAAGCCGTAGGGCGCCGGGCCGGTCGTCCAGGGCAGCGGCACCCGCGCGCCGTCGCGGCCGCGGTCGGTCCCGCCGCTGCGCCGGTACGTCGGGTCGGTGATCGCCTCGTCCGGGAGGTCGACCTCGGGGAGGGCGAGCTCGTCGCCGGCGTACAGGTAGACACAACCCGGCAGAGCCAGCATCAGCAGCAGCACCGCCCGCGCGCCGTCCTCGCCCCAGCGGGTCGCGGCCCGCTTCACGTCGTGGTTGCCGTGCGCCCACGCCGGCAGCCGGCCGTGCCGGACCACGGCGTCGAGCTGCTCGGCGAGGAGCCGGCGCCACAGGGTCGCGTCGAGCGGCCGGAAGAGCGGGTCGATCGCGAACGCCTGCTGGAGCTCGTCGGGCCGGACGTAGGGGCCGATCACGTGCGGCTCGCCCCAGACCTCGGCGACGCCGACGCGGTCGCCGTCGTACTCGGAGAGGACCTTCGCGAACCGCCGATAGTGGTCGTGCACGCCGTCGAGGTCGCTGTAGGGGCTGGCGTGGCCGGGCTGCCACCCGTCCGGCAGCTCCGGGTAGGCCGGGTCCTTGGTCAGGCCGCCGGCGGCGTCGAACCGGACGCCGTCGACGCCGCGGTCGAGCCAGAACCGCAGCGTGCGCTCGGCGTCCGCGCGCACGTCGGGGTGGTCGTGGTTGAGGTCGGGCTGGTGGACGTCGAAGAGGTGGAGGTACCACTCGCCGTCGCCGAACGGCTCCCACGCGGACCCGCCGAAGATCGACGGCCAGCCGGTCGGCGGCAGGGCGCCGCCGTCCCGCCCGGGGCGGACGTGGAACCGGGCCCGCTCCGCCGAGCCGGGGCCGGCCTCGGCGGCCGCCCGGAACCAGGGGTGCTCGCTGGACACGTGGTTGAGCACCAGGTCGACCATCACGCGCAGGCCGAGCGCGTGCGCGTCGGCGACCACGGCGTCGAGGTCGTCGAGCGTGCCGAGCCGCGGGTCGACGGCGCGGTGGTCGATGACGTCGTAGCCGGCGTCGTGGTCGGCCGAGGGGTAGAACGGGGTCACCCAGATCGCGTCGACGCCGAGGTCGCGCAGGTAGGGGAGCCGGGCGCGCAGCCCGGGGAGGTCGCCCACGCCGTCGCCCGTCCCGTCGCTGAACGACCGGACGTAGACCTCGTGGACGACTCCCTCGCGCCACCAGGGGGCGGTCACCGCGGTCACCAGATGCGGACGCGGTCCTCGGGGTCGAGCCAGAGGCCGTCGCCGGGCTCCACGCCGAACGCCTCGTGGAACTCCGCGAGGTTGCGGACGATGTTCGCGCGGAACTCCGCCGGGGAGTGCGGGTCGGTCGTGATCAGCTGGAGCATCTGCTCCTTGCGCCGCTTGGTGCGCCAGACGTGCGCGTAGCTCATGAACACCCGCTGCCGGCCGGTGAGGCCGTTGACGACCGGTGCCTCCTCGCCGTCGAGGGAGATCTCGTAGGCCTTGAGCCCGATGGTGACGCCGCCGAGGTCGCCGATGTTCTCGCCGACGGTGAGCGCGCCGTTGACCTTCTCGCCGGGCAGGTCGCGCGGCTCGTAGCCGTCGTACTGCGCGATCAGCTTGTCCGAGCGCTCCTTGAACGCCGCCCGGTCGGCCTCGGTCCACCACTCGTTGAGGTTGCCGAGCTCGTCGTACTGCGAACCCTGGTCGTCGAAGCCGTGGCCGACCTCGTGACCGATCACCGCGCCGATGCCGCCGTAGTTCTCGGCCGGCTCGGCGTCGGCGTCGAAGAACGGCTTCTGCAGGATGCCGGCGGGGAAGCAGATCTCGTTGGTGCCCGGGTTGTAGTAGGCGTTGACCGTCTGCGGCAGCATCAGCCACTCGTCCTTGTCGACGGGTGAGCCGATCTTGCGCAGCTGGCGGTCGGTCTCGAAGGCCGACGCGGCGCGCGCGTTGCCGAGCAGGTCGGTCGGGCTGACCTCGAGCTCGGAGTAGTCGCGGAACTTCTCGGGGTAGCCGATCTTGGGCCGGAACGTCTCGAGCTTGCGGTAGGCCCGCTGCTTGGTGTCGTCGGTCATCCAGTCCAGCGACTCGATGCTGGTGCGGTACGCCGCGATGAGGTTGGCGACCAGGTCGTCCATCATCTCCTTGGCCCGCGGCGGGAAGTGCCGGGCGACGTACTCCTCGCCGACGGCCTCACCGATCGAGCCCTCCACGAACGCGACGCCGCGCTTCCAGCGGGCGCGCAGCTCGGGGGTGCCGTTGAGGGTGCGGCCGTAGAACTCGAAGCTCTCCTCGACGAAGTCGGAGGAGAGGTACGCCGCGGCGGAGCGGATCACCCGGATCGCCGTCCACGCCTTCCAGTCCTCGAGGTCGATCTCGGCGAGGACGTTGGAGAAGTGCTCGAAGAACGACGGCTGCCGGACGACCACCTCGGCGAGGGTCTGGTCGTCGGCGCCGAGCGCGGTGGCCCAGGCGTCCCAGGCGAACGCCGGCGCGGCGTCCTTGAGGTCGGCGAGGCTGCGCAGGTTGTAGGTCTTGATGACGTCGCGCGTCTCGGCGCGCGCCCAGTGCCCCTCGGCGAGCCGGGTCTCGACCGCGAGCACCCGCTGCGCGGCGGTGGCGGCGTCGGCGAGGCCGGCGAGGGTGAACATCCGCTCGAGGTGGGCGAGGTACTTCTCGCGCACCTCCGCGAACTTCGCCTCGCGGTAGTAGGACTCGTCGGGCAGCCCGAGGCCGCCCTGCAGCACGTTGACGACGTAGCGCTCGGAGTTGCGGTCGTCGGTGTCGACGTACGCCCCGAAGAAGCCGCCGCCACCCTGCCGCTCCAGCCGGCCGACGTACGCCGCCAGCGCGGTCTTGTCGGCGACGGCGCCGAGCTCCTCGAGCTCGCCACGGATCGGGTCGGCGCCGAGCTGCTCGACGCGCTCCTCGTCCATGAAGCTGGCGAACAGGTCGCCGATCTTCTGGGCGTTCGACCCTGCCTCGTGCTCGCCTTGCGCGAGCTCCTCGATGATCCGGTGGACGTGCTCCTCGGCGGCGTCGGCCAGCACGGTGAAGGAGCCCCAGGCGGACCGGTCGGACGGGATCTCCGTCTCGTCGAGCCAGCGGCCGTTCACGTGGCCGAACAGGTCGTCCTGCGGGCGGATGTCGGGGTTCATGCCCGGGCGGGCGTCGTCAAGCATCGTCACGCGGCCAATGTAACCACCTACCGGGTGGTCAGGGTCTGTCGGCGCCCCGGGACCCACCTGCGAGACTCGCGGGATGGACGTGACCGTGCAGGAGAACGCCGCCGCGCACCGCTACGAGGCGGTCGACGAGACGGGAGCCGTGGCCGGCTTCGTCGAGTTCGTCGACCACCGCGGCACCCGGCTGCTCTTCCACACCGAGGTCGACGACGCCTACGAGGGGCAGGGCGTGGGCGGCGCGCTGGCGCGCCAGGTGCTGGACCAGGCGCTCGCGGCCGGGCTGGACGTCCGGGTGACCTGCCCGTTCCTGACATCGTGGATCGGGCGGCACCCGGAGTACGCCGACAAGGTCACGCTCGGCTGACGCACACCCCGGTCAGGCTCCGGTCTGGCCGAACCAGGTCGCGTAGATCTCGTCGTACCCGCCGTCCTTCTTGAGCTCGGCGAGCACGTCGTTGACGACCTGGAGCAGCTCGACGTTGCCGTTGCGCCGCACCGCCATGCCGTACTGCTCGCCGGTGTCGAACTCCGCCGCGACCTCGAGGTCGGGGTCGGCCTCGACGACGTCGCCGACGACGGTGTTGTCGTAGACGGTGGCGACGACGTCGCCCTTCTCCATCGCCGCCTCCATCGCAGCGGCGTCCTCGAAGGGCACCACCTCGGCGTCGTCGGGGGCGTTGTCGGTGACGTAGAGCTCTCCGGTGGTGCCGCCCTGCACGCCGATCTTCTGGCCGGCCAGGTCGTCGAGCGAGGTGATGCCCGAGCCCTGCGCGACCACCATCGCCTGCGCGGCGTCGAAGTAGGGGCTGGAGAAGTTCAGCACCCGGGCGCGCTCGCCGGTGATCGTCATCGCCGAGATGGCCAGGTCGCACTCGCCCTTGTTGAGCGAGTCGCCCGAGGCGATGTCGTCGAACGCGGTGTCGACCATGCGCAGCTGGACACCGAGCCGGTCGGCGACCTTGCGGACGAGGTCGACGTCGAAGCCGGCGGCCTCGCCGTTCTTGCGCTCGAACTCGAACGGCTCGTAGGGCATGTCGGTGCACACCGACAGCTCGCCGTCCTTGATCAGCGTCGGCTCCGGCGCCGCGGCGGTGGCGCTGTCCGTCTCGTCGCCGTTCACCACGCCGCAGCCGGACCCCAGTCCCAGGAGTACGGCGGTCGCGGCGAGGGTGGCGAGCCGGGTGCGGGCACGCGTCATGTCAGTAGGCCTTCGCGGGGAGGGACTCGGTGAGCCGCTGGAGGGAGTACTCGGTGACCCGGATCAGCGACTGCTTGACCGACTCCCGCTCGCGGGCGTCGACGTTCATGATCGGCACGTGCTCGGGCAGCGCCAGAGCGGCCGCGACCTCGTGCAGCGGGTAGCGGCGGGCGCCGTCGAACTGGTTGACCGCGACGATGAACGGCAGGCCCTTGGACTCGAAGTAGTCGAGCGGCGAGAACGAGTCGTCGAGCCGCTCGGTGTCGACCAGCACGATCGCGCCGATCGCGCCGAGGCACAGGTCGTCCCACATGAACCAGAAGCGCTTCTGCCCCGGCGTACCGAAGAGGTACAGCACGAGGTCCTCGGCGAGCGTGAGCCGGCCGAAGTCCATCGCCACGGTCGTCGTGGTCTTGTCGGGCGTCTGCGACAGGTCGTCGACGCCCTGCGACACGTTGGTCACGAGCGCCTCGGTGCGCAGCGGCACGATCTCGGACACGGCGCCGACGAGGGTCGTCTTGCCCACGCCGAAGCCGCCGGCGACGACGATCTTGGTCGACGCGGCCCGGCGCGCTGCGGTGCTAGTAGCTGCGGAGGCCACGGAGCGTCCTTTCGATGAGCTCGATGCGCTCGTCCTTCGACGAGCTCTCGGTGATGGTCGCCTGGACCCGGACGAGGCCCTGCTCGACCAGGTCGCTGAGCAGGACCCGGACGACGCCGATCGGCATCGACACCAGGGCCGACACCTCCGCCACCGACCGCTGGTCGCAGACGTCGAGGATCTGCCGCATCGCCGGGCTCAGCGGCGCGTCCGCGTCGCGCGGGTGCATGCGCAGGGTCGCCTCCATCGGGAGGTCGACGTTGGCCTTGGTACGGCCCGAGGTGATGGTGTACGAGCGGACCAGGCGGGCCGACGTCGTCGGCTCGCCCGTCTCGGCGTTCTCGTCCGGAGGCACCATGGCGGTCGTCCCGCTCACCCGCCGGCGCCGAGCCGGGCCTGGGCCTGCACGGCGCGACCGACGCGGTCGACGAGCAGGGCCATCTCGTAGCCGACCTGGCCGATGTCGGCGGCCTCCTGGGTGAGCACGGCGAGGTTGGAGCCGTCGCCGACGCTCATCAGCATCAGGTAGCCGTGCTCCATCTCGACGATCGTCTGCAGCACCGCACCACCCTCGAACAGCCGGGAGGCGCCGACGGCCAGGCTCGCCAGGCCGGACGACACGGCCGCGACCTGCTCGGCGCGGTCGGCGGGGATGCTGGAGCTGGCAGCCATCAGCAGGCCGTCGGCGGACAGCAGGATCGCGTGTGCCGCGTCGGGTACCTCGTCGACGAACCGGGTGACCAGCCAGTCCAGGTTGCGCTCGTCCTGGGCGGACGGAACGGCGTGGAGGTGGTTCTCGCTCATGCTCGATCAGCTTCCGTGTGCGGGTGGTCGGTGGGCGGGGTCGTGGCGGCGCGGCGACCGCGGGACACACCGGCGGCGTGGGCGGCGAGCCGCGCGCGGATGGCCTCCGGGTCGCGGGCGATGCTGCCGGTCTGCTTGGTGACGCCGCCGGGGACCAGCGCCGCGCCGGGCCGGCGCTGCGGCAGGCCGGACTCGGCGAGCTCGGCCGGCGGGGCGTCGACCGCGCGCTCGGCGAGCTGCCAGCCCTCCTCGACCTCGCTCGTCCGCCAGGGCTGTCCCTCGCCGCCGGAGCTCAGCCAGGCCGAGCGCATCGCGCGGAAGATCGGGGTGTCGAAGTCGTCCGCGTCGGCGGGGGACGGGACGTAGTCGCCGCCGAGCGGGTCGGCGTTGCGGGCGAGCGCGGGTACGTCGGGCTGCACCGGCTCCGGCGCCGGCGGGACCGGCTCCTCCTTGGCGACCGGGGCGACGGCTGCGGCCGGTGCGGCCGGCTGCTGGTCGGCACCCGGACGGGGCGTGCCGATCGGCATCAGCGGCGCGGCCGGCGAGTCGGCCAGGCTCGCGCCGGGACGGCGGGTCGGCAGTCCGCCGCCGGGACCGCCGCTGAGCCCGCTGCCGAGGGCACCGCCGAGGATGGCGTCGAGACGGGAGCGAGCGGCCTGGTCGGCAGCGGCCTCGTCGTCGGCGCGACCCACCGGGGCGAGCGGCGCGGGAGCGGTCGGGGCGGCCACCGGAGCCTCGTCCTGCTCGGCGGCAGGGGAGGCGGGGGCCGGGGCGGGTTCGCGCAGGTCGGGCAGGATCGCGGTCGGCAGGTGGACGGTCGCGGTGGTGCCGCCCTGGCCGTTGCGGTTCAGCTCGACCACGATGCCGTGCCGCTGCGCGAGGCGGGCGACCACGAACAGGCCCATCCGGCGGGTCGAGTCGGCGCTGATCGTGGCACCCGCGCGCAGCCGCTGGTTGAGGGCGGCCAGTGCGTCGTCGGGGATCCCGAGGCCGCCGTCGATGATGTCGAGGACCACGCCGTCGGCCCGCAGCGACGAGCCGATCGCGACGGTCGAGGACGGCGGGGAGTAGGCGAGGGCGTTGTCGACCAGCTCGGTGAGCAGGTGCACGACGTCGGAGGCCGCCTCGTCGGAGATCCGGGTGGTCAGCGTGCTCGAGCCGACGTGGACGCGCTGGTAGTCCTGCACGCCCGCGGTCGCGGCCTGCATCGCCTCGCCGACCGTGAGGCCCTGCTGGCCGGACGGCTGCGACGGCGCGTCGGCCAGCACGAGCAGCGAGTCCGCCGTACGGCGCATGCGGGAGGCGAGGTGGTCGAGCCGGAACAGGCTCTCGAGGCGGGCCGGGTCCTCCTCGTCCTTCTCCAGCGAGTCGATCAGGCCGAGCTGCTGGTTGACCAGCGAGGTGTTGCGGCGCGAGAGCGTCACGAACATGTCGGAGACCTGGGCACGGAGCTCGGCCTCGCCGGCCGCGAGCACGACGGCCTGCCGGTGGAGGTCGTCGACGGCCCGGGCGAGCTGTCCGACCTCCTCCTGGGTGGTGACGTCGATCGGCGTGATCGGCCCGGGCTCGCCGCCGGCCCGGATCCGGGCGACCGCGTCGGGCAGGTCCTCGTGGGCGACCGAGAGCGCGCCCTCGCGCACCTTGCGGATCGGGGTGAGCAGCAGGCGGGAGACCAGCAGCGCCAGCAGGATCGCGGCGAGCAGGGCGCCGGCGGTGAGCGCGGCGTTGAACAGCGCGCGCGTGCGGGCGGCGTCGGCAGACGCCGCCAGCTCCTCGTCGACCGCGTCGAGCAGCGAGCCGACGAGCGTGTCGTAGCCGGCGTACGCCTCGGCGCCGCCGAGGTCGGTGCCGCCGGTGCGCACCGCGCGGGTACGGCGTGCGTTGTCGGTGAGCAGGTCGAGCACGGCGGGCTCCGCCTCGCCGAGGTTGGAGGCGAGCCGGTCGATGGCCGCGCCCTCGGCGCCGAGCTCGGCGAACAGCTCGAGTGAGCCGGTGTCGCCGGTGCGGTCGGTGGCGACCAGGGTCTGCTGCATCGCGAGCGAGAAGCGGCCGGCCAGCGCCTCGTTGAGCAGCTGCAGGTTCGGCTGCGGCTCGAGCTGCGCGTCGGCGATCGTGGAGACCAGCCGGTTGACGCCGGTCTGGAGCTGGCGCAGCTGGGCGACCCAGGTGCCGGGGCTGAGGGTGTCGCTCTCCTCGCGCAGCACGCGGCTCAGGTCGAGGACGACGTCGACCTGGTGGGACTGCTCGGGCGTGAGGTCCGCCGACTCGCGGGTGCGCTCGAGGTCGTTCGCGGCGGCCTCGAGGTCCTGGACGGCGGCCTGGACCTCCTGCTCGCCGGCGCCGGTGCCGCTCTGCGCGGCGACCATCGCCCGCGACGACGCGGTGAGGTAGGCGATCGCGGGATCCAGGATCGTGACCTGGCGGGCGCTGGCCGAGGAGTTCTCGGCCTCGTTGAGGTCCGTGGCGACCCGCAGCCCGCCCAGGGTGGCGGCGAGCACCAGGGGGATCGCCAGGGCGAGCGCGACCTTGCGGCGCAGTGGCCACGAGGACAGCGCGAAGACCGACGCGCGGCCGCGACCGGCCGGGGTCTGATCGCTCTCGTCGCTCAAGGGTGCTCCTGGGGTTCCATCGAGTGTTCCCACCGCGGGGGTTCGCGAGGCAGGTGAGACCAAAGAGAGAAAATCTTGGCATGGATGGCGTGGCGCCGCTTGACTTCGTCAGTCTCGAAGGTTACGGCTCCGCGCCGGTTCCGTGTCGGGATTGCCCGCTTTCCTCCGCACCACCCCGTCTGGACCAGCGGGCGAGCAGCCACCGGCGACGCCGGGCGGGCGCCGCGGGCGGTGCCGCGCCCAGCCAGCCGGGCGGCGGTTCGGTGCTGCTGGTGCCGTCGGCGTAGTGGAAGTCGCGGCCGATCCCGGCGCGGTAGGCGTCCTGCGGGGTGGCGAACCGCTCGCGCGTGTGCGGCAGCATGCTCGGCGTCCAGAAGGTCGGCAGGTCGACCGGCGGCAGGCCGGCCTCGGCGCGCCAGCGCTCGACGAACGGCCGCAGCGTGATCGGCCGCGGGTCGGCGGCCCAGCGTTCCGTGAGCCGCTCGACCACCTCGACGAACCGGGGGTGGCCGGGCCCGGCGGCCTGCATGGTGGCGAGGGCGTGGACGTGCTCCCAGACCCGTGCGCGGTCCGTGTCCACCAGCCTCCGGACGGCCTCGTCCGGGTCGTCCACATCGGCGCGCAGCCGGCGCAGCGCCTCGTCGAACCACGCGGTCACCTCGACCGCGACGGCCGCGGGGTCGACGCCGGCGGTCAGCAGCCAGGCGTCCTCGGGCCGCGCCGGGCCGGCTCCCGCGTCCGGAATCCGGAGGTCGAGCGCGATGGGGGCGTTGGCGGCGACGTACGGCTGCCTGGCCGGGTCGACGCCGAGGATCTCGCCCACCAGCTCCCAGGTGCCCGGCGGCCAGCCCACCGCCTCGGCCCAGAACTGCACCTCGTCGGCGCTGTTCCACTTGTCGTTGCGCAGCGCGAGGAGCACCCACCCGCCCGACGAACGCCGCTCCCACCAGGTGGCGCGACCCTTCTTACGCAGGCCGCGCTGCTTGAGCGCGGGTGCCACGTGCTCGCGGACGAGCCCGTCGAACACCTGCGGCATGGTCATGTTCTGGTTATCGGCCGGCGAGGTCGATGGGATGAGGAGTCACAGCCGGACGACGGACTTGCCGACGGTACGGCGGTCGGCCAGGTCGGCGAGGGCGGAGCCCATCTCGTCGAAGGCGTAGGTGTGGCCGATCGGCGGGGCGACGACGCCGCGCTCCAGCATCGGCAGCAGCTCGTCCCACTGCGACCGCATGAAGCCGGGGCGGGCCATGGCGTAGGCGCCCCACCCGACGCCGCGGACGTCGATGTTGTTGAGCAGCAGGCGGTTGACCTTCACCTCGGGGATCGCGCCGCCGGTGAAGCCGACGACGAGCAGCCGACCTCCGGGCGCGAGCGACCGGAGCGAGTCGGTCATCAGGTCGCCGCCCACCACGTCCAGCACGACGTCGACCCCGTCGCCGTCGGTCAGCTCCTTCGTCGCGGCGAGGAAGCCGTCGACCAGCACGACGTCGTCGGCGCCGGCGGCGCGCGCCACCTCCGCCTTGGCGTCGGTCGAGACCACCGCGATCGTGCGGGCGCCGTACCCCTTGGCGACCTGGAGGGTCGCGGTGCCGACCCCACCCGCGGCGCCGTGCACGAGGACGGTCTCGCCGGCGCGCAGGCCGGCCCGCGTGGCGAGCGCGAACTGGGCGGTGAGGTAGTTCATCGGCAGCGCGGCGCCGGCCTCGAAAGACACCGCGTCGGGCAACGGGAAGACGCTGTCGGCCGGGAGGGCGACGACCTCGGCGCCGCCGCCGTACGGCAGCACGCACGCCACCCGGTCACCGGCGGCGTACCCGGAGCCGTCCGGCGCGGAGCGGACCACGCCGGCGAAGTCGACGCCGAGGGTGAACGGGACGTCGGGCCGCAGCTGGTACTCGCCGCGGGAGAGCAGCAGGTCGGGGAAGCTGACCCCGACCGCCTTCACGTCGACCACCACGTCACTCTCGCGCGGGGTGGGCTCGGGGACGTCCACGACGGCGACGCCGTCCGGGCCGTCGAGACGGGTGACCTGGATCGCGCGCATCACGGGAGGCTAGCGGGTCGGGCGGGGCTCAGCCTCCGCCGGTGACGCGGAGCATCCACTCGACCTCGCGCCAGTAGTCGTCCTTCTCCTCCGGCAGCGCGGAGGCCTCGGAGGTCGCCACCATCTTCTCGGGCGGGATGGGGTCGGGCAGCCGGGAGTACTTGCTCTTGCCCGGTCGCTCGTCGGGCACCTCGTGCAGCTGGGCCATGGCGACCTCCTCCTGCTCCGTGAGGGAAGCGTACGCCGGGTCAGCCCGGTCGGACGACGCTCGCGAGCTCGAAGTGCATGGGGTCGGTGTAGTTCCAGTCACCGCCCCAGGCGAAGCCCCACTTCTTGAAGATCGCCACGACGTCGCGGTCCATCTCGCCGACCGTGCCGCGCTGGTTGCCGGGTGTGTTGAGGTCGACCGCGATGCCCCACGAGTGCAGGCTCAGGCCCTTGGCGGGGTCGTAGCCGATGAACCGCGGGTAGTAGCAGCCGGCGTACTCGTCGGGGTGGATCGCCGGCCCGAGGCCACGGCTCACCACCTCCTCCAGCGCCGCGCGCAGCTGCGGGATCATCACGCGGTGGCAGGTCACGTTGCCGAGCAGCGGCACCTGCTCGGTGCGGATGTTGGCCGCCACCCAGGCCGGGTCGGGCGTGATCCGCCCGCTCGGGTGGGCGGTGTAGCGGAACGACCCGACCGCCTCGGCGGCCGACGTGCCGGTGAGCACCGCGGTCTTGGCGACGTCGGTGTCGAGCTCGAGCGCGAGCACCTGGAGCGACGCGGTCCTCCCGAGGATCTTCTGCATCTTGTCGGTCAGCACGGACGGGGTGAAGCGTCCGGTGGACACCAGCATCGCGTTGTCGGCGGGCATGCCGAGGCGCTCGCCGAGCGGCCGGGTGACGACGGCACTGACCTGCTTGGCCATCGGCGCGTAGGCACCGATGTGCACGTGCGGTGCGTCCGACGTGGTGCCGAGCTTGAGGTAGCCCCTCGGGCCCTCGAGCCTGCGGCCGACCGACGGGTCGACCATGACCTCGCCGCCGGCGAGACGCTTCCACACGTCGGTGGCGACGGCGGTCGTCTGCGGCGTCCACCGCCGGTAGGCGTCGACGTCCACCGAGCCGATCGTCAGGGTCCGGCCCTCCAGCGACAGCGAGGCGAGCGACAGCGGCATCGCGGCCTTCACGCCGTCGAGCGCGCGGATCCGACGCTGCACCTTCTCCGGGATCGGCTTCGTGCTGCTGATCAGCACGTCGGGGCGCAGCAGCGGGGTGCGCAGGTCGCCCGGCGCGTCGACGGCGTACGCCGCGGTGGCCGAGGCGCTGCTCGCGGGGGTGGTGTCGGCGTCCGCCGGCTCGGCGGTCTCACCGGTGTCGGGGCCCTCGGTGCAGGCGGTCAGGGTGCCGGCGGAGAGGGCACACAGCAGCGCGGCCGCGGCGAGCGTGCGCCATCGTCCACGGTTCTCCCGCCCCATGCGGACCCCCTCCCGGTCGTCCTCTCAGTCTGCCCGACGCGGCCCAGACGATTCGTCCGCGGTTGACGCGGTGATCCAGGCGGGCGACTCCCGGACGAATCCGGTGGACACGTCGGGGTACGCCGGGGACATGAGCGAGAACAGCACCGAAGACAGCGCCGGGAAGAGCAGCGACGGGACCCCGCAGGACGAGCGCGGCGAGCGCGAGACGCCCGAGGTCGGGCTGATCGCCGACGAGGACCTGCCCGAGGACCTGCAGCCGACCGACGACAACCCGCTGGCGAAGGACCCTTCCGAGACCGACGACAGCCAGGAGGGCGACTCCTCCGACTCCGGTCCCGGCCCGTCCGGGGGGCAGAAGGTCGAGGGCATGCCCGACATGGGCGAACCGGGCTGAAGCCCCCGATTCGCCTCGTCAGCCGCGCAGCACGCGCGCGACGATCCAGGCCAGGTCGTCGGCGGTGGCGGCGGGGGACGAGCCCGGCTGCATGACGTGGCTGAGCACGAGCCGGACGATCGCGTCGATCGCGACCGCGCGCTGGTGCGGGCCGAGGTCGACGTCGGGGAACCGGTCCAGCCGTTCGTCGATCACCGCCGTCGCGGCGGCGATGAGCGGCTGCGCGTCGGTGGTGAGGAAGGGCAGCAGCTCGTTGTTCGACGCCGGCTCGTTGCCGCGCGAGACGCTGTGCGCCGAGGCGAGCAGGGCGTGCAGCAGCGGGTTGCCCTCGGCCATCACCAGGATGTGCTCGGTGGCCGACCGGATCGCGGTCACCAGGTCGTCGGCGGCGTCGAGCTCGCGCTCCACGATCGCGAGGAACCGCTCGAGCTCGCGCAGCACCATCGCCTGGCCGAGCGCCGGCTTGGTGCCGAGCTCGTTGTAGACGGTCTGCCGCGACACCCCCGCCCGGGTCGCGACCTTGCTCATCGTGACCGCCGCCCAGCCCGACTCGGCGGTGATGTCGGCGGCGCTGGCGAGCAGCCGCTCCCGCACGCTCGCCTCGGTCGTGGTGGTCACGCATCCACCCTAGGCAGGCTCGAAGTCGACCTTCTCCCGCACGCCGCAGTCGGGGCAGCACCAGTCGTCGGGTACGTCGGACCAGGCGGTCCCGGCCGGGAAGCCCTCGCGCTCGTCGCCGGTCGCCTCGTCGAAGACGTAGTCGCAGCCCGGGCAGACCCACCCGCTCACGCCGCGGCCCCGTCCGCGACCACCGCCGCGGCGCCGTACTTGCGGAGGACGCGGTCACGCCGCGACGGCTGGATGTTCGCGCGCGTGATGTCGCCGCCGAAGTGCCGCAGCACCCGGGCGTCCATCACCGCGAACCACAGCGGCGGGACCAGGGCCAGGATGATCAGCCCGGCGTACCCGGTGGGCAGCACCGGCGACTCCTCGAAGTCGCGCAGGGTCTGGTAGCGCCGGGTCGGGTTCGCGTGGTGGTCGCTGTGCCGTTGCAGGTGGTACAGCAGCACGTTGGTCGCGATGTTGTTGCTGTTCCACGAGTGGCTCGGGTCGACGCGCTCGTAGCGGCCGGTCCTGTCGGGGCCGGTGCGCTGCCGCAGCATCCCGTAGTGCTCGAGGTAGTTCACGACCTCCAGCAGCGAGAAGCCGATCACCGCCTGGATCAGCAGGAACGGCAGGATGCCGAGGCCGAAGACCGCGACCAGGGCCCCCCACAGCACGAGCGACATCAGCCAGGCGTTGAGCACGTCGTTGCCGATCGTCCAGGCGTGCTTGCGCCGGCGGGTGATCCGGCGCTTCTCCAGGTTCCACGCCGAGCGCACCGACCCGACGACGGTGCGCGGCCAGAACGCGTAGAACGTCTCGCCGACGCGGCTGCTCGCCGGGTCCTCGGGGGTCGCCACGCGGACGTGGTGGCCGCGGTTGTGCTCGATGTAGAAGTGGCCGTAGAAGCTCTGCGCCAGCGCGATCTTGGCCAGCCAGCGCTCGTGCGACTCCTTCTTGTGACCGAGCTCGTGGGCGGTGTTGATGCCGATGCCGGCGATGGTGCCGATCGTCATCGCGAGGCCGATCTTGTCGACCGTGCTCAGGGTCGGCTGGGTGAACATCCAGCACGCCCACACCAGCGCGGCGTACTGGATCGGCAGGAAGAGGTAGGTGATCCAGCGGTAGTACCTGTCGTTCTCCAGCGCCTCGATCACGTCGTCGGGCGGGTTGCTGCGGTCGAGCCCGGCGAGCAGGTCGATGGCCGGCACCACGACGAAGACCACGATCGGGCCGAGGAACCAGAAGACGCTCCACCCGGTCCAGGTCACCAGACCCCAGGCGAGGAAGGCCAGCGACGGCACCACCAGGCCGAGCAGCCACAGGTAGCGCTTCTTGTCCTTCCACTGCGCCGTCGAGCCGGCGGGGACGGTCTGGTTCTGCGGGGCCTGGGTCATGCCGCACCTCCCGGGATCAGGTTTACAAAACCATAGAATCTGTAAAGTGCCTCGTCAAGGGTCGGACCGGTCGGAATAGAACCGCGTCGGAGGCCCTTGCCTCCACGTGCCCACCCCGCCGACCGCCCGCGCCCGCCTGCCCCGTCGCCTGGTCCAGCTGTTCGTCGGCCTCGCGCTGTACGGCGTGAGCCTGGCGATGCTGCTGCGCGCCGGGCTCGGCCTCGCGCCGTGGGACGTGCTGCACCAGGGCCTCGCCGAGCAGCTGGGCACGACGATCGGGCAGATGTTGATCGCGGTCAGCTTCGTGGTGCTGCTGCTCTGGATCCCGCTGCGCGAGCGACCAGGCGTGGGGACCATCGCCAACGCGCTGCTCGTCGGCGTCTTCGTCGACCTCACCCTGCTGTGGCTCGACGACGCGCAGGCGATGGCCTGGCGGGTCGGCCTGCTGCTGCTCGGCGTGCTGCTCAACGGCGCCGCGACCGCGCTCTACATCGGCGCCTCCCTCGGCTCCGGCCCGCGCGACGGGCTGATGACCGGGCTGGTCCGCCGGACCGGGCGCTCGGTCCGCCTGGTGCGCACCGTCCTCGAGGTGAGCGTGCTCGTCGTCGGCTGGCTGCTCGGCGGCACGGTCGGCGTCGGCACGGTGCTGTACGCCGTCGCGATCGGGCCGGTCGCGCACGCGCTGCTGCCGGTCCTCACCGTCCGTGGGACCGGCCGGGGCGATGCCCGGGGAGATGCCTCGGGCGTTGCCGAGACCGCCTAGGCTCCTCCCCATGAGTGCACGGGCGGCCGCTGAGCCGAGGAAGCGGCGGTCCGTTCCCGTCTGGGCCGAGACCATCCTGCTGCTCCTGCTCGCCCTGGCCGTCTCGGCCGTGGTCAAGACGTTCTTCGTGCAGATGTTCTTCGTCCCGTCCGGCTCGATGCGCCCGCTGCTGCAGGAGGACGACCGGATCCTCGTCGAGAAGGCGTCGTACTGGGGCAGTGCGCACGTCGAGCGCGGCGACGTCGTGGTCTTCGCCGACCCGCAGGGGCAGTGGCTCGGCCCGCTGGTCCAGGAGCCGACGCCGTTCCAGAAGGTGCTCGGCAGCCTCGGCCTGTACCCGACCGGGGGCCACCTCGTGAAGCGGGTGATCGGCGTCGGCGGCGACCACGTGGTCTGCTGCGACGACAAGGGCCGCATCCGGGTCAACGACGTGCCGCTCAAGGAGAAGGACTACATCGCGGAGGGCGCGTCGCCGTCCGACCGGAGGTTCGACGTCGAGGTCCCCGAGGGCCGCCTGTGGGTGATGGGCGACAACCGTGGCGACAGCGAGGACTCGCGGTTCCACCAGGACCTCCCCGGCGGCGGCAGCGTGCCCGAGTCGCTCGTGGTCGGCAAGGTGTGGGCGGTCGTGTGGCCGTTCGACCGGTTCCACCGGCTCGAGACCCCCGACACGTTCACGAACCCCGCGCTCCAGATCACCGGCGCGATCCGGTGACCTCCGACGTCACGCTGGTCCGGCTGGACCTGGCGACGATGGCCGCGCTGGTCGACGGCGACCTCGACCGGGCGTCCGCGCAGGCGGGCGTGCCGCTGACCCGCTTCCTCGTCGACGAGGCGTGGCTGTGGCGGATCCGGCACGACCAGGTGCTCGCCGATCCCGAGGCCGCGGACTGGGTGGCACGGGCGGCGCTGGTCGACGGCGAGGTCGTCGGGCACGTCGGCTTCCACGGACCGCCCGACGACGCCGGCATGGTCGAGGTGGCCTACTCCGTCGACCCGTTGCGCCGGCGCCGGGGGCATGCGCGTCGGCTGCTCGCCAGTGCGCTCGCGTGGGCGGCGTCGGACGCGCGCGTGCGGACGGTGCGCGCCAGCATCAGCCCGACGAACGTGGCGTCGATGGCGACGATCCGGCCGTTCGGGTTCACCCACGTCGGCGAGCAGTGGGACGACGAGGACGGTCTCGAGCTGCTCTACGAGAGGCCGGTCGCGCTGGCATCATCAGGCGGGTGAGCCACCCCCTCGTCCCGGACCTGGGTCACCGCCGGCGCCGGCTGTCCGGCCGCGACCCCGACGAGCCGCACCGCACCGCCACCCCGCTCGAGCTGCTCTACGACCTGGTCTTCGTCGTGGCATTCGGCCAGGCCGCGAACGAGCTCGCCCACTACGTCGCCGAGGACCACGTGCGCACGGGCGTGCTGGGCTTCGCGTTCGCGGTGTTCGCGATCTCATGGGCGTGGATCAGCTACAGCTGGTTCGCGTCGGCGTACGACGAGGACGACTGGGTCTGCCGGCTCGCGACCATGGTGCAGATGGTCGGCGTCGTGATCCTGGCGCTGGGCCTGCCGGAGGTCTTCGCGTCGATCGACCACGGCGAGGTGCTCGACAACGGGGTGGTCGTCGCCGGCTACATCGTGATGCGCGTGCCGATGGCGTTCCAGTGGCTGCGCGCGTCGCGGCACGACCCGGCGCGCCGGCCGGCGCACCTGACGTACGTCTGGACGATCCTCGTCGCCCAGGTCGGCTGGACCGCGCTGGTCTTCCTGTCGCTCCCGATCGGCACGACGTTCGCCCTGTGCCTGATCCTCTACGCCATCGAGCTGGCCGGTCCGGCGATCGCCGAGCGCCGCAAGGGCGGCACCCCCTGGCACCCGCACCACATCGCCGAGCGGTACTCCCTGTTGGTCATCATCACCCTCGGCGAGGGGATCATCGGCACCGTCGCGTCGCTGTCGGCGGTCGTGCACGGTCCCGCGGGCTGGAGCGTCGACGCCATCCTCGTCACCGTCGCCGGCGTCGGCCTCACGTTCGGCCTCTGGTGGTCGTACTTCACCGCGCCCTGGGGCGAGCTCCTCGCGCTGCACCGGGAGCGCTCGTTCTTCTGGGGCTACCTGCACATGCTGGTCTTCGGCGCTCTCGCCGCGGTCGGCGCGGGGCTGCACGTCGCCGCCTACTACCTCGAGCGCCACACCGAGATCGGACCCGTCGGCACGGTGCTCAGCGTCGCGGTGCCGCTGGCGGTGTTCGTGGTCGCGCTCTACGCGATCTGGACCGCGATGATGCGCACGTGGGACCCGTTCCACACCGGTCTGCTGCTCGGTACGGGCGCCGTCCTCGTCCTCGCCGTCGCGCTCGCCCAGGCCGGGCTGGACATGGCCTGGTGCCTGGTCGTGCTGGCCCTGGCTCCCGTCGTGACCGTGGTCGGCTACGAGACGGTCGGGCACCGGCACCAGGAGGCCCTGATCGCGGCCATGAAGGCCGAGCGGGCCGAGCGGGCCGACAGCTAGACGGGCCGGGCGGTGACGACCACGTTGCTCTCGTACACGTGGCCGTCCCAGTCGGTGCAGGTGACCAGCACGAGCCGTGCGGGCCCGCCGCGGCCGAAGAGCGCGCGCCGCTGCGCGGCCAGCTCGGCCCGCGAGAGCACCTCGACCTTCGTGGCCTCGTAGTTGACCCGGCCCTCGCGGGTGCGCACGACGACGCGGTCGCCGCGCCTCAGGTCGCCGAGCCGGTCCATCACCCCACCGCCGCTGGAGACGGTGTGGCCGGTGAGCAGGGTCGGGCCGTGGGCCGCGCCGGGCTCGGCGCTGCGCCGCCACCAACCCACGTCGTGGACGTCGGCGGGCGGGTGCAGCACGCCGGAGGTCTCGACCTCGATCGGGACGACGGCCGCGCGCAGGTCGAGGGAGGGTACGACGAGGCGCACCGGCGCGGCCGGGGCGATGCTCGCGCGGGCGGGGACCGCCGCGCCGGGCCGCAGGAAGGCCAGCGCGGCGGCCACGCCCACAAGTGCGACGAGCGCCAGGAGCGGGCTGAACCGGTCGCCGTCGCGGCTCATCGGCGCACCCGGCTCACCGGTGGCTGCCGCGGAAGCCGCCCAGCGCACCGACAGCGGCGGCCACCAGGGCGACGGCGGCCGGGCCGAGGGGCCCGTGGTACCAGGGCTCGGGCTCGTCGGCGACGCCGGACGCGATCACGGTCGGCACGCGCGGCAGCTTCTTGGCGGGCTTCTCCGGCGGCGCGGGCGCGGCCTGCGCCACCTGCGCGACGCGGCCGTTCGGACCGCAGGCGACGTGGCCGACGTCGACGGTGGCTAGCGGCGCGTCGGCGACCTGGGCGGCGGCCGGCAGCACCTCCAGGCTCAGCGCGGTGACCTGGATGCTGTCGGCGGTGCGGACCTGCTTGTTCAGCACGACCTTGAGGACGTTGTCACTCAGCGGCTTCAGCTGCGGGCCGACCTGCGCGAGCACGCCGTCGACGATCTGCTGCTGGACCGGGTCGATCGCCGCGGCGAGCGGGGCGGCCTGGCCGTCGAGGGTCTGGGTGAGCTGCGTGCGCAGCCCGTCGAGGACGGCGGTGCCGACCTTGTCGAGGTTGACGAACAGCTCGGTGTTGGGGGCCGGGTCGACCGGGAGGTCGACCACGTCGACCGCGGTGCCGCCGAGCGACAGGGTGAGCCGGCCGTCGGCGATGTGGCTGCTGCCGTCGACCCCGGCGTCCCCGGCGACGCAGCGAGCCTCGATCGCGCCGACGGTGCCGGCGAGACCGGTCTCGCCCAGCGGCGCGAGGCCCTGGCTGACCGCCTGCGTGACC
Source organism: Nocardioides iriomotensis (assembly GCF_004168035.1). GTDB lineage: Bacteria > Actinomycetota > Actinomycetes > Propionibacteriales > Nocardioidaceae > Nocardioides_B > Nocardioides_B iriomotensis. Next base: position 199,112 of record NZ_SDPU01000032.1, on the reverse strand, counting down.
GGTCCGACCACCTGGTCGAGCACCGGCTGGAGCCCGTTGAGCGGCGCGAGCGACGAGGCCGGGTCGGCCACGACCGCGCCGGTCAGGTCCAGGTTGGCGATCGAGAGGCCGAGCGGCTGGCCGGGCGTGAGGCAGCGCGACGCGCCGACCTGGGCGACCGAGCCGCCGTTGCCCGCGACGCCCGCGCAGGCGGCCGACGTACCCGCGCCGTCGACGACGCCGGCGGTGGCCTCCTGGGCGAGGACGCCGACGTTGAGCAGCCGCTGGTTGCCGAGCACGGCGGCGGGCGGGTTGGACGTGCCGGTGACCTGGACCCCGTTGCCCTCGTCGACCGCCCGGACCGTGCCCGAGTCGGCGGGCTGCCCGCCCACCGAGCCGCGGACCGCGGTGGCCTCGGCGTTCGAGAGCGTATCGGCGGACGCGGGGGCCGCGCTCAGAAGCGTGAGTACGGCGAGCGCTCCGAGAGCGCTGGTCCAACGTGCCGTCCGTGCCACGGCGAGTCTCCTGCTGGGTCCCTCTGTCGAGCCGGAGGCCGCGACCCCGTCCGTCCCGCCGGGACCGTCCGCCCGGCCTCGTGGGCCTCCTGACCTGGTCAACGACGTCGGGCGGCGGAGGTTATGGATGAGTAGTGACGCCTTCTGCCTGAGTAGCGCGACGGATGTCCGGGGCGCCCGGCCGGGCCGATGCTCGGGGCATGTCGAAGACTCCGAGTCCCGCCAACACCACTGCCTTCTACGCGCAGGCCGCGATCGCGTTCGGCCTGGCGATGACCGCGATCACGCTGGGCATCTGGAACCTCCCGGTCGACGCCTGGATCCGCGCGTTCCTGATCGTGTCGACGATGTTCCTGGTGTCGTCGGCGTTCACGCTGGCCAAGGTCGTGCGGGACGCCCAGGAGCGCAGCGAGGTCACGGCGCGGATCGACCAGGCCCGGGTCGACAAGATGCTGGCGGAGCACGACCCGTTCGCGACGCCGTAGCCGGCCGGGACCCGACTAGCGGCGGCCCAGGTCGAGCCGGGTCTCCTCGTCGGCGGCCTCGTCGGCGAGCGGGGAGTCCTCGCGGTGCCGCAGCGACAGCAGGCCGCCGACCACGAGGGTGATCGCCACACCGATGGCGGTGTACCAGGTGAACCCGACGACCTCGCGCTCGAACAGGAAGAGGTAGGCCATCGTGGCGACCGCCACCCCGAAGCCGACCATCGCGTCGAGCTGGCGGGCCTTGCGGACCCACAGTCCGAGGAAGAACGAGCCGAGCAGGCCGCCGTAGGTCAGGCCGGCGACGCTGAGTCCCAGCTCGACGACCGGGTTGTCGGTGCCGCGGAACAGCGCGGCGGCACCGATGAACACCACGCCCCAGCCGAGGGTGAAGACGCGCCCGAGGCGCAGGCCCTCCTCGTCGCTGAGCCGGCGGTCGGTGAAGCGCTCGTAGAGGTCGGACATCGTGGACGACGACAGCGCCGAGAGGGACGACGACAGCGTGCTCATCGCGGCGGCCATGATCCCGGCGAGCAGCAGGCCGGAGAGCCCCGGCGGCAGCACGTCGACGATGAAGGTCGGGAAGATCTCGTCGCCGGTGGCCAGCCCGAGCTGCTCGGGGGTGCGGCCGTCGTAGTAGGCCCAGAGCCCGAGGCCGACGACGAGGAAGAGCGCGAACTGCACCGCGACGACGAGCGCGCTGGCCACGACGGCTTTCTGCGCGTCGCGCAGGGAACGGCAGGTGAGCAGCCGCTGCACGATGATCTGGTCGGCGCCGTGCGAGGCCGTCGAGAGCAGCGCGCCGCCGATGACCGCGGTGACGAATGCGTACGGCGCCGACACCGGGTCGGACGTGAAGTCGAGCACCTGCGTCTTGCCCGCGTCGGCAGCGGCGGCCAGGAAGCTGCCGTCGGTCCCGGCCACGACGTACCCGAGAGCGACGACGCCGCCGACGACGTACAGGAACATCTGCATGACGTCGACCCACACGACGGCGCGGATGCCGCCGACGAAGGTGTAGGCGACGGTCACGAGCCCCAGGACAGCGATGATCACGAAGTAGGAGAGGTCCACGCCGATGCCGGCGAGGATCACCTTCATCGGGATCGCGGCCGCGAAGAGCCGGACACCGTCGGCCAGCAGCCGGGTGAACAGGAACGCGACCGACGCGAGCCCCTGCATCCCGCGGCCGAAACGAAGGCCGAGGTAGGCATAAGCGGTGGTCATCTCGCCGCGGTAGTAGCGCGGCAGCAGCACGAACGCGACCACGATGCGACCGAGCAGGTAGCCGAGCGCGACCTGGAGGAAGGTCAGCGTGCCGAGGTAGGCCACCGTCGGCACGCTGATCACGGTGAGCGCGCTCGTCTCGGTGGCGACCACCGACAAGCACACCGCCCACCAGGGCAGGTCGCGGTCCCCCAGGAAGTAGCCGCGCAGGTTGTCCTGGCGGCCCGAGAGGCGCAGGCCCAGCCAGGCCGACGCGGCGAGGTAGACGACGATGACGGCGAGGTCGAGCAGCTGCACGGGGCGTCTCCTGGTGACTTCCGAGAATGGTCAGCCCGGAGGGATAGACCTCCGGTCCAGTCGAACGAGAACCGATGGTCTACCCGCCGTGCGGCGCTGTCAAGTGTCAGGACGCCTCGGTGATCGCGGCGACCCGACGCCCGCGGAGCCGCGGCACCGGTAGGTACCGCACCTCGCGGAACGCCCGCGGGTGCGAGCCGTAGGCCAGCAGCGCGAGGAAGACGCCGTAGACCGGCAGGTGCCCGACCAGCTCGGTCTGCCCGAACAGCAGCAGCGTCGCGTTGAACGGCACCATCGCGACCAGCACCGCCACCTGGGGCAGCGCGCCGGAGATGACGAGCAGGCCGAACAGCAGCTCCACCGACCCGGCGACCGCGACGAAGGTCTCGGGGGAGAGGTGGATCCCGACGAGGGAGAAGACGTCGAGGGCCGGGAACTCCTCGAGCGTGTGCACGGCCATCACCGGGTTGGTGAACTTCTCGGTGAACGCGAGCGCGATGAGCGCGGTGCCGACACCGAGGCGGAGCACCAGCAGTGCGGTCCGGGTACGGCGGGCGTCGTACTCGACCGCGCCGTGCCGCTCGGCCGACGGCGGCAGGACCACGAGGAACGCCGCCACGGCCGCCAGGTTGGCGCACTCGAGCAGCGCCATCGGGCCGGTCGCGGCGGCCAGCACCGGGCCGAGGGCCAGGACGAGCCAGGCGGCCGGCCGCAGCGCGACACCGGTCACCAGCCAGATGCCGACGCCGCTCTCGAGCAGCAGCAGCGCGGTCCCGACCGTTCCGTGCAGCTCGACCGCCGGGGTCAGGAACGCACCGGTCGCGCCCAGCGCCAGCAGCGTGACGCCCAGGTGGATGCCGAGGAGCCGCGGGACCCACGGCACCAGCCGTCCGAGCGGCGACAGCGCGCCGAGCTCCGGCCGCTCCGTGCGGCGACCGACCAAGCGCCAGGCGACCGTGACCGCCAGCATCGCGGCGGTCAGCGTCAGCGGCAGCCAGGAGAGGTAGAAGGACCAGTCGCCACCGGTGTGCGACGGCACGAACCAGCGCTCGTGCAGGGGGACGGCGGGCAGGACGAGCGGCGTGAAGGACATGGCTGCGTGACTCCGAGGTGGGCGGGTGGACCGACGGCACCCAGCGTGCTGCCCGCCGTTCACCGGACGCATGAGTCCGCGGTCCCGACCGTCCCGGGACCTTCGGCCCGATCTGCCTAGGCCACTTCGAGAAGTCCGCGGCAACGGGTTCCGACCGGTTTCCGACGGTCAACAACCCTTCGCATGAATCCCCCTAGATCCGTACGTCTACTCGCCGCGGCCACCGCCGCGGTCACGACGACCGCGCTCGCCCCCGGCCTTCTCCTGGCACCCGCTCACGCCGCGACCAAGGCGTTCCCGGGGGCCGAGGGGTTCGGCACGGACACCCCGGGCGGTCGGGGCGGCACCGTCTGCAAGGTGGTCAACCTCAACGACTCCGGACCCGGGTCGCTCCGCTCCTGCGTGGAGGCGTCGGGGCCCCGGTACGTCGTCTTCGGGGTAGGCGGCACCATCTCCCTCAAGAACCGCATCACGGTCTCGAACCCCTTCCTCACCATCGCCGGGCAGACCGCCCCCGGTGGCGGCATCACGCTGCGGATGGACCCCACTTCGGGCACCGACCAGGGGACCATGCAGATCGCGACGCACGACGTCGTGGTGCGCTACGTGCGCTTCCGCCCCGGCAACGGTGGCGCGGCCGACGACAGCCACGACGCGATCACCATCTACAAGCCCGGCGTCGCCAACGTCGTTGTGGATCACGCCTCGTTCAGCTGGGCGGTGGACGAGAACGTGAACACCTACGACGGCTCCACGGACATCACGATCAGCAACTCGATCATCGCCGAGGGGCTGAACAACGCCGGACACCCGCTGGGCGAGCACTCCAAGGGCCTGCTCTCGGGCGGTGTCGACGCGCACAACGTCTCGATCCACCACAACCTCTTCGTGTCCAACGTCGACCGCAACCCGCAGGTCAGCGGCGTCTCGGTGGCCGACATCCGCAACAACGTGATCTACAACTACGGCGACGGTTCCGGCGACGGCGTCACGCTGATCTCGTCGAGCAAGGGCCAGCCGCGGGTGAACTGGGTCGGCAACTACTACAAGCCCGGCCCGAACAGCGACCCGAACCGTGCGGAGTTCGCGACCTACAACGGTGACACCGGCGCCAGCCACCAGTGGTACGGCGAGGGCAACAAGCGCTGGACCTCCGCCGGTGACGCCGACGCCCGGATCGGCCAGGCCGTCGGCCAGGTGTCGACGCCGTTCGCCGCGGCACCGGTGACGACCACCTCGGCGGCGCAGGCGTACACCGACGTGCTCGCCAACGCGGGCGCCTCGCTCGTGCGCGACGCGGTCGACGAGCGGCTGGTCCGGGAGGTGCAGACCGGCGTGGGTTCGTTCAAGGACGCCCCGGACGCCTACCCGACCCTCGCCGCCGGCAGTGCCCCGGTGGACACCGACGGCGACGGCATGCCCGACTCCTACGAGTCGTCCCACGGCACCAACCCCGGCGCAGCGGACGCGGTCGGGGACGCCAACGGCAACGGCTACGACAACATCGAGGACTGGTTCAACTCCCTGGCCGTGGGCCGGGTGACGGCCTTCGACCCGGCGGCGGGATCGGGCACGGCACCGGCCGCCAGCACCTCCGCCGACACGGCGGCGCCGACCGTGGCGAAGATCCGGCCGACGCGGGGCGCCAAGCGCGTCGCGCGTGACGCCAACGTCAAGGTCACGTGGACCGAGAAGCTGCGGCGGGCGTCCGTCAAGAAGGACTCCGTCGTGCTGACGAGGAAGGGCTCGTCGAGGAAGATCGACGCGACCCTCACCTACATCCCTTCCAAGAACCGGGTCCGGCTCGACCCGGAGCGCGACCTTCGGAAGCGAGCGACCTACCGCGTCGTCGTCAAGAGCACCATCACCGACAAGGCCGGCAACGCGTTCGACGCGAGGGTCAAGCCCGGGTCGCAAGCCCTCCGGTGGTCGTTCACCACCCGCTGAGTCGAGAGCAACCTCACCCCCACCGAAAACGGCGAAGGCCCCGGACGTGACCGTCCGGGGCCTTCGTCGACGGTGGATCCGTTGCTGGTCGCCCCCCACCCGCGGTGGCCGGATTCTGCGTTCAAGCAGATGACAGGGTTCCGACCGAGGAGAGTGGCGCCATGGACCGGGAGGGCGAGCTCAGGGAGTTCGTCTCGGCGCGCGGAGCCGCGCTGTCCCGGGCGGCGTACCTGCTGACGGGCGACCACCAGGCAGCCGAGGACCTGGTGCAGGAGACCTACGTGGTCCTGGTCCGGCGCTGGCGGAAGTCAGGCACGGTGGACCCGGAGGCCTATGTCCGCAGGATCCTGTACACCCGCTTCGTCGACGGCTGGCGACGCCGGCGGCTCGTGGAGGTGCCCTGGGCCTCACCCCCTGACACCCCGGCCGGTGACGAGGCGGGGACGGCCGGCGATCGGCTCACGCTCGCGAGCGCGCTGGCCCGGCTGACGCCGCGGCAGCGCGCCGTCCTGGTGGCGCGGTTCTACGAGGACCTCACCGAGTCGCAGGCCGCGGCCGCGTTGGGCATCAGCACGAGCACGGTGAAGTCCCAGACCCGGGTCGCCCTCCAGCGGCTCCGGGAGCTGGCCCCCGACGTGGTGACCTCGTTCGAAGGAGTAGAGACATGAGCGGGCTGCGCGAGGCGCTCGACGAGATCGTCGCCACCGTCCCGGCGTACGGCGACCTCGACCGAGCCATCGCCCAGGCCGAGCGGGAGCGGCGTCGCCGCTACGGGGTCGTGTCCGGACTCGCCGCGACCGCAGCCGTCGTCGCAGTCATCGTCGGCATGCTCGCGGTCACCCGCGACACCGACACGTCTCCCCCGATCTCGCCCACACCGATCACCCCCACGCCGACGCCTCCGAAGACCCCGTCACCGAAAACCCAGTCACCCCAGACCTGGGTGGACACGGCGATGACTCCGACCAATGGAAACGGCTGGGTAGTCCCCAATCCGTTGGACGCAGTCCGCGACGGGTGGTTCCAGATCGTGGCCGACCACCTCCATCCCTCTCTGCGGCCTGCCGAGTGGGGCCAGGGTGCTTTCGAGCTTCCCGGCGAAGGCTCGCTCTACCCCGCCGGCGGGGGGATCGGCGTGATGGAGGCCAACAGTGCCGCAGGACTGCTCGCCAACGGCTGCGCATACCTCCACCCCATTCCCAACCTGGACCGCGACGAGTCGTGCCACACCAAGCAGACCCGCGGGCCGAACGGCGAACCCGTCCACGTCACCTCGTTCCAAAGCCTGTGCACGACCTGGGACGCCGACAGCGCCGCGCCGGGCGTCTACTACAAGAACTGCGGCGACTACAACGTCACGGTGGTCGTCGAGCGCAACGACGGCCGGATCGGTTACATCGACGTCCAGGGCCGCGACTACGTCGAGGCGATGCCGTTCGCACTCGCGGATCTGGTCGCCGCGGCCGCCGACCCGAGGCTCGCCCTGCCCGACGCGGCGTACGACGTGCCGTCGAACCAGACCGTCGCGTCCGTCGTCGCCGCCCACTTCCCGACCTGGCGGGCAGAAGGCGACCAACAGGTCATTCCGCTACCAGAACTGGGGTACGCGTCCGCCTCGGGGAAGCTCGCGCCCTTCACCGTCGGGGTGGTGGTTCGCCCGGCGGGCGGTGCTCCCACCTGCGGGGAGGACCCCTGGACGCGGAGCTGCACCGAACGTCGCGTCTACGGCGCCGACGACCCCACGATCGTCTATGTCCACGCCCGGGACGATGACGAGTGGGCCGACTGCTGCCCGCGCAACACCCGCGCGGTCAGCCGCACCTTCGTCTACGTCGGACCGCGCCACACAGTCGTCGTCTTCCAGAGTCGCCTGATCCCCGACGGCGAACGCACGATCGGCACGGAGCTGGACCAGGCCCTGATCGACCTCTCCCTCGACCCCCGATTCCAATCCTGAGCACCCCCCGCCGAGTTGGCGGACGTACTCCTCTCCCAGCTCATGGAAGCAAGTCGGCGGACGCACCGGATCGCCACCCGACGGTCGGACGAACCCTCACCGCGGACCCAGCCCTCGGGCCAGTGCCGACCCGCCGCGTCGACCATCGGCTTGGAGCCGCGGGCGCGCTGCACGTTCACGGCATCCGTGCCTGCGCTGAAGGTCTCCGGCTCCTTCAAGCGCACGGGACCCCTGGAACGGACAAAGCCCCAGGTCAGACCTGGGGCTTTGGTGGTGGTGCGCGAGGGGGGAGTTGAACCCCCACGCCCTTTCGGGCACACGGACCTGAACCGTGCGCGTCTGCCTATTCCGCCACTCGCGCGTGAAGCCTGCTCAGGGTAGCCGACCGTCTCGGCACCGACAAAACCGGCACCGCCGCGCACGGACGGCGGAACGCAGCGGTCAGCCACGACCCCGATACGATGCCGAGAAGCCGTCTCCCCGGACGTGCTGAAACGGTGCGGGCTGATGGTGACCTGCGTCATGCCCGACGAGCCCCGGCGCTCGGTTCGCGGTCGGGCGCGTGGGTACATAGGTGACGCGCACGAGTCCGAGACCAGCCGAGAGCGAGACCCAGGGAGGTGGCATGGGCATCCTGCAGCGGTTCGAGAACCGCCTGGAGCAGATGGTGTCCGGTGCGTTCGCCAAGGCCTTCCGGTCGGCCGTCCAGCCCGTCGAGGTCGCGGCCGCGCTCCAGCGCGAGGTCGACAACTCCGCGCAGATCCTGTCCCGCAACCGGCGGCTGGTGCCCAACCAGTTCCACGTCGAGCTGTCCCCGCAGGACTACCAGCGCCTGGCGCCGTACTCCTCCACCCTCTCCGACGAGCTGGTCGAGATGCTGCGCGACCACGCCCACGAGCAGTCCTACGTCTTCACCGGCCCGGTCTCCATCTCGTTCGACGAGAAGGACGACCTGTCCACCGGCCGCTTCCACGTCCGCAGCTCCGCGCTGGCCAGCGTGACGCCGGCGTCGGACTCGGCGGTCACCGACACCGCCGTACGCCGGGCCGACGTGATCCTCGAGGTCAACGGGATGAAGCACCCGCTCGACCCGCCGGGGATCGTCATCGGCCGCGGCAACGAGGCCGACCTCCGCATCAACGACCCGGGCGTCTCGCGCCGGCACGCCGAGGTCCGGATCTACCCCGGCGACCCGATCGCCGGCGGCGCACCCCAGGTCAGCGTCGTCGACCTCGGCTCCACCAACGGCGTCCTCGTCAACGGGCACAAGGTCTCCCAGGCCACGCTCGACGACGGCGCCCAGATCAAGATCGGGAACACCACGATGTCGATCCGGTTCGTCTCGCGGGGGGAGGGCGGCGGTGTCTGAGCTGACCCTCATGCTGATCCGCTTCGCCTACCTGGCGATCCTGTGGATCTTCGTGCTGTCCGCGATCTCGGTGGTGCGCTCCGACATGTTCGGCGCCCGCGTCGAGTCGACCCCGCGCGCCGACCGACGCGCGGAGAAGCAGGCCCGCAAGCAGGCCGCCAAGGCCAAGCCCTCGCGACGACCTCGCGGCGCACCGACGCACGTCGCGATCACCGAGGGGGCCAACGCCGGCGAGAACATCTCGCTCGACCTGGCCCCGTTGCTCATCGGGCGCGGGAGCGACGCGGCGATCCGCCTGGACGACGACTACGTCTCGACCCGCCACGCGCGCATCGCGAGCTCGGGTGACCAGTGGTTCGTGGAGGACCTCGGCTCCACCAACGGCACCTACATCGGCTCCACGCGCCTCACCCAGCCCACCACGCTCCAGCTCGGAACCCAGGTCCGCATCGGCAAGACGACGCTCGAGCTCCGCAAGTAGCCGCCGCTGATGACCGACGACACCACGCAGCACAACGCCCTGGGCCGATTCCGGCTCAGGTACGCCGCCCTGTCCGACGTCGGCCGGGTCCGCAAGGACAACCAGGACTCGGGGTACGCCGGACCGAACCTCCTGCTGATCGCCGACGGTGTCGGCGGGGCGGCCCGCGGCGACGTCGCCAGCAGCACGGCCGTCCAGATCATCCGGCGGCTCGACACCACCGAGCTGGCCGACGGCACCGACACCCACGAGGCGCTGGCCGGCGCGATCCACCGCACGCACGACCGGCTCGCCGAGCTCGTCGAGCACGACCCCGAGCTGGACGGCACCAGCACCACCGTCACGGCGGCGGTCTTCGACGGCACCCGGATCACCGTGGGCCACGTCGGCGACAGCCGCGGCTACCTGCTCCGGGACGGCACGATCTCCCAGCTCACCAAGGACCACACCTTCGTGCAGTCCCTCATCGACGAGGGCCGGATCACGGAGGAGGAGTCGCGCACCCACCCGCACCGCAACCTGATCCTGCGGGCGGTCGACGGCGTGCACGAGACCGACCCCGACCTCTTCGACGTCGAGCTCGCCACCGGCGACCGCCTCCTGCTGTGCAGCGACGGCGTGTCCGGCGTCCTCGACGGCCCGCGGCTCGCGGACATCCTCGGCACCGGGTCGGTCGACTACGCCGCGGTCGAGCTGATCCGGTCCGCCCTCGACGCCGGCAGCACCGACAACATCACGGCGGTCGTCGCCGACGTCGTCGACGCGTCGGCCGCCGCGAGCGACGACGACCCCGAGACCTCGGCCGCCGCGACCACCGGGCCGATGCTGGTGGGTGCCGCGGCGGAGCAACCGCGCCGCACCGGAACCGGAGGGCCCCGCAGCTTCTTCCGCGGCCACCGCAGCGGCGACACCGGCGAGCTCGAGCCCGTCGCCGACGGCGGCGGCAGCCACGACGCGTCCCGCCCGGTCGACCCCGAGGCCCTCCGCTACGCCCCACGGGCACCGCGCCGCTTCGGGTGGGTCCGGCGGCTGCTCGCGCTGGCGGTGCTGGTCGGGCTGCTGGCGCTGGCCGGCCGGCTCGCCTACTCCTGGAGCCAGGACCAGTACTACGTGGCCGTCGACGCGGGCCGGGTCACGATCTTCCGCGGCATCCAGTCCGACCTGCCCGGCGTCACGTTGCACTCCGTCGCCGAGCACACCGACGTCACCGTCCAGGCGCTCCCGGAGTTCAACCTCGACCAGGTCCGGTCCGGCATTCCGGCCGAGAGCCTCAACCACGCGCGTGACATCGTCAGCGAGCTCACCAACCTGGCGCGGAAGTGCCCGGTCCCCGAGCCCACGCCGTCGGAGGACCCCACGAACAAGAAGCGCGACGGCAAGAAGCGCGACAGCTCGCCGACGCCCTCGCCGAGCCCGACCCCCACGATCGAGCCGCCCGCCTGCCTCCAGGACGCCTCCGCGTCCGCCGACGCCTCGCCCGAGGCCTCCCCCGGAGCGGAGCCGACGCCATGAGCTCCCTCAACCCGCTCAACGCGCTGCCCCAGGGCTTCACCCACCGCCGTCGCCGGGGCGCGGAGCTGTTCCTGCTCCTGCTCAGCCTCGTCGTGGGTGTCGGCGGCTACGCCGCCGTCGGCCTGGGTGTCGAGGGCGAGATCCCCGTGAACATCATCGGGTACGGCGTGTGGCTGACGGCGCTGTGCCTCGTGAGCCACGTCGCGGTCCGCTACCTCGCGCCGTACGCCGATCCCGTGCTGCTGCCGATCGTCGCCGCCCTCAACGGCCTCGGCCTCGCGATCATCTACCGGATCGACCTGGCCAACCTGGCCGCCGACGACGACGCCAACACGTTCTCCTCCGACCAGCTGATCTGGATGACGCTCGGTGTCGCGCTGTTCATCGGGGTGCTGCTCGTGGTCCGCGACCACCGCCGCCTCCAGGCGTTCACCTACACGTCCGGCTTCGCCGCGATCGTGCTGCTGATCATGCCGCTGCTGCCCGTGATCGGCGTGACCCGCAACGGCGCCCGCATCTGGATCAACCTCCTGGGGTTCAGCTTCCAACCGGGCGAGGTCGCCAAGGTGATGCTGGTGATCTTCTTCGCCGGCTACCTCGTCCTGCACCGCGACGCCCTCGCCCTCGCCGGCCGCCGCGTCGTCGGCATCGACCTGCCCCGCGGGCGGGACCTCGGCCCGATCCTGGTGATGTGGCTGATCAGCCTCGGCGTGCTCGTCTTCCAGCGCGACCTGGGCTCGTCGCTGCTGTTCTTCGGCCTCTTCCTGGTGATGCTCTACGTCGCCACCGAGCGGCCCGGCTGGCTCGTCGTGGGCACCACCCTGTTCGCGGGCGGCGCCTACGCCGGCTTCCTGCTCTTCTCGCACGTCCAGGCCCGTGTCGACGCGTGGCTCAACCCGTTCGACCCCGACGTGAACAGCTACCAGATCGTGCAGGGCATGTACGGCATGGCCTGGGGCGGCCTCATCGGCCGCGGCCTCGGCCAGGGCGACCCGACCCTGATCCCGTTCTCCTACTCCGACTTCATCGTCGCCTCCATCGGCGAGGAGCTCGGCCTCACCGGCGTGATGGCGGTGATCGTGCTCTACGGCCTGATCGTCGAGCGCGCCCTCCGCACCGCGCTCGTCGCGCGTGACGCGTTCGGCAAGCTCATCGCGACCGGCCTCGGCGTGGTGTTCGCGCTCCAGGTGTTCGTGGTCATCGGCGGCGTCACCAAGCTGATCCCGCTCACCGGACTCACCACCCCCTTCCTCTCCTACGGCGGGTCGTCGCTGGTCGCCAACTGGTTCATCGTCGGCCTGCTGCTCCGGATCTCCGACCAGGCCCGACGGCCGCTCCCCGACCTCGCCGGCGACGGCGACGGCGCCGACGACGGGATGGACGACTCCACCCAAGTGGTCAAGCTATGAGGCACGACTCCCAGCCCCATGGCCTGCTGCGCGCCGACCTGTCGGCGCCTCGCGGCGTTCAGTGCCACCCCACGAGAGACGCTCGCAAGCTCGCGCTCTCGCGGGGACCCCGACAAAGACTCGACTCGACGGCGCTTCGCGCCGCCTTCGCTCCTCCGCCTTCCGAGGCACTCGACATGCCGACGCTCGCGACGGCCGGGGGCCAGGAGACGTACCTATGAACAAACCCATCCGCACGATGTCCATCGTCTGCATGCTGCTCTTCGTCGGCCTGCTGCTGAACTCCACGCTGCTGCAGTACGTCCAGGCCGGCGACCTCAACTCCCGCGACGACAACAAGCGCGTCCGCGACGCGGAGTACTCCCGCAAGCGCGGCGCGATCATCGCCGGCGGCCAGGCCGTCGCCGAGAGCGTGCCGGTCGACGACGCCTACAAGTACCTCCGCACCTACCCGCAACCGTTCAAGTACGCCCACCTGACGGGCTACTACTCCTACACCTACGGCCGCGACGCGGTGGAGAGCACGCAGAACGAGATCCTGTCGGGCTCCGACCCGCGCCTGTTCGTCAACCGGGTGGTCGACCTGATCGGCAACACCCAGCCCAAGGGCGGCTCGGTGAAGCTGACCGTCGACCCGGCCGCGCAGGACGCCGCGTTCGCCGGGCTGCGCGCGCTCGGCAAGCAGGCCGAGGGCGCGGTCGTCGCGCTCGAGCCGACGACCGGCAAGATCCTCGCGATGGTCTCCAACCCCACCTACAACCCCGAGGCGCTGTCGTCGCACGACTTCAGCAAGGTGCAGGAGAACCGGGAGCGGCTGCTGGCGGCGGAGAACAAGCCGCTGCTCAACCGGGCGACCCAGGAGATCTACCCCCCGGGCTCGACGTTCAAGCTGGTCACGGCCGCGGCCGCGCTCGAGAGTGGCCAGTACCGGCCCGACTCGCTGGTCAAGGGTGGCGACAGCCTCGACCTGCCGCAGACCGACAACGACCTGCCCAACTACGCCACCGGCATCTGCGGCACCACCAAGATCACGCTCACACAGGCGCTCGCCCAGTCCTGCAACACGTCGTTCGGCTCGATCGGCATGCAGCTCGGCGACGAGGCGCTGCGCGAGCAGTCCGAGAAGTTCGGCTTCGGGGACGTGTACCTCGACGACCTCACCCGCCAGGCCGAGAGCCGCTTCCCGGCCGGCGACGTGGACGACCCGCTGACGGCGTACTCCGCCATCGGCCAGTACGAAGTGGCCGCCACGCCGCTGCAGATGGCGATGGTGGCGGCCGGCATCGCCAACGGCGGCACCGTCATGCGCCCCTACCTCGTCGACGAGGTCCGCGCCCCCGACCTGTCGGTCCTCGACAAGACCAACCCCGAGCCGTTCCGTGACGCGATGAGCTCGACGACCGCGCGCGACCTGACCCAGATGATGGTCGAGACCGTCGACAACGGCACCGCGTCCCCGGCGGCGATGCCCGGCATCAAGGTCGCCGGCAAGACCGGTACGGCGCAGAGCCAGGCCGACCGGCCCAACTACGCCTGGTTCGTCTCCTTCGCCCCCGCCGACAACCCCGAGGTCGCCGTCGCCGTGCTCGTCGAGGACGCCGGCGTCGCCAACGACCTGATCTCCGGCGGCGGCCTCGCCGCCCCCATCGCCAAGTCGGTGATGGAGGCGGTGATGAACAAGTGACGCAGGCCCCGCACGACGCCGCGCCTCGCTACCGCCTCGACGCCCGGATCGCCACCGGTGGCATGGGCGAGGTGTGGCGGGCGACCGACACCGTCCTCCACCGCGAGGTCGCGCTGAAGATCCTCAAGCACGAGTACGCCGACGACCCGACGTTCCGCACCCGCTTCCAGGCCGAGGCCCGGCACGCCGCGTCCCTGCACCACCCCGGCGTCGCGGCGGTGTTCGACTTCGGCGAGCTGCCGCCCGAGCAGATGGCCGACGGCACCGGCGTCCCGCGGCCCTACCTCGTCATGGAGCTGGTCCCGGGCCAGCCGCTCTCCGCCCTGCTCCGCAAGGGCACCCCGATGGACCCGGGGACCGCCGCCGACCTGGTCGCGCAGGCCGCCGACGCGGTCGCCGCCGCGCACGCGCTCGGCATCGTGCACCGGGACATGAAGCCCGCCAACCTGCTCGTCACCCCCGAGGGCCGGGTCAAGATCACCGACTTCGGCATCGCGCGCGCGATCAGCGGCGCCGCGGTCACCCAGACCGGCCAGGTGCTCGGCACCCCGGCGTACCTCTCCCCGGAACAGGCCGAGGGCAAGCCCGCCACCGAGGCCAGCGACATCTACTCCCTCGGGATCGTGCTCTACGAGTGCCTGGCCGGGCGGCGCCCGTTCGACTCCGCCAACCCGGTCGGTACGGCGATCGCGCACCTGCGCGAGGAGCCGCCGCCGCTGCCCGACGGGGTGCCCGACCACCTCCGGCAGGCGACCGCGGTGGCGCTCGCCAAGGACCCGGCCCAGCGGTTCGCGACGATGAGCGCCTTCGCCGGCGCCCTGCGCGGCACCGAGACGGTCGCCGCGCCGGCTCCCGCCGCAGCCGCCGTCGACGCCGACCCGACCGCGACCCGGGTGATGGCCGTGCCTCCGGCCGCGCCCGCGACCCCCACCGCCGCCACCCGACGGCGCCGTGCCCCGGCCTGGCTGCCATGGGTACTCGCCGCGGCCGCGGTCCTGGCCGTCGTGCTGCTGGTCGCGCTGCTGGGGGGGTCCGCCGACGACCCCGACCGGTCCGGCAGCGACAGCGGCCCCGGCGGGACGAGCGCATCGACCAGCCCGTCGGCCACCCCCTCCGCCACGCAGGAGCCCGCGCCGTCGACCGTGGAGGTGGACGCCGACGACTACCGCGGCCAGCCCAAGGACACGGCGAAGGCCGCGCTCGAGGACCTCGGCCTCAAGGTCAAGGAGCAGCGGGTCGAGAACGACGGCTCGCTGACGCCGGACACGGTCCTCGACGTCGCCCCTGTCGGCACGCTCGAGGAGGGCACCGAGGTGACGTTGACCGTGGCGGGGCCGGCGCCGAAGCCGACGCACGAGGCACCCGGGCACAGCAAGGGCAAGGGACCCAAGAAGGACAAGGACTGAGGCAGTGACCAACGGACCGGACGGGAACCACCTGATCGGCGGCCGCTACGAGGTCGGCGAGCTGCTGGGCCGCGGCGGCATGGCCGAGGTGCGCAAGGGCACCGACCGACGTCTGGGCCGCGTGGTGGCGATCAAGCGGCTGCGCACCGACCTCGCGAGCGACCCGACGTTCCAGGCGCGGTTCCGCCGCGAGGCGCAGTCCGCCGCGTCGCTGAACCACCCCGCGATCGTCTCGGTCTACGACACCGGCGAGGAGATGGCCCACGAGGGGCCGCACGGCGAGAGCATCCCGCAGCCCTACATCGTCATGGAGTACGTCGCCGGCCGGACGTTGCGCGAGATCCTGCGCGAGGGCCGCAAGATCCTGCCCGAGCGGGCCCTCGAGCTCACCTCGGGCGTGCTCTCGGCCCTCGACTACAGCCACCGCGCGGGCATCGTGCACCGCGACATCAAGCCGGCCAACGTCATGCTCACCCCGTCCGGCGACGTGAAGGTGATGGACTTCGGCATCGCCCGCGCCGTCGCCGACGCCTCGTCGACGATGACCCAGACCGCGGCCGTCGTCGGCACCGCCCAGTACCTCTCGCCCGAGCAGGCCCGCGGGGAGACCGTCGACTCCCGCAGCGACGTCTACTCCACCGGCTGCCTGCTCTACGAGCTGCTCACCGGCCGCCCGCCCTTCGTCGGGGAGAGCCCCGTGTCGGTGGCCTACCAGCACGTCCGGGAGCAGGCCCAGCCGCCGTCGTCGCTCGACCCCGACCTCTCGCCCGAGGTCGACCGGATCGTCATGCACTCGCTGGCCAAGCGCATCGAGGACCGCTACCAGTCGGCCGCCGCGATGCGCGCCGACATCGAGCGCTACCTCAACGGCCAGACCGTGGCCGCGCCGGCGGTCGCCGGCGCCGGGGCCGGGCTGGCCGACGGCTACGACGACGGCGGGGACGACGAGACCTCGATCTTCAACGGCCGGCCGGACGACGAGGACCGTGAGGAGGAGTCCCGCAAGCGCTGGCCGCTCGTGGTCGCGGCCATCGCGATCCTGGCGCTGCTGGTGGGTGCCGCGCTGTTCGGCCCGATGCTGTTCAGCTCCGCCCCGGAGGAGAACTCCGTCCCGAACGTCATCGACATGACGCGCGCCCAGGCCGAGACCCGTATCGAGGACGCCGGCTTCGTGGTCGGCAACGTCGACAAGGAGTCCTCGACCGACTACAAGAAGGGTCTGGTCATGGCGCAGGACCCCGAGCCGCAGACGATGCTGGAGCCCGGCTCGGAGATCGACATCACCGTCTCTACCGGCAAGCCCGACGTGGTGGTGCCGTCGGTGATCGGCGACAACCGCTACGACGCCCAGCGCGAGCTGGAGGACCTCGGCCTGCGGGTGCGCTTCCGCAAGCAGCAGTCCGACGAGGAGGCCGACACCGTCCTGTCGACCAACCCCGAGGCCGGCACGTCGGTGGGTGCCAACACCCTGGTCACGATCGCGTTCTCCTCCGGACCGCGCGCGGTGCCCAACGTCGTCGGCCTCCAGGAGGGCGCCGCCAAGGCGCGGCTCCAGAACGCCGGCTTCGTGGTCAACGTCGAGGAGGACACCGAGACCGTCGCCGAGCCGGGCCAGGTGCTCTCGCAGGACCCGTCGCCGGGCTCGCGCGAGGACCAGGGCTCCACCGTGACGATCACGGTGTCGCGCTACGAGGCGCCGGAGCCGACGCCCACCGAGACGCCGACCGAGACGCCGACGGAGACGCCGACCGAGACGCCGGTCGTCCCCACACCGACGGACTGACAGTGGGTGTCCCTCTTGCCGTGGCGAGGTCGGTCGCCACGGGTCAGCTCGAACCGCACCGGCGCGGGCAATGTCGCCGTGACCGAAGCCGCAGGGAGGCGGCACATTTTCCCGGATTCGGCGCGCACGCGACGAAGCCCCACCAGGATGTCGTCCCGGCGGGGCTTCGTCGTCCTGCTGTCGCTACTCGGTGACCCGCTTGGCGGTGACCGTTCCGGTGCCGAGCAACGCCCCGCTGTCGCTGACGACGTTCATCGCTCCCAACAGTGAGCGACCCTCGGCGGCGAGCTGGTTCGCGGTCACCGTGCCGGTGACGGTGTGCGACTCGCCATTGGCGAGGCTGAACGGCGCCTCGTCGACGCTGACCGTTCCGAGTGCCCCGGCGAAGAAGACGTCGAGGTAGTCGTAGGACGTCGTCCCTGCCGGGACGTCGTACGCGTCCACCGTGACCGTGTAGGTCCCGGGAGCCGGGTTGGCGTAGCTGACCGCTTCCTCGGAGTCGCCGTCTGCGGACTGCTTGTTCCCGCCCGGGCCGGACACGAACAGGTCGAGGTCGGCCCCGGCGTCACTGGTGTTGCCGATCTTGACGTCCAGCTTGGAGGCGTCGGCCGGCACCTCCACCGTGAACGTCTTGGTGGCGTGATTGGCGATGGTCTCGGTCGACGACTTCGCCGAGCCGAGCGGGCCGCCCTTCGCGCCCGCCGTGACCGGCCCGAAGTCGTTGGACACGTTCCAAGAGATCGGCGTGGGAACACCCTTCTGCACGCTTTCGAGCGTCGTGGTCTCCGGGTTCACGGTCACACCGAGGAGCGTGGCATCCAGCGTCCACGGGTTCTCCTGCAGCGGTGACGTGCGCCGCGACTCCACCAGCAGCTCCCAGACGCCCGGCGCCGGGTCGGCGTACGACCGGGTGGTCGGGTTGCAGCCGTTGCCGTTCAGGAAGTTGGTGTAGCACGCGGTGCTCGCCGTCGAGTCCACGCCGACGCCGTAGGGGTGGAACGCCAGGAATCGAGTCTGGCTGCCGGCGGCGATGCCCGACAGCTTCACCTGGAGCGCCTTCGTGCCCTCAGGCACTGTCAGGTAGTAGCGGGACGCCTCGTTGCGCTGCGCGGTGCCGGACTGCGACCAGGTGTACGACGGCGCAGCCAGCTCGGTGCCCGCCACCACCGCGTTCATCACCGCGAAGTCCAGGCCCTTGGTCTTGGCGTCGTCCACCCGCAGCAGCGCGGTGTGCGCTCCCGCCGCCGGCGTCGCCGTGACCTGCACCGTCACCGGCTGGTTCAGCGGCAGGGTCACGGTGCTCTGCGACAGCGAGAACGTGCCGTCGTTGCCGCGCAGCGACAGGGCATACGTGCCCGACTTCGCCTTGCCCGAGGTCCGGGTGATGGTGACCGGGTAGGTCTTGCTCGAGCCGGGCGCCTGACCACCGGCGTCGGCAGCGCAGCGGTTGTAGATGCCAGTGCCGGTGGTCTCACCGAGGAGCTTCCAGACCTCGGTGCACACCGGCGCGGACGCGGTGAACGCGTCCGGAGTCAGCCCCTGCCGGAACAGGTCCCACGCCGCGGGGACGTTGATCTGGCCGTGACCCTGCAGGAACGCGGGGACGCCGGGGTTGTACTCCGCGGTCGAGTACACGGCCTGGCGGAGTGCGCCGGGGTCGCGGTTGAGGATGCTCTCCTGCTTCGCGGCCGACAGCAGCAGTGCCATGGCTCCAGCTGCCTGGGGGGAGGCCATCGAGGTGCCGTTGAACATGGAGTAGCCGGCCGGCAGCGGGTAGCCCGCCTCCGCGACCGGACCGCCGGGCTGCCAGGTGGGGGTGGTGGAGATGGCCGAGCCAGGAGCCGTGATGTTCGGCTTGAACCCGCCGTCCTCCCGGGGACCACCCGAGGAGAAGGTCAGCATGCCCCGGTCGAAGCGCACGTCCGAGCCGTAGTTGGCCTTCCAGGTGGCCTTCGAGATCTCAGCGCCCACGGCGACCGCGTCCGTGGAGACCGCCGGGTCGCCGACGGTGTTCAGCGCGTTGCCGGAGTTGCCGGCCGAGAGGACGATCTGCACGCCGAGGTCGTTGACGATCCGGTTGTACAGCTCCGCGCGGGCGTTGTTGCCGTCGTTGAGGGCGGGCAGACCGCCGATCGACATGTTGATGATGTCGACGCCACGGTTGGAGGCCAGCTCGGCCATGCCGTCGGTCAGCGCCGCGGCGGTGCAGCCAGGTCCGAAGGCGCAGGCGCGGGCCGACACGAGCTGGGCACCCGGTGCGGCGCCGTCCATCCGGCCGCCGAACATGTCGTTCGCCGCGGTGATCCCGGCCACGTGCGAGCCGTGGGCACCGGAGACGATCCCGATGTCGACGAAGTCGGCAGTGCCAGGCAGGCCGAACGGCTTCAGGGAGACGTCCTCGCGGTAGTCGACCGTGAACGGCATCGCCTCGACCACGTCGGTTCCGGGCTTGTCCGTGCCGAACGTGCCGACCTGCTGGTTCTGCCGGAAGGGGTGCATCACGGGGTTGTTGCGGAAGTCCCCGTCCTGGTCGCTGTCGACGATGATGTCGTGGTTCGTCTCGTCATAGAGGATGCCCCAGCGGTCCGTCGTGTCCCCGTCCCGGTTGACGTCACCCAGGACCTCGCCGCCGGCGATGTTCGTGGTCGCTTCCGTGAAGCGGTTGAACTTGAACGCCCCGTTGGGCGACTTCCAAGTCACCCCCGATGCCGAGAAGGTCCCATCGGTCGGGGTCACCGTCGTGAGCATGGCGCGCCAGGTGCCGTCGCCCTCGGAGGGGGCCGTCGCCGTGAACCAGTCGACGATCTTGCGCTGCCCGGTGCTGGTGGTCTGCAGCGCCGGGTGCGCCAGGTCGATGCCGCTGTCGAGGATGCCGATGGTGATCCCGCGGCCGTCCCACGCTTTGTGCGCCGCCTTGAAGGCGACCGCACCGGTCTCGTTGGTCGGCATGTACGGGTTGTTGTCGGGCGTGTCCTTGCCCGGACCAGCGGCGGAGGCGGCCGCAGCCGAGCCCTTGGGGTCGACATCGGGCAGCGGGATGGTCTCGTCCAGGTCGGCTGCGACCACTGAGTCAAGCGCCGCCGCCTTCTCCACCTGCGCGATGGGCACCTGGGCGCTGAAGTAGCCAAGCTTGTCGGCCGAGTAGCGGATGGACCCGCCGAGCGCCCGGATGTCCCGGCGGGCCTTGGCCGCCTCGGACTTGCCGGCGACGAACATGACGGTGACGGTCTTCTCGCCCCTGGCCTCGGCCTTGGTGAGCAGCTCGCGGTCGTGGGCGCCGAGCTGGTCGTGCTTGCCGCTCTTGGCGGCCTTGGGCGGCTTGGGCTGTGTAACCGCCACGGCGGGTGCTGCGATGCCTCCGGTCAGGAGGGTGCAGGCCGCGAGGGCCGCGAGCGTGATGCGCCCACGGCCCCGGTGCTGGGATTCAGACAAAAGGGGTCCCCTCAATGGTTGAGAAACGCGATTGCCGCTCGTCAGGCGTGACCTGGGTCACCTGGCGGGCGGGCTGGGACAGCCAACACCACATCGCCTGGTTGCGCCGGTATTGGAACGTTTGTCGGCCGTGTCGGGGCAGATTTCCTTGGTTGTTCCGGTTGTGACTTCGGGCGATTGCTCCGACCATCGGGTCACTGTCCTGACGCCAGGGCAACGGCAACCGCTCAGAGGGAGACCGCGGGTCGGGGAGCCTGGGCCTGCTGTCCCTGAGCGACGACGGCACTGCGGTCGTGTACACCTCCACCGATGACAACCTGGCCCTTCCGGCGCGGGACCCAGCGCCGGATGGCGTGTTCGAGGTGTTCGTGCGCGACCGGTCCTCACCGACGCAGAAGAGCCCTGCATCGCGACCACCCTCCGCCACCTCTCACGGTCTCGACGCGACCGACCGATGCTCGCCACTGCCCGCGTGAGCGGCGTCGGTCCTGGCACCTCGCGGAGTTCGGCACGTCAACGCGTTTCGTCGTGGGTGCGACCAGACGAGACACCCATACTGGGCCGGTCTGGGGCCCCGTCAGGAAGGTCGTCCTCGTGAAGTTGCCGAGCCTGCTTGCCGTGTTCGGGCATCCCGATGACGAGTCACTGGCCGCGGGCGGCATCCTGGCTCGACATGCCGCAGCGGGGGCGAGGACTGCCGTGGTCACTGCCACGTGGGCTCCGACCACGCAACGAGTAGCCGAGTTGGCTGATGCGCTACGGATCCTTGGTGCAGGTGAGCCGAGGATGCTCGGATACGCCGACGCGAAGGTCCCGGAGTCTGCCCTGGGCTGCCCCCGCTGGTGCGACGCGCCGCTTGACGAAGCCGTACGTCGGCTGGTCATGCAGATCCGCGAGTTCCGTCCGGAAGCCCTGGTGACCTTCGACGCTTATGGCGGTCTGACCGGCCATCCCGATCATGTGCACACCCATCGCGTGACCATGCTGGCCGCCGAGGCAGCCGGGCTGGACGTGTACCCCGATGCGGGCCATCCGTGGGCGCCGAGCGCCGTGTACTTGACGACCCATCCGCGTTCGTCGGTGAAAGAGATCGAGAAGGTCATCGGTGCCCGAGGTGCCGTGTACGCCACTCCGGACGAGAAGGTCACAGACCGAGTGGACGTTTCGCCTTTGCTGGAACAGAAGGTGGCCGCAATCCTGGCCCACCGCTCGGAAGTCGATCGAGGCGCCCTTCCAGGGCTCGTCGCCCGTTTGTCACCGGCGGCCCGCGAGGAGCTTCTTTCGACCGAGTGGTTCATCCGTCGCCCTCTGCCGTCCTGACTCGCAGACAGCCCTACCGGGCTCATCGGAGAACCTGTAGACGCGGATGCTCGGCGCGCAGCCGCCAATGGGGACACACCCAGTGAGGCAGCCGGTCAGGTCCGGTCGTCGGGAAGGTCCCCGGTGCCCCCGGCCGGCCGGGCGTAGTCGAGCTCGATCGAGCCGCTGTAGCCGGGCAGCTGCAGGTCGGGGTCGACCTGCACGTCCCAGCCGAGCTGGTAGGCCGCGACCGCCTGCAGGTAGAAGCCGATGTAGGGGCTCTGGTTGACGCTGCTGAGCATCTCGGAGGTCGGCCCGACCGCCCGGATGACGTACGGCGGGGCGTAGGGCACGTCGTGCAGGACGACGGTGTTGCCGACGCAGCGGATGCCGGTCGTGGACACCACGCGCTGGTCCTGGATCGTCATCGCCGTGGCGCCGCCGGCCCAGAGCGCGTTGACCACGGCCTGGATGTCCTGCTGGTGCACGACGAGGTTGTTGACGTTGTCGGTGACGCTGTCGGCGACCGCGTCCGGGGCGTCGTCGAGCGTGATCGTCACGCCGGCACCGCGGGCGGGGTCGAGCCCGGCCGGCCGCTGGGCGGCGCGGGCCTCGCGCTGGGCCTCGCGGGCGCCGATCGAGTCGGACAGCCCGTCGGTGAGCCCGTCGACCTCGGCGGCGAGCTTCTCCTGCTGGGCGCGCAGCCCCTCGAGCTGGCGGGCCTCCGCCGCGGCGAGGCCCGGCAGGTCGTCGTACCGGCCGGCGCGCAGGTCCTGCCCGCCCGCGCTCACCCAGCTGGTCACGAACAGCGCGCCCGCGACCACGAAGACCAGGGGCGCCGCACCCCGCCACCACGAGGACCCGCCGCCGCGCAGCCGGCCCCCGGAGGCCACCACCGCACGGATGCGGGCGCGCCAGCCGGCCCGGTGCGGAGTCGGGCCGGTGTGGTCGGGCACGACGGAGCGCCTTTCGTGCGCGGGAACGGTCACGACTACGCTAGCCCAGGCAGCCAGCCCGCCAGGGCGGTCGCACCACTCCCAAGCACCGTCGTACGACTAGGAGCACCCGCGTGTCGCAGCGCCCCGCCCGCAACAAGCCCGCCGAGGTCGACACCCAGGACGGCATCTCCGTCGTCCGGACGGTCGTGGCCGCGCTGCTGGTCGCCGTGGGGGTGGCGTGGATGGTCGTCTACCTCAACGTCGCCCAGGACGGCGAGCAGCTGACCTGGATGGGCGACCTGATGCGCTGGAACTTCCTGATCGGGTTCGTGCTGATCTTCCTGGGCCTCGCGCTCGCCGCCAACCCGGCGACGCCGCTGGGCCGCGGCCGCGGCGTGGTGGTCGGGATGCTCGGGTGCTTCCTGATCGGCCTGGTCTGGATCGTCGTCTACTACATGACCGGCAACGACCTCGCGATCCCGCTGATGAGCAGCCTCGGCCAGTACAACCTGGTCGTCGGGATCGGCTTCATGGCCGTCGGGTTCGTGTACGCCACCCGCTGGGAGTGAGCCGCCGGGCCCTGACGGTCCGCCGCAGCCACGTTGTCACCAGGGTGTGGACGCGTCTGTGCACACGAATGACAACCGTGTGATTCATCCACAGGGGTTGTGCACAGTGTGGATATGTGGGGCGACGCACGGTTGATACCCCCGAGGGTGCGCGACGAAACCGCTCGGGCCCTCCGGCGGCGGGCGTAGCGGGGCTACGTCGACTTCAGGCCAGGACGACGGTGCGGCCGGCGAACGCGGCCAGGAGCACCACCAGCAGCCCGGCCGACGCGAGGGTCTGGACGAGCGAGCGGTGCTCGCGGGGCGCGTAGACGAACGCCGCCGCCAGCGCGAGGCCGCCGAGGAAGCCGCCGAGGTGGCCCTGCCAGGAGATGAACGACCGGAACACCGCGGTGATCAGGAAGTTGAGGCCGATCCACATCAGGATCTGCTGGACCTGGCCGTGTGCCTTGAAGGCGACGACGAGCAGCGCAGCCATCAGCCCGAACAGCGCACCGGAGGCGCCGATGGTCGGGGTGTTGACGCCGCTGAACCAGTAGACCATCGCGCTGCCGCTCAGCCCGGACAGCAGGTAGATCGCCAGGAACCGCACCCGGCCCATCACGGCCTCGAGCTGCGGCCCGAGGACGTAGAGCGCGAGCATGTTGAACGCGATGTGCCAGATCTCGAGGTGGGTGAACATCGACGTGACGGGCTGCCACCACGCGCCGGTGGCGACGCCGTCGAAGAACTGCGGCTGGCCACCGATGACGGCGAAGCCGCGCGAGGGGAGCAGCGCGAGGTGGTACAGCCACGGGCTGCTGCTCCCGCCGGTGACCTGGATGAGCAGGAACACCAGCAGGTTGACGCCGATCAGGACGTACGACGTCAGTGCCGGGTTGGTGGACCGCTGCCCGCCGTACGCCGCGCGCCCGGAGCGTGTCGACCGGGCGCCCTCGGAGACGCAGGTCGGGCACTGGAAGCCGACCGCGGCCGAGCGCATGCAGTCCGGGCAGATCGGCCGGTCGCACCGCTGGCAGCGGATGTGCGCCTCGCGGTCGGTGTGGCGGTAGCAGACCGGGGCGCGCTCGGGGGCGGCCCCGGTCTGCTCGGGCGTGCTCAGCGGCGCTCCACCTGGACGTTCTCGATGACGACGGGCTCGACCGGGCGGTCGCCGGGGCCGGTCTTGGCGCCGCCGATGGCGTCGACGACGCGCTGGCTGTCGGCGTCCTCGACCTCACCGAAGATGGTGTGGCGGTTGTTCAGCCAGTCGGTCGGCACGGTGGTGATGAAGAACTGCGAGCCGTTGGTGCCCGGGCCGGCGTTGGCCATCGCGAGGAGGTACGGGCGGTCGAACTGCAGCTCCGGGTGGAACTCGTCCTTGAACGTGTAGCCGGGACCGCCGGTGCCGGTGCCGAGCGGGCAGCCGCCCTGGATCATGAAGTTCGGGATGATCCGGTGGAAGCCGAGCCCGTCGTAGAACCTGCCGGTCGTGCGCTCGCCCGACTCGGGGTCGACGTACTCCTGGGTGCCCTCGGCCAGGCCGACGAAGTTCTCGACGGTCTTGGGGGCGTGGTTGGGGAACAGGTGCACCACGATGTCGCCGTGGTTGGTCTTCAGGGTCGCGTAAGTCTCGGTCACGGCCCGATCCTCCCACGCCGCGGCAAGACGGCCGCACGGTGCATGGACGCGAGGGTTTGATGCCTGTCCGCTCACCGGGCATGATCGGCAGCACCACGGGAACAGTGTGGGCGACAGCCAACGCGTGAACGAGAGGGGCCACCCCGCCATGCCGAAGAAGTCCAAGACACTCCTTGACCACGCGAACGACTTGGCGACCGACATCGTCGACAAGATCGGGCCCCAGGTCGAGCACGCCGTGGAGACGGCGAAGGACAAGGCGGGCCCGGTGATTGCCGAAGCGCGCGAGAAGGCCGCGCCGGCCGTCCACGACGCCCGGGACCGGATCAACACCGAGGTCATCCCGGCCATCGCCGCCGCGATCGCGGCCGCCAACGAGGCGACCGAGGAGGTCCGCGGCGAGGCCGGCAAGCGCGGCAAGGCTGCCGTGGCCGCGCTCAAGGGCGAGGTCGAGGCGCCCAAGGAGACGCACCGCTTCCGCAACTTCCTCGTCATCCTCGGCCTCGGCGGCGCCATCGCGTTCGTCGCGAAGAAGCTCTCCGACCGGCCGTCGTCGACGACCTGGGAGTCCAACTACACGCCGGCCCCGGCGCCGACCCCGCCCGCGTCCGCGGCCGGTGCGCACCGGGCCGAGGGCGAGGGCGACGACCAGGGCGGTTCCTCGCCCGACGTCGCCAAGGCGGACGCGGCCGCCGAGCCGCACGAGGCCACGACGCCGGACAACCCGGCCGAGACGATCGACGTCAAGAACAACTGACCCCGGCGACCCAGGTCGCTCCCCGCTTCACCGCCGCCCGGCGTCCCGCCTCCGTCCGTACGACCGGGGCAGGTCGACCGGGCGGTGCTCGTCGATCCAGTCGTCGATCCGCTCCCACCACGAGAACAGCCAGTCGATCCGCTCCTCGCGGCCGGCGGGGATCTCCGCGCGCGGCACCCGCCACCAGCGCATGATGAGCTGCTTGTCCATCGGGATCTCGCGCCAGATGTCGGCGACGGTCTGCATGTGGTCGAGCCCGGTGTGCGCGACCAGCACCACGTCGGCGTCGGGTGCGGCGTCGAGCGCGGCGAGCAGGCCGCCGGGCCGGGGCGCGAGGACGTTCTCCATCCGCTCGGCCCGCGCCGCCATCGCCTCCAGCCCGAGCCGGCGCAGCTTGTCGATCGCACGCTGCCGCCGCTGCGGGGTGAAGTTGCCGCCCTCCGGGAAGATCACGAACGCGTCGTTGTGATCGAGGTTGCGGGCCAGCTCCCCGACCTGCTGCTCCAGGGTCTCGCCGGGCGACCCTCCCTCCGACTTGCCGGGTGACACGAACCGGCTCGGGAGCCGGTTGAGGATCACGTCGATGGCCGGGTCCCACTGCAGGGTGTCCTTGAGGACCACGCGCGGCTCGCGGCCGTACCAGTGCATCAGCGCGTACATCAGCGTGAACGAGTCGCCCGGACCGGCGTGCCGGCAGCAGACCAGCAGCGGCTCGCCCGGGTAGGCGTCCGGCGCCGGTCCCTCGGTGACGATCTTCAGCCGCAGCACGCGGCGGGCCTCGCGGTAGAACACCACGAGGTAGGTCTGGACGAGGTCGTAGTGGATCCGCTCGAAGAACGGCCGGCGGATGAGCAGCCCGAACCCGGAGGCGATCCAGAGCCCGAAGAGCTCGACCAGCAGGATGCTCTCGAGCACCAGGTGGAGCATCGCGATCGACATCAGCCGCAGCGGCCTCAGCCGGCCCGGCACGATCGGCGACAGCACGATCGCGAGGAGCAGCCACAGCGGCATCACGGTCAGCAGCACCACCGTGAGCACGATGACCAGTGGCCCCAGCACGACGCGGCGGAACAGCCCGGCCGCGGTCACCCGGGGCCTCACAGGCTGTGCTCCAGGTAGGTGACGGAGGCGCGGTACGCCGCGTCGATCCGTCGTACGACGCCGCGGAAGTCGCGGTACGACAGCAGGTTGTCGTCCTTGGGCCCGGCGCCGCCGGTCGGCAGCACGTGCGCGGTCACGTGCTCCGGCAGCGCGGCCATCTCGCGGTTGAAGCGGTGCCGGCGGGCGATCTCGAACGACACCCGGGCGACGTCCCACGGCTTGCGCGGTGCGGTCAGCGGCCGGTCGACCCGCCCGACCTGCAGCACGAAGACCCGGTCGGCGCCCTGCTCGACGGCCCGGCCGACGGGGATGGAGTTCACGATCCCGCCGTCGAGGTAGTGCTCGCCGTCGACGACGGCCGGGCGCAGCAGCCCGGGCACGGCCGCGCTGGCGACCACCGCGTCGACGACGCGACCGGTGGTGAACCAGTGCTCGGCGGCCCGCTCGATCGAGGCGGCGCAGACCTGGAGCTCGATCGCGAGGTCGGCGAACGTGCGGTCCCCAAGCTCCGCGTGCAGCCGCTCGCGCAGCGGCCGGGCCGAGTGCAGGTGGGTGCCGGTGCGCACGGCGCGGGTCACCTGCCGGACGGCGCCGTCTCCCCAGACCTCGCGGTTCTCGACGGCGCTCTGCCACAGCCCGACGAGCCGGTCGATCACGCCGTCGCCGGGGTCGGCGGCGACGAGGGCTCCGTTGAGCGCCCCGACGGACGTGCCGAGCACCAGGTCGGGCCGGACCCCGGCCTCGAACAGCGCCCGCAGCATCCCGACCTCGACCGCGCCGAGCAGCCCTCCACCGCCGAGGACGAACGCGGTCCGGCCGGTCATCGCGCGGTCGGGACGTCCCGGGCGGTCGAGGTGTCGTCCCGGCCGGTCGAGCGTGTCGAGACCTCGGCGAGCTGCGCCCGGACCTGCCGGGTGGCACGGCGCTCGGCCCAGAAGCTGACCAGCGGGATGGTGCCGCAGGCGAGCGTGACGACCGTGAACGGCACCGACCAGCGCGCCTTGCGCGAGAGCAGGAACGCGGTGACCAGGAAGATCATGTAGAGCCAGCCGTGGGCGATGCCGAGGTACGTCGTGATCGCCTCGCCGAGCTGGTGGGCGCCGCTGCCCTCGGGCCAGACCGCCGGCGTGCTGGGGAAGACGTGCCACATGGACGTGCCGTCGAAGTTGGCGAGCGGGACACCGATGAGGATCAGCACGACGAGCAGGACACCGACGACGGTGGCCATCACCCGGTAGCGGAGCAGGGCAGCCTTCACGGGGCCGACGCTATCTCAGGGGTCGGCGCGGGCTCGTCGGCGTCGTCCTCTTCTGTGGCCGCCGCCACCCGCTCGAGCTCGTCGCGGGCCCAGCGCCACCAGAGGAACACGGCGAAGCCGGCGAACACCCACCACTCGCCGGCGTAGAACAGGTTGCGCAGGGAAGTGAACGAGTCGGGCTTCGGCAGCGCGGCCGGGGTCACCGGCTCGAGCCCGGGCACGGGCTCGTCGGTGATGACGTAGCCGCCGTAGAGGTCGGTGTCGACGTGCTGCACCGCGCTCGCGATCCGCAGCTCGGGGAGCTGCGCGTCGGTCGGGTCGCGATCGGGCAGGCCCTCGCCCTCGCCGGGCTGCAGCCAACCGGTCAGGTCGACCTGCCCGGAGGGTGCGGTCGGGGCGTCGGACCCGTCGGGGAGGAAGCCGCGCACGACGAGGATCGCGGGCGCGCTCGCACAGTCGGCTCCGGCCCCACAGACCGCCACGGGGGTGACCAGCCACCGGCCGGGCCGCCCGTCGAGCGCCTTGTCCAGCACCTCGACCGTGCTGTCGGGGAGCCAGCGACCCGTCAGCTCGACGGGCTGCCCGACCTTGTCGCCCGGGTAGGGGTCGTCCGGGCCGAGGACGCTGTCGAGCGCCACCGCCGGCGCGTCCGCCAGGTCGCGGGCGGCCAGCGCGCGGCCCGCCTGCCACGCGTCGTACTGCCAGATCCCGAGGAGCACGGCGACCGTCACCGCCGCGACGCCGAGCGCGTGCAGCGCGAGCATGCGCGGCGACGTCAGCGTCCGGACGGGGGAGGGCACACGTCGAGCGTACGTGTCACGATGCGGGCGTGAGCTCCTCGGTCTCCCGCGTGCACCACCTCGACTGCGCCTCGTTCCGACCCCCGCTCGGCAGGCTTCGGGTGATGCCCGAGCGGATGGTCGCGCACTGCCTGCTGGTCGAACGGCCCGACGGTCTGGTCCTCGTCGACACCGGGTTCGGCACCGGCGACCTGGCCGACCCCAAACGGCTCGGCCCGACCCGCGCGGTGCTCGGGGCGGCGCTCGACCCGGCGGAGCCGGCGGTGGCCCAGGTCGAGGGTCTCGGGTTCTCCGCCGCCGACGTGACCGACGTGGTGCTCACGCACCTCGACCTCGACCACGCCGGCGGGCTCTCGGACTTCCCCGACGCCCGCGTGCACGTCATGCGCGACGAGCTCGACGCGGCCCGCGCCCGCCGGAGCCCGAAGGAGAAGGGCCGGTACGTCGAGCAGCAGTGGGCGCACGGGCCGCGCTGGACCGAGCACGGCAGCGGCGGCGAGGCCTGGCACGGCTTCACCGCGATCCCGGTGGTCGGCGACGACGTGCTGATGCTGCCGCTGCGCGGTCACACCCGCGGTCACTCCGCGGTCGCCGTGCGCCGGCCGGGCGACGACGGCTGGCTGCTTCACGCGGGCGACGCTTTCTTCTTCCACGGCGAGGTGGAGCGGCCGCCGTCGTGCCCCAGCGGGCTCCGGGTGTTCCAGACCCTGGTGCAGATGGACAAGACCGCCCGGCTGGCGAACCAGGAGCGGCTGCGCGACCTCGTCGCGCGCAGCGAGACGTCAGGACCGGACGGCGTCACGGTCTTCTGCGCCCACGACGCCGTCATGTTCGACCGGCTGGCGGCGGCGCAGTAGCACCCGGGTCAGCGTCACCAGCCCGACGACGAGCAGCAGCACCGCCGGGACCGCGACCGCGAGCGCGATGCTCGTCGCCGTCAGCAGGAAGGCACCGGCGACGGCGCCGCCCATCATCGTGACGACGGCACCGGCGCGTCGCAGGGTCGCCGCGTGACCGGCGGTGTTGCCGGACCAGACGGCCTCGGCGAACAGGCCGGCCAGGGTCGAGGTGACCACGACGGTCGACACGTCGCCGACGGCCACGCGCCGGGCCGCGACCGCCTGCGCGCCCATCGCCCAGCCGAGCGCGCCGGTCAGCAGGTCGAGGCCGATCTCCCCGAGGTCACCGGTGTGCAGGACGACCGCGCTCGTGCCGACCACGACCGCGGCGACGATCAGCACCGTGGCCGCGACGCCGTCGGAGTTCGGCCAGGCCTTGCGTCCGCGCTGGAGCAGGCCTGCGGTGGTGGCGCCGACGACGAACCCGACGAGAGCGAGGGTCGCGCGGAGCAGCGGCACGTCGTCGGCGTTCGCCAGGCCGAGGCCGACGAAGACCACGTTGCCGGTCATGTTGGCCGTGAACACCTGGTGCAGGCCGAGGTAGGTGGCAGCGTCGAGCATCCCGGTGCCGAAGGACAGCACCAGCATGAGGGACGTGGACAGACCGTCGGCGCGGTCGGACCGGTGGTTCAAGCAGGACTCACTTTCCAGGGATCGACGTGGCGTCGGGGGTGTGCCGCTTCAGGTAGCCGTCCAGGGAGTTCTGGACGTGCCGCTTCATCAGCCGGCCGGCCGCGGCGACCTTGCCGGCCTGGACGGCGGCGGCGATCTCGGCGTGCTCGTCCCAGGAGTGCTCGCCGCGGACCTGGACGTCCATGCCGTAGAGCCACTCGATCTTGGCGGCGATCTGCCGGAACAGCGCGAGCAGCGACGCGTTGCCGCTGAACTCCGCCAGCGCCAGGTGGAACTCCGTGTTGAGCGGCGGCAGGTCGGAGCGGTCCGGGTCGCCGAGACCGCCGAGACCGGCCTCGACAAGCGTGTCGAGCCGGCTCCCGAACTCGTGCACCTCCGGGTCGTCCCGCTCCGCCCGGAACCGTTCCGCGCACCGCCGTACCGTCAGCTCCTCGATGGTGGTGCGCACGGTGAACAGGTCGACCGCCTCGGACCGGTCGATGTGTGCGACGCGCACGCCGGCGTAGGCAACGCTGGTGACGAAGCCCTCCGCCTCGAGCTGCTTGAGCGCCTCGCGCACCGGCACCCGGGAGACGCCGTAGGCCTCGCAGAGCGTCGGCTCCTTGAGCCGGGACCCGGCCGGGTAGGTGCCCGCGACGATCTCGGCACGCAGCGAGCGCAGCACCTCGTCGGCGCGTCGGCCCCCGTGACCGCTCGCGTTCACGGCGCGCTCACGTGAAGACGTCCGCGCCGGGGATGGCGGCGAGGAGCTCCCGGGTGTAGTCGGAGCCGGGCCGTTCGAAGACGTCGTCGACGGTGCCGGCCTCGACGACCTTGCCCTGCTGCATGACCAGCACGTCGTGGGCGACGAGACGGACGACGGCCAGGTCGTGGGTGATGAAGAGGTAGGACAGGCCGAGGTCGCGCTGCAGGTCGCCGAGCAGGGTCAGGATCTGGTCCTGAACCAGCACGTCGAGCGCCGACACCGCCTCGTCGCACACGACGAGCCGCGGGTCGAGGGCGAGCGCTCGCGCGATCGCGACGCGCTGGCGCTGCCCGCCGGACAGCTCGTTGGGGTGCCGCTGCGCCAGGTCACGCGGGAGGGCGACGTGGTCGAGCAGCTCGGCGACCCGGGCCCGGCGGCTGCGTCGGTCGCCGACGTCGAAGACGCGCAGCGGCTCGTCGACGATGTGCTCGACGGTGAACATCGGGTTGAGCGACGCGTAGGGGTCCTGGAACACCGGCTGCATCGCCCGACGGATCGCGCGGCGCTGCGCACCCTTGGCGGTGGCGACGTGCTCGCCGGCTACACGGACCTCGCCGGACGTCGGTGTCTCGAGACCGAGCACCATCCGCGCGACCGTCGTCTTGCCCGAGCCGGACTCCCCGACGACGGCCGTCGTGGTGCCCGCCCGCACGGCGAACGAGACGTCGTCGACCGCGGTGAGGCGCTCGCGCCGGCCACGGACGGAGTACTCCTTGGTGAGGTGCTCGGCGACGAGGATCGGCTCCAATCCCTTGTCCTGCTGGGGATCCTCGTCGCTGGTCGCAACCGCGCCGGTGCGGGTGGCGGTGGACACCGAGGGCGCCGCGGCGACCAGCCGCCGGGTGTACTCGTGCTGCGGGTCGCGCAGCAGCTCGTGGGCCGGACCGTCCTCGACGATCCTCCCGTGCTGCATCACCACGACCCGGTCCGCGCGGTCCGCGGCGAGCCCGAGGTCGTGGGTGACCAGCAGCATCGACGTACCGCGGCGGCTGCGCAGCGTCTCGAGGTGGTCGAGGATCCGGCGCTGCACCGTGACGTCGAGGGCGGAGGTCGGCTCGTCGGCGACCAGCAGGTCGGGCTCGCAGGCGAGGGCGATCGCGATCAGGACCCGCTGGCGCATGCCGCCGGAGAACTCGTGGGGGTACTGCTTGCTGCGCTTGTCGGCGTCGGGGATCCCGGCCTCGCCCATCAGCTCGACCGCGCGCTTCCTGGCCTCGCGGCCGGAGGCGACCCCGTGCGCGACCAGGGTCTCGGCGATCTGCTTGCCCACCCGCGTGGCGGGGTTGAGGTTCGACATCGGGTCCTGCGGGACCAGCCCGACCTGGCGCCCACGCAGGCGGCGCATCCGCTTGTCGTCGGCGTGGGTGACGTCGTCGCCGCGGTACTCGATGCGTCCTCGCGTGACCGCGCCGCCCGCGGGCAGCAGGTCGATGACCGCGGCGGCGGTCGTGGACTTGCCCGAGCCGGACTCGCCGACGAGCGCGACGCGCTCGCCCTCGGCGACGGTGAGGTCGATGCCGTGCAGCACGGGGGTCCCGTGGTAGCTGACCTCGAGGTCGGTGATCCTCAGCAGCGGTGTGCTAGCGGCCGACGGCATAGCCCTGCGCTCCTCTCGGGTTGGCGGCGGCCTCCAGGAGGCCGGTGTCGGGGTCGCGGGTGACGGCGGAGAGCCGGCCGAGCGACCAGTCGCCGCTGCGGGTGACGACGTGGCCGCGCTGCTCGAGGGCGGATATCACCTCGTCGCCGAGGCGGTCCTCGACGACGGCGCCGCCCGGGGTCCACGTGCGCGGCCAGAACGAGCTCGGCATCGAGGTGGTGTGCAGCGCCGGCGCGTCGATCGCCTGCTGCGGGGTGTACCCGCCGACCAGCACGCGCAGCAGGTAGAGCAGCTGCCACTGCTCCTGCTGGTCGCCGCCCGGGGTCCCGAGCGCGCACCACGGCCGTCCGTCCTTCAGCAGCAGGGTCGGGGTGAGCGTCGTGCGCGGCCGGCGGCCGGGGCGCAGGGCCGAGGGCGAGCGCTCGTCGAGCCAGGTCATCTGCAGCCGGCTGCCGAGGCAGAAGCCGAGCTCGGGGATGGTCGGCGACGACTGTAGCCAGCCGCCGGACGGGGTGGCCGACACGAAGTTGCCCCACCGGTCCACGACGTCGATGTGGCAGGTGTCGCCGCGCGTCGCCCCTGCGACGCTGACCGTGGGCTCGCCGGCGGCGGCGCCGGCCTCGGGCCCGAGGTACTCGGTGATCAGGGGTGGGCGGTACGCCGGGGCTCCGCCGACGTCGCCGGGCCGGAACTCGTGCGAGGCCTCCGGCCCGATCAGCGCACGCCGTGCCGCGGCGTACTCCTCGGAGAGCAGCACGTCGAGCGCGACGTCCGCGTCGCCGTAGTGGGCGTCCCGGTCGGCGAGCGCGAGCTTGAGCGCCTCGAGCACGCGGTGCGCACCGTCGGCGGTGGACGGGTCGATCTCGTGCGGCTCGAAGCCGGCCAGGATCGCCAGCGTCTGCAGGAGCGCGGGGCCCTGCCCCCACGGGCCGATCTTGCAGACGGTGACGCCGTGGAAGTCGAGCGTGACGGGCTCCTCGTACGACGCGCTCCACCCCGCCATGTCGGCGCGCGTGATGACGCCGGCGTGGTCGCCGCCGTCGGCGTGCCGGTGCGGGGTGCGCACGAACTCCTCGACCGCCTCGGCGACGAAGCCGGTGCCCCAGGCGCTGCGGGCGGCGTCGATGCGGCCGGCCCGGTCGGCGGCGCCCGACGCCTCCTTCACCAGCCGGCGCAGGGTGGCGGCGTACGCCGGAAGCCGCAGCACGGCGCCGTCCTCGGGCACCGAGTCGCCGGGCAGCCAGAGCTCGGCGGAGCTGGGCCAGTGCTCGCGGAACAGGGCGGCCATCTGCGCGATCGTGTGCGCGACCCGCGGCGAGATCTGGTGCCCCTCCTCGGCGTACTCGATCGCGAAGGCCAGGACGTCGGCCAGCTCCCAGGTGCCGTGGTCGCGGAGCAGCAGCAGCCAGGCGTCCACCGAGCCGGGGACGGCGGCGGCCAGCGCGCCGGCGCCGGGCACCAGGTCGAGGCCCTCGCCGCGGTAGTGCTCGATGGTCGCTCCGGCCGGGGCGACGCCCTGCCCGACGAGCACCTTCGGGCGTGGGTCGTCGGCGGTGGCGATGAGGCCGGTCATGTCGCCGCCCGGTCCGTTGAGGTGCGGCTCCACGACGTGCAGCACGAACGCGCCGGCGACCGCGGCGTCGAAGGCGTTGCCGCCGCGTTCGAGCACGGCCTGCGCCGACGAGCTCGCCAGCCAGTGCGTCGAGGCGGACATTCCGAACCGGCCGCGCAGCGTGGGCCGCGTGGTGTGCTGCGGGGGAGGGACGAAGGCCGTCCGACGGTTCACGGTCACCGCTTCCTGGTCGTGGGGTCGAGGGCGTCGCGGAGCGCGTCGCCGAAGAGGTTGAAGCCGAGGCAGATCACCGCGATCGCGAGGCCGGGGAAGACGGCCGCGGTGGGCGCACGGAAGATGTACTGCTGCGCGTCGGACAGCATGATCCCGAGGCTCGGCGTGGGCGGCTGGATGCCGAGGCCGAGGAAGGACAGCAGGGCCTCGCCGATGACCGCGACCGGCATGATCACAGTCGCCTGCACGATCACCGCCGACAGCGCGTTGGGCAGGATGTGCTGGCCGAGGATCCGGCCGCCACCGGCGTCGAGGCTGCGCGCCGCCAGGACGAACTCGAGCTCCTTGTGCCGCAGCGTCTCCGCCCGCACGACGCGCACCATCGTCGGCACCTGGGCGATGCCGAGCGCGACGGCGGCGTTGCCGACGCTGGGTCCGTTGATGGCCGCGAGCCCGACGGCGATGATCAGGAACGGGAACGCCAGGGTCAGGTCGGTCAGCCGGGAGACGATCACGTCCACCCATCCGACGTACCCGGCGAGGAGGCCGAGCGGGGTGCCGACCACGACCGCGAGCAGCACGGCGAGCGCCCCGACCAGCAGGGAGACGCGGGTGCCGTAGACGATCCGCGACAGGATGTCGCGGCCCAGGTCGTCGGTGCCCAGCGGGAAGCCGACGGTGAAGGCGCGCTGGAACGGGGTGTCGAAGTGGACCTGCTCCGGGGAGTACGGCGCGAGCAGGGGCGCGAGCACCGCGGTGAGCACGACGGCGAGCAGCAGCAGTCCGCCGACGACGCCGAGCGGGTTGCGCGCGATCTGGCGCAGCACCTGGCCGCGCTGGCCGCCCAGGTCGATCTCGGCGGTCTGGGTGACGGGGGTCGCTTCGCTCATCGGGTGCTCCCTCCGACCCGGATCCGGGGGTTGATCAGTGAGTAGAGGAGGTCGATCGCCAGGTTGATGACGATGTAGGCGAACGTCGTGATGATCACGACCGCCTGGATCACCGGGTAGTCGCGGGTGAACACGCTGTCGAGCGTGAGCTTGCCGAAGCCCGGCAGGCCGAAGATCCGCTCGGTGACGACCGCACCGGAGACGAGACCGCCGAGCTGCAGGCCGATGATCGTGACGACGACGATCAGGGAGTTGCGCAGCGCGAACCGGGTCAGCACGTGCCGGTTGCGCAGTCCCTTGGCCCGGGCGGTGCGGACGTAGTCGGCCGAGAGGGTGTCGAGCATCGACGACCGGGTCTGCCGCATCACGACGGCCGCGAGCGCGGTGCCGAGCACGACGGCCGGGAGGGTCAGGTAGTAGAGCCCGCGCAGGGGCTCCTCGCTCACGGCGACGTACCCGGAGGCGGGGAACCAGCGCAGCCCGACCGCGAGGTAGAGGATCGCCAGGATGCCGAGCCAGAAGCTGGGCACCGACAGGCCGACCAGGGTGAACCCGTTGGCGAACCACTCGGGCCAGCGGCCGCGGTGCACGGCCGCCGCGACGCCGGCGCCGATGCCGACGACGATCGCGATGGTGACGGCGTACAGGCTGAGCCAGAGCGTGACCGGCAGCGTCGTCGCGATCAGGTCGGTGACCGGCACGCCGGTCGCGATGGAGGTGCCGAGGTCGCCCTGGAGGAGGTTCTTCACGAAGGCGCCGTACTGCGCGACGAGCGGCTGGTCGAGCCCGAGGTCGGCGCGCACGGCGGCGAGGGTGGCGGGGTCGGCCTCCTCGCCTGCGAGGGCGAGCGCGGGGTCGCCGGGCAGGGCCCGCACGCCGACGAAGACGACGACCGAGGCGAGGAAGAGCGTCGCCAGCGACTGCCAGAGCCGGTTGAGCAGGTAGGTGGCCATCAGTCCTGGTCCCCTTCCACGAAGCCGGCGCGGCTGAGCCGGACGACGCCGTCGGCGAAGGTGCTCACACCGGTGAGGTCGTCGGAGTAGGCGGTGAGGTTGCGCTGGCGGTAGAGATAGATGAGCGGGTCGTCCTTCTGCACCTGGGTGACGACCTCGCCGTACGTCCTCGCGCGCTGGTCCATGTCGACCTGCTCGGCCGCCTCGGTCAGGAGGTCGTCGACCTCCTCGTTGCTGTAGCCGGAGTAGTTGGAGGACTGGCCGGTGGCGAGGAAGGCGTACATGTTGCCGTGCGGGTCGATGCGCCCGGACCAGCCGAGCTGGAGCACCTGGAAGTCACCGTTGCTCTGGTTGTCGAGCAGCGTGGTGTACTCCACCGGCTCGATCTCGACGTCGAAACCGCCCGCGGAGACGCTGCCCTGGATCGCCTGCGCGAGCCGCAGCGTGTCCGGAGTGTTGGTGACCTTCATGGTCAGCTTCACCGGCGTGTGCACCCCGGCCCGCTCGAGCAGCGCGCGGGACTTCTTCGGATCGTACGGCGGGCAGGCGTTGCTCGCCTCGGTGGCGAACTCGGTGTCCGGCGAGATCGGCGAGCACGCCGGCTCGAACCAGTTGCTGAACACGGAGTTCACCAGGGCCTCGCGGTCCAGCGACAGCTCGAACGCCTGGCGCAGCCGCGGGTCTCCGGCCATCGGTGAGTCCACCTTCCCCGGTGGTTCGCCGACGCCGTCGGTGTTGCCGACGTTGAAGGTGATCGCCTGGTAGCCGAGCGAGCCGGTCTGCAGCAGCCCGATCCCGGGCTCGCGGCGCAGGGTGTCGATCGTCGTCGGCGACACCGAGTCGACCACCTGCACGTCGCCTGACTGCAGGTTGGCGGCCCGAATGTTGGCGTCGGTCATGATCCGGTAGGTGATCGTGTCGAGGTGGACCTCGTCCGCGGCGTAGTAGCGCGGGTCCTTCTCCACCACGATCGACGTCGCCGGCACCCGCTCGACGAACTTGAACGGTCCCACGCAGACCGGGTTGTTGCCGAAGTCGTCGCCGAGGTCGTCGAGCGCCTTCGGGCTCATGATCATCCCGGCGCGGTCGGCGAGGCTGGCGGTGATCGGGGAGAACGGCGTCTCGTAGTGCAGCTCGACGGTGCTGTCGTCGACCGCCTCGATGTCCTCGATCGGGCCCATCTCGGCGGCCCGGGCCGAGTCCTCCTGGGTGAGGTGTCGCTCCAGGCTGCGCCGTACCGCCTCAGCGTCGAAGGGCGTGCCGTCGGCGAACTCGACGCCGTCGCGCAGCGGGATCCGCACGGTGCGACCCTGGTCCTCGATCTCCGGCAGGTCGGTCGCCAGCTGCGGCACGATCGAGCCCTCGGCGTCGATGTCGTAGAGCTTCTCGCAGATCGAGCTCATGACGTAGCGCGTGTAGAGGGACGACGACGTCGTCGGGTCGAGCACGTCGGGGTCGGCCGAGAGGCCCATCACCAGGTCACCTCCCTCGCGGACCTGGTCGCCTTCCGCGCTGACCGTCGTGACGTCCTCACGGTCGGGCGACGCCGCGCGCGGCTGCACCGGGTAGCACGCGCCGAGCAGCAGCATCCCCGCCACGACAAGTGGAAGGAGTGCGGTCCTGACGGCTCTGGGTGGGTGTGTCGACGGCATCCGAGACTGCCTGGTCGTCACGGTTCATCTCCTTGCGGGAGGCGGCTCCGTACTCGTCATTTCGTATACGATCTTTGTGACATCACTGTTGCACCGGTCTTGCGGGCACGTCAACGCCTGCTCCCAGCCGGTCGGTGAGCGGTTCGAGGCGGTACAGGGAACTGACCGTTGGACACCGCAAGTGATTCGCCTAACCTGGGCGGCAAGGCCACTCCTGCGCCGCCGACGCGCACCCCGCCGACCCCAGGAGCGTCGTCCCCGACGAACGTTCGGTCGAGTCCACGGCCGCGAATCCCAGCTATCCGAAACGGATGCCCACACCCCTGAGCCGGGTCCTGGCCACCCCAACACCGGCATGGACCCGAACCGCGCCCCCGCTCCCGGTGCCCCCACATGTCCGTGAGCGGGGGCGTGCCGTGCCTCCCGAAACGGCGGCGGCTGCTGTCCAGACAGCGTGCGGATCGGACGGAGCCGGCGGTCGGAAGCGGCGTAGATTTCCTTCGTGGATCCCGTCGGGTGGCGACCGGGTTGGGACGGTCATCTCCTCCTCGTTTACGAAGGTGAGCCGCAGCGACGTCTCGGGGTGGCGGCGTGGGTCCGGCGCGGCCTGGACGTCGGCGCGAAGATCTTCTACGTCGAGCGTGAGGACGTGTCGCTCGCCCGATCGCTGGCAGCGCTGCTCCTGGACCAGCCGGACGCCGTCGACGCGATGGCCAGCGGCCAGATCGAGGTCGTCCCGGCCGACCAAGGAGTCCACGATCTCGCGTGGCAGGAACGTGCCATCGAGGAGGCGCTGCACCGGTACCCCTCCGTCCGCTGGTCGGCGGACGCGACGGCCACCTGGGGCGTGATGCCACAAGGCCGACAGGCCGAGATCGAGCGGGCGACGGACGAGGTGTGCAGGTCGCGGCCGGTGTCCGTGATGTGCCAGTACCCGGCTCGCGAGTCCCTGGACCGGATCGGCTCCGTCAGCACGGCCCACGGTGCCGGGATGCGGGAGGAGCTGCTCCAGACGGCACCGCTCGAGGAGGCCGGCCTCGCCGTGTCGGGCGAGCTCGACATCTCCAACCGGGACATCCTTCGCTCGGTGCTGCTGGCCGCAACGACCGGGACGCCGTGCCCGCTCTTCGTCCTGGACCTGAGCGGGCTCTACTTCGTCGACATCGGCGGGATCCGCACGCTGGTGGGCGGGACGGAGCCTTATCGCCGGCGCGGCGGCCAGGTCCGGTTGCGGGGCGCACAGCCGCAGGTGGACCGTCTCTTGCAGCTGTTCGGCGTCGGACACGAACCAGGACTCTTGATGGAGGCGCCCGGATGACACCCCTGGCCGGCGCGCACCCCGACTACAGCCACGGTCTCCTGCTGCACTCCACCGACGACGGGCTGGTCGAGGGCACCCAGGCGTTCGTTGCCGAGGGGCTCGAGTCCGGCGGTCAGGTGCTGGTCCACGGCACCCGGGACCGGGTCGCATTGATGCGCCGGGCGCTCGGAGACGCGCCACGGCTCGAGTACGGGTTCGACGAGGAGCTCTACCTGGAGCCTTCGAGGACACTGTTCAGCTACCAGCGGCGGTTGGCAGAGCTACCGGAGACGACGGAGCTCTGGGTGACCGGCACGGTTCCACTGGGCCGGGACCACGCGGCGCAGGGCGCCTGGAACCGCTACGAGTCCAGCGTCGACGAAGCCCTCGCCGCCTACCCGTTCCGCGCGTTGTGCACCTACGACACCAGGACGACGCCGGCCCCCGTGATCGAGGCCGTCCGGGCCACGCACGCCTCGTTCGGCGCCGGCCCGACCAGCCGCCCCAACGGGGAGTACGTCGACCCCGCGGCGTTCCTGGCCAGCCCGCTCGCCCGGGTTCCGACCCTGCCGACCTGGCGACCGTCCGCGACGGCGACGATCGACGACCTGAACGACCTGACGCCGGCTCGCCACCTGCTCCTGGCCGCTGCGCGCGATGCCAGCGCCGTGTCCTCCGACACGGTCGAGCAGTTCCTCATGGCGGTGCACGAGGTCGCTGCGAACGGCCTCGTCCACGGTGCCCCTCCCGTGTCCGTGACGCTGTGGGCGGACGTGGCGTTGCTGACCTGTCGGGTCGAGGACTGCGGACCGGGAGACCTGGACCCGCTGACCGGCCTGCGTCATCCCGGGGAGCGTCAGCCGATGGGGCTGTGGGTGGCGCGGCAGCTGGTCGACGACCTGTTCATCACCAACGGCCCGTCCGGTGGCTGCAGCATCGTCCTGACCGCGATGTAGAGGGAGTGGAGCCACAGGGACTCGAACCCCTCACCCCTGCGTGCCCATCGGCTGACGTGAGCGTCGCGAACGATCGCGCCTCAACCTCTTGCGAGGAGGGTCCTGATGATGGCGATGAGCTCGGCACGGTCAGCCGCTGCCTCGTCGCGGTCCTCACCGCTGAGGATCCGGTCCACGGCGGCCAG
Organism: Nocardioides iriomotensis; assembly: GCF_004168035.1. Lineage (GTDB taxonomy): Bacteria > Actinomycetota > Actinomycetes > Propionibacteriales > Nocardioidaceae > Nocardioides_B > Nocardioides_B iriomotensis. The sequence goes on along the minus strand of NZ_SDPU01000032.1, from coordinate 158,601 downwards.
CCCCCGATCCCATCGCGCACGGTCCGGCTCACGTCCCGCGACCTCGGCGGCCGCGTCGCGGCGTTCGGCCGCTCTGTCTCGTGCTTCGGCGCGCACGTCGCGCTGGTCCGCGCGTTCGAGCAGCATCCTGATGGACGCCTCCACGACCTCGACGAGGTCGGGGCCGACCACCCGCAGGAGGTCGTCGCGATCCTGGTGGTCGAGCGCTCGCTCTCGCCGGTTCGCCTCGCGCTCGCGCCGGTTGGCGGCATGCTCGCGTTCGTCTGCCTCAGGCTCGTCGGCAAGGCCGCCGCCGTTCGCCCGATCTTCCGCCGCTTCGTCGCGCAGCTGCCCGGCCTCGACCCGGCGCCGATCGGCCGCATCTCGCTCCTCGAACGCCCGCTGCCATCGGTCCAGCTGCACGGCGTCGATGCCGGATCCGCCGTCCGGTACGAGCGGCTCCCGTTCGTCCGCGATCCGGTCTCGTTCGTCCGCGATCTGGTCTCGTTCGTCGGCGATCCGGTCTCGTTCTTCGGTCATGGAAGCCTCCCCTCGCGGGAGTGGAGCCCTTCTCTGCCTCGACAGTCGCAGGAGCCCTGGTAGTGACATCGGGATCCTAGTGCGCTTCCGGGAGTCCCCACAGATTCCGGCTCTGATTAGCAGGCTTGTGGGTGGGTACTGGAGGGGCGGAGAGTTTCCTCGAAGGTCCGTCTGCCGGGGCAGATGGCTGGAGGCATGGTGCGCGAGAGGATCGAGCTGGGGGTGGGGCTCGATGGTCCTGCCCGCGCCCGCCGGTGGATCGAGGGCGTCTGCGCGACCTGCGACGTGGGCGACCTCAGTGACAACGCCTCGCTGTTGGTCAGCGAGCTCGTGACCAACGCGGTGCTGCACGCACGCACCGGCTGCGTTGTCATGGCCGAGATCGACGGCGACACCTTGCGCGTGGACGTGATCGACGGGGCCGGTGACACCACCGCCGTGGCGCCGGGCGTCGAACGGCTCGGCGCGGACGGTGGGCGAGGGCTGGTCATCGTGGACGTCTTGTCCACCGACTGGGGTGTTGCGGAGCACGCTGAGGGAAAGTCAGTCTGGTTCAGTCTCCGCGCGGAGGTCCCGTCCGGACACTCAAACGCCCCGGCGACGCCGACCTTGCGCCTCGTGCGGTCCTGACGGTCCTCGCCGTGACTCGGGCGACCCTGGCGAGGCGCCGGCGACTGACCTGTGGTGGAGCCAAGGGGACTCGAACCCCTAACCCCCTGCTTGCAAAGCAGGTGCGCTACCAATTGCGCCATGGCCCCCGAGTGCCCCGCGTGCGCGGGACGGGGTGTGGATCAGGACTGCTTGGTGACGCTGTCGGTCGCCTCGGCCCAGAGCGCCTGCTCCTGCTGGCCGGCCTTGAGCTTCCGGTTGGCGAGCACCGCACCTGCGGCGGCGAGCGCGATGAACAGCAGCTTCTTCACGGTGGAACCTCTCGTCCTCGACAACGTCCTGACCCCGTCGGACCGAGGGTGAAGCCTAGCAACCAGGGTGGGCTAGACCGGACGCGGAGTCGTCAAGGACTCGCGGGAAGTGACCACGCGCGCGAGCCGCGTCACCCTATCCTCGAACTCCTGACTCGCACCATCGGGGACCCGGCAGCCGCCGTCTGACGACCCCGCCTTGCACCGGCCGACGGGGAGGAACGCCGATGCGTACCTGGTTCTGCGCTGCCCTGGCCGGGGTCCTGGGCCTCCTGTTCGTCGGATCGCTGCGCCTGCCCGGCCTGGGCGACGAGGCGATCACCCTGATCAGCAACCTCGGCCAGCTCGCCGCTGTCACCGCCGCGAGCGTCCTGTGCTGGGTCGCTTCCCGCAGCGACGACCGGCACCCGCGTGCCTGGCGCTGGCTGTCCCTGGGCGTCGGCGCCTGGGCGGCCGGCCAGGTGGTGTGGACCTGCTACGAGGTGACCGGCACCGAGGTCCCGTTCCCCTCGCTGTCGGACGTCGGCTTCCTGATCTTCCCGATCGCCTCGGGCGTCGGGCTGCTGCTGTGGCTCGGCAGCCAGAGCACCCTCGCGGCCCGCGCCCGCGACGTGCTCGACGGCGCGATCATCGCGCTGTCGCTGCTCGTGCTCTCGTGGGTCACCAGCCTGGGCTCGGTCGTCGCCGAGGGCGGCAGCGACTGGCTGTCGACCGGCCTCTCGATGGCCTACCCGATCGGGGACGTCATCCTCGGCACGCTCGTCCTCCTCGCCGTCGCCCGCGGCCGCCGTGAGGAGCGCGACGTTCTCGTCGTGCTCGCGCTCGGCCTCGGCGCGCTGGCCCTCGCGGACAGTGCCTACCTCTACCTGGTGTCGATCGGCTCCTACACGTCGGCCGACGTGGTGAGCAGTGGCTGGGTGTTCGGCTTCCTGCTCGTCGGAGCGGCCGCGCTCGGGCAGCACGGCATCGCCCGCCGCGGGAGTACGGCGTACGCCGACGAGCACGACCAGTCGCTCGTCGCGGCCGCCCTGCCGTACCTGCCGTTCGGCGCCGCCGGCATCGCCGTGGCGCTCGACCTGGTCCGCACACCCGAGGACCCGTTGGTCGACGTGCTTCTCGCCGCGAGCCTCGTGGTCTTCGTGCTGGCGCGGCAGTTCCTCGCGATGGCCGAGAACCGGCGACTCTTCGTCGAGCTCGGTCGCGCGCACGACCTGCTCGAGCACCAGGCGCTGCACGACCACCTGACCGGACTGCCGAACCGCGCGCTGTTCACCGACCGTCTCGACCACGCGCTGCAGCGGCCGACCGCCGAGCTGGGTCTGCTGTTCTGCGACCTCGACGACTTCAAGCAGGTCAACGACGTGCACGGCCACGACGCCGGAGACCTGCTGCTGCAGCTGGTCGCCGAGCGGCTGCTCGGCTGCGTCCGCGGCGAGGACACGGTGGCCCGACTCGGTGGCGACGAGTTCGCGATGCTGCTCGACAACCCCAACGACGCCGAGCGGATCGCCACCCGGGTGGTGGAGCAGATGCGCCGCCCGTTCTTCCTCGGCGGCCACGAGGTCAAGGTGACGATGAGCGTGGGGGTGACCCAGCACTGGGCCACCCCGCCGCCGACGTCCCAGCCGCGCAACCGCGCCGAGGACCGGCTCGCCGTACCCGTGCTGCTCACGCCGCCCGACGACTCGGTCGGCTCCGAGAGGGGCGCCGTCGCGCACTGGCTGCTGCGCACCGCCGACCAGGCGATGTACACCGCGAAGACGTCCGGCAAGGCCCGCGCCGTGCTCTCCGGCTCACCGACTGTGCCGGGTGCCGCCGTGCCGCGCGAGGGCGAGGCGGTCGAGGAGACACCGGTCTGATCAACCGGCGACCGGGTCGGGTCGTTCGTGTAAGTTGCTGGACCATGCCTACCGACGACGATCTCGATCCCGGCGCGCCCACGGAGATGTTCCAGGCCTTCGTCGACCGCGCGGAGGAGCGCGACGGGGAGACCGCACGCTCCTGGGTCGCCCCGCTGCTCGTGGTGGTCGCGCTGCTGGTCGCCGCCGGCCTGGCCTGGCTGCTGCTCGGCTGAGGCGCCGAGCCCGGAACGACGAACCCCCGCGGACGACGCGCGTCAGCGGGGGTTCGGATCGGTGGGCCTAAGAGGACTTGAACCTCTGACCTCTTCCTTATCAGGGAAGCGCTCTAACCGTCTGAGCTATAGGCCCGCATGCAGCGCGCGACGTGCCGCGGATGAGGATCTCGCGGGTCGGTCGCGCCGACGGGAGAGATTACCGCATCGTCTCGGCGCCGCCCAAACCGAGGCCGACGCTCAGTGGTCGTCCTCGGCGAGGGTGACCTCGAGCCCGCCGAGCAGTGCCGCGGCGAGGTTGTAGAGGAACGCGCCCAGGGTCGCGATGGCCGTGATCAGGATGACGTCGACGACCGCGACGATCATCGTGAAGCCGAGCACGCGACTGGTGCCGACGTAGTTCTGGATGTCGAACGTCGACGCCGACTCGCCGCCCAGCACGTCGGTGACGGTGGAGTTGATCGAGTCCCACACGCCGGCCGCGCCGAGCACCGCCCAGACGACCGCGACCGACACCACGGTGACGATGCCGAAGGCGATCGACAGCAGGAACGACGTCTTCATCACCGACCACGGGTCGAGGTGCACCAGCCGCAGCCGGGCACGACGGGTCCGCCCGGGCCGGGGCGAGGACGCCGCGGGACGGCCGGGCACCGGTCCCGGTCGCGACGGGGTCGTCGTCCGGGTGCTCGGCCCGGACGGGGACGCGGCCTGCTGCACCGCGCTGCTCGCGGCGGACACGGCGGCGGAGACCCGCTCGCTCAGCGGACGCCGGGACTCGTCGTCGGCCGTGCTGCGACCCGGGGTTCCGAGCGAGCGTCGTGGGGCGAGTGGAGTGTCGTCGCCACGGCGGTCAGCCATCAGGACTCCTCAGTGGTCTGGTCGGGGGCGCCATCGACGGCAGGGTCGCTGTCGATTGTCGCATCCCCCTGGTCATCCGACACCTCGGCGGAATCCGTGGCCTGAACCGCGTCTCCCGCGGCGGCCTCGGCGGCCTCGGCGGCGGACTCCTCCTCCGCCTCCTCGACGGCCTCCTCGATCTCGGGTGCCCGCTCGACGCTGCGCGCGACCTGGGCCACGGCGTCCCCGTCGCTCACCCCGACGAACCGGACACCCTTGGTGTCGCGGCCGGTGGGCCGCAGGTTGTCGTCGATCGCGGAGCGGGTGACCTGGCCGGACGACTTGATCGCGAGCACCTCGTCGCCCTCGACCACGATGAAGGCGCCGACCAGGTTGCCGCGGTCGTCGTCCTGCTTCATGGTCTTGATCCCGATTCCTCCGCGGGTCTGGAGGCGGTAGTCGGCGATCGACGTCCGCTTCGCGAAACCGCCGTCGGTGATCGTGAAGACGTACTGCTCCTGCACGTCGGGCAGGTCGCCGGCCGCGGTGGACTCGCCGGTCGCCGCCGCCTTCTCGTGGGCGGCCTCCTCGGCGGCGATCTGCTCCCCCCGGATCACGGACATCGAGAGCATCTCGTCGCCCTCGCGGAACTTCATGCCGGTCACGCCGGAGGTCGCCCGGCCCATCGCGCGCATGTCGGTGGAGAGGAACCGGATCGCCTGGCCCTTCTTCGACACCAGCAGCACGTGGTCGTCGTCGCCGACCAGCTCGGCCCCGATCAGCTCGTCGTCGTCCTCGCGGAAGTTGATCGCGATGACGCCGGCCTGCCGCGGGCTGTTGTAGTCGCCGAGGCTGGTCTTCTTGACCAGGCCGCTGCGGGTGGCGAGCACGAGGTACGGCGCCTGGTCGTAGTCGCGGATCGCCAGCACCTGGGCGATCTCCTCGTCGGGCTGGAACGACAGCAGCCCGGCGACGTGCCCGCCGCGCGCGTCGCGCGAGGCCTCGGGCAGGTTGTAGGCCTTGGTGCGGTAGACCCGCCCGGCCGTGGTGAAGAACAGCAGCCAGTGGTGGTTGCTGGTCGCCATGAAGTGCTCGACGACGTCGTCGCCGCGGAGCTGCGCACCGCGGACGCCCTTGCCGCCGCGCTTCTGGATGCGGTACTGGTCGGCGCGGGTGCGCTTGGCGTAGCCGCCGCGGGTGATCGTGACGACGAGGTCCTCGTCGGGGATCAGGTCCTCCATCGACAGGTCGCCGTCGGCGGGGATGATCTGGGTACGGCGGTCGTTGCCGTAGCGCTCCACGATCTCGGCGAGCTCGTCGCCGACGATCTGCCGCTGGCGGGGCTCGCTGGCCAGGATGTCCTCGAGGTCGGCGATGACCGCCTCGAGGCGGGCCAGCTCGTCGACGATCTTCTGCCGCTCGAGGGCCGCGAGCCGGCGCAGCTGCATGTCGAGGATGGCCTGCGCCTGCACCTCGTCGATGTCGAGCAGCTGGATCAGGCCGGTGCGGGCCTCGTCGACGTCGGGGCTGCGCCGGATGAGGGCGATGACCTCGTCGAGCGCGTCGAGCGCCTTGACCAGGCCGCGCTGGATGTGGGCGCGACGCTCGGCCTCGGCCAGGCGGAAGCGGGTCCGCCGCTGGATGACCTCGATCTGGTGGGCCACCCAGTGGCTGACGAACTGGTCGATCGTCAGCGTGCGCGGCACGCCGTCGACGAGCGCGAGCATGTTGGCGCTGAAGTTGGTCTGCAGCTCGGTGTGCTTGAGCAGGTTGTTGAGCACCACCCGGGCGACGGCGTCGCGCTTGAGCACGACGACCAGGCGCTGACCGGTGCGCGAGGAGGTGTCGTCGCGGACGTCGGCGATGCCCTGCACCCTGCCGCTGTCGGCGAGCTCCGCGATCTTCAGCGCGAGGTTGTCCGGGTTGACCATGTAGGGCAGCTCGGTGATGACGAGGTTGGTGCGGCCCTTGGAGTCCTCGTCGATCTCGATCACCGCGCGCTGGGTGATCGAGCCACGACCCGTGCGGTAGGTCTGCTCGATGCCCTGCCGGCCGACGATCAGCGCGGCGTTGGGGAAGTCGGGACCCTTGACCCGCTCGATGAGCGCGTCCTGCAGCTCCTCACGGGTGGCGTCGGGGTGCTCGAGCGCCCACTGCGCACCCTCGGCGACCTCACGCAGGTTGTGCGGCGGGATGTTGGTCGCCATGCCGACCGCGATGCCGGCCGAGCCGTTGACCAGCAGGTTGGGGAACCGCGCCGGAAGGATCGTCGGCTCCTGCGAGCGACCGTCGTAGTTGGGCGCGAAGTCGACGGTGTCCTCGTCGATGTCGCGGACCATCTCCATGGCCAGCGGCGCCATCCGGCACTCGGTGTACCGCATCGCGGCCGCGGGGTCGTTGCCCGGCGAGCCGAAGTTGCCCTGGCCGTTGATCAGCGGCGCGCGCATCACCCACGGCTGCGCGAGCCGGACCAGGGTGTCGTAGATCGCGGAGTCGCCGTGCGGGTGGTACTGACCCATCACGTCGCCGACGACGCGCGAGCACTTGGAGAAGCCGCGGTCGGGGCGGTAGCCCCCGTCGTACATGGCGTAGAGGACGCGGCGGTGCACCGGCTTGAGCCCGTCTCGCACGTCGGGCAGCGCGCGCCCGACGATGACGGCCATCGCGTAGTCGATGTAGGCGCGCTGCATGGAGGTCTGCAGCTCCACCGGCTCGATCCGGCCGCCGGGCTCGATCACGTTCTCAGTCACAGGTCAGCTTTCTTCGTCGTACGACGGGGTGCGGGGGGTTCCGGACTAGATGTCCAGGAACCTGACGTCCTTGGCGTTGCGCTGGATGAACGAGCGGCGCTGCTCGACGTCCTCGCCCATGAGGATCGAGAAGATCTCGTCGGCCTGGGCCGCGTCGTCGAGGGTCACCTGGAGCATCAGCCGCTGGTCGGGGTCCATCGTGGTCTCCCACAGCTCGTCGGCGTTCATCTCGCCGAGACCCTTGTAGCGCTGGACGGGGTTGTCCTTGGGCAGCTTCTTGCCCTCCTCCTGGCCGGCGCGCAGCAGGGCGTCGCGCTCGGCGTCGGAGTAGACGAACTCGTGCTCGGCCGGCTTGTTCCAGCGCAGGCGGTAGAGCGGCGGCTGCGCCATGTAGACGTGGCCGTGCTCGATCAGCGGGCGCATGAAGCGGAACAGCAGCGTCAGCAGCAGGGTGTTGATGTGGTGGCCGTCGACGTCGGCGTCGGCCATCAGCACCACCTTGTGGTAGCGCAGCTTGTCGAGGTCGAACTCCTCGTGGATGCCGGTGCCGAGCGCGGAGATGATCGCCTGCACCTCCTGGTTGCCCAGGACCTTGTCGAGACGGGCCTTCTCGACGTTCAGGATCTTTCCGCGGATCGGCAGGATCGCCTGGACGCGCGGGTCGCGGCCGGACTTGGCCGAGCCGCCGGCGGAGTCGCCCTCGACGATGAAGACCTCGCACTCGGCGGGGTTGGTCGACTGGCAGTCGGCGAGCTTGCCGGGGAGGCCTCCGCCGCCGAGCAGGCCCTTGCGGCTACGGGCGAGGTCGCGGGCCTTGCGCGCGGCGATCCGGGCGGTCGCCGCGGCCTGGGCCTTGCGGACGATGTCCTTGCCCTCGGCGGGGTTCTGGCCGAGCCAGTCGCCGAGCTGCTCGTTGACCAGCCGCTGCACGAAGCTCTTGGCCTCGGTGTTGCCGAGCTTGGTCTTGGTCTGCCCCTCGAACTGCGGCTCGCCGAGCTTGATCGAGATGATCGCGGTCAGGCCCTCGCGGATGTCGTCACCGGAGACCCGGTCCTCCTTCTTCTTGATCAGGCCCCACTCCTCGCCCCAGTTGTTGACCAGGCTGGTGAGCGCGGCGCGGAAGCCCTCCTCGTGGGTGCCGCCCTCGTGGGTGTTGATCGTGTTGGCGAAGGTGTGCACCGACTCCTGGAACGAGGTGTTCCACTGCATCGCGATCTCGAGGCTCATCGCGCTGCGGTTGTCGGTGCCGTCCTGCTCGGCCGAGAAGGAGATGATCGACGGGTTCGCCTTCTCCTTGCGCCGGTTGAGGTGCTCGACGTAGTCGATGAGGCCGCGGTCGTACCTGAACCGCTGCTCGAGCGCGGCGCCGTCACCGCGGATGGCGTCGTGACCACCGTCGACCTCGCTGCTGATCGTGTCGTCGGCGACCGCCTCGGCGATGTCGTCGGCGTCGGCACGCTCGTCGCGGACGACGATCTCGAGGCCCCGGTTGAGGAAGGCCATCTCGCGGATGCGGTGGGTGATGGTCTCGAGGGAGTACGTCGTGGTCTCGAAGATGTCCGGTGAGGCCCAGAACGTCACGGTCGTCCCGGTCTCGTCGGTCTCCTCGAGCTGCTGGAGCGGCCCGTCCGGCACGCCGAGGCTGAAGGTCTGCCGCCAGTGGTGGCCGCGGTTGCGGACGTCGACCTGGAGCGTGCTGCTCAGGGCGTTGACCACCGAGACGCCGACACCGTGCAGGCCGCCGGAGACCTTGTAGCCGCCACCGCCGAACTTGCCGCCGGCGTGCAGCATCGTCAGCGCCATCGTCACGGCCGGCATCTCCTGGCCGGGCGCGGTGTCGGTCGGGATGCCGCGGCCGTTGTCGGAGACGCGGACGGCACCGTCCTCGAGCAGGGTCACCACGATCCGGTCGCAGTGCCCGGCGAGGGCCTCGTCGACCGCGTTGTCGACGATCTCCCAGATCAGGTGGTGCAGTCCGCGCTCGCCGGTGGAGCCGATGTACATGCCGGGACGCTTGCGGACCGCCTCCAGGCCCTCGAGGACCTGGATGGCGGAGGCGTCGTACTTGCCGTCCTCGACGGCGTGGTTGCTGCCGGCGGGGGCGAGGGCCGCAGCGGTCTCGGCGATGTCTTCCGGAGTGGGCTGGTCGGCCACGAGCCATCCTTTGCGCTGTTCATCTCGGGGGGTCGCACCGCCGGTGGCGGCATGACGAAGGTCGACCTCGGCAGTGCGTCGCTCGGGAGTCGACCTCACCGCCCAGTGTACCCGCCAGGGCGTCAGACGAGACAGTACGACTCGTGTTTCGGGGGGATCCGACGCGAGAAAGGGCGATTGTGGGCCTCACAGGGCACCTGCGGCGGGCTGCGGGGGGCGGTCGTTGGTCCCCATACGGCCGCGGGGCCGCCAGATCGGCTCAGCGGGCCGTGCGTCGAGTGACCCGGGGAGCGGGTCGGGTCAGCCGTAGGTGTCGCGCGGGCCGCGGCCACCCTTGACCGAGCGCAGGCCCTTCTTCCAGCTCGGCACGTGCGGACCGAGCACGTCGATCAGGGTGACGGTGCCGTCGCCGAGCTCGTCGTTGAGACGGGTCAGCACGGTGGGCGCGAGCAGCTTCATCTGGGTGGCCCACGCGGTGGAGTCGGTGCGGATCACCAGGGTGCCGCCGCCGTCGGCGCGGTCGCCGGGGGTGAACGACTCGGGCCGGCAGTGCTGGGCGACCTCGCGGCCGACCAGGTGCTCCCAGCGGCTGAAGACGCCGTGCACCCGGACGTCGGTGCCCCAGCCCTGGTCGGCGATGAGCCGGCCGATGGTGTGGTCGAGCAGCTGGGGGTCGCGGTCGTCGGGGTGCGCGCCGCTGGCCGACGGGTCTGTACGGCGGGGCCGGCCGCGCCGGCTCCCGGCGGGGCGGCGCCGCTTGGCGGGTCCGCCCGTGCCGGCCAGTCCGCGGGCGATCGAGCGGGCCAGGTCCAGGCCGGTGTCCCGGTGGTCGTCGCCCGGCGAGGTTGTCTCGCCGGGTGGCTCCTGGGGAGTGGGGTCGTGGGGCTCAGTCGGCACGGGCCGCCACCTTCCCGTCGACCACGTCGACGCGGCGGCCCCGCAACGCGGCGGGCACGTCGGCGGCGACCGCCGCGGTGACCAGGACCTGCTCGGCGCCGGCGACCAGCTCGGCCAGGCGTTCGCGACGCTCGGTGTCGAGCTCGGCGAACACGTCGTCGAGGATCAGGATCGGGTCGTCGCCCTCGCTGCGCAGCAGGTCGTAGGAGGCCAGCCGCAGCGCCAGCGCGAACGACCAGGACTCCCCGTGGGAGGCGTAGCCCTTCACCGGCAGTGGTCCGAGGCCGAGGTACAGCTCGTCGCGGTGTGGCCCGACCAGGCTCACCCCGCGCTGGACCTCGTCGGCCTTGCGGCGCTCGAGCTCGGCGAGCAGCGCGTCCCGCACGACGACCCGGTCGCGGGTCTCGGGCAGCTCGAAGGACGCCCGGTACTCCAGGTTCGCGTCGTCGCGGCTGGCCCAGTTCTTCGTCTGGGCGACGGCCTCGTAGGCGCGGCCGACGAGGGGGCCGAGGTCGTCGACGAGGACGAGCCGCGCGGTGAGCAGCTCGGCGCCGAGCGTGGCGAGCTGCTGGTTCCAGACCTCGAGGGTGCTGTCGAAGTGCTCGTCAGGCCCGCGGCGGCCGCCGCGGTCGCGGGCGTTCTTGAGCAGGGCGTTGCGCTGCCGCAGCACCCGGTCGTAGTCGGCGCGCACCCCGGCGTACCGCGGTGCCCGGAGCACGAGCAGGTCGTCGAGGAACCGGCGCCGGTCGGAGGGGTCGCCCTTGACCAGGGTCAGGTCCTCGGGGCTGAACAGGACGGTGCGGACCAGGCCGAGCATCTCGCGGGCGCGGGGGAGCGGGGCCCGGTTGATCCGGGCGCGGTTGGACCGGCCGGGGTTGATCTCGATCTCCAGCAGCGCCTCCCGGCCGTCCCGGACGACCGCGGCGCGGACGACGGCCTGGTCGGCGCCGTGCCGGACGAGCGGGGCGTCGCTGCTCACCCGGTGCGAGGACAGCCGGGCGATGTAGTCGACCGCCTCGACCAGGTTGGTCTTGCCCTGCCCGTTGCGGCCGACGAACGACGTCACGCCCGGCTCGAGGGCGACCTCGGCCTCGGCGTACGACCGGAAGTCGTGCAGGGAGAGACGGACGACGTGCACGAGTGCTGCCGGAGCCCGCGTCAGCTCGCGTCGCCGCCGGGCGGCGCCGCGGTGTGGGTGGCGTGCCCGCCGAACTGGTTGCGCATCGCGGCGACGGCCTTCATCGCGGGGCTGTCGTCCTGGCGGGACACGAACCGGGCGTACAGCGCGGCGGTGATCGCCGGGGTGGCGACGGCGTTCTCGATGCCGGCCTCGACGGTCCAGCGTCCCTCGCCGGAGTCGTCGGCGTAGCCGCGGATCTCGTCGAGGTGCTGGTCCTCGTCGAGCGCGGCGACGAGCAGGTCGAGCAGCCAGGACCGGATGACCGTTCCCTCGCGCCAGGAGCGGAAGACCTCGGTGACGTTGTCGACCATCTCGACCTTCTCGAGCAGCTCCCAGCCCTCGGCGTACGCCTGCATCACGGCGTACTCGATGCCGTTGTGCACCATCTTGGAGAAGTGCCCGGCGCCGACCTTGCCGGCGTGCACCCAGCCGAACTCGCCCTCCGGCTTGAGCGCGTCGAACACCGGCTGGACCGTCTTGATGTGCGCCGGGTCGCCGCCGGCCATCAGCGCGTAGCCGTTCTCGAGACCCCACACGCCGCCGGAGACGCCGCAGTCGACGAAGCCGATGCCCTTCTCCGCCAGCAGGTCGCCGTGCCGCTGGTCGTCGGTCCACCGGGAGTTGCCGCCGTCGATGACGATGTCGCCCTCGCCGAGGAGGTCCTTGAGCTGCTCGACGGTGGCCCGGGTCGGGTCGCCCGCGGGGACCATCACCCAGACGACCTTGGGGGAGGGAAGCGCCTCGACGAGTGCCTCGAGGCTGTCGACGTCGCTGACGTCGGGGTTGCGGTCGAAGCCGACGACGGTGTGGCCGGCGCGGCGGATCCGCTCCCGCATGTTGCCGCCCATCTTGCCGAGCCCGATCAGGCCGATCTCCATGGCTTTCCTCCCGCGCGCGAGCTGGTGCAGTGAGTACCGGGCGAGCCTACGCCGCGGGTCAGGAGAGCAGGCGGCGCGGCATCAGCAGGTAGCGGAAGGCCAGGTCGGCCTCGCCATCCGGCCCGTCGACGCCCACGATCACCGCCGGCTTCGACGCCTGGGTGAACGCGAGCTCGACCACCGGGGACTCCATGGCGGTCAGGCCGTCGAGCAGGAACTGCGGGTTGAAGCCGGTGGTGATGTCGGCGCCCTTGACGTCGGCGTCGATCTGCTCGGTCGCCAGCGCCTCGTCGCCGCTGCCGGCGTCGAGGGTGAGCTGGCCGGAGGTGAAGGCGAGCTGGACCGCGGTGTTGCGCTCGGCGACGAGCGAGACGCGCTTGACCGCCTCGACGAGGGTGGCCCGGTCGACCCGCGCGATCGTCTGCTGCTCGGTCGGGAAGAGCGTGCGCACCTTGGGGAACTCGCCGTCGAGGAGCCGGGTGGTGGTGCGGCGGACGCCGCCGCCGGCCGAGCCCTCGAAGCCGATGATGCCCTCGCCGGCGCCCGACGTCGCGAGCGCGATCGTCACCTCGGCACCGGAGGTCAGCGACTTCGCGGTGTCGGCGAGCACCTTGGCCGGCACCAGCGCGGCGGCGCTCACGTCGGTGGCACCGGGGTCCCAGCCGAGCTCGCGCAGCGAGAGCCGGAACCGGTCGGTGGCCAGCAGGGACAGGTCGGAGCCGTCGATCTCGAGTCGCACACCGGTGAGCACCGGGAGCATGTCGTCGCGGCCGGCGGCCGTGACGGCCTGGCTGACCGCGTTGGCGAACAGGTCGCTCGGCACGGTGCCGGTGGCCTCGGGCATGTCGGGGAGCGTGGGGTACTCCTCGACCGGCATCGTCTGCAGGCTGAACCGTGCGCTGCCGCAGGTGAGGGACACCTTCGCGCCCTCGATCGTCATCTCGACCGGCTTGGCGGGCAGGCTGCGGCAGATGTCGGCGAGCAGGCGGCCGGAGACCAGCGCCTTGCCCTCCTCGGAGACGTCGGCGGGCACGGTCGCACGTGCCGAGGTCTCGTAGTCGAACGTGCTGAGCTGCAGGCCGTCGCTGGTGGTCTCGATGAGGAGGCCGGCCAGCACGGGGGCGCTCGGCCGGACCGGCAGGCTGCGAGCCGCCCACGCGACGGCATCGGCCAGCACGTCGCGCTCGACGCGGAACTTCACGGGTGATCGCCTCCTGCGCCGGGGTGGTCGGCGGGAACTACGAGAACGGGGCCGAGGAGTCCTCGGGGTGAGCATCCTGCCACGCGCAGCGAGTGCCGCACATAGGGAGTACGGAAGTTGTGATTCGTCCGATCCGTCCGGGGACGGGGCACCGGGAGGGCCTGCGGACCGGTTGTCCCCAGATCGGGCCGGGTCTCGGAGTTGGTCCAGGTCGGAACCATCTGTAGTCCCATCGTGTTCACAGGCACGGTGGATACTGTGGAAAACAGGGGTTCCTGCTGGTCAGCGGTCGATTTGTCGTCCCGCCGGGGTGTGGACGAAACCCGGTGCGGCTGGGGAGGCTTGTGGTTCGTCGGGCGCCGCCGACCGTCGTACACCTGTGTGTCCACAGGGCGTGCACGACGGAATGACAATTCTTCACACCGCGCTCCACACCCTGAGGGTGCCGACGGGCCCCGCGTCACGACTGGCGGGCCTGCTGCTTGATCCGGTTGGTCAGCTCGGTGACCTGGTTGTAGACGGAGCGTCGCTCGGCGAGCAGCTGCCGGATCTTCTTGTCGGCGTGCATCACGGTGGTGTGGTCGCGGCCGCCGAACTGCTGGCCGATCTTCGGCAGCGACAGGTCGGTGAGCTCGCGGCACAGGTACATCGCGATCTGCCGGCCGGTGACCAGCACGCGGCTGCGGCTCGAGCCGCACAGGTCGTCGATGGAGAGGCCGAAGTACGCCGCGGTCTGGGCGATGATCAGCGCCGCGCTGATCTCCGGCTCGCCGCCCTCGGGGATCAGGTCCTTGAGCACGATCTCGGCCAGGGTCAGGTCGACCGGCTGGCGGTTGAGGCTGGCGAACGCCGTGACCCGGATCAGGGCGCCCTCGAGCTCGCGGATGTTGGTCTGGATCTTGGAGGCGATGAACTCCAGCACGTCGGGCGGCGCGGTCATCCGCTCGGTCGCGGCCTTCTTGCGGAGGATCGCGATCCGGGTCTCGAGGTCCGGCGGCTGGACGTCGGTGATGAGTCCCCACTCGAACCGGTTGCGGAGCCGGTCCTCGAGCGCCTCGAGCCGCTTGGGGGCGCGGTCGGAGGTGATGACGATCTGCTTGTTGGCGTTGTGGAGGGTGTTGAACGTGTGGAAGAACTCCTCCTGCGTCTGGATCTTCCCCTCCAGGAACTGGATGTCGTCGATCAGCAGGACGTCGACGTCGCGGTAGCGGCGCTGGAACATCGCCGCCTTGTCGTCGCGGATCGCGTTGATGAACTCGTTGGTGAACTCCTCCGAGCTCACGTAGCGGACCCGGGCGCCGTTGAACAGGCTGCGGACGTAGTGGCCGATCGCGTGCAGCAGGTGGGTCTTGCCCAGGCCGCTGTCGCCGTAGATGAGCAGCGGGTTGTAGGCCTTGCCCGGCGCCTCCGCCACCGCGACCGCCGCGGCGTGCGCGAACCGGTTGGACGAGCCGATGACGAAGGTCTCGAAGACGTACTTCGGGTTGAGGCGGGTCTCCAGAGCGGTGCCCGCCGGCTTGGGCGCAGTGGCGCCGAACGGCGTCGGCACGTCGAGTGGATTTGTCGACAAGTCGATGGATGGATTGATCGACCCCGTGTCGTAGCCCGTGTCGAGCTCGTCACCGAGCGGGGCCGGGGCGCCGCCGTCGCCCGCGTCGCGGCCGCCCGCGGCCGACGCGACCGGCGACGGGGGTGTCGCCGGGTGCGGCGAGGCGGCCTCGAGCTCGGGGTCGACGGTGACGGCGATCCGGACCTGGGTGCCGAAGGCGTGGCCGAGGGCGTCCTCGAGCCTGGTGCGCAGCCGGCCCTCGAGCTGGTTGCGGGTGAAGTCGTCGGCGACCGCGACGATCGCGGTGTGCTCGTGGAGGGTCACCGGCCGGCTCGCGGCGAGCCAGGCCCGCTGGCTCGGCGGCAGGTCGTCGATGAGCGTCCGCCACACCGTGCTCAGGTCCGGCGCCGACGCGCCGGTCGCGGTCTCCTGGTCGGTCTGGCCCGTCGGCGGGCGGGCGGTCGAGTCGTCCACGCGGTTCTCCCCATCCTGGTGCTGCGGGTGGTCCACATCTTTGTCCACAGGTTGTGCATCCGACGGCGCCGCTGCGGGCGGAGATCGGGCCGAGACCGTGGACGTGCCTCGGAGGGCCACATCCGTGCAGGTCAGCGACGGTTTTCGACCGGCCGACCTCCGGGCCGCTCACGACCTGGTGAACCGGTCGTGGGTTGCGAGGGCGTCCACCGTGGGGAACTCGGGACGGCCCGCACGCTAACAAGCGCCGAGCCTGTGGATCAAGCGGTTGTCCACAGGTCGGGGAGAACCGCCGTGGAGAACCGGGCACCGCGGTCTCGCGCGTGCGGGTGGATCAGTTTGACCCTGTTCCGGGGCAGCCCGTACCGTTGGGAGGTCGAAGCGGACTCGACCGGTGTCGCATGCCCACTCTGCCGCCGTTCCGCCAGGATCGCGTTCGACCCACAGACCCAACCATGGTTCCCACGTCAGACCCGGGAACCGCACACCCGACACACCGGAGACACGCTCGTGAGCAAGCGCACGTACCAGCCGAACAACCGTCGCCGTCACAAGGTGCACGGCTTCCGCCTGCGGATGCGTACCCGTGCCGGCCGCGCGATCCTCTCGTCGCGCCGCCGCAAGGGCCGCAAGAGCCTGTCGGTCTGATCCGGCCGACCGTGCTGCCCGACCGGTGCTGACCCGGGCACAGCGACTCACCTCGAGCCGCGGCTTCTCCCGGACGGTCCGTCACGGCCGCCGGGCGGGCAGCCGGACGATGGTGCTCCACCTCGTGGCTGTCGCTGACCAGGACGACCAGGCGGTCCCCGCCCAGGTCGGCTTCGTGGTCAGCAAGGCCGTCGGGGGCGCGGTCGTCCGCAACCAGGTGAAACGCCGCCTCCGTCACCTCGCCCGGGAGCGACACGCGTCGCTGCCGGGCTCTGCTGTGCTCGTGGTCCGGGCGCTGCCGGCGGCGGCGACCGCGTCGTACGCCGAACTGGGCGCCGACCTGGACCGGGCACTCGACCGGCTGCTCGGTCGTTCCTCCACCGTGTCCTCCCCGGCCCCCCTGACCGCGGCCGACCCGGGCGACCCGGCCGTCCCGGCTGTCCTGGGCGACCCGGTCGATCCCGCGGGCGGGCGGTCGGCATGAAGTATCTGCTCATCGGCTTCCTCAAGCTGTACCGGCTGTTGATCAGCCCGCTGTACGGCCAGGTCTGCCGGTACCACCCGTCCTGCTCGGCGTACGCGCTCGAGGCGGTGACCCTGCACGGCAGCGTGCGAGGGAGCTGGCTCGCGATCCGCCGACTCGCCCGTTGCCACCCGTGGGCAGCCGGCGGCTACGACCCGGTGCCGGGTTCGCCCGGCACGCCCGGCAGCACTGCCACCCACCACGCCCCAGGAGCCTGAGTGATCGACCTCTTCCAAGCCCTCGGCAGCTTCATCATGACGCCGCTGTACTACGTGACGTCGTTCGTGCTGCTGGCCTTCCACCGGCTGTGGGGCGGGATCTTCGGTCCCGAGACCGGTCTGGCCTGGGTGCTGTCGATCATCGGCCTGACCCTGGTGATCCGGGCGGCGCTGATCCCGCTGTTCGTCAAGCAGATCAAGTCCAGCCGCAACATGCAGCTCATCCAGCCGAAGGTGCGGGAGCTGCAGAAGAAGTACGGCCACGACCGGGAGCGTCTCGCCCAGGAGACGATGAAGCTGTACAAGGAGACGGGCACCAACCCGTTCGCCTCGTGCCTGCCGATCCTGCTGCAGATGCCGATCTTCCTCGCCCTCTTCCGGCTCATCGACCAGGCCGCGAAGGACCCGTCGCAGGAGCGCGGCTTCATGACGGAGACGCTGAACAAGCAGTTCGGCGACGCGGTCTTCCTGGGCGCGAAGATCTCCGACACGTTCGTGTCGACCGACGAGCTCAGCGTGCGCGTGCTGGCCGCCTTCCTGGTGATCGCGATGACCGCGACGACCTTCCTCACCCAGCGTCAGCTGATGAGCAAGAACATGCCGGCGGACGCGATGTCCGGGCCGTACGCCCAGCAGCAGAAGATGCTGCTCTACGTCCTCCCGCTGGTGTTCGCCGTCGGTGGCATCGCGTTCCCGATCGGTGTCCTCTTCTACTGGACCACCTCCAACCTGTGGACGATGTGCCAGCAGTTCTACGTCATCCGGAACAACCCCGCGCCGGGCACGCCCGCCGAGGCCGCGAAGAAGGAGCGCGACGCCCACAAGGCGCAGCGCAAGGCGGAGCGGCACGGCGGAGTGGTCGAGGAGTCCCCGGCACCGGAGGTCGAGGAGAAGCCCGCGCCGCCGGTGCAGCGGCAGCAGCCCCGTAAGCAGTCGCGCAGCCAGCGCAAGAAGCAGGGGGGCACCCCCCGCAGCCAGGACCCGCAGCCGAAGCCCGGCGACGAGGAACCGGGGCCGTCGCAGGCGTGAGCTCGCCCGCCCGACCCGACGGATCCGACCGACCGACCTGACGCGCCTGATTCACCTGATTCAGCAAGGAGCACGCCGTGAGCGACCAGACCCCCGTGACCGACACCGACGACGTCACCGAGACGCCCGACGCCGACAACACCGACGAGGCCGTTGACGCCAACGACGCCAGCGACCTGGACACCGACGGGACCGAGCCCTCGGGCGAGGCCTCGTCGACGAGCAGCCCTGAGGATCTGCTGGAGACCGAGGGCGAGATCGCCGCGGACTACCTCGAGGAACTGCTCGACATCGCCGACCTGGACGGCGACCTGGACATGGACGTCGAGGGCGATCGCGCCTCGGTGTCGATTGTGGGCGGCGACCTCTCCCTGCTCGTCGGCCGCGACGGCGAGGTGCTGGAGGCGCTGCAGGAGCTGACCCGGCTGGCGGTGTACCGGGAGACCGGCGAGCGCTCGCGGCTGATGCTCGACATCGGTGGGCACCGCGCGGACAAGCGGGCCCGCCTGGAGAAGCTCGCCGCGGACACGGTCGCCACCGTCAAGGACTCCGGCGAGCGGCAGGCGCTGACGCCGATGTCGCCGTTCGAGCGCAAGGTCGTGCACGACGCCGTGGCCGCCGCCGGACTGACGTCGGAGTCCGAGGGCGAGGAGCCCCGGCGGTACGTCGTGGTGCTGCCACAGTCGTGACCTCGGACGACGTTTCACGTGAAACACCCCCCGCTCCTTCGGCGCCGGCCGAGGCCCGGGGGGTGTTCGCTGCCGGGCTCCCGACGGCGGAGCGCTTCGCGGAGCTGCTCGCCCACGACGGCGTGATCCGCGGCCTGATCGGTCCCCGGGAGACTCCCCGGCTGTGGGAGCGGCACCTTCTGAACTGCGCGGTGCTGGGCGAGCTCGTCTCCGAGCGCTCCACCGTCTGCGACATCGGCAGCGGAGCCGGTCTGCCCGGTCTGGTGCTGGCCATCGCGCGGCCCGACCTCACGGTGACGCTCGTCGAGCCACTGCTGCGGCGCACCACCTTCCTCGACGAGGTGGTGACGACCCTGGGTCTCGGCCACGTCGAGGTCGTGCGGGCGCGAGCCGAGGAGCTGCACGGTGTCCGCCGCTTCGACGTGGTGACGTCCCGCGCGGTGGCCCCGCTGCCGAAGCTGCTCCGGTGGTCGCTGCCCCTCGCTCACCCCCGGGGCGCCGTCATGGCGATGAAGGGGTCCAGCGCCCAGGAGGAGATCGACGACGCGCGGAAGCAGCTGCGCACGCTGGGGGCGGGGCCGGCCTCCGTCCACACGCTGGGAATCGGCGTCGTCGATCCCCCGACCATCGTCGTACGGGTGGAAGCGGCTCCGGTCCGCGACTAGGTTGGGACCTCGCGTCCGCCCACAGCCGGCGCGCCTCCACCGACCTTCCCCGTCCTGCCACCGAAAGGGTGCGTGTGACCCCGCTCCACAGTTCCAGCTCGGACGGCTCGGTCCCGACGGTCAGCGGTCTCGGATGGCCGGCTCTTCGCGGCTCATCGACGGACGCCACCGGGGTCTCGCAGACCGTCCCCACGCTCGGCTGGCCGAGATACCCACAGAATCCACAGATTGATCCACAGACCGTGCATGAGTTGGCGGCGCCGTCGGATGTTTCACGTGAAACAGAGCCTCTGGCGGCGGCCATGACGGCGGACACCGCGGACACCGAGGCGGCGGTTTCACGTGAAACCATCTCGGCAGCGCCCCCGGTTGACCAGGAGAAGCCCGTGACACCTTCCCTCCCGACCGCGCCCTCGTCGCCCGAGCCGTCGCGCTTCGGTCCGGCGCCGGCACCGGGGGCCGCGTACCGCACCGCGGGCGACTACGCCCTGGGTGCCAGCGCCCTGGACGACTCCACCCCGCTGGCCCGCACGGTCGAGCAGGAGCTGATGGTGCGGGCCGGCCTGCACCTGCGCGGACCACTGCCGCGCCCGCCACAGACGCGCGTGATGGTCGTCGCCAACCAGAAGGGCGGCGTCGGCAAGACCACGACGACGGTCAACATGGCGGCGGCGCTGGCGCAGGGCGGGCTCCGGGTCCTCGTCGTCGACCTGGACCCTCAGGGCAACGCCTCGACAGCGCTGTCCATCGACCACCACCGGGGGACCCTCTCGACCTACGACGCGATCGTCGACGGCACCGACCTTGCTGAGATCGTCCAGCCGAGCCCGGAGATCGAGCACCTCTTCGTCGTGCCCGCGACGATCGACCTGGCCGGCGCGGAGATCGAGCTGGTCAGCATGGTGGCGCGCGAGAGTCGGCTGCGGAAGGCCCTGCACGCCCACCCGCAGATCCTTGCCGACACCGAGGACCGCTTCGACTACGTGCTGATCGACTGCCCGCCGTCGCTCGGCCTGCTCACGCTGAACGCGCTCGTGGCCGGCGACGAGATGCTGATCCCGATCCAGGCGGAGTACTACGCGTTGGAGGGACTCGGCCAGCTGCTCGAGACCGTCGAGATGGTGAAGGCGCACCTGAACCCCGGTCTCGACGTCTCCACGATCGTGCTGACCATGTACGACGCCCGCACCCGGCTGTCCGCCGGCGTCGCCGAGGAGGTCCGCGGCCACTTCGGCGACCAGGTGCTGCGCACCGCGATCCCGCGGTCCGTGCGGATCTCGGAGGCACCGAGCTACGGCCAGACCGTCATGACGTACGACCCCAGCTCGCCCGGGGCGCTGAGCTATCTCGAGGCCGCGCGGGAGATGGCCTTCCGCGTCGAGCCGGAGGCCGCCGCCGCCGCGTCGACCATCGCGAACCAGGGAGAGGCCCGATGAACCAGAAGCCCCAGCAGCGTCGTGGACTCGGCCGCGGACTCGGGTCGCTCATCCCGACCGCCCCCGCCGGCCCGCCCCCGGCCGGCGCGGCCGGCGCGCCGTCGGGCAATGGGCACATGTCCGACACGTCCGACTCGTCGCGCTTGCTGGCTGCTTCCGCTCCCGACGGGAGCTCCGGCATCTCCGACTCCGTCCCCCCACCGACGACGGACGGCCAGGGACTGACCCCGGTCGTGGGAGCGCACTTCGCGGAGCTGCCGGTCACCGCGATCAGCCCCAACCCGCGTCAGCCCCGCCAGGTCTTCGACGAGGACGCGATGGCCGAGCTGGTGCACTCCATCAAGGAGATCGGGCTGCTCCAGCCCGTCGTGGTCCGGGCGGTGGGCGATCGGGACGGCGAGCCGCGCTACGAGCTGATCATGGGCGAGCGCCGCTGGCGGGCGACGCAGGAGGCCGGGCTCGACGTCATCCCCGCGATCGTCCGCGACACCAGCGACGACGACCTGCTGCGCGACGCCCTGCTCGAGAACCTGCACCGGTCGCAGCTGAACCCGCTCGAGGAGGCGGCCGCGTACCAGCAGCTGCTCGACGACTTCGGCTGCACCCACGAGGAGCTTGCCGGCCGGATCGGTCGCAGCCGCCCGCAGATCAGCAACACGCTGCGCCTGCTCAAGCTCTCCCCGGCCGTGCAGCGCCGGGTCGCTGCCGGGGTCCTGTCCGCCGGGCACGCCCGCGCCCTGCTGGCCGTCGACAACGCCGACATCCAGGACCGGCTCGCCGGCCGGGTCGTCGCGGAGGGCATCTCCGTGCGCGGCCTGGAGGAGATCGTGACGGTCGGCGACCTCGGGTCCGGGGCGCGTCCGGCCGTCCGCCGGAACAAGCCGACGGCCCCCGCGTTGGCCGACCTCGCGGAGCGGCTGAGCGACCGGCTGGAGACCCGGGTCAAGGTCGACCTGGGCCGGTCGAAGGGGAAGATCACGGTCGAGTTCGCCTCGATCCCGGACCTCGAGCGGATCGTCGCCATCATGGACCCGAACGCGGGCTCGTCACCGTCGACAGATTGATTGGTCGATCTGTCGATTTGTCGACAAAGAGACAAGTCGACCCGGCTGCACGCCGCTGACCTGCGGTTTCACCCTCGGAGGGGTGCGTCAGGCCGTCGGCACCGGCGCGGACACGGGTGACGTCCCGGGCGCCTCCGCTCGCCAGGCGGTGACCAGCTCGGCCTCGTAGGCCGGGGTGAGACCCGCCCGACGATCGCGGTCCAGGCCGCGTTCTCGCTCCCAGGCGAGACTCGCGCGGACGATCTCGGCGAGCGGGCGGAAGGTCAGCCCGGCCTGCTCGGCGGCCGCGACGTCGCGGGTCATGAAACCGGCGTACTCGGGCTGGGGCAGCCACAGCGGCAGCGAGTCCGGGCCCATCCACGGGGTGACTTCCCGGCCCTGGAGCCAGCCGTCGGACGGTTCCGCGGCGGCCGGAGGCGGTCCGTCGAGGGCCGCGGCGCAGGCGTCGTACAGGTCGCCCAACGTCAGCGACGGGCTCATCGCGTTCACCACGCCGCCGGTGCGGTCGGCGGCGCAGCGCACGAGCCAGGCGGCGAAGTCCTCGACGTCGACCACCTGCAGGGCCTGGTCCCTGGGGGCGAGCAGCACCTCGCCGTCGACGTCTCGGTGGGGGGAGCCGGCCGCGCGGGCGAACCGGGCCGGCCAGTAGCCGAAGCGGTCGCTGCGGTCGCCATACCCCACGATGAGCCCGGATCGGGCGACCAGCGCGTCCGGCCTGGCGGCGAGGACGGCCTGCTCGCAGGCGACCTTCGCCGGGCCGTACTCCTCGTCCGGAGCCAGGGCGAGCGGGTCCGGCCCGACCCACGGCTCGTGCAGGGCCGCCGACTCGTCGGCGCCGGGGGTGCCGTTGTCGGCGTAGACGCTGCAGGTGGACACGAACAGCCAGTGGCCGGCCCGGGCGGCGAGCGCGTCGAGGGCGCCGCGCACGTGGACCGGCTGCCGGGCCACGTCGACGACCGCGTCCCTGTCGCGCGAGGCGACCTCGGTGTACGCCGCGGCCGGGTCGTCGCGGTCGCCGGTCACCCAGGTGACGCCGTCGGGGACGGAGCCGGAGGAGCCGCGGGCCAGGCAGGTGACGTCGTGTCCGGCGTCGCGGGCGTGCCGCGCCACCGCGCCGCCGAGCCAGGAGGTGCCGCCGAGGACGAGGAGGGTGCTCATGGGCCGCAGCAGAGCACGGCCGCCGCGGGCCGCGCCAGAGCGGTTCACTCAGGGCGGAACGTGCGGGCCTCGCGCTCGGCCCGGCGGGCCGCGCGACGCTCCTTCTCCTCGGCGTCGAGCCGGGCGGCCTCGTCGGGGGTGGGTGCGCTGCCGCCGTACGACGCGGGCAGCCACCACGAGCCGGGCGGCTGCTCCGCGGCCGGGTAGCCGCGGACGGCCTCGTCGAGCATCGCGCTCATCGCGGCGTGCAGCTCGGCGGTCTCGGCGACCGGGTCGGCGCCGGTGGGGTGCAGCGGCTCGCCGACGTGGATCGCGATGGTCTTGCCGCGGGAGAAGTCGCGCGGGTGGTCCTTGGTGTACATCCGCTGCGTCCCCCACAGCACCACCGGCAGGACCGGTACACCGGCCTCGGCCGCCATCCGCACGGCACCGGTCTTGAGCTCCTTGATCTCGAACGACCGGGAGATGGTGGCCTCGGGGAAGATGCCGACGATCTCGCCGGCGCGGAGGTAGCGCACGCCCTCGTCGTACGACGCCGTCCCCTCGGCGCGGTCGACCTCGATGTGGTGCAGCGACCGCATCAGCGGCCCGGTGAGCCGGTGGTCGAACAGCTCGCGCTTGGCCATGAACCGGACCAGCCGGTGCGAGGGCTGGGCGGCGTACCCGCCGAGCACGAAGTCGACGTAGGAGACGTGGTTGTAGGCCAGCACGGCCCCGCCGGTGCGGGGGACCCGCTCGGTGCCGGTCAGGTCGAAGCGCAGCCCGAGGGCGCGGAACGCCACCTTGGCCGTGACGATGATCGGCGGGTACGTGAGGTCGCGCATCGGCCGATCCTGTCAGTCAGGGGGTGCGGCGGGCCACCGCGGCGCGCACCAGGTCACCGACGAGGGTGCCGAGGTCGAGCCCGGCGGCCTGGACGGACAGCGGCACCGTGGAGGTCTCGGTCAGTCCCGGGGCCACGTTGACCTCCAGGAACCAGACCCGCCCCTCGGCGTCGATCATCAGGTCGGAGCGGGAGAGGTCGCGCAGGCCCAGCGCGGCGTGGATCGTCTCGGCGACCCGGGCGCACTCGGCGGCGAGGTCGTCGTCGATCTTCGCGGGCACGACGAACTCCGTGCTCCCGGCGGTGTAGCGCGCGGTGTAGTCGTAGACGCCGCCGTCCGGCTTGACCTCGACGACCGGCAGCGCGCGCGGGCCCTCGCCGGTGTCGATGACCGGCACGGCGACCTCGACGCCCTCGATGCACTGCTCGACGAGCGCGGTGTCGCCGTAGGCGAACGCGTCGACCATCGCGCTGGGCAGGTCGTCGGCGGACCGGACGACCGAGCAGCCGAGCGCGGAGCCACCCTTGGCCGGCTTCACGATCAGCGGCAGCCCGAGCGCCGCGACCAGCAGGTGCATCACCATGGCCGCACCGAGCTCGCGGAACGTCTCGTGCGGCAGCGTGACGGACGGCGGCGTGTGCAGCCCGGCGCCCTGGGCGACGACCTTGGCGACCGGCTTGTCGAAGGCGACCCGGGAGGCCGCGGGGCCGGCGCCGACGTACGGCAGGCCGACCAGCTCGAGGATCTCGCGCAGCGCGCCGTCCTCGCCGGTCTCGCCGTGCAGCAGCGGTACGACGCAGTCGGGGGTGTGGTCCGCGAGCCAGGGGAGCAGGCCCGCGTCGACGTCGCGCTCGTCGACCTCGAAGCCGGCGTCGCGCAGCGCCTCGGCCACGCGACGGCCCGAACGGATCGACACGTCCCGCTCGTGGGAGAGGCCACCGGCGAGCACCAGCACCCGGGTGGACGATCCGGCGCCGTCCTGAGCTTGTCGAAGGGTCGAGACCAACGTCTGCTCCTCAGGTCAGGTCGCTGTTGGGGGCTTCGTAGCCGCGCTGGAGGTGCCGGGAGGGCGCACCGAAGGTCTCGCGCAGCTCGAGCTCCTCCTCGATCACGCCGGTCAGCCGGCGCACGCCCTCCCGGATCCGCTCGGCCGTCGGGTAGCAGAAGGAGAGCCGCATGCTCTGTGCCCCGAACCCGTCCGCGAAGAACGCGGTGCCCGGCACGTAGGCCACCCGCGCGGTCACCGCGCGCGGCAGCATCGCCTTGGCGTCGAGCCCGTCGGGGAGCGTCAGCCAGACGTAGAAGCCGCCGGCCGGGACGTTCCACCGGGCGGCCGCGGGCATCAGGTCGTCCAGCGCGCCGATCATCGCGTCACGCCGCTCGCGGTACATCTCGCGGAACTGCTTGATCTGGCCGAGCCAGTCGTGGTGGGTGAGGTACGACGACACCGCCATCTGCGAGAACGCCGGCGGGCACAGCGTCGCGGACTCCTGGGCCAGCACGAGCTTCTCGCGGACGGCGTGCGGCGCGAGCACCCAGCCGACCCGGAAGCCCGGCGCGAAGGTCTTGGAGAACGACCCGAGGTAGATCACCCCGTCGGCCTCGTCGGCCCGCAGCGCGGGGATCGGGTCGCCGTCGAAGCCCAGGAGGCCGTAGGGGTTGTCCTCGAGCACCAGCACGTCGGCCTCGCGACAGATCTCGAGGATCTCGGTGCGCCGCTCCGCGGACAGCGTGACGCCGGCGGGGTTGTGGTAGTTGGGGATCGTGTAGAGGAACTTGATCCGGCGGCCCTGTGCCTGCACGGTGGCGATCGCGTCACGCAGCGCCGAGGGCACGAGCCCCTCGCTGTCCATCTCGCAGTGCACGACGTCGCACTCGTAGGCGCGGAACACGCCCAGCGCCCCGACGTACGACGGCGCCTCGCAGATCACCACGTCGCCCGGGTCGCAGAAGATCCGGGTCACCAGGTCGACGGCCTGCTGCGAGCCGACCGTGACGACGACGTCGTCGGGGTGCGCCTCGATGCCCTCGAGCCGCATCACGTCGCAGATCTGCTCGCGCAGCGTCGGGTCGCCCTGGCCGGAGCCGTACTGCATCGCGGTGGCGCCATTGGTCTGGACCAGGTCGTGGATGGCCTGGCCGACGACGTCGAGCGGGAGGCCTGAGATGTTCGGCATCCCGCCGGCCAGCGAGACCACCTCGGGCCGGCTGGCGACGGAGAACAAGGCGCGGATCTCGGAGGCGGTCATCCCGTTGGTGCGGGCGGCGTAGCGGTCGACGTAGCTGTCCAGCCGGGTGCGTCCGGGCTCGCCGCGCCCGGTGCTCTCGGCGCGGCCGATCTCGCGTCTGGTCTGCTCGGACATCACTACTCCTCCGGTGCAGTCCTAGGATGAAGCATCGCCTGACGGCGCGTCCGAGAGGGGCCACGACATGGGACTGATCCGCCCGGGACGCCAGCTCGCCCGGCTGACCCTCGACACGCTGGCCGACCTGCCCGACGACGTCCGGTCGTGCCTGTTCTGGGAGCTCGACCCGGTCCGCCGCGAGCGCGCGCTGCGCGCCGGCGAGGCCAAGAGCGAGAAGGAGGCCTGGCTCTCCGGTGTCCTGCTCGACTGGGGGTCGTGCGGCCGGGTGGCGTACGTCGACGACCGTGCGGTCGGGTTCATCGTGTTCGCCCCGGCGCCGTACCTCCCCGGCGCCGAGGCGATGCCGACCGCGCCGATCAGCGAGGACGCCGTGCTGCTGTCGACGGCGTTCGTGCTGCCGGAGTACGCCGGCGGCGGGATCGGCCGGATGCTCATGCAGAGCGTCGTCCGCGACCTGGTGAAACGCGGCGGAATCCGCGCGGTCGAGGCGTTCGGCGACACCCGGGCGCCGAAGCGCGGCGGGGTCGAGCACACCTGCTGCGTCCTGCCGGCGGATTACCTGCTGGCGGTGGGGTTCAAGACCCAGCGACCGCACCCGCGCTTCCCGCGGATGCGGCTCGAGGTGAAGTCGGCGGTCACCTGGCGCGGCGAGGTCGAGGCGGCGCTGGAGAAGCTGCTCGGGGCGGTCCGTCCGGGCCGGGCGCCGCAGCCCGCGGCCGGCAACCGGGGCGCGCACCGGGAGAAGCTGGACTGACACCCCGTTCCGTCCCGGGTGACCGAGACCGCCCCGGGGCGAGGCTCAGCGGACGGCCGCGCGCAGCTCGTCGAAGCGCAGGAACCCGGTGCGGGTGTCGGTCTCGGGGGACAGGTACATCCGCTGCACCGCGACCACGATCGCCTCGGCCACCACGTCGCGGAACGCCGGGTCGCCGAGGCGGGCGGCGTCGCCCGGGTTGGTGAGGTAGCCGACGTCGATCCGCACGGCGGGCATCTTGGTGCGGCGCAGCAGGTCCCAGTTCTTGGCGTGCGAGCGCAGGTCGGTCAGGTCGGTGCGCGCGACGATCTCGCGCTGCACGAGGCTGGCGAACCGCTCGCCGGCAGACGACCAGGCGTGGTGGGCGTCGAGGCCGAAGAAGTACGTCGAGACGCCCGCCGCGTCGGCATTGCTGGACGCGTCGACCTGCAGCGAGATCACCAGGTGCGCGTCGGTGCGGTTGGCGAACTCGGCACGCTCCACCTCGGTCGCCTCGTCGGCCCCCGCGCGCTTGGTCAGGTAGGCCTGCACCCCGGTGGCGACCAGGCGGCCCTCCACGCGGTTGGCGAGGTCGGAGATGAGCGTCTCGGCCCGGGCCGCGATGCCGGCGTCCTGCTCCTTGACGGCCTCGGGCATCCGGGCGACGCAGGGATCGATCACGACGATCTTGCCGGTCAGCTGCGGACCGGCGTCGCGGATCCGCTCCTCGGCGCGCATCGCGTTGGGGCGGCCGCCGCGCACGATCGGGGCGAGCCGGGTCAGGGCCTTGAGGGTGGCCGGGCCGCAGGTGCCGTCGGGCGGCACGCCGACGTTGCGCTGGAACTCCCGGACCGCCAGCTCGGTCCGCCGGCCGAAGCGGCCGTCGATCTTGCCGACCTGGAAGCCGAGGTCGAGCAGCCGCTGCTGCAGCGCGATCACGTCGTCGCCGGAGAGCACGGCGCCCGGCGCGTGGGTGAGCAGACGGTCGCCGAGCCGCCAGCGCGCCTCCTCGAGCATCCGGTAGGTCTGGGGTCCGACGACCCCGTCGACGGACAGGCCGCGCTGCTGCTGGAAGGCGCGGACCGCGCGGTCGAGTGCGGCGTCGTAGGTCGCGGGGGCGGCGGAGTCCTCACCGACGAGCCCGAGGAGGTCCAGACGGGCCCGGATCTCCGCGACGGCCGGACCGGTGTCGCCGACCCGGAAGACCCGGGCGCCGGCCCCCGAGGACTGAGGGGACTGGGGGGACGCAGGGGCGGGATCGGTCAACGTGCCTCCCTCGGTCTCTCGGGGCTCTCGGGCTGTCGGTGGACGACGCGGGCGGGTCGGGGTCGAGCAGGCGGGCACGGCCCGAAGGTTCGTACCCCGAGCGGACCCTCGGTCAAACAGACGCACCAGCGGGCTCCACGGTTGCCGCCGGACCAGACATCGTCAAGTCGGCGCGGCCACGGTGACGCCCGTGACGACGCCGGTGACGATGCCGGCGACGATGCCGGTGACGCAGCGACGCCCGGCCCTGCGAAGGCAGGGACCGGGCGTCGCCGACGGGCACGCGGAGCTCAGCCGATGAAGTCGCTGAGCTCGTTGAGCAGGGCGGCCTTGGGCTTGGCGCCGACGATCTGCTTCACGACCTCGCCGTTCTGGTAGACGTTGAGGGTCGGGATGCCGGTCACGCGGTACTGCGCGGGCGTGACGGGGTTCTCGTCGACGTTCATCTTCACGAACGTGATCTTGTCGCCGTGGGCGGCCTGGATCTCGTCGAGGATCGGGGCCACCTGGCGGCACGGGCCGCACCACTCCGCCCAGAAGTCGACCAGCACGGGCTTGTCGGACTTGAGGACCTCGGTCTCGAAGTCGGCGTCGGTCACGGCTTGCATGTTGGCCACGGGTGCCCTCTTTCGTCGGGGTGGTGTCTTGGACGAGTCGTCTGGTCAGTGAACACGACGGGTCGGACGTTTCTTCCCGACCCTCGCGTCCGTATCGGCGGTGGGTGCGGCGTCAGGCGCCGGCGGTCTGCGCGGTCTCGACCACGACGGCGGCCGCCTCGCGGGCGGTCGCGTCCGACGTACCGGCCGTGGAGGCGGCGTGGTCGAGCGCGGCGAGGTACCGCTCGGCGTCGAGCGCGGCGGCGCAGCCGCTGCCGGCCGCGGTGATCGCCTGGCGGTAGTGGTGGTCGACCAGGTCGCCGCTGGCGAACACGCCGGTCAGGTTGGTCCGCGTGGACGGCTGGTCGACGAGCACGTAGCCCTCGTCGTCGAGCTTGACCTGGCCGGTGATCAGCTCCGAGCGCGGGTCGTGGCCGATCGCGATGAACAGGCCGGTCGCGTCGAGCTCGCGGGTCTCGCCGGTGACGGTGTCGCGCAGGGTCAGCCCGGTGAGCTTGTCGTCGCCGTGGATCTCGGCGACCTCGGAGTTCCAGGCGAAGTCGATCTTGGGGTCGGCGAAGGCGCGCTCCTGCATGATCTTCGAGGCGCGCAGCTCGTCGCGGCGGTGGATCAGCGTGACCCGGGAGCCGAACCGCGACAGGAAGGTCGCCTCCTCGACGGCGGAGTCGCCGCCACCGACGACCGCGATGTGCTGCTCACGGAAGAAGAAGCCGTCGCACGTCGCGCACCAGCTCACGCCGTGGCCGGAGAGCCGGTCCTCGTCGGGCAGGCCGAGCTTGCGGTACCCGGAGCCCATCGCCAGGATCACGGCCCGGGCGCGGTGCTCGGTGCCGGCGCCGTCGGTGACGACCTTGACCTCGCCGTCGAGGTCCATCGCGGTGACGTCGTCGGAGATCAGCTCCGCGCCGAACCGCTCGGCCTGGGCGCGCATGTTGTCCATGAGCTCGGGGCCCATGATCCCGTCGCGGAAGCCGGGGAAGTTCTCGACGTCGGTGGTGGTCATCAGCGCGCCACCGGCGGTGACGGAGCCCTCGAAGACGAGGGGCGCCAGGTTGGCGCGGGCGGCGTACACGGCGGCGGTGTAACCCGCGGGGCCGGAGCCGACGATGATGACGTTGCGGACGTCGGACGTGACGGTGGACTGGTCGGACATGGGGGTCCAGGTCTCCCTGCAGTGGTGGTGCGGCGGTCTGCTGCGTTCAACGAATCCTAGGTGCCGAGCATTCCGCGGGGCACGTCCGCCCGGCGCGTCGCCAGGGGATCAGCGGGCGGGGACGCTGCCCTGCGCGAGCTGGGCGTCACCGGTGTCACAGGCGTAGACCTGCGCCTCGCGCGTCCCACCCGAGGGTGCCCGCAGGACCAGCGTCGCCGGGTCGCCGTCGAAGCGGACCGGCACGGCCTGGTCACCGTCGGCCAGCCTGGGTACGGCGCACGGTGCGAGCGCCGACGCGGTGCCGGGGGTGTCCGCGGTCAGCGCGCGCTGCTGGTCGGCACGGGCGGCGATCCGGGCGAGGTCCTCGTCGAGCGTGGCGCTGCGGACCGGGGCGCGCCGCGCGCCGGCGGCCGCACCCCCGCTCTCGGTCCCGGGGGCGCCGTCGCTGTCCTGGGAGTAGGTCTTCGCGCCGCCCTGGTCGGTGGGGGCGTCGGGAGCGGCCTCCCGCATCATCGAGTCGCCGCCGGCGTCGGCGGTGGTGGCGCTCTCGGACGAGCCGCCGCCGGGCAGCAGGTCGTCGGCGACGGTCCCGATCCCGATCCCGAGCACGGCCACGCTTGCCGCGGCGACCAGGGCGGTGCGCCACCGGCGCCGCCGGGCGCGGGCGGCCGCCAGGTCCGTGACCTCGGCGTGCTCGGAGCCTCCGGCGCGCTCGGCGACCAGGGCGGCGAGCCGGTCGTCGAGGCGGGCGGCCACGTCGGCCGGGAGGGGCCCGGGGTCGGGCAGCTCGCCGAGAAGGCGGCGTACCTCGTCCTGCCGAGGGTCCTGCTCCGGGTCGTGCTGGTCGTCGTGCTGGTCGTCGTGCTCGGTCACGAGGTGCTCACCTCCTCAGGGGGCTCGCCGGGGCGTGCGGACTGCGCCGACGTAGGCGCGGCCGGGCCGGGTGGGGGATCCGGGGTCGTGGATGGGACGCGCGGTGGGTCCGGCCGGTTCCCCGGGGCCAGGTCGGCGAGCATCGGCGCGAGGCGGGCGCGCCCGCGCGAGCAGCGGCTCTTCACGGTGCCGGGGGCGCAGTCGAGGATCTGGGCGGTCTCCTCGACGGAGTACCCCTGCATGTCGACCAGCACGAGTGCCGCGCGCTGCTCGGTGGACAGCGTCGCCAGCGCCGCGAGCACCGCGTCGTCGCGTTCGCGCCGGGCGACGACCTCCGCCGGGTCGTCCACGGTCTCGCCGTGGCTGCCGGAGGCGAGAATCCCGGGCGCTCCGGCGGCGAGGGTCGCGCCGCGCTCGTCGACGTCGTCGGGCAGCGGGTCGGCGACGCGCACCTTGCGGCGACGGAGCCGGTCGAGACAGGCGTTGACGACGATCCGGTGCAGCCACGTGGTGACCGCCGCGTCGCCGCGGTAGGAGTCGGCGCGCCGGAACGCCGCCACCATCGCGTCCTGCAGCGCGTCGGCGGCCTCCTCCGGGTCGCCGGTGGTGCGCAGCGCGACCGCCCAGAGCCGGTCGCGGTGCCGGGTGAACAGGGTGCCGAACGCCTCGGGGTCGCCCGCCAGGTGCGCCGCGACCAGGGCGCGGTCGTCGGGCTCGGGCGGGACGTCGGTCACGAGGTCAGGCTGTCACGCGCGGACGCCGATCTCAGCGACCTCGCCGCGGTAACCGCCGTCGACGGTGGGCAGGTCGGTGAGCCAGACGAGCAGGAACCGCGTCTTGACGGCCTGCTTCGGTGCGAGCGTCACGTCGGTGCCGGCTCCGGCGGCCGCCGCGACGCGCTCCGTCTGGGCCAGGGCCGTCGGCGCCGCGTCGGCGCCCGGAGCCGCCCGCAGCTCGACGTCGGTGCCCTGACCGATGAGGGTGAGCTGGACGTCGGAGACGTCGACCGCCTTGCCCAGGTCGACCAGGAGGCCGACGCCGGGCTTCTGCAGGCTGAGCGGGTCGTAGTAGGTGCTGGTGCGCCAGGCCGTGGTCGGGTTGCCGTCGACGGCGAGGGGGGCGGTCTCGGCGTTCTCCTCGCCGTTGCCGCCCGGCGGCGGGTCGAAGTCGCTGACCGAGGCGACCTCGACGGGCTTGGGCGTCTGCTTCGAGGCGCCCTCGGTCTGCGTACCGGACTGCGCCTCGTCGTCGCCGCCGGGCAGGACGGACCCGCGGCCGAGGTTGAACGCGAACACGATCGCGAGCACCAGCACCAGCACACCCGCGAGCGCGGCGGCGAGACGGAGCCAGCTGCGGCCGGGTGGCTCGTCGACGTCGGCGCGGCGGCGGCCGCCGGCGGGGGGAGGGGTGTCGGCGTCCGGGCCCCAGGCGGGCGGGATGGTGGCGTGGGTGGCGGTGCGGTACGTCGCCGGCGTGCTGGCCAGCGGGTCGGTGTCGCGCGGGCGGCGCGGGGCGTCGGACGCGAAGAGCGGCCGCTCCTCCGGCTCCGGGAACGGCGGCGGGGGCGGCGGCGCGGTGCGGACGACCCGGGTCGACTCGGGCCCGTCGCCGGACGGGGCGGCCGGGCCGTCGGGGTCGTCAGCGTCGGCGGCGTCGTCGTCGAAGCGGGGCACGCCCACCTGGGTGCGCTCCGGGTCGCCGCCGTTGGCACCCGCCACGTCGCCGGTCTCCACGAGCGGCCCGGGGGAGAGCTGGGTGGCCTCACCGGGCTGCTCGCCCGTGTCCCCGTCGACCGCCGGCATCGGCCCGGTGTCGCCGAGCGGCGCGGCGGTGGGGTCGCCGACGTAGTCGCACAGGGCGGCGTACACCTCGTGCGCGGTCTCCAGGGGTACGACGCCGTGGCCGTTGCCGCCGAGGACCCGCTCGCAGATCGCGTCGAGCGGACGCGGCACGCCGGCGCGCACCTGCCGGGGCCGGAGCGGCCGGCCGTGCTCCACGGGTGCCGCCGGGATCACCGAGCCGTCGGTGCCCGGCCACCGGCCGACGAGCCCGGCGTAGAGGAGCGCGCCGAGGTTGACCACGTCGGCCTCGTGCTCCTCGAGCGTCTGCTCGCCACGCACGGTCGCGGTGTCGCGGCCCTGCAGGACCGCGTCGACGACGAAGCCGATCAGCTTCACCGAGCCGGACTCGGTGACCATGACGTTCTCGGGCAGCAGCCGCCCGTGGGCGATCCCGGCGCGGTGGGCCGTGCTGATCGCCTCGGCCACCTCCTTGGCGACCCAGGCCGCCCGGCGCGGGCTGAGCGGCCCCTCGGCCAGCAGCCGGTCGAGCGACATGCCGTGGCCCCACTCGTTGACGACGTACGTCACGTCGTCGGCGGTGGCGGCATCGAGCACGCGGAGCAGGTGGCCGTCGGTGACGGTGGCCGACGTCCGCGCGGCGGACAGCAGGCCCGCGGCGCGCGGGTCGGAGGAGTCGATCACGTGCACGGCGACGCTGCGGGCGAGGATCTTGTCGGTGGCGCGCCAGAACCGGGCGCCCTCGGTGTCGGCGACGAGGTCCTCGAGCACGAAGCGCCCGGCGAGCACGGTGCCCGGTCCCACCGGTGTGTCTGGCACACGTCCTCCCTTCGCACTCGCTCGTGCTGTCTCGGCCCTCGTGGGTCTCTCGCCATGCTACGGGTGCACGTGCGCCTGTCTCACCGGCCCAACCGGGCGGTCAGCAGACCGACCACGGCGGTCACCTCGGTGATGCGGAGTACCCGGCTGACCAGCAGGTACACGGCCGCGCCGGAGATCGTGACGAGAGCAACAGACAGGACCGCCTGGAGGTCCCCGTCGGGTACGGCGGCGTCGACCCCGAGCCGCACGGCCCAGCCGACGGCGGCGGCCAGCGCGACCGCGAGGACGAGCCGGACGAGGAACCGCACCAGCCTCGGGGTGTCGAGGCCGCCGAGCACGTGCCGCAGCAGGAGGTAGGAGCCGGCGACGCCGACGAGGTACGCGCCGCCGTACGCGAGCACCAGGGCGGGGGCGGTGTCGGCGGGCGGGGTGCCGGCGGTGAGCAGCAGGGCCAGCCCGATGTTCGTCGCCGCGATGACGCACTGCACCCAGAACACCGTGCGTGTCCGCTCCAGGGCGTAGAAGCCGCGCAGCAGGAGGTAGTGGCTGGTGAAGAGCACCAGGCCGGGCGCGAACAGCGCGATCGCCGTACCGACGGTGCCGTAGCTCTCGGACGCGGCGCCGTGGCCCCAGACCAGCCGGGCGGCGTCGTGGGAGATCAGCGGAAGCAGCGCGGCGACCGGCACGATCAGCGCCAGCACCTGACGCAGCGTCGCCGCCACGGTGCGGGCGACGCCCGGGAGGTCGCCGTCGGCGGCGTGCTTCGACAGCCGCGGCAGCATCGCGGTCGCGAGCGACACCGTGGCGATCGAGTGCGGGACCATGATCGCGACGAAGGCGAACGAGTAGACGGTGTAGCCGGTGCCGCCGGTCGCGGCTCCGTTGGACGCGATCCGCACCACGACGGTGTAGGCGACCTGGTTGACGATCACGAACAGCACGGTCCACAGGCCGAGCCGCAGGGTGTGGCCGAGCCCGACGCCGCGGAAGTCGAACCGGGGCCGGTAGGTGTAGCCGGCTCTTTTCAGCCAGGGCAGAAGCACGAGCAGCTGCACGGCGATGCCCAACGTCGAGCCGAGACCGAGGAGCGCCTCCTGCCCGGGGGTGTAGCCGCCGGTGAGCTCGTCGCCCTGGGCGGTGCCGTACACGGCGAGGTAGCCGAGCAGGACCAGCACCGCGACCACGTTGTTGGCGATCGGTGCCCACATCATCGGGCCGAAGGTGCCGCGGGAGTTGAGCACCTGCCCGACCAGCACGAACATCCCGTAGAAGAAGACCTGCGGCAGGCAGTAGCGCGCGAACGCGATCACCGAGTCGAGCTGCTCGGCGTACCCGGGCTCGAAGTAGGTGTCGGACAGGAAGACCCGCATCACGAGCGGTGCGGCGACGACCAGGGCCGCGGTGACGCCGGCGAGGAACAGTCCGGCCAGCGTGATGATCCGGTGGGCGTAGGCGTCGCCCCCGTCGGGGTCGTTCTTCATCGCCCGCACCAGCTGCGGCACCAGCACGGCGTTGAAGATGCCGCCCGCGACCAGGATGTAGATCATGTTGGGCAGCGTGTTGGCGATGTTGAACAGCTCGGCGTGCAGCGCGAGTCCGAGCGCCGTCGCCAGCAGCGCGCCCCGGACGAAGCCGCTGAGCCGCGACACGACCGTGCCCGCGGCCATCACCGCGCTGCTGCGCAGGATGGACCGGTCCTCGTCCCGCTCCGCTCCGTTGTCGCGCGTCTCGGTCACGAGGCCGCCCCGTCGCGCCGGTAGGCCCGCACCCGGCGGAACAGCCGCACCACGATGGCGACGGCCAGCAGGGCGGCACCGGCGCCCATGACGACCCAGATGACCGTGCCGATGTTGCTGCTGCGCACGGTGAACTGGTCCCGGCTCCCGAGCATCGAGCCCTCGGTCGTGGTGGCCACGAGCGTCACGTTGTGCACGCCGATCGACGCCGCGCGAGCGCGCATGCGCACCGGGGCGCGCTGACCGGGGCCGAGCGTGATCGGGTCGGGCTTCTCGATCTCGACGTCGCCCGACTGGGTCTGCGCCTCCAGCTGCACCGTGACGGTGTCGTCGAGCTTGTTCTCCACGGTCACGCCGATCGGCCCGATCTCGTTGGTCATGCTGACGAACGCCGGGCCGTCGACCTCGACGCTCGCCAGGTTGTGGCGCACCCGCTCCGCCGTCGCGCGCGCACGGGTGAGGGCGGCGTCGGTGCGGCCGCGGACCTGGTACGACGTCGCGAGCGTGCCGGCCTTGGCGAGCTGGTCGGCGATGCTGTCGTTGTCGGTGAGCAGCTCGGCGTACACCCGGCCGAGGTCCTGCAGCTCCCGGGCGGCGAGCTGGTTGGCCAGCGGCACGTGGGCCGCGCGCTGGGAGGCCGGGTACAGCGGCGGCTGTGTCGTCGTGCTCGCCGGACCCGACTCGACGACCTCGCCGACACCGACCCGGGTCAGCCACGGCACGTCGAGCCCGCCGAAGAAGTCGGCCGACTGCCAGTCGTCGCCCGGGTCGAACCGGGACGGCAGGGTGACGACCAACGGGGTGTCGCGCTCGGGAGTGAGCGCGTGCAGGGCGGACTCGCTGAGCAGCCGCTGGCGTACGGCGAGCGCGTCGAGGCGGTCGGTCGGACCGGGCCCGCCGGAGGCGGCCGCGCTGTCGGTCAGCACGACCTGCGTGCCGTTGGAGCGGCCGACGACGGTGCCGGACCTGGTCGGGAAGGCGCGGTCGGTCATCAGCACGGTGGTGGTCGCGTCGAGGGCGGCGAGGGCGCGCGCCGGGAGGAAGCCGCGGGGCGGCGCGACGGAGGACCGGGCGGTCAGCCCCAGCGCGGCCATCGTCTCCGCGCTCAGCCGCTGCGACTCCTCGAGCACCGGGCGGAGCCGGTTGGTGGTGATCGCCGCGACGTCCACGTCGCCGTACGGCAGCGCCAGCATCGAGTCGTCGGCCGACTCCGACCGGAACCTCTGCAGCCACTCGGTCGCGGTGATCGCCTCGGGCGACAGCTCGGCGACCTCGTCCTCGGCGTCCGGGTCCGCGGCCTCGGTCGGCTCGGTGGACGGGCTCTCGCTCCCGCTCGGCGACGGCGAGGGGGAGCCCTCCTCGGGCGTCCCGGCCTCGGGACCGGTGCCGTCTGGCGCGGTGCTGAACGACGGGTCGTCGACCGCCACGGAGCCGATCGCCTCGAGGACGGCGGGGTCGACCAGCCAGGTGAGGTCGCTGCCGGCCGTCGAGGCGAGCTGCACGATCCGGCCCAGCCGCCCCTCGTCGGACACCGCGTCCTGCCACGCCCGGAGGCCGATCAGGCTGCCGTTCGGGGCGCGCTTCACCCGGTCGCGCAGCGGCATCACCACGGCGAGGTCGGTGCCCTCGGCGTCCTCGTCCATCAGCGGCATGAACGACCGGGCCTTGCCGGCCGCGAGCCCGTCGCGCACGCCGTCGACCGCGCCGAGGACGTGGGTGCCGATCCAGTAGACGCCGGGCTCCCCGCTCAGGGCGAGGTCCGAGCGGGAGACCGACACGGTGTACGAGGTGCTCTCACCGGGCGCGAGGTCGCCGATCTCGTCGAACCGGCCCTCGGTCGCGACGCGAGGGCCGACGTCGGTGGCGGGGTCGCTCAGCGCCGCCTCCGCGAGCCCGGCCCGCGTGGTGATCGGTGTCTGGGAGCGGAACAGGTAGACCTGGAGGTCGGTCCAGACGTCGTCGCTGTTGTTGGTGACCGTCCCGGAGACCGTGACCCGGCCGCGTTCGGGGATCGTCGACGGCGTCATCGAGTCCATCGTCAGGCCGAGCGGGGTCGCGGCGACCTTGCGCTGGACGTGCGCGGCGGCGGGCGCCTTGCCGGTCTTCGCGTCCGCCGTACCCGCGGCGAAGGGGACCGTCCCGGCCGTCACGACAGCCGCGGCCAGGCATGCGGCAGCGCGGACGATCCAGGGGCGGGTCACGGGGGCAAGGCTAACGACCCGTCCTCGGTAGACTCGCCTCCCGTGCCCGAGCCCACCACGCCCGTCCCCGCGCCGCCGAGCGTCCCGGAGATGCAGCAGCGCGTGGCGTCGGCGCTCGCGACGCTCGCCCCGGTGACCGACGAGCTCGGAGCGCTGTTCGCCTCGGCCGGCGAGGAGCTGGCCCTGGTCGGCGGGCCGGTCCGCGACGCGATGCTCGGCCGGCTGCACGACGACCTCGACTTCGCCACCTCGGCGCGACCGGACACCACCGAGCGCCTGCTCAAGGGCTGGGGCGACACGACCTGGGGGATGGGCCGGGAGTTCGGCACCATCGGCGCCCGCAAGGGCGAGTACCACGTCGAGGTCACCACCTACCGCTCCGAGGCGTACGACGCCTCCTCCCGCAAGCCGACCGTCGACTTCGGCGACACCCTGACCGGCGACCTCGGCCGCCGCGACTTCACCGTCAACGCGATGGCGGTGACGCTGCCGGGCAACACCGTCGAGGACCCCTTCGGCGGCGTCGTCGACCTGGCCCACGGGCTGCTGCGGACGCCCGGCACGCCGGAGGACTCCTTCTCCGACGACCCGCTGCGGATGATGCGCGCGGCCCGGTTCGCCGCGCAGCTCGGCTTCTCGGTGGCGCCCGAGGTCGTGGAGGCGATGCGGGCGATGGCCGGCCGCATCGAGATCGTGTCCGCCGAGCGCGTGCGGGACGAGCTGGTCAAGCTGGTCCGCGCGCCGTACCCCCGTCGCGGGCTCACCCTGCTGGTCGAGACCGGTCTCGCTGACCACGTGCTGCCCGAGCTGCCCGCGCTGGCGCTCGAGCACGACGAGCACCACCGGCACAAGGACGTCTACCAGCACACGCTGACCGTGCTGGAGCAGGCGATCGCACTGGAGGATCGGCTGCCCGGGGGCGGCCCGGACTTCGTGTCGCGGTTCGCGGCGCTGATGCACGACGTCGGCAAGCCGCGGACCCGGAAGTTCCAGGACGACGGCACCGTCACCTTCCACCACCACGACGTGGTCGGCGCCAAGATGACGCGCAAGCGGATGAAGGCGCTGCGCTTCTCCAACGACGAGATCGCCGCGGTGACGAAGCTGGTCGAGCTGCACCTGCGCTTCCACGGCTACGGGTCGGGCGAGTGGACCGACTCCGCGGTACGCCGCTACGTCCGCGACGCCGGCGACCAGCTCGACCGGCTGCACGTGCTGACCCGCGCCGACTGCACGACGCGCAACAAGCGGAAGGCCGACCGGCTGCGGCGCACGTACGACGACATCGAGTCGCGCATCGAGCGGCTGGCCGAGGAGGAGGAGCTGGCCTCGGTGCGGCCCGACCTCGACGGCAACCAGATCATGACGCTGCTCGGGCTGAAGCCGGGTCGCGACGTGGGCGCGGCGTACCACCACCTGCTCGAGCTGCGGATGGACCACGGCCCGATGTCCGAGGAGGACGCCACCGCCGCGCTGCTGGCGTGGTGGGAGGAGCGGAAGCGCGCGGACGGCGCCTAGGACCGGTCTAGGAGCCGGCGAGCACGAACGACGCGAGCTTGTCGCCGCCGCGGGCGAACACGGACGCCGACACCGGGTAGCTGCCACCGCGGGTCGACCACCACACGACCTCGCCGGGCGCGACCTCGTGCGACAGCTGCGCGGGCACGATCGAGTGGTCGGACAGGCTCACGATCACCTGACCCACGTCGCTCCCGTCGATCGACGGTGGCATCCGGCCGACCACGAGGTAGCCGCCGAGCACCTCGTAGGTGCGGGCCTCCATCTGGGTGTCCCCGGTGTAGAACCGGGCCGGCGCCTGGCCGGGGAACTCGTAGTAGCTGTCGCCCGCGTGCACCAGCAGCCCCATCGAGCAGGTCCCGTCGTCGGCGGTGAGGCAGCCGATGGACAGCGAGCCGACGTCGGCGTACACCCGGTCCACCCACGGCACCAGACGGACGGCGATGTCGTCGATCGAGGGGGGCGCGACGTCGGGGCGCATCGGGACCAGGCCGCGCACGTCGAGGTCGATCAGCGGCCCCGCCGCGGCGGACGTGGGCACGACCGCGGACGGTGACAGCGCCGGGACCCCGGTGCCGGGGCGCACGGGCACGATCACCGTGTGGCCGATGACGTCCGCGCCGGTCCTTAGCACGACCTCCTGCGCGTCGTCGGTCAGCTCCGACACGACCGGGAACCCCCGGTCAGGCACAGCGAGGTCGGCCAGCCCGGCCACGACGCCCGGCAGGGCCAGCACGCCGAGCACCGACAGCGCCGCGGCGAGCACCGTCAGCCGCGGGTGTCCGGTTCGCTCGACGGCCGGAGCACCCGACGCGCCGGGTGGAGCCGGGGTCGTGACGCTCACGCCTCCAGCATCCCCCGCCGTACCGCCCGGGGGAAGCGCCGGACCGCACCGGTCCGGGCCGGATCCGGGCTCGAGCCCCCTACGATCCCGCCATGCGAAGCGAGCTGTTCGAGCAGTCCAACCTCGAGGTGCAGGGCGCCGGCCGGTTCGGCTTGCAGAACACCCAGATGCTGCGGGTGAGCCTCGGCGACGACGTGCTGGCGGTCAAGGGCGCGATGGTCGCCTTCCAGGGCCAGGTCCGGTTCGACCACGAGAAGTCCGGCTCCGTCGGGAAGCTGCTGAAGAAGGTGCTCACCTCCGAGGACATGCCGCTGATGCGCGTGTCCGGCCAGGGTGAGGTGTTCTTCGCCAACGAGGGCGGCTACGTCTACCTCGTCGAGCTCGACGGCGACGCGATCAGCGTCAACGGCCGCAACCTGCTGGCCTTCGACGCGGCGATGTCGTGGGACATCAACCGGGTCAAGGGCGCGGGCATGATGGCCGGCGGCCTGTTCAACACGACGATCTCCGGCACCGGCACCGCCGCGCTCTGCACGGTCGGGAAGCCGGTCGTCCTCGACTGCGCCCAGCAGCCGACGTACGTGGACGTGCAGGCGGCCGTCGCCTGGTCGGCGAATCTCGTGCCGAACGTCGTGTCGTCGATGAACGTGAAGTCGATGCTGCGCGGCGGCTCCGGCGAGGCGTTCCAGTACGCCTTCCACGGCCCCGGCTTCGTCGTCGTCCAGCCCTACGAGTTCGTCGCGCCGTCGAGCGGCAGCGGCTCCTCGTCCGGCGGCTCCGTCATCGGCGACCTCTTCTCCTGACCTCGCGGGAGGGCGACGTACAGCGGGTCAGCGCACGACCTTGAGCTGGAAGTGCACGGTTCCGAGCTGCTGCATCAGCCGCACCCACAGCGGCAGCACCATCTCGGTGCCGCGGGCGCCGTCGAGGCCGCCGAGGTCCAGCACGTCGGTGTGCCCGAGCTCGTGGAGCAGCGCCGTCACGGTCGCCTTCGCGCCCTCGTCGTCGCCGCACACGAACACCGTGTGGTCGGCGTCCGCCAGCGTCTCCGGGTGCACCATCAGCCCGGCGTTCATGGTGTTCAGCGCCTTCACGACCCGGACGTCCGGGTGCGCGCGCTGGATCTGCTCGGCCAGCGAGTCGGTGTTGCTCACCGACAGCGAGGGCGGGAAGCCCTGGCTGAAGTCCAGCGGGTTCGCCAGGTCGAGCAGCACCTTCCCGGCCAGCTGCTCCGCGACCGTCGCCAGCACCTCCAGCGACGCCATGCCGTTGCTCGCGTTGACGACCAGGTCGGCGTCCGCGACGGCGTCGGCGAACGTCGCCAGCGTCGTCCCCGGTACGTCGGACCAGTCCTCCCGCCCCCGCGTCGCCGCCGGGTCGCGCGTGCCGTGCCGCACGTCGTGACCCAGCTCGGCCAGCCGACCGGCGACCGTGCGACCCGCCACCCCCGTGCCCAGTACCGCGATCCTCATCTCGCACCTCCTGGCCCCAGCATGCGCCGGGCCGTCAAGGACCGTCGGGAGGAGGTCGAGAGGCCACTTCGCGCACGACACGCCGGCAGGACCGGTGGGGAACTGGCCTCTCGCGGCTACCAGGGGGCGCCGAACGTGACGAACGGGGCGGGCGGCAGCGGCGACCCCGCGGCCGCCTCCTGCGCGTGGGCGGCCTGCGCCGCCGCGAGCGCCTCGGCCGAGGACGCGCCGGCGGCCATCGCGCGGTGGACGTCGCGCATGACGGCGGCGGCGACGTCGTCGCGCACCCGCGCCACCCCCGCGACGACGGACGCGACGCCGACGTGCAGCAGCACGTGGGTGAGGCCGAGCCCCTCGTCGCCGGGACGCAGGGTGGCCAGGCCGGCCTCGCAGGCGGAGAGCGTCACGCAGGACGGGACGCCCTCGTCGGGGTCGAGCTCGTAGGCGTAGAGCGGTCCGTCGCTCAGCCGGACCGAGCTGAACAGCGGGCTGTCGGCGCGGTGCGTGCCGTGCGCCGCGACGTGCATCAGGTCGGACCGGGCGAGGGCCGCGCGGGCCGCCGCGGTGGTGGCGTCGTCGGCCACCAGCAGGTCGGCGTCGCCCTGCGGCGCGGCCCAGGTGCCGGCGACGTCGCGCGCCTCCTTCTCGGACTCGTGCAGGCCCGGGCCGGCGAGCGCGGTGACGGCCGGTCGCGTGGGGCGGGTCGCCGTACGCGCGCGGAGCCAGGTGCCTGCCCCCGGCGTCACCACCG
This sequence comes from Nocardioides iriomotensis, assembly GCF_004168035.1. GTDB lineage: Bacteria > Actinomycetota > Actinomycetes > Propionibacteriales > Nocardioidaceae > Nocardioides_B > Nocardioides_B iriomotensis. The sequence goes on along the minus strand of NZ_SDPU01000032.1, from coordinate 116,760 downwards.
TCGGTACGCCGAGGCGGGAGGGCAGCAGCGGCCACGGGAGCACGGCGAGCGGTCCCGCCGCGGACACGACGAGCGGCTCGCCGTCGACACGGAGGGGCGCGACGAGCAGCGCGTCGAGCCGGGCCAGGCCGCTGTCGAGGCTGCCGCGGATCGAGGCGGCGATCGCCTCCGGGACGTGCGGGGTGGCCGCGGCGTCGAGGTCGGCCCGGACCCGGCGCACCAGCCCGGCCACCTCGTCGGCGGGCGCCGCCACGGCCAGCCGGGCGCCGTCGCGCCGGACGAGCACCGCGACCCAGGTGTCGCCGTGCAGGGCGTAGCTGACGAACGGCGTCCCGGACGCGTCGACCGCCGCGCGCAGGTCGGCCAGCCGCGGCGCGTCGGAAGTCGCCTCGCCGGCCCGGTCGTCGGAGTCGCCCTCGATCTCCCACGCCCGGGCGCGGACGTCGCGCTGCAGCTGCGCGGCGCGCTGGCGCAGCCGGGCGACCTGGCCGGCGGCCTCGGGGTCGCCCTCGAGGCGGCGGGCGTCCTCCTCGACGCCGCGCAGCTCGGCGAGCAACCGGGCGGTGTCGGCGTCGCGCGGCGGGCGCAGCTGCGGCAGCCGGCTGGACACCGCGCGGGCGTGCTCGACCATCTCGACGACGCCGGCCGGCTTGTCGCGCCGGACCGCGAGGTCGAGCCCGAGCCGGGCGAGCGCGACACCGTGCACCGCCCCGGCGGTGCGGAGGTCGAGCGACCCGAACGTGCGCTGGAACGACCCGAGCTCCGCCAGGCCGCGCCGGACCTCGGCCAGTGCCTTGGCGTCGTCGCCGGCCCGGGCCGTGCGCAGCGCCCGCACCTCGTGGGTGAGCAGCCGGAGCGGCAGCGGGTCGCCGGGGTGCAGCCGGGGTGCCGCGTCGAGGGTCTGGCCGGCGTGCAGGCGGCAGGCGGCCGCGAGCAGGTCGGCGGTGCGGGCCAGGTCGTCGCGGGACTCGCTGCGGCACCGGGCGGCGAAGGCCTCGGCGCGGCCGGCCAGCGCCGGCAGCGCGCGCACCCTGCGCGCGCTCGTCGCCGCGACCTGCTCGGCGCGGAGCACCAGCAGCTGCGCCTTGCGCTCCCAGCGCTCGTTGCCACGCTTGGCGAACCGGCGCGCGGCCGACCCGGCGAGGCGGCGGGCCGCAGGCGGGTCGTCCTGGGCCAGGGCGCACTCGGCGCGGAGCAGCTCGATCTCGCCGACCTCCTGGTACAGCCGGTCCGCGCGGCCGTCGACGGCGCCCTGGGCGAGCAGCGCGTCGGCCTCGCCGAGCAGCCCGGCCTCGCGCAGCGCACGTGCCCGGTCCAGCAGCATCGCCGGGTGGGCTCCGCGTGGCACGCTGGCCGCCGCCTTCTCGTACGCCGCCAGCGCGCGGGGGATCCGGCCGGCCAGGAAGTCGACGTACCCGAGGTTGTGCGTGGCCATCCCGGCCAGCCGCTCGTCGCCGGCCTCCTCGGAGAAGATCGCCGACCGCTCCAGGTCCTGCTCGGCCTGCGCCAGGTGTGCGTGCTCGAGGTGCAGCACGCCGCGGTTGAGCATGATCAGCGCGCGGTCGCGCGGCGCCGCCCCGTCGATCAGCCCGGCCGCGACGTCGAACAGCGCGAGCGCGCGTTCGGTGTCGCCGGACCGCAGCACGACGAGGGCCCGCTGCCCGGCGACCTTCGCGGACAGCACCGGGCTCGCGACCACGGTCGCGATCGCCTCGGCCTCGTCGATCAGCGCGAGCGCGCCCGGCAGGTCGCCGGACATGTCGAAGTACGGCGCCGCCTCGCTGACCAGGGTGCGGGCGACCACGCTGCGCACGGCCGGCTCGGGCGGGAGCTTCTCGGCCTTGCGCCGGACACCCTTGAGCATCTGGGTCGCGACCGCGGGTCGGCCGTCACGGAACTTCGCGAGGGCCAGCTCGATCTCGGCGTCGAGGACGGCAGCGTCGAGCGCGACACCCGACCGACGACCGGATGTCGAGCTGAGGAGGGGGGTCGGGTTCCCGTCCCGCGCCGACGCCACCCGGGAAAACTACAGCAACGTGGCGCTCACAGCTTGAAGAGCGGAGTCACCACCAGGCCCCCGCCGTCACCGGTGTCCTCGCCCTCGCGCGGGTGGAAGACGAGCTGCACGAATCCCTCGCGCAGGTCGTCGGCGACGAACCGGCCGCTCTCGTCGGACTGCACGGTGAGGTCCTGGCCCTGCATGCGCAGCGCGACCGTCCGGACGCCCGACGGCGTGACCCAGCCGTCGATCCGCACCCGGCCGGTGCCGACGCGGGACAGGGTCACCATCGCGGTGAGCCGTTCGGCGGAGAAGGTGACGGTCTCGGTGCGGGTCGCGTCGGCGAGGTCGGTGCGGACCGCGAGCGCGTCGTCGAGCACCCGGGTCATCTCGGCGACCTCGGCGAACACCTCGTCGAGGGCCAGGGAGAACTGCACCCGCTCGACCAGGTCGGCCGGCACCGGGTCGGCCACGTCGAGCATGGTCGCGACCCGGGCCAGGAGCGCGACGTCGCTGTCGTCGAGGGGGGCGTCGGAGCCCGTGACGTCGTCGTTCATGACAGCTGTCCTTCCCACTCGGGGTCGCTCGAGAGCTGGGCGCGGAGCTTGGCGAGGCAGCGGCCCCGCGTCGGTCCGATGGAGCCGACCGGCATCCCCAGCGACTCCGCGATGTGGGAGTAGTCGGGCCGGTCGGCGAAGGCGATCACGCTGATCAGCTGGCGGCACCGGGGCGGCAGCAGCTGGACGTGCTCCCACAGTCGGCGCTGCTCGGTGGTGCGGAACACCGTCTCGTCGGGCAGCGCCTCGCGCTGCTCCGGCAGGTCGAGCTGCTCCTCGTCGTCGACGCCGAGCACCCCGCCGGTGCGGCCGGCCTCGGCGCGCACCCGCTTCGACACCCGCCACGCCTCGCGGCGCGCGGTCGTGATCAGCCACTTCACGACGGTGCCCGGCTCGCGGATGGAGTCCGCCTTGCGCAGCAGCGCCAGCCACACCGTCTGGACGACGTCCTCGGACGCCGCCACGTCGAGACCGGTCTCCCGGACCGTGCGCCACAGCAGCGGCGTCACGGTCGCGACCAGCTCGTCGAGCGCCGGCCGGTCCCCGTCGCGGAACCGGGTGAACGCCTCGGTGGCCCGGCCCACCAGCGTCATTCCTTCGGGTTGCACAGCGATCACAGCTCCCTGCCCTTCAGCCCCCGCAGCAACGCGCGCACCCGGGATACCGCAGCGCTGGTGGAGAGATCGGTGTCGCCGGAACGGTACGCCGCCGCGAGAGCCGCCGCGACCTCCCCGGCCAGGACCGGCGCCGCGAACGACGTGCCGCTCCAGACGCCGAAGCCGGACGAGAAGTCGTCCGGGTCGAAGGACGCCCGCACCTCGCCACCGGCCGTGACGACCTCGTGGCTGGGGTTCGCGGACGCGTCGTAGGTGCGGGGGAAGGTGCTGACCAGCGAGGCGCCCGGCCGGAGGTAGCCGACCCACGGGCCGTCGTTGCTGAACAGCGCGATCGTGCCGTCGGGGTTACGCGCCCCGACGGTGCTCACGGGCACGACCTGCTCGTCGTCGGCCACCATGCCCCCGTCGTACGGCGCGAAGGCCGCGGGGAAGCTCGGCCGGGACGTCGCGTCGTTGCCGGCCGACACCACGACCGCGGCGCCGTAGCGCCCGAGGAGCTGGATCGGCCCGAGCAGCAGACGGTCGAACGCGGCGTCCCCCGGCTGCTCGTGGTAGTAGCCGAGCGACAGCGACACCACGTCGACGGGCGTGTACCCGCCCACGCCGTTGCGGGCCAGGACCTGACGCAGCGCGAGGCGCTGCAGGCAGGTGAGCAGGTCGGACTCGGCGACCTGGCCGTCGTTGCCGTAGGTGCGGATGTCGTAGATCTGCGCCTCGGGACAGGCCTGCCGCACGAGGCCGGCGATGAACGTGCCGTGGCCGGAGTCCTGGTCGAGCTCGCCCACCATCTCGTCGCTGACGCCGAGCAGGTCGCCCTGCGCGGAGGCCGGGTCGACGCCGATCTCGAGGCCGAGGACCTCGAGGTCGTGCTCGACGACGTCGCCCTCGAGCCAGTCGTGCTCGCCGACGCCGGTGTCGAGGATCGCGACCACCGGGCGCGGCACGGACCCGTCGAGCGGGTACGACGGCGCGGGCTCGGCGCCCAGCCAGGAGACCGGCTGCCGGCCGCCCCAGCCGGGCTCGACGTACTGGCCGATGGCGTGCCCACCCGTGATCGGGTGCCCGCCGGTGATGGGGTGGCCACCGGTGATGGGGTGCCCACCCGTGATCGGGTGCCCGCCGGTGATCGGGTGGCCGCCCGTGATGGGGTGCCCGCCCGTGATCGGGTGGCCGGACGTGGCCGGGTCGGCGACGGCGGGGTGCTCGAGCCCGACGTCCGCGTGGCGCGGCGAGCGGCGGCCGCCGACCTTCACCCGGTAGGCCTGCAGCAGCCGCCACGTGTCGATCGGCCGGAAGACCGGGTCGCGCGGGTCGGCCGGGACCAGGCGCACCCGGCGCACCCAGATGTCGCGGACCCGCTCGCGCTCCTCGTCGCTCAGGTCGGCGCCGTCGAGCACTTCGAGCTCGCGCTCCCCCCGCGGGTCCCAGCGCAGCGCGAAGCCGGCCTCGGCGGCCACCTCGGCGAGCGCCGACGCGGTCTCCTCGTGGAAGCCGCGGACCAGCAGGGTGTCGGCGACGAACGCCGACGGCTGGACGTCGGCCTGGTCCATGACCTGGTAGGCGGTCAACGGGTCGAGGACCCGGACGTTGAGGTACTGGCGCGGGTACTCCCGCAGGTAGGGCGGGGTCGTCGACAACGGCGACCGGGCCGGCGCGCTCCCGGACTCGGGGGGCTGCGGACCCGACGTGGGCTCCTGCATGTCGGTCGCTCTCTTCTCGATGGTCGGCCTGCGTTCGACGGGCCCGACCGGACTGCTCCGGAGGATAAAGCCGTCGTGCGCCCGGCGTCAGTGCTCCGGTGGGAGAACCGTCCGCCGGAGCCCGCCCCCGTGCGGGCTCCGACGGACACCGGCCTGGGCCGCCCCCTGAACGAGCCGGCCGGACGTCCCCGGCATCGCGCCCCCACGACGCCGGCGTGACCGACGGGTCCGCGGCCCCTGAGGGTGGGCGGCGGGCTCCTGGGAGGTGGTCACGTCAGCGAGGAGCGGGTCCGGTCGGCCCTGATACGTCCGCTCCGGGAAATTTCGTCCGGCTGCTCCCGCTACTCCCGCAGCCCCTCGGCCCGGGCGTAGCCCAGCGCGGTGAGCAGGTAGCCCACCGAGATCGCGGCGACGACGGCGTAGGACTTGCCGTCGGGCGGCAGCACCGCCGCCGCCACCGCAGCCGCGGCCACGAAGGCGACGTTGAAGATGACGTCGTACAGGGAGAACACCCGGCCGCGGTAGGCGTCGTCGACGTGCGTCTGCACGAACGTGTCCACGCAGATCTTGATGCCCTGCGAGGCGACGCCCAGGAAGAAGGCCGACACCAGCAGCGCCGGCTCCGTGAACAGCGCCCCCGGGAACACCTGCGTGACGGCCGCGGTCACGAGCAGCGTGAGCACCCAGGTGCGCTGGGTGACGACGTCGGTGACGACCGGGGTGACGAACGCGGCGGTGACGAAGCCGACGCCGCTGACCAGCACGGCGATCGACAGGCCGGCGAACGCCGCGTCGGTCTCGTCGGGGGTGTGGAAGTAGTTCCGGTACAGCAGGATCAGCGACACCGTGGACATGCCGTAGAAGAAGCGGTGCGCCCCGATCGTCGCCAGGCCGTACGCCGCCGCGCGCCGCTCGCCGAGGTGGCGCAGCCCGTCGACGAGACCGGCGGCCACGTGCCGCGCCGCCTCACGCACGGCCGGCCGGTCCGGGTCGTAGTCCGGGCCGAGGTCGTCGCGCGGGATGCGCAGCGCGAGCAGGCCCGCGACGCCGTACAGCGCGGCGGCGGTGAGCAGCACGCCCACGTTCGCGTCGAACTGGTGCGGCTCGACGACCCGGCCGAGCGCGGCGACGTACGCCGTCCGCACCAGCGACCCCAGCCCCAGCCCGACGAGGAACGACAGCGTCCCCGCCGTCGGGGTGACCGCGTTGGCCGTGACCAGGTCCTCGGGCTCGACCACGTGGGGCAGCGCCGCGGACAGGCCGGCGAGCAGGAACCGGTTCACCGACAGACAGACCAGGATCAGCCCGAACAGCGCCGGGCCGCGCCAGTCGAGCTGGACCGCGGCGGCCACCAGGGCCACCAGGCCCACCCGGACGAAGTTGGACCAGGCGAGCACCTGGCGCCGCGACCAGCGGTCCAGGAGCACGCCGACGAACGGGCCGAGCACGCTGAACGGCAGCAGCACGACGGCCAGCGCGGCCGCGATCGCCGAGGGCGAGGGCTGCTGCTCGGGAGAGAAGATGACGTACGCCGCGAGCGCCACCTGGAACACGCCGTCCGTGAGCTGGCTGCTGACCCGCACCAGGAACAGCTTGCGGAAACCTTGACCACGCAAGAGGTGGTTCAGGTGGCGGGCCGCACGCATACCGTGCATGCTTTCACCGTTCGCTCGTTGTTCAGACAAGGGCTCGGGCCACGATGAGGGCGTCTGGGGGGCGACCAGTGGGACATGCGGTACCGGCGATTCCGGACTCGCTGCGCGAGAACCTCGCCTACGGGCTGGGCTCGGAGCAGGCCGAGCGCTGGCTCGCCGACGCGGTCGAGCGGGCAGAGGAGCTCTTCGAGGCCTGGGACCTCGAGCCCGAGCAGGTGCTCAGCGGCGGCTCGGAGTCGCTGTGCGTGAAGTGCACCGGCGCCGATGGCGACAGCGTCCTCAAGCTGCCGGCCAGCGTGCCCGGCGGCGCCGCCGAGATCGCGGCCCTGCACGCCTGGCAGGGCGACGGCGCGGCCCGGGTGCTGCGCGAGCAGCCCGAGCAGAGCGTCATGCTGATGAACTTCCTCGGCTGGGTCGGGCAGGGCAGCTACACGCTGCCCGAGGTGCTGGACCTCGCCGACCGGCTGCACCGCGCCGACCCGGCGCCGTACCTCTTCCCTGCCCTCGACGCCAACCTGGCCCGCCGTGTCGCCTGGGCGCGGGACCGGTTCGCCGAGGTCTCCGACGACGAGGCACTCGCCGACGTCGACGCGGCGGAGAAGATCCTGGCCGCCCTCGTCGACACGCTCGCCGACGGCGACCCGGTGCTGCTGCACGGCGACCTGCAGCCCAAGAACCTCATCGTCTCCGACGCCGGCCTCGCGGTCGTCGACCCGCTGCCCGCCGTCGGCCCTGCGATGTACGACGTCGCGCTGTACGTCGTGAAGTGCCCGCGCGACCACGCGCTGACGTCCTGCCAGGACGAGGTGCTCGCGCTGCGCCCCGAGCTCGACGCCGACCGGTTGCGCCAGTGGTGCTGGGCGCTGGCCGTGCTGGAGAGCCGGCCGTACCTCGGCGACCTGAACGCGCGGAGGGTGGAGTACATCCGGAAGTTCCGGGACGAGGTATAGCCCACCACCGCCGGGAGGACGAGCGCCTCTGTCGCGCGGTCCCGAGGTCAGACTTGTTGGTAGCGAGAGGCCACTCAGCCCGGTGCGCGCGTGCGGTGTGCAGGCTGAGTGGCCTCTCGCTCGACGTTCCACGTGCGTCCTCGACGGGCACGCGCGACGTCCTGGCGGGTGTGTGGTGACCTCTGTGGGTCACTTCCCGCCAGTGGTTGCCTGTGCTGGTTGCCTCAGCGGTCGATCTCGCCGCTGATGAACTTCTCGAGCTGGGCGCGACCCTCGTCGTCCGGGCGCTGGATGGGGGGCGACTTCATCAGGTAGGTCGAGGCGGCGTGGATCGGGCCGCCGACGCCGCGGTCCTTGGCGATCTTGGCGGCTCGGATCGCGTCGATGATGATGCCGGCGCTGTTGGGGGAGTCCCAGACCTCGAGCTTGTACTCGAGGTTCAGCGGGACGTCACCGAAGGCGCGGCCCTCGAGGCGGACGTAGGCCCACTTGCGGTCGTCGAGCCAGGCGACGTAGTCGCTCGGGCCGATGTGCACGTTGCGGTCGCTGGTCTTGCCGGCGAGCTCACCGTGCAGGTTGCTGGTGACGGCCTGGGTCTTGGAGACCTTCTTGGACTCCAGGCGCTCGCGCTCGAGCATGTTCTTGAAGTCCATGTTGCCGCCGACGTTGAGCTGGTAGGTCCGGTCGAGCGTGACGCCCCGGTCCTCGAACAGCTTGGCCATCACGCGGTGGGTGATGGTCGCACCGACCTGGCTCTTGATGTCGTCGCCGACGATCGGGACGCCGGCGTCCTCGAACTTCTTGGCCCACTCGGGGTCGCTGGCGATGAACACCGGCAGCGCGTTGACGAAGCCGACGCCCGCGTCGATGGCGCACTGGGCGTAGAACTTGTCGGCCTCCTCGGAGCCCACCGGCAGGTAGGACACGAGCACGTCGGCGCCGGTCTCCTTCAGGGCGCGGACGACGTCGACCGGCTCGGCGGCCGACTCCTCGATGGTCTCGCGGTAGTACTTGCCGAGACCGTCGAGCGTCGGGCCGCGCTGCACCTCCACGCCGAGCGTGGGGACGTCGCAGATCTTGATCGTGTTGTTCTCGGAGGCGTTGATCGCCTCGGAGAGGTCCTTGCCGACCTTCTTGTCGTCGACGTCGAACGCGGCGACGAACTCGACGTCACGCACGTGGTACGGACCGAACTCGACGTGCATGAGACCCGGGACGGTCTCCGTGGGGCTGGCGTCGCGGTAGTACTGGACACCCTGGATGAGGGAGGTGGCGCAGTTGCCCACTCCCACCACTGCTACTCGAACCGTTCCCATCGGTCTGCTCCTCGCTTGTGTGCTCACGTGCTGCCGACCTGCTGGTCCTGCTGGCCGGTCGGACTGGTCTGGCTGGTCTCGGGATTCTCGGGCGGGGACTGGTCGCCCCGGTCGTCGAGCGCACCGTCGCGCTCGGCGTTGATCAGGTCGGAGAGCCAGCGCACCTCGCGCTCGACGGACTCCACGCTGTGCCGCTGCAGCTCGACGGCGTAGCGGTCGACCTTCTGCTGGGTCTTGTCCAGCTGCGCCTGCACGCGGGCGAGCCGCTCCTCGAGCCGGGAGCGCCGGCCCTCGAGGATGCGCAGGCGTACGGCGATGTCGGTGCGGCTGAAGAAGGCGAACCGCACGTCGAAGTTGTCGTCCTCCCACGACGCCGGGCCGCACTCGGCCATGAGCGTCGCGAACCGGTCCTGGCCGGCCGGGGTGAGGGCGTAGGTGATGCGCTGCCGACGGCTCGCCGACGGCGGGGCCGCGCTGACGTCCTCGGCGATGTACCCGGCACGCAGCAGCTTCTTCAGCGCGGGGTACAGCGATCCGTACGACAGCAGCCGACTCCAGCCGAGCACGACGTTGAGCCGCTTGCGCAGCTCGTAGCCGTGCAGCGGAGACTCGTGGAGCAGGCCGAGGACGGCCAGCTCGAGCGTCTCACCCCGCCGGGTCATGCCTGTCACCTCGCTCCGATATGTCGTGCACGCCTATCGAAGCAACCTATCGTATCGATATATCGAAGCGCGGGGCAGGGCCCGAACGAGTCATCTCGCGCGGACGTGGCACGCGCCGTCCGGCCCGGGCGGCCAGGGCGGCGCGCACGAGGAAGTGCGTCCTGACCTGCGCCTTTTCACCGTCGAGGCGGGCCCCCGTACCCTGGATCGGGGTTTTGCCGGCCTTCGGCCGGGCAACCTCTGCTGGGACCAGCGCCGACCGGCCCTCCGCCGGTCCAGGCGCGCGTGCCTGCACCCGACCGTGTCCCCGTCCCTCCGGAGTACTCGTGAGCGCACACCGCAAGGCCGACGGCCCTGCCCCGAACGGCGGCCGCCGTGCGGCCCGACCGACCTCGGGAGGCACCAGCGGGCGCGCGTCCGCGAGCCGGGGAGGTACGGCCGCGGCCGGCAAGGGCGGCCAGGGCGGCAAGGGCGGCCAGGGCGGCGGCGGACGCCGGGTCGGCCGCGCGATCCTCAAGTGGGGCGTGATCCTCGCCTTCGTCGGCTTCCTGCTCGGCTCGGCGGCCTTCGCCTACGGGTACATGTCGACCGACATCCCGGACCCCAACGAGGACTTCCAGACCGAGACGACGGTCGTCTACTACGCCGACGGCAAGACCGAGCTCGGCCGCTTCGCCGAGCAGAACCGCACCAGCGTCTCCCTGTCCGACGTGCCCGCGCACGTCCAGGCCGCCGTGATCGCGGCCGAGGACCGCACCTTCTACACCAACCGCGGCATCGACCCCAAGGGCATCATCCGCGCGGCGTTCTCCAACGCGCAGGGCAACGCGACCCAGGGTGCGTCGACCATCACCCAGCAGTACGTCAAGATCTTCTACCTCTCGCAGGAGCGCACCCTGACCCGCAAGGTCAAGGAGGCGTTCCTGTCGCTGAAGCTCCAGCAGCAGCAGAGCAAGAACCAGATCTTGCAGGGCTACCTCAACACCATCTACTTCGGCCGCGGCGCCTACGGCATCCAGGCCGCGGCGCAGGCCTACTACGACAAGGACGCCAAGGACCTCACGGTCCGCGAGGGCGCCGCGCTCGCGTCGATCCTCAACTCGCCCAACAACTACGACCCGGCCTCCGGCAAGGAGACCAAGGAGCGGCTGCTCGGCCGCTACCAGTACGTCATCGACGGCATGGTCGACATGGGCGAGCTCGACGCGGCCGAGGGCGCCGAGCTGCGGGTGAAGCTGCCGAAGTTCCCGCGCATCGTCGACAACGACTCGCTCGGTGGCCAGAAGGGCTACATGCTCGAGATGGTCAAGCGCGAGCTGCGCTCGGCCGACTTCAGCGACGCCGAGATCCAGGGCGGCGGCCTGCGGGTCACCACGACGTTCACCCGCAAGGCCATGGCCGCGGCGACCCGAGGCGTGCAGGGCCAGCGGCCGACCGGGCTCAAGGGCCTGCACGTCGCCAGCGCGTCGGTCGACCCGCGCACCGGCGCGCTGCGTGGCTTCTTCGCCGGGCAGGACTACCTGAAGAGCAACGGCGGCACCAACTGGGCGGTCGCCGGCGGCGCACCGGGATCGAGCTTCAAGCCGTTCGCGCTGACCGCGGGACTCAAGGACGGCTACTCCCTCAAGAGCACCTTCGAGGGCAACTCGCCGTTCGAGGTGGGCGACGCGGAGTTCGAGAACCAGGGCGAGGACGGCGGCTCCGACTACGGCTCCGCCGTACCGCTGCTGAAGGCGACCGAGGAGTCGATCAACACCGCGTACGTCGACCTCACGCTGTCGCTGAAGGGCGGCCCGCAGGACGTCGTGGACACCGCGGTCGACATGGGCATCCCGGAGGACTCGACCGACCTGCGGCCCGAGGCGGGCGTCGCGCTGGGCTCGGCCATCGTCAGCCCGATCGACATGGCCAACTCCTACGGCACCATCGCCGACGGTGGTCGCGCCAAGGACTGGTACGTCGTCAACCGCGTGCAGAACTCCGACGGCCAGACCCGCTACGCGCACCAGCGCGAGACCGACCGGGTCGTGTCCCCGGACGTCGCGTCCGACGTGAGCTACGCGCTGCAGCAGGTCGCCGCGGTCGGCACGGGCGTCAACGCCAACACGATCGACCGGCCGATCGCCGGCAAGACCGGGACGGCCACCAACGACGACGGCCGGATCCGGTCGTCCTGGTTCGTCGGCTACACACCGCAGCTCTCGACCGCGGTGATGTACGTGCGCGGCAAGGGGCAGGCCCCGCTCGACGACTTCCTGCCGACGTTCTACGGCGGCGAGTACCCCGCCCGCACGTGGGCCGCGATCACCGAGGGTGCGCTCGCGGGCGCTCCCGTGCTCGACTTCCCGGAGCCGGCGAACCTCGAGGCGACCAACGACGACCACGAGCCGCTGCCGACGTTCACGCCGAAGCCGACGCCGACCAAGCGGCCGTCGCCGACGCCGACCCAGACGCCGACGCCGACCGAGACGCCGACGCCGACCGAGACGCCGTCGCCCCCGGCTCCGACGGAGACCTGCACCGGTCTGCTCTGCGACCCGGGCAACGGCAACGGCGGCGGCAACGGCAACGGCAACTCGCCGTCGCCCACGCCGACGACCGAGCCGACACCACCGCCACCGCAGTAGCCGCCCGCCCGGTCAGTAGGGTTCTCGGGTGACGACGCGAGGGGCCGGCGACCGCTTCCCGCCGCCGGTCGTGCGTCCGTCGCACGAGGACCCGCTGGTGCGCGCGGGCAGCGAGAGCATCGGCGGCCCGTCCGGCGAGCACTCCGCGGGGCACCCCTGGTGGACGCCGGTCCGCGTCGTGCTGGCGCTGACCTGCGTCGGCTTCCTGCTCGCGATGGTGCAGAAGTCGCCGTGCGTCGCCGACGACTGGCCGGGCGACAACTACCGGTACGCCGCGCTCTGCTACTCCGACGTGCCGTACCTCTACGTGGGGCGCGGCTTCGCCGACCTGAGCGTGCCGTACGCCGACAACGGCGACCGCTGGCGGACCCTGGAGTACCCGGTCGTCATCGGCTACTTCGCCTACGGCACCGCCGTGGCGACCCACGCGCTGAGCGGCTTCCCCGACCTGGAGGTGCGCCGGCAGTCGGTGCCCGACCTGGTCGGCAGCCTCCCCGGCGTGCAGCAGGAGTCGTGGCTGTTCTTCATGCTCACCGCCGTGCTGCTGGCGCCGTTCGCCCTGCTCGCCGGTTGGTTCCTCGCCCGCACCCACGAGGGGAGGCCGTGGGACGCGGCGGCGTTCGCGCTGAGCCCGGCGCTGGTCCTGACCGGCCTCGTGAACTGGGACCTGCTCGCGGTCACGGCCGTGGCCGGCGCGTTGTGGGCGTGGTCCCGCGGCCGGCCGGTGCTGGCGGGCGTGCTGATCGGGGTCGGGACCGCCACCAAGCTCTACCCGATGTTCCTGCTCGGGGCGCTGCTGGTCGTGTGCATCCGGCGGGGCAGGCTGCCGGCCTTCGGCGCCGCGGCGGTCGCCGCCGTCGGCTCCTGGCTGGTGGTGAACCTGCCCCCGGTGCTCTACGGCCTCGACGAGTGGAAGGTGTTCTGGTCGTTCAACGACGACCGCGGCGCCGACCTCGGCTCGGTGTGGCTGATCTGGCAGCAGTCCGGCCACGCCGTGTCGGCGGGCGCGATCAACCTCGCGTCGCTGATCTGGTTCGGCGCGGTGTGCCTCGCGGTGCTCACGCTCGGCCTGGTGTCGTCGCGCACGCCGCGCATCCCGCAGCTCGCGCTGCTGATCGTGATCGGCTTCCTGCTGGTCAACAAGGTCTACTCACCGCAGTACGTCCTGTGGATGCTGCCGCTCGCCGTCCTCGCCCGGCCGCGCTGGCGCGACCTGCTGATCTGGCAGGCGGGCGAGGCGTTCTACTTCGTGGCCGTGTGGTTCTACCTCGGCGGCTACACCGCGTCCGCGACGTCCGGTGCGCAGGACCACGCCTACTGGGTGGCGATCGTGGTGCGGGTGCTCGCCGAGCTGTGGCTGGTCTTCGTGGTGGTGCGCGACATCGTGGCGCCGCACCACGACCCGGTGCGCGCCGACGGCCGCACCGACGACCCGATGGAGCCGAGCGCCCGGATGCTGCCCCGCCGGCGGCTCGGCCGCGCGCGTCAGGAGATGACGGTCTCGTCGAACGACGTGGCGGTGTAGCGCACCCGCACGTCGACCTCCTCGCCCACCTCGGGCACCCGGGCGCCCGAGGGCAGGAACAGCATCGAGGCCTGCATGTGCGGCGGCTCCGCGAACAGCCGCTGCTTCCCGCCGATGGTGTACGGCGACCGCACGAACCCGGCGGCATCGAGGCCGCCCTTGGCGACGCGGGCCGCACGGTCCTTGAGGGAGGCGCCACCGGTGGGCGCCTCGAGGCCGATGCCGTGGGCGGTGCCGCCGGAGACGACCAGGATGTGCCCTGCCTTCGGCGCGGTGCGGCTGCGGTAGCCGAACACCTCGCCGCGCTCGACCGGGTGCACGTCGAGCACGGTCGCCCGCACCCGCAGCGCGTCTCGGTCGCCGAGCCACAGCGCCGTGCCGATCCTCGGCCGGAACTCGAAGTCGGCGTACCGGTGGCGCAGGTCCGCGAGCTCGGTGTCGCTCAGGTGCGAGACCCACACCCGCTTGGCCGGCATCCCGGCGGCGACGACGTCGGTCATCAGCCGGTCGACCTCGGTGAGGTGCGAGCCCTGGCTGATCGGCAGGTGGAAGGCCACGCCCTCCAGGCGCACGCCACCGACCTGGGCCCAGAGCTGCACGGCCTCGCGCAGCTCGCGGGCGGAGAAGCCGTGCCGGCGCATCGACGTCATCCGCTCGAGCACGACGCGCGGCCGCTCGCTGCGCCCGGCCAGGGCGCGCAGGTCCTCGAGCCGGCCGACGGTGTGGATGACGTGGTCGTCGTACACCGCGCGCTGCTCGTGCGGGCGCCACGGCGTGAGCACGAGGACGGTGCCGTCGAAGGTTGCGCTCACCCGAGCGACCTCCGGGTAGGTGCCGACGGCCAGCGTGTCGACATCCAGCCAGGTCGCGAGCTCGCCGAGCCGGGCCAGCCCGAACCCGTAGCCGTTGCCCTTCGCCACCGGGACGATGCCGGGGTGCGCGTCGCGCACCTCCTTCATGTGCCGCCGCCAGCGGTCGCCGTCGACGTACAGCGTGAGCGACATGGTCATCGACCCCCTGCCCTGCGCTCCATGTAGACGCTGAACGCCTTGTAGACCACGGCGTTGAGCGGCAGGTCCCACTCGCCGGCGTACTCGACGGCCTCGCCGCCGGTGCCGACCTTGAACTGGATCAGCCCGACGTGCGGGTCGTCGGCGTCGAGGGTGTCGGTGATGCCGCGCAGGTCGTAGACGTCGGCTCCGGCGGCGACGGCGTCCTGGACCATCCGCCACTGCACCGCGTTGGAGCCGCGCACGTCGCGCTTCTCGGTGGACGAGGCGCCGTAGGAGTACCAGACGTGCCCGCCGACCCGGATCGCGATCGTGGCGGCGACCAGGTCGCCCTCGTGCTCGGCGAGGTAGAGCCGGATCCGGTCGTCCTCCTCGGCGCCGAGCGCCTCGAACATCGTCCGGAAGTAGGCCAGCGGTCGCGGGGTGAACCCGTCGCGCTCGGCGGTGTGCAGGTAGAGCTCGTGGAACCGCGCGAGCTCGGCCTCGTCGCCGGCCGGGGCGACCCGCACCTCGACGCCGGCCTTCGCGGCCTTCTTGATGTTGCGCCGCCAGAGCTGGTTCATCCCGGCGAGGACCTCGTCCTCGGTGCGCGCCTCGCCGGCGTCGCGGCCCTCGGTCCTGCGCAGTGGGATCTGGAAGTTGTAGCGCGGCTGCCCGGCGGCGAACCCGCCCTCGGCCCCCTGCTGCCGCCAGCCGAGCTCCTGGAGCTGGGAGACCACGCGGGCGCCTTCGACGGACCGCTCGGTCGGGGGGACGTCGGCGAGCCGGTGCACGGCCTCGTCGGCGATGCCCTCCTTGACCGCCGCGGTGTCCCAGCGGGCGACCACGACGGGCGGACCGATGCGGACCCCGAACGCGCCGGCGCGCTTGAGGTGCCGGGTCAGCGGCGCCAGCCAGCCCTGGAGGTCGTCGGTCGTCCAGTCGATGACCGGACCCTCCGGCAGGTAGGCCAGGTAGCGCTTGACCTTGGGCAGCTGCCGGTAGAGCACGAGCGCGCTGCCGACCAGCTCGTTGCGCTCGAACCAGCCGATCGACTCGGCCTTCCACTCGCCCTTGACCGTCCCCCAGGCCGGGGTCTGCAGGAAGCTCGCGGAGCGCTGCTCACGCAGGTGCGCGAGGTGCTCGGCGGGCGTGATCGTGCGGACGGTGAGAGCGGGGGTCACGCCGACCGATGCTAGTGGGCGGGGTCGAGCGGTCTCAGAGGTGCTCGCGCAGCCAGGCGAAGTCGGCCTGGTGCTCGGCGGCGCCGCCGGGGGTCTCGACGAGCAACGGCGCCCCGGCCTCGCGGGCCACCCCGGCCAGCAGCTCGGGGTCGATGTGGCCGGCGCCGAGGTTGGCGTGCCGGTCGGCGCCGGAGTCGAACTCGTCGCGGGAGTCGTTGGCGTGCACCAGGTCGATCCGGCCGGTGATCTTGCGGATCTGCTCCACCACGGTCGTCAGGTCGTTGCCGCCGGCGTGGGCGTGGCAGGTGTCGAGGCAGAACCCGACCTGGTCGAAGCCCTCGGCCGTCGAGATCGCCTCCCACACCCGGCCGATCCGGTCGAGGTAGCGGGTCATCGCGTTGTCGCCGCCCGCGGTGTTCTCGATCAGGATCGGCAGCTTGAGGTCGGTGGCCTCGACCGCCTTGCGCCAGTTGTCGAAGCCCTTCTCGGGATCGTCGTCCTTGTTGACGTGGCCACCGTGCACGATCAGGCCCTTGGCCCCGATCGCGGCGGCCGCGTCGACGTGCTGCTGGAGCAGCTTGCGGCTCGGGATCCGGATGCGGTTGTTGGTGGTGGCGACGTTGACGATGTACGGCGCGTGCACGTAGAGGTCGATGCCGGCCGCCGCCGCGTCGTCCCGGAGGGCCTCCGGGCCCCCGGCGTACCGGACCTCGGGGCCCTTGTAGCCCTGCGGGTCGCCGAGGAAGAACTGCACGAGGTCGGCGCCGCGGGCCCGGGCCTCCGCGAGGGGGTCGGTCTGGTCGACGTGGGCACCGATCTTGACGCTCATGGGGCCACCCTAGGCCGGTGCGCCGACGTTCTTGTCGGCGATCAGGGGCGGTCGAGGTCGACGACCTCGTTGTCGCCCTCGTAGCGCTCGCCGGTGACCTTCGCCTTCACCAGGTTGAGCACCTGGGTGACTTTGGCGCCGGGCGAGTCCCAGTACTCCGCCGAGTGGGCGGCCACGTGGACCAGCACGTTGTCGGGGTTGTCCGGGCCGCCCTCGAGCCAGGCGTCGGTGAAGGCGCTCCAGTACTCGCGGAGCCGGTCCGGGTCGTCCACGACGCGCGCCGTCCCGGCCAGCGACACCCACGAGCTGCTGCCCGCGTAGGCGACGTTGACCTCGGGGTGCGCCCCGAGCTGGCTCACCCAGGGCGCCGACCGCTCGGTCACGAACCACACGTCGCCGTCGAACTCCACGTCCTGGGTCGCGAGCGGCCGGCTGACCAGCCGCCCGTCGTCCTGGGTGGTGAGCATGGCGATCCGGATGCCGTCGATCAGGCCGGCGATCTTGGCGGCGTCTTCGTGGGCCACGGGTCCTCCTCGGGGTCGGTGCGTCGGACCCCCGCCGTACCCCCGCGGCGGCGGCGGTAAGGGTGCGGCGGGGGCGGCAGAGCCCTGTGGACGACGATTTCTCCGGTCCCGGTGGCCGCTGTTACGCTGGGACGTCGTCCGGCTCGACCCCAGGATGTGCTGCGGGTGCGGGCCGGCTACTACGCACAGCCCTCCTGCCACGGAAACGCCGTGGCCGCTTTGAGTCCGAAGGAGGTGAAGACCGCTATGCGTGCCTATGAAGTGATGGTCATCCTCGACCCCGATCTCGAAGAGCGCACTGTCGCGCCTTCGCTCGACACGTACCTCAACGTCGTCCGTCAGGACGGTGGCTCGGTGGAGAAGGTCGACGTCTGGGGACGTCGTCGTCTCGCCTACGAGATCGACAAGAACGCCGAAGGCATCTACGCCGTCATCGAGCTGCAGGCCGAGCCGGCCACGGTGAAGGAGCTCGACCGTCAGCTGGGGCTGAACGAGTCGGTGCTGCGCACCAAGGTCATCCGGCCCGACGCGCGCTGACCCTGCCGGTCCCCGGCAACGACGTCCCCGATCCCTGGTAGTAATCCGGGGAGCGACCAGGGGCCGTCCCGGACCGTTTCCCCCGGTCACTCTGGAAGCACCAGCTGAGTAGCTACTCGAGACCAGGAGGCCTGGCATGGCAGGCGAAACCCCGATCACCGTCGTCGGCAACCTCACCGCCGACCCCGAGCTCCGCTTCACCCCCTCGGGTGCGGCGGTGGCCAACTTCACCGTTGCGTCGACGCCGCGTCAGTTCGACCGGCAGACCAACGAGTGGAAGGACCAGGAGACCCTGTTCCTCAACTGCTCGGTGTGGCGGCAGGCGGCCGAGAACGCCGCCGAGTCGCTGCAGCGCGGCATGCGGGTGATCGTCCAGGGCCGGCTGAAGGCGCGCTCCTACGAGACCCGCGAGGGCGAGAAGCGCACCGTCTTCGAGATCGATGTCGAAGAGGTCGGCCCGAGCCTGAAGATGGCCACCGCCAAGGTCCAGAAGACCACCCGCGGCGGTGGCGGCCAGGGCGGCGGCGGGTTCTCCGGCGGGTCCGACGACCCGTGGGCCGCCAGCGGTGGCGGCCAGGGCGGCGGCACCCAGGGTGGCGGCTCCGGCGGCAGCTGGGGCGGCAACCAGGGCGGCGGCTCCGGCGGCTCCGGCGGCAACTGGGGCGGCAACCAGGGTGGCGGTCAGGGCGGTGGCCAGTCCAACGACCCGTGGGCGTCCGGCGGTTCCAACGAGGAGCCTCCCTTCTGACCGAGCCCCGGGCCCGATCAGCACAACTGAACAGTCCATTCCACTGATGACCATTCCGGCGTGAGCCGGGCTTCGAGAGAGGAAGCACCACAATGGCCAAGCCAGTACTCCGCAAGCCGAAGAAGAAGGTTTGCCAGTTCTGCAAGGAGAAGGTGTCGTACGTCGACTACAAGGACACGACGCTGCTCCGCAAGTTCATCTCCGACCGTGGCAAGATCCGCGCGCGTCGCGTGACCGGCAACTGCGTCCAGCACCAGCGCGACGTGGCCACCGCGGTCAAGAACGCCCGTGAGGTCGCGCTGCTGCCCTACACGTCGACGGCTCGCTGAGAGAGGGGGAACACCTGATGAAGCTCATCCTGACCCAGGAGGTCGGCGGCCTCGGTGCCCCCGGCGACATCGTCGAGGTGAAGGACGGCTACGGCCGCAACTTCCTGATCCCCCGCGGCTTCGCGATCCGCTGGACCAAGGGCGGCGAGCGCACGATCGACTCGATCAAGGCCGCTCGCTCCACCCGTGAGGTCCGCGACGTCGAGCACGCCCAGGAGGTCAAGGCGAAGCTCGAGGGCACGACCTTCAACCTGCCGGTCCGTGCCGGCGAGGGCGGCCGCCTCTTCGGCGCCGTCACCGTCAACGACATCGCCACCGCGATCACCGCGGCCGGTGCCGAGGTGGACAAGCGCAAGATCATCGTCGGCAACCCGATCAAGTCCCTGGGCGCGCACCAGGTGACCGTGAAGGTGCACGACGACGTCGACGCGACCGTCAACCTCAACGTGGTGTCCGCCTGACCGGCTGACATCGCGCTGACAGCACAGCGTTGCGACGAGGGCCGCTCCCGCTCGGGGGCGGCCCTCTCGTCATCCCTCGACCGCGGGCTCGGCCATCCCTGGGCCGGGCACGAGTCGGTGGACCCGGAAGAGCAGGTAGACGAGGTAGCACTGCGTCACGACCGCGACGAAGGCGAGGGCCCCCGCCAGCACCAGCAGGTCCGCGCCGAGCACGAGCACGGGCGCCAGCCCGACGACGACCATCACGACGGCGACGACCCGGAACCGCCGCGCGAAGTCGGCGAGCCGCTCCGCCAGCGCGAGGCAGAGCAGGACGACGAAGGCGAGGTGCGGCAGCGAGAGCGCCCAGGCGACCGCCGGGTCGAGCGCCTCGACGACCGCCGGCGGGTAGACGACGAGCGACGTCACGAACGCGAGCACCGCCGTCAGCGCCACCCGGCCGCCGAGCAGCTCGGTGACCGGCAGGACACCGGCCAGCACGAGGGCCCAGCCGAGGGGGTCGGCGAGGAGGTCCCAGCCGTTGAAGGACGCGTCGAGCAGCACGAGCACGAGGCCCATCGCCACGCGCTGCATCGGGGTCACGCGGACACCCTAGGGCGTGCGTTCAGGCGCCGGTCACCATCCACCGGGTGCCTCGGGCGCGGTGCAGCAGCACGGCCGTGCGGCTGCCCATGAACGCCACCCCGAACGCCACCCAGAGCCAGGTCAGCCCGTGCCCGGGCGGTGCGAGCGCGACGGCCAGCCACGCGACCGGTGCGAACACGGCCAGGACGACGACCCCGCCCCAGGCGAGGTACCTGCCGTCGCCGGCCCCGATCAGCACGCCGTCGAGCACGAAGACCACCCCGGCGGCCGGCTGGAAGACCGCGGCCACCAGCAGCACCGGCACCAGCAGGTCGTGCACCGCCGGGTCAGCGGTGAACAGCGGACCGAGTACGCCCGAGAGCGCGGCGAGCCCGATCCCGGTCGCCACGCCGGACCACAGGCCCCACTGGACCATCCGCCGGGTCATCGCCCGGGTGCCGTCGAGGTCGGCGGCGCCTAGGTACCGCCCGGTGATGGCCTGGCCCGCGATCGCGACGGCGTCGAGCGCGAACGCCAGGAAGGTCCACAGCGTGATCGCGAGCTGGTGGGTGGCGGTCGCGGCCGCGCCGAGCGTCGCGGCGCCGTACGTCATCACGAGCAGGGACGCGCGGAGGGTGAGCGTGCGCACGACCAGCGCGACGCCGGCCCGGGCGGCGCGCCGGACTCCGGGCAGGTCCGGGCGCAGCGGGGCACCCTCGCGGCGAGCGGCCCGGACGACGACCCAGACCAGCGCGGCGGCGGAGGCGAGCTGGGCCAGGTCGGTGCCGATCGCCGAGCCGGCGATGCCGAGGTCGAGGCCGTAGACCAGGGCGACGTTGAGGACGATGTTGACCAGGTTTCCCGCGACCGCGACGACCAGCGGGGTCCGGGTGTCCTGGAGGCCGCGCAGGATGCCGGTCGTGGCCATCATGACCAGCAGCGGGACGACGCCGAGGAAGGCCCAGCGCAGGTACGTCGTGGCGTGCTCCTCGACGACCGGGTCGGGGCCGAAGAGGGCGACGAGGGGGCCGGCGAGAGCGAGGCCGGCCAGCGTCGTGACCGACCCGATGAGGACCGCCAGCCAGACGCCGTCGATGCCCTGGGCCAACGCGCCGCGGGTGTCGCCGGCCCCGATCCGCCGGGCCACCGACGCCGTGGTGCCGTAGGCCAGGAACACGCACAGGCCGACGGCCGTCTGCACCACCGCCCCGGCGATGCCGAGGCCGGCCAGCTCCGGCGTGCCGAGGTGCCCGACGATCGCGGCGTCGGCGAGCAGGAACATCGGCTCCGCGACCAGGGCGAGGAAGGCCGGGACCGCGAGCCGCAGGATCTCGCGGTCGGGCCGGGCCGGGGTCCGGGGCGGCACGATCCCCTGGTCGGAGGTCACCGTCAGAGCCTAGGCGAGGTAAGGACCACAGCGCCTCACGCCTGTGTCACATCACGGACGGTGGCCCGGCCCGCGGGACGAGCCGCGCCGCTTGTGTAGAACTAGTCCTCTTCTGTGCATAGTCGAGCCGAACGGAGGAGGTCCCGGCGCCCCCGCCCGGGCTACCGCGGATGACCCATCCGGTGAACGAGACGTGAACGAAGGTTTCTTCCGTGCACACTCCGTGGACGACATCGTCGCAGGTCAGCGGGTTGTGGAACGTTCACAAGGAGACCCGTCCACAGCGGTGTCCCCACCCTGTGCACATGCCTCGTGGGCGTGTTCCACACCGTCGCGACAGTTGTCCCCAGGCCCTGTGGACAACGGGCTTCCGCTCCCGTGGTCCGCGCCCGTAATGTCTGCGATCGCGCACCCGCCGGACCCACGGTCACCGGTGCCCCCACCTTGCCGTCACCCGACCGGTCGAGGGGATCGGCACCCGGAGCCTCGGCCCGGAACTGTCGGTGCCTGCCGGGACTGTTCCACCAGCATCTTCCGCCGCCGCCGACAGGGGAGCCCCAACGCGTGAGCACCGCACCAACGAGTGGCTACGACGGCGACTTCGCCCCCTCCGCGGACGACTTCGCCGCCCTCGGTGACGTCGCCCAGCCGGGTCGCGGCGCCAGCGGGTACGCCGACCGCACCCCGCCGCAGGACAACGACGCCGAGCAGAGCGTGCTCGGCTCGATGCTGCTCTCGAAGGACGCGATCGCCGACGTGATCGAGTCCGTGCGCGGCACGGACTTCTACCGCCCGGCGCACGAGTCCATCTACGACGCGATGGTCGACCTCTACGGTCGCGGCGAGCCGGTCGACCCGATCACCACGGCCGCCGAGCTGCAGCGCCGGGGCGACCTGGTCAAGGTCGGTGGCGCGCCGTACCTCCACACGCTGTCGGCGAGCGTGCCGATCGCCGCCAACGCCGGCTACTACGCCGAGATCGTCCGCGAGAAGGCCATCCTCCGTCGGCTGGTCGACGCGGGCACCCGCATCGCGCAGATGGGGTACGCCGGCGAGGGCCAGGTCGACGACGTCGTCGACCGCGCCCAGGCGGAGGTCTACGGCGTCACCGACCGGCGCGCGTCGGAGGACTACGCGCCGCTGAGCGACATCATGGAGGCGACGCTCGACGAGATCGAGGCGATCTCCAACCGCGACGGCGAGATGGTCGGCGTCCCCACCGGCTTCGCCGACCTCGACGAGCTCACCAACGGCCTGCACGGCGGCCAGATGATCATCGTCGCCGCCCGCCCCGCGGTCGGTAAGTCGACGCTGGGCCTCGACATCTGCCGCTCCGCCTCGATCCACCACGGCCTGACCAGCGTCATCTTCAGCCTGGAGATGACCCGCAACGAGATCACCATGCGCATGCTCTCGGCCGAGGCGCGGATCCCGCTCAACCACATGCGCAACGGCCACATGAACGACGAGGACTGGTCCAAGCTCGCCCGCAAGATGGGCGAGGTCTCCTCGGCGCCGATGTTCATCGACGACTCGCCCAACATGACGATGATGGAGATCCGCGCGAAGGCCCGCCGGCTCAAGCAGCGCCACGACCTGCGCCTCATCGTGATCGACTACCTGCAGCTGATGTCGTCGGGCAAGAAGGTCGAGTCCCGCCAGCTCGAGGTCTCGGAGTTCTCCCGCCAGATCAAGCTCCTCGCCAAGGAGCTCGAGGTGCCGATCATCGCACTCTCGCAGCTCAACCGCGGTCCCGAGCAGCGCTCCGACAAGCGCCCGATGATGTCCGACCTGCGTGAGTCCGGCTCCATCGAGCAGGACGCCGACATGGTGATCCTGCTGCACCGCGAGGACGTCTACGAGAAGGAGTCGACCCGTCCGGGCGAGGCCGACCTGATCGTCGCCAAGCACCGCAACGGTCCGACCCGCGACGTGGTGGTGGCGTTCCAGGGTCACTACAGCCGGTTCGTCGACATGGCGCACGGCTGACCCGAGCGGCAAAGCAGGGACGGCACGACCCCCGTCAGGGCCGCGGTTGCGGCGAGGCGGAGACCGGCCGGGCGGCCGTCGACGGCTGCGGGCGGATCATCCAGACGCCGAGGCACAGCACCGACAGCCCGAGCGGTATGGCCCACGGCGACAGCAGGGCGTTGAAGCCCAGGACGCCGCTGACGGCGACCATCACGGCGATCCAGCGCGGGAAGACCCGGGCACGGAAGGCCGCGACGCCGTACAGGAGCCAGCCGATCGCGAAGAGCAGGTAGCTCGCGATCGCGCCGAGGGCGAGCAGGGTCGTGGGTTCGGTGGAGAGCGCGCCGGGAGCCTGGTCGGCGAGCCAGGGTATGGCGAAGGTCTCGAACCACAGGTCGCCGCCCAGCATGAAGGTGCCGACGAGGGCGGCGACCGTGGCGACGACGCCGAACGTGCCTGAGCGTTCCTCGTGCCAGCCGTGCGAGGCGACCGCGAAGAGGAGGAGCGCGACGAAACCGGCAAGGTAGACGACGCCACCGATCTGGAACGCCGGGGCTGTCGAGGTGCCGACGTGGTCCGTCGGATCGAACGGGAGCATCACGGCCTGGGCGGCGACGATGAGCACGCCGGCGGCCAGCCCGCAGGGGCCGGCGAGCCGGGACAGGGCTGACTCGGGCATGGCGACGCGTCCCCTCGTGGCCGCGGCCGGTGGGACGACTAGCCGTTCGTCGGTGCCGGCAGCAGCGTGTGCACCTCGAAGGTGGTCTCCACGGGTTGGCCGGTGAAGCCGCCCTCGATGCCGGCCTCCATCGCCGGCATCAGGGTCTGGTCGCGGAACCGCTCCCAGCTCTCCCGCGAGTCGTGCACGGCCATGATCGTCCAGCCGTCGGCGGACGGGCCGGCCACGTGGAAGACCTGGCCGTCGGGCAGCTTGTCCGGGCCGGGGTGGACGGCCGCGAGGGACGCCTCGTACTGCTCTCTGGTTCCCCCGGGGAAGTGGTGCACGATTCCGTACGGCATGAGCGACTCGTCTCGGCTCACCGGCCGCGCCAGCGGTTGGCGCGGTGACAGACGACCGTTGACGTGCCCGGGCGCGGCCGCACGTCGACATGGGGTCGACGAGCCGGCCATCCGTCTTGGAACGCTAGTCCCGGCCACCGCGGCCCACAATGACACCTCGGGGCCACGGGGTCGTGACCAGACGGAACGAGCTCAGCGTCCGGTCCGGTGCGCGGGCGTGAACTGACCGGCGACCTGGCGCTCGCGAGCACGGATGAGGTGCATGAGCGCGTTGATGAGGGCCAGGTGCGTGAACGCCTGGGGAAAGTTCCCGAGGTGGCGACCGCTGGTGGGGTCGATCTCCTCGCCGTACAGGCCCAGCGGGCTGGCGTAGGCGAGCAGCCGCTCGCACAGCGCACTGGCGCGTCCCACCTCGCCGATCTCGACGAGGGCCGAGACCAGCCAGAACGAGCAGATGGTGAAGGCGCCCTCCTCGTCGGGCAGGCCGTCGTTGGTCTCCTCGACCCGGTAGCGCAGCACGAGTCCGTTGGTGGTCAGCTCGTCGGCGATGGCCAGGACGGTGGCGCGGACGCGTGGGTCGGCGGCCGGGAGGAACCGCACGAGCGGCACGAGCAGCAGCGACGCGTCGAGGGCGGTCGCGCCGTACCGCTGCACGAAGACCCCGCGGTCGTCGACACCGTTGGCGCAGATGTCGTCGTGGATCTCGGCGGCGATCGCCTGCCACTTCATGGCGTACTCGGCCTCCCCGTGCAGCTGCGCCAGCTTGGCGCCGCGATCGAGGGCGACCCAGCACATGAGCTTGGACGAGGTGAAGTGCTGGGGCTCCCCGCGAACCTCCCAGATGCCTCGGTCGGGCTCCCGCCAGTGCGCCGCCGCCTGCTCGACCTGTCGCAGCAGGATCGGCCACAGGGTCTCGGGGAGCTGGTCGCGGGACTTGACGTGGAGGTACACCGAGTCGAGCATCGCGCCCCACATGTCGTGCTGGCGCTGGTGCACGGCCGCGTTCCCGATCCGCACGGGCTTGGCACCGTCGTACCCGTCGAGCTCGGCGACGACGGTCTCGGTCAGCTCTCGTTCGCCGCCGATGCCGTACATCAGCTGCAGGTCGTCCTCGGCCGCGACGTCGCGGATGAAGGCGAAGAAGTCGTTGGCCTCCCGGTCCAGCCCGAGCGTGTACAGGGCCCACAGGGCGAACGTCGAGTCCCGGATCCAGGCGAAGCGGTAGTCCCAGTTGCGCTGACCTCCCGGCGCCTCCGGGAGCGACGTGGTGGCGGCCGCGATCAGCGCCCCGGTCGGCGCGTAGGTCAGCCCCTTGAGGGTCAGCGCGCTGCGTTGCAGCTGCTCCCGCCAGGGATGGTCGGGGAACGAGCCGATGGAGATCCACTGCCGCCAGAACTCCGTGGTCTGCCACTGCTTCTGCATGGCCTCGGCCCAGGTGCGGGCCGGCGTCATCGCAGCCCACGACAACGCGACGAACGCCTGCTCGCCCTCCACCATGCGACTGCGGACGTGCGCGGCCGACCCCTCGATACCGAGGCGACGGTCGGTGGTGAGCCGGAGCGTCGTCCCCGCGGCGTCGTCCACGGACGTCGCGCGTGCCTCGCCGTAGCCGGCGCCGTCGTACTCCCAGCCGGCTCGCCCTCGGCCGTAGTCGAAGACCGGCTCGCACAGCACGGACAGCTCCACGCTGCCGCTGACGCAGCGGATCGTGCGGAGCAGGCAGTGCTCGGCCTCGTAGTCGGTGGGGACCCGGCGGTAGCGGGCCGCCCGCTCGTCGACGTGGTGCCACGGACCCATCACCAGGGCGTCCCGGACGATCATCCACCCGGTCTCGGTCTGCCAGGTCGTCTCGAGGATGAGGCTGCCGGGCAGGTAACGGCGCGAGGTCGGTTCCCGGACGCCGTACGGCGCGACGCGAAAGCAGCCCGCGCCGCGGTCCAGCATCGTCGCGAACACGCTGGGCGAGTCGTGCCGAGGTACGCACATCCACTCCACCTCACCGCCGGGGGCGATCAGGCAGCTCGTCTCGCAGTCGGACAGGAACGCGTACTCGGCGATGGGAGGAAACGGGCTCGCGCCCGCGGCCTGGCTTCGTGCCACCCACCCAGGGTGGGAAGGGCCGGTGGCGCCCGGCCTCCCCCGGAACCGGTGGACGGCGAGCGTCACCCTCGCGTGGCCACCCAGAGCTCCTCGGCCGGCCACCTGGCCGCCCACGCGGCCGACACGATCTCGTAGAAGGGATGGTCCCCGCCGTCCGGCGGCGCGTAGAGCTCGTGCATCGCGTCGACGACGAAGCCGGCCCGGCGCAGCAGCCGGACCCAGTCCCCGTGCGAGGGGTGGAACTCGATCCCTCCTCCGTCCCACTGCACCCGGTAGGCCTCGCGCTGACCGCGCACCAGTCGTTCCTCGGCAACGCCTTCTCCGGCCGGGACGCACAGCGCGGACAGGTGGCTGTTGGTCAGGAAGACCAGTCGTCCGCCCGGTCGCAGGAGCCGGGCCGCCTCCGGCAGCCAGCGTGCGGGGTCGCACCACGCGGCCGCTCCGTGCTCGCTCACGACGAGGTCGAACCGCCCCGCCGCCAACGGGACCCGCTCCGCATCCGCCTGGACCAGGGGGAAGACCGGACCCCGCCGCCGCTGCATCCGCCGCGCGGTGGCCAGCTGATCACCGGACAGGTCGACGGCCACCACGCTCGCTCCGGCGCGGGCGAGCCACGCCGAGAAGTACGCCGTACCGCAGGCCAGCTCCAGCACGTCCAGGTCGCGGACGTCCCCGAGGACCCCCAGGTCCCGCTCCGCGACGGAGAAGAGACCCCACACCGCCTCCGGCCGGGCCCACATCTCCTCGGCGGCGGCGTCGGTGAAACGCTCGTTCAGGACGGCCCACAGCGCACGGTTCAGCGCGATCTCGGAGGCTCTGTCGTCGGCCACCCGATCATGCTAGGAGCGTCGCGCAGGGCTGGCCGCTGAGCCGGAGCATCGGCGGCCAGCCCCTCCGCTCATCAAGTCCCCCGCACCTGATGAACGGCGACGCAGCCGACGCCACGAAACGCGTCGAGCATCCGGCCGGACAACGGAACTCTAGAGTGGCGGTTGGTGGCGACAGCCCGGTGTTGCGCGGCGCGCCGGGCTCGTGCAACAGCTCTGCAGAGGGGGGGTCGTGTCGGATACTCGCGCCATGGTCTTGGCGGGGACGGCCTGGTTGCTGCGCTCTGCGCGCGTCTACTCCCCGACCAGCCGCGGGACGACCGCGAGCCGGTTCGCCCAGGGCGACGACGTCCACCCGGCCGTGCACCGGTCGCAGGTCTCGCGATGGGAGTCCGGGCACACCGAGCCGACCTACGACCTCGTCCGTCGCTACGAGGACCTGTGCGGCATCCCGGTCGGAAACCTCGTCACGGCCGTCGACCTCGTGTACCGCCACGAGCGGCCCCGTGTCCACACGCCGCGTCTGACCCGACCTCTGCCCGAGGACCGCGTGGCCGGGGTGGCGCCGCTGCTCGACGCCTGCCTCACCGGTGAGGTGATGACGGGGGCCGATTGGGACTTCCTGTCCGCCACGGTCGCGGAGATCCCGGACGTCCTGGCGCCGAGGAGCGTCTGGCGCAGCCTGCTCAGCCGCCTCCTCACCGAGTGCGCGGCCGGCGTCGGTGCGCCGTACCTGCGCCGCACCGAGGCCGTCGCCCGCCTCAGCGGGCACCCGCGGGGGCGCGATGCCGCGCTCGAGGTGGCCGGTGACCTGCTGACCGATCCGTCCGCGCAGGTGTACGCCGAGGCGGCGTCCATGCTGGCCTACTTCGATCACCCCGGCACGGCGACGATGCTGCTGGGTGCGTTGCGGGAACCGGTCTCGCCGAACGCCGCGAGGGCTGCCCTCTTCGCGACCGCCACGCTTCTTCGCGAGCGTCGCGCCGGACCGGACGACGCCTACGCGCTGGCCCGGCGCGCCCACGAGCTGGCGACGGACCAGGAGCAGCCCTACCGGGTCCGGCGCAGCGCCGCCGACGTGCTGCTCGCCCTGACACCGGCCTCGCGGGAGCGGATCGCGGCACGGATGCGGATGGCGCCCGAGGAGCTGACCGTCGCCTCGATCGTCGCCGGTGACGGCCCGATGCACCCGAAGCTGGTGGCCGCACTGCGGGGTCGTGTCCTCGCCCATCTGCGCCAGAGCCTCGGGCCCGAGGCAGCCGAGGACCCCGACCTGATGCGGCTGCTGCACATGGTCACGCTCGAGACGAACGACGACCGACGCTCCCACGCCCTGGAGCTGCTCATGGTCGCGCCGCACGGTCCGGCCTTCGGTGACGCCTACACCAGCGAGCTGGTCGACGCCGCCTCCGCCCGGGACATGGTGCGCGTCCACGAGACGTTGGCGGCGCTGGTCTGCCTGGCCCAACCGGGGAACATCGACACCCTTCTGGCCATCGCTGCACGGAAGGGATCCCTCGACCTCGGTCCCGACGCCGCCATCGAGGCGAGCTGGGCGGTCGGCAACGCCGCCCTGACGCAGAGCGACCGGCGCGCCGCCGCTGCCGCCGTCCGCACGGCCGTCCACGAGGCGATGACGGACGTCCGCCCGGCCACGCCGAGCCTGTGGGAGGCGTGGGCCTACCTGCTGGGTCGGCAGGGCCTCCTCGACGAGGTCGTGGGGGAGGAGGGGTCACCGGCGCCGGGCGCGTGGGTCGATGCGGTCCGCTGGTGGTCCGAGCAGCCGGAGTACGTCGTCGCGGCCGCCCGGGAGTAGGCGGGCCGACCGCCGAGCGGTGACACGAATCGCAGTCCAGGTGGGAGTCATGAGGGGCGTCTCGTCGTTCTACGTGGGAACCCGCAAGTAGCAGCAAAGGACATTTCGTGCACTCCCACCACAACTCCTCCACGCTCGACGTCGTCGAGGCACACCTGACGATGGAACGGCTGGGTTTCCCCGACGGCGAGCGGCGGTGGATCGCTGTTTCCCTGTCCTACGACCCCGCCGATCCCTGGGCCGTGGCGTTGGACCTGTACGTCGGCCCGGCGGCGGTGCGCTGGACGTTCGGCCGCGAGCTGCTCGTCGGGGGGCTCCACGAGCCCGTGGGCGAGGGCGACGTGATGGTCTCGCCGTCCCTCGACGACGCGGGGCGCGCGGTCGTCGTGATCGAGCTGCGTTCCCCGGACGGGTCACTCGTCGGAATGCTCCCTGCCCGCGAGGTGGGCGCGTTCGTGCGCGGCGTGCTCGACACGGTCCCGGCCGGGGCGGAGACGGCGCACCTGGACGTCGACGCCCTGGTCGACCTGATGCTCCACCCCGACGGCCAGCACGGCCGCTCGTAGCCGCGGTCAGGCGTCGACGAGGACGTCCTGGCCGTCGGCGGTCACGGGGTGGGCCTCGTTGATCGCCTCGACCGCCTCGGTGAGCGGCTCCGGCTCCTGCGTCGGACGGCGGTCGAGGTGGACGCCCGCGATCATGCAGCGCACCGACCCGCCCGCGAGCTCGATCGTCGGGATGTCCACGGCGACGATCTCGCAGGACTCCTCGATGGCCGCGACCTGGTCCGGACGCAGGCTGCGCCGGGCCCGGGCGGACATGGCCATGATGTAGCGACGCCGACCGTCCGGCGTACGGCCGCACAGCTCGACGGCGTTGCCGGCGAACTCCTGGACCTGCTGCTCGGTGAGCTCGACGACCTTCCGGCCGTTGACGGTCAGCCGTTCACGCACCTGCTCGCGACGGTGCTCGTCGGGGATCATGCCCAGCGCGATCAGCGCGACGTCGGTCCCGACGCACGCCATCACGTTGGTGTGGTAGACCGGCACGCCGTCGGAGTCGACCGCCTCGAACGCCATCGGTTCGTAGTTGAAGTCGCTGCAGAACCGCTCCAGCACGTGGGTGTCGGCCCGGTGGCTGACGGCGGTGTAGGCGACGCGGGAGACGTGGTCGAGCACCATCGCACCGGTGCCCTCGAGGAAGATGCCGTCCGGCTCGAGGCCCGAGTAGTCGACGATCGCCTGGACCCGGTACGACGACTTCAGCAGCTCCAGCACGTCGGCGCGACGCTCGTGGCGACGGTTCGACGCGTACATGGGGTAGACGGCGACGTAGCCGCCGGCGTGCGTCGACAACCAGTTGTTCGGGAACACACTGTCGGGCCGCGTGTGGTCCTCGTCGGAGAAGACGTGCACGCGGACACCCGCGGCCCGCAGAGCGGTCGCGACGGCGTCCATCTCGGCCAGCGCCTTGGCGGACGTCACGTCCACGGACTGCCCGGCCGGGGCGTCGTGCTGGAAGGCGTTGTCCGCCGCGGTCGCCGGGTTGGGCACGAACCGCTCGGCGCGGACCAGGATGACTGCGGAAGGGGCTTGGGCACTCACGTGGCGCGAATGTATCGGACGCGCGGACCGCGGGCCCGGCTGGACCAGTCAGCGCTGCGCGCCCGAGCTCCCGGGCGGGACCCTCATGTGCAGCCGGACATGGGTGCCGGTCCGGTCGTGGCCGACGTCCACCGCGGTGCAGAGCTGCCGCGCCAGCCACAGGCCATAGCCGTGGTCCGACGGCTCGGTC
Source organism: Nocardioides iriomotensis (assembly GCF_004168035.1). Lineage (GTDB taxonomy): Bacteria > Actinomycetota > Actinomycetes > Propionibacteriales > Nocardioidaceae > Nocardioides_B > Nocardioides_B iriomotensis. Next base: position 86,072 of record NZ_SDPU01000032.1, on the reverse strand, counting down.
GGCGGGACCAGGCCGGCGAGCGGGTCCACCGGCCCCCGACCGCGATCGTGCACGTGGCAGACCCAGGTGGGCCCCGCCTGGTACACGTGCAGGAGGGTGGGTGGCGCGCCGTGCAGCAGGGCGTTGGTGAGCACCTCGGTCACGGCCATGGCGACGTCGGCGACCACCTCGGGATCGAGCCCGACCTCGGTGCCTCGCGTGCGCACCAGTCGCCGGGCCAGGGCGACGTCGGCCGGACCCGAGCAGTCGACGGTGGTGGCGTCCGGGGGTGGCGGCACCACCGCGGACAGGCCGGCGAGCAGCGCGGCCGGGTCGTCGAAGCGGGAGTTCGGAGAGGTGTCGCCGTCGGCCAGGACCGTCGCGTGCGTGCGGAGCCCGATCTCGAGCAGGTGCGCCGGGAGCGAGCCGGCGTCGTACGGGCAGAGAACGTCGACGGGGCTGTCGGCGAAGACGAGGTTGACCGCCGCCTCGAGCCGGCGGTAGTCGAGCACCTCGGCCGGGACTCGGGCGGCCAGTGTCTGCTCCGCGACCACGCGCGACCGGACGCCGGGCGACTCGGCCGCGAAGTCGAGCAGCACGCGGTAGGCGTTCCACTGCGGCGCGTAGCCGATGCTGTCGTCCATGAACCTGACCTCGGCCGCGGCACGCCCCAGCGAGGCGCGCAGCAGGTCCACCCGGCTCGAGGGCGCGATGACCAGGCTCCGATGTCCCTGCTCGAGCCCCGCGCGGAGGAACTGGCCCACCTCGCGGGAGTACTGACCGTCGCTGCCGTAGAACAGGCCGGTGTGCGTGGCCGGGGAGGCGGTCATCGAGCTGGTCATGGCGCCAGCCGCAACCGCGGGTGCCCCAGCCCGCAGACGTCGAGGGCGTGGCGCAGGATGGCCGGGCCGCCGTCCAGCAGCAGCCAGCCGTCGTCGGGCAGGTCGTCCGCGACGGCGTGAAGCCGGAGGAGGCAGCCGATGTCCGCGAAGGTCAGCCCCCGGACGTCGAGGTGCAGCCGTGGCATCACCTCGGCCCGCGCCACCAGCACCCGATGGAGCAGGTCCCGGTTGGAGAGGTCGACCTCGCCACTGATCCGCAGCCCCCACGGCTCATCCACCGCGAGGAAGCTGGCCAACGGAGTCTCCGCGCGCTCGGGAGAGAGTCCGTCGTGCTCACCGGCGAGCGACGTCATGTGCTCCTCGTCGAGCCGGTCGACGTCGTAGAGGCACACCGAGGTGACCCCCAGGTCGTGCTGCAGCCCCGTCGACATCCGCTCCCAGCGGAGCACCTCCTCGGCGGACCCGAGGAGCGGGGCGAGCCCGTCCATCTGGGCGGCGACCCGGAGCGCCGGGAAGCCGTCCTTGCGGGCCAGCTCGGCCGCGGCCCGGAACCCGTCGGCGACGGTGCCGAGGTCGTCGGGCCGCCGCGTGCCGTACGCGTCCGCGAACGTGCGGACCAGAAGCTGGCCGGTGGCGAGGGCATCGGCGGCGTCGGCGGTGTGCACGTGGTCCGGCAGTACGCCCAGCAGCGCGTCTGCCTGCTCGTCGGTCGCGACGTACAGCAGCTGGTCCCCGGCCGACAGGCCGTGCCCGACAAAGGTCTCCGCGAGCCGGGCCAGCTGGCTCTCGTCGCGGTGGAACGCGCACAGGTGCGTGCCCGGCTCGAGCGAGCCGAGGTCCACCGGCGTGCGCTCCGACCCCGGGATCATGGAATCACTGTAAGTCTGCGCGGGCGTTCGGCGTACCCATCTAGAGCGGCTCGGTGGGCGGAACGTCACACCGGGAGGACAATGGGCCCGTGCTCAAGGGTGGCAACGCGACCATCTATGTCGCGGACATGGACCGGGCCGTGACGTTCTACACCGAGACCCTGGGTCTGCGGCTGCTGTTCCGTGCGGGCGACCACTGGGCCAGCATCGACGCCGGAGACGGGCTCCAGCTGGGCCTGCACCCCGCCACCGCGCACGGTCCGACGCCGGGCACGGTCGGTGCGGTGACCGTGGGGTTCACCGTCGACGAGCCGATCGAACAGGTGATCGCGACGCTGGAGGAGCGCGGTGTGACGCTCGAGGGACCGGTCGTCGACGACGCCGCCCGGCTCAAGCTGGCCTTCTTCGCCGACCCCGACGGCAACCCGCTCTACATGACGGAGCTGGCCGGCCGGTGAGTCAGCGCAGCGCGTAGGTGGCGATCGAGATCCCCGTGTAGTGCGCGGCGAACGCAGCGACGGTGAGGGCGTGGAACACCTCGTGGAACCCGAACCAGGAGGGGTACGGGTTCGGTCGCCGTACGCCGTAGACCACGGCGCCGACCGTGTAGAGCAGCCCGCCCGCGGCGAGCAGCAGGACGACGCCCGGTGTGCCGTTGCGGACGAAGTCCCCGGCGAAGACGACCGCGGCCCAGCCCAGGGCCATGTAGACCGGCGTGTAGACCCAGCGCGGGGCGGTGCTCCACAGCACCCGGAAGGCGATCCCGGCCGCGGCCCCTCCCCACGCCACCCACAGCAGCGTGGCCTGGGCGGCGCCGTCGAGGAGCAGCAAGGTGAAGGGCGTGTAGCTGCCGGCGATCAGCAGGAAGATGCTGGAGTGGTCGAGCCGCGTCAGGATCGCGTTGGTGCGTGCGGACCAACCGCCCCGGTGCAACGTCGCCGAGGCCGTGAACAGGACGACGGCCGAGACCGCGAAGATCGCCGACCCGATCCGGATCGCCGGGGTGGGGGAGAGCGCGACCAGGACGATCCCGGCCAGGACCGACAGGGGGGCGGCCATCGCGTGGAGCGACCCCCGCAGCCGCGGGATCGCGTCCTCCAGCAGCCGCGGCTCCAGCATCCGCGACGGGTGCGAGGTCGTGATGTGAGCCAAGGCGTCGCCCTCCCTGTGTCCGGCCCCCCGGTGGTGATCGACGTGGGGGCGCCTGGATCGGGAGCGCCTGGTCGTCGTTGACCTCCTGGGAGTTACCAGCCGGAGGTGGGCACAAACAGGGCATCGGAGCCGAGAGCAGTCGTCGATGGCGCGATCTGTGGGGCGGTTGTCGTAGCCGACACGCAGTCCCCGGGCGCACGGTGGAGGCATGACGTCTCCCGCAGTCACCTTCGTGATCTTCGACGGCTTCGACGCCCTGGACCTGGCGGGCCCGTTCGAGGTCTTCGGTGAGGCCGGGTACGAGCTCGCGGTCGTGGCCCCGACGGCCGGTCCGATCCGCTCGGACACGGGTCTGACGATCCAGGCGGACAGCTCGGTGGCGAGCCTGGATCCGAGCCTGCGCGGCACGCTGCTGGTCGTCGGCGGGGAGGACGTGCCCGAGGCGAGGTACGACCGCAGCGTCGTCGACTGGGTGGCCACCGCCGCCGGCAGGACCGACCGGGTCGCCTCCGTCTGCACCGGCGCGTTCATCCTCGCCGAGGCCGGGCTGCTCGACGGTCGCCACGCGACCACGCACTGGAGGGAAGCGGAGCGGTTGGCACGGGAGTACCCGGCCGTCATCGTCGACCGCGACCCCATCTTCATCCAGGACGGGCGAATCTGGACCTCGGCCGGCGTGACAGCGGGCATGGACCTGGCACTGGCGCTCGTCGAGGCGGATCTCGGACCCCAGACCGCGCTCGACGTCGCCCGGGAGCTGGTGATGTTCCTGCGCCGGCCGGGGAGCCAGTCGCAGTTCAGCGTGCCCCTGTGGTCCACCCAGCCCGAGAGCGACGTGATGCGTCGCGTCGTCGAGTCCATCCACCTCGACCCCGGTGTCGGGCACGGGATCGACGACCTGGCGTCGCTCGCCGGGCTGAGCCCACGACACCTGCAGCGGCGCTTCACCCAGGAAACAGGTCTCACCCCGGCGGTGTACGTCGAGCGGGTGCGCGTCGAGGCGGCGCAGCGTGCCCTCGCGGAACGCGACGACCCGCTGGAGACCATCGCCCGGCGCTACGGCTTCGGCACCGCCGAGACGTTGCGCCGCACCTTCCACAGGCTGGTCGGCATCGCGCCCTCGGAGTACCGAGACCGATTCCGCACCACGACCTCCATCGCCCGGCACGCCGCGTCAGAAGCGTCACGACCCGCGCAGCCGGCCCATCTCGAACGGATCAGCTCATGAACTACGCGCTCCACAGCCATGCCCTGCACCTCAACCGTAGGCGCCCGCAACCGGCCTCAGGCGCGACGCGACGCCACCCGTGGGTCGGCGTACGGCAGGTCTGGTCGGGCCGTCGCCGTGATGGCGGCCGAGACCGCTGGGACTGGTCTGCCGACGGCGTCAGCCCGGCCGCCGGTGGCGCGTCCCGGGGCGTCGCCTTGCTGGCCAGGCGCTGAGCCCGGGCGGCGCGGCGCCTGCGCGTTCAGTGCGACGAGCGCCGGCGGCGGAGCACGGTCACGACCAGGACCGCGAGCCCGGCGAGCGCGACCGTCCGGAGCACCAGGACGACGGGCCCCGCCTCCGCCAGGCCGACGAACGCGGCCACGGCGGTCCCGACCCCCTCGATCGGCCTCGACCCGCTGGAGACCTCCTCGACGTAGACGCCGGGGCTCAGGTACCTGCCGGTGGTGTCGCTCATGGTCCACCCCTTTCCCTCGGGACCAGCACAGCGCGCACGACCGCGGCTGTCGAGACCTGCGCGAGGCCCGGGGTCGCCGGCCCTGCCCCGTTCCTGGACTCGGCCCCGTGAGCCGTGCCATCCGACGTGTCGCCGTGTTCTGCGGCTCCAGTCCCGGCGTCGACCCGGAGGTGGCGCGCCGCTCCTACGACGTCGGCCGCGGACTCGCCGAGCGAGGCATCGGCCTGGTGTACGGCGCGGGCGGCTTCCGGCCCGAGGTGCTGGACGACCTCGTCGTCGCCGACGACCTGGAGCGGCCCTCGCCGGACTCGCCGGCCGGCTCGACGCCGTCATCGGGGACAAGCTGAGCGGATGACCCCCGCCGAGGACGGCACGCCTGCTTTTTCGGCCGTCGCGACCTGGGCACCACGTGCGTCGTCAATAGCCCGTACACCGGACGGATCGGCCAGAAAGCGACGTACGCGACCTCAGCACAAGGGACGAGGCAGCCCAGCGACGCCGGACCTTCACTGGTGAGCGGCCCAACGAGGGCCCTGCCTGCACATCGGGAGCCGTCCATGTCGTCGTTCGTCCTGTCCCGCCAGCCCCTGCGCCGCCTGCTGACGCTCGGGGTGCTCGTCGCACTCGTGCTCGCTGCCGGCGCCGGACTCGCGTCCGACGCGCTGGCCGCGCTGCCGGTGACGTCGACTCCGGAGCTGAGCCTGGACCACCTCCTGGTCACGACCCCGTTCGTGGGCTCGGCGGTGTCGGTGAAAGACGACGAGGGTTCGGCGTACGTCGCCCGCGACAACTCGCTCTGGCTCGTCGACGACGACGGTCGCATGATCTACGAGGTCAACCCGGACACCGGTGCCCTCAAGCGCACGATCACGCGGAGCCAGCTCGCGGCGACCACGATCTTCTCCGGGACCGCGACGGCGGGCACGGACCGCAACCGCGACCTCGAGAGCCTGGCGTACGACCGGGCGACGGACACGCTCTACGCGTTCAGTGGCTCCTGCTGCACGTCCACCGTGCTGCCGACGGTGTTCCGGCTCACGCGTCGCAACGGGTCGCTGCAGCTGGACTCCTACCAGCCCTTGCCGACCGGGAGCGACTTCACCGCCGCGGACTGGAACCCCGCCGACCACAAGCTCTACGTCGGCATCAGCAAGACCATCCGCACCTACAACTACGCCACCAACGCCGTGGGTTCCACGTTCCAGGTGTCGGGGCTCACCGGCATCCAGGGGTTCGACTTCTCCGCGGACGGCTCGGACCTCTTCGTCGCCCGCAGCCCCGCGCAGCTCAGCCGCGTCGACTGGGCGACCAAGACGCTGGTGCCGGGCTGGACGTTCGACCTGACGAAGTTCGGCATGCTCGACGCGCGGGCGGCCGCGCTCATCAACGACCGGTTCTACGTCTCCGACGGCTACGACCACCGGGCAGCCGGCGACCCGAAGAGCCACGCCGTCTTCGTGTTCAACGTCTCCGGCGGCGCCTCGCCGGGGCCCGCACCGATCGCGTCGTTCACGGCCAACCCGACCTCCGGTCAGGCACCGCTGGCCGTCTCGTTCACCGACACCTCGACGGGGTCGCCGACGGCCTGGAGCTGGTCCTTCGGTGACGGGCAGTCCTCCACCGCGCAGAACCCGACCCACACCTTCACCGACCCCGGCACGTACAACGTCAGGCTCACCGCGTCGAACGCCGGAGGGTCCACCAGCGCGACCCGCCAGATCACCGTCGGCTCCGTCACGCCGCCGCCTTCGGGTCAGAACCTCGTGCCCAATCCCGGCTTCGAGACGAACCTGGCCGGCTGGGACACCAACAACGCCGCGGCGGTCGCGCTGGAGCGCGTCGCCGGCGGTCACTCCGGCTCCTGGGCCGCACGCCTCACGAACACCGGCACCACGACCGTCACCGAGACGCTGAACGACAACCCGAACGTCGTCGCCTCGACCGCGGCCGGCACCTACTCCGGGAGCGTCTGGGTGCGGGCCGACGCCCCGGGCGCCAAGCTGTACCTCCGGCTGCGTGAGTACAGCGGCAGCACCAAGCTCTCCGAGAAGGTCGTGGGCGTGACCCTCTCGACCTCGTGGCAGCAGGTGAGCGCCACGCTCGTGCCGACGGCGCCCGGCTCGTCCCTCGAGCTGGCCACCGCCGTCTACAGCGCCGCCCCTGGGACGTCGTACTACGCCGACGACGTGGCGCTGTCCCTCAACTAGCCGGGGACGATGACGCGCATCGCCGGCGAGGTCGTGATCGCCGCTCCGGTCGAGGCGGTCTTCGACCTCGTCGCGGACGAGCGGAACGAACCGCGCTACAACCCACGGATCGCCCGCGCCGAGAAGGTGAGCGCGGGGCCGGTCGAGGCCGGCGCGCGGTTCGTCGCGCAGCCCAAGGGGATGGGTGCCCGGGGCGAGATGACCCTGGAGATCGTGGAGTACGACCGACCGCACCGGCTGCACAACGTCGTGCGGTCGTCGTACCTGCGGGTCGACGGCACGCTGGACTTCGACGAGGTCGAGGGCGGGACGCGCCTGAGGTGGGACTGGGACATGTCCCTGGTCGGTCCGATGCGGGTGCTGTCGCCGGTGCTGGCACTGGTCGGCCCGCGTTGGGAACGGCGCAACTGGGTAGGGCTCAAGACGTACGTCGAGTCTCGACCCGATGGTCGAAGGGATTGACACGCCATGACCGACATGGACGACGACGTCGTCAGCGTCCGCTACATCGTGGACGACGTGCAGGCCGCCATCGACTTCTACACCGGCCACCTCGGCTTCACCCTGCACAGCGAGCACCTGCCCGCGTTCGCCGACGTCAGGCGTGGCTCGTTGCGGTTGCTGCTGTCCGGGCCGGCCAGCTCCGGCGCCCGCGCGACCCCTCCGGACGCCGCGACGGCCGGCCGGAACCGGATCCACCTCGTCGTCGACGACCTCGACGCCGAGATCGAGCACCACCGCGACGCGGGGCTGTCCTTCCGCAGCGACCTCGTCGAGGGGCCGGGCGGACGGCAGATCCTGCTCGCCGACCCGGCGGGCAACCTCGTCGAGCTGTTCACGCCCGCGGGCTGACAGATCCGCCCCGGGCGCCGGGCCGTCTGGGCGGCGCGAACCGCCCAGCCAGGCCATTCCTTGCCGCGACGCGCCTGCCTAGTGTCGTTAATTGGCCGGTCCACCCCTGCGCGGAGAAGGAGCCTGCGATGACCGTGACCATGGCGACCCTGACGAACACCGAGGTGGAGATCAGCGACGAGAGCCTCGACGAGCTGCGCGCCGCGGTCCGGGGTGACGTGCTGACCCCCGGGGACGCGGAGTACCTCCGGCTCCGACCGCCGTACAACGCGATGCACCCGGGGAAGCCGGCCCTGGTGGTCCGGCCCACCGGCACCGCCGACGTGGTCAGCGCGATCAACTTCGCCAGGGAGCACCAGCTGCTCGTCGCGGTCCGGGGCGGCGGGCACTCGATCGCCGGGCTGTCGAGCGTCGACGGTGGCCTGCTCCTCGACCTCGCCCGGATGAACGGGGTCGACGTCGACCCGGAGGCCCGCACCGTCCGCGTCCAGGGTGGTGCGCTCATCGGCGATCTGGACCACGAGACCCAGGCGTTCGGCCTGGTCGCTCCGTCCGGGATCGTCTCCGACACCGGCGTCGCCGGTCTCTCCCTCGGGGGCGGCGAGGGCTGGGTCCGCCGCAAGCACGGGATGGCGGTCGACAACCTGCTCGCGGCCCAGGTCGTGTGCGCCGACGGGCAGGTACGCACGGCCTCGGCGGACACGAACCCCGACCTGTTCTGGGCCCTCCGCGGCGGCGGCGGCAACTTCGGCGTGGTCACGTCGTTCACCTTCCGCTGCCACCCCGTGGGCCCGACGGTGGCCTTCGCCGGGGTGTTCCATCCCGTCGAGGACGCCGAGAACGTCTATCGACGGTTCCGCGACTGGGCCGCGACGGCGCCCGACGAGGTGTCGGCACTCATCGGGTGCACGACGCTGCCGCCGAGCGAGCACACGCCACCGGAGATCCACGACACGCCGTTCGTCGTCACCGGCGCCGTCTACTCCGGTGATCCGGACGAAGGCATGCGGGTCCTGCAGCCGCTGCGCGACATCGGCACCCCGCTCGTGGACATCTCGGGTCCGCTGCCGTTCAGCGGGGTCCAGAGCGCCTTCGACGAGTTCTTCCGGCGCGGGACGCTGCGCAGCTACTGGAAGGCGACGTACGTCGAGGAGCTGACGGACGAGATCATCGACATCCTCGTGACGAAGGCCCGCAGCCGGCCGAGCAAGCGGACGTTCGTGGTCACCTTCCTCATGGGCGGCGCGATCAACCGCGTCGGAGTGGAGGAGACCGCCTACAGCGAGCGGTCCGCCAACTGGATGGTGTCGATGGACGGCAACTGGGACGACCCGCGCGACGACGACAAGGTGATCGCCTGGGTGCGCGGCGCGTGGGCCGAGGTGCACGAGCGCGGCACGGGCTCGCTGTACCTGAACTTCACGGGCGTCGCCGACGAGGCGGTCACGGTGGGCGTCGAGAGCGCCTTCGACAAGGCCAACCTGCAGCGGCTCGAGGAGATCAAGGCGCACTACGACCCGGACAACTTCTTCCGCCGGAACAACAACATCCTGCCCGCGTCGTACGGGTCCCGGGACTGACGCACACCCTCTCGGTAGGCGCCGGCAGGCGCCCTGACCGCCGCGCCGTCGTGGGCAGGCCCGAGGCCGCAGGAGCAGCGGAACGCTGACCTGCGGCCTCCTCGTGCGCCATCCCGGCGAACTTGCTTCCGGCGCTTGCGCTCGCGCCACTATTCAGTGTTACTATCTACTGGTAGTCACTGACACTGAGTAGTTGATCGAGAGGAGCGGGCGTCGATGGGCAAGCAGGTCACGGAGATGCTGAAGGGGACGCTGGAGGGGATCGTTCTCGCGATCCTGGCCGGCCGCGCCGCCTACGGCTACGAGATCACCGCCTGGCTTCGCGACAAGGGCTTCACCGACATCGCCGAGGGCACCGTCTACGCGCTGCTCGTCCGGGTCGAGCAGCGCGGTCTCGTCGACGTGGAGAAGGTGCCGTCGGAGAAGGGACCGCCGCGCAAGGTCTACTCGCTCAACACCCAGGGTCGTGACCACCTCGACGAGTTCTGGAGGACCTGGAGCTTCCTCGCAGAACGCCTGGAGCAGCTCCGGACGGAAGGGAAGCAGTCATGAGCATGGGTTGGCTGGAGAAGGTCACGGGCTCGCTCGACCAGAAGAAGCGCTACCGGCGCTACAAGGCCCGGGTGAAGCAGCTGCCGGAGCCGTACCGTGCGGCCGACGAGGCTGTCGAGCGCTTTGCGATGCACGCCTCGGGCATCGCCGACGGGGAGCTCGCGATCCGGATGCTCGAGGACCTCGTGGAGCTCTTCGAGCAGAGCGCGGCCAACGAGACCCCGATCCGCGACGTCGTCGGCGACGACCCGGTCGAGTTCGCCGAGACGTTCCTCGCGAACTACTCCGCGGGTTCGTGGATCAACAAGGAGAAGCAGCGGCTCACCGACGCCATCGAGCGCGCCGAGGACGAGGCGGACCGGTCATGACCGCGACGGTCGCCGCCCCCGCCATCCGGGTGCAGGGGCTCGTGAAGTCGTACGGCGACCTCCGGGTGCTGCGGGGCGTCGACTTCGACGTGGCGCGCGGCAGCGTCTTCGCGCTGCTCGGCTCCAACGGCGCCGGCAAGACCACCGTCGTGCGGATCCTCTCGACCCTTCTGAGGTCCGACGCCGGGACGGCCACGGTCGACGGCTTCGACGTCGCCGCCCGGCCCGGCGAGGTGCGCGAGTCGATCAGCCTCACCGGGCAGTTCGCCGCCGTGGACGAGATCCTCACCGGGCGCGAGAACCTCGTGCTCGTCGCCCGGCTGCGGCACCTCCCCGACCCGGGCGTCGTGGCCGACGACCTGCTCGAGCGGTTCCGCCTCACGGACGCGGCCGAGCGCCGCGTGGCGACGTACTCCGGAGGCATGCGCCGCCGCCTGGACATCGCCATGAGCCTGATCGGCGACCCACCGGTGATCTTCCTCGACGAGCCCACCACCGGCCTCGACCCGCAGGCCCGCCTCGACGTCTGGGCCGGCATCCGAGCCCTCGCCGAGCGGGGCACGACCGTCCTGCTCACCACCCAGTACCTCGACGAGGCCGAACAGCTCGCCGACCGGATCGCGATCCTCCACGGCGGACGGATCATCGCCGACGGGACGCTCGCGGAGCTCAAGCGGCTCCTCCCGCCCGCCACCGTCGAGTACGTCGAGAAGCAGCCGAGCCTCGAGGACGTCTTCCTCGCCATCGTCGGGACCGACCCCGACTCGGAGCCGGCCGACGTCATCACCCTGGAGGAGCAACGATGAGCACGCACTTCGTCGGCGACACCACCGTCCTGCTCGGCCGGTCCCTGCGCCACATCACCCGCAGCCTGGACACGGTCCTCACCGTGGCGATCATGCCGATCGCGCTGATGCTGCTGTTCGTCTACGTGTTCGGCGGGGCGATCGACGCCGGCTCGGAGCGGTACGTCGACTACCTGCTGCCCGGGATCCTGCTCATCACCATCGCGATGGGCATCTCGTACGCCGCGTTCCGGCTGTTCACCGACCTGAGCAGCGGCATCTTCGAGCGGTTCCAGTCGATGCCCATCGCCCGGTCGAGCGTGCTGTGGGCGCACGTGCTCACGTCCGTCGTCTCCAACCTGATCTCGCTCGCGGTCGTCGTGGCCGTCGCCCTTCTGATGGGGTTCCGCTCGGGCGCCGGAGTGCTGGCGTGGCTCGCGGTGATCGGGATCCTGGCCCTGTTCACCCTCGCGCTCACCTGGATCGCCGTCATCGCCGGCCTGACCGCGAAGACCGTGGACGGCGCGGGCGCGTTCTCCTACCCGATCGTGTTCCTGCCGTTCGTCAGCTCGGCCTTCGTGCCCACCGAGGGCATGCCCGGACCGGTGCGCGCCTTCGCGGAGAACCAGCCCGTGACCTCGATCGTCGACACGATCCGCGCGCTCCTCGCCGGCCAGCCGGTCAGCGCCGACATCTGGACCGCGCTCGCCTGGTGCGTCGGCATCCTCGTCCTCGCCTACGCCCTCGCAAGGGGCGTCTACCGCCGCCGCGCGGCGTAGCGGGCGGCCCGGGTCGCCGGGGCTCGCCTACGCACGGCTACGCATTTGGGGCTATTGCCCGACGGCGGGGCGGGGACCACGCTCGGAGCGCGGGGGGAGCGGCGCTCACGGGAGCCGGAGGGGAGCGTGCCATGCCGGACTGGCGACGAAGGACCAGGCTCCCCGCACTGCTCGTGGCTTCCGCGCTCGTGCTGCTCGGCTGCTCGGGCAGCGACCCGTCGGCCGGGTCGACCGGGCCCGACGTCGCCGCGATGCGCGCGGACCTCAGGAAGCTCGCGCGGGACACGTCGAACTTCGACGAGGTGCGGGCGATCGTCGTCGCCACGTCCGACGACATCCTGCTCGAGAAGTACTACGGCGCGGACCGGGCCACGACCTGGGACCTGCAGTCGGTGACGAAGAGCGTCGTGTCGACGCTGGTCGGGATCGCGGTCGACGAGGGCCTCATCGACAGCGTCGACGAACCGTTGGAGCGACTGCTGCCCGGGGATGCGGTCGCGATGCCGCCGGCGGTCGCGCGCACCACCCTCCGCCAGCTCCTGACCATGCAGGGCGGCTTCCCCGCCGGGCTGGGCCCGCTCGGGCCGGAGTTCATGGACAGCCAGGACTGGGTGCGGACGATCCTGCGCGCGCCGAAGGGCCCACCCGGCGAGAGGTTCGTCTACTCGAACGGCACCGCGCACCTGCTCGCCGCGATCGTGGAGCAGGCGAGCGGCATGTCCGTGCTGGACTTCGCCCGGTCGCGGCTGTTCGACCCGCTGGAGATCGACACGCGCCCGGCCATGCAGGCCGAGGCCACGCGGGCCAACACCGGGGCCTACGAGCGCGCGGCGTTCGCCTGGCCGCGGGACCCGCAGGGGGTCCACACGGGCTGGTGGGGGCTCAAGCTGCGCCCGCGCGACCTGGTCGAGATCGGCCGGCTGGTGCTGGCCGACGGGATCTGGCACGGCGTCCAGCTGGTGTCCGGCTCGTGGCTGGACGACGCCACCTCCCCGCAGGTCGCGGTCGGCGGGCTCCGCACCGGGTACGGCTACCAGTGGTGGACCGACGAGGTCGGTGGTGACGCCGTCGCCGAGGCGATCGGGTACGGCGGTCAGCTGCTCGTGGTGGTGCCCGACCGCGACCTGGTGGTGGTCACCACCAGCGAGGTCAGCCTCGACGACCTGAGCCGGCAGGGCATCCAGGTCGAGGTGCTGCTCGCCATCGTGGAGGAGGCCGTCCTCGCGCACGTGCCGGGCTGAGCCGGCGTGACGCGGCTCGCACCGACCGAGACGCCCGAAACTTTGCACACCGAGCAAACTTGCACGTAGTGTAAGTTTCATGCCGAGCGCGAGGACGAGCACGAGCGCCACCCCGGGGCGGCGCGAGCAGAACAAGGCGGCGACGCGCGCCGCGATCGCGGGCGCCGCGCGCCGGCTGCTGCAGGACGAGGGCGCGGACGCGCTGACCGCCGAGAAGGTGGCCGACGCCGCCGGCGTCTCGCGCCGCACCCTGTTCAACTACTTCCCCTCGGTCGAGGCCGTGCTCAACGCGCCCCTCACCGCGTTCCTCGACCGGGCCGCGGCCGGGCTCGAGGAGCTCCCCGCCGACCTGCCGCCGACCATCGCCGCGGTCGACGCGCTGGCGGCGCTGGCGGGGGAGAGCGAGGGCCTGGCCACCGTCGCCGACGTGTTCGTGCTCGCGCAGGGCAACCCCCAGCTCGCCCGCCTGCAGCTCGAGGCGTGGGACCAGTGCGCCGCCCAGATCCACGAGGCGATGAGCGCCCGGGTCCCCGCGGAGGCCGGGTTCGAGCTCGCCGTCTACGTCCACGCCGTCGTCGGCGCCGGCCGCGCGGCGTTCCAGTCCTGGGCCGAGCGCCACCCGGACGACCACCGCTCCGCCGCCGCCCTCGCCGACCTCCAGCGCCTCCTCATGGTCGCGCTCGAGCAGCTCCGCGACGGCTTCCCCGCGCTCCGCAACCTGACGACCCCGCACCCGGGCACCCCCGACCGAGAGAGCTGACGTGGCCTCCTTCCTCTACCGGCTCGGCCGGCTCGCCTACCGCCGCCGCTGGGCCTTCGTGGCCGGCTGGCTCGCCGTCCTCGTCGCGATCGGCGGCAGTGCCGCGGCCTTCATGGGCACGCTGTCCAACACCTTCACCATCCCCGGCACCGAGACCCAGCGGACCCTCGACCGGCTCCAGGAGGAGCTGCCCTCCGCCGCCGGCGGCACCGGCTCGGTCGTCTACACGACCAAGGACGGGACGGAGTTCACGGTCACGCAGCGCCGGGCCGTGAAGGACGCGCTCGCCGAGCTCGCCTCCACGGAGGGCGTGCGCAGCGTCAACGACCCGTTCGCGCTGCAGCGGCGGCTCGACCAGGCCCCGAAGCGCCTCGCGGACGCCCGCGACGACCTCTCCGCCGGCACGCAGCAGGTGCGGGACGGGAAGGCCCGGCTCGCCGACGGGCGGAAGCGGCTGGCCGCCGGACGCGAAGACGTCGCCACCGGCCGCGACCGGCTCGACGACGCGGAGGCCCGGCTCGCCGACGGCCGCGCACGGCTCGCGGCCGGCGAGGCACGGCTCCGCGACGGTGCCGCCCGGCTCGCGGACGGGCAGCGCACCCTCGACGCCAAGAAGAAGCAGCTGGCCCAGGGCCGCCGGCAGTACGACGCCGGCAAGGCGAAGCTGCTCAGCGGTCTCGGTGTCTCGACGTTGGCCCAGGCCGACCGGGCCCTCGACCGCTCCGACGTCCGGCTCGACCAGGCCACGGCGGCGTACCAGGAGCTCAACCGGCAGCAGGCGCAGCTCGACGCCGACCAGAGCATGGACCCGGTCTCGCGCGCCTACGCGCAGAAGCAGATCGACGACGGCTACGCCCGGCTCGCCGCCTCGCTGGGCGTGCAGGGCAAGGAGCAGATCGCCCCGGCGATCACCGCCGCCCGCGCCCAGGTCCGGGAGGGCCGCGCCGGGCTCGCCGAGCTCCGTCGCGCCGACGCCCGGCTCGACAGCGGTGCCGCGCGCATCGCGCAGGCCCAGCGGACCCTCGACACCAAGCGCCGGGAGCTCGAGGCCGGCCGCACCGAGCTGGCCGACGCGCGCGCCCGGCTCGAGGCCGGCACCGCCCGCGTCGAGTCCGGCCGGGCCCGACTCGACCGGGGCGAGGCGACGCTGCAGGAGAGGTCCGCCCAGCTGCCCCGCGCGGAGCGGCGCCTGGCGCGCGCCGAGGACCGGATCGCCGAGGGCGAGGAGAAGCTGGCGTTCGGCGAGCGGCAGGCCGCCGCGTCCGACGGGCTCCGCTTCGTCTCCGCCGACGGCACGACCGCCGCCGCCAGCGTCACCTTCGTCGGCCAGACCGACGCGCTGACCGCCGAGCAGCGCGAGCACATCCAGGACGTGGCCGGCGCCCCCGCCGACGAGGGCGTGGAGGTCTCCTACTCCAAGGAGATCGTCCAGGACATCAGCTCGATCTTCGGGCCCGCCGAGGTCATCGGCCTCGCCGTCGCCGCGATCGTCCTGCTCGTCATGCTGGGCACCCTCATCGCCTCCGGCCTGCCGCTCCTCATGGCGATCCTCGGTGTCGGCGCCGGCGTCGGCGGCACCCTCGCCCTCTCGAGCGCGATCGACATGGCCTCGATCACCCCGGCCCTGGCGCTGATGCTCGGCCTCGCGGTCGGCATCGACTACTCGCTGTTCATCGTGCACCGGCACCGCCGGCAGATCCTGCGCGGCATGGACCTCGAGGAGTCGGTCGGCCGCGCGATCGGCACCAGCGGCAACGCCGTGGTGTTCGCCGGGCTGACCGTGGTGATCGCGCTCGCCGCGCTCGCCGTTCCCGGCCTGCCGTTCCTGACCGTGCTCGGCGCGTCCGCCGCGTTCACCGTCGCCGTCGCCGTGCTGATGGCCCTCACCCTCACCCCGGCCATGCTCGGCTTCATCGGCCGCCGCCTGGTCAGCAGGCGGGCGTGGCGCAAGGCCGCCGCCGGGACGACGGTCGCCACCGCCGCCACCGCCGCCACCGCCGCCACCGCCGCCACCGCCGACGCCGCCGACGCCGCCGACGCCACCGCCGACCGCGGCTGGAGCCGGGTCGCGACGCGGCACCCCTGGCTCACCACCCTCGCCACCGTCGCGCTGCTCGGCGTGGTCGCGGTCCCGGCCGGCTCTCTCCGCACCGCACTGCCCGACGGCTCGGCGGAGCCGCCCGGCTCCAGCGCCAAGACCGCCTACGACACGATCAGCGACCGCTTCGGCGGTGGCTACAACGGCCCGGTCCTCGTCGTCGCCGACCTCCCGGCCGGGCTCGACAGGCAGGGCGCGCGCGAGGCCAACCTCGACGTCGCCGACGCGATCCGCGGCACCGACGGCGTCCGGGCCGCGGTGCCGGTCCGGGTCGACGACGACAACGCCATCGGCATCTTGCAGGTGATCCCGGAGGACGGCCCGGCCAGCGCCGCGACCGAGCAGCTGGTCCAGGACCTGCGGGCCGACAAGCAGCGCATCGCGGACGAGACCGGGTCGACGATCTCGCTCACCGGCCAGGTGGCCGCGCAGATCGACGTGTCGGAGAAGCTGTCCGAGGCGCTCCCGCCGTACCTCGCGATCGTCGTCGGGCTCTCGCTCGTCCTGCTCCTGCTGGTCTTCCGCTCGGTCGTGGTGCCGGTCGTCGCGACGCTCGGGTTCCTGCTGTCGCTGGCGGCCTCGTTCGGCGCGACCGTCGCGGTCTACCAGTGGGGCTGGCTGAGCCAGGTCTTCGACGTGGCGACACCCGGACCGATCATGAGCTTCCTGCCGATCCTGCTCACCGGCATCCTGTTCGGCCTCGCGATGGACTACCAGGTGTTCCTGGTGTCGGCGATGCGCGAGTCGTACGCCCACGGCGAGGACGCGCGCTCAGCGGTGCGGTCCGGCTTCCGGCACGCCGCCCCGGTCGTCACGGCCGCGGCGCTGATCATGACGGCCGTGTTCGCGGGCTTCGTCTTCTCGCACCTGACGATGATCCGCGCGATCGGGTTCTCGCTCGCGATCGGCGTGCTGGTCGACGCGTTCGTCGTACGGATGACGCTGACGCCGGCGGTCATGCACCTGCTCGGCAGGCATGCGTGGTACCTGCCGCGCTGGCTCGACCGGATCCTGCCCGACGTCGACGTGGAGGGCGCCGGGCTGGCGAAGCTCCTGCCGCCCGCCGGGCAGCCAAGGGAGCAGCGCGAGCCGGTGACGGTCGGCTGACCGCCCCCGGGGAGCCGCGCTAGATCGACTCGGGCTCCTCGGTGAGGAACGGTCGCGGGTCGTCGGCCCGGGTGCCGGCCGCGTCGAGCCAGGCGCGGGTGCCGGCCGGGTCGCGACGGAGCAGCTCGTCGAGGCAGTGCTGACGGGCGTCGAGCACCTCGGCGAGCCGCCGGGAGTCGAGCTTCTGCCGCAGCAGCACCGACGTCCGGCGCCACAGCCGGCAGAGGTCGTCGAGGTCGAGGCCCGCCAGCGGCGCCTCCTCCTCGGGCGCGTCCGTGATCGGCTCCTGCTCGGTGTCGAGCAGTGCGATCTCGAACTCCGTCATGTCGACCTGGCCGTGGGTCTGCTCGACCACCACGACCGGGACGTCCCGTGCGTCGGCGCGACGTTCACGCTCCGGCTCGGGGTCGAGGTCGCCGGTCTTCCGGTTGCGGAACGACCGCACGACCATCGGGACCAGGGGCGAGGTGAGGACCAGCAGCCCGAGCACCAGCGCGCTCCACGCCCCGACCAGGCGGCCCAGGCCGATGGCGACCACCGTCGTACCGGCGACCCAGGCACCGACGCGCAGCCCGCGCCACAGTCCCGACATGTCCTCGCGACCGAACGCGAAGGTGAAGCCGCCGGCGACCAGGCCGAGCATCCCCGCGACCACGCAGGCGACCACGGGGCCCGGCCGGACGAAGGCGGCGCTCGTGCCGACGGCGGCGACCAGGGCGGCGAGCGCCAGCCAGACGGTGCGCAGCGCGACCTGCCACGGGCGCGCGGGACGGTGTGCGGGAGCGGGGGACGTCACACGACCAGGCTGCGGCAGCGCTCGGCCGCACGTCCGGGAAATGTCGACACATGACCCACCCCGGCTATACCGGATGACCCCGGCGGGTCGGCCGTCCGCCGACCGGTCGGGGGCCGACCATGGACGCATGATCGAGTGCGACGGCTGCGGACACGTGTACGACGGCACCTCCTACCGCTGGCTGTGCCCGCGCTGCCACCTCAAGTCCTCGTGCTGCGAGGGCGCCCCGCTCCCGGTCTGCGAGACGCCCCGCACCGCCACCTCCTAGCGCGGCACGTCGCGGAACCACGCTTCCCGGTCACCCGGGTCCGGACCGCGACGGCGCCGTGACGGCGGCTGCGCGCCGGTGACCGGCGCGTAGTGGTCGAGCCGGGTGACCAGCACCGCCTCCCCACCGGTCAGGTCCGGCAGCCGCGCGGCGAGGGCGGGCACCCGGGCCGTGGGCAGGTCGCCGGCCAGCCGGGTGTAGCCCGGAGTCGACGCCGCCTCGAGCACGACCGCCCCCAGGCGGCCGAGCAGCGCCGCGACCTGGCCGTGCGCCTGCTCGGGCAGGTCGAGGTCGAACCGGTCCACGGGCTGGCACACCTGGGTGCGGGCCTGGGCCAGCGCCGCCGCGATCACGACGGGCGCGAGATGCCGGAAGTCGCCCGCGACCGTCGAGATCGACTTGTCGAACTTCTGGTGCGGCTTGCTCTGCCGGGGGAAGTACGCCGACGAGGTCATCGTGACCACGCAGTCCGTGACCTCCCAGGCGAGGAGGCCCTGGCGCAGGCCGGCGCGGACCCCCTCCTCGGTCGCCGCGACGAACGCCGGCGGGAGGTTGCCGCGCTCGACACCCGGCGAGAACTCCACGCCGTGCCCGACCGGGGCCGCCTCGACGCGCAGGCCGATGCCGGCGAGGTACGGGTTGCCGCGCTGCCCGATCAGGTCGGTGGAGCAGCCGGTGCCGACCACCCGTTCGATGCAGACCGTCGACGTCTGCGCGAACCGCGCCCGGACGCCGTACCGCTCCTCGAGCAGCGCGCCGACCACCTCCTTCTGCACCTCGCCGTGCAGGCTCAGCGCGGCCTCGCCGTCGACGTCGTCGATGCGCAGGTCGATGAGGGGGTCCTCCTCGGCCAGCTCGGTCAGCCCCGCGAACAGCGCGCCGCGCTGCGTCGGGTCCTCCGGCTCGACGAGCGCCTGCAGGGTCGCCGGCGGGAACCGGTGGGTACGCCGCCGGGGCGGCCGGCCGAGGACGTCGCCGATCCGCGCCTCGGGTCCGCGGAGCGCGACGATCTGGCCGGCCCCGGCCGAGCGCCGGACCGCGACCCCGCCGGGTGCGCTGACGCCGACCTCGGTCACGGGCACGGGGCGGGCGGCGCCGGCGATCCGCAGCCGGTCGCGCACGTGCACCTCGCCCGACCACAGCCGCACCCACGCGCGGCGGCCGCGCTCGTCGCGGTCGACGGCGAACACCGTGCCGGACACGGCGCCGCCGCGCTCCCGGGCGCGGGGCAGCACGTCGTGGACGAGGTCGCGCAGCAGCGGGACGCCCACGCCGGTGAGCGCCGACCCGCACAGCAGCGGCGTGAGCGTGCGTTCCCGGGTGCCGCGGCGCAACGTGGACCGCACCCGGTCGGTCGGAGGCCGGCCGGTGTCGACCCAGCCCGCGAGGACCCGGTCGTCGACGTCCGCCACCGCCTCGACGACCGCGTCGTCGTCGAGCGGGACCGGCGCGACGGTCGCGTCCCGGGTGCCTTCCGCGACCGGCCGGGCGAGCGGGACGACGTGCGGCGTGAGCCGGCGGCGCACCTGGTCGACCACGGCGGCGACGTCGGACCCCGAGCGGTCGACCTTGTTCACGAACAGCGCGGTCGGCACGCCGATCCGCTGCAGCGCGCGCCAGATCACCACCGTCTGCGGCTGCACGCCCTCGACGGACGACAGCACGAGCACGGCGGCGTCGAGCACGGTCAGCGACCGCTCGACCTCGGCGATGAAGTCGGGGTGGCCGGGCGTGTCGACGAGGTTCACGGCCAGGTCGCCGATGTCGAAGGAGGTGACGGCGGCGCGGATGGTGATGCCGCGTCGCCGCTCGAGGTCCATCGAGTCGGTGCGGGTGGTGCCGGCGTCGACGCTGCCGGGCGCGTCGATCACGCCCGCGTCGTACAGCAGGCGCTCGGTCAGACTGGTCTTGCCGGCATCAACGTGCGCGACGATGCCCAGGTTCAGGGAGGGTGTCGAGGAAGGGGTCGTTGCCAAGGAGCAGCTCCACGGTGGGACGGATGAGGGTCCGGGGCGTGGTAGCTGCTCGCATCGGTGGGCCTTCCTGGTGAGACGACGATCGGGCCGTGCCACGAGCGTGGCACGGCCCGACCGGGCGCTGCGAGTGGTTTTCTCCTCAGCAGGCGTCGGCGTACGAGCCGGACCGCGGCAGCGGCGCCTCGACCGACTGGGAGTTCGGCTTGCGCAGGGTGAAGTAGCGCAGCCAGTCCATCTGCATCCGCGAGGGGTTCATCCGCTTGTCCGCGTTGGGCGCGAGCATCGTGAAGCGCACGGTGTAGGGCACGTTCGACAGGGCCTCGGGGCGGGTCTCGGTGGAGATGACGTGCGCGTCGACGAACCAGGAGATCCGCTTCTCGGTGACCTCGACCGCGAAGGTGTGCCAGCGGTCGTTGCCGAGGTTGAGCCCGGTGTGCGAGGTCGACTGGTTGGCCGGCAGCGAGCGGATGTAGTGGTGCGCGCGGTTGCCGCCGAGCGTGTAGCTGTTCAGCGCGACGTTGCGGGCGCCGCAGTTCTGCGGGCGCTTCGCGGCGGGGACCAGCTCGGTGCGCACCTTGTAGTGGCCGTGGTCGTGGCCGTACTGGCGCGACCGCAGCCGGATCTCCCAGCGGCCCGTCTCGTGGCCGGTGCCCTTCAGCTTGGCGCTGACCGAGCCACGCTTGCCGGTGTTGAGCGTGAGCATGCCGTGCTGGTTGCGCACGTTGCCGTGTGGCGACCTGGTGCGCCAGATGTCCTTGAGCCCGCCGACGAAGTCGTCCTGCCAGATCGGCTTGCCCCAGTCGTACGTCGTCTGCGCGTTGACCGGGCCGGGTGGGTCCGCGTGGTGGGCCTGCGAGGCCGGGGCGATGCCCAGGGTGAGCGCGGCGGCGGTTCCCGCCGCCACGAGCGGAACGAGAAGACGACGAACGTGACGGACGGGTCTGTGCGAGGTCATCGCGACAAAGTAGGCAGACCCGCCCGCCGTTGTCACATCGAGGGCAAACCGGTCAGGACCGGACCGGCGCGTACGTCAGGTGCAGAACGCCCGAGCCGAGAGCCCGGTGGGAGGTGAGTTCCAGGGGGTACGTCGGGGTGTCCTGGAACAGCCGCTCACCTGACCCGACCGCGATCGGGTGGACCAGGAGCGCGAGCTCGTCGAGCAGGCCCATCGCGAGCAGCGACCGGACCAGCGTCGGGCTGCCGGAGATCTGGATGTCGCCGTCGGTGGCGTCCTTGGCCGACTGGATGCCGGCGCGGACGGTGTCCTCGTCGCCGGTGATCAGCGCCGTGTTGTTCCAGCTGACGTCGGCGTCGGTGAGGCTGCTGCTGACGACGTACTTCTGGATGGCGTTGATGAAGCCGGCGAAGTCCTGGTCCTGGTCGGTGCTGGTCCAGTACTCCGACCACTCGCCGTACAGCGTCCTGCCCATCATGAACGCGCCCGCGGTCTCCATGCCCGCGCCGATGACCGCGCCCATCTCGTCGTCGAAGTACGGGAAGTGCCACTGGTCGGGACGCTCGACGACGCCGTCGAGGGAGATGAAGAAGTTGGAGACGATGCGGCCCATGGTGCGCTCCTGCGGTGGGTGTCGGTGGTGGTGCCGGTCTGACCTCGCTGGTGCCCGGAACTCATCGCTCAGCCGCGCTGCTCGATCCAGGCGTGCACGAGGCCGCGCAGCGCGTCGGCCTTCGCCGCCAGGTCGTCGGCGTCGAGGAACCGGGCGACACGCGAGGTGTCGCCCTCACCCTCGAGCAGACCGGTCGGGTCGGGCAGGGTCGCGCCGGTGTGGAACATCAGCGAGGCGTGCTGCTTGGACTTCGGGTAGAACGACGCGAGGTTGCCCCGGTACATGAAGGTCGGGGCCTTCCACTTGATCGTCTCCGAGACGCGCGGGTCGGCTCCGAGCACGACCTCGCGCACCGCGAGGACCAGGTCCTTCTGCGGGTTGTCGTAGTCCGCGAACCAGGCGTCGACCGCGGCGTCGTGGTTGTCGGTCATGGCCCGATCATGGCGCGACGCGGCGCGACCGTCACCCCCGACCTGAGTACGCCGGCGGATGCGGGGCGCCGCGGTCCTCTCGCAGGCTGGGTCCATGGACCAGCCCACGGCCGTCGACGTCGACTCACGCCTGTTCGTGCGCGCCGCCGGGGTCGGTGTCGGCCTCGCGGCGGGCTTCGCGCTGCTCGCGGCCTGGTGGACACCGGGCTCTGACTGCGCCGACGGCCTCGCCTGCGCGACGACCGGGATGGCGGCGCTCGCCGCGCTGGTGCCGGTCGCAATCGTCGTCGGCGTCGTGGCGGCCCGCGTCTGGCGGCGCCTCGGCTGCGGTCCCGGCGCGGGGTGGGGCAGCGTGCTCGCCGCGGCCTGCCTTGTGCACGCGTTCACGGGTGCGGGCGTCGAGCTGCTGGTGGCCGGCGGGGCCGCCACGGGAGCGGCCGCCGCCGTCAGCGCCGCCCGCCGGTCAGGAGCCTGAGCCGGCGGCGTTCTCGGGGGAGGCGATGTTGACCATCCAGGAGATGCCGAACTTGTCGAGGCACATGCCGAACGTGTCGCCCCACATCTGCTTCTCCAGCGGCATCGTGATGGTGCCGCCCTCCGCGAGCTTGGCGAACTGCTCGTCGAGGCCGTCGCCCTCGGCGCCGCTGAGGCTGACCGAGATGTTGTTGCCGGGCTTGTGCTCCATGCCCTCGGGGGTGTCGGAGGCCATCAGCGTGTAGCCCTGGGGCGTCTCGAGCTGGGCGTGCATGACCTTGTCGGCCTCGGGGCCGCCGCTCGCGGCGCCGAACTCTCCGAAGGTGTTCACGGCGAGCTCGCCGCCGAACACGGACTGGTAGAACTCCATCGCCTCGCGGGCGTTGTCGAGGTAGCCGATGTAGGGGTTGAGCCGGGCCATGAGGACTCCTTCAGGGTCGGGTCGGTTGTGGACGGGCTGTGGCGTGCCGCTCGGCGAGCAGCCGCACGATGCGGGTGACGACGTCGGTGGGCAGGGGTCGGTCGTAGCGCAGGTGGACGGCGTCCTTGGCGGCGCGGTACGGCGCCACGACGGCCTCGAAGTCGTCGTCGCCGCGCGGCACGGGGTAGAGGCTCAGGTGCTTCGTCCAGGCGGCGTAGTGCAGCACGGGCCGGCCCTCGAGCGTCACGGTCGGCATCCTGTAGCTGATTCGCTCCTCCGCCCCGGGCAGCAGCTCGAGGACGAGGCTGCGCAGCGCGGCGAGCGCGGGCCGCTGGTCGTCGGTGACGCCGGCGACGTACGCGTCGACCGTGGTGGGCTCGTCCGGCATGACCTCAGCCCATCACTCGACGGTGGCGGGGTCCAGACCCGCGGGGGTCTCGGCGCCGTCCCCGGTGCTCTCGCCGTCCTCGTCGTCGCGCAGCGGGTGCGCGATCTCGTCCTGGGGCAGCCGCGCCCAGAGGATCGCGACCACCGCCACCACCGCGGGCGCGAGCCCCGCGACCACGAACGTCGTGCGCAGGCCGATCGCCTCCGACACCGGTCCGGCGACCGCCATCGACACCGGCATCAGGGAGACCGAGACGAAGAAGTCGAGCGACGCGACCCGGCCGAGCAGGTGCGGCGGCACCCGGCGCTGCAGCAGGGTCCCCCAGATCACCATCGGCGCGGAGAACATGACGCCCAGCACGAACCCGGCCGCGACGAGCTGCCAGACGGCGGTGGCGAATCCCATGAACGCGAGCGGGAGGCAGCCGACACCCCACATGAGGTTCATGACCGTCAGGTAGCGCCGCGGCATCCTGAACGACGCCATCGCGAGCGAGCCGACCGCGCCGCCGATGCCGAACGAGGCGAGCACCAGGGCGTGGTCGCCGGCGTTGCCGCCCAGCCCGTCCTTGACGATGAACGGGATGAGCACCTCGAAGGGGCCCATGATCACCAGGATCATCAGGCTGGCGAACAGCAGCGTGGCGAGCAGCCACGGCGTGCGGACCATGTAGACGAAGCCCTCGTGCATGTCGGACAGCGCGGCGCGCACCGGGTCGGACGCCGGCAGGTCCGTGAGGTCGCGGCGCACCGGCGTCGCGGGCACGAACGCCAGGGCGACGAGCCCGAGCGCCATCGCGGCGGCCGCGATCATCACGGCGAAGCCGGACGACACCGCACCGACGGCGGCACCGGCGACGGCCGGGCCGAGCGCCTGGCCGATGGTCGGGCGGACCATGCCCTCGAAGCCGTTGACGGCCATCAGGTCGCGCTCGGGGACGAGCGCGGGCAGCCAGGCGGAGTAGGCGGGGTAGTAGAACGCCATCCCGACGCCGATCGCGAACGCGACCGCGCCGAGGTGCCACACGCGGGTGGTGTCGGTCAGCGACAGCGCGCCGATGGTCGCCATGCCGGCGAGCTGGAGGACGGTGACGCCGACCAGGATGGTCTTCTGCGGCACCCGGTCGGCCACGACGCCCGCGACCAGGGCGGGCAGCAGCACGCCGAGCGCGGCCGCGGTCGAGACGACGGACAGCTGGGCCGGACCGCCGCCGATCCGGATGACCTCCCAGACCTGGCCGACGATCCACACGCCGCCGGCGAAGCTGGTGAGGACCAGCGCCACGGCGAGCCGCCGGTAGGCGGACGTGCGGAACGGCCGGAGCAGGCGGGGCAGCTCGCGGGGCGTGGGGGTCTCCGGCTGCGGCTCGGGCGCGATGCCGGAGGCGGGGGCGGTGGGCGTCGTCGTCATGGTGGTCCTTCCATTCTGGAAGAGAGGACCGACAGTCGCGACCGAATTCATCGGAGTCCGGGGACGTCGGCCCGATACGGCAGGGTGTGCTCATGCACTTCGTCGGCCTGGACCTCGCCTGGGGAACCCGTCAGCCCACGGGCGTCGCCGTGCTCGACGACGACGGCCGGCTGCTGACGATCGGCGCCGTCCGCAGCGACGAGGAGATCCTGGCCGCGCTCGGCGAGCACGTCGCGGGGCCGTGCGTGGTCGGCATCGACGCCCCGCTGGTGGTCACGAACCCCACGGGCAACCGGCCGTGCGAGGCGGCGCTCAACCGCGACTTCGCCCGCTTCGACGCCGGCGCGCACCCGGCCAACACGGGCAAGCCGGAGTTCAGCGACGTGCCCCGCGGCGCTCGGATCGCCGAGCACCTCGGGCTCGACCTCGACCCCACGCTGCCGTTCACGACCACCGACCGGCGCGCGATCGAGGTCTACCCGCACGCCGCGACGGTCGCGCTGTTCCGGCTGGGCCGCACGCTGAAGTACAAGAACAAGCCGGGCCGCACGCTGCCCCAGCTGCGCAGCGCGCTGCTCGACCTGATGCACCGCCTCGAGGGGCTCGCCGACGCTCCGGCGCCGCTCCGGCTCACCCAGCACGACGCGTGGCGGGACCTCGTGTCGATGGTCGAGCGGGCCGAGCGCAAGAGCGACCTGCGCAGGGTCGAGGACCAGGTCGACGCGGTGGTCTGCGCGTACGTCGCCCTGTTCGCCGTACGACGCCCGGAGCTGACCACGACGTACGGCGACGCCGACACCGGCGCCATCGTCACGCCGACGCTGCCGCCGGGCCACAAACCCAGCCCGCGGGCGCCGCGGGCCGACCCGGTGCAGCGGGCGGTGCAGGCCTACGCCGCGCTGCAGCCGGCGCTCCAGGAGGCCACCGAGGGCTATGTCGACCTGGTGACCCGGCTGCTCGACGACGCCGGCATCAACTACCTCAGCGTCGACGGCCGGACCAAGAGCATCGCGTCGTTCGCCGCGAAGGCGGACCGGGTGCTCGACGGCAAGCCGGTCTACCCCGAGCCGCTCGAGCAGATCACCGACCAGATCGGCGTCCGCGTCATCACCTACCTGCACCCCGACGTGACCGCCGTGGCCGACCTGCTCGCCGACCAGCTGCGCGTGCTCGACGACCGCGACATGGGACAGGAGACCGCGAGCGAGGGCCGGTGGGGCTACGCCAGCCGGCACCTGCTGGTGACGGTGCCGCCGGACGCGGGGCCCGAGGACTTCGCGGCGCCGCTGCTCGGTCGCACCGCACAGGTGCAGGTGCGCACGGCGCTGCAGCACGCGTGGGCGGAGTTCGAGCACGACATCCGCTACAAGGGCACGGTTCCCGAGGAGCACGCGCCCGACCTCGACCGGCGGTTCACCCTCGCCGCCGGCCTGCTCGAGCTCGCGGACCACGAGTTCACGACGATCCGCAACCTGCTGCAGTCCTCGATGACGGCGTCGACGGCGGAGCTGCCGTCGGCCGAGGCACCGGCCGCCGAGGAGACGGTCGACCCGCGAATCAGCGGGCAGGACCTGGCCGCGTTCCTGGCGGGGCAGTACGCCGACGCGGGCTGGTCGCGCACCGACCACTACGCGTGGATCTCCGGGTTGCTGCTCGAGCTCGGCATCACCTCGCTCGACGAGCTGGCCGGGCTGCTCAGCACGGTCGAGCACGGCGCGATCGACACCCGGATGGGTTACAAGTACCCGGCCGGCGCGGTCCGCCGGCTCGACGACGCGCTGCTCGCGGTGTTCGGCGACCGGTTCATCGCGCTGCACGGCAACGCCCACCGGCAGGAGCTGCTCCGCGCCCGGCTGCAGAAGATGACGACCACGCCGGAGCCGACGGGGCCGGCTGAACCGACCGGCACCGACTAGCTACTGGCCGATCCGGAACTGCCGGGGCTCGGCCGGGCCGCGCTCCTCGGCGCCGCGCTCGATGCAGAACTCGTTGCCCTCCGGGTCGGCCATCGTCACCCAGCCGGTGCCGTCGTCCTGACGGTGGTCGCCGGTCACGGTGGCGCCGAGGGCGACGGCCCGCTCGACCGCCTCGTCGCGGGTGCCGGCGTCGGGCTGGAGGTCGAGGTGCAGCCGGTTCTTGGCGGTCTTGCCCTCGGGCACGGGGATGAACAGCAGCCCCACCCCGTCGTACGGGAAGGACGGCGCGACCACGACCTCGGGGTCGTCGTCGTAGTAGAGGTTCCAGCCGGTCAGCCGCGACCAGAACGTCGCGAGCGAGCGCGCGTCACCGCAGTCGAACGTCAGGTTGTGCACGTGCAGGCCCATGGCGGCCACCCTGTCCGCCTACGGAGTCGGCGGCAACCGGATATCGGTCACCGCCGCGCGGTCCAGACCACCTGGCAGGGCCGTGGTTGGACCGTCATGGACCGGGGCAGATTACGCGAACGGGGCTTATCCGGGACGGGTCTCATGGAGCGTGAAGTAGCGAGCATCGCCGAGCGGCTGGTGCAGGAGTTCAACAGCTTGCCCTGGAACGTCGTGGTCGAGGCGGTCTGCGACTGTGCGGGTGCGTGTCGGGAGGCGAACCCGTTCTTCGTGGAGCAGGCCGCCCGGGCCGCCCTCGCCCGGCGGCCCCTCACGCTCGCCGACTAAGCCTCGACGAGCGGCCGGAAGCCGCGCAGCCGCAGGCTGTTGCTGACCACGAACACCGAGCTGAACGCCATGGCCGCACCCGCGAGCATCGGGTTCAGCAGGCCGGCCGCCGCGATCGGGATCGCCGCGACGTTGTAGGCGAACGCCCAGAACAGGTTGCCCTTGATCGTGGCCAGGGTCCGCCGGGCCAGCCGGATCCCGTCGGCCGCGACCCGCAGGTCGCCGCGCACCAGGGTCAGGTCGCCGGCCTCGATCGCGACGTCGGTGCCGGTGCCCATGGCGAGGCCGAGGTCGGCCTGGGCGAGCGCCGGAGCGTCGTTGACGCCGTCGCCGACCATCGCCACGACCCGGCCCTCGGCCTGCAGCCGCTTGACCTGGTCGACCTTGTCGCCGGGGAGCACGTCGGACACCACGTCGGCCTCGTCGATGCCGACCTCGCGCGCCACCTGACGGGCGACGGCGGCGTTGTCGCCGGTGAGCAGCATCGGCCGCAGCCCGAGCGCCCGCAGGGACGTGACCGCCTCGGCCGAGGTCGGCTTCACGGTGTCGGCGACGACCAGCAGCGCCCGGGCGGCGCCGTCCCAGCCCACCGCGACGACGGTCCGTCCGGCGGCCTCGGCCCGCTGCCGGGCCCGGTCGAGGTCGTCGGGCAGGTGCTGCGACCACTCGGCGAGCAACCGGGGCCGGCCGACCAGCACGGCGTGACCGTCCACCACTCCCTGGACGCCGAGGCCCTCGACGTTCTGGAAGCCCTCGACGGAGGGGAGCGGGCCGACGCGCTCGACCGCCGCGGTGGCGACGGCCCGGGCGATCGGGTGCTCGGACGCGTCCTCCAGCGCCCCGGCGAGCCTCAGCACCTCGTCGACGCCGCTGTCCGCGCCGGCGCCCTCGACGGTGACGACGTCGACCAGGGACATCCGGCCCTCGGTGACGGTGCCGGTCTTGTCGAGCAGCACGGTGTCGACGCGACGGGTGTCCTCGAGCACCTCGGGACCCTTGATCAGGATGCCGAGCTGGGCGCCACGGCCGGTGCCGACCATCAGCGCGGTCGGCGTCGCGAGGCCGAGGGCGCACGGGCAGGCGATGATCAGCACCGAGACGGCGGCGGTGAACGCCGCGGTCCAGCCGTTGCCCGATCCGGCCCAGAAGCCGAGCGTGGCGACGGCCAGCGCGATCACGACCGGGACGAGGAAGCCGCTGATCCGGTCGGCCAGGCGCTGCGCGTCGGCCTTGCCGTTCTGGGCGTCCTCCACCATCCGGGCCATCCGCGCCAGCTGGGTCTCGCCGCCGACCCGGGTCGCGCGGACGACGAGCCGGCCGCCGGCGTTGACGGTGGCGCCGGCGACGGGCGAGCCGGGCCCGACCTCCACCGGCACTGACTCGCCGGTGAGCATCGACGCGTCGACCGCCGAGGTGCCCTCCTCGACGACGCCGTCGGTGGCGATGGTCTCGCCGGGCCGCACGACGAACCGGTCGTCCACGACGAGCTCGCCGATCGGCACGCGCCGTTCGGTGCCGTCGCGCAGGACGGCGACGTCCTTGGCGCCGAGCTCCATCAGTGCCCGTAGTGCGGCGCCGGCGCGGCGCTTGGACCGGGACTCGAACCAGCGGCCGGCGAGCAGGAACGTCGTCACGCCCGCGGCGGCCTCGAGGTAGATGTCGCCGGAGGCGTCGCCGCGCTCGATCGTGAACCGGAACGGGTGGGTCATGCCGGGAGTGCCGGCCGTGCCCAGGAACAGCGCGTAGAGCGACCAGCCGAAGGCGGCCAGCGTGCCCACCGACACGAGGGTGTCCATGGTCGTGCTGCCGTGGCGCAGGTTGAGGAACGTGGCCCGGTGGAACGGCCAGCCGCCGTACACGACGACCGGCGCGGCCAGGGTCAGCGAGGCCCACTGCCAGTAGTCGAACTGGAAGCGCGGCACCATCGCCATCGCGATCACGGGGACGGTGAGCACGATGGAGATCAGCAGCCGGTCGCGCAGCGGGTCGGCGGCGCGCTCCTCGGCCGCGGGCTCGCCGGGCGTCTCGGGCTGCGGCAGCGTCGCGGCGTAGCCGGCCGCCTCGACCGTGTCGAGCAGCAGCGCGGGCGGGAGGTCGAGCGGGAACTCGACGTGCGCCTTCTCGGTGGCGTAGTTGACCGAGGCGGTGACCCCGTCGAGCTTGTTGAGCTTGCGCTCGATGCGGTTGGCGCAGGAGGCGCAGGTCATGCCGGTGATGGCGAGGTCGACCTGTCGGGTGCCCGGTTCGCGCGTGTGGGTGTCAGTCATGGCCGCGGTCACCTCCTGCCGCGAGGTCGAACGTCGCGGTGCGGACGACGCCGCCCGCCTTGAAGTCGAGGAACAGCCGGTAGCGGCCGGCGCTGGGTACCTCGGCGGTGAAGTCGATCGCCGGCCCGCCGCGGTCGCCCGCATGAGCCTCCTCGTGCGGGTGCACGTGGAGGTAGGCGAGGTCGCCCTCGCGCAAGGCGACCAGGTGGCCGAAGGCGCCGAGGTACGGCTGCAGGTCGGTGACGGGCCGGCCGCCCCGGGTGACCGTGAGGGTGAGGTCGGACGCCGCACCGCCCTCGAGCTCCCCGTCGAGCGTGACGTCGTAGCCGTCGACCGACGAGGTGCTCGCGTCGTCGCCCACCGGCTGCACATCGGGGACGCGGCCGGGCACGGTGAGGTCGGTGCCGAGCGTGAGCGCCGGACCGTCGGCGGCCGTGAAGTCGGCGAACACCCGCCAGGTTCCCGGCGCGAGGTCGACCGCGGTCGTCCAGCGGCCGTCGTCGCCGAGCTCGGGGTGGACGTGCTGGAAGCCGGTCAGGTCGCGGCGTACGACGATCAGGTGCAGGCGCTTGTCGTGCTCGACGGCGTAGCCGGCCTCGGTGTCGAGGACGTGCCCGTCGGGCCCGCTGATGGTCAGGGCGAGCGGGACGTCGCGGCCCCGGTCGGCGGTGGCCGACGCCAGGTCCAGGGAGTAGCCGTCCTGGCTGCGCATCAGGCCACCCGGGACGTGGCCGCCCTCGTCGTGGCCGGCCGGCTCGTCCTCGGCCATGCCGCCGTGCGCCATCGCCTCGTCGTCGGAGTCGGGGGCGGCGACGGTGGGGCCCCACAACGAACCGGCGCCGAGCGCCAGCGCGAAGACGGCGAGCAGGCCCACGGCGAACGCGCCCACCCGGACGGCGGGCCGGTCCAGCCGGTCCCGGGCGCTCACGGCGCCAGGGCGTACCCGGCCTCCTCGACGGCGGCACGCACCGTGCCCTCGTCGAGCGGCTGGGCGCTCGTCACGGTCAGGGCACCGGTCGCCAGGGCGACGTCGACGTCCTCCACGCCGGCGATCTCCTGGACCTCCTCGGTCACCGACGCGACGCAGTGGCCGCAGGTCATCCCGGTGACGGTGCCGGTGAAGGTGTGGGTGTCGCTCATGGCTGTCTCCTCGGACGTGGTGAGGCGGGTCAGGACTTCACGAGGCGGGCGATGGCCGCGGACGCCTCGGCGATCTTGGCGTCGGCCTCGGGGCCGCCCTGCCGGGCAGCGTCGACGACGCAGTGGTTGAGGTGCTCGTCGAGCAGCCCGAGCGCGACGGACTGGAGCGCGCTCGTCATCGCGGAGACCTGGGTGAGGATGTCGATGCAGTACTTCTCGTCCTCGACCATCCGCTGCAGACCGCGCGCCTGCCCCTCGATGCGCTTGAGCCGGCGGAGGTAGTCGTCCTTGCGGCCGATGTAGCCGTAGTGGCTGTGCTGCTCGTGCTCGGTCACCGCTGCCTCCCGCGCCCTGATACCCACCCTGGGTATCAATAACCTGGGACGATACACCCCCCAGGGGTATCGCGCAACCGGCCTCGAGGCGGGGTGCCCCGGCTTCCGCCGAGGTGCGCAAGAACGGTCGCCGGCCGTCCTTGACCTCATGTCGGCGTGACGTCCTACGGTCGCAGCATGAGCATGGAAGTCGCGGCCTGGAACTCCCTCTACAACCTGATGGTCGCCCAGCAGGAACGCCGCCCGTTCTCCTGGGCGACGGTGCGCCGGATCCTCACCTTCGCCCGTCCGCACCGGGTGATGCTCGCCTGGTTCATGGTGACGAGCGTGGTGCTGGCGGTGCTCGCCGTGGCCACACCACTGCTCGCCGGGCGGGTGGTCGACGCGATCATCGACGGCCGCGACTTCCACGAGGTGCTGGTGATCGCGCTCGTCATCGCGGTGATCGCGGTCGCCGAGGCGGCGGTCGGGCTGGTCTCGCGCTGGCTGTCCGCGAGCATCGGCGAGGGTCTGATCCTCGACCTGCGCCGGGTGGTCTTCGAGCACGTCCAGCGGATGCCGGTCGCGTTCTTCACCCGCACCCGCACCGGTGCCCTGGTCAGCCGGCTCAACAACGACGTCATCGGCGCGCAGCGGGCGTTCTCCGACACGCTGTCCGGGGTCGTCGGCAACATCGTCGCGCTCGTGCTGACCCTCATCGCCATGCTCACGCTGTCGTGGCAGATCACGCTGCTCGCGCTGGTGCTGCTCCCCGTGTTCGTGCTGCCGGCCCGCCGGTTCGGCCGTCGCCTCGCGACGCTCGAGCTCGAGGCCGCCAACCACAACTCGGTGATGGGCACGCAGATGACCGAGCGCTTCTCGGCGCCGGGCGCGACGCTGGTCAAGCTGTTCGCGATGCCGGAGCGCGAGACGGACGAGTTCGTCGCCCGGGCGACGCGGGTGCGCGACATCGGCGTCCGGACGGCGATGGTGCAGGTGGTGTTCGTGACCGCGCTGACGCTCGTGTCCGCGCTCGCCCTGGCGCTGGTCTACGGGTTGGGCGGCTGGTTCGCGCTCCAGGGCACGCTCGACCCGGGTGCCGTGGTCGCGCTCGCGCTGCTGCTCACCCGGCTCTACGCGCCGCTCACCGGTCTCGCCAGCGCACGCGTCGAGGTGATGAGCGCACTGGTGTCCTTCGAGCGGGTTTTCGAGGTGCTCGACCTGGAGCCCCTCATCCAGGAGAAGCCCGACGCCACGACCGTCCCCGCCGGCGGCGTCGCGGTCGAGCTCGACGACGTGCACTTCGCCTACCCCTCCGCCGACAAGGTCTCCCTCGCCTCGCTCGAGGAGGTCGCCACCCTCGACACCCGTGGCGGCGTCGAGGTCGTCCACGGCATCTCGTTCCGTGCGGAGCCCGGCCAGGTCGTCGCCCTCGTCGGCTCGTCCGGTGCCGGCAAGTCGACCCTCGCTCAGCTGCTCGCGCGCCTCTACGACGTCGACAGCGGTGCCGTGCGTCTCGGCGGCGTCGACGTCCGCGACCTGTCGTTCGAGGCGATCCGGCACACGCTCGGCATGGTCACCCAGGACGGCCACCTGTTCCACGACACCGTCCGCGCAAACCTGCTGCTCGCCCGGCCGGAGGCGGCCGACGACGAGATCTGGTCGGCGCTGACCCGCTCGCGGCTCGCCGACCTCGTCCGCTCGCTGCCCGACGGGCTCGACACCGTCGTCGGGGAGCGCGGCTACCGGCTCTCCGGTGGCGAGCGGCAGCGGCTCACCATCGCGCGCCTGCTGCTCGCGCAGCCCCGGGTGGTCGTCCTCGACGAGGCCACCGCCCACCTCGACTCGACGTCGGAGGCGGCGGTCCAGGCCGCGCTGGCCGAGGCCCTCGACGGCCGCACCGCCATCGTCATCGCGCACCGCCTCTCGACGATCCGGCAGGCCGACCAGATCCTCGTCGTCGAGGAGGGCCGCGTCGTCGAGCAGGGCCGCCACGGCGACCTGCTGGCACGGGACGGCCGCTACGCCGAGCTGTACCGCACCCAGTTCGCGAAGGCCGGCGACGGCTCGGGTGACGCGGCGGAGCGTGGCGCGCTGGACCCGGCGTGACCCGGCACCGGTTCGTCGGCGCGATCGCCGGCGTCGGCTCCTCCAGCGGCGTGCGCGTCGTGGTGGGGCGCTGGCGCGAGAGCCCCTTCGGCCCGTTCGCCGACGTGATGGTCGAGACCGCGTCCGGTCACCGCGTGCTGGTCGCGCCGACCCGCGAGGTCGCCGACTACGTCGCGGCGACGTACTCCTTCGACGAGGTCCGCGTCGAGGATGTCGCCGTCACCGGCCCCGACGCGGTCTGGCACGTCACCTCGCGCTCGCTGGCACTGACGCTCGGTGTCGGCGACAGCACGTTCCTCGGCCGGCTCCTCGCCCTGGTGCCGGCGCCGGTCGCCACCCATCCGGCCTGGGCGAGCGCGGCCGACCCGTTCAGCCGCGTCGTGCTGCGCGGCGTCCGCACCCGTGGTGCGGCGGTCGCGGGGAGGCGCGAGTGGTACGGCGCCACCGACGTACGAGCCGTCGTGCGCATGCAGGGCCGCTTCGACGGCACGGACCTCGGCACGCTCGCGGACGTCGACCCGCCGTGCCGGTTCGGCTTCTCGTCGACGCCGCGGCGGCCGTCGGTGACCAGCGTGGTCACGACGGTCGACGTGTGACCCGGCTGCCGTCAGCCCGCCAGCACGGCCCCCAGGGCGGCGACGGCAGCGACCGCCGCCGCGCCCAGCCGGACCCGGTCGACGCGGAGGAGCGCGGTGAACGTTGCCGCGTCGCGTCCCTGCTCCAGTCGTCGGTGCAGCGGGGCCGCACGCGCGGCCGTGGTCAGGCCGGCGACGAGCGAGGCCCCGCCGGCCGCCCACACCCACCCGTCGCCCGGCCGGTCGACGACGGCGATCGTGCCGACGGCCGCGACGGCGAGGTAGACGACGGCGACCACCGGGGCGATCCTCCGCGAGTGCGCCGCGTGTGCCTCCGCCCACTCCTCGTCCGGCACGCGGCCGAGGGCGGGGTAGACCAGCAGGGTGACCGTGGCCTGGAAACCCAGGTGCAGGCAGCACCCGCCGAGCAGCAGGGCGAGGGTCACCGGACGCGACGCACTCAGGCGGGCTCGACGTTGAAGTTGAGCCGCAGCACGTTGTCGGGGTCGTAGTCGCGCTTGACTCGGCGGAGCCGGTCCAGGGTCTCTGGCGGGTAGATCCGGGTGACCGCCTCGTCGCCGGGGATGCCGAGGAACCCCGCGTAGGCGCCGACCCCGAGGGCGTCGATCGCCCGCCCCGGGGCGACCACGGCCTCGACGGTGGCGTCGTCGGCGTCGACCGGGACGAAGCCGGCGTGCGCGACGAGGGCCTCGATCCCGCGGTGCCCCCACGCGGTCGCGTCGGCCGGGACCCGGTTGAGGGCGCCGCTGAGCCAGCGCACGAAGACCACGGCGCCGCCGGAGCCCGCGGCGTAGCGCTCGGCGATCGCGTCGAGCACCCGGTCGTCGAGGTCGTCGAACAGCGCGTTGGAGACCAGGCCCCTGACGCCCGGCGGCGGGTGCGCCTCCTCGAGGATGTCGGCGTAGGGCTGCAGCGCGACGGTGTCGGCGGTCGGTTCGGCCAGCGCGCGGATCGGCGCGATCGCGGCCGCCGCGGCCTCCTCGTCGTCGCCGGCCCAGCAGCAGAACACGCTGACGGCCGCGGGCCACTCGGCGAAGCCGGGCATCAGCAGCATCGCGGTGGTGAGCTCCTCCGGCGCCGCCCGCATCGCCTCGCGGTAGCCCCGGAGCAGGCCGGGCACGTCGTCGGGCGCGAAGGTGACCATGCCCGCGACGACCTGGCTGACCGGCGCGGCCTCCAGCTCGAGGTGGGTCACGACGCCGACGTTGCCGCCGCCTCCCCGGACGGCCCAGAACAGGTCGGGGTGCTCGTCGGCGCTGGCGCGCAGCACCCGGCCGTCGACGGTGACGACGTCGGCGGCGCGGACGAGGTCGAGGGTGAGGCCGTGCTTGCGGACCATCCAGCCCATGCCGCCGGACAGCGCGAGCCCGCCGACGCCGACGGAGGTGGTGTCGCCCGAGGTCAGGGCGAGGCCGTGGGGTGCCAGGGCGGCCGCGACAGCGCCCCAGGTCGCGCCGGCGCCGACCCGGACCAGCCGCGCCTCGGCGTCGATCACCTCGACGTCGGCGATGCCGCTCAGGTCGACGACGACACCGCCGTCGTTGGTGCCGTAGCCGAAGGCGTTGTGGCCGCCGCTGCGGATCGACAGCGGCCGGCCCGTGTCGACGGCGAGACGGATGCCGGCGGCGACGTGCTGGGGCGTCGTCGCGCGCAGCACGACGTCGGGGGAGCCGGACCCGGCGTAGGTCGCCCGCGCGGTGGGGTAGTCGGCGTGCCCGTCGCGCACGGCGATCGGGGCGAGGTCCTCGCCGAGGGCGAGCGGTGCGCGGGTGGCTGCCGGGGTGACGGTCATGGATCCTCCTGGGGTCAGGTCGACATCAGATCGACCTGGACCGACAGGAAATCTCATCGGCGGGGACGCTGTCCCCAGGTTTTCCGGCAGGCACGGGCCGCGAGGAGCGAGCCCGGACGGGCGGCTCAGCCGGCCGGGACACCGTCCTGCTCGTCGAGCGTGGCGGTGGCGACGATCATCGGGTGGTCGGTGGTACGGCGTACCAGCGGGCCCTCGTCGCGGATGTAGTTGCTGAAGGTCACCATCTCGTGGCCGAAGATCCAGTCGACCGGCATCCGTGACGGTGGCACGCAGCCGCCGCTGCTGGAGCCGCCGTTGGCCGCGACCATCGGGGCGCCGGCGGTCATCCGGCAGAAGTAGACGGCGCGGTCGTTCATGTCGCCGGTGACGAAGACCGGGTAGCCGGTCGACCCGTGGAGCTCGTTGACCAGCGCGATCTCGCGGGCGGTGGCCGCGGCGCGGTGCCCGTCGTTGTTGCCGCGCTTGCTGTTGGTCGCCGGGTTGTGGAAGTTGGCGAACCACGCCATCCGGCCCGTCGCGTTGTGCTCGAGCAGGACGTACGGCATCGGGCGGAGCCGGCCGTCGAAGTAGGGGATCTGCACGGTCCCCGCCTGCTTCAGCGTCCACTCCGACGTGCGCCAGGCGATGGAGTTCTCCACGCCGAGCGGGCCGGCTGCGAGGCCGGGGTAGATGTCGAACGCGCCGCCGGCCGCGCCGAGGAAGGAGCGGTACTGGTCGCCCTGCAGCTCCTGGAAGCCGACGACGTCGACGCCGTGGATGTTGAGCAGGGTGGCGGCGTTGCGGATCCGGGCGGCGCCGGAGGCCATGCGGGCGTTCTTGCCGCCGCCGGAGGTGTGGCTGGAGCCGAGCACGTTGAACGAGCTGATCGTGAGCTCCGCCGACGTGGCGACCATCTCGGCGCGGGCCGCGACCTCGGCCTTCTTGCGGGCGATCCGCAGGATCTGCTGCTTCGACATCCGCTCGATCGTGACCTGGCGGGCGACGTGCTGGCGGGGCTCGGCCGGGCCGGAGTCCTCCGCGGCGCCGTCGCCGTCGTCGATGCCCACCGGGGGACGGTCCACGCCGCGTGGCTCGGCCTGGTAGGCGCCCGCGAGCTGCGCGTCGGCGCCCTGGTCGACCGGGTGGAAGAGGATGCCAAGAGCGACCACCACGAGGGTGGTCGCTGCTGCGTGAGCGAGCAGGCTCACGCGACTGGGCATCCGGGGCACCAGGGAAAGGTACCCAACCGTCGACGGGCTCACCCAATTCTGTTCGGCAGCCCCCCGGGCCTCCTGAGGAACCTGAGGTCGCTGTGCAGAACCGTGGCGACGCCGACCTCGGGGCAGCCGGGCGGACACCGCTCCAGGGTGACCGAACTCACGGCCCGTCGTCCGGGAAACGGGAGTTTCAGACGCCGATGGTCAGCGCCGCCACGTACCCGTCGTCGGCGTCGCCCGACATCGAGGCGAGCTGGTGGATGCCGCCGTCGTCGCCGAAGACCATGTCCTGGGTCAGGCTGGTACCGGCGAGGTTCGGCACGCTCGCCTCGTAGCCGCCCGTCGCGTAGACCGCCTCGCACGCCTCCTGCGGCAGCGCGATCTGCGACGTCTTCACGATCGGACCCGACGAGACGGCGTCGTCCACCCCGCCGTACACCTCGAAGTGGATGTGCGGCCAGCGGCCGGAGTAGCAGCCGGGGAAGACCGACGTGAACTGCACCGTGCCGGAGGAGTCGGTCTCCTGGACGCCGCGGAGGAAGTTCTCGTTCTCCACCCCGGGGCTGTACAGGGAGTAGCTGCCGTCGGCGGTGCAGTGCCAGAGGTAGACGGCCGCGCCGGACAACGCGCGGCCGGTGGCGGCGTCGCGCACGGTGAGCCGGATCGTCAGCGGCACGCCCTCGGCGGTGGTGGTCGAGGAGCCGAACGACGAGCGGATGTCGGAGCGGACGATGCCCGAGTCGTCGAGGACGTCGACGCCGTTCGACCCGTCGCCGGGGTAGGGGCCGCCGGTCTCGTCGGGTACCTCGGTGAGGTCGCCGCCGCTCGCGCCGCTGTCGGTGGTCGCGGTCGGGGTGCTCGAGGAGGAGGGGGTCGCGCTGCTGTCGTCGCTGCCGCAGGCGGCGAGCAGGGCGGCGGCGCCCACGCCGCCGAAGAGGCCGAGGACGCGGCGGCGCGCGACCAGGGTGCGTACGTCGTAGACGAGGCCGCGGTCCTCCTCGTCGAGGGGGCGGCCGTCGGCGTCGAGCCAGCGAGGATCTGTCATGCGTCCATGGTGTGCGGCGACCCTGGTCGGGACCCGGCCGCTCGCTGTGCGCCCGCTGTGAGGGGACGCCGGTTCAGCGCCTGCCCAGGAACGCCAGGAGCCGCTCGGACGCGGTCGCTGTCGGAGGTACGGCGTACGGCGGTGCGAACCGGCGCGGCCGGTCGGCCGGGTCGACGACCAGCGGCGCGATGGCGAGCAGCGTCGCGGCGAGCTCCTCGGGCAGGGGCCGGTCCACGCCGCAGGCGCGGGCGACGTCCCAGCCGTGCACGGCGATCTCCAGGGCGCCGGTGGCGGCCACCAGCGAGCCGGAGACGTCGTGGCCGAAGACCGACACGCGGGCGCGGCCGGACTGGTGCGCCCAGGCGCCGAGCAGCCGGCACGCGCGGTCGCGGAGCGAGGCGGCGAGCAGCGCGGGCTCGGGCTCGGGCGGTCCTGCGGGCGCGACGTACCCGGTCTCGGCGGCCTCGGTGAACGCCGCGAGCGAGTCGTCCATGTGGCGCAGCAGCCGGGTGAGGTCCCAGTCGCTGCAAGGCGTGGGTGCGTTCGGTGCGGCGCCGGGGAGCAGCCCGAGGCTGATCCGCGTGTAGCCGACGGCGCGCTCCAGCAGCGCCGGTCCCTCCAGCAGCACCGCCCCCAGCGCACCGCCGGCGGCGAAGTCCGTGGACATCAGACCGGGATGGGCAGGGCGCCGCGGGGCTCGTAGTCCGCGGGCAGGGAGTCGGGGAGCCCGAAGGTGCGGAACACGTCGTCGCCGAAGAACGCGCCGACGTGCGTGACGCGGTCGCCGTCGAGGGTGAGCACCTGCAGGTGGAACGGCAGGTACCCGCCGTCCTCGTGGCGCATGTAGAGGCCGTAGGCGACCTGGCCGTTGGCCAGCGTCGGCACCATCCGCATGTCGTGCACGCCGCCCGGGCACTGGGTGTCGATGAGGCGGCCGATGTTGGCGGCGCCCTGGTACCAGCCGGCGAACGGCGGCATCTCCCAGATCGCGTCCTGCGTGAGCATCGAGACGATCGCGTCGATGTCCTTGTCCCAGAACGCCTGGACGTAGCGCTCGAGCATCGCCTTCTGCTCCGCGGTCGGCTCGGCGACGGTGTCCCTGTCGACACCGCTGGCCTGCACCTTCTCCATCTGCGCGTGCGCGCGCTGGAGGGCGCTGTTGACCGCGGCGGTGCTGGTCTCGAGGGCCTCGGCCACCTCGGCGGCCTTCCACCGCAGCACGTCACGCAGGATCAGCACGGCACGCTGCCGGGCGGGCAGGTGCTGCAGCGCCGCGATGAACGCGAGGCGGATGCTCTCCCGCGCCTCGGCGGCCGCCTCGGGGCCGGCCGCCTGGGTCGCGCCCACCATCGCGTCGGGCACCGGCTCCAGCCAGGGCACCTCCTCGCGGCGGTCGAGCGGGTCGCCCGCGGTGCTGCCGGGCTGGCCGAGGCCGGTCGGCAGCGGGCGGCGGTCCTTGCCCTCGAGCGCGGTCAGGCAGACGTTGGTGGCGATCCGGTAGAGCCAGGTGCGGACCGACGAACGGCCCTCGAACGAGTGGTACGCGCGCCACGCGCGCAGGTAGGTCTCCTGGACGAGGTCCTCGGCGTCGTGCACCGACCCGGTCATCCGGTAGCAGTGCGCGAGCAGCTCGCGGCGGTACTGGTCGGCGTCCTGCGGGAACTCCGCCGCCTCCGGGGCCGTCTCCGTCGCCGTCATCGCCTCTCCCCTCGTCGGGCTCCACCCTAGGTCGGCGGAGGGTCGAGCGGAACGCCCTCGTCCCGCCTCGACAGGTACGACCGTCGCCGCGCCCGAAACTCATCGGCGCGCGGCACAGAACTTTGTCCGGGCCGGTGCGGCGTGGTCGGATCGACCCGTGCGCACCTCTCGGGCCGGCCTCGCCGCCGCCGCGATCCTGCTCTCCTCCGGCACCCTCGCCGCCTGTACGTCGGACGACGGGCCACCGCCCGAGGACACCGCCGGCGCGCTCGCCGAGCAGCTGACCCGCGGCAGGCTCGACGCCGCGCTGTTCGAGGGGCAGACCGGCACGAAGCCGCAGCGCGCCTGGGACCGGACCACCGACGGCCTGCGCGGAGCGACCGCCGAGGTCACGGCCGGCGAGGTGGAGGAGGCCGAGGACGGCGGGTCGGCAACGGTGCCGCTCACGTACGCCTGGGACCTGCCGCTGACCGACGAGACCTGGACGCAGGAGGCGACGGCGCGGCTGGTGCGGGTGGTGCCGGACGGCGACGGAGCGGAGCCGAGCTGGAAGGTGCGGCTGGAGCCCGGGCTGTTCGGGGTGAAGCCGCGCGAGCGGCTCGACCTCACCGTGGACCTGCCCGAGCGCGCCCCGATCCTCGCCGCCGGGGGCGAGGAGATCGTCAAGGACCGGCCGGTGGTCCGCTTCGGGGTCGACAAGGCCCAGGTGGACGAGGCCGGCTGGGCCGACGCCGCGCGCACCCTGGCCGGCATCGTCGACGTCGACGCCGCGTCCCTGGTGAAGCGCGTGCAGGAGGCCGGCGACCAGGCGTTCGTCGAGGCGATCGTGCTGCGCAAGGAGGAGGCCGGCCGGGCCCTGGCCCAGGTCGCCGGGGTCGACGGGATCGGCGCGGTGCAGGACGCGCTCCCGCTCGCGCCGACCCGCGAGTTCGCCCGGCCGATCCTCGGCTCGGTCGGCCCGGTCTCCGCCGAGATCGTGAAGGAGTCCGGCGGCGCATACCGGGCCGGCGACGAGGCCGGTCTCTCCGGCCTCCAGGCGCGGTACGACGAGCAGCTCCGCGGCACGCCGGGCCTCTCCGTCGCCGCCGTGAAGGGCGAGGACCGGCGCACCCTGTTCAGCACCGAGGCCGCCCCCGGCGACCCGCTCGCGACCACGCTCGTGCCTCGACTCCAGCAGGCCGCCGAGGAGATCCTCGCCCCGGTCGGTCCGCCCTCCGCGCTCGTCGCGGTCCGGCCGTCGACCGGCGAGATCCTCGCCGCGGCGAGCGGACCGGGCTCGGCCGGCTACTCGACCGCGACGATCGGTCAGTACGCCCCCGGGTCCACCTTCAAGGCCGTCAGCAGCCTGGCGCTGCTGCGCGCGTCGCTCACCCCGGACAGCGCCGTCGACTGCCCACGCAGCACCGTCGTGGACGGCAAGACCTTCGAGAACTACGACGACTACCCGGCCGGGGCCAACGGCCGGGTCACGTTCGCGGAGGCCGTCGCCAACTCCTGCAACACCGCCTTCGTCGACCTGCGCGACCGGGCCGACGACGTCGCCGGCGCCGCGGCGTCGCTCGGGCTGGGCGTCGACCACGACCTCGGGTTCCCGGCGTACTTCGGCCAGGTCCCCGAGCCCGAGTCGGAGACGTCCAAGGCCGCCGCGATGATCGGCCAGGGCCAGGTGCTCGCCTCGCCGCTGGTGATGGCCGCGGTCGCCGCGTCCGTCGAGGAGGGCCGGACCGTCGTGCCGTACCTGCTCACCGACCAGACCCCCGACGAGGCGGCCGGCCCCGGCGAGCCGCTCGACGAGGCCCAGGCCATGGCGCTGCACGGCCTGCTCCGCGGCGTGGTCAGCGGCGGCAGCGGCCGTGGCCTCGCCGACGTACCTGGTCCGCCGGTCATCGCCAAGACCGGCACCGCGGAGTACGGCGAGCCGCAGGGCGACGGCAGCCTCCGCACGCACGCCTGGATGATCGCCGCCCAGGGGGACCTGGCCGTCGCGGCCTTCGTCGAGGACGGCGACTCGGGCTCCGGCACCGCCGGCCCGCTGCTGGAACAGCTGCTCCGCGCCGCTCGCTAGGGCGCAGCTCTCAATTCAATTGGCCTGCTGCGCGCCGCCCGGACACGCACGCTGGCGGCGTTCAGTGTCACCCCACGAGAGACGCTCGCAAGCTCGCGCTCCCGCGGGGACCCCGACAAAGACATCACTCGACGGGCCGCCGGCCCCTTGCCATCGCACGCACCGGACGACGCTCGCGACGGCCAGAATTGAGAGCCACACCCTAGGCGCCGCCGGGGTGCGGCCCGTCCCTGTGGTGGAAGTGTGGAACGGGCGTTGCCCTCGCGTGGCAGGGGTGTGGCACACGGCTCCGTAGCGTTCTCGTATCGGGTCGAAGGAGTCACCACCTCACCCCGAGCCCCTGGCAGGGGCACAACCCCCGAGTCCCTGCCAGGGCCCCGTTCACCGGAGCACAGATGTCCCAGCCGACCCGCACCGCCGACTCCCCGGTCACGCACCTCTCCCGCGTGACCGCGGCGGCCTGCGTCGTCCTGGGGCTGGTGCTCCTCTGGCGACTGCCCCTGACCGTCCACGTGGCGCCGTACCTCGGCCTCGTGGTCGCGGGGGTCGCCCTCGGTGCGCTCGTCGCCGCTGCCCGCCTGCTCACCGGGCACGGCGACGGGCGCGCCCTCGCCCTCACCGTCGTCGCGCTCGCCCTCGTCGGTCAGGCGCTCAACACGTTCGCGGGGCTGCCGGCCGCCACCGACCTGCGCGGCCAGGTCGGCTGGGCGATGCTGACCGCGCTCGCCGCCGAGGTCGTCATCCTCTCCCTGCTCGCGCGCGCGGCATTCCTTCGCGCGCCACGTCCGAGAGCGCGGCGGTGACGACGCCCGACACCTCTACCCTGGCTGCCATGCCCCGCACCGTGCTGCTCGTGGAGGACGACGACGGGATCGCCGCACCGCTCCTGCGCACCCTGGAGCGCGAGGGGTACGACGCCGAGCGGGTCGCCGAGGGGCTGCCCGCCGTCGACCGGGTCCGGGAGGGCGACGTCGGCGTGATGATCCTCGACCTCGGCCTGCCCGACATCGACGGCCTCGAGGTCTGCCGACGGGTCCGCGCCTTCGACGAGCGGGTCGGCATCCTCGTCCTCACCGCCCGCGCCGGCGAGCTCGACCGGGTGGTCGGTCTCGACGTCGGCGCCGACGACTACCTCGCCAAGCCGTTCGGGCTCGCGGAGCTGCTGGCCCGGCTCCGTGCGGTGATGCGGCGCCAGGGACCCGAGAACCCCGCCCCGTCCGCCACCGCCGACGCCGGCCCGGCCACCGGGCTCCGCGTCGACCCCGGCGCCCGCCGGGTGCACGTCGCTGAGCGGGAGGTCCCGCTGACCTCCAAGGAGTTCGACGTGCTCGCCCTGCTCGACGAGTCACGCGGCGACGTGGTCACCCGCACCCGGCTGATGGACGAGGTGTGGGACGAGAACTGGTACGGCTCGACGAAGACGCTCGACGTCACCGTCGGCCGGCTCCGGCAGAAGCTCGACGACGCGGGCAGCCCCGACCGCGTCGTCACCGTCCGCGGGGTCGGCTTCCGGCTGGAGGACAGCGCACCCGATGCGTGAACGGATCGTCGGTGCCTTCGTCCTCCTCACGCTGGGGATCCTGGTCACCTTCACCCTCGTGCGCGCCTACACCGCCGACGGCGTGCTCACCCAAGCAGAGCAGCGCAAGGCCGACCGGTCGGTCGAGCTGCTCTCCGAGCTGGTCGCCTCGCGCGACGAGGCGGACCAGGAGCTCGACCGGGCCTACCTCCGCGCTCACCTCGCCCGCGGGGAGCGCGTCGACTTCGTCGCCCCCGACGGCCGCCGGCTGCGGGTCGACGGCGACGGCTACCGCCCGGCCGAGGCCTCCTCCGACGTCGTCGTGTCGCACGACGTGCCGGGTGGCGGCCGGATCACCCTGCGCAGCTCCGACTACCTCATCGACCAGCGCGTCTCCGACGTCATCACCTCGCTCGTGATCCTGGGCGCCGTGCTGGTCGGGCTCGCGGCGGCGCTCGCGTTCGTCGCCGCGCGGACCCTCTCCCGTCCGTTCATCGAGCTGCGCGACCACGCCCTCGCCCTCGGCCGCGGCCGGTTCGACCTCGGCATCCCGCGGTACGCCGTACCCGAGGCGGACACGATCGGGCAGGCCCTGGAACACAGCGCCGGGCAGCTGCACGACCTGGTCCGGCGGGAGCGCGAGTTCGCCTCCAACGTCTCCCACCAGCTGCGCACCCCGATCACCGCGCTGCGGCTGGAGCTCGAGGACGTCCGGCTGTGGCCGGACACCCCGCAGCCCGTCGCCGACGAGCTCGGACGCGCGCTCGGCCAGGTCGACCGGCTGCAGACGACCGTCAACGACCTGCTGGACCTCGCCCGCACGCGCCGGATCGGCGGGTCCACCGACCTCGACCTGAGCACGCTCGTGAAGACCTCGGTCGAGCGCTGGCGGGCCGCCGCCGGCACCCGCGACATCGCGCTGGGCGTCCCGGGCTGCGTGCAGGTGCACCTGGCGCCGGGCCCCATCGAGCAGGTCCTCGACGTGCTCATCGACAACGCGCTCGTGCACGGCTCCGGCACGGTCACCGTCGCCGTGTTCGAGGACGGCGACGCCGTCGAGGTCCGGGTCAGCGACCAGGGCCGCGGCCGCCCGGGTGACGAGGTGTTCCACCGCAACGTCGGGTCGAGCGACGACGGCCTGGGCATCGGCCTCACCGTCGCCGCCGAGATCGCCGAGGCGCTGGGTGGCCGGCTGTTCCTCGGCGACGGGCCGACCACGTCGTTCCGGCTGCAGCTGCCGCGCCGCTGAGACCCGCTCGCGACACGCCGCGATCTGAGTACATCGACTCTGTCCCGCCCGGGTCGCCGACCGCCACCCTGGTGCCATGACCAGTGACACCTCCACCCTGCGCCGGGTCGTCGACGGGCTCGTCGACGCCGGCCTCGTCGACCCCGCCCGCCGCGGCGAGGCCGACACCGTGGTCCGCGACGCCCTCGGCAGCGGCGCCCCCTCACCGATGGCCGGCTCGCTGCGCCGCCGGATGGCGGAGATCGCCGGGTACGTCGGCGGCGCGTTCGTCGTCGGCGCCGCGGTGCTCTTCTTCTCCGCGACCTGGGCCGACCTCACCCTCGGCGTCCAGGTCGGGCTCCTGCTCGGCACGGCCGCCATCCTCGTCGCGGCCGCGCTCGCGCTCGCCGCGGCCGCCCGGGGACGCGGCGGGCTCGCCGCCGGGCACGAGGCCGTCCGCCGCCGGCTCGCGTCGGT
Source organism: Nocardioides iriomotensis (assembly GCF_004168035.1). Taxonomy (GTDB): domain Bacteria; phylum Actinomycetota; class Actinomycetes; order Propionibacteriales; family Nocardioidaceae; genus Nocardioides_B; species Nocardioides_B iriomotensis. The sequence continues at coordinate 41,366 of NZ_SDPU01000032.1, read as the reverse complement.
GCTGATGACCGGTGCCGCGGGCTCCGCGGCGTTCGGGGCCGGCCTGCTGCTCGCCGACCGGTTGGACGACGGCTCCCTCGCCGTCGCCCTCGCCGCCCTGGTCGGCCTCGTCGTGTCGCTGGCCGGCTACCTGGTCGCGCCGACCACGGTCGGCCAGCTCGGCATCATGGTGCCCGCCCTCGTCGCGGTCCCGACGTTCCTCGACTCGCTCGACACGGACTCGAGCAGCCCGCTGCCGCTCGCCGCCCTGTACCTGCTCCTCGGCGTGGTCTGGCTGGTCCTCGCCGAGCGCGGCGTGTGGCGCGAGGTGCTTCCCGCCCGCGTGATCGGCTGCGTGGTCGCGGTGCTCGGCGCGCAGGTGCCGGTCTTCGACACGCTCGCGTGGCCGGGGTACGTCGCCACCGCCGCCGTCGGTGTCGCGGCGTTCTGGCTGTACGTCGTCAGCCGGGCCTGGCCCTACCTCGCCACCGGCGTCGTGGCGGTCACGATCGCCGTGCCCGAGGCGCTCAGCGACTGGTTCGAGGGTGCGCTCGGCGCGGCCGGCGTGCTGCTCGCCACCGGTGTCACGCTGCTGCTCGCGGCGCTCGCCGGGCTGCGGCTGCGCCAGGAGGTCGCCGAGGGCTGACCGGACGACCGGGCCGACCGGCCCGCGAGCACGACGAAGGGGGTGGCCCGCCGGGCCACCCCCTTCTCAATGCCTGCGGATCAGGGCTGGGTCGTGATCCGGTCGGCCGGACCCGGCACGTAGGCCGGGGTCGAGCCGAGGACCCGCGCCAGCGCGTCGATGTCCAGGCCGCCGAAGTACTTGTTCGTGCCCTGGTCGAGCGTGCCGAAGCCGTCGCCGCCGTCGGACAGGAACGAGTTCACGACGACGCGGTACGTCGTGGTCGGGCTGAGGTCTGCCTCGTAGGTGCCGTTGCCGTCGAGGTCCACCTTCGGCGTACCCACGACCGCGTTGCCCGTGCCGGCGGCGTCGGACAGGTCGTAGGAGTACTGGATGCCGGAGGGCTGCAGGATCTTGCGCGCCGCCTCGTTGCGGCCGTTCCACTGCTCGTTGAGCACCGCCAGCACCTGGGCGCCGGTGAGGTCCATCGAGACGACGTAGTTGTTGAACGGCTGCACGCTGAACGCCGCACCGTAGGTGACGTTGCCGGCGGCGTCCTCACGCAGGTCGGCACGGATGCCGCCCGGGTTCATGAACGCGATGACCGGGGTCTTGCCACCCGTGACGACCGACGGGTCGGTCTTCTGGCTGTCGGCGATCAGGTTGCCCAGCTCGTAGTCCTCGGTCACCGAGGACGGACGGGCGAGCGACTCGTTGGGCACGGCCGGGTCCTTGAGCTTGCCGAGGACCTTGTCGCGGATCGGGGCGACCAGGCCGTTGTAGCGGGAGATCAGCGCCGTGATCGCGGCGTCGGGCGTGGTGCCGTCGGCGTTGGTGACGACGTGGTTGATCGCGCGGGACTTGGGCCGGATGACCTGACCGTTGCTGGCCTTGAGCTTCAGCCGGACCTCGGTGACGACGCGACCGGTCGAGAACGCGCTGGTGACCAGACGATTCTTGCCCTTCGGGTCCTTCACCACGCAGTTGTACGGCTGGTGGGTGTGGCCGGAGATGACCACGTCGATGGCCGGGTCGAGCTGCTTGGCGATCTCCAGGCCCGGGCCGGCGACGTCCTGGCACTCGTTGTAGCCGCTGGCCGGGCCGGGGGTCGCGCCCTCGTGCAGCAGCACGACCATCGCCTTGACGCCCCGCTCCTTGAGGCGCGGGACCAGCTTGTTGACGGTCTCGACCTCGTCCTTGAACACCAGGCCCTGGACGCCGGCCTTCGTGACGATGTTGGGGGTGTCCTCGAGCGTCATGCCGATGAAGGCGATCTTCTGCCCGTCGACCTTCTTGACGTTGAACGGCGCGAAGATCGGCTTGCGGGTGTTCTCGAACTTCACGTTGGCCGCGAGGTACTTGAAGTCCGCGCCCTCGAACGCGTGGGCCGCGTCGGGGCAGGAGTTCTGGTTGTTCGCGCCGGCGCCGTCGTCGAGGCAGCCGCCCTTCTGCATCCGCTTGAGCTCGCGGTAGCCCTCGTCGAACTCGTGGTTGCCCACGGAGGAGACGTCGAGACCGATCTCGTTCATCGCCTCGATGGTCGGCTCGTCGTGGAACGCGGCGGACAGCAGCGGCGTCGCGCCGATGAGGTCACCCGCGGCGACCGTGAAGGTCTTGCTGACCCCGCGGTCGGCGGAGGCGGCGCGCAGCGCCTTGAGGTGCGTGGAGAGGTACTCCGCGCCACCGGCCGCTTCGGTGCCCACGCGCCCGCCGGAGCTGGACGAGGGCACGACCTCGAGCTGGCCGTGGAAGTCGTTGAGGGCGAAGAGGTCGACCTTGATGACCTTGGACTTCTTCTTCGCCTGGGAGCTGGACGCGGCCGCGGTGCCGGACGCGTCGTCGGCGACGGCCGACGAGAGCGCCAGCGGGCTGGCGACGAGACCGAGACCGGCCGCCGCGGCGACGAGGCTCAGGGCTCGCTTCTTGGGGTTGGCTGACAAAAGGGTTCCCTCCGATTTCCAGGCCTGCCGCCCGGCAGTCGGAACGGCGCGTGGGCAGGCTCCACAAGTGGATCGGACCCGAGGGATCGACGGTGGAGACAGAGCGCGAACCGCAGACGAACTTTGTGTCCCCGGGCCCCCACGAGCCAGATGCTCCGGCACCCTAGCCCAGAACGCGGACGATGTTGAGAGGCGCGGACGTCGGGTCGGCGCACCGTTACCGGTTCCTTATCGTTGCGCCCATGAGCACCCCCGTCCTCGGCCGGCTGACCGGCGTGCCCGCCCTCGACCGGCCCGACCTGCTCGCAGACTCCGTGCACGCGTTCCTGTCCGGCTGGGCCCGAGCCGGCGAGGTCGGCGTCGCGGAGATCGACCCGGAGCTCGCGGACACCGCCGCCTGCGCCGAGGCCTACGACCTGCCGTTGGACTCCGGCGCCAACTGCGTCGTCGTGTCCGGCCGGCGTGACGGCCAGGAGCGACTGGCTGCGTGCCTGGTCCGCGCCGACACCCGCGCCGACGTCAACAACGTGGTGAAGCGGGCGCTCGACGTCCGCAAGTGCTCGTTCCACCCGATGGAGCGTGCGGTCGAGGAGACCGGCATGGAGTACGGCGGGATCACCCCGCTCGGCCTGCCCGACGGCTGGCGGCTGCTCGTCGACGACCTCGTGGTCGACATCGACGTCGCGATCATCGGCAGCGGCGTGCGCCGCTCCAAGCTGCTCGTGCCCGGCGGCCTGTTGGCCGACCTGCCCGGCGCCGAGGTGTCGGCGATCCGTCAGGCCTGAACCTGCGCGAGCGCCGCTCGTGCCGCGGGCTCGGCGGCCGCCCGGTCGGTGGGCACCAGTCCGACCCGGACGCGCCGGTCGAGCAGGTCGTCCACGCCGAGCGCGCCCTCGTGGCTGACCCCCCAGGCCAGCTCTGCGAGCGTCGTCGGCACGCCCTCGGCGACCGGCGCGAGCAGCGTCGCGTCGTCGAGACCGGTCCGCTCCCGCGCGGTGGCGAGCACCGCGCCGGCCTCGGCGCCGTACCGGCGGACCAGGCGGGCCGGCTCCTCCAGCAGCGCGAGCTCGGCCCGGGGCGCGGCGCCGACCAGCGGCAGGTCGCGGGTCCGGCAGCGGCCGGCCGTGGGGACGGCGGCGTCGACGGCGTCCTCGGCCATCCGGCGGTACGTCGTCAGCTTGCCGCCGACCACGGTGACCACGCCGCTGCGAGAGGTCAGCACGGCGTGCCGTCGGGAGAGGTCGGCGGTGCGGCCCTGGCCCGGCACGTCGAGCAGCGGTCGGAGCCCGGCGTACGCGCCCGCCACGTCCTCCCGGCCGAGCGGCCGGTCGAGCACGGCCGAGATCACGTCGAGCAGGAAGCCGATCTCCGGCTCGGTCGGCACCGGCTCGTCGGGCACCGGCCCGTCGACCGGCTCGTCGGTCAGTCCGACGTACACCTGCCCGTCGGGCTGCGGCAGCGCGAACACGAACCGGTTGCGCTCGCCCGGCACCGGCGCCATCACCGCGACCCGCAGGCCCGGCAGGCTCTCACCGCGCAGCACGAGGTGGGTGCCGCGGGACGGCCGCAGCGTCACCTCGGGGTCGAGGGTGCCGGCCCAGACGCCGCTCGCGTTGACCACGGCGCGGGCGCGGATCGTGTGCTCGGTGCCGGTGAGCTCGTCGCGGACCTGCGCGCCGGTGCCGTCGAGGGCCAGCACCCGGGTCCGGGTGAGCACCCGGGCGCCGTGCCCGGCGGCGGTGCGGGCCAGCGCGACGACCAGCCGGGCGTCGTCCTCGAGCTGCCCGTCCCACGACAGCAGGCCGCCGCGCAGGCCGGTCGGGCGCAACGACGGGGCCAGCGCGAGGGTCTCGGTGCGGCCCAGCCGGCGCGGTCGGGGGAGCACGCTGTGCGGGGTGCGGGCGCCGGCGCGGAGCGCGTCGCCGGCGACCAGCCCGGCGCGGGCGATCGCGGCCTGGCCGCCCGTCACCATCGGCACCAGCGGGATCAGCATCGGCAGCGCGCGGGTCAGGTGCGGCGCGGTCCGGGTCATCAGGACGCCGCGCTCGACGGCCGACTCGTGGGCGACGCCGACCTGGCCGTGCGCCAGGTAGCGCAGCCCGCCGTGCACGAGCTTGCTGCTCCACCGCGAGGTGCCGAACGCGAGGTCGTGCGCGTCGACCGCCACCACGTCGAGGCCGCGCGAGGCGGCGTCGAGGGCGACCCCCGCGCCGGTGACGCCGAGCCCGACGACGAGCAGGTCGACCGTGCGGCCGTCGGTCGCCTCGGGCAGCTCGCGGACCCGGCGGGCGGCGGAGAGGGCGGTGGCGTTCATGCGGCGAGGTACCTCTCGACGAGATGGGCGAGCTCGGCGTCGAGGTCGGCCTCGGACACGCCCGCGTCGGTCATCGTCTGCGCCGAGATGGCGAAGCCGTGCGCCGCGAGCAGGAGGGACCGGGCCAGCAGGCCCGGATCGCCCGCGCGCACCTCGCCGGCCTCCTGGCCCGCGGCGATGGCCGCCTCGACGAGCGAGAGCAGGACGTCCTGCGTGCGGCCGCGGCGGTCGAGGAGGTACGGGACGAGCAGCTCGGGGTCGACCTCCACGATCTTGCGGAACAGCTCGTTGGTGCGCAGCGCGGTGACGGTCGCGGTGATCCCGCCGGCCAGGTCGTCGGCCTCGCGGACCGCGCCGGAGAACTCCCGGGTCATCAGATCCGCCAGCAGCGTCTGCATGTCGGGCCAGCGGCGGTAGAGCGTCATCCGTGAGACGCCGGCGCGGCGGGCCACGTCGGTGAGGGTCGTGCGCTTCCAGCCCACGGCCAGGATCGCCGCGCGAGCGGCGTCCAGCAGGGCGTGGTCGCCGTCACTCAAGGAGGGTTCCGACGAGGTGTTGTGACGAAGTGACGTCATGTGTCACAGTGTAACGCATGACGACGTCTCCCGACATGCCCCAGGTTCCCGACATGCACTGGGCGCGCTGGGGTGACCCCGAGGCCGCCCAACCCCTGGCCGCGTCCGCCCGCGGGCTCGTCGAGCTCGCCTTCGGCCCGGCGGTCGAGCGGGCCACGACCCCCCTGCCCGACGTACGCCTGCCCGAGCCGGCGCTCGACCCCGCCCTCCTCGGCGAGCTCGTCGACCTGCTCGGCACGGACCACGTCCGCACCGACCACGAGGCCCGGGTGCGGCACACGCGCGGCAAGTCCACGCCGGACCTGCTCCGGATGCGCCAGGGCGACGGCAGCGACGCCCCCGACGCGGTCGTGCTGCCGGCCGACCACGCCGAGGTGGCGGCCGTCGTGTCGTGGTGCGGCGAGCGCCGGGTCGCCGTCGTCCCGTTCGGCGGCGGTACGTCGGTCGTCGGCGGCCTCGCGGCGCGGCGTGACGGCTATGCGGGTGTCGTCGCGCTCGACCTGCGCCGGCTCGACCGGCTGGTGTCCGTCGACCCGGTGTCGATGACCGCCGTGCTCGAGGCGGGGGTGCGCGGCCCCCGCGCCGAGGAGCTGCTCGCCGAGCACGGCCTGACGCTCGGGCACTTCCCGCAGTCGTTCGAGTACGCCTCCATCGGCGGCTTCGCCGCGACCCGCTCCAGCGGGCAGGCGTCGGCGGGCTACGGACGGTTCGACCAGCTCGTCGTCGGCCTCACCGTCGCGACGCCGATCGGCACGCTCGAGCTCGGCAGCGCGCCGGCCAACGCGGCCGGTCCCGACCTGCGCGAGCTGGTGCTGGGCTCGGAGGGCGCGTTCGGCGTGATCACGTCGGTCACCGTCCGGGTGCGCGCCGTCCCGGAGCAGAAGGTCTACGAGACCTGGCGCTTCGCGTCGTTCGGCGACGGCGCCGCCGCACTGCGCGACCTGGTCCAGCACGACTGCGCCCCGACCGTGCTGCGGCTGTCCGACGAGAACGAGACCGCCCTCAACCTGGCCAAGCCCGACGAGGTCGGCGGCGACAGCGCGGGCGGCTGCCTGGTCGTCACCGGCTTCGAGGGCACGCCCGACGACGTCGCGCGCCGGCGCGCGACCGTCTCCGCACGGCTGGAGAAGGCGGGCGGCACGTCGCTCGGCGCCGAGGACGGCGCGGCCTGGGCCGCCGGACGCTTCCACGGTCCCTACCTGCGTGACGCGATGCTCGACATCGGCGTCCTCGTCGAGACCCTCGAGACCGCGACGTTCTGGTCCAACCTCCCGCGCCTGTACGCCGCCGTGGCGGACGCGCTCACCACCGCGCTGACCGACGAGCAGGGCGGGCCGATCGTGCTCTGCCACGTCTCGCACGTCTACGAGACCGGCGCCTCGCTGTACTTCACCGTCGCCGCGAAGCAGGACGGCGACGGCCTCGCCCAGTGGGCCACGGCGAAGGGGGCGGCGAGCGACGCGATGATCGCGGCCGGCGCGACGATCACCCACCACCACGCCGTGGGTCGCGACCACAAGCCGTGGCTGGCGCGCGAGATCGGGCCGGTCGGCGTCGAGATGCTGCGCGCGGTCAAGGAACGGGTCGACCCGTTCGGCGTGCTCAACCCGGGGGCGCTGGTGCCGTGACCCGATCCTTCCACTGCCTGGTCAACCCGCTCTCGGGCGGCGGGTCGGCCCCCGGAGCGGTGGTGCCGGTCACCCGGCTGCTCCGCGACGCCGGCGCGCAGGTGCGGGTCACCTACAGCCCCGGACCGGTCGGCTGCGCGGACCTCGCCCGCCGCGCCGCCGAAGCCGGGGACGTCGTGGTGGCGGTCGGTGGCGACGGCATGCTCGCCTCGGTCGCCGCCGCGGTCAGCCAGGCCGGTGGCGTCCTGGGAATCGTGCCGTCGGGGCGCGGCAACGACTTCGCCCGGATGCTCGGCGTCCCGGCCCGGCCCGACGTCCTGGCCGACCTCCTGCTCACCGCGGCGCCCCGCCCCGTCGACGCGGTCGAGGCGGCCGGTCGGCTCGTGCTGGGCAGCGTCTACGCCGGCGTCGACTCCGACGCGTCCGCCGTCGTCGACCGGTCACACCGGCTGCCCCGGTCGCTCCAGTACCCCTATGCCGCGCTGCGCGCGGTCGCCCGCTACACCCCGACCTGCTTCACCGTGACCGTCGACGGCGAGCGTCACGACGAGCGCGCGGCGACGGTGGTGGTCGCCAACTCCGCCTACTACGGCGCCGGCATGCGCATCGCACCCGACGCCGTCGTCGACGACGGGCTGCTCGACGTGGTGGTGGTGCGCGCGGCCTCCCGGCTCCGGCTGGTCCGCGCGCTGCCACGGCTGTACGACGGCAGCCACGTCGACCTCGACGAGGTGCTCGTGCTGCGCGGCCGCGAGGTCACGCTCGCGAGCGACGAGCGGGTGACGGCGTACGGCGACGGGGAGCGGCTGGTCCCGCTGCCGCTCACCGCGACCGTGCGCCCCGCGGCCCTGACGGTGCTCGCGCCGCCGGCTCCGGTCAGAGGCGGTGCCTGATCCCGCTGCTGTCGTCGGGCACGGAGTCCAGGCAGCTCAGCTCGGTGCAGCCGGACTCGCCCTGGTTGAGGTAGGTGGAGGCCGTCCACCGGTAGGACGTGAGCCCCTTCTCCAGCAGGCGCTTCTTCAGCGTGATCCGGATCGACTTCCGGTCCGGGCGGCTCAGCCCGACGTTCTTGGAGCAGTCGCTGAAGCTGCTGTCGGCGGCCTCGGTGCAGATCTCCGCGAACAGCGCGCCGTGGCGGAAGTCGATGTTCATCGTGCGGGTCCGCTTGCCGATCCGGAAGATCATCGTCGCGGTGCCCGCCTGCAGCGCCTTGGACGCCCAGCGCTCGTGCATGGTCAGGGTGTGCGCGACCAGGTCGCCCGCATGGCCCGCGGTCGCGGTCCGCACGTCGAGCTTTCCGACGGTGTCGTCGGCGTCGTCGACGGTCCTGGTCGACGCGGTCGCGCCGCCCGTCGCGGCCAGCAGGGCGAGGGCGAGGAGGGCGGCCGGCAGCCGCGAGACGGTACGCACGTGTGGTTCCCCCGAGTCGGTCGTGTGCTGTTCCGCGAAGCCTAAGTGCTGCCGCGGTGCATCTCCCAGACCACGACCTCGCTCCCGTCGGCGCCCGCGGTCACCCGCGCCTGACCGGCGCCGGCGAAGCGGGCGGCGTCGGCCTCGCCCAGCCGGCCCGCGCCCTCGACGGTGGCGCTGCCGCGGGCCACGAAGAGGTGGAGGTACGGCGCGGAGGGCAGGAGCACGCTCGCCCCGGCGCCGAGCCGCGCCACGTGCAGCGTCGCGTCGCGGTTGCGGATCCGCAGGGCGGCGTCCGTGCGACCGGACGCGACCGGCACCAGCCCGCCGTCCCCGAGGGCGGTCGCCACGTCGGCCTGCGCGTACGACGGCTCGCCACCCGGCTCGTCCGGCAGCACCCACATCTGCACGAACCGCACCATCGGCCCGGACCCCGGGTCGTGGTGCTCGGAGTGCCGCACCCCGCTGCCCGCGCTGAGCCGCTGCACCCGGCCCGGTACCACCACGCCGGCGCGCTCGGACAGCCCGTCGGCGTCCGCGTGCCGCAGCCCGCCGTCGACCACCCACGTCACGATCTCCAGGTCGCGGTGGGGATGGGTGTCGTAGCCCAGCCCGCGCTCCACGGTGTCGTCGTTGTGCGCGACGAGCACGCCGTGGTCCACGTTGGCCGGGTCGTAGTGGGTCCCGAACGAGAACGAGTGCCGCGACACCAGGCCGTCCGCCCGGGTCGCCGGGCGGTCCGCCGCTCGCCGTACGTCGATGGTCATGGCGGGGGTCACCCGGGCGTCGGCTCCGGGTGCTCCTCGATCTCGGCGTACCGCTGGTGCAGCCGCTCGCGCACCTGCTCCGGGGTGTACGACGCCCGCTGGCGCTCGTTCCGCGCGACGACCGCGCCGGTCGCGACCACGCCGGCGACGCCGGCCAGGCCGAGGAGCTTCCACCAGGTCGCCGCGCGCATGGGACCACGCTAGGCCACGCCCGGTCGACGATGCGGCACGATGAGCCGGGTGACCGACCTGCCTGCCGGAGCCGTCTCCGTCGACGAGGCCGCCCGCGTGACCCGGACCGGCGACCTGTGGCTGTTCCGCGGCCGCACCGCCGCCGACCGCGCGATCCAGACCCTCACCAACGCGCCGGTCAACCACGTCGGGATGGCGGTCGTGATCGACGACCTGCCGCCCCTGATGTGGCACGCCGAGCTCGGCAAGACGCTCGTCGACCACTGGTCGGGCACCCACCACCGCGGTGTCCAGCTGCACGACCTGACCGAGTCCGTCACCCGGTGGCGCGAGACCTACGGCCAGGCCGCGTGGTTCCGGCAGCTCAGCCCGGAGGTCGGCCGTCCCGAGGAGGACGCGATGCTCAAGGTCATCGCGCGGCTCGACGGGGTGTCGTTCCCGAGCACCGCGCGGCTCGCCGGCCGCTGGCTCACCGCGCGCGACGCCTACCAGCCCCGCCGCAAGCGCGGCAGGCGGGTCCGGCCGGAGGCGGCGTTCTGCGCCGAGACCGTGGCGATCACCCTGCAGGAGATGGGTGTCGTCGAGGACGACTGGAAGGCGTCGTGGTTCGACCCCGGCACGTTCTGGAGCGGGGAGTCCCTGCCGGTGCTGCCGGGCTGGTCGTACGGCGCCGAGATCCAGGTCGGTCCGCTGCCGCCGAAGGACCAGAAGGTCGCGAGCGCCCGGACCCGGTGGCGCTCGTGACGTGGGCCTGATGCTGCCCGCCGACAGCCACGTCCACACCGAGTGGTCCTGGGACGCGCACGCCGGCGACATGGTCGCCACCTGCGCGCGAGCCGTGACGCTCGGCGTGCCGGCGGTCGCGTTCACCGAGCACGTCGACCACGCCCGGTTCCAGGCCGGGCCGGCGGACGAGCCGATGGTGCCGCCGCCGTTCGACGCCGAGGGCTATCTCGCCGCGGTCGAGGAGTGCCGGCACCGGTTCCCGGGCCTGCGGATCCTCACCGGCGCCGAGCTCGGCGAGCCGCACCGGCACGCCGAGCAGGTCGCCGCGGTCCTCGCGACCGGCGACTTCGAGCGGGTCCTCGGATCGGTGCACGGGATACCGGTGGGCGGAGACGGGTACGCCGAGCCGCCGGCGCTGTTCGCCCGGCAGGACGACCCGGCGCAGGTCGTGCGCGACTACCTGCACGAGGTGGTCGCCCTGCTGGAGGGCAGCGACGTCTTCTCGGTGCTCGCGCACGTCGACTTCCCGCTGCGGGCCTGGCCGGACGACGCCGGCCCGGTCGACGTCACCGCCTTCGAGGCGGAGCTGAGGGAGGTGCTGCGCGTGCTCGCCGCGTCGGGCCGCGCCCTGGAGGTCAGCACGAAGCGCCCGATCGAGCGGGTGGTCGTGCGCTGGTGGCACGACCTCGGCGGGGACGCGGTCAGCTTCGCCAGCGACACCCACGACCCGGACGGCCTGGCCCACGGGTTCGCCGACGCGGTGCGGCTCGCGGAGGCGTGCGGCTTCCGGCCCGGGCGCTCGCCGGTCGACCTGTGGGGTCGCGCCTAGGCCGACGGGGTCAGGCGGGCAGGGCCGGCTCGTCGGCCTGTTCGTGCGCGACGTCACCGGTCACGACGGTGGTGCGCAGCCGGCCGCGCTTGGCGACGTACTGTGCCCGGTCACCGGCCGCGAACAGCTCGCGCGGGTTGAGCTCCGTGCCCCGGCCGACCATCACGGTCGCGGCACCGCACGACAGGCTCGCCGTGATGCCGAGGTTCCAGGTCAGGCCGCACAGCTCGTCGGACACGGCGACCACGGCGGCCGGGTCGTGGCCGACGACCAGGACGGTGAACTCGTCGCCACCCACGCGGGCCACCAGCGCGCCGGGCAGCCGCGCGAAGTGCTTGCGCATCGCGCTCGCCACCGACTTGATCAGCTGGTCGCCGACGAGGTGGCCCTGGGTGTCGTTGACGCGCTTGAGCCCGTTGATGTCCGCGACCACGACGGTGACCGGGCGCGGCACGGCCTCGGCGTGGTCGAACGCCCACTCCGCCCGCTCGTCGAGCGCGCGCCGGTTGGCCAGGCCCGTCAGCGGGTCGTGGTAGGCCATCTCCTCCAGCGACTCCTCGCGCAGCGCGCGGGAGATGCCGCCCGCGAGGATCGCGGTGAGGGCCTCGAGGTACGCCGTCTCGTCGGGCCCGAACGACGGCTCGCCGACGTTGCGGGTGGCGTAGAACTCGCCCCACAGCACACCGTCGACGACGAGGGGCGCACCCATCGACGAGCCCTTGCCGAGCTCGCGGAGCAGCTCGACCTCGCGCGGGTCGGAGTCCGGGTCGTCGAGCGTCGTCACCCACGAGATCGCGCCCTGGGTGAGCAGGTTGAGGCAGACGAACTCGTCGGCGCCGTAGGTCTCGTCCTCGGGCCAGCGCTCCTCGGTGGGGCCGAGCTCACCGACGTTGAGCAGGGTGCGGACGACGCCGGTGCCGGGCTCGAGCCGGCTCACCGAGACGCTGGCCGCGCCGATCGCCTCGCGGGCGCCCTCGGCGGCCACCTCGAGGATCTGCTCGAGCGTGCCGGACCGTCCGGTGTCGCGCGCGAGTGCGGCGAGACTCCGGATGCGAGAAAGCTCGTCCTTCGGCAGCAACGGTCGGTCTCCGGGTGGGTGCGGTGCCCTTGTCGGTCGTGATCGGCCGTCGTCGGTGCGGCTTGAGGCGTTCGGCCCGCTCATTCGTCGTGCTCGGCGGCCGGCTCGAGCGGCTCGGCCATGACGGCGTGCCGGCGGCGCTCCCGCTTGGCGACGTACAGCGCCCGGTCCGCGGCGGCGAACATCTCCGACGGCGTGATCCGCAGGTGGTCCGACAGCTCCGCGTGCGCGACCCCGCCGGACAGCGCCGTCGTCGGGTTCTTCTCCCAGCTGCGTGCGATCACCTGGTCGGCCACCTCGACGAGGGGGTCGACGGAGCGGTCGACCGAGAGCACCGTGAACTCGTCGCCGCCGACGCGGCCGACCACGCAGGCGGACAGCACCGCGAACGAGCGGACCAGGTCGCCGGCGACGCGGCGGATCAGCTCGTCGCCGGCCGGGTGGCCGTAGTGGTCGTTGGTCAGCTTGAGCCCGTTGATGTCGAGCGCGACGACGCCGACCTGCCGGGTCATGCCACGCGGCACCTCGAACGCGATCCGGGCGTGGTCGTCGATCGCGCGGCGGTTGAGCAGCCCGGTCAGGGGGTCGTGGTAGGCGAGCTGGGCCAGCGACTCCTCACGGGCGACCCGGGCCATCGCCCCGGCCATGATCGCGATCATCGCCTCGAGGTAGGCGATGTCGTCGGCGTCGAACGGGTCGTCGAACCGGTGCCGCGTCGCGTACACCTCGCCCCACAGCTCACCCTCGACCACGAGCGGGGTGGAGACCGAGCTGCCCTTCCCGAGCGCGCGGAGCAGCTCCTTCTCGGCGGGCGGGGTCGCCGGGCTGTCGAGGTGGTAGGACCAGGTGACCAGGTGCTCGGACGCGACGTCGAGGCCCGTCAGCTCCTGCATCTCGTGCACCTCGTTCTGCGGCCACCGCTCCTCGTGCGGGCCGAGGTCGCCGACGTTGACGATGGTGCGCACGGAGACACCGTCGGGCTGCAGCCGGGACACCGACACCGACGCAGCGCGCAGCGTGCGCAGCGCCTCCTCCGCGCTCAGCTCCAGAAGCCGGTGCAACGTGTCCGGCCGGCTGAGGACGCGCGCCAGCGCGGCGAGACTCCTGATCCGGTTCTCGTCGGCGTCCTTTCGGCGCATGCAGACCCCCCTGCTGTGTGCCACCCCGGACGATTGTGACGAATCCCCCCAATCCACGCGACGAATCGCGTGAGATTTCACCTTTCGCCCGACCGTCCACTGGGTCGTCGGTGCTTCGCAGCCCCCGCCCCGGCTGACAGAGTAGCCGCGTGGAACGCCCGTCCCGCTCCTCCGTCGAGCGCAGCACCCCTCCCCTCACCGGACTGCCCGCGGGCTTCCGGTTCGGCGCCAGCACCGCGTCGTACCAGATCGAGGGCGGGGTCATGGCCGACGGTCGCGGCCCCAGCGTCTGGGACACGTTCTGCGCCGAGCCCGGTCGGGTCCGCGACGGCAGCAGCGGCGCCGAGGCCTGCGACCACTACCACCGCTGGGCCGAGGACGTCGCGCTGATGCGCGGGCTCGGCCTCGACGGCTACCGGTTCTCGATCGCGTGGCCGCGGGTGCTGCCGGCCGGGTCCGGTGAGGTGAACGCGGCCGGGCTCGCCTTCTACGACCGGCTCGTCGACGCGCTGCTCGAGGCCGGCGTCGCGCCGATGGCGACGCTGTTCCACTGGGACCTGCCCCAGCCGCTCGAGGACGGGGGCGGCTGGCTGTCCCGGGCGACGGCCGAGCGGTTCGCGGAGTACGCCGCCGTGGTCGGCGAGGCCCTCGGCGACCGGGTGGCGCGCTGGGTGACGGTCAACGAGCCGAACGTCGTGACGATGCTCGGCTACGCCACCGGGGTGCACGCGCCGGGCCGCACGCTGATGTTCGACGCGCTGCCCGCTGCCCACCACCTGCTCCTCGGGCACGGCCTCGCGGTGCAGGCGCTGCGGGCCGCGGGGGCGAAGGCCGTCGGCTGCGCCAACAACCACACGCCGGTCGTCGCCGGGACCGACAGCCAGGCCGACCGCGACGCCGCCGACCTCTACGACACCCTCTGGAACCGGCTCTTCGCCGAGCCGATGCTGCTCGGCTCCTACCCGGCCGGGTTCGGCGACCTGATGCCCGGCCCGGTCGCCGACGACCTCGCGACGATCGCCGCACCGCTCGACTTCTACGGCGTCAACTACTACAACCCCACCCGGGTCGCCGCGCCCGGCACCGACCTGACCCCGATCGGGCAGACCCCCTCGGGCGACCTGCCGTTCGTGCTGGTCGAGCTCGACGGCTACGACCGCACCGGTTTCGGCTGGGCGGTCGTGCCCGACGGCCTGCGCGACATGCTGCTGCAGCTCCGCGAGCGGTACGGCGACCGGCTCCCGAGCGTGACGATCACGGAGAGCGGCTGCGCCTACGACGACCCGGTCGAGGCCGACGGCATCCACGACGACCGCCGGATCGCCTACCTCGACGGCCACCTGCGCGCGGTCGAGGAGGCGGTGAGCGCGGGCGTGGACGTCGACGGCTACTACACGTGGTCGCTGCTCGACAACTTCGAGTGGGCCGAGGGCTACACGCAGCGGTTCGGGCTGGTGCACGTCGACTACGCGACGCAGCGGCGCACGCCGAAGGACTCCTACGACTGGTACGCCCGCGTGATCCGCGCCCGCCGGTGACGACCCGGCCGGTGGCGGCGACCGCGCTCGCCGAGCCCGAGCAGCTCGTCGGCCGCGGCTGGGTGACCCGGGTGACGCTGGCCGGCCTCGGGGTGTGGGCCGGCTTCTTCGGCCCGATCCAGGTGCTTCTCGCCCAGCAGGCCGAGGCGGTCGCACCGGGCGACAAGGAGTTCGTCTTCGGGCTGGTGACCGGGCTGGGGTCGGCGGTGTCCGTCGTCGCCAACCCGCTGTTCGGGGCGCTGTCGGACCGGACCACGTCGCGGTTCGGGCGCCGGGTGCCCTGGGTGCTCGGCGGCGGCGTCGTGGGCGCGATCGCGCTGCTCGTGCTGGCGGTCGCCGACTCCGTCCCGGTGATGGTGCTCGGCTGGTGCCTGGCGCAGGCCGCGCTCAACGCGATGTACGCCGCGCTCACCGCGACGGTCCCCGACCTCGTGCCGGTGCGCCAGCGCGGCGTGGTCGGCGGCTGGGTCGCGGTGTCCCAGACGCTCGGCATCGTCGGCGGCGTCGGCATCGCCACCGCGACGGGCGGGCTCACCACGGGCTACGTCGCGACCGCCACCGCCGTCGTCGTCCTGGCCGTGCCGTACCTCCTCCGGAGCCACGACGTACCCCTGCCGGAGGCGCTGCGCCCGGCCTGGTCCACGGCAGCGTTCCTGCGTGGCTTCTGGCTGAGCCCGCGCGCCTACCCCGACTTCGCGTGGGCCTGGCTGACCCGGTTCCTGGTCAACCTCGGCAATGCGATGGGCACGCTGCTGCTGTACTTCTACCTCGACGACGCCGTCGGCTACTCCGACCCCGAGACCGGTGTCTTCGTGCTCACCGTGGTCTACGCGGTGTTCATCGTGGCCAGCACCGTCGTCTTCGGGATCTGGTCCGACCGGCTCCGCCGCCGCAAGGTGTTCGTCATCGTCGCCGGCATCGTCACCGGCGCCGCCGCCCTCGTGCTCGCGCTCCTGCCCACCTGGACCGGCGCGCTCGTCGGCGCCGCCGTGCTCGGCGTCGGCTACGGCGTCTACCTCTCCGTCGACTTCGCGCTGTGCACCGAGGTGCTGCCCGACGCCGAGTCCCGCGCCAAGGACCTCGGCGTCATCAACATCGCCAACGCGCTACCCCAGGTGTTCGCGCCGTTCCTCGGCGCGTTCCTGATCGCGCAGGCCGGCGGCTACGTGACGCTGTACGCCGTCGCGGCCGCCGTCTGCGTCCTCGGCTCCGTGCTGGTCACCCGGATCCGCTCCGTGGCGTGAGCTAGCCGCGGGTGAGCGCGACCTCGAGGCTGCCGGCGTTGTCGCGGAAGTCGAGGTCCATGACCGCGAGGCGGATCGGGCCGCTCTTCTCCACGACGTACGACGTCGAGTAGGTGTGCGCGTCGTTGCACGCGCCCCACGGCCGCGCGACGCCGTCGACCCACAGCTCGAGCGGGTCCTGCTCCAGGGCCAGGCCCGGGTCGCGCGGCACCCAGCCGGCGCCGGTGTTGACGCAGGTCGCGTCGGCGGTGACGCCGTGCGAGGTGAACGCGCCCGACACGACGAGCGTGACCCGCTCGCCCTTGCGCAGCCGCATGTTGGAGACGGTGCCCTCCGGGCTCGCGAGGTTGACCGCGAACGTGTCGACGGGCATCGACCAGTAGATGCCGCCGCTCTGCGGCGACTCGCCCCGGGCCTTCTGGGGAGAGGCGAGCGACGACAGCCGCTGCACCGTCACCGTGAGGGCGCCGCTGTTGTCGCTGACCGGGAACGGGTCCCACACGGCGAGCTGCAGCTGCCGGGTCTCGGCGGCGGTGAACTCCATGACGTGCGAGTGCGCCGCGCAGTCGGTCGTCGGGTCGCCGCCGAACGGGTAGCCGTTGACGTAGAGGTTGCCGTGGTCGTCGCCCGGCGACCGCAGGTCGAGTGAGGCAGCCTGGTACCAGGCGCCGCCGACCCCGATGCACTGGCCGTCGGTCTGCACGCCGCCACCGAGGTCCGCGACGCCCGAGACGGTCATCCGGTAGCGGGCGCCGGCCTCGACCTCCTGCGTGGTCAGCACCGGAGTCGTTGCGTCGGCCGGCACCTGCACGGTCTCGGCGAGCGTGTTGAGGCTGCCGCGGCTCGAGGGCAGCACGGCCGGGGCCGCGGCCAGCGCCGGGTAGGTCGGCAGCTTCGCGGAGACGTCGGTCTCCTTCCTCGACACCGTCAGCACCAGCCGGCCGGTCCCGGCGGCCGTGGTCGAGGCCAGCTTCACCCGCATCGGCTTGGACTTCGTCGGGACGTACGTCGTCGCGTAGACGTGGTCGCCCGTGCAGGTCCGGCCGAACAGCAGGTCACCGTTGACCTTCACGCCGTTGCCGCTGTGCAGCCACGAGCGCGTCGTGGGCGACCAGACGCAGTTGGCGTCGCCGACCTGGTCCGGCGCGCCGTACCCGACGAGGCCGGCGACGGTGATCTTGTACTGCTTGCCCTTGCGGAGCTTCCACTTCGACGTGTACGTCGACTTGTCGAGCGGCACCGCGACGCGCGCGAGCTGCTTCTTCTTGGTGAACCGCAGCTCGCCCTCGACCGGCGGGCCGACCGGGATCGGCGTCGGGTCGCCGACCGGCGGCGGGGTGCTCGGGGGCGGCGTCGGGGTGGTCGGCGTCGGCGTCGGTGTGACCGGCGACTGCCAGCCCGCGTCGTTGCGGTGGTACCAGCTGGTCTCGCCGGCACCGCCCGCGCGCGACAGCGAGATGTGCACGTGGTCGCGGTGCCGCAGCGTGGGGGAGCAGGACTTCTTCGTCCGGCAGCCGGAGTGGGTGTAGGCGCGCTTCTCGAAGCCGCGGTACGACGCGTAGATGTGGTCGTCCCAGATCAGGTACATGATGCCCATGCGGCGGGCGAGCGCGGCCTGGTTGCCGTCCTTGTCGGGGGCGAAGATCGTCGCGAAGAAGTCCTTGACGTAGCCGCGGTCGCGCGCCGAGGTGGCGCTGACCCGCCAGTCGAAGGCCCGGCCCTCCTTGTGCTCCGACACCCCGCTGGCGCCGCACGCGCGGGAGATGCCACTGGAGCCGCTGCCCGGGTACTTGCTCATCAGCCACTTCGACAGCGCGACGGTCCCCGGCTTGGGGTCGGGGCTGCACGTCGTCTGCGGCTGGTAGCCCGAGAAGTCCTCGATGGGTACGGCGTTCGCGGCGGCCGGCACCAGCACGACCAGCGCGGCGACCAGCCCCGCGAGTCGGCGCAGGCGCAGGAGCGTGCGGGCAGGCAGGAGCGGGCGGGGCGGCGCGGACGACATGCGGATCCCAGGGCAGCTTCGGGGGCGGGCGGTTGGGGTGCTTCTCCCGGGTCATCGGCAGGCCCCCCGAGGCGCTTGAGGCGCTTCGTCGAGAAAGTGGTCTAGATCGGCGTGTCGGTCTTGACGATGGTCAAGATCCGCTACTCACCTGGTCGATTCCGCCCCGCCGTACCCGCGGGTCGTGATAACGGCCGACGCCCTACGATCGGCCCCATGAAGCGCACCCTGCCGGTCACCCTCGGCGTCCTGATGTTCGTGGTCGGCGCGGTCTTCAGCTTCCAGGGGATGGGCTACCTGAAGGGCAGCCCGATGACCGACTCGGCGTTCTGGGCGATCACCGGCTCGATCATCGCCGGGCTCGGGGTGGGCTTCGTGCTGGCCGGGTTGAAACGAGACCGCTGACGCCGGTCAGGCCGCCGGCTTCGGGCTCCGCTCGCCCAGGAGCCGGAGCAGCAGGCGCGGCTCCTCGGGCCAGGCGTCGAGCAGCACGTCGCGCGGCACCGCGCGGGCGGCGTACCGGATCGCCAGCGCGATCACCACGATGTCGTCGAGCGGTCCGATCACCGGCAGGAACTCCGGGATCAGGTCGATCGGCGACACCGTCCAGACGATCGCGCCGAGCAGCGCGACCTTCGCACGGCGCGGGACCGCAGGGTGGTTGCGCAGCGCCCGTGCCGTGGTGAGGCAGGCCGGGATGAACGCGACGAGGTCGCGCAGGATGCCCGGCGGGAGCCGGCGCGCGAGGACGGCGAGCACGACGTAGGTCGCGGCGATGACCGCGACGCCGATGACGAGTACCCTGATCCAGTCGGACACGCCTCGATGTTACAGCCGTTACATCGCTCCGCGTAGCGGGAGGACCGTTGAGCTGGTTGGTGCTGGTGCTGAGGCTGCCGAGCGAGCCCGCGCGGCACCGGGTCGCCGCCTGGCGCGAGCTGCGCAAGGCCGGCGCGGTCCCGCTCTCCTCCGGCACCTGGGCGCTGCCCGACCTCCCGGTCGTGGCGCCGGTCGTCGACCGGGTCGCCGCGCTCGTGGCGAGAGCGGAGGACGGCGAGCTGGTCCGGCTGCGCGCCGGCGGCTGGGATGAGGCCGACGAGGCGGCGATGGCGGCGATGTTCGCCGCCGCGCGCGACGACGAGTGGCGCGAGCTGGCCTCGGAGTGCCGCCGCTACCTCGCCGAGATCGCCAAGGAGCACCGCACCGAGAAGTACTCCCTCGCCGAGCTCGAGGAGGAGGAGCAGAGCCTCGACCGGCTCCGGCGCTGGTACCGCGACGTCCGCGCGCGCGACCTGCTCGGCTCCTCCGGTCGCGGTGAGACGGACGCGCTGCTCAAGGAGTGCGTGGCGGCGTTCGACGAGTTCGCCGAGGCCGTCTACGCCCGGATCGGCGCCTGACGTCGCGAGTCGGCGCATCTTGCCCTCGCGGACCTGCCGAGTCGGCGCGTCTTGCCCTCGCGAGGCGGTCGAGTCGGCGCGTCTTGCCCTGGCGAGGCGGTCGAGTCGGCGCATCCTGCCCTGGCGAGGCGGTCGAGTCGGCGCGTCCTGCCCCTCGCGGCCGGCCGCGCTGACCGCCGCCCAGGGGCACTTCCCCAGGCGTAGGCACGCTTCCCCAGCGGCATGCGCCTGGTGGAGCGTCCATAACCCCGCGTTACAGCTGGTCGGGGACCCGCGCTGCCGCGGGCTCAGGCGGCCGAGGTGCCGAACGGGAACGTGGCGATCGTCCGGCTCGCGCCCGGCTCCCACCAGAACAGCACCGCCTCCCGGGCGTAGGTGCTGATCGGGAGGCGCGAGCCGAGCTCGAACTCCAGGGCCGTGACGTCCTCGCCCTCCGGCATCGGCACGGTCAGGTGCGGGACCACGTCGTCGAAGGCGCCGCCGTACGGCGGGTGCTCGGGGAAGAGCCGGGACAGCTCGTGGGTGAGCTGGCGGAACGGCGCGGCCGGGCTGGGCGCGAGGTAGACGGTCCCGCCCGGGAACGAGGAGATCCCGGTCAGCCGGAAGTCGAAGGCCGTCACGTCCGAGAAGAACCGCTCCAGCTCGTCGAGCACCCCGTCGGTCAGGTCGCTCAGCCCCGCGAACGGCCCGAGCAGCGTGATGTGCGCGACCGTGTCGTCCGGGTCGGCGGGGACGGCGTCGGGGTCGCGGCGCTCCAGGCGCGCCCGGACGACCGGCTCGAGGTCCGGCACCGGGATCTGCACCGCGCTGTGGGGCATGGCCATTTCATACCAGCCCAGCGCGGTCACAGGCGCGCGGCGACCTCGGTGCCCTGCCGGATCGCGCGCTTCGCGTCCAGCTCGGCGGCGACGTCGGCGCCCCCGACCAGGTGCGCCTCGACCCCGGCGGTGACGAGCTCGTCGTACAGGTCGCGCACCGACTCCTGGCCGGCGCAGACGACGACGTGGTCGACGGCGAGGGTACGGCGGTCGCCCGGGCGCCCGGGCTCGCCCTCGCCGACCGTGACGTGCAGTCCCTCGTCGTCGATCCGGTCGTAGCTCACGCCGGGCACGAGGTGCACGCCCGAGTCCTTGAGCACCGCGCGGTGCGCCCAGCCGGAGGTCTTGCCGAGGCCCTTGCCGATCGCTGTCGTCTTGCGCTGCAGGAGGTGGACCTCGCGCGGGGAGGTGCGCGGCTTCTTCTCCTTCAGGCCGCCGCGGTCGACGGCCGGGTCGCCGACGCCCCAGTGGTCGAACCACTCCGGGTCGCCCTCGCCCTCCGCGTGGCTGAGCAGGTGGCTGACGTCGACCCCGATGCCGCCGGCGCCCATCACCGCGACGGTCGCGCCGACGGGGACGGCCCCGGTGATCGCGTCGGGGTAGGCGACCACCTTGGCGTGGTCGATGCCGGGCAGGTCGGGCACGCGCGGACGCACGCCGGTGGCGACCACGACGGCGTCGTACTCCTGCACGGTGGCGGTGTCGGCCTTCGTGGAGAGCCGGACATCGACGCCGAGCACCTCCAGGCGCCTCGTGTAGTAGCGCAGCGTCTCGGCGAACTCCTCCTTGCCGGGGATCCGCATCGCCAGCCGGAACTGGCCGCCGATCTCGGGCTGCGCCTCGAACAGCGTGACCCGGTGGCCGCGCTCGGCGGCGGTGACCGCGGCCGCGAGACCGGCGGGGCCGGCGCCCACGACCGCGACCGACCGCGCCGTGCGGGTCGGCGACAGCACGAGCGTGGTCTCGCGACCGGCGCGCGGGTTGACCAGGCAGGAGGCGCGCTGGTTCGAGAACGTGTGGTCGAGGCAGGCCTGGTTGCAGCCGATGCAGGTGTTGATCTCGTCGGCCCGGCCCGTGGCCGCCTTGGTGACGAAGTCGGGGTCGGCGAGCAGCGGCCGGGCCATCGACACCAGGTCGGCCTCGCCGTCGGCCAGGATCCGCTCGGCCACGTCGGGGGTGTTGATCCGGTTGGACGCGCAGACCGGGATGCCGAGCTCGGGCCGCAGCCGCGCGGTCGTCCAGGTCCACGCCGCGCGCGGCACCTGGGTCAGGATCGTCGGCACCCGGGCCTCGTGCCAGCCGATGCCGGTGTTGATGACGGAGGCGCCGGCCTCCTCGAGCGCGGTGGCCAGCGCGACGGTCTCGTCCCAGGTCTGGCCGGCCGGGATCAGGTCGAGCAGCGACATCCGGAACATCAGCAGGAAGTCGTCGCCGAGCGCCTCGCGGGTGCGGCGGACGATCTCGACCGGGAAGCGCATCCGGTTCTCGGCGCTGCCTCCCCAGCGGTCGGTACGGCGGTTGGTGTGCGGCGCGAGGAACTGGTTGATCAGGTACCCCTCGGAGCCCATGATCTCGACGCCGTCGTACCCCGCGCGCCGCGCGAGCCGGGCCGCGTCGACGAAGTCCTCGATCGTGCGCTCGACCGCGCGGCCGCTCAGTGCCCCGGCCTTGAACGGCGTGATCGGGCTCTGCGACTTCGAGGCGCTGACGTTGAGCGGGGTGTAGCCGTAGCGACCCGCGTGCAGCACCTGCAGCGCGATCGCGCCGCCCTCGGCGTGCACGGCGTCGGTCACCAGCCGGTGCCGGTCGGCGTGCTTGCGCCGGGTCATCATCGAGCCGAACGGCAGCAGCCAGCCGCGCAGGTTGGGGGAGTAGCCGCCGGTCACCGCGAGGCCGACGCCGCCGCGGGCGCGCTCGGCGAAGTACGCCGCGAGCTCCGGCAGGTGCTTCGCGCGGTCCTCCATGCCGGTGTGCATGGAGCCCATCACCACGCGGTTGCGCAGCGTCACGCCGCCGACGGTCAGGGGCTCGAGCAGGTGCGGGTACGGGCTCATGCGGGGGCTCCTTCATGGGCGCGGGCGTGGGTGTCGCGGTACTCGGTCAGCCAGCCCACCCAGAACTGCTCGAGGCGGATGCCGCCGCGCAGCACGAGGTAGACGTCGAGGTCGTGGCCGGACAGCCGGTCCGGCTCGGGGAAGTCGCGCTCGGCCAGGTGCTCGTAGTGCCCGAGCCGGGTGCGGTGGTCGGCGAGCAGCGCCTCCACCTGCGCCAGCACCGCGCGCCGGTCGCCGTACGACGCGCCGCGGAGGCGGACCGCGACCTCGCTGCGGAACGACTCGGCCGGGGCGGGCTCGGCAAGCCAGCGGGCGAGCTCCTCCGCGCCGGCGGGCGCCACGGCGTACACCTTCTTGTCCGGCCGGCCGGTCTGGGCGACGACCTCCGAGCGCACCCAGCCGTCGGTCTCCATCCGGGCGAGCACCCGGTAGATCTGCTGGTGGGTCGCGCTCCAGAAGAACCCGATGGACCGGTCGAAGCGCCGGGTCAGGTCCAGGCCTGACGCCGGCCGCTCGCTGAGCGAGACCAGCAGGGCGTGCTCGAGGGCCATGGCCCCACTGTGCCGGTCAGGCGGCACCCTATGCAACGAGTTGCACAGGTGGTCTGGGTCACTCCGGCGTCCGGCGAGATTCCTGCCCTGCCGGGTCCGCCCCGGCCTAGGCTCAGCGCATGCGCGTGCCCCGCTCCTCCCGCCTCCGTCCCGGCGTTGCCGCCGCTCCGGTCGTCGCCGTGCTGGCGGCGCTCTCGCTCGCCGCGTGCGCGCCGGTCGAGGAGGACACCGGCACCGCCGAGGAGCCCACCACCTCCGCCTCGGCCGAGGCGTCGGAGAGCGCGGACGCCTGCGCCACCGACTCGCTCCCGCTGACCACCCCCGGCACCCTCACGATCGGAACGGACTCGCCGGCGTACGAGCCCTGGTTCAAGGACAACGACCCCACCAACGGCGAAGGCTTCGAGTCCGCGGTGGCGTATGCCGTCGCAGAGGAGCTCGGCTTCACCGACGACCAGGTGGAGTGGGTGAAGGTCCCGTTCAACAACTCCTACGCGCCGGGCCCGAAGAACTTCGACTTCGACATCAACCAGATCTCGATCACGCCGCAGCGCGCGGAGGTCGTCGACTTCTCCGACGGCTACTACACCGCCGCGCAGGCGCTCGTCGCGCTGAAGGACTCGCCCGCCGGCAAGGCGACCTCGATCGCCGACCTCGAGGACCTGAACCTCAGCGCCCAGACCGGCACCACGTCGCTGACCGTGCTCCGCGAGGTGATCCAGCCGGGCAGGACGATCAACCCGTTCGAGGACACCAACCAGGCCAAGCAGGCGCTCAACAACGGCCAGATCGACGGCTTCCTCGTCGACCTGCCGACCGCCTTCTACATCACCGCCGTCGAGATCCCGAAGGCGACGATCGTCGGGCAGTTCCAGCCCGAGGGCGGCGAGCCCGAGCAGTTCGGCCTGCTGTTCGAGAAGGGCAACGAGCTCGTCGGCTGCGTCGACCAGGCGCTGGCGTCGCTCGAGGAGTCCGGCACGCTCGCCGACCTCGAGCAGCAGTGGCTGTCCGACGTGGTCGACGTGCCTGTCCTGAAGTGACGGCCTGGACCCCCAGCCCGCGCCAGGCCGAGCGGGACGCCGTACGACGACGCCTCCGGACGCGTCGACGCCTGGTCGCCAGCGTCGCCACCCTCGTCGTCGTCGGGGGACTCGTCACGGTCCTGGTGCTGTCGCCGGGCTGGGAGACGTTCCAGGAGACCTTCCTGTCGTGGGACCACGCGAAGGCGTCGTTCCCGGCGATCCTCAAGGGCTTCGCCTGGAACGTGCTGATGTTCCTGGTCGCGGAGCCGCTGATCCTGCTGCTCGGCGCGCTCGTCGCCGTCACCCGCAGCACGGTCTCCCCGGCGCTGTTCCCGCTGCGGCTGCTGGCCACCGTCTACACCGACGTGTTCCGCGGCATCCCGACGATCCTGCTGATCTACATCTTCGTGTTCGGCGTGCCCGCGCTGCGGCTCCAGGGCGTGACCACCAGCATCTTCTGGCTCGGCATCACCGCGCTCGTGCTGTCCTACGGCGCGTACGTCGCCGAGGTGTTCCGCTCGGGCATCGAGTCGATCCACCCGTCGCAGGTCGCCAGCGCCGACGCGCTCGGCCTGTCGTCGGCGCAGTCGATGCGCTTCGTCGTGCTGCCGCAGGCGGTGCGCCGCGTCGTACCCCCGCTGCTCAACGACTTCGCCTCGCTGCAGAAGGACACCGCGCTGGTCGGCGCGGTCGGTGTGTTCGACGCGCTGTTCGCGGCGCGCGACTACACGAACTTCAACTTCAACTTCACGCCGTACGTCGTGGCGGCGGCGTTCTTCGTCGCGCTGACCGTGCCGATGGCGCGCTACACCGACTGGCTGGCCGCGCGGTACGCCCGGCGCGAGGGGGCGGGGGCGCGATGACCGGCGAGCCGCTGCTGCGGATCACCAACCTACGCAAGGCGTACGGCGACAAGGTGGTGCTGCACGACGTCCAGCTCACCGTGCGGCAGCACGACGTGGTCTGCCTGATCGGCGCGTCCGGCAGCGGCAAGTCGACGCTGCTGCGGTGCATCGACCTGCTCGAGCCCGTCGACGACGGTGAGATCCACCTCGGCGGCGTCGAGATCACCGACCCGCTGGTCGACGTACGCTCCGTGCGCTCCCGGATGGGGATGGTGTTCCAGGCCTACAACCTGTTCCCGCACATGACGGTGCTGGAGAACGTCACGCTCGCGCCGCGCAAGGTCCACGGGCTCAGCGCCGCCGACGCCGAGGACCGGGCCCGGACCCTGCTCGCGCGCTTCGGCCTGGCCGACAAGGCCGACGAGCACCCCGACCGGCTCTCGGGCGGCCAGCAGCAGCGCGTCGCGATGGTGCGCGCGATCGTGATGGAGCCCGAGCTGGTGCTGCTGGACGAGGTGACCAGCGCGCTCGACCCCGAGCTCGTCGGCGAGGTGCTCGACATCGTCCGCGACCTCGCCGAGCGCGGAACCACGCTGCTGCTCGCCACGCACGAGATGGGCTTCGCCCGCGAGGTCGCGACCAACGTGTGCTTCCTGCACGAGGGCGTGATCCTCGAGCAGGGCCCGCCGGCGCAGGTGCTCGGCGACCCGCGCGAGGAGCGCACCCGCCAGTTCCTCCGGCGAGTCCTGTGAGGGTCAGCGCTGGGAATAGATACCCCTAGGGGGTAGTTTGGCGGGCATGGACACCCGGACCGACTCAGCCTGGCGCACGGCGATCAGCGCGACCCTGCACTGCCTGACCGGCTGTGCGATCGGCGAGGTGCTCGGCATGGTGCTCGCCACCTGGTGGGGCTGGTCGACGTGGCCGAGCGTGGCGCTGGCCGTGGTGCTCGCGTTCTTCTTCGGCTACCTGCTCACGATGAGCTCGGTGCTGCGCGCCGGGCTCCCGTTCGCGGCGGCGGTCCGGGTCGCGCTGGCCGCCGACACCGTCTCGATCGCGGTGATGGAGGTCGTCGACAACGCGGTGATGGTCACCGTGCCCGGCGCTTTGCACGCCGGGCTGGCGAACTGGATCTTCTGGGCCGCGCTCGTGTTCTCGCTGCTCGTCGCCTTCGTCGTCACCGTCCCGGTCAACCACTGGATGATCGGCCGCGGCCTCGGGCACGCCAAGGTGCACGAGCAGATGCAGCACCACTGAGCCGTCAGCGCAGCGCCTCCGGCAGGGTCGATCGGTCGGCGGCAGCGGCCGTCCACGGCTCGGCCGGCAGCGCGGCGACCTGCTCGCGGCACCACGGACTGACCTCGCGGCTGCCGTCGAGCACGTCGGACCGGAACGCCGGCCACGGCTCCCAGACCGCGTCCGCGACCTCCTCCGGGTCCGGCCGTACGGCGTCCCCCGAGGTGGTGGACGCGACGAGCACCGGGCACATCTCGTTCTCGACGGTCCCGTCGGGCATCACGGCGCGGTAGCGGAACGTGGGCAGCACGAGCCGCAGCTCGCCGAGCCCGATCCCGAGCTCCTGGCGGACCCGGCGGCGTACGGCGTCGTCCAACGCCTCGCCCGGGGCGGGATGGCCGCACACGGAGTTGGTCCAGGCACCGGGCCACGTCGGCTTGTGCAGGGCCCGGCGTGTCACCAGCAGCCGGTCGCCGTCGAAGACGTAGCACGAGAACGCCAGGTGCAGCGGGGTCGCGGCGTGGTGCACGGACCCCTTCGGTGACGTCCCGACGGCGCGCCCGTCCTCGTCGAGCAGCACGACCTCCTCGACCGGACCGTTCATGCCGGGCTCGCCAGCGCGTTGACGGCCGCGTCGAAGGCGCGCGGCAGCGCTGCCGCCGCCGGGACGATGCGCCGGCGCAGCGCCGGCCGCCGGGTCGCCGCCAGCAGGCTCGCCGTCATCAGGTCGTGCCGGCGGGTGATGCGCTGCCACGCGGCCTCGTAGCCGGCCGGCCGGCCGGACCGGACGGCCTCGACCGCCGCCCGGGCCTGGGCGAGCCCGACGGCGATGCCCTCGCCGGTCAGCGCGTCGACGTACCCGGCGGCGTCGCCGACCAGGAGCACCCGGCCGACCACCCGCCGCCGCGCCCGCTGACGCAGCGGCCCGGCTCCGCGGACCGCGCCGACCGGCGCGTCGTCCAGGTGCGCGAGCAGCCGCGGGAACGACGACAGCAGGTCGGGCAGGGGCCGGCGCACCGTGCTCAGCACGGCCACCCCCACCCGGTCGTCGGCCACCGGCGTCACGTAGGCCTCGCCGACCGGCGACCAGTGCACCTCGACGAACGCCGTCCAGGGCGCGACGTCGACGTGGCAGCGCAGTCCGTACCGGCGCGTGGTCGTGGCGGTGACGTCGAGGCCGAGCATCCGGCGCAGCGGGGAGTGCAGGCCGTCGGCGGCGACCAGGTGGCGCACCGGTTCGCCGTCGACGCTGACGTGGTCGGCGCGCAGCCCGACCGTGCGCACCGGCCGCTGCTCGACCGGTACGCCGGCCGCGTCGACCGCCGCGCGCAGGGCGTCGTGCAGCACCGTGCGCCGCACGCCACGGCCCGGACCGTGCCGGAACGCCGCCTCGACCTCGCGGGAGCGGTCGACGTACCGGATGCCGCGGAGCTCGTGGCCCGCCGGGTCGACGCCGAGGTCGCGCAGTGCGGCCAGCGCCCCGGGCATCAGCCCCTCGCCGCAGGCCTTGTCGATGCTGCCCGCGCGCGGCTCGCGGACGGCCACGTCGAGCCCGGCCCGGGCGGCGTACAACGCGGTGGCGAGACCGACCGGCCCGCCGCCGGCGATCAGGAGGTCGCGCACGTGACCTCCCCGTCGAGGCCGTCGAGCGCACGCTCCTCGACCCGGATGCGCACGGTGAGCAGGACAGCGTTGGCGACGGTGAACACCGCCGCGGTCCACCACGCGGCGTGCACGAGCGGCAGCGCGAACCCCTCGACGACCACGGCGACGTAGTTGGGGTGCCGCAGCCACCGGTAGGGACCGGCGTGGACCAGCGGCAGGCCCGGGACGACGATCACCCGGGTGTTCCACTGCCGGCCGAGCGTCGCGATGCACCACCAGCGCAGCGCCTGCGAGGCGAGCACGAGGGCGAGCATCGAGGCCGCCAGCGCCAGCGGTACGGCGGGCCGCCGCCACCAGGCCTCGACCAGCGCGCCGGCCAGCAGCCCCGTGTGCAGCACGACCATCACGACGTAGTGGCCCTGACCGGTCTCGCGGCCGCCCTGCGCCAGGCTCCACCGGGCGTTGCGGGTGGACACGACGAGCTCGGCCAGCCGCTCCAGCGCGACGAGTCCGACGACGACCGTGAAGAACGCGAGAGACGTCATGCTCATGCCGCGACCCCGCGGGCCAGCACGAGCTCGGAGCAGAACCCCGGGCCCATCGCCATCACGACCCCCCACGACCCGGGTGCCGGCGGCCGGTCGCGCAGCGTGTCCTCGAGGACGTGCAGCACCGACGAGGACGACAGGTTGCCGATCCGGGCGAGCGAGTCCCAGGTCAGCTGGACCGCCTCGCGCGGCAGGCCGAGCGAGTCCTCGATCGCCTCGATCACCTTGGGGCCGCCGGGGTGGCAGGCCCACCAGCCGACATCGCCGACGTCGAGCCCGTGCCCGGCCAGGAACTGCTCGACGTCCTCGCGGAGGTAGCGCCGCACCAGGTCGGGCACGGAGGCGTCGAGCACGATCTTCAGGCCCGACGACGCGATGTCCCAGCCCATCGTGCGCTCGGAGTCGGGGTACAGCCGGCTGCGTGAGGCCAGCACCTCGACGCCTCCCGTCGTGCCCGACGGGGGCCCGCCCCGGGCGACGACGGCCGCGGCGCCGTCCCCGAAGAGACCGCTGGCGACGAGGTTCGGCACGGACGTGTCGTCGCGCTGCACGGTGAGCGAGCACAGCTCGACCGACAGGAGCACGGCGACGTGGTCGGGGTGGCCGACCAGGTAGTCGTGCAGACGCGCGATCCCGGCCGCCCCGGCGACGCAGCCGAGCCCGAACAGCGGGACCCGCTTCACGTCGGGTCGCAGCCCGACCGCCGCGGCGATCCGCGCGTCGAGCGACGGGACCGCCAGGCCGGTCACCGTGGTGGAGACGACCAGGTCGACGTCGCCGGGGGTGAGCCCGGCCGCCTTGAGCGCGTCCACCAGCGCCTCCGACCCGAGCCGCACGGCGTGCTCGATGAACAGGTCGTTGGCCTGGCCGAAGTCGCGGAGCCCGCCGTACTCCTCCAGGGGCAGGACCAGGTGCCGGGTCTGCACGCCGGCGTTGCCGTGCAGCCGGCGGAGCAGGCCCTCGTCGAGGCTGGTCCGCGCGATCACGTCGGCGAACGCGTCGGTGATCTCGCCCTGCGGGTAGCGGTGCGGGGGCAGCGCACCGCGGACGGTCAGGATCTCCATGACGACTCCACATCGGTCGGGCCGGTCAGTGGTGCGGGCCGGGCGAGGGCGTGCGCGAGGCCGCCGACCAGCCGGGGCGAGATGGTGCCCGGGCCGAGGCCGATCTCGACGAGGTCGTCGAAGATGCCCTGGTGGCGCGACGCCGCGTCGATCGCGGCGGCGACGACCCGGGGCACGGCGGACAGCCGGGCGGTCAGGGCGGTGTGCCGCTGGTGACGGTCGAGAAGCCGACGGACGGCCCGCGTGTAGGCGAGCCCCGCAGACTCGGGACGGCCGGCGGTCAGCGCGTCCGCGGCCGCGCGCCCGGCGAGCACCCCGGTGGCCACGGCGTGGTAGATCCCCTCACCCGTCATCGGGTTGACCAGGTGGGCGGCGTCGCCGGCCAGCAGCACCCGCCCGGCGGCGTGCGGACGGGGCAGGCCGGACAGCGGCAGGTGGGCGGCCCGCCACGCGCGCCCGTCCGCGACGGTGCCGGGCAGCAGCCGCTCGAGCTCGCCCAGCAGGCGCGAGCGGGTCAGGTCGTCCCCGCCGTCGACCAGCTCGCCGTAGCCGACGTTGGCCAGACCGTCGCCGCGGTCGAAGCACCAGGCGTACGACGGCTGCCGGCGGTCGCCGTACCGGATCACCTGGAGGCCGGCCAGCTCTGGCGGCGTCGGGGTGTAGCCGCGGATCGCGACGGCGCGCCGTCCGGGCCGTCCCCCGAGGAGCTCGCCACGGACGACGCTGTGCACGCCGTCGGCCCCGACGACCACCTGGGCGTCCAGCTCGTCGAGGCTGCGCACGCGGTGCCGCTCGCGCCGGGCTCCGGCCGCTGCGGCGCGCGCGACCAGGCGGGCGTCGAGGTCGGTGCGCGGCACGACCCACACCGGTCGGGCGAGCCGCCGGTCGGCGACGTGCCCGCCCTGGGAGATGCGCAGCCGTCGAAGGGACGGGAGGTCGTCGAGCAGGTCGTGCACACCGACGGTCGCGAGGACGTCGAGCACGTGCGGCGCGACGCCGTCGCCACAGGCCTTGTCGCGAGGGAAGTCGGCGCGGTCGACGAGCAGGACGCGCAGGTCGGGCGCGCGGTGCAGCGCGGAAAGCGCCGCCGCACTGCCCGCCGGACCGGCTCCGACGACCACGAGGTCCCACGTGTGAGCAGCCGTCCTCATCGCCCCACCACCAGCGCCACGACGTCCACCACGGCGAGCAGGACGACGGCCTGGAACGGCCGGCGTCCCTGTGAGCGCAGCGCGACGAGCGACAGCAGGGCCGCCGCGGCGAGCACCACGACCCGTCCGGCCGTCCGCAGGTCGGGTGCGGCCGTGGCGAGCAGCACCGACGCCGCCAGCAGCACGGCGACCGCGAGGACCCGCGTCGGCCCGGCGCCGATCCGGTGCGGGAGCCCGAGCACGCCGGTCGCGCGGTCGTCGGCGAGGTCGGGCAGCGTGTTGACCAGGTGCGCACCGACGCCGAGGAGCGCGCCCGCGGCGGCCGCCCACCACGCCGGCTGCACCCCGGCGGCCAGGCTCACGAAGACCGGCAGACCGCCGAACGCCAGGGCGTAGGGGAGCCACGACCAGGCCGTCGCCTTCAGGCCGAGGTTGTACGCCCAGCCGCAGGCCACGCACCCCAGGTGCACGAGGCCGGCCGCCACCCCGCACGCGAGGGACAGCGGGACGACCAGCAGGACCGCCACGGCGCACGCGACGCGCACCGACCGGGCGTCCACGGCTCCGGTCGCGAGCGGCTTGTCCAGCCGGCCGACCTGCCGGTCCCGGGCGAGGTCGAGGAGGTCGTTGGACCAGCCGATCGACAGCTGTCCCGCCAGGACGGCGGCAGCGACCAGCGCGACCCGGTCGGGCGGGGCCTGCTCGGCGGCGGCCAGCAGTCCGGCCACCGCGGTGACAGCGAGCGCCGGGCCCGGGTGGGTGGCGGCGAGCAGGGCGAGCGGACCGCGGGGCGATGGTGCTCGTGTGCCGGCTGCTGCCACGTCTCGGTCCCGTCCCTCGTTCGTGGGACCGACAGTAGCCATTCCGCGGCTGTTCAGCCCTGGACGGCCGCCCCGGAGTCGATCAGGGCGTCGACGTCCTCGATCCCCCAGGCGGTGAGCGCCTCCCGGGTCGAGCCGCCGGCGACGCTGGGCCCGGCGCCGAGCGCGGCCGGGGTGCGGGAGAACCGTGGCGCCGGGGCGGGCTGGGTGAGCCCGTCCCGCTCGACCCAGGTGCCGCGCGCGGCGAGGTGCGGGTGCCGAGCGGCCTCCGACACCGGCAGCACCGGCGCAACGCAGGCGTCCGTGCCGGCGAACACCTCGGCCCACTCGGCCTGGGTGCGTTCCTTGAACCGCGCTGTCAGTCGCTCGCGCAGCTCGCCCCACCGGGCGACGTCCCACTGGTCGGGGGCGGCGTCGTCGAGACCGAGCAGCCGGACCAGCTCGGCGTAGAACTGCGGCTCCAGCGGGCCGACTGACAGGTGCCGGCCGTCGGCGGTCTCGTACACGTCGTAGAACGGCGCCCCGCCGTCGAGCAGCCCGGCGACGCGGCGCTCGTGCTGGACCCCGCCGGCGAGCATCCCGGCGAGCATCGTGCCGAGGTGCGCGGCGCCGTCGACGATCGCGGCGTCGACCACCTGCCCCTGCCCGGAGGTGCGTGCCTCGAGCAGCGCGGCCAGCACGCCGATGACGAGGTACGTCGAGCCGCCGCCGAAGTCGCCGAGCAGGTTGGCCGGGAACTGCGGCCGGTCCGCCGACTGGCCCAGGCCGTGCAGCACGCCGGCGACGCCGATGTAGTTGAGGTCGTGCCCGGCCACCGACGCCCACGGGCCGTCCTGCCCCCAGCCCGTCATCCGGCCGTAGACCAGCCGCGGGTTGCGGGCGAGCAGCTCGTCGGGCCCGAGCCCGGCACGCTCGGCCGCACCGGGCCGCATCCCCTCGAGGAACACGTCGGCCCGCTCCACCAGGGTCAGCACGGTCACGACGGCGTCGGGGTGCTTGAGGTCGAGCGCGACGCTGGGCCGGCCCCGGGTCAGCAGGTCCGACTCGCGCGGGCCGGCCGACGTCGCACCACCAGGACGCTCGATGCGGATCACGTCGGCGCCGAGGTCGGCGAGCAGCATCGCGGCGTGCGGGCCCGGGCCGATCCCGGCCAGCTCGACGACCCGGACGCCGGCGAGCGGGCCGGCCCCGGTGGTCATCGCGCGCGGCGCGCGACGGTCTCGCGCTTGGTCTCGTTGACGGCCGACTCGTAGGCCGCCACCAGCGCGGCCACCGTCACCGGCTTGAACCGCTCCACGACCTCGCGGATCTGGTCGGGCGTCGCGCCGCCCTCGACGTACGCCGGCCAGACCTTGGTCTTGAACAGGTCGGTCAGCTCGTCGGCGATCGCCCGGCCGTGGGCCAGGAAGATGTCCTGCGCCGCCAGCGCGGCGTCGGTCGGCATGCCGAGGTCGAGCAGGCTGACGCCGACGGAGAGGTGCGCCAGCGCGACCTGGTAGCGGCCCTGCTTCGTGGGGAACACGATGCCCAGTGCGTTGAGCGTGTCCAGGTCGTCGTCGGACAGCGCGCGGCCGGCCCGCTTCGTCAGCTCCTTGCGCGTGAGCGTCTCCGGCAGCTCGGCCATCCACGGCGCCAGCAGCGTGCGGTGCAGTGCGATCGTCTCGGGCGACGCGTCGTCCGGGATCTTGGCGACGTACCGCTCGATCGCGGCCAGCGTGAACCCGTGCGCCTGCAGCTCACGGACCAGCTCGAGCCGCGCGAGGTGGTCGCTCGAGTAGTAGCCGGACCGGCCCTTGCGGATCGGCGCCGGCACCAGGCCGCGCGTCGTGTAGAAGCGGATGTTGCGCACGCTGATGCCCGTGCGCCGGGTCAGCTCCTCGAGCGAGATCAGCTCACCGGCCTCGGTGGCGGTCTGCGGCAGCGACATCGGGACCTTTCGAGAGGTACGTCACAGGGGGGTCGTGGTTGACGACGCTAACAGTATGAGTGTCACAATCGCATGACCTCGTCCAGTCACCGACCGAGAGGACGCGCTGATGGCGCTCAGCACCGACCAGGGACCTCAGGCGTTCGTGTACGACGCCCTCCGCACCCCGCGCGGACGCGGCAAGAAGACGGGTTCCCTCCACGAGGTGAAGCCCATCGACCTGGTCGTCGGCCTGCTCGACGAGGTCAAGGAGCGCAACCCGTCGCTCGACCCGGCCCGCGTCGACGACGTCGTGCTCGGCGTCGTCACGCCGATCGGTGACCAGGGCGGCGACATCGCCAAGGCCGCCGCGCTCGCGGCCGGCTACCCCGAGACCGTCGCCGGCGTGCAGCTCAACCGCTTCTGCGCCTCCGGACTTGAGGCCGTCAACCAGGCCGCCCAGCGGGTGCGCTCCGGCTTCGAGGACCTGATCCTCGCCGGCGGCGTCGAGTCGATGTCCCGGGTCCCGATGGGCACCGACGGCGGCGCCTGGGCGATGGACCCCGCCACCGCCATCGGTACGTCGTTCGTCCCGCAGGGCATCGGCGCAGACCTGATCGCCACGTTGGAGGGCTACGGCCGCGCGGACGTCGACGCGTTCGCGGCCGAGTCGCAGGCCCGGGCCGCCAAGGCGCAGGCCAACGGCTACTTCGACCGCTCGATCGTGCCGGTCAAGGACCTCAACGGCCTCACGGTCCTCGACCACGACGAGTTCATCCGGCCCGGCACGACCGTCGAGTCCCTCGCGTCGCTCCCGTCGTCGTTCGCTGCCATCGGCGACCAGGGCGGCTTCGACTCCGTCGCGCTGGAGAAGTACCACTGGGTCGAGCGCATCGACCACGTCCACCACGCCGGCAACTCCTCCGGCATCGTCGACGGCGCCGCCCTCGTCGCCATCGGCACCGAGCAGGTCGGCCGGGAGCTCGGCCTCACCCCGCGCGCCCGCATCGTCGCCACGGCCGTGTCCGGCGCCGACCCGACGATCATGCTCACCGGCCCCGCACCGGCCTCGCGCAAGGCGCTGGCCAAGGCCGGGCTCTCCGTCGACGACATCGACCTGTTCGAGATCAACGAGGCGTTCGCGGCGGTCGCGATGCGGTTCATGCGCGACCTCGACCTGTCCCACGACAAGGTCAACGTCAACGGCGGCGCGATCGCCATGGGCCACCCGCTCGGCGCGACCGGCGCCATGATCCTCGGCACCCTCGTCGACGAGCTGGAGCGCCGCGACCTGCGCTACGGCCTCGCCACGCTCTGCGTCGGCGGCGGCATGGGCATCGCGACCATCGTCGAGCGGGCCTGACCGACCACCCCCCGGGTGGTCGAGCCCTTCGACAGGCTCAGGAACCACCCGTCGAGAGCTCGTCCGAACCACGCAGAGGAACTTCTGATGACCGAGACCGCCCAGCAGACCGCCGTCCGCTACGACAAGGACGCCGACGGCATCGTCACCCTGACGCTCGACGACCCCACCCAGAGCGCCAACACGATGAACCAGCTCTACAAGGACTCGATGGGTGCCGCCGTCGACCGGCTCGAGGCCGACGTGGCCGAGGGCGGCGTCGCCGGGGTCGTCGTGACCAGCGCGAAGAAGACGTTCTTCGCCGGCGGCGACCTCCGCGAGATGGTCAAGGCCGGCCCCGAGGACGCCGGGTCGGTCTTCGCGCTCGGCATGGAGATCAAGGCGCAGCTGCGGCGTCTGGAGACGATCGGCCGCCCGGTCGTGGCCGCGATCAACGGCACGGCGCTCGGCGGCGGCCTCGAGATCGCGCTCGCCTGCCACCACCGGATCGTCGTGGACACGCCGGGCGTCCAGCTCGGCCTGCCCGAGGTCACCCTCGGCCTGCTGCCCGGCGGCGGCGGCGTGACCCGGACCGTCCGGATGCTCGGTCTGACCGACGCCCTGATGAACGTGCTGCTGCTCGGCCCGCGCATGAAGCCCGCCGAGGCCAAGGAGAAGGGCGTCGTCGACGCGCTCGTGCACGACCCCGACGAGCTGCTCGCCGCCGCCAAGGGCTGGGTGAACGCGCACCGCGACGACGAGGAGGCGGCGGCCCAGCCGTGGGACCGGCCCGGCTACAAGATGCCCGGCGGCACCCCGTCGACGCCGAAGCTGGCCGCGTTCCTGCCGGCGTTCCCGGCCAACCTCCGCAAGCAGCTCAAGGGCGCCGACTACCCCGCCCCGAAGGCGATCCTCTGCGCCGCAGTCGAGGGCGCCCAGGTCGACTTCGACACCGCGAGCCGGATCGAGTCGCGGTACCTGACGCACCTGGTCACCGGGCAGAACTCCAAGGACATGATCCAGGCGTTCTGGTTCGACCTGCAGGCGATCAACTCCGGGTCGCTGCGGCCCGATGGGTTCGAGAGGTTCGTGCCCACCAAGGTCGCCGTCCTCGGCGCCGGGATGATGGGCGCCGGCATCGCCTACGTCTGCGCCCGCGCCGGCGCGCAGGTGCTGCTCAAGGACGTCGCGATCGAGAACGCCGAGAAGGGCAAGGCCTACTCCCAGAAGGTCCTCGACAAGCAGGTGTCCCGCGGCAGGCTCACCGACGACAAGGCAGCCGAGGTCCTCGAGCGGATCACTCCGACCGCCGACTACGCCGACCTGGCCGGCTGCGACCTGATGATCGAGGCGGTGTTCGAGGACCCCGGGCTGAAGACCGAGGTGTACGCCGAGGTGCAGAAGGTCGTGAACCCCGACGCGCTGCTCTGCTCCAACACGAGCACCCTGCCGATCACCGGCCTGGCCCAGGGCGTCGACCGGCCCGCCGACTTCGTCGGCCTGCACTTCTTCTCGCCCGTCGACAAGATGCCGCTCGTCGAGATCATCCGCGGCGAGGCGACGTCCGACGAGACCGTCGCGAAGGCGATCGACGTCGTGCAGCTGATCAAGAAGACGCCGATCGTCGTCAACGACTCCCGCGGCTTCTACACCTCGCGGGTGATCGGCACCTTCGTCAACGAGGGCCTCGCGATGCTCGCCGAGGGACACCACCCGGTGTCCGTCGAGCGCGCGGCGACCCAGGCCGGCTACCCGGTCGGCACCCTCCAGCTCTCCGACGAGCTCAACCTCGAGCTGATGGCCAAGATCCGCAAGGCCACCGCCGACGCCCTCGCGGCCGCGGGCCAGGAGGTGCCGGCGCACCCCGCCGACCAGGTCGTGGCCACGATGATCGAGGCCGGCCGGCCCGGCCGACTCCGCGGCGCCGGGTTCTACGACTACGACGAGTCCGGCAAGCGGCTCGGTCTCTGGAAGGGCCTCGCCGACACCTTCCCGGTCAGCGACCGCACCCCGCTGTTCGAC
Organism: Nocardioides iriomotensis; assembly: GCF_004168035.1. Classification (GTDB taxonomy): domain Bacteria; phylum Actinomycetota; class Actinomycetes; order Propionibacteriales; family Nocardioidaceae; genus Nocardioides_B; species Nocardioides_B iriomotensis. The sequence continues at coordinate 5,001 of NZ_SDPU01000032.1, read as the reverse complement.
GACCTCGTCGACCTCAAGGACCGGATGCTGTTCATCGAGGCGGTCGAGACCGCGCGGTGCTTCGAGGAGGGCGTCATCGAGTCGGCGGCCGCGGCCAACATCGGCTCGATCATGGGCATCGGCTACCCCGCCAACACCGGCGGCGCCGTCCAGCTCATGCAGGGCTACCCGGGCGGTCTGACCGCCTTCGTCGCCCGTGCGCGTGAGCTCGCGGCGACGTACGGCGAGCGCTTCGAGCCCCCGGCGTACCTGGTCGACCTCGCGGAGAGCGGCGGCCGCTTCCCGGCCTAGCCGAACTCGCGGCGGGTCGCCCCGGTCGGGGACGGCCCGTCGTCGAGCACGTCGAGTGCCTGCCGCAGCGCCGCCACCCGGCGGGCCAGCGTCTCGACGACCGGGTCGGCGCTGCCGGCCTGCTCGCGCAGGGCGGCCACCGACTCCTCGACCATCCCGAGCCGGTCGTCGAGCTCGCCGACCACGTCGACGTCGCCCTCGAGCCGGCGCCGCAGCAGCGTCGCCTGCGTCGCGAGGCGTTGACCGGCCAGCCACAGGTCGACGAACACCTGCACCTTGGCGCGGAGCACCCAGGGGTCGAACGGCTTGGAGATGTAGTCGGCCCCGCCGGCCGCGTAGCCGCGGTAGGCGTGCTGCTGGTCCTTGTCGACGGCGGTCAGGAAGATGATCGGCACGTCCTTCGTGCGCACCCGCGCCTTGATCCGCGACGCGGTCTCGAACCCGTCCATGCCGGGCATCTGCGCATCGAGGAGGATCAACGCGAAGTCGTCCTTGAGCAGCGCCCGCAGGGCCTCCTCGCCCGAGGACGCCGTGACGAGGGTCTGGTCCAGCGAGCCGAGCACCGCCTCGAGGGCCAGCAGGTTCTGCTGGCGGTCGTCGACGAGCAGGATCCGCGCGCGCTCGGTCATGCCAGCCACGCCCGGAAGCGCGACAGCAGGTGGTCCAGGTCCACCGGCTTGGTGACGTAGTCGGACGCACCCGCCGCCAGGCTGTTCTCCCGGTCGCCGGGCATCGCCTTGGCGGTGAGGGCGATCAGCGGCAGGTCGGCGTACGCCGGCATCCTCCGGATCTCACGCATCGCGGTGTAGCCGTCCATGCCCGGCATCATGACGTCCATCAGCACCAGGTCGATGCCGGCGTCCTGCTCGAGCAGGGCGATGCCGGACTCGCCGTTCTCGGCGTACACGACGTCGATCCCGAACTGCTCCAGCGCGCTGGCGAGGGCGAAGACGTTGCGCACGTCGTCGTCGACGATGAGGATCCGGCGGCCCGCGAACGAGGAGTGGCCGCTCAGCCGTGACTCCTCGGCCGGCCGGTCCGGCAGCTCGACGCCGGACCGGTGCAGGAACAGCGCCACGTCCTCGACCAGCTGCCCGTCGGTGGCGGGGTACCGCACCACCATCGACCGGGCGTACTGGCGCAGGCGGTTGCCGTCCTTCGCCGAGACCGGGCCGCCGGTGCTGACCACCACGGGGATCTCCCGAAGCGCCTTGCGCGAGCGCATCCGCTTGATCACGTCGAAGGCGGTACCGCCGGGGAGCTTGAGCTCCACGACGACGCAGTCGTAGCTGCGCGCGTCCAGCGCGTCGGCGGCCTCGGCGACGGAGGTGGCGACGTGCAGGTCCACGTCGGGCACGGCCCCGAACAGCGCCACCACGGCCGACGGCTCGTCCGCCCCAGCGCCGCTCACCACCAGCAGCGACCTGGTCTTGCGGGACAGGTAGCCGGTGAGGTCCGCGAGCGCCGTGTCGAGCCGCTCGGGGGTCGCGGGGTCCTCCACGATCCCGATCGCGCCGACGTGCCGCCCGACGAGGACGTCCTCGGGCGCGTGCGGCGAGTGCACCGCGATCGTCGGCAGGTGCCGGGTCTCCGGGTCGTTCTTGAGCGCACGGAGCAGCGAGGTCCCGGTGTCGGTCACCAGCTCCATCCCGACCAGGAGGGCGGCCGGCTGCAGCGTCCGGGCAGCCCGGACCGCCTGCTCGGAGTTCTCCGTCGTGACCACCTTGAAGCCGTGCTCGCGGCCGAGCTCGACGGCCGCCTCACGCAGTGGCCGGGCCGACAGGGCCACCAGCAGGACCGTGTCGTCGCGCCCGATGCTGGCGCGGTCGTCCTCGAGGTCGTCGACCGGCTCCGGGAGGGAGGCCGCCGCCTCCACCGCGTGCCCGGAGGGCGTGGTCCCGACCTCGCGCGGACCGGACCCGTCCCCCGAGAAGCGGCTGGGGACGAAGAGGGTGAACGTGCTGCCCCGACCCGGCTCGCTGTCCACGTGGATCTCGCCGCCGATCAGGCGGGCGATCTCGCGGCTGATCGAGAGCCCGAGGCCGGTGCCGCCGAACTTCCGGCTGATCGTGCCGTCGGCCTGCTGGAAGGCCTCGAAGATGACCTTGAGCTGCTCCGGCGGGATGCCGATCCCGGTGTCGGTCACCGCGAAGGCCACGATCTGCTCGGCGTCGCGCAGGTCGGGGGTCGTGAAGCGCTCGGTCGACGCGGAGTGGATCTCGAGGGTGACCTCGCCGGACGAGGTGAACTTCACCGCGTTGGACAGCAGGTTGCGCAGCACCTGCTGCAGCCGGTGCTGGTCGGAGTGCAGCGCCCGCGGTACGTCGGGCGCGACGCCGACCGAGAACTTCAGGTCCTTCTCGGCGGTGAGCGGCCGGAAGGTCGCCTCGACGTACTCCACGATCCCGGCGACGGCGACGTCGGAGGGGTGCACGTCCATCTTCCCGGCCTCCACCTTGGACAGGTCCAGGATGTCGTTGATCAGCTGCAGCAGGTCGGTGCCCGCGCTGTGGATGGTGCGGGAGTACTCCACCTGCCGGGCGCTGAGGTTGCCCTCCACGTTGTCGGTCAGCAGCTTGGCGAGGATGAGCAGCGAGTTGAGCGGGGTGCGCAGCTCGTGAGACATGTTGGCCAGGAACTCCGACTTGTACCGCGACGAGAGCGCGAGCTGCTCGGCCCGGTCCTCCAGGCCGCGCCGGGCGTCCTCGATCTCGAGGTTCTTGATCTCGATCGCGCGGTTCTGGGCCGCGAGCAGCCGGGCCTTCTCCTCCAACTCGGCGTTGGTCTGCTGCAGCTCGACCTGCTGGGTCTGGAGCTCCTCGGACTTGTCCTGCAGCTCCGCGGCGAGGCGCTGGGACTCCACCAGCAGCTCGCCGGTGCGGGAGCTCGCGATGATCGCGTTGAGCGACACCCCGATGATCTCCATCAGCTGCTCGAGGAACTGCATGTGCACCTCGCTGAACGGATGGAACGACGCCAGCTCGACCACGCCGAGCACCTGGTCCTCGAACAGCACCGGCAGGACCACGACGCTCAGCGGGGTCGCCTCGCCGAGCCCCGACGCGATGCGGATGTAGTCGGGCGGCACGTTGGTCACCACGATCGGGGATCGCTGCACCGCGGCCTGGCCGACCAGGCCCTCGCCGAACGCGAACGTGCTCGGCACGGACTTGCGCTGCCGGTAGCCGTACGACGCCAGCCGACGCAGCGACCCGTCGCCGTTCATCCCGCCGTCGCTGATGAAGAACGACCCCTGCCGGGCGCCCACCAGGGGCGTCAGCTCGTTGACGATCAGCGTGGTCACGTCGAGCAGGTCCCGTCCGCCCTGCATGTGGCCGGTGAACCGCGCCAGGTTGGTCTTCAGCCAGTCCTGCTCCTCGTTGGTGCGGGTGGTCTCGCGGAGCTTGTCGATCATCTCGTTGAGGTTGTCCTTGAGCTCCTCGACCTCACCCTGGGCCTCGACGGAGATCTGCTGGCTCAGGTCGCCCTGCGTCACCGCCGTGGAGACCTCCGCGATCGCCCGGAGCTGGGTGGTGAGCGTGCTGGCGAGCTGGTTGACGTTCTCGGTCAGCCGGCGCCAGGTGCCCGACACGTCGGCCACCTGCGCCTGGCCGCCGAGCTTGCCCTCGGTGCCCACCTCGCGGGCCACGCGGGTGACCTCGTCGGCGAACGACGAGAGCTGGTCGACCATCCGGTTGACGGTGGTCTTGAGCTCGAGGATCTCGCCGCGGGCCTCGACGGTGATGGTCCTGGTCAGGTCGCCGCTCGCGACGGCGGTGGTGACCTCGGCGATGTTGCGGACCTGGCTGGTCAGGTTGTTCGCCATGGAGTTCACCGAGTCGGTGAGGTCGCGCCAGGTGCCGGCGACGCCGCGCACGTGCGCCTGGCCGCCGAGGATGCCCTCGGTGCCGACCTCGCGGGCCACACGGGTGACCTCGTCGGCGAAGGCGCGCAGGGTGTCCACCATCGCGTTGATCGTCGAGGCGAGCGCGGCCACCTCGCCGCGGGCCTCGATCGAGACCTTCTGGCTCAGGTCGCCGCGGGCGACGCCGGTCGAGACGGTGGCGATGTTGCGGACCTGGTTGGTCAGGTTGCTCGCCATCGAGTTCACCGAGTCGGTGAGGTCGCGCCAGGTGCCGGCCACGCCGGGCACCCGGGCCTGGCCGCCGAGAACGCCCTCGGTGCCGACCTCGCGGGCCACGCGGGTGACCTCGTCGGCAAACGACGAGAGCTGGTCGACCATGGTGTTGACGGTGCTCTTGAGCTCGAGGATCTCGCCGCGCGCGTCGACCGTGATCTTCCGGGTCAGGTCGCCGCTGGCGACGGCGGTGGTGACCTCGGCGATGTTGCGCACCTGGTTGGTCAGGTTGTTCGCCATCATGTTGACGTTCTGGGTCAGGTCCTTCCAGGTGCCCGACACGTCGTGCACGTCGGCCTGACCACCGAGGACGCCCTCGGTGCCCACCTCGCGTGCCACGCGGGTGACCTCGTCGGCGAACGACGAGAGCTGGTCGACCATGGTGTTGACGGTCGTCTTCAGCTCGAGGATCTCGCCGCGGGCCTCGACCGTGATGGTGCGGGTCAGGTCGCCCCGGGCAACGGCCGTGGTCACCTCGGCGATGTTGCGCACCTGCGCGGTGAGCGTGCCGGCCATGAAGTTCACGGAGTCGGTGAGGTCGCGCCAGGTGCCGGAGACGCCCGGGACGGCCG
>NZ_SDPU01000031.1 GCF_004168035.1 Nocardioides iriomotensis | reverse complement strand
GGCGAAGGCGGAGAGCTGGTCGACCATGGTGTTGACGGTGGTCTTGAGCTCGGCGAGCTCGCCGCGCACGTCGACGGTGATCTTCTGGCTGAGGTCGCCGCGCGCGACGGCGGTGGTGACCTGGGCGATGTTGCGGACCTGGTTGGTCAGGTTGTTCGCCATCGAGTTCACCGAGTCGGTGAGGTCCTTCCAGGTGCCGGCAACCCCGGGCACGTCGGCCTGGCCGCCGAGGATCCCCTCGCTGCCCACCTCGCGGGCCACCCGCGTCACCTGCG
>NZ_SDPU01000030.1 GCF_004168035.1 Nocardioides iriomotensis | reverse complement strand
CTTGAGCTCGGCGAGCTCGCCGCGCACGTCGACGGTGATCTTCTGGCTGAGGTCGCCCCGCGCGACCGCGGTGGTGACCTGGGCGATGTCGCGCACCTGGTTGGTCAGGTTGTCGGCCATGAAGTTCACCGAGTCGGTGAGGTCGCGCCAGGTGCCGGAGACACCGGGTACGGCGGCCTGGCCGCCGAGGATGCCCTCGGTGCCGACCTCGCGGGCGACGCGGGTGACCTCGTCGGCGAAGGTCTGCAGCGTCGCGGTCATCGAGTTGAGCGTCTCGGCGAGCTCGGCCACCTCGCCGCGCGCGGTGACGGTGATCTGCTGGGTCAGGTCGCCGCGCGCCACCGCCTGGGCGACGAAGGAGATGCCTCGCACCTGGCTGGTCAGGTTCGACGCCATGAGGTTCACCGAGTCGGTGAGGTCGCGCCAGGTGCCGGCGACCCCGGGTACGACCGCCTGGCCGCCGAGGCGGCCCTCGGTGCCGACGTCGCGGGCGACGCGGGTGACCTCGTCGGCGAACGACGAGAGCTGGTCGACCATCCGGTCGACGGTGACCTTGAGCTGCTCCATCTCGCCGGACACCTCGACCGTGACCGTCCGGGAGAGGTCGCCGTTGGCGACCGCGGTCGTGACCAGCGCGATGTCGCGGACCTGGTCGGTCAGCCGGGAGGACATCGTGTTCACCGCGTCGATCAGGTCGCGCCAGCTGCCGTCGGCACCACGGATCTTGGCCTGGCCGCCGAGCTTGCCCTCGGTGCCGACCTCGCGGGTCACCCGCGTGATCTCGTCGGCGATCGACGAGAGCCGCCCGACCAGCAGGTTCACGCTGCGCGCGAGGCGGAGCGGCTCACCGCGCAGCGGCTGTCCGACGTTGCCCACGTCCATGCGCTGGGTCAGGTCGCCCTGGGCGACGGCCGAGACGACCCGGGCCAGCTCCCCGGTGGGGCGGACCAGGTCGGCGACCAGCCCGTTGGCGGCCTCGACCGAAGCGGCCCAGGCGCCCTCGCCGTGGCCCTGCTGCAGTCGCTCGTCGTGCCGCCCGTCGCGTCCCGCCGCCCGCCGTACCCGCGCGAGCTCGGACGCCAGGTGCTGCTGGCGGTCGGCGATGTCGTTGTAGACCAGGGCCAGCTCGCCCAGGACCCCGTCGGAGGCCGGGGTGAGCCGTCGGCGGAAGTTGCCGTCGCGCATCGCGGTCAGCGCCTCCAGCAGTCGCCGAAGCTGTACTTCCTCGCTCACGACGCGGGGTGCCCGAGCCCTCGTCGTCCTCCCCGTCCGTGTCGTGGTTGCTGCAGGTGGCATCGCGCCGCCCCTCCTCGAAGGGTGTGATCCGTGACACACGGCCCCGCTGCAGTCTGTCACCATGACCTCGGCGGGGAAATGAGAAGCAGGAGCCTCGATGCCGAGCACAGCGAGGGAGAGCATCCGAGGGTTCCCGTCGGACGAGCGTTCGGTGCCCGAGGCACGCTGGTTCGTCCGGCGCGAGCTCGAGGCGTGGGGTGCGGCCGACCTGGCCGACCGCGCCATCCTGGTGACCAGCGAGCTGGTCACCAACGCCGTGCTGCACGCCGGCACGACCGTCGAGGTGCGGCTGCTTTTCGACGACTCCCGGCTGCGGCTGGAGGTGCAGGACCTGCACCCGAGCCGGACCCTCGCCCCCACCGTGGCGCGCGCCGTCGACGACGCCGAGCACGGCCGCGGCCTGATGATCACCGGGGCCGTCTCCTCGTCCTGGGGGGTCGCCTACACGGACACCGCGAAACGGGTCTGGGTCGAGTTCGACCGGGCGCCGCTCCCGGGTCCGGCGCCCGCGGAGCTCGCCGGCCTCACCGAGGTCGCCGGGGTCGCCGAGGTCGACGGCGCGGGTGGCGTGCTCGTCGCGGTCGTGGAGCTGACGGCGTCCGGCCTGGTGCGCGGCTGGAACGACGACGCCGCCCGGCTGCTGGGCTGGACCGCCACGGACGTCGTCGGGGAGTCCTGGCGCGAGCTGGTCGACGGGACAGGGTCCGGGCCCGACGGGCCGTCGGAGACGGAGCACTGGCAGGGCGAGCTCGGGCTCCGGACCAAGCGCGGCGGCGTGCGGCCCGTCTACGCGGCCCAGCACGTCGTGCTCGGCCGGGACGGCTCGGTGCTGCTGCTCGTGCCGGCCGAGCAGCGCGGGCTGCTCCAGCGCGCGGCGGCCCCCGCCTCGGCGGCCGCCTCCGACCCGGTCGGGCTGCGGGACGAGGCGCTGACCCAGCTCGGGCTCGACGACTACCTCGACCTCGCGGTCGAGCGCTGCCGCGACGTGGTCGGGGCCGACGCGACGTACCTGCTGCTCGCCCGCGACTTCGACACCGAGCTCGAGATCGTGGCTGTGAGCGGCCTCGACGCCCGGCTGCGCGGGCTCCGGACGGACCGCGACGCGCGCGGGACCCTGAACCGGTCCGACCCCCGGCTGCCGCTGGTCGAGCTCGACCTCGCCGAGGGGGAGGTGCCCCTCCTTGAGGGCACCCGCTGCCGCTCGCTGCTGGTCGTGCCCGTGGTGGTGGAGGGTCGCGTGGTCGGCGCGCTCGGCGCGGGCCTGGCGCACCCGGCGGGCCCCGACGACGGGCAGGCGGCGCTGCTGGTCCGGGCCGCCGCCTCGCTGGCGATGGCCACCGACCGGGCGCGGCTGCGCGCCGCGAACCTGGAGCGGCGGCACTGGCTCGGGCTGATCGACGAGGCGGGCGTGCTGCTCGCCGGCTCCCTGGACCAGGAGATGACGATGGCGCTGGCCGGGCAGGTCGTCGTACCCCAGCTGGCGTCCTGGTGCGCGATCCACCTCCGCGACGAGCGGGGTCATCTCGCGCTGGCACAGGTCTGGCACGAGGACGAGCTGCAGGTCGGTCTGCTGCGCGAGGTGCTGGAGGTGACCGAGGCCGAGAAGCTCCAGAGCTCCCGCGAGGAGGCGCTCCGGGGACCGTTGCAGACCCTTCCCCTGACGGTGCGTGGGCGCGAGATCGGCTGGCTGACCCTCGGCCGGCCCGACGCCGCGCCGCTGACCGGCGAGATCCTCCAGGTGGCCGAGTCGCTGGCCCGCCGGGCGGCGATGGCGATCGACAACGCCCGCGCGCACGGCGAGCTGCAGGCGTCCGGCCAGGCGCTGCAGCGCAGCCTGCTGCCCCCGTCGATCGAGGTCCCGCCAGGGATCGACGTCGGCGTGGTCTACGAGCCGGCGGGGGAGAGCGCCACCGCCGGCGGCGACTTCTACGACCTGTTCCCGCTCGGCGACGGCCGCTGGTGCTGGGTGGTCGGCGACGTCTGCGGCACCGGCGCCGAGGCCGCGGCCGTCACCGGGCTGGCCCGGCACACGATCCGCGCGCTCGCGCTGGCCGGCTTCCCGACGGGCGTGACCCTGGAGCGGCTCAACTCCGCCATCCTCGACGAGGGGGAGCGGGCGCGGTTCCTCACCCTCGTCTGCGGCGTGATCGAGCCGGTGCGCGACGGCCGGGCCCGGCTCGACCTGGTCGTCGCCGGGCACCCGCCGCCGTTCCTGGTGCGCGACGGGCGGGTCGAGCAGGTCGGCCGCCCGCAGTCGCTGCTCGGCGTCGAGGAGCGGGTGGCGTACGCCGAGGACCACCTCGAGCTGCGCCGCGGCGACCTCCTCGTCGCCGTCACCGACGGCGTGCTGGAGCGTCGCGACGGCACCCGGATGCTCGGCGAGGAGGGCGTGATGGAGGCCGAGCTCGTGGCGGCCGCCGGCTGGCCGGCCCAGGCGGTCGCCGACCGGGTGCTCCGCCTGGTCCTGGACTTCGTGCCGGGCGCGCACCGCGACGACATGGCGATCCTCGCCCTCCGCGTGCCGGACGGCTCCTGATTCCCGCGAATCCGGGGCGCGGCAGTAACGCAACAGGGACAATGAGCCAGGTGAGCAGCACCGCCCCCCTCGTCGACGTCGACGCCCTCTGGGTCCGCTTCGGGCCCGTGGACGCCGTCCAGGGCATCGACCTGTCCGTCCCCGCCGGTACGGCGACCGCCCTCCTCGGCCGCAACGGCGCCGGCAAGTCGACCACGATGCGCGTGCTCGCCGGTGTCATCCCGCCGACCGGAGGCCTGGTGCGCGTCGCCGGGCTCGACATCCGGCAGGACACCCTCGCGGTGAAGCGGCTCACCGGCTACTGCCCCGACGTCGGCGGCCTCGTTCCGCGCGCGACGCCGTGGGAGCACCTCCAGCTCGCCGCCCGGCTGCGCCGCATGGAGGTCGGCTGGGAGGCCCGCGCCCGCGACATGCTCGAGCGCTTCGACCTCGGCGCCGCCACGCACCGCGTCACCGCCGGCTTCTCCCACGGCATGGGCCGCCGCATGTCGGTGATCCTCGCCGCGTTCCACAAGCCCAAGGTCCTGCTCCTCGACGAGCCCTTCGACGGCGTCGACCCGCTCGGTGTCGAGGCGACGATGGAGGTCATCGCCGACGCGCGCGCCGAGGGTGCCGCCGTCCTCGTCTCCACCCACCTGCGCGAGCTCGCGGTCGAGGCGTGCCAGGACACCTACGTCCTGCGCGGCGGCCAGGCCGTGGCGCAGCTTCCCGCCGCCCAGATGTCCGGGGAGGAAGGTGCGCGTGCCTACCGCAGTCTCCTCGACTGAGGCGCCGCCCTCCGCGAGCCGCCGCACGTCATGGCTGCGCGAGCAGCGCCGTGCCGTCGGCGACGTCGGCCCGCTGCTGCGCTTCCGGGCCGCGTCCGTGCGCGGCCGGTCGCGCACCGCGCTGGTCCTGGTCACCTCGACCATGCTGGCGCTGACCGTCGTCGCCGCGTGGTTCCCGGCGTTCCTGCCCGAGGGTGACGAGCGCCGGTCCGACGTGCTGCTCCTGCTGCCCTCCGGCTACGTCGGCGTCCTCGTCATCGCCATGATCTCCGCCGCCGCCTCCGGGGGCGGGCGCGAGCTGCTCCCGCGCGAGCAGGGCGTCGCGTACCCGGTCAGCGCGACCACCGACCACCTCGGCGCGCTGCTCATGGCGCCGCTCAACATCGCCTGGATCGTCCAGGCGTGGACCCTGCTGGGCGCGACGGCGTACGTCGTCGGCCCCCGCTGGACGCTGCCGCTCGCCCTGGCGCCCACGCTCATCTGGCTCGCCGCGGCGACCGCGATCGCCCAGGTAGCGGCCTGGACCATCGAGTGGATCCGTCGTGGCTACCGCGGTGTCCTCACCGTGCGGCTGATCACGATCGCGCTGGCCCTCGGCCTCGGCCTGCTCATCGTCACCGACAACCTGGTCAAGGTCCTCGACAAGAGCCCGACCGTACGGATCCTGTTCGGCGTCCTGTACGGCGCTGACGCGCAGGTCTGGCCGTGGCTCCAGGTCGTGGCTGCCCTGCTCGCGATCACCCTCGTGGCGGTCTCCCTGGGTGCGATCGCGGCCGGAGCGGTGGTGCGCCGACCCGCGCGCGACGAGCTGCGCGAGGAGAGCTCCGTCCGGGAGGCGAGGGGCAACCCCACCTCCGACTTCGTCGCGCTGCTGCGCACCGACCGCGTGGCGATCTGGCGGTCCGTGCCGCTGCGCCGCGGTCTCGCGGTGCTGGCCCTTCTGCCGGGGCTGGTCGCCCTCGCCGGCGGCCTGGACTGGCTGATGCTCAGCATCCTGCCCGGGCTGGTCGCGTCCGGCGGTGCACTGCTCTTCGGCGTCAACGCCTGGTGCCTCGACGGCCGCGGAGCGCTCTGGCGCGACAGCGTGCCGGTCTCGCCCCGGCTCGGGTTCGCGTCCCGCGCGGTGGTGCTGATGGAGGTGCTCCTCCTCGTCACCACCCTCACGCTGCTGATGGGTGCGGTGCGCGCGGGTGAGCCGACCCTGTCCCGGGTGCTCGCGGTGGTCTGCTGCGGGATCGTCGTGACGATCCAGGTGGTCGCGACCGCGCTGCGGTGGTCGGTGAAGGCGCCGTTCGCCGTCGACCTGCGCAGCGCCCGCGCGACCCCGGCCCCGCCGGTCGTGATGGTCGGCTACTCGGCGCGCCTGGCTTTCTCGACCACGCTCACCGGGATGGTCTTCGGGGTCGCGACCTTCGCCCCGTGGTACTGGTCGCTGCTGCTCTCGGTCCCGTTCGTGCTGTTCTCGACACGCAAGCTGATCTCCACGTCGAACGCGTGGGCCGACCCCGAGACCCGAAGCCGGGTCGTCGCGACGGTCGCCAGCTAGCCCCGGTCAGTCCCGGCTAGTCCTGCGGCTGAAGGCCGGCGGTCGCGCACTCCGTGAGCGGCTGGATGACCTCCTGGTTGGCCTTCTCCTGCTCGCCGCTGAACATCAGCGTGAACATCGACTTCAGCTTGTCCTCGGTCAGCACCTTGTCGAGGCAGGCCTTCGTCTTCTCGTCCATCTGACCCCCGGAGGCCAGCGCCTCGTTCATCAGGGCCGGGACGTCGGCGCACTCGAACAGCACGTCCGTGGCCGCCTCGGCGTCGTCGGGCTCCATCACGACGTTGGTCATCGGCTTGGCCTTGAGGTTCTCGTCGAGGAACTTGTACTCCTTCAGCTTGTCGACGCCGATCTCGTCGACGAAGCCCTCGCCGATGCAGTCGGCCTCCTCGCGCTTCATCGTGAACACGCTCTGCTGCGCGCCCTCCTGCTCCTTCATGATCGAGTCGGAGATCGCCTTCGAGGCGGCCTCGTCGTCGCCACCCCCGCAGGCGGTCAGGGACAGGAGCAGTCCGGCGAGCACGGCGAGGCGGGGAGCGGGAGACATGCCTTCGACCCTAGCGACGGCCGACCGCGAGGAGCGCGGCGAGGGCGTCGGTGCAGTGCGCGACCAGCGCCGCCTCGGACGTCGTACGGCGGGCCGGCGGCTCTGCCGACCAGGTCAGGGCGTGGTCCTCGACGTACGCCCACCAGGCGTGCACCACCCGCGCCTGCTCCGGCGCGACGCCGAGCGCGGCGACCACCCGGTCGGTGGCCTCCGCCCAGATCGCGTCGTACACCTCGACCAGCGACACGTCCGCGGACCCGGTGCCGTGCACGAGGGACAGGTAGAAGTCGCGGCGCCGGTCGATCTGCTCGACGAACAGCCGCACCATCTCCGCCACCTGGGCGTCGGGGGCGAGTGCGTCGTCGGCCCGCGTGTTGCGCAGGATGCGCCGGCCGGCGGCCTCGATGCACGCGCGGTGGAAGTCACGCTTGGTCGGGAAGTAGTGGAACAGCAGCCCGCGCGAGATCCCGGCCTCGGCGGCGACCTCGTCGAGGGACAGGTCCTGGATCGGCTTCTCGACCAGCTTGGACAGTCCGATGCCGAGCAGCTGGCGACGACGGTCGTCTCGCGACATCCGTGTCCTCGTCGTCCCGACCGTCACGCTGTTGAGCATTGCTCAACAAGGCTCTAGGGTCAACCGCATGGACTTCAGCCCCTCGCCCCGGGCCGCCGACCTCGCCGCGCGCGTCCGCACCTTCGTCGACACCGAGATCGCGCCGATCGAGCACGACTACCACCGCGAGATCACGCGGCTCCGCGAGTCCGGCGGCGACCCGTGGCAGCCGCTGCCGGTGCTCGATGAGCTCAAGACCAAGGCCCGGGCGCAGGGCCTCTGGAACCTCTTCCTCCCGGCCGGTCACGAGGGCGACTACGCCGAGCGGTTCGGCACCGACGGCGGCACCGGCCTGAGCAACGTCGACTACGCCTCGGTCGCGGAGGAGACCGGCCGGTCGTTCATCGCGCCGCTCGTCCTCAACTGCAACGCGCCCGACACCGGCAACATGGAGGTGCTGCTCAAGTACGGCACCCCCGAGCAGCGCGAGCGGTGGCTCGAGCCGCTGCTGGACGGGCGGATCCGGTCGGCGTTCACGATGACCGAGCCCGACGTCGCCTCCTCCGACGCCACCAACATGGCCGCGACGGCGGTGCTCGACGGCGACGAGGTCGTGGTCAACGGCCGCAAGTGGTGGTCGACCGGTGCGGGCAACCCCGACTGCAAGATCTTCGTGTTCATGGGCCTGACGGACCCCGACGCCGATCGGCACAGCCGGCACACGATGGTGCTCGTGCCGCGCGACACCCCGGGCGTCACGATCGAGCGCCGGCTCACGGCCATGGGGCTGTACGACGAGCCGCTCGGCCACGCCGAGATCTCCTTCGACGACGTCCGGGTCCCGGCGAGCAACATCCTGCTCGGCCCAGGCCGTGCCTTCGAGATCGCGCAGGGCCGGCTCGGGCCCGGCCGCGTGCACCACTGCATGCGCCTGATCGGCCTCGCCGAGCAGGCCCTCGAGCTGGCCTGCCGCCGGGCGACCGAGCGGGTCGCGTTCGGCCGCCCGCTCGCCAAGCTCGGCGGCAACGCCGAGCGCATCGCCGACGCCCGGATCGCCATCGACCAGGCCCGGCTGCTGGTCCTGCACGCCGCCTGGAAGCTCGACACCCAGGGCAGCCGCGCCGCGCTCTCGGAGGTCAGCCAGATCAAGGTCGCGGTCCCGCTGATGGCCCAGCAGGTGATCGACATGGCGATCCAGCTGCACGGCGCCGGCGGCGTCTCCGACGACTTCCCGCTCGCCGCGGCCTGGACCAGCGCCCGCACCCTGCGGCTCGCCGACGGTCCCGACGAGGTGCACCGCGGCGTCGTGGCGAAGCTCGAGCTCGCGAAGTACCGATGAGGGTCCTCGTCACCGGCGCCGCCTCCGGGCTCGGCGCGGCACTCACCGCGGCCTTCCGAGCCCGCGGCGACGACGTGCTGGCCACCGACCGCACGCCGCCCGAGGGCGGCCTCGCCCTCGACGTCACCCACGACGCCGACTGGGCGGTCGCCCTCGAGCGCGTCGAAGGCGACTGGGGCGGTCTGGACGTGCTGGTCAACAACGCCGGCATCGCCGGCGGCGGTCGGGTCGACGTCTGCACGATCGAGGAGTGGCAGCGGCTCGTCGACGTGAACCTGCTCGGCGTCGTTCGCGGCAGCCGCGCCTTCGCGCCGCTGCTCAAGCGGCAGGGCAGCGGCCGGATCGTCAACATCGCCTCGCTGGCGGGGCTCGTGCACCCGCCCGGCATGGGCTCCTACAACGCCGTCAAGGCCGCGGTCGTCGCGTTCTCCGAGACGCTGTCGCACGAGCTGGCGCCGTACGGCGTGGGCTGCACCGCCGTGTGCCCGTCGTACTTCCGCACCGACCTGATGCGGCACGGCGCCGGCTCCGACACCGACGTCGCCGCCAAGGTCGCGCAGCTCGTCGAGCAGTCGCCGATCACCGCCGACGACATCGCCGCCGCGGTGCTGCGGGGCATCGATGAGGGAGCGGACCTCGTGGTCCCGGACGAGCCCGCCCGCCAGGCGGTCGCCCTCAAGCAGCACGACCGGGCGGCCTACGACGCCGAGATGCGGCGGACCGCCGCGCGGCTCAAGGAGAGAAAGGCATGACGACCGAGCACAACCCGGCCGGTGCGGTCAGGGACGAGGACGCCTTCGACGTCGACGCGGTGGCCTCGTGGCTGCGTGAGCACGCCGACGACGCGACCGGGCTCGACGGCACCCCGGACGTCACGCAGTTCGCCGGCGGTGCCTCCAACCTCACCTACCGGCTCGACTGGCCGAGCGGGCGCTCGCTGATCCTGCGCCGCCCGCCGGCGGGCGTGAAGGCCAAGGGCGCCCACGACATGGGCCGCGAGCACACCATCCAGTCCCGGCTCGCCCCGGTCTTCCCCTACGTCCCCGCGATGGTCGCGTTCTGCCAGGACGAGGCCGTCATCGGCTCGGACTTCTACGTCATGGAGCGGTTGCCCGGCACGATCGTCCGCGCCGACCTGCCGCGTGACGTCGCGCTGGACGAGGCGGCCGCCCGCGCCCTGTGCGAGACCTTCCTCGACGTGCTCGCCGAGCTGCACCAGGTCGACGTGCACGCCGCCGGTCTCGACGACCTCGGCAAGGGCGAGGGGTACGTCGCCCGCCAGGTCGGCGGCTGGTCCGAGCGCTACCGGCGCGCCCGCACCGACGACGTCGGCGACCTCGAGGCCGTGATGGCGTGGCTCGACGCGCAGCAGCCGGCCGACGTCGCGACGACCGTGATCCACAACGACTACCGCCTCGACAACGTGGTGCTCGACGGGCTCGGCACCGGTGCCGCCCGCATCACCGGCGTCCTCGACTGGGAGATGGCCACCCTCGGCGACCCGCTGATGGACCTCGGCGGCGCGATGGCCTACTGGATCCAGGCCGACGACGAACCGGCGTACCTCGCCATCCGCCGCCAGCCCAGCCACCTCCCGGGCATGCTCACGCGTGCGGAGATGGTGGCCGGCTACGCCGCGCGCACCGGTCACGAGGTGCCGCCGGAGCGGTGGCGCTTCTACGAGGTGTTCGGGCTCTTCCGGCTGGCGGTGATCGCCCAGCAGATCTACTACCGCTTCCACCACGGGCAGACCACCAACCCGGCGTACGGCGAGTTCCTGCAGGTGGTCCGCTACCTCGACACCCGCTGCACGCGGCTCGTCCAGGAGGCGGGCGGCTGATGGGTGTGCTGTTGCTGGTCCGGCACGGCCAGGCGTCGTTCGAGGCCGACGACTACGACGTGCTCTCCGACACCGGGCACGCGCAGGGACGCGCGTTGGGCCGGGCGCTGGCCGCGCGCGGGGTCCGGCCCGACCTCGTCGTGCGCGGGGCGCTGCGCCGGCACCGCGAGACCGCCGACGCCACGATCGAGGCCGCCGGCTGGACCGCGGCCGTCGAGGAGGACGACGGCTGGGACGAGTTCGACCACGTCACCACGATCGCCGGGATGCCCGACTTCGCCTTCGTCCCCGGCGAGACCTACGAGCAACGCGTTGCCCGCGCCGACGACCTCATCTCCCGGTGGGCGTCGGGCGAGCACGACGCGGACTACCACGAGGACTTCCCGACGTTCTGCTCCCGGATCGACGCGGCCCTGGCCCGTGCGCTCGCCCGGGTCGACGCGTCCGGAACCGCTGTCGTGTTCACCTCCGGCGGGCCGGTGTCCTGGGTCACCGCGTCGCTGCTCGACGGCGGCGTGCCCGTCTGGGCGCGGCTCTCCCGCGTCGTCGTGAACTCCTCGGTCACCAAGGTGGTCCACGGCCGCCGCGGCGCCTCCCTCGTGACTTTCAACGACCACAGCCACCTGGAGGCCGAGCCGAGCCTCCTCACCTACCGCTAGGACCTCCCATGGCGAAGACGACCCTGATCACCGGCGCGTCCTCGGGCCTCGGCGCCGAGATGGCCCGCCAGCTCGCGGCGCGCGGCCACGACCTCGCGCTCTGCGCCCGCCGTACCGAACGGCTCGACGAGCTCAAGGCGGAGATCGCCGCGGCCCACCCGGACGTCCGGGTCGAGGTGCGCGCGCTGGACGTCGACGACCACGACGCGGTGTTCGAGGTGTTCCGGGCGTTCCGCGCGGACTTCGGCACGCTCGACCGCGTCGTCGTCAACGCCGGTCTCGGCAAGGGCGCCCCGCTCGGCACCGGTGGCTTCGAGGCCAACCGCGCCACCGCCGTCACCAACTTCGTCGGCGCGCTGGCCCAGACCGAGGCGGCCCTGGAGGCGTTCCGTGCCCAGGGGTTCGGGCATCTCGTGATGATCTCCTCGATGTCCGCGGCGCGCGGCCTGCCCAAGAACGGCACGACGTACGCCGCCACCAAGGCCGGCGTCGCGCACCTGGCCGAGGGCGTCCGCGCCGAGATGTACGGCTCGCGGATCAAGGTGTCGGTGATCTACCCCGGCTACATCCGCTCGGAGATGAACGAGCGGGTCCGGCGCGTCCCGTTCATCGTCTCGACGGAGAAGGGCGTCGCCGCGATCGTGGACGCCGTCGAGAAGGAGAAGCCGCGCGCGCAGGTGCCCGCCTGGCCGTGGGTGCCGGTCGGGTTCGCGCTACGTCATCTGCCCCTGCCGCTGGCCCGCCGCTTCATGGGATAGTCCGGCCATGAGCGGACGCGTCGTTCACTTCGAGATCCCGTTCGACGACGGGGAGCGCGCCAGGACCTTCTACCAGGAGGCCTTCGGCTGGGACCTCGCCGAGGTGCCCGGCATGGACTACACGATGGTCTCGACCGGCCCGGCCACGGAGACCGGACCGACCGAGCCCGGCTTCATCAACGGCGGGATGGCCGAGCGCAGCGAGGCGTTGCCGGCGCCCAACGTGGTGCTCGACGTCCCCGACATCGACACCGCGCTGGCCCGGATCGCCGACCTCGGCGGCAGCACGGTCCTCGGCCGGACCCCCGTCGGCGACATGGGCTTCTCGGCCGTCTTCCGGGACTCCGAGGGCAACGTCCTCGGCCTGTGGGAGAGCCCGCCCGGCTCCTGACGCCGACCCGGCTCGAACCTCCCGCGCTGCGTCGCCGACCGGCTCGAACCTCCCGCGCTGCGTCGCCGAACCGGCTCGAACCTCCCGCCGGGACTACTCCGTGTGGCCCTTGAGGATCTCGTCCTCGATCGTGCCGCCGAGGCCCTCCTTGTCGGGGTCGTAGCCGTGCAGGCCGCCGGTGACGGCGTACTCCTCCTCGGGCGAGAGCACCAGCCGGTGCCGGCCGACGAAGCCGAACAGCAGCAGGCCGATCGCGTACACCACCGCGATCGCGATGATCGCCGGACGGAAGTCGGGGTTGATGAAGACGCCGATGAACGTGATCGCGGCGATCACCCCGGCCACCACGGCGCCGGCGACGCCGGTCGGGCTCACGTACGGGCGGCGGGCCGTCGGGAACTTCCGCCGGAGCAGGACGAACGACACCATCTGCAGCAGGTAGGCGAGCACCGCGCCCCACACCGCGATGTTCAGCACGATCGCGTTGGCGTTCTCGGCGAGCTGGCCACCGCGCCGGGCGAGGAAGTCGACGACCAGCAGCACCACGAAGCCGAAGACGGCGCCGGCGAGCAGCGACACCCAGGGGGTACGGCGGGCGCCGGTGACCGACAGGAACTTCGGGTAGTAGCCGGCGCGGCTCAGGGAGTACATGTTGCGGCCGTAGGCGAACATGATGCCCTGCAGCGAGGCCAGCAGGCCGATCAGCGCGAACAGCGAGAGCAGCGCCGCCAGGTCGGCGGAGAGGAACTCCCGGAAGCCGTCGAGCAGCGGCTCGCCCGAGCCGCCCAGTGCGGCGGAGCCGGTCACGGCGGGGTTCAGGAAGAACACCAGCGCGCCGCAGCCGACCAGCGTGAGCAGGCCGATGATCCCGGCGCGCGGAATGTCGCGCTGCGGGTCGTGCGCCTCCTCGGCGGCCAGCGGCAGCTCCTCGATGCCGAGGAAGAACCACATCGCGAACGGCAGCGCGTAGAGCACCCCGGCCCAGCCGAACGGCAGGAACGTGCTGTTGCCCGCCTCGGGCTCGATGTCCAGGAGCTGGCCGAAGTCGACGGCGCCGTTGGCGAACGCCAGGACACCGAACAGCACGAGGATGCCGATGGAGAGGATCGACACGACGATCGCGAACTTGAAGGAGATCTCGGCTCCGGCGGCGTTCAGCCCGACGAAGATCGCGTAGAGGACGATCCACCAGATCCACATCTGGCCGTCGCTCAGGTCGAGGCCGACCAGCTCGTCGGTGACCGCGTTGAGGTAGCCGGCGGAGAAGAGCACGATCACGCCGGTGGTGAAGACGTACTCGATCGTCTCGGCGAGCCCGGTGACGAAGCCGCCCCACGGCCCCATCGCCGCGCGGGCGAAGGAGTAGGCGCCACCGGTGTGCGGCATCGCCGCCGACATCTCACCGATGGAGAACAGCATGCCGAAGTACATGATGACGATGACCACGCTGGCGACGGCGAGGCCGCCCCAGCCCGCCTCGCCGATGCCGAGGTTCCACCCGGAGAAGTCGCCCGAGATGACGGCGGCGACACCGATGCCCCACAACCCCCAGAAGCCGGCGGCCCGCTGGAGCTGCCGCTTCTCGAAGTAGTCGTCGGCGGCGTGGCTGTACTGCACACCCGAGACGTTGAGGGATTCCTTGCTCATCGGAGTCGCTCCTCACCTGAGTCGTGCGGCGTGACAAGCCGCCTGCGCCGGAGCCTAGACCGATCAAAGGCAGGAGGGCTATACCTTTGGAGATGTCGAGCAGGCCATCTTCCCCCACAAGTGGAGCCCGGGAACTGACCCGAGCGTCGACGTACAAAGTCTCCAATGGTTGACTCTGCCCCAGTTAGCGACGGATCGGCTCCCACCCGGAGCCCCGCAGGAGGTCCGATGAGCACACCCCGCGCCGGCAACCTCACGGTCGAGGAGCTGAAGGCCCTGATCGCCCAGGACGAGATCGACACCGTCATCGTCGCCTTCGCCGACATGCAGGGCCGGCTCGTCGGCAAGCGGGTGTCGTCCCGGCTGTTCCTCGAGGAGGTGCTCGCGCACGGCGCCGAGTGCTGCAACTACCTCCTCGCCGTCGACGTCGAGATGAACACCGTCTCCGGCTACGCGATGTCGGCGTGGGAGAAGGGCTACGGCGACATGGTGATGACGCCCGACCTCGCGACGCTGCGCCGCCTGCCGTGGCTGCCGGGCACCGCGATGGTCACCGCCGACCTCGGCTGGGACGACGGCAGCCCGGTCGTCGCCTCGCCACGGCAGATCCTGGCCCGCCAGGTCGAGCGCCTCGCCGAGCGCGGGCTGGTCCCGTACGTCGGCACCGAGCTGGAGTTCGTGGTCTTCGACGACAGCTTCCGCGAGGCCTTCGCCAAGGGGTACGACGGGCTGCGCGCGGCGAGCGACTACAACATCGACTACGCCATGCTCGCGTCCACCCGCATGGAGCCGCTGCTGCGCGAGATCCGCCGCGGCATGGAGGGCGCCGGGATGTACTGCGAGGGCTCCAAGGGCGAGTGCAACCTCGGCCAGCAGGAGATCGCGTTCCGCTACGACCACGCGATGGTCACCTGCGACAACCACACGATCTACAAGAACGGCGCCAAGGAGATCGCCGACCAGCACGGCAAGAGCGTCTCGTTCATGGCGAAGTTCGACGAGCGCGAGGGCAACAGCTGCCACATCCACATCTCGCTGCGCGGCGACGACGGCAGCGCGGTGTTCGCCGACGAGGACCAGCCGCACGGCATGTCCACGCTGTTCCAGCAGTTCGTCGCCGGCCAGCTCGCCCACATGCGCGAGCTGACGATGATGTTCGCGCCGCAGGTCAACTCCTACAAGCGCTTCGTCGACGGCAGCTTCGCGCCGACCGCGATCGCCTGGGGCATGGACAACCGCACGTGTGCGGTGCGCGTCGTCGGGCACGGGCACTCGATGCGCATGGAGAACCGCGTCCCCGGTGGCGACGTGAACCCCTACCTCGCCGTGGCCGCGCTGATCGCCGCCGGGCTCGACGGCATCGACAACGAGCTGTCGCTCGAGGACCCGCAGCCCGGCAACGCCTACGTCTCCGGTGTCGACCGGCTGCCGACCACGCTGCGCGACGCTCGCGACCTGTTCGACGACTCGGCTCTCGCGCGGAAGGCGTTCGGCGACGACGTCGTCGACCACTACCTCAACCACGCCCGCGTCGAGCTCCAGGCGTTCGACGCCGCGGTGACCGACTGGGAGAGGGTGCGCGGCTTTGAGCGCTTCTGACCGCCCTGTCGTCGTCGGGCTGACGACGTACGTCGAGCGGGCGCAGCAGGGCGTGTGGGACGTGCCCGCGGCGTACCTCCAGTACCAGTACGTCGAGTCCGTGACCCGCGTCGGCGCGGTTGCGACCCTGCTGCCGCCGCAGCCGGTCAGCGCGGCAGCCGTCGACGCCGTTCTCGACCGGGTCGACGCGCTCGTGCTCACCGGCGGCAAGGACGTCGACGCCCGGCTGTACGGCGAGCAGCCGCACGCCGAGGCCGACGAGCCGCGCACCGAGCGCGACGCCTGGGAGCTCGGGCTGCTCCGCGGCGCCCTCGACCGCGGGATGCCCGTGCTCGGCATCTGCCGAGGCGCCCAGGTGCTCAACGTCGCGCTGGGCGGCACGCTCGAGCAGCACCTGCCCGACGCCATGGGTGGTGCCGACGACCACCGGGCCGGCCTCGGGAAGTTCGCCGGCCGCACCGTGCGCACGGTGCCCGGCAGCCGGCTCGCGTCGATCCTCGGCGAGGAGGCCGGCGCGTCCTGCTACCACCACCAGGCCATCGCGAAGCTCGCACCGGACCTGGTGGCGAGCGGGCACGCCGAGGACGGCATCGTGGAGGCGGTCGAGCTGCCGGGGGAGCGGTTCGTGCTGGCGGTGCAGTGGCACCCGGAGGAGACCCTCGACGACGTGCGGCTCTTCCACGCGCTGACCGAAGCGGCCGCGCCGGGTGGTCGAGCCGATCGACAGGCTCAGGAACCGCCCGGTCGAGACCACGACGACAAGGAGAGAGAAGCATCGTGAGCGTGTTCGAGGTGGTCAACCCCGCCGACGAGTCGGTGGTGACCACGGTCGAGGAGCTGGAGGCGGAGGAGGTCGACGCCGCCGTCGCGAAGGCCCAGGCGGCCCAGCGGACGTGGGCGGCGCTCGCCCCCGCCGACCGCGCCGGCGCGCTCCGCGACTTCGCCGCCCACGTCGACGCGCACGTCGAGGAGCTCGCCGCGCTCGAGGTCGCCAACGCCGGCCACCCGATCGGCCAGGCCCGCTGGGAGGCGGGCAACGTGCGCGACGTGCTGACCTACTACTCCGCGGCGCCGGAACGCCTGCTGGGCAAGCAGATCCCTGTCGCCGGTGGCCTCGACATCACCTTCGAGGAGCCGATGGGCGTGGTCGGCATCATCACGCCCTGGAACTTCCCGATGCCGATCCTCGGCTGGGGGCTCGGTCCCGCGCTCGCCGCCGGCAACGCCGTGCTCGTGAAGCCGGCCGAGTGGACGCCGCTGACCGCGATGCGGATCGCCGAGCTCGGCGCCGAGGCCGGCCTGCCCGCCGGCCTGTTCCAGGTGCTGCCCGGCAAGGGCTCCGTCGTCGGCGAGGCGCTCGTCGACCACCCCGACGTGCGCAAGATCGTGTTCACCGGGTCCACCGAGACCGGCACCCGGGTGATGGCCCGCGCCGCCGCACACGTCAAGCGCGTGACGCTCGAGCTGGGCGGCAAGAGCGCCAACATCGTCTTCGCCGACAGCGACCTCGAGCAGGCGGCCGCCTCCGCGCCGTACGGCATCTTCGACAACGCCGGCCAGGACTGCTGCGCCCGCAGCCGGATCCTCGTGCAGCGCAGCGTCTACGACCGGTTCATGGAGCTCTTCGAGCCGGCCGTGTCCGGCGTCGCGGTCGGCGACCCCAACGACGAAGGCACCGAGATGGGCCCGCTCGTCTCCGAGGCGCACCGGGAGAAGGTCGCCTCCTACGTGCCCGACGACGCACCCGTCGCCTTCCGGGGTACGGCGCCCGACGGACCCGGCTGGTGGTTCCCGCCGACCGTGCTGACCCCGTCGCGCGACGACGCGGTGGTGCGCGAGGAGGTGTTCGGGCCGGTCGTCGCGGTCCTGCCGTTCGACGACGAGGCCGACGCGATCACGCTGGCCAACGACTCGGCGTACGGCCTGTCCGGCTCGATCTGGACCCGTGACCTCTCCCGCGCCGTCCGGGTCTCGCGCGCGGTCGAGGCCGGCAACCTGTCGGTCAACTCGCACTCCTCGGTGCGCTACTCGACGCCTTTCGGCGGCTTCAAGCAGTCCGGCATCGGCCGCGAGCTCGGTCCCGACGCGCCGCTCCAGTTCACGGAGACCAAGAACGTCTTCCTCGCCATCGACAGCACGGAGTCCCCGTCATGACCAGCCTGCCCACCGTCGACCTCACCCAGCGCCTGGCCGGCCGCGTCGCCGTCGTCACCGGCGGCGCGAGCGGCATCGGCCTCGCTTCCGCGCACCGCCTGGCGGCCGAGGGCGCGCACGTCGTCGTCGCCGACCTCGACCCGACCACCGGCAAGGCCGCGGCCGATGAGGTGGGCGGCTCGTTCGTCGCCGTCGACGTCGCCAGCCAGGAGCAGGTCGATGCGTTGTTCGACGGCGTCGCCCGCGAGCACGGCCGGCTCGACATCGCGTTCAACAACGCGGGCATCTCCCCGCCGGAGGACGACCTCATCGAGGACACCGGCATCGAGGCCTGGGACCGCGTGCAGCAGGTCAACCTGACCTCGGTCTTCCTGTGCTGCAAGGCCGCCCTGCGGCACATGGTCCCGCAGGGCCGCGGCTCGATCATCAACACCGCCTCGTTCGTCGCCGTGATGGGCTCCGCCACGTCGCAGATCTCCTACACCGCGTCCAAGGGCGGCGTGCTCGCGATGTCCCGCGAGCTCGGCGTGCAGTACGCCCGGCAGGGCATCCGGGTCAACGCGCTCTGCCCCGGCCCGGTCAACACCCCGCTGTTGCGCGAGCTCTTCGCCAAGGACCCCGAGCGAGCCGCCCGGCGGCTCGTGCACGTGCCGGTCGGCCGGTTCGCTGAGCCCGAGGAGCTCGCGGCGGCGGTGGCGTTCCTCGCCAGCGACGACGCGTCGTTCATCACCGCCTCCAGCTTCATCGTCGACGGCGGCATCCACGCGGCGTACGTGACGCCGCTGTGACGGTCCGACCCATGACAGACCGCATCGAGCAGACGTTCTTCCGGCCGGTCCGGCCCGGAAACGCGTTCGAGGAGACCGTGCAGCGGCTCCTGCAGACGATCCGGCTCGGCGTCGTCGCGCCGGGGGAGCAGCTCCCGTCGGAGCGCGAGCTCGCGCTGCGGTTCTCGGTCAGCCGCGACACCGTCCGCGACGCGATCCGCTCACTCGCCGACGCGGGGTACCTGCTCTCGCGGCGCGGGCGGTACGGCGGAACGTTCGTCGTCGACGAGCTGCCCACCGGTCCGGCGGCCGTCGTGGCCGGGGGCCACGAGGAGCCGCCCGACGCGGCCGACCTCGAGGACGCGCTCGCGCTGCGCGAGGTGCTGGAGGTGGGCGCCTGCCGCCTCGCCGCTCAGCGCACGCTCAGCGCACCCGAGCGGGAGCGGCTCTGGACCGCGCTGCGGGAGACCAGCCAGGCCGGGCCGGAGGACTACCGGCGGCTCGACTCGCGGCTGCACCTCACGATCGCCGAGCTGTCCGGCGTGCGGTCGTTGGTCCCGCTGGTCGCGGACAACCGGATGGCGGTGAACCACTTCCTCGACGACATCCCGCTGCTGCCGCGCAACATCGCGCACTCCAACGAGCAGCACGAGGCGGTCGTCAGCGCGATCCTGGCCGGGGTGGTCGGCGACGCCGCCGCCGCGATGGAGGAGCACCTGGCGGGCTCGGCCTCCCTGCTGCGCGGCTTCCTCGCCTGACCGATGAGTTCCCGGGCGGGTCCGAGTCGGTACGAGTGACCGACCACCCAGGAGGACCTCATGACCAGCAAGGCGACCGTCGCAGCCGGACTGACCGTCTCCGTCGACGGCTACTTCGCCGGCCCCGACGACGGGCCCGGCTGCGGGCTGGGCAAGGGCGGCGAACGGCTGCACTACTGGGTCTTCGGCGGTCCCTGGACTTATGAGCAGGACGCTGCCGGCGAGACCGTCGGCGAGGCGGACGGTGCCGACGAAGAGTTCCTCGGCGCGTTCGGCAACCGCCAGGGCGCGGTCATCTGCGGCCGCAACACCTACGAGTCGGCCGAGGCCTGGGGCGGCAGCAACCCGTGGGAGATCCCGCTCTTCGTCGTCACCAGCCGAGTGGACGACCAGCCCGATCCCAGCGCCGGCTTCCGGTTCGTGCCGAGCTTCGAGGCGGCGCTCGCCCAGGCCACCGAGGCCGCGGGCGACAAGTACGTCAACGTGATGGGCGGCGGGTCGCTGGTCCGGCAGGCGCTCGACGCCGGGGTCGTCGACCGGCTCGTCATCTCCACCGCGCCGGTCGTGCTCGGCGGCGGCAAGCGGCTGTTCGACGGGTTCACCTCGGACCTCACGCTCCGCAAGGTGCAGGTGTGGGACTCCCCGCACGCCACGCACGTGGAGTACGAGGTCGTCCGGTAGGACTCAGCCGAACACCATCCGCACGTCGGTCAGCCGGAACGACACCAGCGGCCGCCGGCCGTGCAGGAACGCGAGCGGCCCGGTCGGGTCGAAGTCCCAGAAGCCGAGTGCAGGAAGGGATTTCGCGGACCCGCGCCACGACGTGAGCACCTCTGCGCCGTCGCGCTCCTGCGAGATCGTCGCGGAGAACGGGGCCCGCAGCAGGGCCGCGCCCGGCGCCGCCGCGAACTCTGCCGACGCGACGGCCGCGCCGTCGACCCGCGCCGCCAGCGCGGTGTGCGACGTCGGGCCGACCCGGGTCTCCTCCAGGTCGAGCTCGGCCAGCTCCTTCGGGATCGCCCACAGCACCCGGCCGCCCTCGCGCGAGGTCTCGTTGTCGACCCAGATGTCGGTGATCCGCACCCGGCGCCGGCGGGTGTCGAGCAGGCGCGCGACGAGCAGCTCGCGGTAGCTCAGCACGCCCGGTGGTTCGTAGGAGACGAACGCGGCGCCGTACACGCCCGGCTCGACGCCGGCGCCGCCCGGAACGCGGAAGACCGACAGCCACATCTGCGCGGACAGGTGCCACGGCGGGGAGGGAAAAGCCACGCCGCCACCCTTCAACACCAGAACGTGTTCTGCCAAGGTGGAGCCCATGTCTTCCCGCGTCTGCGTCATCGGTGCCGGGTCGTCGGGGATCTCGGCGGCGCAGGTCCTGCTCGAGCGCGGGGTGGAGGTGGACGTCTTCGAGCTCGGCAGCGAGGTCGGCGGCAACTGGCGCTACGGCAACGACAACGGCCTCTCGTCGGCGTACAGGTCCCTGCACATCAACACCTCGCGGCAGCTGATGGAGTACGCCGCCTACCCGATGCCCGAGGACCTGCCGGAGTACCCGAGCCACTGGCAGATCGCGCAGTACTTCGACGACTTCGTCGACCACTTCGGCCTCCGCGAGCACATCCGGTTCCGCACCGAGGTGGTCAAGGTGGAGCCGGTCGGCGACGGGCGCGACGGGTACGACGTGACCGTGCGCGGCCGCAACGAGCACGGGGAGCCCGACGAGCCCGAGACCAGCCGCTACCGGCACGTGGTCGTCGCGAACGGGCACCACTGGGACCCGCGCTGGCCGGAGCCGTCGTTCCCGGGCGCCGAGGACTTCCCCGGCACGCAGATCCACGCCCACTACTACAAGACGCCCGACCTGCTCGAGGGCAAGCGCGTGCTGGTGCTGGGCATTGGCAACTCCGCCACCGACATCGCGGTCGAGTCCTCGCGGGTCGCCGAGCGCACCTACCTCACCATGCGCCGCGGCGCGCACATCGTCCCGAAGTTCGTGTTCGGCGTGCCGACCGACCACCTCACCGACGGGGTCATCGCCCGCACGCCGACGCTGGTGCAGCAGACCGCGATGGGGGCGCTGCTGCGGGTGACTCAAGGCCGGCTGACCGACTACGGCCTGCCGCGGCCCGACCACCGCGTGCTGCACGCGCACCCCACCGTCAGCGACGACCTGCTCACCCGGCTCGGCCACGGCGACATCACGGTGCTGCCCAACATCGACCGCTTCGAGGGGTCCAAGGTCTTCTTCGTCGACGGGTCGGCCTACGAGGTGGACGTCGTCGTCTACTGCACCGGCTACAAGGTCAGTTTCCCGTTCCTCGACGACCGGGTCGTCCGGGCCGGCGACAACCACGTCGACCTGTACCGCCGCGTCGTCGACCCCGACCACCCCGGCCTCTACTTCGTCGGACTGATCCAGCCGCTCGGCGCGATCATGCCGCTGGCCGAGGCGCAGTCGCACTGGGTCGCCGACCTGGTCACCGGGGAGGCGGCGCTCCCGTCGTACGACGACATGCGGCGGCAGATCCGTGAGTACGACGAGGCGCTGCGCAAGCGCTACGTCGCGTCGAAGCGGCACACGATCCAGGTCGACTTCCACAAGTACCGGGCCGAGCTCGTCCGCGAGCGTCGGGCCGGCCGGGCCCGGGTCGCCGGTGAGCCGACGGGCGCACGCGGGAGGCTCAGCGCCCTGCGGCGGAAGGCGGCCGCCGCGGCAGCCCGACGAAGCTGACCGCGCCGCCCACCAGCAGCAGCACGCCGCAGATGGTCAGGGCGCGCTCGTAGCCGGCGTCGAACACGTCCGGCCGCGCGTAGTCCGCGCCCGCCAGCCCGACCAGGGCCGGCAGCGCGGCGACCGCGAGCAGCGATCCGGTCCGGGCGACCGCGTTGTTGATCCCGCTGGCCACGCCGCTGAACCGGTCCGGCGCCGCCGCCATCACGCTGGTGGTCAGCGGCGCCACCAGGGAGGTGAGGCCGACGGAGAAGACGGTGAGGCCGGGTAGCACGTCGAGCCAGTAGGAGCTGCCGACGCCGACCGGCACCAGCAGGAACGCGCCGACGCCGCACAGCGCCGGGCCGACCGACATCTGCAGCCACGGCCCGATCCGCGCCGCCAGCGCGCCCGAGCGCGAGGAGCCGGCCAGCATCACCAGCGTCATCGGCAGCGTCGCGAGACCGGCCTGCCAGGGCGCGTAGCCGACCACGACCTGCAGCTGCAGCACGAGGAAGAACGACATCGCCCCGAGCGCTCCGTACACGAGCACCGTCATCGCGTTGGCGACGCTGAACGTGCGCGAGCGGAACAGGTGCAGCGGCATCAACGGGTGCGGGCTGCGCGCCTCGACCAGCAGGAACGCCACCAGCGCGAGGACGCCGACGACGCCGAACGGCACGGCGAACGGCGAGCTGACCTCGATCAGCGCGTAGGTGACGCCACCGAGGGCGAGCACGCCGAGGACCGATCCGGCCACGTCGTACCCGCGCGGCGCGTCCGGGTCGAGGCTCTCCGGGACGTGCCGGAGGCCGATCACGATGATCGCCAGCGCGAGGGGGACGTTGGCGAGGAAGATCCAGCGCCAGCTCGCCACCTCGATGACCCAGCCCCCGAGCGGCGGGCCGACCGCCGCGGCGACGCCGCCCAGCCCGGCCCACTGGCCGATCGCCTTGCCGCGGTCCTGCGGCCGGAACGAGCCCTGGATGATCGCCAGGCTGCCCGGGGTGAGGAGCGCGCCGCCGATGCCCTGCACGAGCCGGGCCAGCACCAGCTGGTCAGCGGTCTGGGCCGCCGCGCAGAGCAGGGACGCGACGCCGAACCAGGCGATGCCGACGAGGAAGACCCGGCGCCGGCCGTAGCGGTCGCCGAGGCCGCCGCCGACGAGGATCAGCGAGGCCAGGGTGAGCAGGTAGGCGTTGACCACCCACTGCAGCTCGGCGACGTCGGCGCCGAGA
The DNA here is from genome assembly GCF_004168035.1 of Nocardioides iriomotensis. Taxonomy (GTDB): domain Bacteria; phylum Actinomycetota; class Actinomycetes; order Propionibacteriales; family Nocardioidaceae; genus Nocardioides_B; species Nocardioides_B iriomotensis. The sequence continues at coordinate 35,249 of NZ_SDPU01000030.1, read as the reverse complement.
TCGTCGCCGATCCGGGGCAGGGCGACGTTGACGACCGAGCCGTCGAGGAACGCCATCCCCGAGGCGAGCACGGCGGCGAGCAGCACCCACCGTCCGGCCGCCGTACCTGCACGGACGAAGGGTTCGCCCGTGCCCTGGCAGGCCGTGCGGGTCGGGCTCATCGGCCCGACGCGATGATCAGCCGCGTGTAGCGCATCTCGGTCGGGTGCGGCGGCCACGGCGCCTCCCGTCGGTCGCGCTCCGGGCGCCACCCGAGGTACTCGTAGAGCCGGCGGGCCCGGTGGTTCTCCTCCAGGCACCACAGCGACGCGATGGTGCTGCCACGCAGGTCCATGGCGTTCAGCGCGGTCTCGATCGCGTCGGACGCGAGCCCTTCGCCCCAGTGGTCGGGGTGGACGGCGAGGTGGCGCAGCGTCGTGGAGTCGTACGCCGCGTACGCGACGAGGTCCTTGTCGCCCTCCTCGTCCTCGGTTACGAGCACGGTGACGTCCGGGTCCTCGAGCACGATCTGCCAGCGCGCGAGGACGGCGTCGTCGGGGAACGGGAAACGGTCGGGCGGGAAGACGTGCCCGAGCGCGGCGAGGTTCGCCGTGCGCTCGAGGTCGCGCAGGGCCACGACGTCGTCGCGCGTGGCTTGCCGGAACCCCCTGGACACGCGCTCATCCTGCCACTCGCCGCCCCGTCGTCTCAGCAGAAAAAGTCAGGCTTGACTGTTTGTTCCGGTCGACGTCACGATGGCGGCGTGAGCGTCGAGCAGTCCGAGCGGAGCGCGCGCACCCGCGTGCCGCAGGAGGAGCGCACCCGCGTGATGCGGCAGCGCCTCCTCGACGCGACCGTCGAGTGCCTGGTGGAGCGCGGCTGGAGCGGTACGTCGACCACGCTGGTGTCCGAGAGGGCCGGCGTGAGCCGCGGGGCGCAGCTGCACCACTTCCCGAGCAAGAGCGCCCTCGTGCTCGCGGCGGTCGAGCACCTCGCCGACGTGCGCGGCGTGGAGCTGCGGGAGGCCGCCGCCGCGCTGCCGTCCGGCGACCGCCGTACCCGCGCGGTGCTCGGGGTGCTGGCCGACCACTTCACCAGCCCCGTGTTCACCGCGGCGCTCGAGCTGTGGGTCGCGGCACGCACCGACCCCGAGCTGCACGAGGCGGTCGGCCCGCTCGAGCAGCGGATCGGCCGGGAGACGCACCGGTGGGCCGTCGAGCTGCTCGGCGTCGACGAGGCGCGGCCCGGGGTGCGTGAGCTCGTGCAGGCCACCCTCGACCTGGTCCGCGGCCTCGGCCTCGCCACCACGATCACCGACGACACCCGGCGCCGCGCGCGGATCCTCGACGAGTGGGCCCGCGTCCTCGACGACCGCTTCCAGGCAGGAGCCGACCGCCCATGACCAGCACCGCCGACCTCGTCCTCACCGACCTCGACGCCGAGTGCGCGCAGCTCGACGCGCTGGTGGCGAACCTTCCCGACGACGAGACCGGCTGGCGGAAGCCGACCCCGGCCGCCGGCTGGGACGTCGCGCACCAGGTCGCGCACCTCGCCTGGACCGACGAGGTGGCGCTGAAGGCGGCGACGGACAAGCAGGCCTGGGACGCCGCGGTGCTGGAGGCGATCGCCGACCCCGACGGGCACGTCGACACGGCCGCCGCCGAGGGCGCCGCGGCCCCGGGCCTGGAGGTCCTTGCGCGCTGGCGGGCGTCCCGGTCCGCGCTGGTCAAGGCGCTGCGCGACTACCCGACGGGGGAGCGGATCCCCTGGTACGGCCCGCCGATGAGCCCCACCTCGATGGCCACCGCCCGGTTCATGGAGACCTGGGCGCACGCGCGCGACGTCGCCGACGCGCTGGGCGTCACGTTCGACCGGGACGACCGGGTGCGGCACGTGGTGCACCTCGGCATCCGCACCCGTGGCTACGCGTTCGCCGGGCGCGGCCTCGACGCGCCGGCCGACCCGATCCACGTCTCGCTCGTCCTCCCGAGCGGCGATCTCCACGAGGACGGTCCGGCCGACGCAGACCAGAGCGTCCGCGGTTCGGCGTACGACTTCGCGCTGCTCGTCACCCAGCGCGTGCACCGCGCCGACACCGACCTGGTTGCCACAGGCCCCGACGCCGACCGGTGGCTCGACGTCGCGCAGGCGTTCGCCGGCCCGGCCGGCGACGGACGGGAGCCGCGCGCGTCATGACCCTGCGGATCGGCAACGCCAGCGGCTTCTACGGCGACCGGCTCTCCGCGATGCGGGAGATGCTGGAGGGCTCGCCGCGCCTCGACGTGCTGACCGGCGACTACCTCGCCGAGCTGACCATGCTGATCCTCGGCAAGGACCAGCTCAAGGACCCGTCGCTCGGCTACGCCCGGACGTTCGTGCGGCAGGCCGAGGACTGCCTCGGCCTCGCGCTGGAGCGGGGCGTGCGGATCGTCAGCAACGCCGGCGGCCTCAACCCGCGCGGCCTCGGCGAGAAGCTGGTCGAGGTCGCCCGCGGTCTCGGGCTCGACGCGTCGGTGGCGTACGTCGACGGCGACGACGTCCGGGACCGGATCGACGAGCTCGGCCTGCTCGACGAGCGGTTCGGGAAGCCGCTCACCGCCAACGCCTACCTCGGCGCCGCCGGCATCGCCGACGCGCTGCGGCAGGGCGCGGACGTCGTGGTCACCGGTCGGGTCACCGACGCGTCGCTCGTGGTCGGCGCCGGGATGGCCGTCTACGACTGGGACCCCGCGCGTCCCGAGGACCATGACGCCCTGGCCGGAGCGACCGTCGCGGGTCACGTGATCGAGTGCGGCACGCAGGCGACCGGCGGCAACTTCTCGGGCTTCCTCGACCTGGTCTCGTCAGGCTCGACCAGCCGGAGCCTGGGGTTCCCGCTCGCCGAGCTCGAGGCCGACGGGTCGTCGGTGATCACCAAGCAGGACGGCACCGGCGGCGCGGTCACGGTCGACACCGTCACCGCGCAGCTGATGTACGAGATCCAGACGCCTCGCTACCTCGGCCCCGACGTCACCACCCACCTCGACAGCGTCCGGCTCTCCGACGACGGTCCCGACCGGGTGCGCATCGACGGGGTCCGCGGGTCCGCCCCGCCCGACACGCTCAAGGTCTGCCTGAACTTCCTCGGCGGTCACCGCAACGCCGCCGAGCTGGTCCTCGTCGGTCTCGACGTCGAGCAGAAGGCGGCCTGGGTCCGCGCCCAGCTCGAGGCCGCGCTCGACGCCGGCCCCGGCCGTCCCGCCGAGGTCGAGTGGACCCTCGCCCGCACCGACCACGACGACCCCGCCACCGAGGAGGCCGCGTCCTCCCGGCTGCGCGTCACGGTCCGCGACCCCGACCCGAACAAGGTCGGCAAGGCGTTCACCGCCCCGCTCGTCGAGCTCGCGCTGGGCTCGTACCCGGGCTTCACGCTCACCGCCCCGCCCGCCCCCGCCACGCCCTACGGGGTCTACCGCCCCGCGTTCATCCCCGCCACCGGCCCCTCCGCCCCCGCCTCGCATGCCCACCTCCTGACCACCTCGCGCGAGAGGCCACTTCCCCACCGTGATTCGCGGCGTGTCGTGCGCGAACTGGCCTCTCGCGAGTCCCCGTCGACGCCGGTCGCGAAGCTCGACGGTCCCACCCGGCGCGTCCCTCTCGGCCTGGTCGCGCACGCGCGCTCCGGCGACAAGGGCGGCGACGCCAACCTCGGGCTCTGGGCCCGCGACGCGCAGGCACGGCCCGACCGGGTGGCCTGGCTGATCTCGACGATCACGACGGACGCGGTACGCCGGCTCGTGCCCGAGGCCGCCGACCTCGACGTCGAGGTGCACCCGCTGCCGAACCTCGGCGGCGTCAACGTCGTGCTGCACGGCCTGCTCGGCGACGGCGTGGCCGCGTCCGGCCGGTTCGACCCGCAGGCGAAGGCGCTCGGGGAATGGGTGCGCGCGCGGCACGTCGACGTACCGGAGGTGCTGCTGTGACGGTCTCGACCACCCGAGGCGGTTTCTGGACCGACGAGCAGGAGGCGCTGCGCGAGACCGCGCGGGCGTTCGTGCGCGGCGAGGTCGTGCCGAACCTGCAGGACTGGGAGGACGCGGGCGAGGTGCCGCGCGAGCTGCACGCGAAGGCCGCGAAGCTCGGCCTGCTCGGCCTCGGTGTGCCGGAGGACCTGGGCGGCAGTGGCGGGACGTTCCTCGACGCCCTTGCCGTGTCGGAGGCGTTCACCGACGCCGGCGCGTCGAGCGGCCTGCTCGCCGCGCTGTTCACCAGCGGCATCGCGCTGCCCCACCTCGTCGCGTCCGGCAACCCGGATCAGGTGGACCGGTTCGTCCGGCCGACGCTGGCCGGCGAGACGATCGGCGCGCTGGCGATCACCGAGCCGGGCGGCGGGTCCGACGTCGCGCGGCTGCGCACCACGGCCCGGCGCGACGGCGACCACTACGTCGTCGACGGCGCGAAGACGTTCATCACCTCGGGCGTGCGTGCGGACTTCGTGACCACGGCCGTGCGCACCGGCGGGCCCGGCCACGCCGGCATCAGCCTGCTGGTGGTCGAGAAGGGCACGCCCGGCTTCGAGGTGACCCGCTCGCTGTCGAAGCTGGGCTGGCACTGCTCCGACACGGCCGAGCTGTCGTTCACCGGTGCGCGGGTGCCCGTCGCGAACCTGGTCGGTGCGGAGAACGCCGGCTTCGCGCAGATCGCCGACGCCTTCGTCGTCGAGCGGCTCGCGCTGGCCGCGCACGGCTACGGCATCGCGCAGCGCTCGCTCGACCTCGCGGCGGCGTACTCCCGCGAGCGCGAGACGTTCGGCCGCCCGCTCGTCGCCAACCAGGTCGTCCGACACCGGCTCGTCGAGATGCACCGGCAGGTCGACGTCGCGCGCACCTACACGCGCGAGGTCGCCCGCCGGTACGTCGCCGGCGACGACGTGCTCGTCGAGGCGCTGCACGCGAAGGCGACAGCCGTCGCGTGCGCCGAGTGGGTCGTCAGCCAGGCCGTGCAGCTCTTCGGCGGCACCGGCTACATGCACGGGACCGAGGTGGAGCGGCACTACCGCGACGCCCGGATCCTCGGAATCGGAGGAGGAGCCACCGAGGTGCTCACCGACCTGAACGCCCGGCTGCTGGGGTACGCCCCATGACGGTCACGACAGGCCCGACCAACCGGGACGCGATGCTCGAGAAGCTGACCGCCCTCGACGCCGAGCACGCCAAGGCCGTGGCCGGCGGTGGCGAGAAGTACGTCGAACGCCACCGCAGGCGCGGCAAGCTCACCGCCCGCGAACGCATCGAGCTGCTCCTCGACGAGGGCTCGGCGTTCCTCGAGCTCTCGCCGCTGGCCGGCTGGGGCAGCGACTTCGCCGTCGGCGCGTCGGTCGTCACGGGCCTGGGTGTCGTGTCCGGCGTCGAATGCATGGTGATCGCCAACGACCCGACCGTGCGCGGCGGCGCGAGCAACCCGTGGACGCTGAAGAAGGTGCAGCGCGCCGCCCAGATCGCCCGCGAGAACCGCCTCCCCACGGTCAACCTCGTCGAGTCCGGCGGCGCCGACCTGCCGACGCAGAAGGAGATCTTCATCCCGGGTGGCGGGATGTTCCGCGGCCTGACCCGGGCCTCGGCGGCCAAGACGCCGACCGTCGCGCTGGTCTTCGGCAACTCGACGGCCGGCGGCGCGTACGTCCCCGGGATGAGCGACTACGTCGTCATGGTCAAGGAGGGCGCCAAGGTCTTCCTCGGCGGCCCGCCGCTGGTGAAGATGGCGACCGGCGAGGAGTCCGACGACGAGTCGCTCGGCGGCGCCGAGATGCACGCGCGCACCTCGGGTCTCGCCGACTACCTCGCCGTCGACGAGCACGACGCGATCCGGATCGGGCGGCGCGTCGTGGCGCGGCTCCACCACCGCAAGCCCCACCCCGATTCGTCCGCGGTCGCTCCGCGTGGGACGGACGCAGTTTCGCGGACGAATCGGGGTTGGGCGGAGCCGGACGCCGATCCCGAGGACCTGCTCGACCTCGTGCCCGCGGACCTCAAGGAGCCGTTCGACCCGCGCGAGGTGATCGCGCGGATCTGTGACGGCGCGGGTCCGGGCAACGAGGTCGCGTTCGACGAGTTCAAGCCCCTGTACGGCCCGTCGCTCGTGACCGGCTGGGCGCGGCTGCACGGCCGACAGATCGGCATCCTCGCCAACGCGCAGGGCGTGCTGTTCAGCGAGGAGTCGCAGAAGGCGGCCCAGTTCATCCAGCTCGCCAACCAGATCGACGTACCGCTGCTGTTCCTGCACAACACCACCGGCTACATGGTCGGCGCGGAGTACGAGCAGGGCGGCATCATCAAGCACGGCGCGATGATGATCAACGCGGTCAGCAACAGCACCGTGCCGCACCTGTCGATCATGATGGGCGCGTCGTACGGCGCCGGGAACTACGGCATGTGCGGCCGCGCCTACGACCCACGGTTCCTGTTCACCTGGCCGTCCGCCAAGTCCGCCGTGATGGGTCCCGCGCAGCTCGCCGGTGTCCTGTCGATCGTCGCGCGGCAGGCCGCGGAGGCGAAGGGCCAGCCGTACGACGAGGACGGCGACGCGCAGATGCGTGCGTTCATCGAGCAGTCCGTCGAGGAGCAGAGCCTGCCGTTCTTCCTGTCCGGGATGGTCTACGACGACGGCGTCATCGACCCGCGCGACACCCGCACCGTGCTCGGCATCTGCCTGTCCGTGATCGAGAACGCCCCGATCGAGGGCACCGACCGCTTCGGCGTCTTCAGGATGTGACCGGATGATCCAGACCTTGCTCGTCGCGAACCGTGCCGAGATCGCCTCGCGCGTGTTCGCGACCTGCCGCCGGCTCGGCATCTCGACCGTCGCCGTGCACTCCGACGCCGACGCCAGGCTGCCGTACGTCGTCGAGGCCGACGTCGCCGTACGCCTCCCGGGCGACAGCCCGAGCGACACCTACCTCCGCGCCGACCTGCTGGTCGCGGCGGCGGAGGCGGCCGGCGCCGACGCCGTCCACCCCGGCTACGGCTTCCTCTCGGAGAACGCCGACTTCGCCCGGGCCGTGATCGCCGCCGGCCTGACCTGGGTCGGGCCGACGCCGGAGTCCATCGAGCAGATGGGCGACAAGGTCTCGGCCAAGAAGCTGATGGCCGACGCCGGGGTCCCCGTCCTCACGGACCTCGACCCTGCCGCGGTGACCGAGGCGGACCTGCCGGTCCTCGTGAAGGCCGCCGCCGGCGGCGGTGGCCGCGGCATGCGGATCGTGCGCACGCTCGACCGGCTGGCAGACGAGGTCCGGGCCGCGTCGGACGAGGCGGCGTCGGCGTTCGGCGACGGCACCGTCTTCGTGGAGACCTACGTCGAGCACGGACGGCACGTCGAGGTGCAGGTCGTCGGCACCTCCGTCCACGGTGAGCGGGACTGCTCGGTGCAGCGCCGCCACCAAAAGATCGTCGAGGAGACGCCTGCACCGCGCCTGCGTGACGAGGTCCGGACCGCGCTGCACGAGGCCGCCCGCGCCGCCGCCGAGGCGGTCGCCTACCGCGGCGCCGGCACGGTCGAATTCCTCTACGACCCGGACACGGAGCGGTTCTGGTTCCTGGAGATGAACACCCGGCTCCAGGTCGAGCACCCGGTCACCGAGCTGGTGCACTCGATCGACCTCGTCGCGCTGCAGATCGGCGAGGCGGAGCACTCCTGGACCATGGGAGCCTCCACCACGGAGGGACACGCCGTCGAGGTGCGCTTGTACGCCGAGGACCCGCAGCGGGAGTGGCAACCGCAGAGCGGCGTGCTGACCGCGTTCGAGGTGCCGGACCTGCCGGGGCTGCGGGTGGACGCCGGGTACGCCGCGGGCAGCACGGTGTCGACCCACTACGACGCGATGCTGGCGAAGGTGGTCGCTCACGCGCCGACCCGTGACGCGGCGATCCGGCTGCTGGTCAGCGCGCTCACCAACGCGCGGATCCACGGTGTGACGACCAACCGCGACCTGCTGCTGCGCGTGCTCCGGTCCGAGGCGTTCCGGGCCGGTGACGTGAGCACCGACTTCCTCGACCGGCACGGGATGCTGGCGGCGGCGGAGGTCGACCTGGACGTCAGCGCGTTCGCCGCCGCGGTCGCGCTCGCCGAGACGCAGGCCGCCGCCCGGCCGGTCCAGCGAGGCGTCCCGACGGCATGGCGAAACGTCGTGTCCGCCCCGCAGACCTCCCGCTTCACGCACCGTGACGACGACGTCGAGGTCGGCTGGTACGGCGGCCGCGACGGGTACGTCTCCGCCGACGGCACGATGCGTGCCGTCAACGCGTCCCAGACCGAAGTCGTCGTGGAGCGCGACGGCGTGCGCCACCGGTGCGAGGTCGCCGTCTCGGAGCAGGCCGTCGACGTCGACTCCGCCGCCGGGCACGTCGCGCTCCGCCGTACCCCGAGGTTCGTGGACCCGGCCGACCAGGTCGCCAGCGGCTCGCTGCTCGCGCCGATGCCCGGGTCCGTCGTGTCGATCGCCGTCGAGCCGGGAGCCGAGGTCGCCGCGGGCGCGGTGGTGCTCGTGCTCGAGGCGATGAAGATGCAGCACACCGTGTCCGCGCCGCACGCCGGCACGGTCACCGAGATCCCCGTCTCCGTCGGCGCGCAGGTCGCCGCCGGAGACGTGCTCGCCGTCGTCCAGCAGGAGGAAGCATGACCGAGACCGCGTTCACCGAGTCCGAGGAGCGCCTGGCGCTGCGGGCGGCGGTGAGGAAGCTCGCCGGCGGCTACGGCCGCGACTACTTCGTGCAGCAGGCACGGTCCGGCGGCAAGACCACCGACCTGTGGCTGGAGATCGGGAAGCACGGCTACCTCGGGATCAACATCCCCGAGGAGTACGGCGGGGGCGGGGGCGGCATCGGCGACGTCGCCGCGGTGTGCGAGGAGCTCGCCGCGCAGGGCTGCCCGCTGCTGATGATGGTCGTGTCGCCGGCGATCTGCGGCACCGTGATCAGCCGGTTCGGCACCGACGAGCAGAAGCGGCGCTGGCTGCCCGGCATCGCCGACGGCACGCAGACGATGGCCTTCGCGATCACCGAGCCCGACGCCGGCACCAACTCGCACAACATCACCACCACCGCGCGTCGTGACGCGGACGGCTGGGTGCTCAACGGCCGCAAGATCTACATCTCCGGCGTCGACGAGGCGGCCCACGTCCTCGTCGTCGCGCGCACCGAGGACGCCCGCACCGGCAAGCTCAAGCCCTGCCTGTTCGTGGTGCCGACCGATGCCGACGGCTTCGAGTACTCCCCGATCCCGATGGAGATCGTCAGCCCCGAACAGCAGTTCTCGGTGTTCATCGACGACGTGCGGCTGCCCGCCGACGCGCTCGTGGGCGACGAGGACGCCGGGCTGGTGCAGCTCTTCGCCGGGCTCAACCCGGAGCGGATCATGGCCGCGTCGTTCTCGACGGGGCTCGCGAGGTTCGCGCTCGACAAGGCGGTCGCCTACGTCAAGGAGCGCGAGGTCTTCGGCGCCCCGATCGGCAGCCACCAGGGTCTGGCGCACCCGCTCGCCGAGTCCAAGATCGAGATCGAGCTCGCCCGGCTGATGACCCAGAAGGCGGCCGCGCTGTACGACGCCGGCGACGACATGGGCGCGGGCGAGGCCGCGAACATGGCGAAGTACGCCGCCGCCGAGGCCGCCTGCGACGCCGCCGACCGGGCCGTCCAGGCACACGGCGGCAACGGGATCACCCAGGAGTACGGTGTCGCCGGACTCCTCGTCGCGGCCCGCGCCGGCCGGATCGCGCCGGTGTCGCGCGAGATGATCCTGAACTTCGTGGGCATGCACTCGCTGGGCCTGCCCAAGTCCTACTGAGCACAGGGAGCCGCTGTGACGGAGCTGGTCCACTACGCCGCCGCCGACGGCGTGGCGACGCTGACACTTGACTCGCCGCACAACCGCAACGCGCTGTCCCGGCAGCTCGTCGGCGAGCTGTACGACGGGCTCGGCCGCGCCGAGGACGACCCGGACGTCAAGGTGGTGCTGGTCCGGGCCGAGGGCCGCACGTTCTGCTCCGGCGCCGACCTGTCCGAGGCCGCCGGCGAGGGCATGGAGAAGGCGGCCGGTGTGCTGGTCGACCTCCAGCGCCGCATCGTCACGCTGGCCAAGCCGGTCGTGACCCGCGTGCACGGCAACGTCCGCGCGGGCGGCATCGGGATCGTCGCCGCCTCCGACATCGCGATCAGCGCCGCCGACGCGACGTACGCCTTCACCGAGGTGCGCCTCGGCCTCACCCCCGCCGCGATCTCGCTCACCGTCGTGCCACGGATGACCGACCGCTCGGTGGCGCTGACGTTCCTGGGCGGCGAGGTCTTCGACGGTACGGCGGCCGCGGCGACCGGCCTGGTCACCGAGGCGGTGCCCGAGGACGGTCTCGACGCCCGTGTCGCCGAGGTGTGCGCATCGCTCGCGAAGGGCAACCCGCAGGGCCTCCGCGAGACCAAGCAGCTCGTCGGCCGGCATCTCGTGCAGCGCATCGACGAGCAGGGCGCCGACCTGGCCGCGCTGTCCGCCCGGCTGTTCGGGTCGGACGAGGCCAAGCAGGCGATGCTGGCGTTCCTCAACCGCGCCAAGAAGTAACCGCCCCCGACACCGACATCGGTAGCCCGAGCGTGACCCCTGGGTCGCTGCCGGACTACCGATATCGGTATCTGTGCTCAGGTCAGCGGACGACCTTGACCTTCACCTTGTCCGTCGCGCCGTTGGTCACGGTGTTGCCGAGGTACTCGACCTTGAGCTTGTGCTTGCCGAGCTCGAGGTTCTTCACCTTGATGGTCAGCTTGCCGCCGTCCGTGGTGTCGAGCACGCCCTTGGCGACCTTGTCCTTGCCCTCGAACACCTTCACCATGCCCGTCGGCGAGGCCACGCCGGGGACCGAGACGCCGACCTTGAGCTTGGCCTTCTTGCCCAGCTCGACCTTCTTCTTGGCCTTGGCAGTCACGGCCGAGACCAGCTTGGCGACCGCGGCGTCACCGGTGCGAGCGTTGCCGGTGGCCGTGTAGGCCTGGGTGGCCGCCACCGTGAAGGCCAGCGTGCCTCCGGCGTCGGCCACGGTCGGGACGTACGTCGTACTCGTGGCGCCCGGGATGGCGACGCCGTTGCGCAGCCACTGGAAGGCCAGGCTGGGCGTCTCGGTCCAGGCACCCGGCGTGGCGGTGATCGGCACGCCGACCGCGGCCGTCGCCGGGATGGCCGGCGCGGTCGTGGCCACGGGTGCCGGCGCCGGGCCGTCGAAGTTGAAGTTCTTCACGAGGTCGCTGCTACCGACGGAAAACACCCCGGACCCGCTGGGCGCGGTGGGCATGGCCGCGTTGCCGCCCAGCCACTTCTCCTCGCCCATGGCCGTGCCGTCGGGGCGCTCGAACTCCATCGTGTAGGTGCCCGCCGGGACGTGATCGAACGAGTAGCTCCCGTTGTAGCGCGTGTCGTCCCACTCGAAGTACTCGAAGCTGTTGTGGCTCGGCTCCCAGCGCAGCAGCCTCGCCTCGCTCTCGCCGGCGCGCGCTCCCGACACCGTCCCGCTGACGGTGTACATGGTCGGGTAGGACACGTCGGCCCGGACCGTGCCGCCGTCCGTCACCTCGATGACGCCGGCGTGGCTGAGGGTCTCCGGGAGCGCCCAGGCGTCCCCGACAGAGTTGTCCGGTAGGCGTGAGCCGTAGACCTCGACGGCGTACTTGCCCGGGGCGACGGTGAAGCTGAACGTCTTGTCGGGCGACGCCGCCGAGATGAAGTCATACGTGACGTACGCAAAGCGCTTGCCGACCGCGTCCCACTTGTACAGGTCCGCGTAGCCGTACGTGATGGGCCGGTTCGCAGCCGTGATGGTGCCGGTGATGGTGCCGTCGGCGGCGTGGGCCGTGGTGCTGCCGACCATGACGGCTCCCGAGGTGATCAGGAGCAGGGCGGTGGTGCGTCCCACCAGCGTGCGAGCACGCGTCATGAAGGTTTCCCCCTTGTGTCCAGGCGCAGAGTGTCTGCGCGGCGTGGGGAACGTAACGGGAAAACCGGACCAAGCGGGCCGAAATTTCGCGGATCGTCCCGACTGGCAACAAGCAGTCCCGTCAGCCGGGTCGGACCGGGCGTCAGTTGCCGGTGATGATCCCGTTGGTCGACGGCTGGTACGGGTTCAGGCCGTGGTCGATGGAGTACTGCTTGAGGTAGCCCTCGCGGCCGAGCACCTTGATCCGCTCGTTGATCTTCGCGGCCTCGGCGCGCTCCACGGCGATCTGCGCCTCGGCAGCGGCCTCGCGGGCGGACGCCTCGGCCTCGGCGGCCTTCGCCTTCGCCACCGCCTCCTGCTGCTTGACCAGGGCGTCCTTGATCGCCTGCGGCGGCTCCGGCTTCTGCAGCGTGATCGCGAAGTTGAGGAAGAACTCCGTGTCGCCGTCGGTCTGCCGGTTGACGAGCGTGGGCAGCTGGTCGAGCACGTCCTGCTCCCAGTCGGCCTTCTTGGTCGGGTCGGTGTAGAGCTCGGTGTAGGTGTAGTTCTGGCCGGCCCGGTCGATCGCGGTGTCGAGCGGACGCGCGATGTAGACGTTGAGCATCTGCCGCCAGCCGTCCGAGCGCTGCCCGTCCTCGGTCATGTACGCCTGGTAGCGGTTGCCGATCAGCTCGTGGAAGCGCTGCAGTGTGCCGCCGGTGTACCGCGACTCACCGATCCTGATCGGCTCGCAAGCGGTGTTGAGCAGGAAGTTGGTGACGCCCTCGACCGCCATCTCGATGCCGTCGCGGGTGACGAACGTGATCTGCCGGCCGTCGCTGCCGGGGTCGGCGTCGAAGACGAAGTTGGTCTGCGACGACGGGTACGCGAAGTGCGAGTCGCCCGGACCGTCGAAGACGCGGTTGGAGGGCGCGATGCAGTCGGAGAACCGCTTGCTGGAGAAGGCGCCGCCCTTGTAGTGCAGCGCGACCTGGTCCGGCCCGGTCGACGCCGTCGACGGCCGCACGAACAGCAGCACGATCAGGGCTGCCACGATGACGCCGATTCCGGTGACGACCACCCGGGCCGCGCTCTTCGCGCCGGACCTCACCTTGGGCAGGTTGACGCTCACTCGAGCTCTTTTCGTTCGTAGGTGCGGATCTCGTCGACGATGATCGTGGCGAGCGTGCTGTCGAGCTCGCGGTGGTCCCAGGCGGTGTCCTTGATCCGGCCGACGAGCGCGCGCAGTCCGAGCACCTCGCGGCGTACCGCCTCGACCGCCTCGGCGTCGACCGTCGCCTGCCCGGCCGCACCCCGGCCGAGCGCGTAGCCCGCGACACCGGCGACGGCGGCGACCACGAGCAGCAGCACGAGAAAGATCGGCGTCATGGCCCGCCCCCTTCGCGACCGATCACCGGATGGTGCGGGAAGGCTATCCCAGCAGTCGGTCCCGGGCGCGATACTGACGCGCATGAGGTCGGACGCGTCCCTGGTCGAGGAGTACCTCGACGAGCTGCCGGACAACCGTCGCGAGGCGATCAGCACGATCCGCGACGTCGTCAACGAGCACCTGCCCGAGGGCTACGAGGAGTCGATGGGCTACGGGATGATCGGCTGGGGCATCCCACTCGACGTCTACCCCGACACCTACAACGGCCAGCCGCTGGCGCTCGCCGGCCTCGCCTCCCAGAAGCGCCACATGGCGCTCTACCTGATGTCGGTGTACGGCGACGCGGAGCTCGAGGCCTGGTTCCGCGCGCAGTACGCCGAGCGCGGGCTGAGGCTCGACATGGGCAAGTCCTGCGTGCGGTTCACCCGGCTCGAGCAGGTGCCGCTCGACGTGATCGGCGAGGTCGTCCGCCGGGTACCGCCCGCGGAGCTCATCGCACGCTACGAGGCCGCCCGGGCGTCGACCCGCACGGGTCGTTGACTCACGGACGAATCCCTGGAAACCCCGCGAATCATCGCCGGGGCCGCGGGTAGACTCTCGCTCTTGCCCGAATCCGCACGACGTTCGGGTATCGAGGCACACACGAGCACAACCAGGGGAAGCGTGAACCACGGGTCTGTCGACCAGATCGCTCCTCCCGTCGACGGCGACGTCGACGAGGCGGAGCGCGAGATCGCCCACGAGCAGGCGTTCGTCGACCGCGTCTACCGCCAGCTGGAGACGTCGACGAGGAACGCCGAGGCCCTGGCCCGCGAGGGCCACGGTCGCGGCACGCTCGGCCACGACGGTGGCCTCGTCGAGCGCGACGCGATGGTGTTCCAGGCGGCCAAGCGGATCGCCACGCTGAACGCCGCTCACGAGGGCCTGGTCTTCGGCCGGCTCGACCTCGACGAGACCAAGGTGCGCGCCGACGGACCGCGCTACATCGGCCGCATCGGCCTGCGCGACGAGAACCGCGACTCGCTCCTGATCGACTGGCGTGCGCCCGCGGCCGCTGTCTTCTACCAGGCCACCGCCGCCGACCCGCAGGGCGTCGTACGACGCCGCGTGCTGCGCTGCGCCGGTGCCCGCGTCACCGCCGTCGAGGACGACCTGCTCGACCCCGAGGCCGACGGCGCCGGCGACCTGCCGATCGTCGGCGAGGGCGCCCTGATGGCCCAGCTCTCCCGCGCCCGCGACCGCACGATGCACTCCATCGTCGCGACGATCCAGGCCGAGCAGGACAAGGCGATCCGCGCGCCCAGCAAGGGCGTCGTCACGATCAGCGGCGGTCCCGGCACCGGCAAGACCGTCGTCGCGCTGCACCGCGCGGCGTACCTCCTCTACTCCGACCGTCGCCGCTACGAGACCGGCGGCGTGCTCGTCGTCGGGCCGTCGGGCGTGTTCATGCGCTACATCGAGCGGGTGCTGCCGTCGCTGGGTGAGACCGCCGTCGCACTGCGCTCGCTGGGCGAGGTCGTCGACGGCGTGCGGTCCGGCCGCCACGACGCCCCGGCCGTGGCCGACGTGAAGGGTGCCGCCCGGATGGCCGAGCTGATGCGACGGCTGTCGCGGCAGGCCGTGCCGGGCGCTCCACACGAGTTCAGCGTGTTCTACCGCGACGACCGGCTCACGCTGAGCGGCCGCGACCTCAACCAGCTGCGCCGCCAGCTGCTGTCGCAGGGCAAGCGCAACCGCCAGCTCCCGCGCGTGGCCTCGACCCTGCTCGACGCGCTGTGGCGCCAGGTCACCGGCGAGCGCGGCCGGGCGCGCGGCAAGGACGAGTTCGTCGACACCATGCTGGGCGACCGGGCGTTCGTGGAGTTCGCGCTGACCTGGTGGCCGGCGCTCGACGCGACCCACGTGCTGCGCTGGCTGCGTGACGAGGAGCTGCTCGGCCGGGTCGGCGAGGGGGTGCTGTCCCCGGAGGACCGGGCGCTGCTCACCGCCTCGTGGACCGGCCGCGACGACCGAGACTGGTCGGTCGAGGACGTCGCGCTGCTCGACGAGCTGCGCTACCTGCTCGGCGACGCCCCCGAGAAGCCCCACGAGGACGACCCGCTCGCGCACCTCGTCGACGAGAACATGCCCGAGCTCACCACGATCACCGACCGTGAGTTCTCCCGCGGACCGGCCTCGACCACCCGCACCGAGGACGACGGCTACGCCCACGTGCTCGTCGACGAGGCGCAGGACCTCACCCCGATGCAGTGGCGCATGGTCGGCCGCCGCGGCCGGATGGCGACCTGGACCATCGTCGGCGACCCGGCGCAGTCGTCCTGGCCGGTGCCCGCCCACGCCGCCCGGGCCCGCGAGGAGGCGCTCGGCGACAAGCCTCGCCACGAGTTCCACCTGTCGACCAACTACCGCAACAGCAAGGAGGTCTACGACTTCGCCGCGCGGTACGCCGAGCGCGTGGGCCTCCACGCCGACCTGCCGCAGGCGGTCCGGTCGACCGGCGTCGGGCCGGAGGAGCGGGACGTCGACGACCTGCACGACGGCGTGCGCAAGGCTCTCTCCGAGCTGTCCGGCGCCGTCGAGGGCACGGTCGCGGTCGTGGTCCCGGTCGAGCGCCGGGCCGAGGTCGCCGGGTGGCTGGAGTCGTGGACCGAGCACGCCGACGACACCCGCGGCGACGCGCGCCACGAGGCACGGATCGCGGTGCTGACCGGTCTCGACACCAAGGGCCTGGAGTTCGACGGAATCCTCGTCGTGCAGCCCGAGGAGATCGAGCGCGAGTCGGCGACCGGCCGCGCCACGCTGTACGTCGTCTACACCCGGGCCACGCAGCGGATGCTGACGGTCACCACCACGCAGTCCCGCTGACGACGGGATAGCGGCTGCGGCCGACGCGGGCGTCCGCGATCAGCCGCTCGGTCTCGCCGTGACCCAGCACCCCGCTGCTGCTCCACCCGTCGCGGTGAGTGGTGATCGCCGCGCCGCCGAGGTCGATCCGGACGAAGCCGCCCTCGATCACGTGCCACACGGCGTCGTCGATCTCGCGCAGGAAGTCCGACGACCCGGAGTCGCAGGCGTCGCAGTAGCAGTCGACCTCGAGCGCCGCCACGGGTGGGTCGCCGGCGCGCACCTCGAGCGCCGCCGGGTGCGGGACCAGCAACATCGTGAGGGCACCGGGTGCACCCGGGACCAGCCGGATCCCCTCCGCCTCGTCGCTGCGCGCGGCCAGCCCGACCGTCACCAGCGCCCGCGCCCAGGCCTCGCCCCGGTCCCGACCGATCAGCCAGCGCTCCGGCTCGGTCACCCGCGAGTACGCCTCGTCCGGCACCTGCCGGTCCGGCCACGGGTCCGGCCAGTCCGCGTGCGTGCGGACGACCGCGAACTGCTCCTCCAGGTCGCGGGCCAGCTCCTTCCTCACGTCGGTCACGACCACGACGCTAGGCCGCGGACGCCCGCCGCGCCCGCGAGTTTCCGCGGTGATACGGGCCGGGTCGGTGCGGCCGAGGACCCGTAGGCTTCCGGCCATGGACGACGCCACCACCCCCGCCCGGGCCGCGCTCGACGCGATCATGGGGCACGAGGCGTGGGCGATCATCCGCCGCTCCACCCGCGTGGGCGACCGCGACACCGTCGGCCTCGTCGGCGGCCGCCGCTGGGTGGCCGAGAGCATCGCGGACATCCCGCTCGAGCAGGGCGTGCCGGCGCCGGGACGCCGGTGCGACCGCCTCGTGGCCGTCCCGTTCCGGCAGGTCGCCGAGCGCCGCTTCGAGGCGCACGACGACGGCACGCCGCTGGTCGTGGTGGACGTCGAGGACGAGTTCGAGTGCACGGTCGCCGACGCGCTCGCGATGTTGCCCGACGTACCCGTCGAGTTCACCGACCGCGGCGGCTTCGAGATCGACGACGACGCCTACGCCAAGATCGTCGCCGCGATCATCGGCGACGAGATCGGCTGCGGCGAGGGCGCCAACCTCGTGATCGGCCGGCACTACCGCGCGGTGCTCGCCGACTGGAGCGCCGACGTCGCGCTGACGGTGTTCCGCCGGCTGCTGGAGCGCGAGCGCGGGTCGTACTGGACGTTCTGCTTCTTCACCGGCGACCGCTACCTCGTCGGCGCCAGCCCCGAGCGGCACGTCAGCGTGCACGGCGGCCCCGACGGCGGGGACGTCCGGATGAACCCGATCAGCGGCACGTTCCGGCTGCCCACCTCGCCGGTCGCCGCGGCCGACGGCGAGCCCACGCCCGACCTCAAGCGCAACCTCCTGTCGTTCCTCAAGGACGAGAAGGAGATCTACGAGCTCTTCATGGTGGTCGACGAGGAGCTCAAGATGATGTGCGACATCTGCCACGAGGGCGGCCAGGTGCTCGGTCCGTTCCTCAAGCCGATGTCGCACCTGGTGCACACCGAGTACCTCCTGGCCGGCCGCACCCGCCGCGACGTGCGCGAGGTGCTCCGCGACACGATGTACGCCGCGACCGTGACCGGCAGCCCCGTCGAGAACGCCTGCCGGCTGATCAAGCAGTACGAGCCCGGTGGCCGCGGCTACTACGGCGCCGCGCTGGCGATCTTCGGGCGCGACCCCGAGGGCTACCCGGTCGTCGACAGCCCGATCGTGATCCGCACCGCCGACGTCGACCTCGACGGCCGGCTCACCGTGACGGCCGGCGCGACGCTGGTGCGTGACTCCGACCCGGCGTACGAGGTCGCCGAGACGCACGCGAAGGCCGGCGGCATCCTCAGCGCCTTCGGGCTGCGCCCGGCCGCGCCGACCCCGTCCGCCGACGTCGCGCAGCTGGTCAACGACGAGGACGTCCTGGTCGCGCTCAACGCGCGCAACCGGAGGCTGTCGACGTTCTGGCTGACCGACCAGGCGGGCGCCCCGCCGGACCCGCGGCTGCGCGGCAAGCGGGTGGTCATCCTCGACGGCGAGGACGACTTCGTGAACATGCTGCGGCACGTCCTGTCCGTGCTCGGCATGTCCAGCGACGTGGTCCGGCACGAGGAGTACGCCGCCGGGGCGCTCGACGGCTACGACCTGGTCGTGGTGGGTCCGGGGCCGGGCGACCCGCGCGACGACGACGACCCCAAGATGGTGCGCCTGCGCGCGGCCGTCGCGGAGCTGATGGAGCAGGGCCGGCCGTTCCTCGCGGTGTGCCTCGGCCACCAGGCGCTCTGCCACCACCTGGGCATCCCGTTGACGTTCAAGGACATCGTCTTCCAGGGCACCCAGTCCACGGTCGAGATCGACGGCCGGGCCGAACGGGTCGGCTTCTACAACACGTTCGTCGGGCGGGTCGGCGGCGTGGACGGCGCCACGTCGCTGCCCGACGGGGTGAGCGTCGAGACCGACCCGGACACCGGAGACGTGCACGTCGTGCGCGGCCCGCACTTCCGCGGCATCCAGTTCCACGCCGAGTCGATCCTCACGGAGCGCGGCTACGACCTTCTGCATGACCTCGTGCGCGACCTGTTGGCATGATCTGCAGGTGACCAGGCGCGTGCTCGTGGTGGACCACCACGACTCGTACACCTGGAACCTCGTCCACCTGGTCGCCCAGGTCGCGGGCGCCGTACCGGACGTGGTCGAGCACGACGACGTCACCGCCGACGCCGTCCTCGCCGGCGGCTGGACCCACCTCGTCCTCTCACCCGGGCCCGGCACCCCCGACGACGCGCGGGACTTCTCGGTCGGCCGCCGGCTGCTGCTCGAGGCGACCGTGCCGGTGCTCGGGGTGTGCCTCGGGATGCAGGGCCTGGTCTCCGCGTACGGCGGTCGGGTCGGCCGCGCGACCCCCGCCCACGGCGACGTCGCGGCGGTGCGCCACGACGGGACCGGAGCGTTCGCCGGCCTGCCGTCGCCGTTCGACGCGGTGCGCTACCACTCGCTCGCCGCGCTCGAGGTGCCCGGCGTGCTGGCCGAGAACGCCTGGTGCGACGGCCCGGACGGGCCGGTCGTCATGGGCGTGGCCCATCGCGCGAAACCCTTGTGGGGCGTGCAGTTCCACCCCGAGTCGGTGCTGACCGAGCACGGCGCCGCGCTGGTCGCGAACTTCCTGGAGCTGTCGTGACTGCCGAGCACACCGACCCGGTCGAGGCCTTCCTCGCCGGCGCCGCCACGCACGACCGGATGTTCTGGCTCGACGGCGGCGGCGCCCGCCCGTGGTCCGGGCACCGGTCGCTGCTCGGCTTCCTCGACGAGGACGACGTGTCCCTCACCTACGACGCCGGGGCCCGCGAGGTGCGGCGGCACCAGCGCGGCCGGTCCGTCGTGGTCGGCGACGACGTCTTCACGGTCCTGGCCGGGGAGATCGCCCGGGACGGTGGCGCCCCGGACGTGTCGTGGGTGGGCTACCTCGGCTACGCGTCGCGGCCCGACCTCCCGGCGCGCCCCGCGGCCGACGTACCGGACGCGGTGTGGATGCGCGTGCGCGACCCGCTCGTGATCGAGCACCAGCTGACGGCGGAACCCACCGGTGCGGTCGACGCGGGCGACGAGCCGACGCCCGGCTGGTACGCCGAGGCGTTCGCCGCCGTCCAGGAGGAGCTGCACGCCGGCAACTCCTACGAGGTCAACCTGACCTACCGGGAGGAGCGGGCGTCGTCGGTCGACCCGGTGACGGCGTACCTCGCGCTGCGCGCCGCCAACCCGGCGCCGTACGCCGGCTTCCTGCGCCACGGTGACGTCGCGCTGCTGAGCTCGAGCCCCGAGCGGTACGCCGTCGTCGACCGCCAGCGGTGGCTCGAGACCAAGCCGATCAAGGGCACCACTCCGCGCGGGACGGACGCGGCCGACGACGCGGAGCAGGCGACGCGGCTCGCGGCCGACCCGAAGTTCCGGGCCGAGAACCTGATGATCGTCGACCTGCTCCGCAACGACCTCTCGATCGTGTGCGAGCCGGGCTCGGTCGAGGTGCCCGCGCTGATGCAGGTCGAGTCGTACCCGTCCGTCCACCAGCTCGTCTCGACCGTCCGAGGACATCTCCGCGACGACGTCACGACCGTCGAGGCGCTGCGGGCGCTGTTCCCGGCGGGGTCGATGACAGGCGCGCCGAAGCTGCGGACGATGGAGATCATCGACCGGGTCGAGGAGTCGCCGCGCGGGGTGTACGCCGGGGCGTTCGGCTGGATCTCCGGCGACGGCCGCGCCGACCTCGGTGTGGTGATCCGGAGCCTGGTCGCCCGCCGCACGAGCGACCGGGACGGCGGAGAGTGGGCCTACACGTGGGGGACCGGCGGCGGCATCACGGTGCGCTCCGACGGCGACGAGGAGTGGGCCGAGACCCGCTGGAAGGCCGCCCGGCTCCGCGCCCCCCTGATTCCGTGAGGGGTCGGCTTCTTCCGCCTCGTGGCACCCCACACGCCGACGCACAGCGGCCGGCCCTCGCGCGGGGATCGCGCGAGGACCGGCCGGCCGAGATGGCGAGGAGTCAGTCCTGGTGGGGGTCCTGAAAACTGACTCCTCGCGGATCAGCTGGCGGCCTGGCCGCCGTCGCTGTCGAGGGCCGCGTGCAGGGTGATCGGCTTGGTGTTGCTGGTGTCGTTGCCGCTGCCGCGCACCACGGTGAGCGTGACCTGGTCGCCGGGGCGGTAGCCGCGGATGGTGGCGACGAGCGACTCGCTGTCGGAGATCACCTGGTTGTCGACCTTGGTGATGACGTCGCCGCGCTCCAGGCCGGCCGCCTCGGCCGCCGAGCCGCCGGACACCGACTGCACGCCGGCGCCGGTGAGCAGGCCGTCGTTGCTGGACGCGTCGGCCACGGAGACACCGAGCCGGGCGTGGGTGGGCGTCTCGCCGTTGCGGAGCTGGTCGACGATCGGCATCACCTTGTCGATCGGGATCGCGAAGCCGAGCCCGATGGAGCCGGCCTCGCTCCCGGTCATCCCGGAGGACGCCGTACGGATCGACGAGTTGATGCCGACCACGTCGCCGCGCATGTTGACCAGCGGGCCTCCCGAGTTGCCGGGGTTGATGGCGGCGTCGGTCTGGACGGCCGGGTACGTCGTGTCGGTGCCGCCCGTCTCGCCGGCGGACACCGGTCGGTTGAGCGCGCTGACGATGCCGGACGTCACCGTGGCCTCGAGGCCGAAGGGGGAGCCGATCGCGACGACGTTCTCGCCGACGGCGAGCTGTCCGGAGCTGCCGATGGTGGCGGGGGTGAGACCGGAGACGCCCTCGGCCTTGATCACCGCGATGTCGGTGAGCGGGTCGGTGCCGACGACCTCGGCCTTGGCGGTGCTGCCGTCGTTGAAGTTCACCGAGATGGTGCCGCCGTCGCCGGCCACCTCGACGACGTGGTTGTTGGTGAGGATCTCACCGTCCGCGCTCAGGATGATGCCGGAGCCGGAGCCGGCGCCCTGCTGCCCGGTCACGTTGATCTTCACGACCGACGGGAGGACGGAGGCGGCGACCTTCTCGACGGAGCCGTCGGCCGCGGTGGAACCGGTGGACCCGGCCGAGTCCGTGGAGCCGGTGGAGCCGGTGATCGCGGTGCGGGTGTTCCCCGCCGAAGATGGCGCCTGCTGCGCGCCACCTCCGGCGAGGTCGTCCACGGCGGAGTACCCGGCGGCGCCAGCCAGCCCGGCGAGTCCTCCGACGACGAGAGAAGCCGCGAGGATCCCCGCGACGACTCCCTTGGTCGGGCGAGAACCTCCCCGCGCCGGCGGCGCGGCAAACCCCGGGAGCTCGTACCGATGGGTGGTCGTGTCCGGCCCCTGCGGGGGAGACTGCATCTGGAGCGTGTCGCCGGTCTCGGGTCCGGCGTCGGGGCCCGGCTGCGGGCGGGGGGTCTCGGTCATGGTTCGAGGATGACGAGCCGACCTGAATCCGCGCTGAGAGGCGGCTTTGACGTTGGTTTGATGTCACAACCAGCGTCGATCCACCCGGGGTACGGCGGTCAGGGCGTGGTGACGACGTCGCTCGGCGCGCTGTCGGGCGCGGTCGTCGAGCCCGGGAGCGACAGCCAGAACGCCGCCCCGCCCTCGGGCTCGGCGCGGCCCGCGCGGACCGACCCACCGTGCCGTTCGGCGATCTGCCGGACGATCGCGAGGCCGAGCCCGGAGCCGGGCAGGGTGCGTGACTCCTTCGACCGGTAGAAGCGGTCGAACACGTGCGGCAGGTCCTCGTCGGTGATGCCGTGGCCCTGGTCGGCGACCCGCAGCACGCCGTGGTCGAGGGTGACCGTGACGGCGCCGAGCGGCGGGCTCCACTTCGCCGCGTTGTCGAGGAGGTTGGTGACGGCGCGTTCGAGCGCGGGCGCCTCGCCGGTGACCCACCACGACTGGGCGTGCACGTCGAAGTGCAGGCTCGACGCCCGGCGGCGCACCCGCTCGACGGCCCGGGTCACGACGTCGGCCAGGTCGACCGGTTCGACGGCGGCCGGCGTGCTGTCCTCGCGGGCGAGCTCGGTGAGGTCGCCGATCAGGTTGGTGAGCTCGGCGATCTGGAAGCGCACGTCGTCCATCAGCTCGACGCGGGACTCCGGCGACAGGCCGCCGCGCTGGTCGGCCTGGGCGAGCAGGTCGAGGTTGGTGCGCAGCGAGGTGAGCGGGGTGCGCAGCTCGTGCCCGGCGTCGGCGACGAGCTGGCGCTGCCGGTCGCGGGAGGCGGACAGCGCGGCCAGCATGGCGTTGAACGCCGAGGCGAGCCGGGCGATCTCGTCGTTCCCCTCGACCTCGATCGGGTCGAGCTGCTCGGTGCGGGCGATCTCCTCGGCCTTGGCGGTCAGCCGTCGTACCGGCCGCAGGCCGTTGCGGGCGACCGCCCAACCCGCGAGCGTCGCGGCGATCACGCCGAGCGCGCCGAAGACGAACAGCACGAAGCCGAGCTTCTCCAGCGTGTAGTGGTTGCTCTCCAGCGACTGCGCGAGCACCAGCGCGACACCCGGCTCGTTGCTGGGCACGGCCGCGACCCGGAAGTCGCCGTCGGCGGTGGTGATCGTGCGGCAGGTCCAGGTCTGCTCGCCCCGCGCGACCGAGAGCTCGGGGCCGCCGAGCGTGATCGGCGCGCCGCCCTGGGACCGGGTGCCGTCGATCTCGCCGGAGGCGCTGATCGTGCCGATCCGGATGTCGGCGGCACCGACGACCCAGGACGGCACCTCCTCGCGGGTGAGCCGGTTGATCGCGCTCGACTGCGCGGCGGCCAGCGCGCGGCTCTTCAGCGAGTGGTCGAGCGTGTCGAGGAGCTGGTGCCGGACGGTGACGTACGCCGCGACGGCGAGCGCGGCGACGGCGAGGCCGACGGCCATGGTGGCGAGCAGCGTGACGCGGCTGGCCAGCGACCGCCGGTAGTGCCACGACCGGGGGCCGGGGACCACCATCAGGTCTCCTTGAGGACGTACCCGACGCCGCGGACGGTGTGGATCAGCCGGGGCTCGCCCTCGGCCTCGGTCTTGCGGCGCAGGTAGCCGACGTAGACCTCGAGGGAGTTGGCGGTGGTGGGGAAGTCGTAGCCCCACACCTCCTCGAGGATGAACGCCCGCTCCAGCACGCGGCGCGGCCGCTTGAGGAACATCTCGAGCAGCGCGAACTCCGTACGGGTCAGCTCGATCGGCCGGTCGCCGCGGCGCACCTCGCGGGTGGCGACGTTGAGGGTGAGGTCGGAGAACGACAGCCGGGCGTCGTCGAGGTCGTCCTCGCCCTCGGGCGCGTGCGCCCGGCGCAGCAGCGCGCGCAGCCGGGCGAGCAGCTCCTCGAGCGCGAACGGCTTGGTCAGGTAGTCGTCGGCCCCGGCGTCGAGACCCTCGACCCGGTCGCCGACGGAGTCGCGGGCGGTGAGCACGAGGATCGGCAGGTCGTTGCCGGCGGTACGAAGCGCGCGGGTCGTCTCGATGCCGTCGAGCCGCGGCATCATCACGTCGATGACCAGGGCGTCGGGGGTCCGGCCGGCGATGCTGGCCAGCGCCTCGGCTCCGTCGCTGGCGAGCGTGACGTCGTACCCGTTGAACTCGAGGGAGCGGCGCAGCGACTCGCGGACGGCGCGGTCGTCGTCGACGACGAGCACGCGCGCGAGGGACTCGGAACCGGTCGGCACGCCCCCACTGTGCCACCCCGACCTGAGTCGGCGCTGAGAAGTCAGGAGCCCGTCGTGGCGGCGACGGCGAGCTGCTCGACGAGGCGTTCCATGCGGACGACACCCACGAAACGACCCTGGCCGTCGAGGCAGAGCACGGGGTCCCAGCGCTGCGCGGCGGCGCGGTTGAGCGCGCGGTGCGCGGCCTCGGCGACGGGGGTGTCGACGTCGATCCGCAGCAGGTGGTCGGCTGCGGTGGCGTCGGACGTGCCGGGCACCGGCGGCTCCGGCTCGACCAGCAGCCGCAGCGTGTCACCGGTGCGCGCGCGCTGGAGCGTGCGGAGGTGGTCGCGGGCCTCGGCGGAGACGTCGGACCAGCCGGGCGTGGGCCGGCCGAGGAGGTAGCCCTGGGCGAGCGGTACGCCGATCTGCCGGAGCGTGCCGAGCTCGCCGGTCGTCTCGACGCCCTCGGCGAGCACCCAGGCGTCGAAGCGGTTGGCGAAGGCGCCGAACATCTCGACGAGCGCGCGGCGGGGCCGGTCGCGGTCGATGCCGGCGACCAGGGTGCGGTCGAGCTTGATGATCTCGGGACGCACGCTGATCAAGTGGTGCAGGCCGGCGTACCCGGCGCCGGTGTCGTCCACGGCGATGACGCCGCCCGCGGAGCGCAGCCGCTCCAGCTCCGCCGCGAGGACCCCGTAGTGCTCGACGCGGGAGTGCTCGGTCAGCTCGACGACGACGCCGTCGAGGGCGGCGGCGTCGGCGAACGCGTCCCGGACCGCCGGGTGCGGCAGCACGGCGGGGGCGACGTTGACGGAGAGGAAGGTGCCGGCGGGCAGCTCGCGGCGCGCGTCGAGCGCCAGCCGGATGGCGAGCGCCTCGAGCTCGGCGCCGCAGCCGTGGGCGTGCGCCGCGTCGACCCACTCGGCGGGCGAGTTGACCGCGTGGCCCGGGAAGCGCAGCAGCGCCTCGTGGCCGACGACCTGGCCGCGCTCCAGGTCGACGATCGGCTGGAAGTGGATCGCCACGCCCTCGCCGCGCAGCGCCCGCGCGAGCATGCGCACCCAGTCGGTGGCGTACCGCGGCGCGAGCACGGACATCGGGTGCCCCCTGCTTCCGGGTGGGCGGGAAGGCACGTCGCGCGCTCCCTCGGTCCCGACCATGGTCCCAACTTCCGAGGCGGTGCGGACGCTTTTCGGACCAAATGTCCAGTTTCGTGGACCGATGGTCCGCCGGCGTCGCGGACGGTTCAGAGGAGCGACCGGGCGGCCTCGCCGGCGCGGGGTCCGTAGCCGCCGCCGAAGAGGCAGGCGTGCACGAGCAGCGGGAAGAGCTGGTGCAGGGCGACCCGGTCGTGCCAGCCCTCGGCGAGCGGAGCCGCCTCGTCGTAGGCGTCGAGCACCCGGGGCAGCTGGGGCACGCCGAACAGCGCCAGCATGGCGAGGTCGGTCTCGCGGTGGCCGCCGTGGGCGGCGGGGTCGATGAGCCAGACCCGGTTGTCGCCGGACCAGAGCACGTTGCCGCCCCACAGGTCGCCGTGCAGCCGGGCGGGAGGCTCGTCGGGGCCGGCGAGGTCGACGATCCGGCGGACCACCGACTCGACCGCGCCGGCGTCCTCCGGGCTGACGTGGCCGCGGTCGCGGCCGAGCTTGAGGTAGGGGAGCAGCCGGCGGGTGGCGTAGAACTCGGGCCAGGTCGGCGCGCTGCGCTGCGGCAGCGGGAGGGTCCCGATGTAGCCGTCGCCGCCGGACTCGGTGCCGAACACCGGGCTCCCGGCGGCGTGCGTGGCGGCCAGCGACCGGCCGAACCGCTCGGCCGCCTCGAGGGTGGGCCGGGTGCTCTCGACCCAGGCCAGGACGAGGCAGTCCTCCTCGGCGGCGAGCACCTCGGGTACGTCGACGCCTCCGCCGGCCGTGGCCTCGCCGAGCCAGCGGAGCCCGGCCGCCTCGGTGGTGAAGAAGTCGGCCGGGGCGTGCGGCCGGGTCTTCATCAGGGCGCTGCGGCCGTCGGAGAGCCGCAGCCGGGTGGACGTGCAGATGTCGCCGCCGGCGACCGGCGACGTCGCGGCGACCGCCGTACCGAGGAGGGCCTCGGCGCGCTGCGCGATCGCGCCCATCCGCGCCACGTCAGCCGCCCACCACGCGGATCAGGTCGGCGACGATCGCGTCGCTGGTGCGTTCGACCATGGCGAGCACGGCCTCGAAGCCGTCGTCGCCGCCGTAGTAGGGGTCGGGTACCTCGCGGTCGTGGTCGCCGCCGCTGCGGGGGTCGAAGTCGCGGAACATCAGCAGCCGGCCCTGGTCGTGGTCGACCGGCCGCAGCGCCTCGAGGTCCGCGAGGTTGTCGGCGTCCATCGCCAGCACGACGTCGGCCTCGGTGAACCAGGTCTTCTCGAACTGCTGCGCACTGTGCCGGCTCGCGTCGTAACCGTGCGCGGTGAGCAGCGAGGCGGCCCGCCGGTCCATCGGGTTGCCGACGTGCCAGTTGCCGGTGCCGGCGCTGACCACCTCGACGACCCGCTCGAGGCCGGCGTCGGTCACCCGGTCGGTGAGCACGACGTCGGCCATCGGGGAGCGGCAGATGTTGCCGAGGCAGACCACGGCGACCCGGTACGGCGTACCGGACCCGTCCGGCCGTGGTGGGGGCAGCGACGTCACGGTCAGCCCTTGTCCGGCAGGACCAGCTCGAGCACCCAGGTCGCGATCGTGATGATGATGGCGCCGAGCACGGCCGTCCAGAACCCGTCGACGTGGAAGCCGAGGCCGAACGCCTGGGCCAGCCACTCGGTGAGCAGCAGCATGAGGGCGTTGATCACGAAGAGCAGCAGGCCGAGCGTCAGGATGATGAACGGCAGCGACAGCAGCTTGACCACGGGGCTGATGATCGCGTTGACGACGCCGAAGATCAGCGCGACGAGCACCAGGGTGATCACCTGGTCCTGTCGGGTGTCGCCGGTCACGCTCATCCCCGAGAGCAGGGCGGTGGCGGCCGCCAGCGCGAGCGCGTTGACGGTGACCCAGATCAAGAACCTCACAGTGGCGATACTGCCAGGTCGGTGCGCGAGCGCTACTGCTGAAGCAATCGATACCCTGACGGCTCGGAGACCTTTCGAGAGGCGGGAGGAGTCGCCGTGGCCGACCTCGGGGCGCCGCGCGTGCTCGTCGTGGAGGACGACGCCGACATGCGGCGGCTGGTCGTCGACGTGTTGCGGCACCTGCTCGGTGCTGACGTGGTCGAGGCGCCCGATGCCGAGACCGGGCTCGCGCAGGCCCGGGCCGACCTGGACCTCGTCGTCACCGACATCGACCTCGACCCGCAGGGCATGAACGGCCTCGCGCTCGCCGCCGAGGTCACCGCGCGGCATCCGCTGGTGCCGGTGCTGGTGCTCAGCGGGCACACCAGCTTCGACAACGCGGTCACCGCGCTGCGGTCGGGCGCCGCGGAGTTCCTGGCCAAGCCGGTCGACCCGCGCCGGCTCGCCGAGGTCGCGCGCACGCTCGTCGACCGCCGCCGTGCCGCGCTGGCGGCCGCCGCGCCGCTGAAGGTGCTCGCGATCTCCGCGCACCCCGACGACGCCGAGCTGGGCGTGGGCGCCACGCTCGCCCAACACGGTCGCTCCGGCCACTTGGTGACGATGCTGGTCCTGTCCGGAGGAGAGGTCGGCGGCGTCCCGACCGCCCGCGCGGCCGAGGCCGCCGCCGCGGCTCACGTGCTGGGCGCGACCCTCGTCCACGAGAACCTCCCCGACACCGCCATCAGCGACGGCCAGCCCACGGTCGGCGTCATCGAGACGGTGGTGAAGGAGCTCGAGCCCGACGTGGTCTACCTGCACGCCGCCGAGGACACCCACCAGGACCACCGGGCCGTGCACCGGGCCGGCCTCGTCGCCAGCCGCGGCGTGCCGACGGTGCTGTGCTTCCAGAGCCCGTCGGCGACGGTCGACTACCGACCGGGGCGCTTCGCCGACGTGACCGCCACGATCGACCTCAAGCTCGAGGCGCTCCGCTGCCACGAGACGCAGTCCCACGCGAGGTACATGGACCCGGAGCTCGTCCTCGCGACCGCCCGCTACTGGGGACGCTTCGCAGGAACGCGGTACGCCGAACCGCTGGTCGTGACCCGCGACGTCGCCCGGGCCGCGCGCTCGTGACCTCACCGGCCGACCCCGACCGGGAGCGCGAGGACGCGCTGCTCGACGCGGTCGGCGCGCTGCTGCGCAGCAACGATGACCTGGCCTCCTTCGCCGCCCGGGTCGCGCACGACCTCCGTTCCCCGCTGGGCGCGATCATCGGCCAGCTCCAGCTCGCGGACGGCCTGCTCGACCCGGATGTCCCGGAGCGAACGCTGGCCGCGGTCCGGGCCGCGCTCGGCGCCGCGGAGCGGATGCGCAGGACCGTCGACGACGTGCTCGCCTACGCCACCCTCGACCTCCGGCCGCGCACCGAGCCGGTCGACGTCGCCGCCGTCGTGCGGCAGGTCGTCGGCGACCTCGAGGCCCGCATCCGTGAGGCCGGCGGGACCGTGGAGGCCCCAGCGTCCCTGGTCGTCGACTCGGACCCGACGCTGCTCGCGATGCTCGTCCAGAACCTTGTCCAGAACGCCCTCGTCCACGCGGGACCCGCTCCGCACGTCGTCGTCGACGTCGGCACGGTCGACGACGCCGGCTGGTGGCTCGAGGTGCACGACGACGGGCTGGGTGTGCCGGCCGACAAGCGCTCCTGGGTGTTCGAGCCGCTGGCCCGCGGGTCCGGTGCCTCCGGCTCGACCGGCACCGGCCTTGCCACGTGCGCCCGCGTCGCCGAAGCGCTCGGCGGCACGATCGCCGTCGGCGACTCCCACCTCGGTGGCGCGGCGTTCCGGGTCGCCGTACCGGCCGTCCTCCCGCGCTGACCCACCAACGGAGGACGGGCCCGCTCGACTCGATCGAGCGGGCCCGTCTGTGTTCCCGAGTCCCCCATTCCCCCCACCCTTGTGCCCCCACTGGTGGCC
This sequence comes from Nocardioides iriomotensis, assembly GCF_004168035.1. GTDB lineage: Bacteria > Actinomycetota > Actinomycetes > Propionibacteriales > Nocardioidaceae > Nocardioides_B > Nocardioides_B iriomotensis. Next base: position 5,959 of record NZ_SDPU01000030.1, on the reverse strand, counting down.
CGTCGGTCAGGTGTCCCCTCGCGACCGCCGGTAGAACCATGGTCGCCTCTTCGAGGCTCAGCGCAACGTACAAAACGTGCAAATCGGACAGTCGAGGAAAGGTCCGACCGTTCCGGCAGACCGGGGTGACCCGGTCGGGCTACGAGGACTGGCCCGGTCGCTCCGTCGGCGGCTGCTTCGGCGTGGCCGGCGAGCCCACCAGGCGGGACAGGTCCGCCACGGCCTGCGGCGACGGGGAGGCGGCCTGCTTGTTGGTCGCCGCGACCTCCTCGAGGAGCTCCTGCCGGCGGACCGGGACGCTGCGCGGGGCGTCGACGCCGATCCGGACCACGTCCCCGCGGACCTCGAGCACGGTGACCACGACGTCGTCGCCGATCACGACGCTCTCGCCGAGGCGACGGCTCAGCACCAGCATGGGTTGGTCCTCCTGGGCGCGGCAGGGGTGCGAGCCAGTAACGGTACCCGTCCGGAGGCGCCGGCGCGCGCGGACCGCCGCAGCGGCCGCGCCCGAGGTTCAGGCTGGGTCAGGCCGAGGCGCCGGCGAGCGGAGCCTTGATCGGCAGCTCGAGGTCGTCCAGCACGACCTGCGCAGCCCTGCGGGTGCGGTGGTTGACCAGCACCGGCGCGAGCAGGTTGGCGGTCGCGTCCTCGGCCGTCTCGCCGAGCGTGACCACGACCAGCGTGAGCAGGTCGTCCTCGCTCTCGACCCCGAGCATCGCGACGGTGCTGTCGTCGACCTCCGGGCCGTAGTCGGCGAAGAACACGTGCGGCGGGACCACCACGAAGCTCACGGCCGGGTCGTCGACCGAGCGCAGGTCGCAGACCGTGCCCTCGTCGTCGAGCCGGGCGAGCGCGAACCGGGTGTGGTCGGGGAACCCGACGAACGGGTGCACCATCTCCAGCACGGGGATCTCGCCAGACACGGTCGCGTCCTCCTGGGTCGTCTGCGTCGAAGTCGTCATCTCGACGGTTGCCACGGCCGTCACCGCAGGAAGTCCAGCAGCGAGGGCTGCAGCACGCGGGCGGTCGCGCCCAGTGCTGCCTGGTAGGCGACCTCCTGCATCTGGAGGTCGACCACCGCCTTGGCGATGTCGACGTTCTCCACCTCGGAGAGCGCCGCCGTGCTGGTGAGGTTGGCGTCGGTGAGCGTGCTCATCGCCGTCTCGACCCGACCATAGCGGGTGCCGACGTCGGCCAGCGCGGTGCGCATCGTGGTCGCGACGGCGTCGAGCTTGTCGAGGTCGCCACCGAGCTGGGTGGGGTCCCCGGTCAGGTTGCCGATCGCGCCGGTGAGGACGTTGAACAGGTTGTCCGCGCCGGTGCCGAAGGCGTCGGGGCCCGCGACGTTCACCTTCACGCTGATGCCCTGGCCGACCGTGCGGTCGACCTCGTTGGCGTCGCCGACGAACGAGCCGTCGGGCTGGTAGGCGACCGGGTTGTCCGACGTACCGCCGAACAGCGAGCGGCCCATGTGCTGGGTGTTGGCCATGGTGAGCAGCGACTCCCGGATCTGCGTCAGCTCGGTGGCGAGGGCGGTGCGCGCCTCGGGTCCGGCGGAGCCCGTGGACTTGCCCTGGAGGATGAGCTCGCGGGCCCGGCGGACCTGGTCGCTCATGGACTGCAGGGTGCTGTCGGCCTGGCCGAGCGCGGCCAGCCCGTCGGAGGCATTGCGCGAGTACTGCGTGTCGGCGGACATCTGGGCCCGCAGCCGCATCGCGTCGTTGGTGCCCGTCGGTGAGTCCGACGGCCGGTTGATCAGCCGGCCGGTGGACAGCTGCTCCTGGGTCCGGGCCAGGCGGCCCATCCCGGTGTTGAGCGCGGTGAGGGAGCGCTCCATCATCAGTCGCTGGGTCACACGTGGTGTCGTCGTCATCGCAGCAGGCCCGTCCGGTTGATCAGGGTGTCGAGGACGGAGTCGATCGTGGTGAGCACCCGCGACGCTCCTTCGTAGCCGCGCTGGGCGGCGAGCAGGTTGACCATCTCCTCGTCGATGCTGATGCCGGACAGCGCCTCACGGGAGGCGTCGACCTGGGAGACCAGCACCGACTGGTTGGCGGCCCCGCGGTTCGCGGAGGAGATGAGGACGCCGGTGGTCGTGATCAGCTCGCGGTACGACCGGCCGCCCATGTCGAGGCCGGCCAGGGCGGTGGCGTTGCTGCCGTCGAGCTTGCCCTTGGTCGGGTCGCCGGCCGCGACGTCCTTCGGGTCGATGATCGCGACGGTCAGCGTGGCGGCCGTCGTCCCCGCGAAGAACGGTGCGCCCGCGTCGCCGTCGAGGTCCCTGCCGAGCGCGTGCTGGGTGTTGGTGTCGCTGACCAGCTGCGCGACGAACGCGTCGAGCTTGGTGAGGTAGTTGGGCAGGTCGGTGTTCATCACGCTCTGGATGCCGCCGACCTCGCCGGCGGTCAGCGTCACCGCCGTACCGCCCACAAGGAGCTGCACCGGGCTTGCGGCAGCGTCGGCCAGCTCGGTCGCGCCGGTGACGGTGACCGCGGCGGCGACGTTGCCGGTGACCAGCGGCTGGCCCGCGACCGTGACGTCGACGGTGGTGTCCGGGTTGATCGTGATCTTGCTGCCGGTGAGCTCGGCGAGCCGCATCGTGAGCAGGTCGCGCTGGTCGAGCAGCACGCCGGCGTCGGTCTCGGCGACGTAGGAGCTGCGCAGGCCGTCGTTGACCTTGGCCAGCTCGGCTGCGACCTGGTTGACCTCCTCGGCGGCGGCGGAGAGCCGCGACCGCTGGTCGGCCCACTCGGTGCGGACCGCGCGGTCCTGGCCGGAGATGGCGGCGCGCAGGGTCTCGGCGCGGGCGAGGAGCTGGGCGCGGGCGGCGGAGTCGCCGGGGTTGTTGGCGACGTCGTGCCAGCCGGCCTGGTACGACGCCAGCGCGGCGGCGACGCCGTTCTCGCCCGGCTCGGCCAGCGCGGTCTCGAAGCGGTTCAGCGAGTCGACCCGGGCGTCCAGGAACGAGGACGCGGAGTGCTCCAGCCGCGCCCGCGCGTCGAGCAGCGGGTCGACCATGCGCTTGATGCCGCCGGGCTGGACGCCGTCGCCGCTGTTGAGGTCCCAGCGGGACCACATCGCGGGGACGGCCGGGGCGCCGGTCGCCTGACCGACGACCTGGCGACGGGCGTACCCCTCCGTGCCGGCGTTGGCGACGTTGCCGCTAGCCACGTCCATCGCGACGCGGTTGTAGCGCAGCGCGGACAGTGCCGTGTTGAAGGAGGAGAAGGTGCCGGACATGACGTCAGATGCTCCGGTCCAGGAGCGAGGCGCGGCGGGTGGCCGCGGTCGGCGTGGCCAGCGCGCCGTCGGCGCCGTACGTGCCGGCGCCGTCGGAGAGGGAGAGCAGGGTGGCCTGCGCGGCGTGGTAGCCGGCGGTCAGCAGCTCGCGGTTGGTCTCCGACATCGCGGAGATCTCCGTCGCGACGGTGGTGAAGGCCTCGCGGTGGTCGAGCCAGATGCTGCGCCACGGCTCGTCGCTGGCGGCGGCGATCTCGTGGAGGCTCGGGTTGGGCTCCAGGCCGAGCTGCTCGGCCACGGCGTCGAGCTCGAGGGCGCGCAGCACCTCGATCTCCCGGATGCGGTCGAGCACGCGCTCGACCTCGCGGGCGGCGGTGGCCAGCCAGTGGGTACGTCCCCCGGCCAGAACCAGCTGCTCGACCTCCAGCTTGTACAGGAGGGTCTCGAGAAGCTCACGCTCGCGCCAGAGAACCGAGGAGAGGTCTTCCATCGACATGGTGCAGGCCCTTCGGGCTGGTGATCCTGGTGAACAGAGTTGCGACGCCCCCTGCTGCTCCGAGCCCGTCGTGGTGACCGGGACAGGTGACGACCCAGTACCGATCGGCGCGCTGCGCGAGCCTCTGAGCATTTCCTGGCACCGAAATCCGTCCAGTTTCCTGAACGGCCGAGACCCGTATGGCCCACTAGGACTACTCCGGGGGTGACTCCGCCCGACCATTAAGCCAGCGACACGGACTAAAAGTTGAAGCTGCAGTAAAGCGGGGCACGCCGGACACCGAGAACCTCGTCGTGCTCCCGATGAACTCCCCTGCCGCTGCCGCTCCGGCCGCCGTGCTCGACCGTGACTCCCAGGTCACTGGCTCCGTCCAGGAGGTCGACACCGACGCGCTGGTCCGCCAGACCCTGCCCCTGGTCGGTCACATCGTCCGTGACATGGCCACCCGCGTCCCAGGCCACGTGGCCCGCGAGGACCTGATGTCCGCCGGCATGATGGCGCTGGCCCAGGCCGCCGCCGCCTACGACCCGGCCCGTGGCGTCAAGTTCTCCAGCTACGCCGCCACCCGCATTCGCGGTGCGATCGTGGACGAGCTGCGCAGCCTCGACTGGGCCTCCCGCTCGGTCCGCCGCCGCGCCCGCCAGGTCGACGAGGCCCGCAACACCCTGGCCGTCACTCTCGGCCGCGTCGCCACCGACGCCGAGGTCGCCGCCGCCCTGGGCATGGGCACCTCCGAGCTCGCCGCCCACCAGGACGACCTCTCCCGCGCCTCCGTGATGTCGCTGGACGGCTTCGAGGACGGCACCGCCGAGGACCTCCTGCCCTCCGCCGGGCCCACGCCGCTCGACGTACTCGAGGACCGTGAGCGTCTGGCCTACCTGCACGACGCCGTCGACCAGCTGCCCGAGCGGCTCCAGGTCGTCGTGCGTGGCTACTTCTTCGCCGAGCGCCCGATGGCCGAGATCGCCGCCGAGCTCGGGGTCACCGACTCGCGCATCTCACAGCTACGTGCCGAGGCCGTCCAGCTGCTCCGCGGTGCGCTCACCGCGAACCTCGACACCGAGCTCCACCAGGAGCCGGCCAAGGCGGGCTGCGCCGCCCGTCGCAAGGAGGCCTACTACGCCTCCGTCGCCGGGCACCGCTCGTTCGCGTCGCGGCTGACACAGACGGCCTCCGAGGTCGTCGCGACCGCCTGACCCCCGGCTGGTCGAGTCTGTCGAGACCACTCGACCCCGGCTGGTCGAGCCCGTCGAGACCACGACGTCCCCGCCTGAGCGCTGCTCCAGGAGCGCATCGGGCGAAACGGACAAAAAAACCACTCAGATCCCTTCAGGTCCGGGGCCACCCGGCCGAAGTCATCATCAGCGCGGCTCATGGAGGAGCCGCCGACCCGCTTCAAGGAGGAAAATCAAATGGGTCTTCGCATCAACCAGAACATCGACGCCTTCAACTCGTACCGCAACCTGTCGGTCACCCAGGGCCAGATGTCCAAGTCCCTGGAGAAGCTGTCCAGCGGCTTCCGCATCAACCGCGCTGCCGACGACGCTGCCGGCCTCGCGATCTCCGAGGGCCTGCGCTCGCAGGTTGGTGGCCTCAAGGTCGCGGCTCGCAACGCCCAGGACGGTGTCAGCCTCGTCCAGACCGCTGAGGGTGCGCTCACGGAGGTGCACTCGATGCTGCAGCGGATGAACGACCTGTCAGTTCAGTACGCCAACGGCACCCAGAACACGGAGTCCAAGCTGGCGCTGAAGCAGGAGTTCGACGCCCTCAAGACTGAGGTCGGCCGGATCGAGACCAACACCAAGTTCAACGGTGTCGCCCTGTTCGGCAACGCCACCGGGACCCCGGCCGGCACGGTTTCCTTCCAGGTCGGGTACGCCGGCGCGGACACCATCTCCGTCGACCTGTCCTACAAGCCCACGACCGACACAACCGCGCTTGACATCACGGCTGCGAACGCGAGCGACGCCGTGCAGGCTGCGGTCACCAAGGTCTCCTCGGCTCGTGCGAACCTGGGAGCGATCCAGAACCGGTTCGAGCACACCATCAACAACATCAACGTCGCGGTGGAGAACCTCTCGGCGTCGGAGAGCCGGATCCGCGACACCGACATGGCGTCGGAGATGGTCAGCTTCACCCGCGCGCAGATCCTGTCCCAGGCCGGCACCGCGATGCTGGCCCAGGCCAACCAGGCGCCGCAGGGCGTCCTGCGTCTGCTCCAGT
>NZ_SDPU01000003.1 GCF_004168035.1 Nocardioides iriomotensis | reverse complement strand
TTCGTGGAGAAGGAGCAGAAGATCCAGGCGTTCTTCTCCGACGTGGCCGGCTTCTCCAACACCAGCCGCGACTTCCTCGAGACCAACGGCGACAACATCGTCCGCCTCGGGCAGCAGGGCGCCGAGCAGCTGCCCGTGTTCGAGAAGTACGCCCCCGAGTACCCCTGCCTGCTGAACGGCATCGTCGACGTCCTGCCGCGTCAGGAGGAGGCCTTCCGCGGGTTCACCCTGCACATCAACCTCGAGACCCTGCCGAAACAGCCGCGCGGCTACAACCCGGCCGACGCGCCGGTCAACGGTGACAAGCGCGGCCCCGTGAACCTCCAGGACTGCAACGACGCCATGCACGGTCGCTACGACCAGAGCAATCTGCCCCCCGACCGCCTCGTGCCACAGCTCAACACCGGGGTCCAGTACCCCGTGGGCAAGCGCGTGGCACCCCAGATCGACCTGACCTCCGGGTGGTCCGGGACCGCTGCCGAGCGCAGCGTCCTCGACACGCTGGCCGGTCCGGCCCTCGGCGTCAGCCGCGGCCGCGTCCCCGACGTGGTCTCGCTGCTGCTGGGCCCGCTGGCCCGCGGAGCGGAGGTGAGCCTGCGATGAGTCGCCGCTCTCTACTCGCCGCCGGAGGCCACCGCGTGCTCGGGGTGGCCTTCCTCGTGCTGCTCATGCTCTTCGCGTGGGCGACGTACGCCGTCTTCACCAAGAAGTTCGTGGACGTCGTGCCCGTCGCGCTCCGCACGTCGAGCATCGGGCTGCAGCTCCCGGCGCTCGCCGACGTCAAGATCCGCGGTGTGATCGTGGGTGACGTCCGCGAGATCGAGTCCGCCGGTGAGGGCGCCACGCTCCACCTTGCGATCGACCCCGACCAGGCCGGGATCATCCCGGCCAACGCGACCGCGCGCA
>NZ_SDPU01000029.1 GCF_004168035.1 Nocardioides iriomotensis | reverse complement strand
CCACAGCCGACGGCTCCCGCGGCCCCGCACGACCAGTAGTACCCGGTGGGGGCAGGTGCACCGCACCTGCCCCCACCGTCCTGATCGCCCACCGAACCGAGACACGAGAGGACACAGACGATGGCCGGCACCAGCGTCAGCGGACTCGTCAGCGGTCTCGACACGGCGACGATCATCAACCAGCTCATGCAGCTGGAGGCCCAGTCGCAGACCCGACTGAAGACGAAGGTCACGACGGAGCAGAGCGCGGTCACCGCGCTGCAGTCGCTGAACAGCAAGCTCAGCACGCTGATGTCCAAGGCCGCCGACCTCGCGAAGTCGACGGGGGCGTGGAGCACTCGCACCGCCTCGACCACCAGCCCGACCGTCACCGCGGTCACCGACGCGGGCGCGACGGCCGCCAGCGTCTCGTTCACCGTCGACAAGCTGGCCACGCGAACCAGTGCGACGTACACGACCGAAGGCACCCGGACAGCCGCGGTCGTCGCGGCGAGCACGCCCTTCACCATGACCTTCCACGGCACCACCATCTCCGGGATGGACACCGGGGACGGTTCCCTCGAAGACATCGCCGCCTCGATCAACGCCAAGGCCGGAGACAAGCTGAGCGCCGTCCTCGTGCGCAGCGGCACGGACGCCGGCGGGGAGGCGACCTACCGACTGGCCGTCTCCTCCACGTCTACGGGTGCGAACACAGACTTCACGCTGGACGGCGCACTCCTCGGTCCGGTCGTGGCCGGGACCGATGTGCCCGGTGCCGACGCGGAGATCACCGTCGCGGGACAGACCATCAAGTCCTCGACGAACACGTTCGACGAGCTGATGCCCGGCGTCGACGTGACACTCGGCTCCGACACCGAGCTGACGAAGTCCGTCACCGTCACCGTCGCGACGGACCCGCAGGCACTGACCGAGAAGGTCAAGGCGATGGTCGACGCGGTCAACGCCGTCGTGGCGGACATCGACACCCTCACCAACTACAACTCGGCCACCAAGAAGGCCGGCCTGCTCGCGGGCGACACCACGCTCCGAGCGGTTCGCGACCAGATCGTCACCGCGGTGACCAGCGGCGTCGCCGACCCTGCCGGTGGCGGGAGCCTCTCGCTGGCGAGCGTGGGAGTCCAGGTCGACCGCAGCGGCAAGCTCACCTTCGACGCCGACAAGTTCAAGGCGGCCTACGCCGCGGGCCCGGCGACGACCATGGCCTTCTTCGAGGACGCTGACGGGTCGGGCGCGGACGAGGGCGTCGCCACCAGACTCGAGGCGCTCGCCAAGACGTTCAGCAACTCGGTCGACGGTGCCGTGACCAGCCTGGTCAAGGGCCGCCAGTCGAAGATCGACGGGCTCAACGACGCGATCGAGAGCTGGGACGCTCGCCTGGCCCTTCGCCGGACAGCCCTCGAGCGGCAGTACGGCGCCCTCGAGGTCGCCCTGGGCAAGCTGCAGAGCCAGTCGTCCTGGCTCGCCGGACAGATCGCCTCGCTCCCGAGCACGTCGAGCTGAGGCTAGGAGACTCTGACATGAACGCGCGCAACGCATACGTGACCTCGTCCGTGCAGACGGCCAGCCCGACCCGGCTGCTGATCATGCTGTTCGAGCGCCTCGGCCGCGATGTCGAGATGGCCGCCGTCGCCCAGGAGGCCGGCGACCACCTGGCCGCCATGCCGCACCTGCTGCACGCGCAGGAGATCGTCATGGAGCTGATGACCTCGCTCCGGCACGACGTCTGGGACGGCGCCGACCGTCTCGCCTCGATCTACGGCTGGCTCCACAAGGAGCTGGTCCGGGCCAACACCACCCGCGACGCCGCGATCACCCGCGACTGCCAGAGCCTGGTCGACCCCCTGGTCGAGACCTGGCGCCAGGCGGCGCTGGTGGCTGCGGCGGGGTGACCCCATGAACGAGTCGTGGAACGCTGCCTGGGAGTCGGCGCTCGACGACCTCGAGCTCACCCTGGAGGAGACGGAGCACCTCCTCCAGGGTGGGCACCCACCCGCCGAGCCGGCGGCGTGGACCCCGCCCGTGATGCCGTGCCCGCTGCCGGCCGCGATGGCCGACCGCGCCCGGTCCCTGCTGGCCCGCCAGCAGGAGGTCATCGTCCGGGCGGCGCAGGCCGCGGCCAGCGCGCGCAGCAGCGCGTCGTACGTCGACCGGGTCGCCGAGACCCGTGCGGGCGCCCGGCCCCTCTACGTGGACATCAGCGCGTAGCACGACGGTTCGTCTGGGATCGCCCTGCACAAATCACCCCGTAATTCGCAGACGAATCGTTTTCGAAAACCTCAGGTGGCCCCCGCGGCTGCCGAACGGACGTGCGAGCCAGGAAGGCTCACCCTTCTGCCGACGGACCGGCGCCCTGTGACGAGATCACGGAGACCCCGGTCATGCTCATCTCTGCGTCGGACCCCGTCGCCGCTGCCCTCGGCAGCGCGCTCGACGGTCTCGCCCTGCGCCAGCGGGTGGTCGCGGACAACATCGCGAACATGGACACCCCGGGGTTCATCGCCTCCACGGTCGACTTCGAGGGCTCCCTCCGCTCCGCGCTGTCCGGCTCGATGACCGAGGCGGACGTCTCCTCGACGGTCTCCGCATCGACGGCTCTCCCGGGCGCTGACGGCAACAACGTCGACCTCGGCACCGAGACGCTCAACGCGATGCAGTCGACGTTCCGCTACCAGCTCGTCTCGCGCGCGGTCGGTGACCGGGCGGCCCTCGTCACGACGGCGATCGGTGGTTGGTGATGGGCGCCTTCGACATGATGAACATCGCCGGCTCCGGGCTGTCGATGCACCAGACCTGGCTCGACACGCTCAGCTACAACATCGCGAACGTCAACACCGTGCGCGCCACGAGCGAGAACGCCTTCCAGGCGCAGTACCTCATGGCCCAGGCCCAGGACGGCGCCTCCGGCGTGCGGGTCTCCGGCATCGCTCAGGGCGACCCGGAGGGCCGCCTCGTCTACCAGCCCGACCACCCGCTGGCCGACGAGGAGGGCTACGTGCGCATGCCCGACATCGACCTCGGCTCGCAGATGAGCCAGCTGATCATGGCGCAGCGCGGCTTCCAGGCGCAGTCGTCGGTGATCAAGAACGCCCAGGACGTCTACCAGTCGGCCCTCTCGATCGGACGCAACGCATGAACACCCCAACACGCCGCTCGCTTCGCTCGCACCGCGCCGGGGACCCCGCATGAGCATCAACGGCATCGAGTCGATCGGCGGCTTCACCCCGATGACTCCCGTCACCCTGCGCAGCCCCGCCGCCGGTGCGGCCGGTGCCGCGAGCGGCGTGCAGCCGCTGTCGGGTACGTCGGGCGTCAGCGGCGCCGGCGGCGCGGAGTTCGGCGACATGCTCAGCCAGGGCCTGCAGAACCTCGAGGGTCTGCACGACCGCGCCGACCAGCTCGCGGTCCAGGCGGCCACCGGCGACCTGCAGTCGCTGCACGACTACACGATCACCGCGACCGAGGCCTCGGTTGCCACCCAGCTCACCACTGCCGTTCGTAACAAGGCCGTCGAGGCCTTCCAAGAGATCATGCGGATGTCGATCTGATGCGCCAAGCACTCACCGGTGGCCTGCAGAACCTGCAGCGCACCTTCGGATCCTTCACCGCCGGCCAGAAGGTCGTCGCGGTCATCGGCAGCCTCGCCCTGGTGCTCGCCGGCGTCATGGTGTTCCGCTGGGCGTCGACCCCGTCGTACGCGCCGCTGTTCACCAACCTCGCCCCCGCCGACGCCTCGGCGGTCGTCGAGCAGCTCGACGCCTCCGGTACGCCGTACGAGCTCACCGACGGCGGCAACACGATCATGGTGCCGCGCGACTCCGTCTACGACACCCGCATCCAGCTCAGCGGCGAGGGCCTCCCGAGCCAGAGCACCGACGGCTACTCCCTCCTCGACGGCCAGAGCCTGTCGACGTCGCAGTTCCAGGAGCAGACCTCCTACAAGCGCGCGATCGAGGGCGAGCTCGAGAAGACCATCGAGGCGCTCGACCCGGTGCAGACCGCGGTCGTGCACGTCGCCCTGCCGCAGGAGGAGCTCTTCGAGAGCGACACCAAGCCGGTCACGGCGTCCGTGCTCGTCGCCACCGGCCCCGGCAACACCCTCGACAGCGGCCAGGTCCAGGCCGTCGTCCACCTCGTCGCCTCCAGCGTCGAGGGCCTCGACCCCAAGCAGGTCACGGTCACCGACTCCACCGGCCAGGTGCTCTCCGCCGCCGGCGACGACGCCGCCACGCTCGGCGACGCCCGCGCCCAGCAGGTCGAGTCCTTCGAGCAGGACATGCAGTCCTCGGTCCAGCAGGTGCTCGACCGCGTCCTCGGCCCCGGCAACTCCGCCGTGCAGATCACCGCCGACCTGAACTTCGACAAGACCACCACCCAGACCACCCGCTACTTCAGCGACCCGAGCTCGACGCCGCTGCGCGACTCGACCAGCACCGAGACCTACACCACCCCCGGCGGCACCGCGGGCGGTACGGCGGGCGGCGTGGTCGGTCCGGACGGCCAGCTCAGCACCGACACCACCTCGACCGACGGCGGCACGAGCTACGAGAAGGAGTCGCGCACCTCCGACAACGCGGTCAACACCGAGGTCGAGCAGCGTGAGGCCGCACCCGGCAACGTCGAGAGCCTGCACGTGGGCGTCGTGCTCGACACCCAGGCGCTCGGCGAGATCCAGACCACCGACGTGCAGGACCTCGTGTCCTCGGCGCTCGGCGTCGACGAGCAGCGCGGCGACACCGTCGAGGTGACCAGCATGCCGTTCGACCGGACCGCCGAGGAGGACGCCGCGGCCGAGCTCGCGGCGGCCGAGAAGGCCGACTCCCGCGCCGAGATGATCAGCATGGGCAAGACCGGCGGCCTGGTGCTCCTGGTCCTCCTGGTCCTGCTGGCCGCCTGGCGGCAGAGCAAGCGGCGGATGAAGGCCCGCGAGCAGGCGACCAGCTACGTCGTCGAGCAGCTGCGCCGCAACGAGCCGCCGGCCGCGGTCGCGTCCCCGCTCGCCACGCCCGCCCTCGACGCCGGTCACGCCGAGCTCCGGATGGCGGCCCGTGACGAGATCGCCGCCCTCGTCGAGCGCCAGCCCGAAGAGGTCGCCCAGCTGCTCCGCGGCTGGCTGGTCGAGGCGGAGCGCTGATGACCGTCGTCGCCATGCCCGCGGAGGGCCTCCGCAAGGCCGCCGTCCTGCTCGTCCAGATGGGCCAGGAGAACGCCGCCCGCGTGCTGTCCTTCATGGCCGAGACCGAGGTCGAGGCGATCTCGTCGGAGATCGCCCAGCTCGACGCCGTGTCCCTCGGCGAGACCGAGGCCGTCCTCGCCGAGTTCCGCGACCTCACCACCGCGCAGGTGAACCTGATGCGCGGTGGCCCCGACTTCGCCCGCGCCCTGCTCACCGACTCGCTCGGCCCCGAGCGTGCGGACGAGATCATGGGCCGGCTCGCGGCCAGCGCCATGAAGCTGCCGTTCCAGTTCCTGCACCGCGCCGACCCGCGCCAGCTCGTGTCGTTCATCCACGGCGAGCACCCGCAGGTCATCGCCGTCGTGCTCGCGCACCTGCGCAGCGAGAAGGCCAGCATGGTCCTCTCCGGGCTCGACCCGCTCCTGCAGGCCGACATTGCGCACCGGATCGCGGTGATGGACCAGGCCTCCCCGGAGGCGCTCAAGCGGGTCGAGGAGCGCCTCGAGCGCAAGATGTCGTCCGTCCTCCAGCCCGCCGACATGGCCAAGGTCGGCGGCCTCGACCCGCTCATCCAGATCATCAACCGCGCCGACCGGGCGACCGAGCGGCTCATCGTCGACGGCCTCACCGAGCGCGACCCCGAGCTGGCGGAGGAGGTCAAGAGCCGGATGTTCATGTTCGAGGACATCACCCTCCTCGAGGACAAGGACGTCCAGCTCGTGCTGCGCCAGGTCGACAACTCCGACCTCGCCCTCGCGCTCAAGGGCGTCAACGACGAGGTCCGCACCAAGGTCACCACCAACATGTCCGAGCGCGCGGCCACCACGCTGCTCGAGGACGTCGAGCTGCTCGGCGCCGTCCTGCTCCGCCAGGTCGAGGAGGCCCAGCAGAAGATCATCCTCGCCATCCGGCGCCTCGAGGAGTCCGGCGAGATCACGCTGAGGAGGGGAGCCGATGACGAGTACGTCGTCTGAGTCGGTCGTCCTTCGCGGCGACCTGCCCAGCGCTCCCGTGGCCGCGGTCGCCCCGGTGGCCGTCGGCGACCTGCGCGCCGGCACCTGGACCCGCCTGGGCGCCAGCACCGTGCTCGGCGACAGCGCGACCGAGGCCACCCTCGGCGCGCTGGCCGACCGCACCCGTGCGGCCGGCATGGCGCAGGGGTACGCCGCGGGCTGGGCCGAGGGCCGGCAGCGCGCGCAGGAGGCCGCCGACCAGGCCGCCGCCGAGCGCGTCGCCGCCGACCAGCGGGCCGCCGCGCAGCTTCGCGCCGACCAGCAGGCGCTGGTGGCGTCGCTGGGTGACGCGGTCGCCCATGTCGACGCCGTCCTGGCCGAGCGCCAGGAGCTGATCGCCACCGAGGCCGTCGACCTGGGCCTGCGGATCGCCGAGGCGATCCTCGGCCGCGAGCTCGCCGTCATGACCGACGCCGGCGCCGAGGCCCTGCGCCGCGCGCTCGCCGAGGTGTCCCCGACCACCGCCGCGACCGTCCGGCTGCACCCGGCCGACGCCGCGGCGCTCGACCCCACCGCGATCGCCGGCCGGACCGTCACCGTCGTCGCCGACCCGACCGTCGCCGCCGGCGGCGCCGTCCTCGAGACCGAGGTCAGCACCGTCGACGCGAGCCTCGAGACCGCCCTCGCCCGCGTGCGGGAGGCCCTGGGCCGATGAGCACCCTGATCGACGCCCACGTCCTCGACCGCGCCCTCACGGCCGCTCGCCCCGCCGTCCGCGGCCGGCTCGTCGAGCTCAAGGGCCTGCACCTGCTCAGCCGCGGGGTCGACGCGGCCGTCGGCGAGATCCTCGAGGTCGAGGGCACCCAGGGACCCGTGCTCGCCGAGGTCGTCGCCAGCACGCCCGCCGGACTGGTCGGCGTCCCGCTCGGCAGCACCCACGGCCTCCGCGCCGGCGCCGCCGTCCGCGCGACCGGCTCGCCGCTCACCGTCCCCGTCGGACGCGCCCTCACCGGCCGCGTGCTCGACGGCCTCGGCCGCCCGATCGACGGCGGCCCCCCGCTCGACGCCCTGCCGCGGGTGTCCGTCGAGAACCAGACCCCCAACGCGCTGCTCCGCGGCCGGGTCGAGACCCAGCTCGGCCTCGGCGTACGGGCGCTCGACGCGCTCGTGCCCTTCGGCCGCGGGCAGCGCGTGGGCATCATGGCCGGCTCCGGCGTCGGCAAGTCGACGCTGCTGTCGATGATCGCCCGCGGCAGCGAGGCCGCGATCTCCGTCATCGCCCTGGTGGGCGAGCGCGGTCGCGAGGTCCGGGAGTTCCTCGAGAACGACCTCGGTCCCGAGGGCCTCGCCCGCTCCGTCGTCGTGGTCGCCACCTCCGACGCGCCGCCGGTCGAGCGGCTGCGCGCGGCGTTCGTCGCCACCCGGATCGCGGAGTGGTTCCGCGACGAGGGCGAGGACGTCGTGCTGATGATGGACAGCCTCACCCGCGTGGCGATGGCCCAGCGCGAGATCGGCCTCTCCGCCGGCGAGCCCCCGGCCACGCGCGGCTACCCGCCGAGCGTCTTCGGGCTGCTGCCGCGGCTGCTGGAGCGCGCCGGGCCGGGCGAGGTCGGCAGCATCACCGGCATCTACACCGTCCTGGTCGAGGGCGACGACCTGCAGGACCCGATCGGCGACACCGCCCGGTCGATCCTCGACGGCCACGTCGTGCTGTCCCGGCGGCTCGCCACCAGCGGGCACTTCCCGTCCATCGACGTGCTGGAGTCGGTGTCCCGCGTGGTGTCCGCCGTGACCACCCCCGAGCAGCGCGGCGACGCCGTCGGGCTGCGCCGGCTGCTCGCTGCGCACCGCGACGTCCGCGAGCTGGTCGAGATCGGCGCCTACGTGCCCGGCGGCAACGCCGACGCCGACCGCGCCATCGCGCTCATGCCGCTCGTGGACGAGTTCCTGCGTCAGGACCTCGACGAGCGCAGCGACGCCGCCGAGACCTGGCAGCGGCTGCACACCCTCCTGGAGACGACATGACGACGAAGGTCCACGAGGACGACCGCGGCCTCGCCGCCGTCCGCCGCGTCCGGGTCGCCCGCGAGAACGACTCCCGGGTCGGCCTCCAGCACGCCCTGACCGAGTCCCGGGTGGCCGACGCCGCCGCGGTGCGAGCGCAGCAGCGCCTCGCCGGTGCGCCCACCTTCGGCACCGGGATGCTCGCCGACTTCCAGATGCACCGCCTGCTGGTCACGGCGATGGCCGACGACCAGCGCTCCTCGGAGCAGTCCGCCGCCGCCAGTGCGCGCATCGCCGAGGAGGCCCGGCACCGCTGGATCGCGGACCGCACGGCGGTCCGCGTCGCGGACCAGCTGCTCGACCGTCGCAGCGCCGCCCGCGCCGAGGCCCGGGCCCGCCGCGAGGCCGCCGAGCTCGACGACCTCGCCGCCACCGCCTGGCTGCGCCGTACCGCCGAGCAGGCCGAGCAGGCCGAGCAGGCCGAGCTGCTGGAGGACGCCCGATGAGCGTCACGGACGTCGCGGCGCGCATCCAGCAGCTGCAGAGCCAGTTCGCCCTGCTCAACAAGGGCATCGGTCAGGCCGGGGGAGTCGCCGGCGGCGACGCCTTCGCCGCCGCGATGGCGTCCGCCACCGAGGGCCCGGGCAGCACCACCGCCGCTCTCGCCACCGACGGCACCGACCTCGCGAGCGCCCTCAGCGGCCTCACCGGCACGGGCACGCCGGCCGCCGGAACCGCGAGCGAGCAGTCCGTGGTCGCCGAGGCCCGCAAGTACCTCGGCGTCCCCTACGTCTGGGGCGGCACCGACCCGCAGAAGGGCCTCGACTGCTCCGGGCTCGTCCAGCTCGTCTACAAGAACCTCGGCATCGACCTGCCCCGCGTCTCCTACCAGCAGGCGACCCAGGGCCAGAAGGTCGCGAACCTCGACCAGGCCCGCCCCGGCGACCTGCTCGCCTTCGGCAGCCCGACCGTCAACCACATCGCCATCTACATCGGCGACGGCAAGATGATCCACGCGCCCCGCCCCGGCGAGAACGTCGAGGTGTCCGACGTCTACACCACCCCGGTCGCGATCCGCCGCATCCTGCCCGACAGCACGACCACGGCCCGGATCGGCGGGGTCACCGCGGCGTCCGGCGCCCTCAGCACCCCGTACGCCGACCTGTTCCAGGCCGCCGAGAGCAAATACGGCGTGCCCGCCACCCTGCTCGCGGCCGTCGCCAAGCAGGAGTCCGGCTACAACGCGAGCGCGGTCAGCCCGGCCGGCGCCCGCGGCCTCATGCAGATCATGCCGGCGACCGCGCAGGGCCTCGGCGTCGACCCGATGCAGCCCGCGCAGGCCGTCGACGGCGCCGCCCGGCTGCTCAAGGACCTGATCGGCCGCTTCGGCCGCGTCGACCACGCCCTCGCGGCCTACAACGCCGGACCCGGCGCCGTGCTGCGCTACGACGGCATCCCGCCGTACCCCGAGACCCAGCGCTACGTCCCGGCCGTGCTCGGGATCCAGCGTGACCTGGAGGCAGCGTGACGATCATGCCGATGGCGCCGATGCCCACGACCGTCCCCGTGGCGGCCGACGGCGCGGGAGTGCCCACGGACGCAGCAGGCTCGGGCCTGGCCGGCGAGACCTTCGCGGCGCTCATGGCCGCTCAGCTCGGCGACCCCGCCGCCGTCCCCGCCGGGACCGGGACCGCCGAGCCGGGCGTCGAGGCCGAGGACGCCCCCGCGACGCTCACGGTCACGACCGACGCCGAGACACCGGTGGTTCCCGCCGGCCTGGTGGTGCCGACGGCCGTCACGGTGCCGGTCCCGGCCCCGCCGACGCCCGCGACCACGACGACCACGACAGCCACGAGCACCGCGACCGACGGCGACGAGCCCGTCGAGCCGGCGCCCGGCACCGACAAGGTCCGGGGCCGCTCCGCGCAGGCACCCGGCCACACCGGGACGCTGCCCGAGCGCGCCGCCGCGCCGGCCCACGAGCACGCCCGCCCCGGCGGGTCCGGCAGCCCCGAGGTCGAGCACGCGCCCGAGCCCGTCGCGGCCATGACGACCCCGGCCCCGGCCACGCCCGCGAGCCCCGCCACCCCGCCGGTGCCGCAGACCGACGCCGCCCAGGTCACCCAGCTGACCCCGGTCGCCCCCGTCACCGCGGCCACTCCGGCCGCGCCCGCCACGCCGGCCACCCCCGCGCCGGCCTCGTCCCCGGCCGCGCCCGTCCCGAACCCCGTGCTCGACCAGGTCAAGCCGACCTTCACCAGGCTGGTCAGCGGCCCCGAGGGCACGCACCGGATGATGCTCCGCCTGCACCCCGCCGACCTGGGCGAGATCCACCTGACCGTCCGGGTCAGCGGCGACACCGTCGACATCACCGTCGCGGCCCGGCCCGAGGCCCGCGCCATGCTCGTGGACGGTCACGGCGAGCTGCGCGGCCTGCTCGACTCCGTCGGCCGTACCGCCACCCACATCACCTTCCGCGACCTGCCCGGCACCGGCACCGCGGTCCAGGTCGTGCAGACCGGCGCCCAGCAGGGCGCCAACCCCGACGGCCAGTCCGGCGCCCAGCAGGGCGGCCACGCCACTCCCGACCAGGGCTTCGCCGGCCGGTCGGGTCAGTCGGGCGGAAACGGTCATTCCGGGGCCGGTGCTGCCGATCATGCCTCCAGCAGTCCTCGGGACGGTCGTCCCGGCGTGCCCGCCGAGACCCGTCCGACCACCACCACCCCCAGGACCGCCGGCCACGTGCGCGGCGCCCTCGACGTGAGGATGTAGCACCGATGTCCGTACCTGCCATCGAGTCGTTCGGCACCTCGACGACCCCGCAGACGAGCACCGCGTCGTCGGCCACCCAGATGGACAAGGACCTGTTCCTCAAGCTGATGGTCACCCAGCTGAAGAACCAGGACCCCATGAACCCCCAGGACTCCGCGGAGTTCCTGGCGCAGACCGCCCAGTTCACCTCCCTCGAGAAGCTCGAGGCGGTCGCCACCCAGAGCTCGCAGGCATTGGCCGCACAGATGGCCTTCGGTGCGAGCAGCCTCGCCGGACGCACGGTCACGTACGTCGGTGAGGACGGCACCACCGAGACCACCGGGAAGGTCGACGCGGTCCGCTTCGCGGCGGCCGGCCCGATGCTGTCGGTCGGCGGTGTCGACGTACCGATCGCCAACGTCGTCACGGTCGCTGCCTGACGTCTGCTCCACCACCACGCACGAGAACCACCCCTGAAGGGACACCACCACCATGCTCCGCTCGCTCTTCTCGGCCATCTCCGGCCTCCGCGCGAACCAGACCATGCTCGACGTCACGGGCAACAACATCGCCAACGCGAACACCGTCGGCTTCAAGGCCAGCAACGTGCTGTTCCAGGACACCCTCAGCCAGATGATCACCGCGGGCGCGGCCCCCGCCGGCGCCCAGGGCGGCCAGAACCCGATGCAGGTCGGTCTCGGTGTCCAGGTCGGCGGCATCACCACCAACTTCAACCAGGGCTCGGCGCAGGTCACCAACCGGCCGACGAACCTGATGATCTCCGGCGACGGCTTCTTCGTCGTCAACCGCGGCGGCGAGAACATCTTCACCCGCAACGGCGCGTTCAACTTCGACAGCGAGGGCAACCTCGTCACGCTCGACGGCGACCTGGTCCGCGGCTACCCCGCCGGTGCCGGCGGGGCCTTCGACACCACGGCGGCGCCGGGCGACATCACGATCCCGGACATGGTCGACGAGACCCTGGCCAACCCGATGCGGTCGTACCAGATCGGCAACGACGGAGTGATCACCGGCATCTACGCCGACGGCACGAAGACCCCGCTGTTCCAGATCGCGATGGCCAACTTCGCCAACCCCGAGGGCCTGACCAAGATGGGCGACACGTCGTTCCGCGAGGGTGTCAACTCCGGCACCCCGCAGCTCGGTGCCGCCGGCACCGGCCGCCGCGGCGAGCTCATGAGCGGCTCGCTGGAGATGTCGAACGTCGACCTCGCCCAGGAGTTCACCAACCTGATCATCGCCCAGCGCGGCTTCCAGGCCACCTCGCGCGTGATCACCACCTCGGACCAGGTGCTCGAGGAGCTCGTCAACATCAAGCGCTGATCGCGCTCGTGACCTGCGGTGCCCCGGCCCATGGGCCGGGGCACCGTCGCGTCCGGCCTCGTCCCGGCGCGGGCAGCGCTCCCGCCGCTGCCGCGAAATCGGACAAAAAGGCACGGCCGGGCCCCTCAGATCGACCCGGCAGCAGCCGAAGTACTTGGTGCCGGCCACGGATGGCCGCACGTTCGACCGCACAAGGATGGTGCACCGATGGTGACGCTCACGCGTATGACGGGCGCGCAGTTCGCGCTGAACCCGGATCTGATCGAGCGCGTCGACTGCACCCCTGACACGGTCATCACCCTGGTCGACGGGACGAAGTACATCGTCCTGGAGTCCCTGGCCGAGGTCGTCGCCGCCGTGCGCGACTTCCGCGCCGCCGTGATCGGCGCCGCCGGCTCGTTCGAGCACGGTGCCGAGACCCCCGCCCGCCGCGGCCGGCTCACCGCCGTACCCGCCACGGACGCCGAGGGTCGCGACCGTCACGACGGTCACGTGGACGGCAGCGCCCACGATCTCGACGAGCCCGTCGACGGGCCCGTCGTGCCGCTCACCCCGAGGAGCCTGTGATGGACCGCGCGACACCGATCGGCATCGGCCTGGCGTTCGCGGCCATCCTCGGGGCCAACGTCCTCGAGGGCGGCAACCCGATGTCGCTGATCCTCATGCCCCCCATGATCCTGGTCATCTTCGGCACCCTCGGTGCCGCGATCGCCGGTTGCACCCTGGCGGACATGAAGAGCTCGTTCGCCGCGCTGAAGACGGCGATGGGCTACAAGGCGACCCCGCCCGCCGAGCTGGTCCCTGTGGTGGTGGACCTGGCTGACAAGGCGCGCCGGGGCGGGCTGCTGACCCTCGAGGACGCGGTGGCGGAGATGGACGACGAGTTCCTCAAGAAGGGCGTGAGCCTGGCCGTCGACGGCACCGACGCCGAGGAGATCCGCGAGATCCTCGAGGCCGAGTCGATGGCCAAGAAGAAGAAGGCGAAGCAGGACGCCAAGTTCTACAACGACATGGGCGGCTACGCGCCGACCATCGGCATCATCGGCACCGTCATGGGCCTCGTGCACGTGCTCGAGAACCTGTCGGAGCCGGACAAGCTCGGTCACCTCATCGCGGGCGCGTTCGTCGCGACCCTGTGGGGTGTCATGACGGCCAACGTGATGTGGCTGCCGATCGGCAGCCGGATCACCCGCATCGGCGACCTCGAGGCCGCTCGCATGGAGGTCGTCATCGAGGGTGTCCTGGCCGTGCAGGCCGGCTCCAACCCGCGTGTGGTGGCGCAGCGTCTGGAGTCCCTGCTGGCCATGGACCCCGACGAGGCCAAGGCGGCCTGACATGAGCCGGAAGAAGAAGCACGAGGAGCACGAGGAGCACGCGAACCACGAGCGGTGGCTAGTGTCGTACGCCGACATGATGACCCTGCTGATGGTGCTCTTCATCGTGCTGTTCGCGATCAGCCAGGTCGACCAGAAGAAGTTCAACGAGCTGCGCGAGGGCATGGCGGCCGGCTTCGGCCAGCAGCCCTCGCCGTTCCAGGGCGACCGCTCCGTGCTCGCGGAGGCCGGCGTGGCGCCGATGGCGCCGATCGCCCCCGGACAGGTCACGACCGAGACCGACCAGACCGCGATGAACGGCGAGAAGCCGCAGGCCACGTCGGAGCAGGCGCAGCAGGCGGCCGAGGAGCGGAACCGCAACCTGGCCGAGGCGATCCGCGAGGTCAACCGGCTCGAGGAGCTGCGCAAGAAGGTCGACGCCGCGCTGCGCAAGCACGGCCTCGCCGACGACGTCTCGATGCGGATCGACGAGCGCGGCCTGCGGATCAGCCTGGTCTCGCGGCACATCGTGTTCGCCCCCAACGTCGCCGACCTGAGCCCTCGCGGCGTCCGCGTCCTCGACGTGATCGCCCCGGTGCTGCACGACCTGGACAACCAGATCGAGGTCGCCGGCCACACCAACCAGGTGAACGTGAAGCCGAAGTACTACCCGAGCGACTGGGAGCTCTCGGCCGCGCGCGCCGTGACGGTGCTGCGGCACCTCAAGGAGCGCGGCGGGGTTCCCGGCCACCACATGGTGGCCGCGGCGTACGGGCACGAGCAGCCGCTCATCGACCCCAGCAAGCCCGGCTCGCAGGAGCTCAACAAGCGCGTGGACATCCTCGTGCTCTCGACCGCCCGCGACGAGGTGCGCGCGCTGTTCGACGAGGCCCTCCGCACCCAGCACCTGACCTGACCGACCCCGCAGCGCACGACCCGAACCGCACCGCACGACCCGAACCGACCAGAGGACTTGAGACATGAGCACGACGACCGTGGCCCCCGACGAGGCCGAGGGCACCAAGAAGGGCGGCAAGAAGAAGCTGCTCGTCATGGTGCTGGCCGTCCTGCTGCTCGGCGGTGGCGGCGGCTACTGGTTCTTCCTCAAGCCGGCCTCCGCCGAGGAGGAGAAGCCGGTCCCGGGCGAGGTGCTGCCGCTCGAGGCGATCCAGATCAACCTCCAGGACAGCCACTACCTGCGCATCGGCCTCGCCCTGCAGCAGGTCGAGGGCGGCGGTCACGGCGAGCTCGACGGCAGCAAGGCGCTGGACGCGGCGATCGACATCTTCTCCGGCGAGAGCATGGAGGAGCTGTCCCAGAAGAAGTACCGGCACAAGCTCAAGAAGGAGCTGGAGCACGAGCTCGAGGAGCTCTACCACGAGGACGTGATGGGGGTGTACTTCACCGACTTCGTGATGCAGTAGCCCACGAGCGCAGTCAAGGGGGGTGCGGCGCCGGCCCAGGGAGGGGCCCGGCGCCCACCTACCCGCACCGCACACCAGGCCCGGGGCCGGCGTCAGGGACGACGCCCGCCGCCGAGCGCCGCACAAACTCCTCAGGTCACGCCGCAGGACGCCGATACGTCCGCCGTGAACGCCTCGCCCCGCACCGTGCGCAGTCGCGTGCTGCCCTCCGCCGGGCAGGTCCGCCGTGCGCCCGAGCAGGTGACGGCGTACGACTTCCGCCGCCCGCTGACGCTCTCCCGCGAGCACCTCCGCGCGCTGCAGCTGGCGTTCGAGACCTTCGGCCACCAGGCCGGCACGATCCTCACCTCCGCCCTCCGCTCCGTCTGCCTCGTCGAGGTCGTCGACGTCGAGCAGCAGACCTACGCGGAGTACGTCGAGAGCCTCGACGACCTCACCTACCTGACGGTGTTCAGCGCCGAGCCGCTCCAGCAGGCCGGCGCCCTCGAGATGCCGCTCACGGTCGTCATGACGCTCGTCGACAAGCTCCTCGGCGGCCCCGGCAGCAAGGTGCAGCCGGAGCGCCAGCTCACCGACCTCGAGACCGCGGTGGTCTCGGGCCTCTACGAGCGGCTGGTGGCGGAGGTCCGCCACGCGTTCGCCGAGATCGTCCCGCTCGCGCCGGTCGTCAAGGGCGTCGAGTACAACCCGCAGCTCGCGCAGGTGGCCGGCGGCTCCGACGCCATGGTCGTCGCCCGATTCGTGCTGCGTCTCGGTGAGGCCGAGCACCCGGTGTCCCTCTGCCTGTCCTTCTCGGGTCTGCTGCCGTTCCTGACCGCCGCCGACGCGACCGAGCAGGTCTCGGACCGGGAGCGCGCCGAGCGCGAGCAGAGCTCCCGCCGCCTCGCGGCCGGCATGCAGACCGTCCCGGTGGACGTCGCCATCCGGTTCCGCACCACCACCGCCGACCCGATGGAGCTCTCCGGGCTCCGCGTCGGCGACGTCGTGAAGCTGCGGCACCCGGCCGCCGCTCCGCTCGACGTCGTCGCCGCCGACGTCGTCTTCGCACACGCCACCCCCGGCGCCCAGGGCACCCGCCTGGCCGCCCTCGTCGTCGCACCCCCGACCCAGTAACCACGCA
The DNA here is from genome assembly GCF_004168035.1 of Nocardioides iriomotensis. Classification (GTDB taxonomy): domain Bacteria; phylum Actinomycetota; class Actinomycetes; order Propionibacteriales; family Nocardioidaceae; genus Nocardioides_B; species Nocardioides_B iriomotensis. Next base: position 36,490 of record NZ_SDPU01000029.1, on the reverse strand, counting down.
GGAGCCGACCGATGACCACCACCTCCGAGCTGCACCCGGGCACCGTCGACCGGGTCGTCGCCGCCGCCGAGGCCGCCCTGGCCCTGGTGCCGGCCGGCGCCCCGCTGGCGCTCGACGCCCCCCGGGCGGCCGTCGACGTCGACCCGGCCGCGTGGGCGGCCGGCGCCGTCGCCGCGCTGAACGCCGGTGGCGCGAACGCCCAGGTCGCCGTCCTTGTCGGCCCGGACCTGGTCCAGGCGCTCGCCTCCGCCCCGGCCGGTGCCCTCGACCTGGGCGCCGCGCTGCAGCCCGCCCTCGACGCCGCCGCGGCCGCCCTCGGCTGCGCCGCGAGCGCCGGACGGACCCTGACGGCCGGCGAGGTCGCCGCGCTGCTCACCCCGGACGCGGTCGCCGTACCGCTGCAGGCCGGTGGCGTCCCCGCCGCCGTCGTCGTCGCCCGTACGGCGTCCGAGACCCCCACCGTCCGCGGCCTCGACTCCGCCGCCTCCCAGGTTCGCGGTGTCGAGCTCCTGCACGGCGTGGCCATGGAGGTCACCGTCGAGCTCGGCCGCACCCGCCTGTCGGTGCGCGACCTGCTCGCGCTGACCCCCGGTGACGTCGTCGAGCTCGACCGCGCCGCCGGCAGCCCGGCCGACCTGCTGGTCAACGGTCGCCTGATCGCCCGAGGCGAGGTCGTCGTCCTCGACGAGAACTTCGCCCTGCGCGTCACCGAGATCGTCGCCCAGTCCGCCACGGCCTGACCCGGCCTCACCTCACGGGACCACCACCACCATGATCGAGCTCGTCCTGCGCCTGGGCCTGTCCCTGGGCATCGTGCTGGGGCTGTTCTGGGCCATCGCCCGGACCGGCTCCAAGCGCATGGGCGGGTCCCGGTCGCTGCTCAAGGTGCGGTCCCGGCAGTCCCTGTCCCGCTCCTCGAGCGTCGCGGTCGTCGAGGTCGGCAACCGGATGCTCGTGGTCGGGGTCAGCGACGGCGGGGTGCGCCTGCTCACCGAGCTCGATCCGCAGGAGCTCGGCGAGACCGTCCCCGCCGCCGAGGCCGTCGCGACCGCCGCGCCCGGCCGGCGTGCGGCCCGCGCGCCGCGCGGTCTCCGGGTCGGCGGCGTCGCCAAGGTCGCCCGCGCCGAGGGCGGCAAGCGCCGCGCCGGTGTCCCGGTGGCCGCTCCGGCCACGGCCCTCGAGGTCGTCGAGCCCGCGCCCGCCGCGGCTCAGCCGGCCGCCGCTGCCGCTGCTGCCGAGCCGGTCGCCCCCGACTTCGCCTCCGTCCTCGCCGCCGCCCGGGCCGCACGCCCGGTCGAGCCGGTCCGGCCGGCCGCGCCGCGCGTCCCCGCGCCGACCCTGCCCGACCAGCTCGTCGCGGCCATGCCGGCCGCGCTCGTGGCCATCGCCGAGGCCGAGCTGGCCGCGGCCCGCCCGGTCACCCACGTCACCCAGGTCAGCCCGGCTCCCGTCCGGGCCCCCGCGCTCGCCGCGGCGGCGCCCGCGTCGGACTCGCCGCTGGCCGGGTCGATCCTCGCGCCCGACACCTGGAAGAGCGCCTGGGCCGCGATGTCCGCGCGGACGCCGCGAGCCGCCTCGCAGGGCCGCTCATGACCCATCGCCCCGCCGCCCGGCGCGTCCTCGGAGCGCTGGCCGTCCTCGGCTGCGTCCTGGCCGCGCTGCTGCTCGTCGGCGTACCGGCCCAGGCCGCGGACCTGCCGAACACGCCCGCCCCCGGCACCGACGGAACCGGCGTCACCGGCACCGTCACCGGCGAGGACGACCTGCCCACGCCGGGCGCCGGCCGCGGTACCCAGGTCCAGGAGAGCCCGGACAGCACCGGAACCCGGCCGACCGGCCCTGCTGGTCCCGGCGGCCCCAGCGCCGGCACCGCCGACGGCTCCGGCGACATCACCATCGAGCTCAATGACATCACCAAGAAGCCCAGCACGCCCATCGTCGCGCTGCTCGGCCTCACCCTGCTGTCGCTGGCCCCGGCGATCCTGCTGACCTGCACCAGCTTCACCAAGATCCTGGTCGTCCTCGGCCTCACCCGGAACGCGCTGGGCCTCCAGCAGATCCCGCCGAACCAGGTGCTCGCCGGCCTCGCGCTGTTCCTCAGCATCTTCATCATGGGTCCGGTCCTGAACCAGATGAACGACGAGGGCCTGCAGCCCTACCTCGACGGCTCCAAGTCGCAGATCCAGGCCTTCGACGACGGCGTCGAGCCGCTGCGGGAGTTCATGCTCGCGCAGGCCGGGGACAAGGAGGTCGCGCTGCTCACCGAGGTCGCCGGCAAGGACAAGCCGGCCAGCCCCGAGGACGTCGAGCTCACCACGCTCATCCCGGCGTTCGTGCTGAGCGAGCTGAAGCAGGCTTTCATCATCGGCTTCATGATCTTCATCCCGTTCCTGGTGATCGACATCGTCGTCTCCGCGGGACTGATGTCGCTCGGCATGATGATGATGCCGCCGGTCATGGTGTCGCTGCCGTTCAAGCTCCTGCTGTTCGTCCTCGTCGACGGCTGGGGTCTGATCGTCCGCTCCCTCGTCCAGTCCTACGGAGGTGGCGGCTAGCCATGACCGACTCCGCCGTCATCGAGATCGCGCTGCAGACCATGGTCGTCGCGCTCAAGCTCTGCCTGCCGATCCTCATCCCGGCCCTCGTCATCGGCTTCGTGATCTCGCTGATCCAGTCGATGACGCAGATCCAGGAGTTCACCCTCGCCTTCGTGCCGAAGCTCGTCGGCGTCGGCGTCGCCCTCCTCGTGTCCGGCAACTGGATGCTGCACACGCTGATCTCGTACACCCAGGACCTGTTCGCCCGCATCCCCGGCCTGCTGGGCTGACGGGGAGCCACCTCCATGGTCCTGCAGATCGAGGGCGTCACGGTCCTGACCTACGTGATGGCGTCCCTGCGCATCGTCGCGTGGCTGGTGATCGTGCCGCCGTTCTCCACCCGCGCCGTACCGGTGATGGCCAAGACGCTGCTCGCGCTCGGCCTCGCGCTGGCGGTTGCGCCGCAGCTGCACCAGGCCGACACGCTCTCCGCCGACGCCGGCACCCTGATCGTGGTCGCCGTCCAGGAGGTGATGATCGGCGCGACGATGGGCTTCGTGACCTACGTGATGTTCGCCGCCGTCCAGGCCGCCGGTGACCTCATCGACACGTTCGGCGGCTTCTCGCTGGCCGCGGCGTTCGACCCGCTGAACCAGACCTTCAACTCCATCCACGGCAAGCTGTTCTCGATGCTCGCCACGATGCTGCTGTTCGCGAGCAACGCGCACCTGCTGGTGATCGGCGGCCTGCTGAAGACCTTCGAGTACCTCCCCGTGGGCAGCACCTGGCAGCCGGACAACGCCATCGAGGTGGTCACCACCGCGTTCGGCGTGTTCTTCACGTCCGCGGTGCAGATCGCGCTGCCGCTCATCGCGGTGCTGTTCGTCGCCGACCTCGGCCTGGCGCTGCTCACCAAGGTCGCGCCGCAGCTCAACGCGATCGGGATCATGTTCCCCGCCAAGATCGGCCTCACCCTGCTCGTGGTGGGCATGTCGTTCGCGGTCCTGCCCGACGCGCTCACCCGCCTCGTCGAGAGCATCTCCGACGCCACGAAGGCCCTCGGGATCACGTCATGAGCGCCGGCGGTGGCTCCGAGGAGAAGACCGAGAAACCGACTCCCAAGAAGCTCAAGGAGAGTCGCAAGGAAGGCACGGTCGCCCGGACGCCGGAGATCGGCGCCTGGGCCGGTGTGCTCGCGCTGGCGATGTCACTGAACTGGATGGTCGGGCACGGCATCGAGAAGATCACGAACCTCCTCGGCGAGACCCTCGTCGCGATCGACCGGCCCAGCGACGAGCGGGCGCTCAGCCTGCTCGGCGAGGCCGCGCAGCTGATGCTGGTGCTCTCTGCGGCGTTCGGCACCTTCATCCTCGTCATCGCGGTGATCGGTGCGGTCGCCCAGGGCGGCCTCTTCTTCGCCACCAAGGCGCTGAAGCCCAAGTGGTCCCGGCTCAACCCGCTCGAGGGCGCCAAGCGGCTGTTCGGCCCGCACGCCCTCTGGGAGGGCGCGAAGATGCTGGTCAAGAGCGCGCTCGTCGGCGTCTTCGTCTACCGGGCGGTGCAGGACCTGATGCCGCTCGTCGGCGGCCTGGTCCCGCTGTCGGTCGCGATGGAGATCGCCGCCGACGCGGCCACCGGCCTGATGCGCGACGTGGCTGCCGCCGGCCTGGTCGCGGCCGGCGCCGACTACGCGATGTCCCGCCGCCGGACGATGAAGCAGGTCCGGATGACCAAGAAGGAGATCCGGGACGAGCACAAGAACTCCGAGGGCGACCCGCTCATCAAGAGCGCGCTCCGCTCCCGGCAGCTCGCCGCGGCCCGCAACCGGATGATGGCCGACATCCCCGAGGCCGACGTCGTGCTGGTCAACCCGACCCACGTCGCGGTCGCCATCCGCTACGAACCCGCGAAGGGCACCCCGCGCGTGGTCGCCAAGGGCGCCGGTGCGATCGCCACCAAGATCCGCGAGGCCGCGAGCGAGCACGAGGTGTCGATGGTCGAGGACGTCCCGCTCGCCCGGGCGCTGTACGGCGCCTGCGAGGTCGGCCAGGAGATTCCGCCGGAGCTCTACCAGGCGGTCGCCCAGGTGCTCGCGTTCGTGCTCAGCCGCAAGGCCGCCGGCCACCCTGCCGGCCGCCACCGCACCCCACGCGACCTGGCCCCGCTGCCGGACGTGCCCAAGCACCGCCGCCGTACCCCAGCAGCCGCCTCCGTGTAACGGGCGAAACGCCTCAGGTCGGGCATCCGGCCTGCCGATACCACCGGTGCCAGGACGGCGGCCGAAGCAACTGCACCACGGACGGTGCGTACCGGGTGGTCGAGCACGTGTGCGACCACCGACGCTCCTACCGATGAGGTCCCGTGGCCGAGAACGCCCCGCGTCACAACGCGAAGCCCGCGCGTCAGCGCGTGATGACGCAGATCGGCGTGCCGGTCGGCATCGTCGCGATCGTCGTGATGCTCGTCGTCCCGCTGCCGCCCGTGGTGCTGGACATGCTGATCGCGTTCAACATCACCGCCGCGCTGCTCATCCTGCTCACCGCGATGTTCGTCCACCGGCCGCTGGACTTCGCGTCGTTCCCCGCCCTGATCCTGGTCGCCACGCTGTTCCGGCTCGCGCTCAACGTGAGCGCCACCCGGCTCGTGCTGCTCGACGGGTACGCCGGCAAGGTCATCGACACCTTCGGCCACTTCGTGATCGGCGGCTCGCTGATCGTCGGCATCATCGTGTTCGCGATCCTGATCGTCATCAACTTCGTGGTCGTCACCAACGGTGCCGGCCGCGTCGCGGAGGTCGGGGCGCGGTTCACCCTCGACGCCATGCCCGGCAAGCAGATGGCGATCGACGCGGACCTCAACTCGGGCCTGATCACCGAGGACGAGGCGCGACGCCGTCGTGCCGAGGTCGCCGGCGAGGCCGACTTCTACGGCGCGATGGACGGCGCCTCGAAGTTCGTCAAGGGCGACGCGATCGCGGCGATCATCATCACGCTGGTCAACCTGATCGGCGGCTTCACCATCGGCATCGTCCAGCACGAGATGTCGTTCGGCGACGCGGTGTCGACGTACTCCCTGCTGACCATCGGAGACGGCCTGGTCTCCCAGATCCCCGCTCTGCTGCTCTCGGTCGCCACCGGCATCATCGTCACCCGTGCCGCGGGCGACGCCGACATGGGCTCCGACCTGATCGGCCAGCTCTCCCGCCAGCAGATGCCCATGCGCATCGCCGGTTTCGGCGCCCTCGGCCTGTGCCTGATCCCGGGCATCCCGAAGCTGCCGTTCCTGGTGTCCGGCGGGCTGCTGCTGTTCCTCTCCACGCGGGTCACCCCGCAGTCCGAGATCGACGAGGCCCGGGCGATCGAGGCCGCGCAGGCCGAGGCCGCCGCCGGCCCCGCGCCGGACTCGATGGAGGCGCTGCTCGACGAGATCCGCGTCGACCCGCTCGAGCTCGAGCTGTCCGGCGACATCATCGACCTGGTCGACCCCGCCTCCGGCGGTGACCTGCTGGACCGGGTGAAGGCGCTGCGCCGCAAGGTCGCCGTCGACCTCGGCGTCGTCGTGCCGCCGGTCCGCACCCGCGACAACCTGGACCTGCCGATGGGCACCTACGCGATCCGGCTCTTCGGCGTCGAGGTCGCCCGTGGCGAGGCGCCCCCCGGCACGGTCCTCGCGATCGGCGACGGCCTCGAGGGGCTGCCCGGCCGCCGCACCCAGGAGCCGGTGTTCGGGCTCGCGGCCGTGTGGGTCCCGGTCGAGCTCCGCAGCCAGGCCGAGCTCGCCGGCGCCACCGTCGTCGACCGCTCGTCGGTGCTCACCACGCACCTCGCCGAGGTCGTCCGCGGGTACGCCGCCCGGTTGCTCGGCCGCGAGGACGTCAAGATGCTCACCGACGTCGTCCGCCGCACGCACCCGGCCGTCGTCGAGGAGCTCACCCCGGCGCTGCTGTCGCTCGGCGAGATTCACCGCGTGCTGCAGGTGCTGCTCGACGAGCAGGTCTCGGTGCGCGACCTCTCCCGCATCTTCGAGGCGCTGTCCCTGCGCGCCCGGGCCTCCAAGGACATCGACGGCCTCGTCGACGCCGCCCGCGAGACGCTGGGGCCGGCCGTCGTGGCGCCGTACGTCCAGGACGGCACGATCAACGTGATCAGCTTCGAGCCGCTGCTCGAGCAGCGGCTGCTCGAGGGGCTGCGAGTCGCGGAGGGCGGCGGCTTCCTCGCGCTCGACGCCGACCTCACCCAGGCGCTGCTCACCCAGCTCGCCCAGCTCGGCACGGCCGCCGAGGAGCAGAACCTCACCCCGGTGCTGGTCTGCGCCCCGCAGATCCGGGCGGCGGTGCGCCGGATGGTCGCGCCGTCGATCAACCGGATGCCGGTCATCTCGTACGGCGAGCTCACCGGCCCGGTCCAGATCCGCTCCGTCGGCGTGGTGAACGGCCAGGCGCCGGCGATGGCGCTATGACTTCTCTGACGACTGCAGGAGGAACCCCGTGAGCCCCTTCTCCGCCCCGGTCCTGGTGGCTGCCGCGCTGGTCAGCTCGCCGGCGCTCTGGAACGTCATCCAGGGCACCACCCCGGCCGAGGTCGCGCTGACCCGCTACCTGATCAGCGTGGTGCTGTGCTGGATGGCGCTCGCGGCCGTGGCGATGCTCATCGGCCCCGTGCCTCCGGCCAAGCCCGTCACCCCGGCCGACGCCGACGCCCCGACCGAGCAGCTCCCGGTCGTCTGACTCACGTCCTCGGCGCGGCCGCCCAGGTGGTCAGCGGGGCCCGCCGCGTCCAGCCCAGCCGCCCGTAGAGGAGCTGGCCCTCGGGGGAGGCCGCGAGCACGCCGGTCGTCGCGCCCTGTTCGAGCGACCACGCGGTCAGCGCCTGCATGACCCGCGTGCCGAGCCCGCGCCGCTGGAAGCCATCGTGGGTGCGGATCCGGTCGAACACGGCGTGGTCGCCGGCCAGCCCCACCTGCCCCTCGGCGGCGTGCTCGCCGTCGACCGCCACCCGGGCGAACGCCCGGGCGCCGTCCACCTCCAGCAGCACTCCTCCCGGGGCCGCGACCTCGCTCAGGGTGGTGGTCATGAGGGCCTCGTCCTCGTCCCGCACGGGGACGGCGGGGTGCTCGACGCCCGGCGCCGGGCCGAACACCGTCGCCCACATGTCCTCCGTGCGGGCCACCTCGTCGAGCGCCGCCGCGAGCACCTCCGGCGACGGCTCGACCATCACCAGCTCGCGGCGCCGGGACCGCGACTCCGGCCCGAGGTCGACTTCGACGAGACCGGGGCGGTGACGGATCGTGGCGCCGCGGCTGACCACCCAGCCCGCGAGCCAGCGGTCGACGAGCTCCGTCAGGTCGGCCGGCGCGCTCACAGGTGCGGAGGCTCCACGACGACGGCCGCCCGTCGCGCGGACTGCGCGAGCACGATCCCGGCGACGACGGCCGCGCAGCCGATCACGGCCACGGCCCCGAGCGACTCGCGGAACCAGATCCACCCCAGCACACTGACTCCCACCGGCTCCAGCATGGACGCCATCGTGACCGTCGTCGCGGGCAGGTGCTGCAGCGCGAGGAGCGCGACGGCGAAGGGGATCAGCGTGCCCAGCAGGATCACCCAGGTCAGCGCGGTCCACACCGGCACCGACAGGCCGTCGAGCCGGCCGAGCAGGGGAGCGGCGTCGTCGAGCAGCCCGGTGTCGAAGCCGGTGAGCGGCGAGACCAGGTTCATGGCGACGGTGGCGACGAGGAACGCCCACAGGATCACCCGCAGGGGGTCGAGCAGGCCGACGCCGTGCTCGCCGATGAGGAAGTACGCCGCGAAGCACACCGCCGCCCCGAGACCCGCGACGATGCCGACCGTGTCGAACGCGAGGCCGCGCCAGATGCCCGTCACGGCGGCCATGCCGACGAGCGCCAGACCGAGCCCGACCCACATCCGAGGGCGCACCGACTCCTTCTGGACGACCCGCGCCCAGAGCGCGACGAGGATCGGCGCCTGGTACTCCAGCAGCAGCGCCATCCCGACCGGGAGCCGGTCGATCGCGACGAAGTAGGTCCACTGCAGCCCCGCGACGCCGACCAGGCCGTGCAGCACGAGCAGCCACCCGAGCCGTCCCGTCGGTGGCCGGAGCGCACTCGGCCGGAACGCCGCCGCGACCCCCACCAGCACCAGCGTCGTACCGGTGAGGCGGATCGTGGTCAGCGTGGCCGGGTCCACCCCGGCGCGCAGCGCGACGCGGGAGACGCCGGCGTTGACGACGAAGAGCAGCGCCCCGAGCACCACCAGGCCGAGACCGAGCGCCGGGCGGCGGACGGCAGCCGTGGGCGGAGCGAGCAGGGTGGTGGACACCGGACCAGCGTAAGGGCTGTCCGGTCGTGATGCTCCTGTCGTCTCATACCGATATCGGTAGTCGGACCGTGACCCGTGGGTCACTCCTGGACTACCGACATCGGTAGCTCAGGAGGCGAAGGCCGGGGTCACCGAGAGCAGGACGTCGTTGCCGGCGGGCTCGCCGATGGTCACCCGCGCGCCGTCGCCCGCGAAGGGGCGCACCATGACGCCGGCCTCGTCGGCGGCCTTCGCGAACTCCAGGGTGCGGTCGCCGAGGCCGAGCCAGACGAAGTTGCCCTGCGCGTCGGGCAGGTCGAACCCCTGGTCGCGCAGGGCGGCGACGACCCGCGCACGCTCGGTGACGATCGCATCGACGCGCTCGAGCAGCTCGGCCTCCCGTTCGAGCGACGCGACCGCCGCGGCCTGTGCCACGCTCGACACCCCGAACGGCAGCGCGCAGGCCCGCACGGCCGCCGCGACCTCGGGATCGGCGACGGCGTACCCGACCCGGAAGCCGGCCAGGCCGTAGGCCTTCGCGAACGTGCGCATGGCGACCACGTTGGGTCGGGCGCGGTGGAGCGCGACACCGTCGACGGGGTCGTCGATGCGTACGAACTCGCGGTAGGCCTCGTCCACCACGACGAGGACGTGCGGCGGCACCTTGGCCAGGAACGCCTCGAGCTCGCTGTGCGTCACCGCCGGACCGGTCGGGTTGTTGGGGGAGCAGACCAGCACGACCTTGGTCCGGTCGGTGATCGCGGCCGCCATCGCGTCGAGGTCGTGCCGTCCACCTGCCGCCAGCGGCACCTGGACGGACGTCGCGCCCGTCACCGCGACGGCGATCGGGTAGGCCTCGAACGACCGCCACGCGTAGACGACCTCGTCGCCGGCCTCGCAGAACGCCTGCAGCAGGTGGTAGATCACGGCGACCGACCCGGTGCCGGCCGCGAGGTGCTCGGTCGGCACTCCCAGCCTCTCGCTGAGCGCGGCGTACAGCGCCGTACAACCCATGTCGGGGTAGCGGTTCATCCGGCCGGCCGCCTCGACCGCCGCCTCGACCACGCCCGGCAGCGGGTCGAAGGGGTTCTCGTTGGAGGAGAGCTTGTACGTCGTCAGCCCCGGTCGCGCCGCGGGCGGCTTGCCGGGCACGTAGGCGGGGATGTTCGCGATGGCCGGTCGCACCACCGGGCCGCTCTCCTCAGGCGTGGTCATGGCGGTCACCCTAGTCCGCGCGGCTGGACTGGTCCGACGCCGGCCGATGGCCCGATCGGGCTACTCGAGAACCACCCGGTCGGACCATCAAGAAGTCCGATCAAGCAACCGAAAGGATGAAGTTTCGGCTAGATCGGGACATAGGTCTTTTCTCGGTCTAATCGGCGGGTCGAGACTCAAGCGTCCGGAAGTGATGGGGGCATCACGACCGGACAGCGCTGGAACATCACGACGTTGCGCCGATGGGGGGCGGGCGTCTCGTCGACCGGGATCGCCGGCCGGCAACCGCATCGCCACCTTGGGGGGCCTAGGTGGCCGTGGCGCCGTGCGCACACCTGCGCGCACGGCGTGGACGGTGCCGCCCTCCCGGTGGCTGACCGAACTGATCCTTGGGGGGATCGTGGCCAGTCAGCCTTCTCGCCGCTCGCGTCCGAACGCGCGGCCTTCTCTCTTCTCGATCGCCGTGCGCGTGGTGCTGTCCGCGGCGCTCGCGCTGCTGACGCTCCCCCTCCTGGGGATCTCGGCCGCCTACGCAGCGCCCACCGGGATCGACACCGACGGCAACCAGGACGGCATCGCGACCGACTGGCAGGGCCTGAAGGTCGGTGACGCGCACTTCGTCCTCATCGAGGACGAGATCAGCACCGACCCGGCCGACAACGACGGCTTCGGTCCGGGTAACAGCGAGAACGACTACGACGGCGAGGGCCAGGAGAAGGGCTGGTCGGTCGGCGACAACGTGGCGTCCGGCAAGTCCGACGTCGGCAACGTGCTGATCTACGACTACCGGCAGAACGGCGACCTCATGCTCGCACTCGGCTGGGACCGCGGCAGCGGCACCGGCACGCAGAACTACTGGATCGAGCTGAACCAGAAGGCGCAGACGTCCGCTATGCCCGTCCGCACCGTGGGTGACCTCCGGATCAACCTGGACATCAACGGCAGCGACTCCCAGGAGTGCCAGCAGGCCCAGCTGTGGGACGGCAGCAAGTGGGGCGCGCTCCTCCCGTGCGACCAGTTCACACAGTTCGGCGTCAACACCGCCCCGATCGACGACTACTTCGGCTCCCCCTACCTGTCGAACGGCAAGATCCCGGCCAACCAGTTCTTCGAGCTGGTCATCAACCTGACCGACCTCGGCGCCACCTCCTGCCCCGTGAGCGGCTTCAGCACCTTCAACATGCGCACCCAGGAGGGCAACGAGAACGGCGACACCAGCCGGCTCAAGGACCTCGTCCAGGGGCCCGTGAACATCCCGTCCGACTGCGGCACGATCAAGATCGTCAAGCTGGACGCGGCGACGGGCCAGCCGGTCACGGTGCCGGGCGCGAAGTTCGAGATCGACCCGAACCCGACGGCCGGATCGCAGGACGCGACGCCCAAGACGGTCACCGACAACGACGCGAACGTGACCGCCGGCGAGCTCGCTGACGCCGACCCCGCGGTCGGCAAGATCACCGTCACCAACGTGAAGCCCGGCGTCAGCTACAAGGTCACCGAGCTCGCGGCGCCCGAGGGCTACTTCCTGCCCGCGCCGTGCGTGACCGACGCCGAGGACGCCGACCGGTGCACCAAGAAGACGCTGGCCACCGGCGAGACGGTCACCTTCACCTTCAGCGACAAGCGCAAGTACGACAAGCCCGAGGTCGTGAAGACGGCCGTGGCGACGTACGACGCCCGCTACACCTGGGAGATCGACAAGGCCGTCCGCAACCCCGGTGGCAGCTACGGCGCCTCGGCGACGCAGAACGTCCCCCAGGGCACCGGCGCCACCTTCCAGTACGGCGTGACCGTCACGGAGAAGGAGAAGATCAAGTCCGGCTGGGAGGTGCACGGCACCGTCTCGGTGAAGAACCCGAACAGCCTGCCGATGACCGTCACCCTGTCCGACGTGCTGAGCGACGGCACGGTCTGCAGCTTCCCGAACGTCACCGACGTCTCGGGTGCTGCCGCCGGCCTCCAGGTGAGCCTGGCGGCCAGCAAGACCACCGACTTCGGCTACACCTGCGCGCCGGCGGCGGCGAACCCGGCCGACGGCACCAACACGGCGAAGGTCGAGTGGAGCCTGGCGGACTACCCGCAGACCCAGGAGCAGGCGAGCTCCTCGAACCCGGGGACCGACAAGGCCCAGGGCACCGCGGACTACGCCTACAAGGTCGACACGGAGACCGACAAGACGGTCACCATCACCGACAACCAGCACACCTTCGACCCGGCGTGGGTGAACACCTGGGGTGAGGGTGCGAGCCCGGAGACCCGGACGTACGAGAAGACCTTCACCGGCACCCCGGGCACCTGCACGCGTTACGACAACACGGCCACGATCACCGAGACGGGTCAGAACGACTCGGCCCAGGCCAACGTCTGCGTGGGCAAGGACCTGACGGTCAGCAAGAACAAGATCGCGAGCCTGACCCGCAACTACGCCTTCAACATCGACAAGAGGGCCACGGACACCACGCTCGACGTCGACCCGAAGACCGGCAAGGCGACCGCGAACTACACGGTCACCGTCACCGACGGCGCGGCCACCGACAGCAGGTGGCTGATGCAGGGCTCGATCACCGTGTCCAACCCGAACGACTGGCAGGACGTCACGCTGACGGGCATCAAGGACGAGTACAACAACGACTCCGTGTCCTGCATGGTCGACACCACCGGGGGGCTCACGATCCCGAAGAGCGGCAGCAAGACGTTCGACTACCTCTGCACCTTCGCGACCAAGCCGAGCTACACCGGCACCAACGTCGCCTGGGTGACCTGGGACCAGGCGGCCGCCTCGACGCCGACCGGCACCGCCAGCGGCGACGCCGGCGTGGTCGAGTCCGACTGGACGGTCAGCGAGGTCGGCAAGACCGTGAACATCGTCGACGACAAGACGGTCCCGGGCGCCAGCCACGCGCTGGGTTCGGTCACGTGGCAGGCCCAGGGCACCACGCACACGTTCACCTACGCGCTCGAGCTGCAGGGGCAGCCCGGCCAGTGCGTGAGCTACACCAACACCGCCACGATCGTGGAGACCAAGCAGCTCGCGAAGGAGACGGTCGAGGTCTGCGCGCCACTCGGTGTCAGCGTCGAGAAGACCGCCTCCGGCACCTACGACCGCACCTACACGTGGCTGATCGACAAGCAGGTCGACAAGACCCACGTCGACATCGACGGTGGTGACTACACCTTCAACTACACGGTCACGGCGACACCGGACAGCTACACCGACAGCGGCTGGACGATGGGCGGCACGATCACGGCCAAGAACCCCAACACGTTCAAGACCATGACCGTCGACCTCACCGACGTGCCGAGCGTGGGCGGCGGCGCAGTCTGCAGCGTGACCAACGGTGACGACGTCCTCATCGGCCAGGCGACGCTCGTGAACGGCCAGGTCGTGCCGGCGTCGGCCAGCCGCCCGTACACCTGCACCTTCGGCTCGGCGCCGCTCTACCAGGGCGGCACCAACACCGCCGTCGCGACCTGGGACGGCGGGTCCGCCTCCTCGGTCCCGACCGCGGTGCCGTTCAGCCTGGCGAAGGAGACCAACAAGACGATCACCGTCAAGGACGACAAGACCGTCCCTGGTGCGAGCAACGTCCTCGGCACCGCCACGTGGGGCGCGCCGAAGTCGTTCGAGTACTCCCTGACCAAGACCGGTGTCGCCGGCCAGTGCACGACCTACGACAACACGGCGACGATCGTCGAGACCGGGCAGACCGACACCGCCTCGGCCACCCTTTGCGTGCAGAAGGCGCTCACGGTGACCAAGACCGTCGACGCGACCTACGAGCGCACCTACCTGTGGTCGATCACGAAGCAGGCCGACAAGACCTCCTTCGAGATCGCCGAGGGCGGGTCCGCGACCGCGCACTACACGGTCACGGTCGACCCGGGCTCGTACGTCGACGGCGGCTGGGTGATGACCGGCACGATCGACGTGACGAACCCGAACGCCGCGGGCGTCGGCTCGATCACGGCCGACGTCACCGACACCAACACGGTCGGTGCGACCTGCACCGTGGCGTCCGGCGAGGACCTCACGATCGCCGCGGGCGAGACGAAGACGCTGAGCTACTCCTGCACCTTCCCGCAGGCCGGCCCGTCGTCCTACCAGGGCACCAACACCGCCACGGCCACGTGGACCGGTAGCGGTGGCACCCGGACGGCGGTCGGCACGGCGCCGATCACGTTCGCCCTCACGAAGAAGATCAACGACGTGGTCGACGTGACCGACCTGTTCGACGACGCCACCATCGCGGGCAGCGGTGAGGTCGAGGACCTGGGCACGGCCAACTGGTTCGACGGCGTGAAGACGTTCGAGTACGACCGGACGGTGAAGGGGATCGGCGGCACCTGCGTCGACCACGACAACACCGCGACGATCGTCCAGACCGAGCAGGCGGCCGACGAGACGGTCACCGTCTGCGCGGAGGACGCGTTGGAGCTCGACAAGACCGTCACGGCGACGTACGAGCGCACGTACCACTGGCGTCTGGACAAGGTCGCCAAGCAGCTCGACGACGTCGAGGTCACCGACGGCACCACGGGCACCTTCGACTACACGGTCGAGGTGACCCCGCAGCTGCCCGGCGAGGCCGGCCACGACGACCACGACTTCGCGATGTGGGGCACCATCACGGTGACCAACCCCAATGACTACGCGGACGGGTCGATCACGGCGGACATCACCGACGTGCCGTCGGTCGGCGGCGGGGCGGTCTGCACCGTCGAGGACGGCGAGGACGTCGAGATCGACGCGGGCGACTCCGTCACGCTCGACTACACCTGCACCTTCACCAGCCGGCCGAGCTACTCCGGCAGCAACGAGGCGAAGGCAAGCTGGACGGGTCCGACCGGCCAGGCGCGCACGGCGTCGTCCGACGACGAGGGCGTCACGTTCGCGCTGGTGAACGAGATCGACAAGGTCGTCAGCGTGTACGACGACAAGACGGTCCCGGGCAAGCGGGTCGAGCTGGGCGAGGCGACGTGGAACCCGAACGGCACGCCGACCCGGTTCACCTACCAGCTGCCGCTGACCGGCACCGCCGGGAAGTGCACGGACTTCACCAACACGGCCACCGTGCCGCTCGAGGGGAGCCCGGACCTGTCCGACGAGGCGACCGTGACGCTCTGCGTCGAGGATGACGCCGTCCTGGCGAACATCGTCAACGCCAGCTACGACCGCACCTACGACTGGTCGATCGCCAAGGCGGCCGGTGGCACGCGGTTCGACGTCGGCGACAACGGCACGGCCAGGGTCGACTACACGGTCAACGCGATCCCGGGTGCGTCGACAGACTCGGGCTGGACGATGTCCGGGGCGCTGACGATCTCGAACGGGAACGCCTACAAGCCGCTCACCGCCGGTGCCTCGACGCTGACCGACCTGGGCGGCGGCGCCGCCTGCTCGCTGACGCCCGGCCAGGACCTGGTCGTCCCGGCGTCGAGCAGCAGGACGTACACCTACAGCTGCGCCTTCACGGGCCAGCCGGCGTACACCGGCACCGGTACGACGACGGTGACCTGGGCCCAGGGATCGGTGGCGCTGACGTCGCCGGTGACCTTCGCCCTCGACCAGGAGACGAACAAGGTGGTCGACGTGGTCGACGACCAGACCGTCCCGGGTCAGGTCATCCCGCTCGGCCAGGCCACCTGGAACGCGGCCGGCACCCCGACGCCGTTCAGCTACTCGCTGGACCTCGCGGCGGACACCAACGAGTGCGTCGACCTCACCAACACGGCGAGCATCGTCCAGACCGGCGCGAACGCGACGGCCACGGTGACCGTCTGCGGCCCGCAGATCCTGCCCGAGGAGGACACCCGGCCCCGGCCCCGGCCGCGTCCGCCGGTGGTGGTGGCCGGTCTCCCGGAGACCGGTGGTCCGAGCGGGATGGTGCTCTGGTCCGGCGCGGGACTCGTCCTGCTCGGCGGCGCCCTGATGATCGCCCGCGGCCGCTGGTCGCGGAGGAAGCTCGGGTCCTGACCCGATCAGGAAGGGCGGGGGTGCGGTCCTGGGACCAGCGCCCCCGCCCGCCCCGGGCGGGCCCGCGGTGACGAGCCCCCAGCACCGCGGGCCTGCCTTGGTGTCGCCGCGGCCGGAGACCGGCCGCGGCGTTCGCCTGTCCGAAATCGACTTGGGCGACGTCAGGAGCACCGGGTAATCTGTGCCTTACAACCATGGCGCGTCCCGGGCCACCCATGCCAGGAGCGCGCCGCTGCGCCTGACGAGGGGATCCCGCCCAGCAGATGACCGATGCCGCGACGCCGTCCGGAGCCGACGCCCAGCCCGACACCCACCACCGTGACCACCCGCCCGCGAGCGTGCACTCCTTGTGGCGCCTGCGCGGCTACCTCCGCCCGCACCTCACCTCGCTGAGCATCATGCTCGGCACCGCGCTCGTCGGTGTCGGCCTGTCGATCGCGATCCCGCTCGTCACCAAGGCGATGATCGACGGCCCGATCACCGACAAGGACATCGAGCCGGTGCTGCCGCTCGGCCTGCTCGCGCTGGCGCTGGGCGTGGTCGAGGCGGTCCTGATCTTCTGGCGCCGCTGGGTGCAGTCCAACACGGTGCTCAACGTCGAGACCGCGATGCGGCACGACCTCTACGTCCGGCTCCAGCAGCTGCCGATGGCCTTCCACGGCCACTGGCAGTCCGGCCAGCTGCTCTCGCGCGTCACGACCGACCTCAGCGCGATCCGGCGGTTCTTCGGCTTCGGCATGCTGTTCCTGGTCATCAACGTCGTGCAGCTCGTCGTCGTGACCCTGGTGCTGCTCAAGATGTACTGGCCGCTCGGCCTCGTCGTGGCGCTCACCGCAGCCCCGATCATCGCGCTGTCCAACCGCTTCGAGCGCCGGTACGTCGTCATCTCCCGCCGCGTCCAGGACGAGCAGGGCGACCTCGCCACGCTCGCCGAGGAGGGCGCGGTCGGCATCCGGGTGATCCGGTCGTTCGGCCGCAGCGAGCACGTCTCGGGCCAGTACGAGCACGCCGCGCAGAAGCTCTACGGCACCTCGATGGACAAGGTCCGGCTCGCCGCGAAGTTCTGGACCTTCCTCGAGGTGATCCCCAACGTCGCGGTCGTCGTCGTGCTGCTCCTCGGGGCGTACGGCGTCGGCCAGGGCGACCTGACCCCGGGCACCCTGGTCGCCTTCATCACCCTGATGCTGTCGCTGGTCTGGCCGATCGCCGCGCTCGGCTACATCCTGGCGATGGCTCAGGAGGCGATGACCGCCGCCGCCCGCATCAACGAGATCTTCGACACGGTGCCCTCCATCGTCAGCGGTGAACGCGTCCTGGCGAAGCCGCGCGGCCACCTCCGGTTCGAGGGCGTCGGCTTCGCGTTCCCCGACGAGCCCGACCGGCCGGTTCTGCACGGCGTCGACCTCGACGTCGAGCCCGGCGAGACCGTGGCCGTCGTCGGTGCGACCGGCTCCGGCAAGACCACCCTGACCGCCCTCGTCCCGCGCCTGTACGACGTCACGGCCGGCCGGGTCACGATCGACGGGGTCGACGTCCGCGACCTCGAGCTCGCCGACCTGCGCTCGGTCGTGGCGACGGCGTTCGAGGAGCCCACGCTGTTCTCGATGTCCGCGCGCGAGAACCTCACGCTCGGCCGCGCCGACGCCACCGAGGAGGAGGTCCTCGAGGCGATCGAGGTCGCCCAGGCCGGCTTCGTGCACGACCTGCCGTGGGGCCTCGACACCCGCATCGGCGAGCAGGGCATGTCGCTCTCCGGCGGCCAGCGCCAGCGGCTCGCCCTGGCCCGCGCCGTGCTTGCCCGGCCCAAAGTGCTGGTCCTCGACGACACGCTCTCCGCGCTCGACGTGCACACCGAGAAGCTCGTCGAGGACGCGCTCCGCCACGTGCTGCGCGACGCCACCGGCATCGTGGTCGCGCACCGCGCCTCGACCGTGCTGCTCGCCGACAAGGTCGCGCTGCTCCAGGACGGCACCATCACCCACGTCGGACGGCACAGCGACCTGATGGCGACCGTCCCGGCCTACCGCGACCTGCTCGCGGCCGACGCCGATACCGACGCCGAGCTCGAGGAGGTGTCGGCATGACGGCCACGCAGGACACGTCGACCAGCCCGACCGACGAGCAGGACTGGCGCGGTGTCGCCGCCGACGGCCAGGACGTCGACGCGCGCGTCGGCGCGATGCTCCAGGCCCGCTCGCGCCGGCTGCTCGGCGAGCTGATCCGCCCACACAAGCGCTGGATCTGGGTGCTGGTCGCGATCGTGCTGGTCGAGAACGCCTCCCGGCTCTCGATCCCCTACCTCGTCAAGGAGGGCATCGACCGCGGCATCCCGCCGATCGCCGAGAACAACGACATCAGCGTGCTGCTCACGATCGTCGGCATCGCGTTCCTCGCGACGATCACGCAGGCCGTCACCCGGCGCACCTTCCTCGTGCTGTCCGGCCGCATCGGCCAGGACATGCTGTTCGAGATCCGCCGCCGCGTGTTCCGACACTTCCAGAAGCTGAGCCCGGCGTTCCACGACGAGTACACCTCCGGCCGCGTCATCAGCCGGCAGACCTCCGACGTCGACGCGATCTACGAGCTCCTCGAGACCGGCTTCGACGGCCTGGTCACCGCGATGCTGACGCTGGTCGGCACGGCGGCGCTGCTGCTCGTGCTCGACGTCAAGCTCGCCCTGGTGGCGCTGCTCTGCTTCCCGTTCCTGCTCTGGCTGACCAACTGGTTCCGCAAGGAGTCCGGCGCCGCCTACCGCGTGACCCGCGAGAAGGTCGCGCTGGTCATCGTGCACTTCGTCGAGTCGATGCTCGGCATCCGCGCGGTCCAGGCGTTCCGCCGCGAGCCGCGCAACACCGAGATCTTCGACGACGTCAACGAGCAGTACCGCGTCGCCAACCTGCGGGCCTTCCGCGCGGTCACGTGGTTCATGCCCGGCATCAAGCTGATCGGCAACATCACCATCGCGATCACGCTGCTCTACGGCGCCTACCTCGCCTTCCACGACGAGGTCACCGTCGGCGTGCTGGCGGCGTTCCTGCTCTACCTGCGGCAGTTCTTCGAGCCGATGCAGGAGATCTCGCAGTTCTACAACACCTTCCAGTCCGCGAGCGCGGCGCTCGAGAAGCTCTCGGGGGTGCTCGAGGAGGAGCCGTCGGTGCCCGAGCCGGCCCACCCGGTGCCGCTCGAGCACGTGCGCGGCGAGGTGCGGTTCGAGGACGTCCGCTTCGAGTACGTCGAGGGCGTGCCGGTGCTGCCCGGGATGGACCTCGTCGTACCGGCGGGCCAGACCCTCGCCCTCGTCGGCACGACCGGCGCCGGCAAGACCACGATCGCCAAGCTGCTCTCGCGGTTCTACGACCCCGTCGAGGGCCGGGTGCTGCTCGACGGGGTGAGCCTGCGCGACCTCGACGAGCCGACGCTGCGCCGCTCGGTCGTGATGGTGACCCAGGAGAACTACATGTTCAACGGGTCCGTCGCCGACAACATCCGGTTCGGCCGGCCCGAGGCGAGCCTGGAGGAGGTCGTGGCCGCGGCGAGGGCGATCGGCGCGCACGACTTCATCACCGAGCTGCCGCAGGGCTACGACACCGACGTCGCCAACAAGGGCGGCCGGCTGTCCGCGGGGCAGCGGCAGCTCGTGGCGTTCGCCCGGGCGTTCCTCGCCGACCCCGACGTGCTGATCCTCGACGAGGCGACCAGCTCGCTCGACGTACCCTCCGAGCGGCTCGTGCAGCGCGCCCTGCGCACGATCCTCGCCGACCGGACGGCGGTGATCATCGCCCACCGGCTCTCCACGGTGGAGATCGCCGACCGCGTGCTGGTGCTCGAGCACGGCCGGATCATGGAGGACGGCTCGCCGGAGGAGCTGATCGCGCTCGGCTCCAACAGCGGCGCCGGCGGCCGGTTCGCGGCGCTGCACGAGGCCTGGGTGGAGTCCCTCGCCTAGGGTGCCGCCCTTGGCGCCGGAAGCCGGACGGAGTAAGCCGGTGGTATGCGCTACGTGGAGCTGTTCCGGCACACCGACAACGACGGCGACGCGCTCACGCCGGAGGGGGTTGCGGCGGCCGAGGCGATCGGACGCGAGCGACTGAGCCCGCCGTACGCGCTGTTCGGCTCGACCGGCGCTCACCGGGCCACCCAGATGGTCGAGATCCTGCGGCGCGCCGCACGTCAGGAGGACGTACCGGTCACCGTCACGGCCGGGCTGCGCTCCTCGGTCGAGGATCGTTGGCGTGCCGCGGCGAAGGGTGCCGGCAAGGGCGCGACGGTGGAGCGGATGCGCGCAGTCGACGCGGACCTCGTCGAGAAGGAGTCCCTCCTCCTCGGCCGGGCGCTGCGGGCCGTCCTCGATGCGCTGCCCGACGGCGGTCGGGCCCTCGTCGTCGGACACAGCCCGACCAACGAGGCCGCCGTGCTCGGGCTGACCGGGGACGTCGTCGGGCCCCTGGGCAAGGGCGATGCCGTGCTCGTGACCGAGGACCGGGACGACGTCCAGGTCCGGCCGATGCCGAGCGTGGGGTCGCCCTGACGGCGGTGGCAGCACGCGTGCGGGCACCACGCCATTGACTTGCGCGTCCGTCGGGGAAACGCTGGGTCCGAGGGCGAGCGGGGAACGTCCTGGTCGCGCACCCTCGGAGGAGACGCGATGGACACGGTGGAACCGCCTCGAGTCGTCCGCTGGACGCTCGGGCTGGAGGACGCGACGTCGCTCGACGGTCCGGTCCGGGCCGTGGAGCCGCTGATCCAGGCCGTGTTCGGCAACGGTGCCCGGGGCGCGGTGCTGCGTGGCGAGTGGCTCGGTCACGCCGTCCACCCGGTGCTCACCGACGTCGTGCTCGGCACGTGGACCTCCGCCACCGTGCTCGACCTGGTGGGTGGCGCCGACTCGTCGGAATCGGCTCGCCGGCTCATCGGCACCGGTCTGCTGGTCGTCGGGCCGACGGCCTGGACCGGATGGGCCGAGTGGTCGAGGGTGGGGCCGCGCGACAAGCGCGTCGGCCTCGTGCACGCGGTCACCAACGCCGTCGCCATCGGCGTGTACACGGCGTCGTGGTTCGCCCGAAAGCGCGACCGGCACCGCACCGGGGCCCGGCTCGCCCTGGCCGGAGCGGCCGTCTCGGCCGTCGGCGCCTACCTGGGCGGCCACCTCACCGAGGCCCGCAACGTGGCGAGCCACCACCCGGCGTACGACGAACGGCCGACACCGGTCCAGGCCTGATCGTCACGTCGCCGCGCGCTGCACGAGGCACGCGTGGAGTCCCTCGCCTGAGCCGAGAAGTCGCCTCTGCGTTACCTTGGCGATTCGCGCCGTTTTCGGCCCGGCCCGTGATTCGATGCGGGCCTCTACGGGAGGAAACCACCACATGAACAAGCACACGATGAGGCCGCTCGTCGCCGTCGGCCTGACCCTCGGCGTCGTCGCGGTGACCGCCGCCACCACCGGGACCGCCACCGCGGCGGCCACCGTCGACCGCGTGTCGGTCGGCGCGGCCGGGGCGCAGGCCGACAACGTCAGCGGCGGGGGCATCCCGTCCGCCGACGGCCGCTACGTCGGGTTCACGTCGAACGCCACCACCCTGTCCCCGCAGGACGAGAACCTCGTGGCCGACGGCTACGTGCGCGACCGCGTGCTCGGCACCACCGAGCTGGTCACGGTCGGCACGGGCGGCAAGGCCAGCGGCGGGCTGGTCAACGACGTCTCCGCGGACGGCCGGTACGTCGTCTTCACGTCCTCGGCCAACGACCTGGTCGCCAACGACTTCAACGGGATGAGCGACGTGTTCATCCGCGACCGCGTCGCCGGCACGACCGAGATCGTGTCGGTGGCCTCCGACGAGTCCGCCGCCCAGCAGCGCAGCCTCGACGCCTCGGTGTCGAAGGACGGCCGCTTCGTGGCGTTCACGTCGTTCGCGGCTCTGGCCGACGAGGACAGCTCCTCGAGCAACCAGGACGTCTACGTCCGCGACCGCACCGCCGGCACCACCCAGCTGGTGACGATCACCCGCAAGGGCGGCGAGGGTGGCGGCAAGGACCCGAGCATCTCCGACAACGGGCAGTTCGTGTCGTTCACGGCGAAGAGCAAGGACTACGTCAAGGGCGACAAGAACAAGGCCCACGACGTCTTCGTCCGCGACCTGACCAAGAAGAAGACCGAGCGCGTCTCCGTCAGCAGCAAGGGCGAGGAGGCCGCCAAGCGCAGCTTCGAGTCGCAGATCGCCGGCTTCGGCCGGTACGTCGTCTTCACCTCCGCGGCGAAGAACCTCGCGAAGGGCGACACCGACAAGAAGGTCGACGTCTTCGTCCACGACCGCCGCAAGGACAAGACCGAGCTCGTCTCGGTGGACAGCGCCGAGCGCCAGGCCAAGGGCCCGGTGGTCACGCCGTCGATCTCCGCCGACGGCCGCTACGTCACGTTCCACGCCGGCGAGGACCTGCGCGCGGGCGGCAAGGTGACGGACTCGTTGTACCTGCGCGACCGCAACGCCGGCACGACCAAGCCGCTCAACAACCGCATCGCGACCGGTGGTTCGGTGATCTCGGGCAACGGCGCCGTCGTCGTCTTCGACGCGATCCGCGGCACCGTCGTCCCCGACGACACCAACAACCTGCGGGACGTCTTCGCCTACACCCGCTGACCGCGCTACCGACATCGGTAGTCCAACCGTGACCCCTGGGTCACTCCCCGGCTACCGATATCGGTAGTCAGCGCCGCCGGAGCCAGCGCACCTGGTACTCCGACAGCACGACCTGGCCCTCGGCGTCCTCGCCGGTGACCAGGTCGTGCACGGCGCCCCAGTGGGTCGGCAGCGTCGTGCCGACCGGGTGCGGCGACACGTTCGCGAGCACCAGCAGGTCGCCGCGCGCGCTGGACCGCAGCAGCGTGAACACCCGCGGGTCGCCGCTCCAGATCGCCTCCGCCGACGCCTGCGCGTGGAGCTCCGGGGTGTCCCGGCGCAGCGCGACGATCCGCTGCAGGTCCTGGTAGATCCGCGCCTCGATGGTCGCCGGGTCGTGCCGCCGCTCGGCCGCCGCCCAGTCCATCATCGGCCGGTGCAGCCAGCGGTTGTCGTCGGCGAGGTCCGGCTGCGCGGCGTACGACGGGTCGTTTCGCTGCCCGATCTCGTCGCCCATGTAGACGAGCGGGATGCCGCCGAAGGTCAGGATCAGGTGGTGGAGCAGCAGGATCCGGCGTACGGCGAGCGCCGCACCCGTGTCGTCGTCGCGCTCGAGCGCCTCCTCCAGGCCGGCCAGCGACGCGAGCGACCCGCTGATCCGCCGGTCGCCGGTCTGCGGGTTGGCCTGGAACACCGCGCCGCGGGCGAACGAGCCGGGGTAGGTGCCGGAGTAGAAGTCCGACAGGAACGACCGGTGGTCGAAGCCGCCGAGGCCGACCGCGCGGGCGTTCTCGTCGGTGACCGCCCAGCCGATGTCGTCGTGCAGCCGCGCGTAGGTCAGCCAGGCCGCTGTCGGTGGGATCGGCGGCATCGCCTGCAGGGTGTGGGTGAGGAGCGCGGCGTTCTGCTCGGCCAGCGCGCTCCAGAGGCTCACCATCAGCACGTTGTGGTACGCCAGCTCGCACTCCTTGCCGGCGCCCTCGCCCTGCCCGAGGTACCCGACCAGGTCGTCCGGCGCGACGATCGCCTCGGCCAGCAGGATCACGCCCGGCGCCACGATCCGGGACAGCGCCCGCCAGGCCTGGAGCAGCAGGTGCACCTCGGGCTGGTTCTGGCAGTTGGTGCCCAGCCGCTTCCACATGAACGCGACCGCGTCGAGCCGCAACACCTCGACGCCGAGGTTCGCGAGGTGGCAGATGACGCCGAACATCTCCACGAACACGTCGGGGTTCGTGTAGTCGAGGTCCCACTGGTAGTCGTTGAAGGTCGTCCAGACCCACCGCTCCATCTCCGGCACCCAGGTGAAGTTGCCGGGGGCGAAGTCCGGGAAGACCTCCGGCAGGGTCGCCTCCCACCGGTCGGGATCGGTGCGGTCGGGGTAGGTCCGGAAGTAGGCGAGGTACGCCGGGTCGCCGGCTCGCGCCTTCTCCGCCCACTCGTGCTCGCGGGCGGTGTGGTTGCAGACCAGGTCGAGCACGAGGCTCACGCCCTCACGGCGGAGCGCGGTCGCCACGTCGCGGAGGTCGTCGACGGTGCCGAGCCGCTCGTCGACGGCGCGGTAGTCCATCACGGCGTAGCCGCCGTCGTTGGGGCCCGGCCGCGGCTTGAGCAGCGGCATCAGGTGCAGGTAACTGATCCCGAGCTCGCGCAGGTAGCCGATCCGGGACGGCACGTCGGCGAGCTTGCCGGCGAACCGGTCGGTGTAGCAGACGTAGCCGAGCACGTCGGTGCGCTGGAACCAGTCCGGCGTCACCAGTCGCCGGTCGTCCAGCGCCCGCAGGTCGGCGTCGCGGGCCGTGTAGGCGTCGGTGACCTCGACCCGGAGCCGGTCCAGCAGGGCGTCGAAGTCGGGCCGCTCGCCGTACAGCGCCCGGAGGGGCCGGACCACGTCCGGCCAGAGCGCCGCGAACCGTGACTCGAGCGTCGCGTCGGTCATCCGCTCAACCTAGGGGAGAGCAGGTCCCGCCCGCGAGGCTCGCGCGTCGCACTCCGCCGCGTCCTTGAGCCGCACGAGCGTGCCCTCGATTCCCTTGCGGTTGCGGCCCGGGAAGCCGAGCACGGTGATGACGCCCGTCCACAGCGCGTTGTAGCGGGAGTAGTCGAACGTCTCGGTGACGCGCGTCCCGGTCCCGGACGGCTCGAGCTCGTAGCGCCAGCGGTGGCCGCCGAAGTGCCGCCACGCGATCCGGCGGTCGGGTTCGTACTCCACCACCGTGTTCGTGATCTTGTACGGCGCCCCGAACAGCTTCATGTTCACCGCGAACGTGTCGCCCTTGGTGACGTGGTCCGGCCCCTCGATGAGGCTCCGCACCGAGCCCGAGCCGTCGATGCGCGGGTGCTCGTGCGGGTTGGCGACGATCGCGAACACCACGTCCGGCGGTGCGTCGATCGTCGTGGTGGCCGAGACCTGCTTGTCGCTCATGGCCTGAAAGTTACCCGCCGGTCGGGCGAGCCAACCGCGGCGTCCGGGATCCCGGCTACGCGGGGTCCGGATCCGGCACCGGCTCGCCCGACGACGCGGTCGCGGCCTGCCGGGTGCGGCGTGGTCGCTCGGCGGTGATCACGAGCGCCACGGACGCGACCACGATGCCGCCGCCGAGCACCACGGCCGGGGTGACCGCCTCGGAGAGGATCAGCCAGCCCAGGAACACCGCGACGACCGGGTTGACGTAGGCGTAGGTGGCGACGAGCGAGATCGGGGCGTTGGCGAGCAGCCAGACGTACGACGTGAACGCGACCACCGAGCCGAACACGACGAGGTAGCCGAGGGCGAGCCAGGTGCGCGTGGAGTAGTCGCCGGTGAACCGCTCGCCGCTGAGCTGGCCGATCGTCATCAGGATCAGGCCGCCGGCGAGCATCTCGTAGACCGTGACGACGAAGACGTCCTTGGGGAGCGGCAGACGCGGCTGCACGTAGGAGCCGAACGCCCAGCACGAGGAGGCGAACAGCACCAGCAGCCCCGCACCCAGCGGGAACGCCTGCGCGCCGTTGCTGCCGATCAGCACGAGCAGCGCGAGGCCGCCGAAGCCGGTCAGCACGCCCAGGAGCGTCAGCCCGCGAGGCCGGTCGCCCTCGACGACCCGGAACACCACGATGATCAGCGGCGCGATCGCGATCAGCAGCGCGGTCACGCCGGAGGGCGCGCCCAGGCTCTCGCCGACCGCCACCATGCCGTTGCCGAGCACCGGCAGCATCAGGCCCAGGAAGGCGCAGCCGAGCAGCTGGCGGCGGGTCACCCGCAGCCGGCGGAGGCCGCCCTTGAGGGAGAGCAGTGCCCCGAGCAGCACAGCGGCCGTCGTGTAGCGCAGCCCCATGGACGTGAGCGGCGGGGCCTCCTCGACGACGATCCGGATGCCGAGGTAGGTCGAGCCCCACACGACGTACACGATCGCGAGCGCGCCGAAGACGAGCCCGACCGCGGGACCGACCCGGCTGTCGGCCGGACGTGTCTCGGATGCCTGCGCTGTCACTAGCAACTCCCTCCCTTGCCCCTGACAGGGTAGGGCCGGGCGCCGACAGGTGTCGCGCGAGTTCCGGCCGCGCGGACCTCGATTTCCTGCCACCCGGAGGGGACCGGTACCTTAGGCAGACGACCGACCGGTGTGGCACCGGTCACAGCGACGTCCAGCCGCTCGGCCGCACACCGCGCACCACCCCCGCGCCGGTGTCGCGGACCCCTGGCAGCGGGCCGTCAGCTCCACAGAGCCGGCAGCGGAGACCCCGTGACGCCGACGACACGAAGGAGTGCAGGTGAGCCATTCACACCCCGAGGCGCATGCCGACCTCGAGGCCGGTGAGTTCGGGCCAGACCTCGGCGAGGTCTTCGGCCCCCGCCAGGCCGACGGCGGCCCCGAGCTCGTCCAGCTGCTGACGCCCGAGGGCGAGCGCGTCGAGCACCCGGAGTTCTCGTTCGACCTCGACGACGAGGCGATCAAGGGCTTCTACCGCGACATGGTGCTGACCCGCCGCATCGACACCGAGGCCACCGCGCTCCAGCGCCACGGCGAGCTCGGCATCTGGGCCCAGCTCCTCGGCCAGGAGGCCGCGCAGATCGGCTCCGGCCGCGCGCTGCGCCCGCAGGACTACGTCTTCCCGACCTACCGCGAGCACGGCGTCGCCTACACGCGGGGCATCGACCCGCTGCGGCTGCTCGGCCTGTTCCGCGGCGTCGACCAGGGCGGCTGGGACCCCAACGAGGGCAACTTCGGCCTCTACACGATCGTGATCGGGGCGCAGACCCTGCACGGCACCGGCTACGCCATGGGCCTCCAGCGCGACGGCGTCGTCGGCACCGGCGACCCCGACCGCGACGCCGCGGTCGTCACCTACTTCGGCGACGGCGCCAGCAGCCAGGGCGACGTCAACGAGGCGTTCATCTTCGCCGCCTCCTACAACGCGCCCGTCGTGTTCTTCTGCCAGAACAACCAGTGGGCGATCTCCGAGCCGATCGAGCGGCAGACCCGCATCCCGCTCTACCAGCGCGCCCTCGGCTTCGGCTTCCCGGGCGTCCGCGTCGACGGCAACGACGTGCTCGCGACGTACGCCGTCTCCAAGGCCGCCCTGCAGCGCGCCCGGGAGGGCCAGGGCCCGACGTTCGTGGAGGCCTACACCTACCGCATGGGTGCGCACACCACGACCGACGACCCGACCCGCTACCGGCTGTCGGAGGACCTCGAGCACTGGAAGCTCAAGGACCCGATCCAGCGCGTGAAGGTCTACCTGACCCGCAACGGCCTGGCCGACCAGGACTTCTTCGACGAGATCGACGTCGAGGCCGAGAAGCTCGGCGAGCACCTCCGCGAGGGCTGCAAGGCGCTGCCCGAGCCGCGGATCCTCGACATCTTCGACTACGTGTACGCCGAGGGCAGCCCCGAGATCGACGCGCAGCGTGAGGGCTTCGCGGCGTACCTCGACTCCTTCGAGACGGCGGGAGGCCACCGATGAGCAAGATCACCCTGGCCAAGGGCCTCAACGCCGGCCTGCGCAAGGCCATGGAGGACGACCCGAAGGTCCTCGTCATGGGCGAGGACGTCGGCAAGCTCGGCGGCGTCTTCCGGATCACCGACGGCCTGCAGAAGGACTTCGGCGAGGACCGGGTCATCGACTCGCCGCTCGCCGAGTCCGGCATCCTCGGCACCGCCGTCGGCCTGGCCATGCGCGGCTACCGGCCGGTGTGCGAGATCCAGTTCGACGGGTTCGTCTACCCCGCCTACGACCAGATCGTCAGCCAGGTCGCGAAGATCCACTTCCGCAGCCAGGGCAAGGTCAAGATGCCCATCGTCATCCGGATCCCGTTCGGTGGCGGCATCGGCGCGGTCGAGCACCACTCCGAGAGCCCCGAGGCGCAGTTCGCGCACACCCCGGGCCTCAAGGTGGTCGCCTGCTCCAACCCGGTCGACGGCTACTGGATGATCCAGCAGGCCATCAAGTGCGACGACCCGGTCGTCTTCCTCGAGCCCAAGCGGCAGTACCACGCCGACAAGGCCGAGCTCGACGAGACGAGGACGCTCGCCGACGCCGACCCGCTGTTCAGCTCCCGCGTCGTGCGCGAGGGCACCGACCTGACGCTGCTGGCCTACGGCCCGATGGTGAAGACCTGCCTGGCGTCCGCCGAGGCCGCCGCCCAGGACGGCCAGAGCATCGAGGTCATCGACCTCCGCACGCTCTCGCCGCTCGACATGGGCCCGGTCCTGGCGTCGGTCCGCAAGACCGGCCGCGCGGTGGTCACCCACGAGGCGCACGTCAACCTCGGCATGGGCTCGGAGATCGCGGCCCGGATCACCGAGGAGTGCTTCTACAACCTCGAGGCGCCGGTGCTGCGCGTCGGCGGGTTCGACACGCCGTACCCGCCGAGCCGCATCGAGGAGGAGTGGCTTCCCGACCTCGACCGGGTGCTCGACGCCGTCGACCGCTCCCTCGCCTACTGACGTCCGGGAGGACACCACCCGTGAACGAGTACAAGCTGCCCGACGTTGGTGAGGGCCTGACCGAGGCCGAGATCGTGACCTGGAAGGTCAAGGTCGGCGACGTCATCAAGGTCAACGACATCGTCGTCGAGATCGAGACGGCCAAGTCGCTGGTCGAGCTGCCGTCGCCGTACGCCGGCACGATCCAGGCGCTGCTGGTCCCCGAGGGCGAGACCGTCCCGGTCGGCACGCCGATCATCCGGATCGGCGAGGGCGCGGCCCCGGCCGAGGAGCCGGCCGCCCCGGCGCCGGCCGAGCAGACCGAGTCCGACCCGTACCTCGGCATGGCCGAGAAGGCCGGCGCCAAGGCGGTGCCGACCGACATCGACATGTCCAACCCGGCCGCCACCGGTGGCGGCGAGAACCAGACCCTCGTCGGCTACGGCCCGCGGGAGGCCGCGGCCAAGCGGCGCCCCCGTCGTGGCGCCGCGAGCCCGGTGTCCGACGCCGGCGCCGCCGCGCAGCTCCAGCTGCAGGGCGCGTTCGCACCCGGCGGCGCGACTAGCGCCGACGTGGTCGAGGGTGACGAGGAGGCGGTCCCGGCCGTCGCCGCGAAGCACGACCCGGCCAACGACCGGCCCGGCGACGTGCGGGTGCTGGCCAAGCCGCCGGTGCGCAAGCTGGCCAAGGACCTCGGCGTCGACCTGCGGGCGCTGGTCCCGTCCGGGCCGGGCGGCACGATCACCCGCGACGACGTCCAGGCCGCGGCCAACCCCGATTCGTCCGCGTCGGCCCCGCGTGGGACGGACGCAGTTTCGCGGACGAATCGGGGTGAGCGGGAGACGCGCGAGCCGATCAAGGGCGTGCGCAAGATGATGGCGCAGGCGATGGTCGACTCGGCGTTCACGGCGCCGCACGTGACCGAGTGGATCACCGTCGACGCGACCCGCACGATGAAGCTCGTCGAGCGGCTCAAGGGCCACCGCGACTTCCGCGACGTCAAGGTCTCGCCGCTGCTCGTGCTGGCCAAGGCGGTGCTCCTGGCGGCCCGCCGTACCCCCGAGATCAACGCCACCTGGGACGACCGGGCCCAGGAGGTCGTGTTCAAGCACTACGTGAACCTCGGCATCGCGGCCGCCACGCCGCGCGGCCTCGTGGTGCCGAACGTCAAGGACGCCGACGCGATGTCGCTGCCCGAGCTCGGCCGCGCGATCAACGAGCTCACCAAGGTCGCCCGCGAGGGCAAGACCCAGCCGGCCGAGATGGCCGGGGGCACGTTCACGATCACCAACGTGGGCGTCTTCGGCGTCGACGCGGGCACGCCGATCATCAACCCCGGCGAGTCCGCGATCCTCTGCTTCGGCGCCGTCCGCAAGCAGCCGTGGGTGCACAACGGCAAGATCAAGGTCCGCGACATCACCACCCTCGCGCTGTCGTTCGACCACCGGCTCGTCGACGGCGAGAAGGGGTCGCGCTTCCTCGCCGACGTCGCCGCCGTCCTCGAGGACCCGGGCGCCGCCCTGCTGCTCTGAGGTGGTGCAGGGGTCCCTGGTTCACCAGGGACCCCTGCACTTCCAGGCCGGTGCAGCACCCGGGAAGTGCAGGACTTGCCCTGGAAGCATCAAGGCGAGAGCCGGTCCCTACGATGTATGCAACATGAGACCGTCCCTCCCGCCACCGGGCTCCGCCGCCGCCCGGGCGTACGACTACGCGAAGTGGGCGATCCTCAACGCCGTCTACTCCGCCGGCGACGTGATCACCGAGGGCGGGCTGGCCGCGGAGCTCGGGGTCAGCCGTACGCCGGTGCGCGAGGCGCTGCTCCGGCTCGAGGTCGAGGGCCTGGTCCAGCTGCGGCCGAAGAAGGGCGCCGTCGTCGCGACGTTCACGCTCGAGGACGTCGACGACGTGCTGGAGGCACGCACGCTCGTCGAGACCGGCACCGCGCACAAGTCGTTCGAGCGCCGTGCCGAGCTGCTGCCCGCGGTGGTCGAGGTGCACCAGGAGATGTGCCGGCGCCGCCACGAGCGCGACACGGCCGGGTTCACCGACGCCGACCGCCGCTTCCACGAGCTGATCGTCGACGCGGCCGGCAACAGCGTCATCTCGGGCGTCTACCGGATGCTCCGCGAGCGGCAGACGCTGTTCAGCAGCGCCATGGTGCGTGGCCGCACCGACCGGATGGACGGGGCCATCGCCGAGCACGAGCGGATCCTCGCGGTCCTGCGCGGTGACGACGCCGAGGCGTTCGCGCGGGTCGTCCGCGAGCACCTCGCGTGGTCGAGCGCGCTGGCCCGGGAGACGGAGTGAGCACCTCCGTCGACACCGCACCACCGGGCGGCCGGCGCGCCCTCGTCGTCTGGCTCACCGGCGTCTCGGTCTACTTCCTCGCGATCTTCCACCGGTCCTCGCTCGGCGTGGCCGGCATCGCCGCGGCCGAGCGGTTCGACATTTCCGCCTCGCAGCTCTCCACGTTCACCGTGCTCCAGCTGCTGGTGTACGCCGGCATGCAGGTGCCCGTCGGCGTCCTCATCGACCGGTACGGCCCGCAACGGCTGCTGTTCGTCGGCGCGGTGCTGATGACGGCGGCGCAGCTCGGGTTCGCGTTCACCGCGGTGTACGCCGGGGCCGTCGTCGCCCGTGTCTTCGTCGGCATCGGGGACGCCATGGTCTTCATCAGCGTGCTGCGCCTGGTCGCGTCGTGGTTCCCGCCGATGCGCAGCCCGGTGCTGACCGCCTGGACCGCGCTGCTGGGCCAGTGCGGCGCGCTGGTCGCGGCGATCCCGCTGGCACACTCGCTGGCCGTGTTCGGGTGGACCCCGACGTTCGCGGTCAGCGCGGCCGTCGGGCTCGTGCTCGGCGTGCTCGTCATCCTGCTCGTCCGCGACGTGCCGCCGGGGTTCCCGCCGTCCCGCTCGGTCAAGGCGGCGCGCGAGGTCGGTCGCGACCTCAAGCTGTCGTGGCGCGACCCCGGCACCCGGCTCGGGCTGTGGTCGCACTTCACCGCACAGTTCGGCGCCAACGTGCTCGGCCTGCTGTGGGGCTACCCCTTCTTCGTGCACAGCGAGCACACCGGCACGCCCGCCGCCGGCCTGCTGATGACGCTGCTCGTCGTGACGTTCATGGTCGGCGGTCCGCTCATCGGCGGCTTCATCGCCCGGCACCCGTGGCACCGCTCGACACTCGTCCTGTCGATCATCCTCGCGATGATGCTGAGCTGGGCCGCGGTGCTGCTGTACCCGGGCGACGCCCCGGTCTGGCTGCTCGGGATCATGGTGGTCACCACCGGCCTCGGCGGTCCCGGCTCGATGATCGGCTTCGACCTGGCGCGCACGTTCAACCCCGCGACGCGCCTGGGCTCGGCCACCGGGATCGTCAACGTGGGCGGGTTCGTCGCGTCGCTGCTGATGATGCTGGCGATCGGCCTGCTGCTCGACCTCCTCACGCCCGGCTCGGGGACGGAGTACCCGCCGTCGGCGTACAAGCAGGCCATGTCGGTCCAGTACGTCGGTTGGGTGCTCGGGCTGGTGCTGATCTGGCGCTACCGCCGGAGGGCGCGCGCCCACCTCGCCCGCACCCAGCCCGCCACCTACCGGGCGATGACCGGTCAGGACGACGCGGCGCCCAGCGAGCGGTAGCGCTGCTCGCGCCGGGCGAGCAGCTCGGCGCGGTCGGTGTTGAGCAGCGTGGCCAGCTCGTAGCGCAGCACGTCGCCGAGCCGGCGGCAGAACTCCTCCGGCTCGTCCGCCGCGTCCGGCCGCTCGGCGACGATCCGGTCGACGACGCCGGACTCGCGCAGGTCGAGGGACCGAACCCGCTGGGCCCGCGCCATGTCGGGCGCGTGGTCGAGGTCGCGGTGCACGATCGCGCTGGCGCCCTCGGGCGGGAGCGGCGACAGCCACGCGTGCTGGGCGGCCACCACCCGGTCGGCCGGCAGCAGCGCCAGCGCGCCGCCGCCCGTACCCTCGCCGAGCAGCAGGCACAGCGTCGGCGCCTTGAGCGTGACCAGGTCGGCGAGGCAGCGCGCGATCTCGCCGGCCAGCCCGCCCTCCTCGGCCTCGACGGAGAGCGCCGCCCCGGGGGTGTCGATCACGGTCATCAGCGGCAGCCCGAGCTCGGCCGCCAGCCGCATCCCGCGTCGGGCTTCGCGCAGCGCGCCGGGCCCGAGCGGGTGTGCCTCGGTCTGGCCGCGCCGGTCCTGGCCGAGGAACACGCACGGCGAGCCGCCGAAGCGCGCGAGCGCGATGAGCAGCCCGGGGTCGGCCTCCCCCTGGCCGGTGCCGTTCAGCGGGATCACGTCGGTGGCGGCGTACCGCAGCAGCCGGCGCACCCCCGGCCGGTCCGGCCGGCGGGAGATCGTCACCGACTCCCAGGTCTCCACGTCCTCGATCTCGTCGAGCGGCGGGTCGGCGGGGTCGGCGGCGACGTCGTGGGTGGCGAGCAGCACCGTCAGCGCGCGGTCGAGGATGTCGGCGATCTCGTCGGGCGGCACGACGGCGTCGACGAGGCCGTGGGCGTAGAGGTTCTCGGAGGTCTGCACGTCGTCGGGGAACGCCCTGCCGTACAGCGCCTCGTAGACCCGAGGCCCGAGGAAGCCCACGAGCGCGCCCGGTTCGGCGACGGTCACGTGCCCGAGCGAGCCCCACGACGCCATCACGCCGCCGGTGGTCGGGTGCCGCAGGTAGACGAGGTACGGCAGGCCGGCGGACTTGTGCGCCGCGATCGCCTGGCTGATCTTCACCATCTGGACGAACGCGACGGTGCCCTCCTGCATCCGGGTCCCGCCGGACACCGGAGCCGCGAGCAGCGGCAGTCCCTCACGGGTCGCCCGCTCGATGGCCGCCACCAACCGGTCGGCCGACGCCACGCCGATCGACCCGGCCAGGAACCGGAACTCGCACGCCACCACCGCGACTCGCCGGCCGCGCATCAGGCCCTCGCCGGTGATCACCGACTCGTCGAGGCCGGTCTTCTCCCGGGCGGCCGCGAGCTCTTCGGCGTACTCCTCGGACAGGTCGCCGTACGCCGGCGGGGTGTCCCACGACGACCACGAGCCGTCGTCGAGGACCAGGTCGATGAGGGCGGTCGCGGACAGCCGGACGGGGGCGCTCATGGCCCCCATCCGACCACGTCCGGGGTCAGCGCACCGAGCGCCACCGGCTTGCGCACTGGCTGAGGTCGACCTTGACCTGCTGCCCGCGGTCCACGATCACCGGGACCGTCTGCAGCGCCTGGCCGTTCTTCTCGCAGGTCAGCGTCCACGCCTCGATCAATCCCGGGACCTCGGTCGAGTCGACGACCGTCGAGTCGAAGAGCGTCGCGGTGAGGTCGTACGACGGCGCGACCGACGCGTAGTTGATCACCCGCAGCACGTAGGTGCCCGGCGTCGGCGCGGCGACCTCCGCCGACTCCTTCTCGCCGGGAGCGTTGCCGGACGACGCGACCTCGGTCAGCGACCCGTCGGCGTTCTTCCGGTAGACCTCCAGGTCGAGGTCGTCCGGGGTCGGCCAGTCCAGGTCCACCTTCAGCAGGTCGAGCCCGGTCTCGGTGACGGTGAACTCGTGGTCGACCTCGTCGCCGACGGTGGTGGCGCCGCCGGTGAAGGTCTGCGAGCGGACCGGCTGGTCCTCGGTGATCTCGACCAGCTTGGCCTGCACGACCGGGCGGGTGGACTGGTTGACGTGCCAGGTGTACTTCCCGTTGGTGCCGACCTTCATCGTCGAGTCGAGCGTGTCCTGGAACGAGCCGGACCAGGTCGGCGACGCGAACTGCTTGCGCAGCCGCAGCGTCGCGCCGGCCGGCGCCTTGCCGGTGATCACCGAGTGCGTCGCGGTGTTCACGGTGTTCTCCAGCGCGACCAGGTAGGCCTCGCGATTGCCCTTGCCGGCGTACGCCCCGGCGCCGAGGTACTCGTCGACGACCTCCGGGTACGGCGGGTGGAACTCGTTGGGCCCGATCTCGAACGTGTAGCCGTAGCCGCCGGTGGCGTTGTAGGACCAGTCCTCGGTCGTGCCGGTGGTGTCGTAGAGCTCCCAGCCGTGGATGTTGGCGTAGCCGTTGGCCGCGGCCATCTCGGCGCCGAGCGCCTTCAGGCCCTCCTCGTCCGGCGCGTCGCCCACGGGGAGTCCGTCGTGCCCGATGGTGTCCGGGTGCACGCCGTTGGGCCGCAGCACCAGGTTGGAGAAGGTGTGGTTCGAGATCAGTGTGGTGACCTGACGGCCGCTGACCAGCTCGCGGACGTTCTGGATCTCGGGCTCGGAGAACGGACCGGCGCCGCGGTACGTCGGGTCGGCGAACACGTCCGACGCGCCCGGGCCGCCCCAGAAGCCGCCGTAGTTGCGGTTGAGGTCGACGCCGACGCCGTAGCCGCCGGGGCTCGTCGCGCTCCCGACCCGGCAGGTGCCGTCGGGGGTGTCCTGGCCGTCGACGACGCGGCAGTTCTTTCGCTTGTAGGTGTTGCCCGGCGTGACGAGGACGGAGGTGGTGCCGCCCAGCGGGTCGCTCGGGTTGAGGTCGCGCAGGTCGATGAGCGCGCCGTCGGTGCGGGACAGCTCGAAGCCGTCGACGTTCACCACCGGGACGACGACCACGCGAGACTTGTCGAGCAGCCCGGTGATCCGGGCGTCGGTGCCGTAGCCCTTGACCAGGTCGTAGGCGAACTCCATCGCCAGCTCACCGGAGGGCCACTCGCGCGCGTGGTGCACACCGAGCAGCACGAACGTGGGTCGGCCGTCCTCGGCGGCGCGCACGTCGCGGCCGATCTCGATGCCGTAGACGGTGCGTCCGTCGAGCGACGGGTGCGGCAGCGCGAACCGCTTGGCGATCGCCGGCCGGATCGTGGCCAGCTGCTGCATGTCGTTGTTGTAGTCGGCGAGCGTGCGGTAGGTGTCGCGGCCGGAGGGCAGCGGTGACGACGTCGTCGCGGCGGCGTACGCCTTGTTGGCGGCGTTGACCTCGGCCTCGCGGCGGACCAGGTCGGGGATCCGGACGTCGTAGGTCAGCCCGGCGGCGCGCAGCGCGTCGGCGTCGCCGAGACCGTGCAGCACCACCTCGACGTAGTCCTGTCCGGCGTGCTCGGTGAGGTCGAGACCGAGCGACTGGAGCAGGCGCTTGTCCGCCCGGGTCGGGGTGTCGACGGTGACCAGCTGCGGGGCGAACAGCGTGTCGCCCGCCTCCGCGCTGCCGGCGGTGACCGCGGGGAGCAGCCCCAGTGCCAGCAGGGACGTGGTGGCGGCGGC
This sequence comes from Nocardioides iriomotensis, assembly GCF_004168035.1. GTDB lineage: Bacteria > Actinomycetota > Actinomycetes > Propionibacteriales > Nocardioidaceae > Nocardioides_B > Nocardioides_B iriomotensis. Next base: position 693 of record NZ_SDPU01000029.1, on the reverse strand, counting down.
GAGGGCGGCGCGTCGGCGGACCATGGGCTCTCCCAGTTCGAAGGCGCGCGGATGCGCGGATGCGGAGGTGTTCCCATAACGAGCCGTATCGGTCGGAGTCACGCCGTAAAGGACCAGCTGGCCTGGACCGCGCGTCCGCCCTCCGGACGCGGCCGTGCCCCGACCCGCTGGGACAGGGCCGGGGCACGGGGGTCCGGGGTCCGGTGGTTCCGGGTGGCTCCGCTGGGTGCCGGCAGTGCGCTACGGAGCCGAGATCGAGGTACTGGTGACTACCTTCCCATCCCAGCGCATGATCACTCCTCCTCGCGAGACCAATTTCCCGGGAAGTGGACAGGTACGTCGCGTGGTCCGGTCAGGCGTCCGGATCCGGTTGGGCGAGCCAGGCCCGCACCGACGCGTCGTGCTCGCCGAGGCGCGGTGGTGGCAGGTGCGTCTCGCGGGCGCCGGCGTAGGCGTTGTCGTCGAACCGGAGAGCCGGCCCCGGCAGCTCGACCGCGCCCAGCGTGGGGTGGTCGACCTCGACGACCAGGCCCTGCGAGCGGGTCTGGTCCCAGGCGTACACGTCGTCGAGCGTGCGTACCTTGCCGGCCGGGATGCCGAGCTCGGCGAGCCGACCGAGCCAGGTCTCCGCACCCTCGGCGGCGAGCGCGCCCTCGAGCGTCGCGATCAGCTCGTCACGGTGCCCGACCCGCT
>NZ_SDPU01000028.1 GCF_004168035.1 Nocardioides iriomotensis | reverse complement strand
GGTCTGGAAGAGGCCGTACGGCGCGATCGACGGGTGGTGGTTGCCGATGGCGTGCGGCACCTCGTGCGCCACCGTCCAGCGGGTGCCCTGGAACGCGTGCACCCCGACGATCGACGCGAGGAGGCTGGAGCGCACCACGCGGCCGCGGCCGGTGCGGGTGCGCTCGTGCAGCGCGGCGACGACGCCGTACGCGCCGTACATGCCGGAGAGCAGGTCGGCGATCGGGACGCCGACGCGGGTCGGGTCGTCCGGACCGGGGCCGGTGATCGACATCAGACCCGCCTCGCCCTGGGCGATCTGGTCGTACCCGGCCCGGCCGCCCTCCGGCCCGTCGTGCCCGAAGCCGGTGATGGACAGGATCACCAGTCCCGGGTTGATCTCGTGCAGCCGTTCGACGGGGAAGCCGAGCCGGTCGAGCACGCCGGGTCGGAAGTTCTCCATCAGCACGTCGGCGCGGGCGACCAGCCGGGTCAGGAAGTCCTTGCCCTCCTCGGACTTGAGGTCGGCGGTGACGGACTCCTTGTTGCGGTTGCAGGACATGAAGTACGTCGACACCGGTTCGTCGTCCGGCCCGACGAACGGCGGTCCCCACGAGCGGGACTCGTCCCCGCCGCCGGGGGACTCCACCTTGATGACGCGCGCGCCGAGGTCGGCGAGCATCATCGCGGCGTGCGGTCCGGCGAGGGCGCGGGTGAGGTCGACGACGACGATGTCGTTCAGCATCCCGCCACTCTAGGACGGGCCGCGTAGGCGCCGTTCAGTCGTCCGGCAGGGCCCGGCGCTCGCCACCGGCCCCTCGGCCGGCGGGACCGCGGGCCAGGGGCGCCCTGTGGTCGTCGGCTAGGACGCCGGCGTGGTGGGGCTGTCGAGCCAGGCGGTGAACCAGGCCCGCAGGTCCTGGCCGGTTCGCTGGCTGAGCCAGTCGACGTACGTCTGCCGTCCGCGGTTACGACCGGCGTTCTGGGCCGGCCACTCGGCGAGCGCGGCGTAGAACAGGTCGGTGCCGACCTTCGCGCGCAGCTTCTCCATCAGCAGCGCGCCGCCGTAGGTGACGTTGCGCTGCCCGAACTGCTTGGGGAGGTAGGCGCCCGGCGGGCCGTAGATCTCGCGGTAGTAGTCGTCGTTGCGGGCGAACTCGCGCTTCCAGTACTTCCAGGTGCGCCAGTGGTGCGCGGTCGAGAACTTCGCCTCCAGGAAGGTCGCGACGCTCTCGTTCATCCAGTTGTCGCGCCAGTCGTTGGGCGTCACGCTGGCGCCGTACCAGGCGTGCGCGAGGTTGTGCGCGACCTGCTGCCGCACGTCCTCGCCGCCCTGCTTGTAGTTGTCCGCGGACAGCGTCATCAGCGTCTGCGTCTCGACCGAGCCGAGCCCCGGCGTGACGACGACGCCGGCGCTGTCGAAGGGATAGGTGCCGAGCCGCGACTCCAGGAAGGAGATCGTCTCGGGCGTCTTCTCGAGCGGCTTCAGCAGGTCGGCGCGATTCTTGGGCAGCCAGTAGGTCAGCGGCAGGTCATGCGGGCCGGCCTGGGTGTACTTCTTGTACGGCCCGATCGCCACCGTCAGCAGGTGCGGCGGCATCGGGCTGGCGTTGGTGAAGTGCGTGCGGGTGCGCTTGCCGCTCGTGGTCTTGTCGACCAGCCGACCGGTGGACACGCCGGTCCACTTCTCCGGCACGGTCAGCCGCACGTCGAAGAACGCCTTGTCGGACAGGTGGTCGTTGACCGGGAACCACGTGTAGGCGCCGAACGGCTTCTGCATCGTCCACACCTGGCCCTTGGTGTTGGTGTGCCACCCGAGGCCGTCGTCGTCGCCGCGCGACGTGGGCGCCTTCACCGTGCGGGGCTTGCCGGCGTACTTCACGGTGACGAGGTACGTGGCGCCCGGGGCGACCGCCGTGGTGACGGTGAGGTCCTTGCCGTCGTGGGTGAACGGTGCCGGGACGCCGTTGACCGCGACCGACGACACCTCCATCCGCTTGTGCAGGTCGAGCTTCACGGCCGGTGCGGCGGCGAAGACGGAGAGCCGGACGTCGGCCGTGCCGGTGAGCAGCCGCGCGTCGGGGTCCCAGTCGAGGTCCAGGTTGTAGCGGCCGACGTCGACGTTCGGGTCGCCCTTGGCCGGGTAGTAGGTGTCCTCCTCGGCCTGCGCCGCGCCGGTCACGGCGACGAGCGGTGCGGTCACGAGGGCGAGCAGCGCGGAGGCGAGGGCGGTACGACGGAGCACGGAACGACCTTTCCCGATGGGTGCCGGGAAAGTGTAGGCGTTCGGTGCGGCTTACCCTGGCCGCCATGCGCCTGCACGACGAGGAACCAGAGGCCGGGCCGTTCGAGCCGGTGACCGCCGCCGAGCTCGCCGCCCTGCTGCCGTCCGGCCGCGCCCTCGTCGTGGTCGACGGACGGTCCGGGGGCGGCAAGACGACCGTCGCAGACCGGCTCGGCCACCCGGTCGTGCACACCGACGACGTGGCCTGGCAGCACCACCCGACCGACTGGGCCGACATCCTGCTCGACCACGTCGTGGCGCCCTGGCGTCGCGGTGAGCCGGTGTCGTACCGGCCGCCCGCCTGGGACAGGCTCGACCGGCCGGGGGCGATCGAGGTCCCGGTCTGCGACGTGCTCGTCGTCGAGGGCGTCGGCGCCGGCCGTGCCGCCGTCGCCGCGCACGCCGACCTGGTCGTCTGGGTGCAGTCCGACCGCGACGAGGCCCGCCGCCGCGGGATCGCGCGGGACATCGAGTACGGCCGCACGCCCGACGAGGCCGAGGAGTTCTGGGACGGCTGGATGCGCTCCGAGGACCCCTTCCTCGCCGCCGAGCGGCCCTGGACCCGCGCGCACCTGGTGGTCAGCGGCACCCCGCCGGTGGACGGCGCCGCCGACGGGCGGGTTTGGGTGGCGCGGGGGTCGGCGTCGCTGTAACAGCTGGCGCGGAACGGGCGCCGAAACCGCGAAGCCGCGCAGCCACGCGTTGGCCGCGGACGTGTGGTGCCACCGAGGGGTGCCAGGACGACCCTCGGCGAGGAGCCTCTACTTCCCCCGCCGGTCGCTGATCCGGACCGCCTTGCCCAGCGAGCGCTGCAGCGCGTCAGGGGCGAGCACCTCGATCGTCGCGGTCGTGCCGATGCGGTCCTTGATCCGGGCGCCGAGCCGGCTGCCCAACCCGGCGCGCTCACCCTCCGGCACGGACGGGTGCGCCTCGACCTGCACGGTGAGCTCGTCGAGCGACCCGGGCCGGGTGAGCACGCACAGGTAGTGCGGTGTCAGCCCCTCGATCGACAGGATCAGCTCCTCGATCTGCGTGGGGAAGACGTTCACCCCGCGCACGATCATCATGTCGTCGGTGCGCCCGGTGACCTTCTGCATCCGGCGGAAGGCCGGGTGCGCCGTGCCGGGTAGCAGTCGGGTGAGGTCGCGCGTGCGGTACCGGACGACGGGCATCGCCTGCTTGGTGAGGCTGGTGAACACGAGCTCGCCCTCCTCGCCGTCGGGCAGCACCTCGTGCGTCACCGGGTCGATGATCTCGGGGTAGAAGTGGTCCTCCCAGACGTGCAGCCCGTCCTGGGTCGTGCCGGACTCCTGCGAGACGCCGGGACCGATCACCTCGCTCAGCCCGTAGATGTCGACCGCGGTGATCCCGGCGCGCCGCTCGAGGTCGCGGCGCATCTCGTCGGTCCACGGCTCCGCGCCGAACACCCCGATCTCGAGCGACGTCGTGTGCGGGTCCACACCCTGGCGGTCCATCTCGTCGAGGATCGCGAGGAAGTACGACGGGGTCACGAGGATGACCCGCGGCTCGAAGTCGAGGATCAGCTGCACCTGCCGCTCGGTCATCCCGCCGCTGATCGGGACGACCGTGCAGCCCAGGCGCTCGGCTCCGTAGTGCGCGCCGAGTCCGCCGGTGAACAGGCCGTAGCCGTAGGCCACGTGCACGACGTCGCCCGGCCGCGCTCCGGCCGAGTGCAGCGACCGGGCGACGACGTCGGCCCACATCGAGATGTCGTCGGCCGTGTAGCCCACGACCGTCGGCTTCCCCGTCGTACCGCTGGAGGCGTGCACGCGCACGACGTCGGTGCGGGGCACGGCGAACATCCCGAACGGGTAGTTCTGCCGGAGGTCCTCCTTGGTGGTGAACGGGAAGCGGGCGAGGTCGGCCAGCGAGGTCACGTCGTCGGGGTGCACGCCGGCGTCGTCGAACGCGCGCCGGTAGTGCGGCACGTGCTCGTAGACGCGCGCGAGCGTGTCCCGCAGGTGGGCGAGCTGGGAGGCGCGGAGCTGGTCGGGTGACGGGTCGGGCATCTCGAACGTCACGGTGCCTCCTCGAAGTGCGTCCCTCGGATCTCCTTGCTGCGTCCCACGAACTCGGCGACGACGGTGTCGCCGCAGCGCACCGTCACGTCGTAGACGCCGTCGCGTCCCTCGCGGCTGCGCTCGACGGCGTCCGCGACGAGCCGGTCGCCCTCGCGGGTCGGTGCCAGGAAGCGGATGTCGGCGCCGGCCGCGACCACCCGCCGGTTGTAGGAGTTGCACGCGAACGCGAACGCCGAGTCGGCCAGGGTGAACGTGAGGCCGCCGTGGCCGATCGCCTGCCCGTTGACCATGTCGTCGCGCACGGTCATCTCGACGGTCGCGGTGCCGGGCCCGACGTCGGTGATCGCCATGCCGAGCGCCTGGCTCGCCCGGTCCGACGCCCACATCGCGTCGGCGCTGCGGCGGGCCCGCTCGGCCGGTGTCACGCCTCGAGCTCCTTGGTCAACAGCGTCACGAGGTGGTCGTCGTCGCCGATCCGGCCGACCTCGACGTACCCGCGGCCCTCATGGAACGCGAGCGACGCGTCGTTGCGCGGCACGAGGTTGACCTCGAGGGCGAGCCGGCCGTGCTTGCGGGCGGTCTCCTCGACGTCGTCGTAGACGAACCCGCCGAGGCCACGTCGCCGGAAGTCCTCGTGCAGCACGATGCGGTCGAGGTAGTAGAAGTCGTCGAAGCGGTCGGTGAACCAGCGGTAGTTGTCCGAGTCGTACGGCGTGCCGGGGCCGAACGTGACCACGAAGCCGGCGAAGGCGCCGTCGACGTCGAGCACGTCGACCCGGTCGGCCCAGTCCTGGATCTCGGTCAGGCGGGCGGCGTCGAGCGGGGCGAGCTTGACGACGTTGCGCTCGTTGAGCGCGAGCACGTCGTCGACGTCGGACGGGGTGATCGGTCGCAGGGTCGCCACGTGCTCACCCTAGGTCAGCGTCGCCGGGTCAGGCCGCCCAGCGCACCACCCAGCAGGCCGACGACCAGAGCGACCGCCGAGCCCGCCGCCACCACCGTCATCAGGGAGTAGAGGCTCGCGGTCAGCACGTCGAAGTACGCACCGCCGGCCGTGTCGGGCACGGCGGCCGGCAGCGCGTCGAGGTACCGCTCGCGGGCCGAGCCGAGCGCGAGCCAGAGGCCGCCGAGGCCGATCAGTGCCACGACCGCCGTACCGGCGAGGGCGGAGCCGCGGCGCCGGGCGAGGGCCAGGCCGAGCACGAGCAGGACGGCGGTGACAATCGGCAGGCCGCGGCCGTACTCCTTGAACAGCCGGAACGCCGTCTGGCTGCGGCCGAGGTCGTCGGTGCTGCCGATCGGGTACGTCGTGTCGGTCTCCGGGATCGCCCCGCCGAACGGCAGTCCGGCCTTGTCGACCTCCTGGCGCACGGCGGCGCCGAGCGGCCCGAGCCGGAGCTCGACGGTGGACCCGGCGCGGACGCCGACGCTGTCGGTCTCCCCGGACAGGGCGCCGACGAGCTGCTTGTGGGCGGCCCGGTTGGACTCCTTCCAGGCCTTCTCGAACGCAGGGCCCTCGACGACCGACGCGGCGGCGCGGCGGACGAGCGGCTCGACGCGGTCGGCGATGGCGGGCGGGATGACGCCGAGCGAGTCGGTGGTCTCGTTCACCAGCTTGGCGCGGACCGCGTCCTGGACGTCGGGGTCCTGGGCCAGTGGCGCGACCGTGTCGACGTACGCGTTGCGGGGCACGACGGTGTCGCGCAACCACCAGCCGGCGGTGGACACCGGCACCATCAGGCCCGCGATGAGGAGGACGAGGAAGGCGGCGAGGCTACGCATCAGCCGCGCGACGCCCGGGTCACGAAGTCCGCGAGATCCTTGCTCTGCTGGAGCCGGCTCGGCTCGTGGACGTACATCATGTGGCCGGCCTCGTAGTAGCGGTGCTCGATGTTGGCGCGCAGCTCGTCGGGGATCTGCAGGTGCGCGATGACGTCCTCGGCGGCGAAGTGCGGGGTGGCGCCGTCGTAGTAGCCGTAGGCGACGTGCACCTTGAGGTGCGGGTTCTGCCGCATCGCGCGCTCCAGCTTCGGTGTCACGTCGATCGCGCGGCCCTCGAAGTCCTTGAACGACCAGGGGTGCACGCGCCGGGAGATCTGCTCGTAGGGCAGGTCGTTGGCGTACTCGAGCTCGTCGCGAAGGTAGTGGTTGATCGCCGCGGAGTAGGGGCCGGCGATCGCGTCGTGCGACGGGTCGGCGTCCATGTTCTCCGCGATCGCGCTCGCCGCCGGGCCGCTGAACCGGCCGTCGAGGCGTCCCGCCGTGCGGCGCTCGTCGCGCAGCAGCTCGCCGAAGAAGCGCCAGTGCTCGATGCGCAGGTCGGTGCGGTCGACGTACTCCTCGGAGAGGCCGGTGAGGGCGGCGACCTTGCGGACGGCCGTGGTGCGCTCCTTCGGGCTCAGGCGGTGGCCGCGGGAGAGCACGCGCTGGTACTCGCCCGAGGCGTACTCCTCGGCGTCGCGCACCAGCGCCTTGAGCGACCGGGCCTTCACCTTGCCGTGGTAGTGGGCGATGGCGGCGTACGTCGGCAGGTACATCGCGTGCGCCTTGTCGTTGCGCTGGTTATCGAAGTCGACGCCGGAGAAGTCGAGGATGCTCGAGATCAGGATCAGCCCGTTGACGTACATGCCGTAGCGGGTCTGCAGGTGCTCGACGAGCGCGGCCCCGCGCGTGGTGCCGTAGGACTCGCCGGCGACGAACTTCGGCGACATCCAGCGCTTGTTGCGGCTGGCCCAGATGCGGATGACCTCGCCGACCGACTCGATGTCGCCCTGGTAGCCGTGGAACGGCTCGGGCTTGGTGCCTTCCAGCGTGCGCGAGTAGCCGGTCGACACCGGGTCGATGAAGACCAGGTCGGAGTGGGCCAGCAGCGTCTCCGCGTTGTCGGTGAGGTCGTACGGCGGCGGCAGCAGCTGGCCGACGTCGCCCATGACGACGCGGCGCGGCCCGAACAGGCCGAGGTGCAGCCACACCGACGACGACCCGGGGCCGCCGTTGAACGCGAACGTGACGGGCCGCCGCTCACCCTCGGCGGCGTCAGCGACGTACGAGATGACGGAGACCTCGGCCTTCGGCTTGTAGCCCTTGAAGGTGCCGTCCTCGTAGACCTCGTCGTGCAGCACCATCCGCCCGGCGGTGGCCGTGTAGGAGAGCGTCTTCCGCCCGACCTTGATCTCGTGCCGGGTGGACACGAGGTCGTCCTTGGGCTCCTTCGGCTTCTCCTCGGCCGGCTTCGCGTCCTTGGCCTGGTCCGGCGCCGCGGGCTGCTTGTCGTCCTGCTTCTCGTCGGTCACGCGGCCACACTAACGACCGGGTTCGGCTGGTCCGGACCAGCTCTTTCAGAACCGATCAATCCCGGTTCACCTCTCGGCCACGCGCGCGGGCTTGGCTAGCGTCACGACCGGGCCGTCCGTCGTACGGCGGCCGGCCCACCACTCTCTCTCGGGAAGGTCCATCCATGTCACGCCTGCGCCGTCATGCGCTCTCCGGTGCCCTCGCCGCCGGACTCACCTCGATCATCGCCGGCCTCACGCTCGCTGCGGCGCCGGCGGCCTCCGCGGCCCCGGCCTCGCAGCCGGACGTCGACGTCGTCGCCCACCGCGGCTCGTCCGGTGCCGCGCCGGAGAACACGCTCGCCGCCGTCAGGCTCGCGATCGCGCATCGCGCGGACGTCGTCGAGAACGACATCCAGCGCACCGCCGACGGCGAGCTGGTGATCGTGCACGACACCACTCTGGCCCGCACGACCGACGTGGAGCAGGTCTTCCCCGACCGCGCGCCGTGGAACGTCGGCGACTTCACCCTCGCCGAGATCAAGCAGCTCGACGCGGGCTCGTGGTTCGCGCCGGAGTTCGCCGGCGAGCGCGTGCCGACCCTCGAGGAGTGGGTCAACGCGGTCGGCCGCAACGCCGGGATGCTGCTGGAGGCGAAGGAGCCGCAGCTGTATCCCGGCATCGAGGTCGACATCGACAAGGAGCTGCGCTCGCTGCCGGTGTTCACCTGGGCGCTGCGCAACGACAAGGTCGTGATGCAGTCCTTTAACCACACCTGGTTGCGCACCTACGACCAGCTCGCCGTCGACGTGCCCGTCGGACTGCTGTTCGCCGGCGGCCCGCCCAGCGAGGCCCAGCTCGTCGACGCCTCCACCTGGGCCGAGCAGGCCAACCCCGCCCTCGGCGACATGACCGAGGCGACCGTCGACCAGATCCACTCCTACGGCCTGGAGACCCACGTCTGGACCGTGAACGGCGGTCAGGACATGCGCCGGGCGATCAACTGGGGCGTCGACGGGATCATCACCAACTACCCGCAGGTGCTGGTCGACATCCTGCGCCGCGGCTGACCCGTCACGCCTCGACCACGGCGCCGTGCACCTCCGCGAGGTGCACGGCGCCGGCCAGGTCGAGCCGGGTGCCCGACAGCCGTGCGAGGTGGAGGTCGGTGCCGTCCAGCCGCGCCCCGCGCAGGTCCGCGCCGGTCAGGTCGGTGCCCCGGAAGGTCGCCCGCGACAGGTCGCACCCGTTGAGCGACGAGCCGGTCAGGTCGGAGTCGACGAAGTCGGCCTCGGCCAGGGCCACGCCGTCGAGCGTCAACCCGGTGAGCTTCGCGCCGCGGATGGTCACGCCGTGCCACCGCCCGCCGGTGACCGTCATCGGCCGCAGCGTGCACTCGACGAACACCGTGCCGTCCAGCTTGCAGCCGTCGAGCGTCGCGCCGAAGAAGGACGTGCGCCGGAAGTCGCAGGCGACGAACGCCGTACCGATGTGCGTGGAGGCGTTGAGCTTGCAGCCCGCGAACTCGCACGACTCGAACGTCGCGCCCTTGCTCGTCGCCTCGGTCAGGTCGACGTCGCGGAACGTGCAGCGACGGTAGGTGCGGCCGGTCAGGTCCTGGCCGTACCAGTCCTCGTCGCTGAACGCCTCGTCCTCGAACACCTCGCCGGTCACGCGACCATCGAAGCAGCCACCTCCCCCGGTCCGCGAGATCGGGAGCTCAGTTGACCTGGCGCTCGTGGTCCTTCCAGAACGGCTCGCGCAGCTTGAACTTCTGCAGCTTGCCGGTCGCGGTGCGGGGGAGCGCGTCGACGAAGTCCACGCGCTTGGGGCACTTGTAGCCCGCCAGCGAGTTGCGGCAGTGCGAGATCAGCTCCTCCGCGGTCACGTCCCCGTCGTCGGCGACGACGAGCGCCGTCACGAGCTCGCCCCACTTCTCGTCGGGGATGCCGATGACCGCGACCTCCCTGACGTGCGGGTGCGACATCAGCGCGTCCTCGACCTCGATCGAGGAGACGTTCTCGCCGCCGGAGATGATCACGTCCTTCTTGCGGTCGGAGATCACCAGGTAGCCCTCGTCGTCGAGGTAGCCGCCGTCACCGGTGTGGAAGGTGTTGCCCGCCTGCACCCGCGCGGTCTCCTCGGGCTGCTCCCAGTAGCCGTCGAGGTTGTGGTTGCTCGACGTGAGGACCTCGCCCTGCGGGTCGATGGTCACGCGTACGCCGAGGGCCGGCGCGCCCGCGCGGCCGAGCCGCTTGGCCTGCTCGTGCGTGGACAGGTCGTCCCACTCGGCGCGCATCCGGTTGACCGTGACGATCGGCGAGGTCTCGGTGAGGCCGTAGATCTGGTTGAACTGCCAGCCGAGCTCCTCCATCACCCGCTCGATCGTGCGCGTGGGCGGGGGAGCGCCGGCGACGATGATCCGCACCTGGTCGCGCCCGGGGATCTCGCCGTCCCAGTCGGCCGCGGCGTCGAGGGCGGCGCTGACCACGGCCGGTGCCGCGCACATCAGCGTGACGCCGTGCTGGTCGATCCGGCGCAGGATCTCGGCGCCGTCGACCTTGCGCAGCACGACGTGCTTCGCCCCGAGCCCGGTCGTCACGTAGGGCATGCCCCAGCCGTTGGCATGGAACATCGGCAGCGTGTGCAGGTAGACGTCGCGGTCGTTGACGCCGGCGTGCAGCCCGAAGACCGTCGCGTTGAGCCACAGGTTGCGGTGCGTGAGCTGGACGCCCTTGGGGCGTGCGGTCGTGCCCGACGTGTAGTTGATCGTGCCGGTCGCCGCCTCGTCGGGCTCGGCCCACTCCTGCGGCTCGGAGTCGCGCAGGAACAGCGCGTCGTCGTCACCGAGCACGAACTTGTGCTTCACGTCGAGCGCGTCGAGCTTGTCCTTGAGCTCGGGGTCGGCGTACACGACCTTGGCTCCGGAGTGGCCGACGATGTACTCGATCTCGGCCAGGCTGAGCCGGAAGTTGATCGGCACCAGGATCCGGCCCCACCCGGTGACGCCGAAGAACGACGTGAGCAGCCGCGCGGAGTTCTGCGAGATCACCGCGACCCGGCCGCCGACGGGCACGCCGAGCTGGTCGAGCCGGGCCGCCTGGGCGCGGGCCAGCGTCGCGAGCTCGCGGTAGGTCAGCGTGCCGAGACTGGGCGCCGGCTGGTCCGGCTCGTCGACCACCGCGACGCGGTCGGGGTAGACGGTCTCGGCGCGGTCGATGAAGTCGCGCACGGTCAGCGGGTAGTACACGGGCACCTCCCGGTCGTGGGTCTCCCGTCGATTCCACCGAATCCGGCCCGTTCGCGCCACCCTCCGTCCGGACGGGACGCCATACGGCGGTCGTGGCGCGACGGGCGGTCGTAGGCTCGGGGCATGCTGCTGGCGGAGGACCTGCTGCTCCTGCTGACCGACGACGACAGCGGCCGCCTGCTCGTGACCGCGGCCGAGGCGGACGTCGCGCTGGGCGGCGCCCGCCTGATCGAGCTCACCCTGGCCGGCCGCGTCGACGTCACCGGCGAGGGCGAGGGCCGCAAGGGCCGGCTCGTGGTCCGCAGCAGCGAGCGGCTGGGCGACCCGGTCCTCGACGACGCACTGGGGATCTGCGTCGCCTACGAGGGCAAGAAGCCGCAGGCCGTGGTCGGCCCGCTCGGCAAGAAGCTCCGCGAGGCCCTCTACGACCGGCTCGTCGAGCAGGGCGTGCTGCGCGCCGAGCGCGGCAAGGTGCTCGGGATCTTCCCCACGAGCAGGTGGCCGGCGGCCGACGCCGCCCACGAGCGGCAGGTGCGCCAGGCGCTGGAGCAGGCGCTGCTCACCGGCCTGCCGCCCCAGGACCGCACCGCCGCGCTGGTGTCGCTGCTGCTCGCGCTCCGCTCGGTGCACAAGGTGGTCCCGCCGAAGCAGCACGGGCTCGCCCGCCGCGAGCTCGAGCGCCGGGCCAAGCAGATCGCCGAGGGCGACTGGGGCTCCGCCGCGGTGCGCAAGGCCGTGGACGCGATGGCCGCGGCGACGATGGCGGCGGTCACCGCCGCGACCTCGGCCGCGGTGGTCGGCGGCTCCAGCTAGTCGCGCCCTAGCCGCCCAGCGCCGCCGAGACGACGTCGCGCGCCTCGGCCTGCACCCGCGCCAGGTGCTCGGGACCCTGGAACGACTCGGCGTAGATCTTGTAGACGTCCTCGGTGCCTGACGGCCGCGCGGCGAACCACGCCGACTCCGTGGTCACCTTCAGCCCGCCGATCCGCGCGCCGTTGCCCGGTGCCTCGGTCAGCTTCGCGGTGATCGGCTCGCCGGCCAGCTCGGCCGCGGTGACGTCGTCGGGGGAGAGGGCGGCCAGCTTGGCCTTCTGCGCCCGGTCGGCGGGTGCGTCGACCCGTGCGTACGCCGGGTCGCCGTGCTCGGCGACGAGGTCGGCGTAGTGGGCGCTCGGCGACTTCCCGGTGACCGCCAGGATCTCCGAGGCCAGCAGGCACAACAGGATGCCGTCCTTGTCGGTCGTCCAGGTCGACCCGTCGCGCCGCAGGAACGACGCCCCCGCCGACTCCTCGCCGCCGAAGCCGAAGGACCCGTCGATGAGGCCGGGCACGAACCACTTGAAGCCGACCGGCACCTCCACCATCGGTTTGCCGAGCGCCGCGGCGACCCGGTCGATCATCGACGAGGACACGAGCGTCTTGCCGATCCGGGCGGTCTCCGGCCAGTCGGGCCGGTGCCCGCCGAACAGGTAGCCGATCGCGACGGCCAGGAAGTGGTTGGGGTTCATCAGCCCGGCGTCGGGCGTCACGATGCCGTGCCGGTCGGCGTCGGCGTCGTTGCCGGTCGCGACGTCGTACTCGTCCTTGCGCCCGATCAACGAGGCCATCGCGCTCGGCGACGAGCAGTCCATCCGGATCTTGCCGTCCCAGTCGAGGGTCATGAACCGCCACGTGGCGTCGACCAGCGGGTTCACCACGGTCAGGTCGAGCTTGTGCCGCTCGCCGATCGCGCCCCAGTAGTCGACCGACGCGCCGCCCAGCGGGTCCGCGCCGATGCGCACGCCGGCCGCGCGGACCGCGTCGAGGTCGACCACGGACGGCAGGTCGTCGACGTACGTCCCGAGGAAGTCGTACGACGACGCGGCGGCCCGCGCCCGCGCGAACGGCACCCGCCGCACGTCGGCGAGCCCGCCGCGGATCAGCTGGTTGGCCCGCTCGGCGATGACGGAGGTCGCGTCGGTGTCGGCGGGACCGCCGTGCGGCGGGTTGTACTTGAAGCCGCCGTCGGCCGGCGGGTTGTGCGACGGCGTGACGACGATGCCGTCGGCGAGGCCCGACGTCTTCCCGACGTTGGCCCGGATGATCGCGTGCGAGAGGGCGGGCGTCGGGGTGTAGCCGTCACGGTCGTCGACCAGCACGGTGACGTCGTTGGCGGCGAGCACCTCCAGTGCCGTCGCCCAGGCCGGCTCGGACAGGCCGTGAGTGTCGCGGCCGAGGAACAGCGGGCCGTCGAAGCCCTGCTCCTTGCGGTAGTCGCAGATCGCCTGCGTCGTGGCGAGGATGTGCGTCTCGTTGAACGACGTCTTGAGGCTGCTGCCCCGGTGCCCGCTGGTGCCGAAGGCGACCTGCTGGTCGACGTCCTCGGGATCGGGGACACCGGTGTAGTACGCCGTCACCAGGTGGGCGACGTCGACCAGGTCCTGCGGCTCGGCGGTCTGTCCTGCACGGGGGTCGCGGTGGTCGGCCATGCGCCCATCATGGTCGGCGCGACGGAGGGTGGTCCATCCCCATGTAGACGCCACCTTGGCGCAGCTCGGCCAGCATCTGGTCGATCCGCTTCCGTCGGGTCGACGGCTGCTTGGCGCGGGTGAACCAGCCGAGGTAGTCGTTCTGCTGGTACGCCGGGCGGGCGAGGTAGGCGTCCATGAGCCCGGACTCCTCCAGCAGCCGCTCGACGTCCTCGGGCATGTCCTGGAGGTCGCGTCGCAGGGTCATCGGTCTGTTCCCTTCTCGTTCTCGTGCCGTGCGGGCGCGGCGGCCCGTGTGCGGGCGCGCTGCCGGCGGACCTTGTGCCGGTTGCCGCAGCGCTGCATCGAGCACCAGGTGCGGTTCCCGGAGCGCGACGTGTCGAGGTAGACCACGGCGCAGTCGCCCGCCGCGCACTCGCGGACCCGGTCGCCGTGGTCGCGCAGCCAGCCGACCGCGTCCCGCGCGAGCGTGGCGAGCAGCCGGTCGAGGGTCGCCCGCGGCTCGCGGCCGAGCTGCGGCGGCACGTCGGGCTCGCGCGCCCACCGGTCGACGACCGCGACCGCCCGCGCGTCGAGGGGACGCCGGCGCAGCCGGTCGAACGCCAGCCGCGCCACCGCGTCGCGCAGCTCCTTGACCCGGACCAAGTCCGCCGCGGTCACACGCACCCGGACGCCGTACCGCTCCTCGAACCAGGCCGCCGCGTCGCCCGGCGCCTGCCACCGCTCCCAGGCTGGGTTGTCGCTCATCGAGCCGGTGTAGGCGAAGTCGAGGGAGATCGCGCCCGAGTCGAACCACCAGCGCGTGCCCTCGGAGGACACGAACCACTGTCCGGTGGCGGGCTGGGCGATCATGTAACCAGCATAGATGGTTACACCGACAGGAACAGTGCCCTTGCCCGGGTGGAAGGTTCCGGCGTCGTCTCGGGTTGACTGATGACGTGAGCGAACGACCGACCCGTGTCCCGCGCGTGCGTGCGCCCGAGCTGCGCGGCCGCGGCTGGCTGAACACCGAGGGACCGCTTTCGCTGGGCGAGCTGCGCGGCCGGTTCGTGCTGCTCGACTTCTGGACCTTCTGCTGCATCAACTGCCTGCACGTGCTCGACGAGCTGCGCGAGGTGGAGGAGAAGTACGACGGCGAGCTCGTCGTGATCGGCGTGCACTCGCCCAAGTTCGAGCACGAGGCCGACGCCGCCGCGCTGGCCGCCGCGGTCCAGCGCTACGACGTGCGCCACCCGGTGCTCGACGACCCCGAGCTGGTCACCTGGCAGGCCTACACCGCCCGGGCCTGGCCCACGCTCGTGCTCGTCGACCCGGAGGGGTACGTCGTCGCGCAGTACGCCGGCGAGGGCCACGCCCACGCCGTCGACGCCCTGCTCGCCGACCTCCGCGAGGAGCACCGGGCGAAGGGCACGCTCCAACCGGGCGACTCGCCGTACGTCGCCCCGTCGGTGCCCGAGGGCGACCTGCGCTTCCCCGCCAAGGCCGTGCGACTGCCTGACGGCCACTTCCTCGTCGCCGACGCCGGGCACGGCGCGATCGCAGAGGTCGACGCCGACGGCGCGCTCGTGCGACGCGTGGCCGAGGGACTCGACCAGCCCAACGGCCTGTGCCTGCTGCCCGACGACGTCGCGGCTGCGGTCGGCTACGAGGTCGTGGTGGCCGAGACCGTGGGCCACCGGCTGCGCGGCCTGACCCTCGCCACCGGCGAGCTGCGCACGCTGGCCGGTGACGGCCACCAGTGGATGCAGGGCGACGGCACCGTCCGGCTGAGCAGCCCCTGGGACGTCGCCTGGCACGACGGGCTCGTCTGGGTCGCGATGGCCGGCATCCACCAGCTCTGGACGCTCGACCCGCGCACCGGGGAGGTGCGGGTCGCGGCCGGCACCACCAACGAGGGCCTGCTCGACGGCCCGCTCGCCGACGCCTGGCTCGCGCAGACCTCCGGCCTCGTCCCCGGTGGCGACCGGCTCTGGGTGGTCGACTCCGAGACATCCTCGCTGCGGTACGTCGAGGACGGGGCGCTGCACACGGCGGTCGGGCGCGGCCTCTTCGACTTCGGCTTCACCGACGGCCCCGCCGACGAGGCGCTGCTCCAACACCCGCTGGGCGCCGCGCTGCTGCCGGACGGCTCCGTCGCGGTCGCGGACACCTACAACGGAGCGGTCCGCCGCTACGACCCCGTGGCCCGGACCCTCGGCACGGTCGCCACGGGGCTGGCCGAGCCGAGCGGCCTGGTCGTCGACGGCGACCAGCTCGTCGTCGTCGAGTCGGCCGCGCACCGGCTGACCCGGGTGCCGCTCGGCGCGTCGGCCCGGGCGTCCGGCTCGGCGCACACGACGCAGCGACCGGTCACCGACGTCGCGCCGGGGACGCTCGAGATCGTAGTGTCGTTCGAGCCGCCCCCGGGGCAGAAGGTCGACGACCGGTTCGGCCCGCCGTCGCAGCTGCTCGTCGAGGCGACCCCGCCGGCCCTGGTCCGCGAGGGCGACGGACGCGGCACCGACCTGGTCCGCACCGTCCTGCTCGACGCGACCGTCGGCGACGGCGTCCTGCACGTCGCAGCGCGCGCCGCCTCCTGCGACGAAGGCGGCGGCGAGGGGGCGGCCTGCCACATGCACCAGCAGGACTGGGGTGTCCCGGTCCGGGTCGTCGAGGGCGGCGTCAGCCGGCTCGAGCTGCCGTTGTCGGGCCGGTCCTGATGCGGAGGTCGTACGTCGTCACCGGAGGCGGTCGCGGCGTCGGCCGCGCGATCGTCGACCGACTGCTCGCGGACGGCCACGGCGTCGTCGTGCTCGAGCTCGAGCCGCCGGACCTGCCCGAGCACGAACGGCTCACCGTGGTCAGCGGCGACGCGTCCGACGACGACGTGGTCGCCCGGGCTGCCGACGCCGCCGAACGGCTCGGACCGCTCGCCGGTTGGGTCAACAACGCCGCGGTGTTCCGCGACGCGGACCTGACGGCCGTCCCGAGCGGCGACGTGGTCGGGCTCGTCGCCACCAACCTCGCGCCCGCCGTCGCCGGGTCGCGGGTCGCCGTACGGCGGTGGCGGGAGTCGGGCCGCCCCGGCGCGATCGTCAACGTGTCCTCGCACCAGGCGACGCGGCCCGTCCGCGGCGCCCTCGCCTACGCCACGGCGAAGGCGGCGATCGAGGGACTCACCCGCGCGCTGGCGGTCGACCACGGCCCTGCCGGCATCCGGGTCAACGCGGTCGCGCTCGGGTCGATCCGCACCGCACGCTACGACGACCACCTGGCCGGGCTCGCCCCGCCCGGTCGCCGCGACGTCGAGGAGCAGATCGCGCGAATCCACCCGCTCGGCCGCGTCGGCGAGAGCGCGGAGGTCGCCGAGGTCGTCGCGTTCCTGCTGTCCGACGCGGCGTCGTTCGTCAACGGAGCCGTCGTTCCGGTCGACGGAGGCCGATCCGTGTGGGGACCGGATCCCGAGGAAGCCTGACGCGCCCTCTGGACAGGAGCCCCGGGCACCGGAAGGGTGCCGACCATGCGCACACTTCTCGGGGCCCTGGCGCTCAGCCTTGCCATCCCCCTCTCCCTCAGCTCGGTTGCGGCGACCGCGTCGCAGGCCGACACCTCCGACCCGACGACCTGGAAGTGGCAGAAGACCAGGGTCGACAAGGACCAGAGCTTCCGCGGGCTCGACGCCGTCAGCGCGACGACAGCCTGGATCGCGGGCGAGAACATCACGGACGACGGCGGACCGGGCGCGGTCTACCGCACCACCGACGGCGGCAAGACGTGGCAGGACGTCCGGCCCGACGTCGGGGCCGACCTGGCGTTCCGCGACGTCGAGGCGAGCAGCGCCCGCGTGGCGAGCGTGCTCGCGATCGGCGAGGGCAAGGCCTCACGCGTCTACCGCACGACCGACGGCGGCAAGACCTGGACCAAGACCTTCCAGAACAAGAGCAAGGACGCCTTCTACAACTGCATCGACTTCTACCCCGGCGGCCGCACCGGACTCGGTGTCAGCGACCCGGTCGACGGGAAGTTCCGGATCATCAGGACCACCGACAGCGGACGCAGCTGGAGCGTGCTGAAGGACAGCAAGATGCCGGCGGCGTTCGAGGGTGAGTTCAACTTCGCCGCCAGCGGTACCTGCCTGACGATCACCGGGCGTCAGGCCTACATGGCGTCCGGCGGTGCGGCGGCGCGCGTCTACCACTCGAGGAACAAGGGCGACACCTGGAGCGTCACGTCGCAGACGATCCCGGCGACCAACGCCGGCGGCGTGTTCTCGCTGTCCTTCAAGAACAAGCGCGTCGGCGTCGCGGTCGGCGGCGACTTCGAGCAGCCGGACAACGGCACCGAGGCGGCGTCGTACAAGCGGAAGGGCAGTGCCTGGAAGTCCGGCGGCGACCTCGGTGGCTACCGTTCGGGCTCCGACTGGGTCGACGGCGGCGGCCGCGCCTTCGTGGCGGTCGGGCCGACCGGCAGCGACGTCAGCACCGACGGCGGCAGGTCCTGGACGACGTGGAGCCGGACCGGGTACCACTCCGTGGTCTGCGTCCCCGGCGGCTGCTGGGCCTCGGGGTCCGAGGGCCGCACCGCGTGGGTGGCCACGCAGTAGCCGGCGACAAGCCGAAGGGCCGCCCCACCTCGGTAGTAGGGCGGCCCTTCGTCGTCAGTGGTGCGCGGTCAGCGCGGCGGCGGACCGTCGTAGCGACGCTCCTCGACGTGCTTGGTCTCCGACCGCTGCTTGTTCATCACCAGCGCGAGCACGACAGCCAGCGCGCCGACGAGGACGAGGATCCACCCGAGGCCCGTGTCGTCGATGAAGCCGATGTCGATCTGGACCACACCCATGACCAGGATCAGGCCGATGACGAGCAGGACGATGCCCAGTCCGATACCCATGATGTCTCCTTGCTGTTGGGGCGGCCGGCGCCGCCTCGATGCATGGTGGAGTGACCTCCCGTCGTGGTTGATACCCCGAACGGCGTCACGCCAATCCGTTCGTGGGCGCCGCGAGGTGTGACCCGCGTCGGAACGGGGTACTGACTGGTGCGCGCCCGGGACGACCCGGGCGTCTTTCGACCTCGGACCTGGGGAGGAGGAACAGGTGAGCACTCGCAACATCGCCATCGCGGCGCTGATCATCGCGGTTGTCCTGCTGCTGATCTTCCTGCTCTGACCCGTTCGCACCACAAGCACGAAGGGCCGCTCCTCAGGGGGAGCGGCCCTTCGCTGTACGTCGGTCAGGCGGGTGTCAGAACGCCGCCTCGTCGAGGTCCATCAGGGACAGGTCGGTGGACTCGGCGATGGCCCGCTCGGCCGCGACCTTCGGGAGCACGTTGCGCGCGAAGAACTGCGCCGCCGCGACCTTGCCCTCGTAGAAGCTCTTGTCGCTGCCGGACACCTCGCCGCCCAGCTTCTCCAGCGCGATCTCGGCCTGGCGCAGCAGCAGCCACGAGCAGACGATGTCGCCGAGCACCATCAGCAGGCGCGAGGTGTTGAGACCGACCTTGTAGATGTTGCGCAGGTCGCCACCCTCGGCGTTGGGGTCGGCCGACATCAGCTGGTTGATCAGCGTGCCGACGATCGCCTGGCCGTTCTCCAGCGCCTCGGCGAGGAGCTCGCGCTCCACCTTGAGCCGCCCGTTGCCGGCCTCGCTCTTGAGGAAGGCCTCGACCTCCCCGGCGACGTACCCGAGGGCCTGCGCCTGGTCCTTCACGATCTTGCGGAAGAACAGGTCCTGGCCCTGGATCGCCGTGGTGCCCTCGTAGAGGGTGTCGATCTTGGCGTCGCGGACGTACTGCTCGATCGGGTACTCCTGCAGGAAGCCGGAACCGCCGAAGGTCTGCAGCGACTCCGTGCCGAGCAGCACCCACGAGCGCTCGGAGCCGTAGCCCTTGACGATCGGGAGCAGCAGGTCGTTGACGCGCTCGGCGAGCTCGTCCTTCTCGCCCTTGTGCTCGGCGACCTGCACGCGGTCCTGCCACGACGCGGTGTAGAGCACCAGGGCCCGCATGGCCTCGGCGAACGACTTCTGCGTCATCAGCGAGCGGCGGACGTCGGGGTGGTGGGTGATCGTGACGCGCGGTGCGGTCTTGTCGGACGCGCGGGTCAGGTCGGGGCCCTGCTGGCGCTCCTTGGCGTAGTCGAGCGCGTTGAGGTAGCCGGTCGAGAGGGTCGCGATCGCCTTCGTGCCGACCATCATGCGGGCGTTCTCGATCACCTGGAACATCTGCGCGATGCCGTTGTGCACCTCGCCGAGCAGCCAGCCCTTGGCGGGCTCCTTCTCGCCGAAGGTGACCTCGCACGTGTTGGACACCTTGATGCCCATCTTGTGCTCGACGTTGGTGACGTAGACGCCGTTGCGCTCGCCGGTCAGGTCACCGGTCTCGTGGTCGAAGTGGAACTTCGGCACGACGAAGAGCGACAGGCCCTTGGTGCCGGGGCCGCCGACGCCCTCGACGCCCTGGGGACGGGCGAGGACGAGGTGGACGATGTTCTCGGCCATGTCGTGCTCACCGGAGGTGATGAACCGCTTCACGCCCTCGATGTGCCACGAGCCGTCGTCCTGCTGCACGGCCTTGGTGCGTCCGGCGCCGACGTCGGAGCCCGCGTCGGGCTCGGTCAGCACCATGGTCGCGCCCCAGCGGCGGTCGACCATGTGCTGGGCGATGCGCTTGTCGCGCTCGTTGCCGTTGCGGTTGACGATGGAGGCGAAGCTCGGGCCGCAGGCGTACATCCAGATCGGGGCGTTGGAGCCGAGCACCAGCTCGCCGATCGCCCAGTTGAGCGACGACGGGGCCGGCTGGCCGCCGAGCTCCTCGGGCAGGGACAGGCGCCAGTACTCCGCGTCCATCCACGCCTGGTAGCTCTTCTTGAACGACTCGGGGATCGGCGCCGTGCTGGTCTCGGGGTCGAAGACCGGCGGATTGCGGTCGCTGTCCTCGTACGACGCCGCGAGGTCCTGGCGGGCGAGCCGGTCGACCTCGGCGAGGATCGACTTCGCGGTGTCGACGTCGACCTCCTCGAAGGGGCCGGTGCCCAGCACCTGGTCGCGGCCGAGCACCTCGAAGAGGTTGAACTCGATGTCGCGGATGTTGCTCTTGTAGTGGCTCACTGCTCCACCTTCGAAATCTCGGGGAACGGGGGTCCCGGGGCGGGTCCGTGGGTGCGGCCGGCTGCCGTGCAGCCGGTTACTACTCGTCAGTAACACCAGTATGCTACCCGCGAGTAGGGATCTCAACCCTCGATTCCGAAAGCCGGCCGACGGGTGTTGTGGTGCACGTATGTGCGGGAAGCCGAGCACGGCAACGACCTGACACGCTGCGTGCGGGTGGCGACGGGCCGAGAGTGCTGCGGCCCCGGGCAGCCGGAGCCGGTCGGGGACGGTCTCTGGGCGTGATTGGTCCGTCCGGTCGTCACGCAGGCGGACGCCGCCCGGCGTTCAGGGAAGCTGGACGTAGCCGTTGCGCATCTTCCACAGGAAGTACTTCTCGAACCCGAGCTTCATCACGTGCGCCTGCGGGCCGGGGATGAGCACGCCGTGCTTGCGGGGCGGCAGCATCTTGTCGGCGAGGATGACCACGCCGTTGTTCCCGGCATCCATCACGCAGATGGCCTTGATGTCGCCGAACGCCTTCTCGTCGGTCGGCTCCTCGCCTCGGATCTGGGCGGCGATGTTCCGCGCGGCGACGTGGGCCATCACCTCGGTCGGGAAGCCGGTCTTCGGGATGCCGACCGGCGTCGGCGTCGTCCAGGGCACCTCCACCGCGGCAGCGGCGCCGACGGCGTAGACGTCGTCGTACTTCAGCGTCTGGTAGCTGTCGCGAACGGCGACCATGCCCTTGGCGTCGGTCAGCCCGTCCACGGCGGTGAGCCACTCCTGACCGAGGAACGGCGGCACGACCATGCCGTACCCGAACGGCACCTCCTCCCCGGTCTCCAGGACGAGGGCGTCCTGCGCGACGTGGTCGATGCCGACGTTGAGGCGCGAGTCGATGCCCTCCTTGCGAAGGAACATGCCGAGCAGCTGCTCACCGTGCGGCAGCCCGCCGATGCCGAAGTGGCCGAGGAACGGCTCCGCGGTGACGTAGGTGAGCTTGACCCGCTGGTGCAGGTCGTGTCGACGCAGCTGGAACGAGAGGTTGAACAGGAACTCGTACGCCGCTCCGAAGCAGCCGGCGCCCTGGGTGGCGGCGACCACGACGTCGCGCGGGTCCCGCAGGAACAGCTCCCAGGCGTGACCGGCCCGCTCGGCATCCTCGAGGGTGGTGATGGTGACCGCGTTCTCGGCGAACCCGGGGACGACGTCGCTGTCGTTGCGGTACCCGGTCGCGATGACCAGGTAGTCGTAGCGCAGTGTGCTGCCGTCCTGCAGTGTCACGGTCCGGGCCGTCGGGTCCAGGCCGGTAGCGGCGGCCTGGACGAAGTCAACGCCGTGGTGGCGCAGGGTCGGTTCGACATCGAAGGTGATGTCGCCGCGGTCACGCTTGCCGAACGGGAGCCAGATGAGGCTCGGCGTGAACAGGAAGTTCGCCCGCGGTGAGACGACGGTGACATCCACGTCGCCGTGCAGCTCGTGGCGCACCGACAGGGCGGCGGTGAGCCCCGCGAAGTTGGCTCCGAGAACGACGACATGCTTGCGCATCGAGTGCTCCTCTCCACGGCGACCACGGCGACCACGGCGACCACGGCGGCCGGGGTTGGTCCTGTCTCCAGGCTTGCCATGGCGTCCCGGCGTCGCCACAGGCGCGGGACCCGAGCAGGCAGGACCTTCGACCCAGTCGTCCCACGCGGACGCGTGTTGGTGGCGGACGCGCCGGCCGCCGCCCTTGCGGTGCTCGTGGAGCCCGCCCCGGTGCACGTACGATGGTCGACGGAGCGCCGGGAAGTCTGGTCGGCACATCAGTCGCCGACTCCGAAAGGCCCCCGATGTCGCCCGTCCCGACCCAGCCCCGCCGCCCGGCACCCACCCGGTGGACGCAGCCGACGTGCTGCACGAAGGCGCGCCAGCGTCCGCGCGTGCAGCCACAGCCCCGGGTCGCCCTCGTGCTGGGGTCAGTCACCGCCATGCCCGGCAACCGTCTGGCTTCCCAAGCCGGGACCGTGAACCACCCCCATCCGAATTGCGAACCCGGCCGCCCGGCGCGGTGCGGGTGTGACCGAGGAGGCCGGCATGCCTGACCTGCCCACCCGCGGTCTGGCTCGCGCGGCCCGGCTGGCCGCACTGCCCGCCGCCCACGTCGGCCGCCGGGCCGCGAGCTTGGGCCGCCGGCTCGGCGGACAGCCGGCCGAGCTCCTCACCCAACAGGTCCAGGCGCGGACCGCCGAGCAGCTGTTCACGGCGCTCGGCGACCTCAAGGGTGGCGCGATGAAGGTCGGGCAGTGGCTGTCCGCGATGGAGGCCGCACTGCCCGACCAGGTCGCCGGCCCCTACGGCGAGGCGCTGACCCGGCTCCAGGAGGCGGCGCCGGCGCTGCCGCCCGGCGTCATCCACCGAGTGCTGGCCGAGGATCTCGGCCCGCACTGGCGTCTCCAGCTCCTCTACTTCGACGACACCCCCGCCGCGGCGGCCAGCATCGGGCAGGTCCACCGTGCCTCCTGGTCCGGCGGGCAGCACTCGCGCGCGGTGGCGGTGAAGGTGCAGTACCCGCGCGCCGGCGACGCGCTGGCGGTCGACCTGCGCCAGCTGGACCGGCTCGCACCGCTGATCCGGGTCGCGGCGCCCGGGGTGCCTGCCCGTGACCTGTTCGCGCAGCTGCGTGCCAGCGTGATGGCCGAGACCGACTACGAGCAGGAGGCAACCGCACAGACGCAGTTCCACCGCGCCCTCGTCGACGACCCGGACTTCGTCGTCCCCGAGGTGGTCGCGGTCACCGGACGGGTGCTGGTCAGCGAGTGGGTCGACGGAACCCCCATTGCAGAGGTGGCGCGCACCGGCACCCAGCCCCAGCGCGACCGGGCCGGTGAGCTGCTGGTGCGGTTCCTGCTGTCCAGCCCCGCCCGAGTGGGACGCCTGCACGGCGACCCACACCCCGGCAACTTCCGGCTCACCGACGACGGGCGCCTGGTGGTGCTCGACTTCGGCTCCACGCTCGCGTTGCCGCACGGGTGGCCACCACGCCTGGGAGAGCTGCTCCGGGCCGCGGTCGACCGGGACGCCACCGCTCTTCTTGCGGTCATGGTCGACGGAGGGCTCGTCGCTCCCGGAACCGTCAGCGGTCAGCGGCTCGTGGAGACCCTCGACCCGCTGCTGGCGCCGCTGCGCGTGCCCCGGTTCGCGTTCTCCCGCGGCTGGCTGCGCTCACAGACCACGCGGTTCTCCGACCCCCGAGGCACCGCCGCCCGGGTGCAGCGGCACCTGCACGTCCCAGCCCACTACCTGCTGGTCCAGCGCGTCCTGGCCGGCACCACCGGTGTGCTGTGCACTCTGGGCGCACGCGTCCGAGTCGCCGACGAGGCCGTCACCTGGCTGCCTGGATTTCACGACGCCGCTGCGTGAGCGAGGCGTCACCCTGTGGCGCGGTCCGGGGAGTCGGGGACAGACCGGCGGTTGGGCCGCGCCCCATGCCTGGCCGAAGGGTCGCTGCAGGCGCCATCGGTGCGTTTCGTCGCAAAGTGCACCGACCAGCAGCGGTCACTTCACCCCGTGAGGGTGGTTCGGTCGTCTCGCAGCAGTGGCTACGGTTTCGCCGGAGTCACTACGAACGCCGCGGGGATCGGGCTTCGCACCGAGGAGGAATGACGGCGTGACTACCGGTGCGTCCCAGAAGCGACAGACCGTACCCAGGTCGAGGCAGAGCTGGTTGCCGCTGGTGGCGTTGGCCATCGCCCAGTTCGTCATGGTGCTGGACCAGTCGGCGATGAACGTGTCGATCAGCGCGCTGGTGGCCGACTTCGACACGACAGTGACCACGATCCAGGCGGTGATCACCTTCTACTGCCTCGTGATGGCGATGTTCATGCTCACCGGCGGCAAGGTCGGCGACATCATCGGCCGGCGGAAGGCGTTCGTCGTCGGGTTGATCATCTACGCCTGCGGTTCGGCCGTGACGGCGTTGGCGCCGACGGTGGCCGTCCTGACCCTCGGCTGGTCGGTCCTGGAGGGGGTCGGTGCCGCACTGGTTCTGCCGGCCATGGTGGCGTTGATCGCCGGGAACTTCGAGGGGGCCTCGCGAAAGGTCGCGTACGCCGTCATCGGCGGGGTCGCGGGAGCAGGAATCGCCGTGGGGCCGATCCTGGGCGGCTGGGCGACCACGGAGTACTCCTGGCGGATCATCTTCGCCGGCGAGGTGTTGCTGGTGGGGCTGATCCTGGTGATGACGCCGAAGGTCGCCGACGCCGGCCGGGACGGCCCGGCACCGAGGCTCGACATCGTCGGCACGTTCTTGTCCGCCGCCGGCCTGGGCCTGGTCGTCCTCGGGGTGCTTCAGTCAAGCACCTGGGGTTGGGTCAAACCCACCGAAGACTCCCCGGTGACACCGTTCGGCTTCTCGCTCACGGTGTTCGTCATCGGCTCCGGGGCTGCTCTGCTCTGGGCGTTCACGGCGTGGCAGGGGCACCGGGTCAGCAGCGACCACGATCCGCTGGTGCACCTTGCGCTGCTGACGATCGCCCCCCTGCGGTCCGGTCTGATCGGCTTGTTCAGTCAGAACCTGATCCTGATGGGCGTCTTCTTCACCATTCCGCTCTACCTGCAGCTCGTGATCGGCCTCGACGCCCTCGAGACGGGCCTCGCGATGCTCCCGGTATCGATCACCATGTTCCTCGCCTCCGCAGCCGGGTCACGACTCTCCGGCCGCTATTCCATCCGGTCCATCGTGCGCACCGGTCTGGCGACCACCACGATCGCGACCGTGATGCTTCTGGCCACGATCGACCCGGAGCTCGACAGCTCGAGCTTTGCCTGGTCGATGGCGGTACTTGGCGTCGGAATGGGATTGATCGCCTCCCAGCTCGGGAACGTCGTGCAGTCCTCCGTCGACGCCTCCGGCCGTGGCGAAGCCGGCGGACTGCAGTTCACGGGCCAGCAACTCGGCTCGTCGCTGGGGGTCGCTCTGATCGGGGCGATCGTGCTGTCCGGGCTCACGACGGCGTTCGTCTCCAACATCTCCTCCGACCAGCGGATCAGCGATACCGTCGCCGAGCAGGTAGGCGTCGCGGTCGGGTCCGGAGTCGACTTCGTGTCCGCAGACCAGGTCGCAACAGCCGCCCGTGAAGCCGGACTGGACGAGCCGACCACCGAGGCGCTCGTCGACGACTACGAGGCCGCACAGCTGCAGTCCCTCAAGGCCGGACTGCTCGCGGCGGCATTCCTGGCCCTGCTTTCGGCTGCCTTCACCAAAGATCTGCCGCACGAGGCACTCGAGTCCAGGAACAAGCAGAGGGCCAACGACGCCACGGTGGACAGCCCCACCTGAGCAAGTAGGACCGGCCGGTCTCCGACGTGCCCGAGCTCGTTTTAGCGGCGCGGCCCGCAGCGTTCAGGTGCCGAGCCGTTCGTCGAGCCACCTGACGAGCGGCCACACGCCGGCGGTCCGGTTCGAGATGACGCTGTAGGTGATCGACGACGAGGGCTGGTGCAGGCTGTCGAACGAGACGCCCGCGTCGGATCCCTCGAGCCAGACGCCGTCGCCCGTCGCGTCGAGGTGGAACCCGAGCCCGTACCGCTTGGACTCCTCCGGCCAGTCGCTGTGCGGTCGCACCATCTCGGCGACTCGCTCCGGCGCGACGATCCGGCCGGCGAAGAGCGCGTCCCAGAAGGCGATGAAGTCCGTGGCGGTCGAGTAGAGCCCGCCGTCCCCGGAGCCCAGCACCGGGAGGTGGAGCACGTTCGTCCTGAGGTCGTCGGCGGAGAGGTAGCCCAGCGCGGCGCGTCCCGGCAGCTCGTCGGAGCGGAGGAACGCCGTGTCGACCATGCCCGCGGGCTCGCAGACCAGCGTGCGCACGAGCTCGTGGAAGGCCACGCCGCTCGCCCGCTCGGCCAGCAGCGCCAGCACCACGTAGCCGCTGTTGTTGTAGGCGAACCGCTCCCCGGCCGGGGAGACGGTCGCGTGTCCGTCGAGGATGCGGACATACTGCTCGGTCGTCGTCAGCTCGTGCACCGGGATCGGCACGACGTAGGCGTTCCTGTCGTCCAGCTCGCCCTCGTCGAGGTAGTCGCCGATCCCGGACCGGTGTGCCAGCAGGTGCTCGACCGTCACGTCGTCGGCGATCAGGGGCAGGTCCGCGTCGAGCAACGAGCGGGCGGTCGTGTCGAGCCGGAGCGTCCCCCGCTCCACGAGGGCCATGACGGTCAGGGCCGTCAAGCCTTTCGTCCCGCTCGCGGTCGCGAAGAGGGTCTCGTGGGTGTTGGGGATGCCGTGCGCGCGGTCGGCCAGCCCGTAGGCCCGGAGGACCTCGTTCTCGCCCGCCCGGTCGACGCGGACGACGCCGGAGAACCCGGTGCGCGCCGCCGCTTCGTCCACTGCTTCCTCGAGTGGCTGCACCGCCCGAGCCTAGCCACGCGCTCCGGCGCGCGGGTGGTTCCGCGTTACGCGGACGAGGGCAGGCTCGTCGGCGTACGCTTCGCAGTGACTCGTCCAGACTGCGGGGCATCGCGGGGGAGGAGGGTCGACGGCACTGGTGGGAGAGACACGGTTGCAGCGAGAACGTCTGGCAGCCCTCGGTCTGCTGGCCGTCCTGGTCGCTGCCGAGCTGGCGACGCCGCTGCCGGTCACGCTGTCGCCGACGTTCGGGCTGGCGCCGCTGCTTGCGTGCGCGTTCCTGCCCGGGGGCGTGACCGCAGTCGTGGGCGTCGCCTCGGTGCTGGCCGTCCTCGCCACCAGCTGGTGGGACGGCGCCCTCGACGAGACGCAGACCTGGGTGCGCGTCGCCAACGTCGCGCTGGTCGCCGCGGCGGCCGTCGTCATCGCCACCGTCCGGGTGCGCCGCGAGCAACGACTGGCCCGGATCACGGCCATCGCCGAGGTGGCGCAACGCGCCATCCTGCCCACCCTGCCCACGGCGACCGAGCGGGTCGCCGTCGCGAGCCAGTACGTCTCCGCGGCCCGGGACGCGGTCGTGGGCGGCGACCTGTACGACTGCTCCCTGGTCGGCCACCGCGCCCGCTTCCTGGTCGGCGACGTCCGCGGCAAGGGCATCGCCGCCGTAGAGCAGGCCGCTCGCGTCATCCGCTCGTTCCGGCAGGCGGCCGCGCTCTACGCCGGTACCGACAGCATCGCGGACGACATGAACACCTACCTCACCCCGTTCTTCGACGACGAGGAGTTCGTCACCGCCCTGCTCGTCGACGTGACCGAACCGGACACCGTCGTCCTGACCAGCTGCGGCCACCCGCCGCCGATCCTCGTGCCCGAGGTCGGGCCGGCCCGGTACGTCGAGTCCCCGACCGGCCTGCCGCTCGGCCTGGGCGTCGGCGCCGGGGAGTACGTCACGGCGACGGTGCCGTGGTCGCCTGGTGACCGGCTCCTGATGTACACCGACGGCCTCGCGGAGGCCCGCGACGCGGAGGGGGAGTTCCTGCCGCTGCTCGAGGCGGCGACCGTCGTGCGTGGGGGGACGGCGGAGGAGGGACTCGAAGCCCTGCTGGCGCGGCTGCGTCAGCACGTCTCCGGCGGCCGGCCCCTCGACGACGACCTCGCGCTCGTGCTGCTGGAGAACTCGCCCGTCGCCGTCCGGGAGGTCTCCGGAGGCGAGCCGGCGAGCTTCACGCAGCAGTAGCCGGGCTCGGGGTCGAGCCGCGGCCGCAGCGTGGTGATCCGGAGCCCGTCGACGACCCCGGTCAGCAGGGAGAGGTTCATCCCGCAGACCAGCTCGGTGTGCTCCTTGGCGAGCCGGTCGAACGGGCAGTTGGCCAGGCAGACCTGTCCGGCGTCGAGCCGCGGCTCGTAGTCGAGGCCGGTCAGGACGTCGAGGACGAGCTCGAGATCGCCACTCGCGGTCCCGCGGTCGGCGGCCAGCTCGACGCCGGCCTCGCGAGCGACCTCGGCGACGGCATCGCGCACCGGGCGGCCGTCGCGCATCGAGCGCTCCACCGCCGCGGCGAGCAGGTCGCCGGCCAGGTCGTAGCGACGCCCCGGGAGCGCGATGCTCACCTGCCGGTCCGCGCGCCGGTACAGCTTCGACGGTCGACCCGCCCCCGGCCCCGTGCGGCCGGTCAGCCGGCGGTACTCGACCTCGAGCAGTCCCTCGTCGGCCAGGCGGTCGAGGTGGAACTTCGCGGAGTGCAACGCCATGTCCAGCGCGGCCGCGGCCTGTTCCCTGCTGACCGGCTCCGGTGACGCGGCGACGTACCGGTACAGCTGCCAGCGGGCCGGCTCGGCCAGCACGGCGACGCTCGCGACCTGCTCGCCCAGCTCGTCGGTCACATCGCCTCCCTGGTCCGTCCGGTCCGGCGTCCACTCTCGCGTCCACATTCTAAAGGACGAGCATCTTGACGAAACAGTGGAGGAGGTTCTAGCGTTCAAGAATCTACCTTTTAGAAGTGAGGAGCCCGCCATGGCACACACCGACATCCCGCAGTCCTCGTCCACCACCGCGGTCGGCGCGTCCCGCGGCGCCGACCAGGCCTTCCTCCTGCTGCGCACCGTCTTCACGGTGGCGCCCATCGCGTTCGGGCTGGACAAGTTCGCCGGCCTCCTCACCGACTGGGACCAGTACCTCGCGCCCTGGGTCAACGACCTCGTCCCCGGCACCGCCCACCAGGCGATGCTGGTCGTCGGCGTCGTCGAGGTGGTGGCCGGCATCCTGGTCGCCGTGCGACCCGACCTCGGCGGGTACGTCGTCGCCGCCTGGCTGCTCGGGATCATCGTCAACCTCGTGACGATGGGCGAGTACTACGACATCGCCCTGCGTGACTTCGGCCTGCTCGTCGCGGCGCTCGCCCTGGCCCGGCTCGCCGCGGCCCGCCGTACCGCGCCGGACGTCGCATGAGCTCGCGTCAGCCGGAGGCGCACGTGCTGCCCCTGCGGGCCCGGATGTCGGCCCCCCACGTCGACGTCGACCGCGAGACCGCCGAAGCCGCCGCCACGACCCTCCTCGCCGCGCTCGGCCTCCCGCTCGACTCGCCACACATGCGCGAGACGCCCCGCCGGATGGTCGCGGCGTACGCCGAGATGCTGACCGCACCGTCGTTCGACTTCACGACGTTCCCCAACTCCGAGGAGTACGACGAGCTGGTCGTCGTCGAGGACATCCCGGTCCGGTCGCTGTGCGAGCACCACATGCTCCCGTTCGTCGGGGTCGCGCACGTCGGCTACCTGCCGGCCGACCACGTCCTCGGGCTGTCCAAGCTCGCCCGCGTCGTCGACCTCTACAGCCATCGTGCCCAGACCCAGGAGCGGCTGACCAAGCAGGTCGCCGAGCACCTCCAGGAGCACCTCACGCCGCGCGGGGTCGGCGTCGTCATCGAGGCCGAGCACACGTGCATGACCCTGCGCGGGGTGCGGGCACCCGGGACGCGGACCGTCACCTCCGCACTGCTGGGCACCCTGCGCACCCACCCGTCGAGCCGCGCCGAGTTCCTCGACCTCGTCCGGGGGACGCGCCCGCGCTGACCGTCCCGCGACCCTAGGAGCCCGAGCCCTGCTCCTCGGCGCGCGGCACCTCGTGCGCGAGGTCGTAGGACAGGTCGCCCCCGTCCTCGAGCTCGGGGCCCACGTCGGGTGCGGCGGGTCGGCCGGCGTCGGGCGGGGGTGTCGGCCGCGCGGCGACGACCTCCTCGTGGACGAGGTCGTACCCGTAGTCGGACTCGCCGGCCTGCTCGCTCATGCGGCCAGCCTCAGCCCGACCGGCCCGGCTGGCAAGACCCGGCGACCGACCCGACCTACCGCGAGCGGCGCAGCCGCCGCCTCACCGCGCGCGCCACGCGCCGCGCGGTGGAGGTCGAGGCGCGTGCCTCGCGGGCGTCCCGGAACTCCTTGACCTCGGCCCGCAGCGCGGCGACCTCCTTGGTCAGGACGGCGACCGCGTCGACGGCGACGTCCCGCGAGGCCCGCGGGGTCACCCGGTGGTCGGCCGCGACGCCCCCGGTCGGGGGCTGAGGGTCGAGGTCGGCCAGGTCGCCGACCACGTCGTACCCCGCCTCCTCGATCCGCTTGCGCCAGCCGTCGGTGATCGCCTGCAGCTGCGGGAGTGCGGCGGTCGGCGTGGCGACCCGGTCGGAGTCGTCGGAGCGCAGCGCCTCGTTGACCAGGACCTGCTTGACGGTGCGCCGCAGGTGCGGGGGCGCGTCGCCCTGGCGGAGCCGGCGGTTCACCCGGCGGAGCACGTCGACGGCGTTGACGCCGAGGGAGGTGTTCGCTCCGACCGCGGGGAAGGTCACCGAACCCGGCTCGATGTCGGCCACCGAGCAGAACCGCTTCCAGAGCAGGTCGCGCGGCGCTCCCGGCGGCGGGCAGGTGACGACGTGCACGTGGTCGGGCGGGAGTGACCCGCCCCAGCGGTCGAGGATCTCGGCGATGTCCTGGTGCCGCCAGAACTTCTGCGCGTGGGTGTGCGAGCGGGCGGGGTCGAGCACCCGCCGGAGGAACGAGTCGAAGCGCAGCCCGCGACCGTGCTTGACGCCCTCCTGCCACTCGGCGGGCAGCTGGCGGGCCAGGTCGCGCGCGGTGACGACGACGTGCACGTCGGCGCCGTCGAGGTGGGCGAGCGCCGGTCCGACGTCCTTCGCGGCGACGTTGCTGAACAGCTCGTGGCTGAAGACCGTGGTGCCGCCGCGGCGCAGCGCCTCGCGGCACAGCTCGGCCCAGGTGCCGTCGATGCGCTTCTGCGGCACCCCCCACCCCGGATGGTTGCCGGTGAGCTCGAGGGCGGCGTGGAACATGCCACGGTGCTGCTGCGCCGGGTGCCAGACGCCCTGCTCCGCGAGCCGGTCGGCGTTCTCGCGCAGCGTGGCCTGGAGGAACGACGTACCGCTCTTGGGGACTCCCACGTGCACGACGACGCGTGCCCGCCCCGGCTCGCTGCTCATGTGCCGAGGATAGAAGGAGCGTGCCGCGCGGCCGGGAACCGGTGTGACACGCCCAACACGACTGACTTGGTTGACTTTTGCGCCGGCGGGTCATTAACGTACTGAACTGCTAGAGATACAAAATTGCTAGACAAACGCGGTTCACTGTCCGAATCCGCCTTGAAAGGGTGCAACCTTCATGCGCAGTCTCATCGTTCTCGGCCTGGTGGGCTTCTTTGCCCAGCTCGTCGACGGGTCCCTCGGCATGGCGTACGGCGTCACCTCCTCGACGCTCCTGCTCGCCACCGGCATCGCGCCGGCCGCAGCGTCGGCCGCCGTCCACTTCTCCGAGATCGGCACCACGCTGGTCTCCGGCATCAGCCACCACAAGCTCGGCAACGTCGACTGGCGCACCGTCAGCATCATCGCGGTGCCCGGCGGCATCGGCGCCTTCGCCGGCGCCACCTTCCTGGCCAGCATCGACGGCGACGCCGCCAAGCCCTGGGTCGCGGGTCTGCTGCTCGCGCTGGGTCTGTACGTCCTCTACCGCTTCCTGCGCCTCGGCGGCCGTCGGCCGTCGTTCTCGGGCAAGGTCTCCGGTCCGTTCCTCGTCCCGCTCGGCCTCGTCGCCGGCCTGATGGACGCCATCGGCGGCGGTGGCTGGGGCCCCGTCGGCACCCCGACCCTGCTGGCCTCCGGCCGGATGGAGCCGCGCAAGGTCATCGGCTCGATCGACACCTCCGAGTTCGTCGTCGCCGTCGGTGGCTCGCTGGGCTTCCTGTTCGCGCTCGGCAGCCAGGGCATCCGCTGGGACATCGCGGCCGCGCTGCTCGTCGGTGGTGCCATCGCCGCGCCGTTCGCCGCCTGGCTGGTCCGGCACATCGCGCCCCGCGTGCTCGGTGTCGCCGCCGGCGGCCTGATCATCCTGACCAACGCCAAGACCATCCTCGAGGCGCTCGGCGCCACCGGCGGCATGGTCGCCGTCGCCGCCGCCGCCATCTTCGTCGCCTGGGTCGTCCTGATCGCCTGGGCCGTCAAGCAGGAGCGGGTCGCCAAGACCACGCCGGAGCAGGAGGTCGTGCACGTCTGAGACGTGCCCACGAGTGCGGGGCCCGGTGGTGCGCACCCTCCACCGGGCCCCGTATCCCCCGACCGGCCAGAGCCGGCGGAACGCAGGGGGAGAAACGGGTGCCACAGCGAGAGCGGACGGACAGGGGTCCGCTCCCACGCTCACCCCGTCCGGGTCACCGGACGGGGTGAGTGGCGTCTCCGGCGCCCCGGGCGCGGAGCCTGTCGCACATTTTGTGTACTTGTCTGACAAACTTTGCCCATGCGCGTCTCCGCCAAGTCCGACTACGCCCTCCGCGCGCTCATCGAGCTCGCGAGTCGGGGCGAGGGTTCCCCGGTCAGCGCCGAGGAGCTCGGCCGGCTCCAGGACATCCCGCACGGCTTCCTGCAGGCGATCCTCGCCGACCTGCGCCGTGCCGGCGTGGTCATGAGCCAGCGCGGACAGTCCGGCGGCTGGCGGATGGCCCGCGACCCCAGCACCGTCAGCGTCGCCGACGTGATCCGCGCGGTCGACGGCCCCCTGGTCAGCGTCTACGGCCTGCGGCCCGAGGCGGTCACCTACAACGAGTCCGCCGACGTCCTCCAGCACGTGTGGATCGCCGCGCGCAGCAGCCTGCGCGACGTGTTCGAGCACGTGTCGATCCGTGCCCTGGCGGACGGCAAGCTGCCCAAGGCCGTCACGTCCCGGACCCAGTCCGAGGACGCCTGGCTGCCGCACTGACCACGAGGAGACGGGTGCTCGGCGAGCTGCTCAAGGCGGTCCTGGCGGCGGTCACGGCTGCCGCGACCGCGGTGTCGGCCACGCCCATGCCCGAGCCCGACGCCGCCCGGCTCGGCCCGGGACCGGTCGTCGGCGCGGACATCTCCTGGCCGAACTGCCCCAAGGGCCTCGGCATCCCCTCCCGCGAGACCCTGGGCAAGCCGCTGCCGCGCGGCACCGCCCGCTTCGTGGTCATCGGCCTCACCAACGGACCGGCGTTCCACCCCAACCCGTGCCTCGCCTCGCACGTCGAGTACGCCCGCGAGCGCCAGATGTGGGCCTCGGCGTACGCCGTCGCGACGTACCCGACGGACAAGCAGCTGCGCCTGTACGGCGACGCCGGGCCGCGCTCCGACCGGACCCTGCGCGGTCGGCTGTACAACTCCGGCTACGCCCAGGCGAAGCTCAACGTCGCGGAGATGCAGGCCGTCGGGCTGGACTCCCCGGCCGTCTGGGTCGACGTCGAGCCGGTCAGCCCGCCGGCGCCCTGGACGGCCCGGCCCCGGCTGAACAAGCCGGTGGTCGACGGCGTCCTGCGGGCCTACCGCGACGCGGGCCTGAGGGTCGGCTTCTACTCCGTCGCGACGTTGTGGCGGCAGATCATGGGCGGCACCCGCTACGGCCTGCCCGAGTGGCGCAGCGCCGGCCCGACCAACCAGCGCCGTGCGCTCGGGATGTGCCGCACCGGGCGGTTCCAGGGCGGTCGGGCCGTCATCGGCCAGTGGTGGGACGACGACCGCGACCACAACGTGCTGTGTCCGGGCACGCCCGCCGAGGACGTCCTGGACCACTGGTTCGTGAAGTTCTGACCGTTGGTTCCGCCCAGGGCGAACAGGACGGTTCGGGCGGAACACCGGCGCGGTCGCAAGAGTTGAGCCTTCACCTGTCAAGAACAGAGGTGAAGGCATGGACCAGACCCCGCAGCGCCTCCCGGTGCTGTTCCTCTCCGACGGCGTGCTGCTGCCCGGCATGGTCGTCCCCATCGAGCTGGACGAGGCCGCGCAGGCCGCGGTCGACGCCGCCCGCAGCGAGGGCGGCGACCAGCTGCTCGTCGCGCCGCGGCTCGAGGACCGCTACGCGTCGTACGGCGTGACCGCCACGATCGAGAAGGTCGGCCGCTTCCGGGGCGGATCGGCCGCGGCCGTGCTGCGGGCCGGCGGACGTGCGCGCATCGGGTCCGGCGTGACCGGCCCGGGCGCGGCGCTCTGGGTCGAGGCGACCCCGGTCGACGACGAGGGCGTGACGGCGCGGGCCGACGAGCTCGCGGCCGAGTACAAGAAGCTCGTCGTCGCCGTCCTGCAGCGCCGTGAGGCGTGGCAGATCGTCGACTCGTTCACCGCGCTGACCGATCCGGCCGTCATCGCGGACACCGCCGGCTACGCGCCGTACCTCTCCACGGACCGCAAGCGCGAGCTGCTGGAGACGCCGTCGGTGGAGCACCGGCTCGAGCTGCTCGTCGAGTGGACGCAGGAGTACCTCGCCGAGCTCGAGGTGAGCGAGAAGATCAGCGAGGACGTCCGCGAGAGCGTCGAGAAGAACCAGCGCGAGTTCCTGCTCCGGCAGCAGCTCGCCGCGATCCGCAAGGAGCTCGGCGAGGGTGAGCCGGAGGGCACCGACGACTACCGGACCCGGGTCGAGGCCGCCGACGTGCCCGACGAGGTGCGCGCCGCGCTGCTGCGCGAGGTCGACCGGCTCGAGCGCGCCAGCGACCAGAGCCCCGAGTCGTCCTACATCCGCACCTGGCTCGACACCGTGCTCGACCTGCCGTGGAGCACGCGCACGCAGGACGCCACCGACGTCACCGCGGCCCGGGCCGTCCTCGACGCCGACCACCACGGGCTCGACGACGTGAAGGACCGGATCGTCGAGCACCTCGCCGTGCGCGCCCGGCGCGCCGAGCGTGGCCTGGAGGTCGTCGGCGGCCGCGGCTCCGGCGCGGTCGTGCTGCTCGCCGGCCCGCCCGGGGTCGGCAAGACGTCGCTCGGCGAGTCGGTCGCGCGGGCGCTCGGCCGGAAGTTCGTCCGGGTCGCCCTCGGCGGCGTCCGGGACGAGGCGGAGATCCGCGGCCACCGGCGCACGTACGTCGGGGCCCTGCCGGGCCGGATCGTGCGCGCGATCAAGGAGGCCGGCTCGATGAACCCGGTGGTGCTGCTCGACGAGGTCGACAAGGTCGGCTCCGACTACCGCGGCGACCCGGCCGCGGCGCTGCTCGAGGTGCTCGACCCGGCGCAGAACCACACGTTCCGCGACCACTACCTCGAGCTCGACCTCGACCTGAGCGACGTGCTGTTCATCGCGACCGCCAACGTGCTGGAGACCATCCCGCCGGCGCTGCTGGACCGGATGGAGCTCGTCACGATCGACGGGTACACCGAGGACGACAAGGTCGCGATCGCCCGCGACTTCCTCGTGCCGCGGCAGCGCGAGCGCGCGGCCCTGGGCGAGGACGAGGTGTCTGTGACGGAGGAGGCCTTGAGGCGCCTGGCAACGGACCACACGCGCGAGGCCGGCGTCCGCCAGCTCGAGCGGCTGATCGCCAAGGCGTTCCGCAAGGTCGCGACGAGGCTCGCCTCGGGTGAGGAGGCCCCGGTGGTCGTCGACGAGCCACGCCTGAAGGACCTGGTCGGCCGCGCGCGGTTCACACCGGAGGCGCACGAGCGCACCTCGGTGCCGGGTGTCGCGACCGGGTTGGCGGTGACCGGCATGGGCGGAGACGTCCTCTACATCGAGGCGTCGTCGCTGCCGGGTGACACAACCCGGCTCGACCTCACCGGCCAGCTCGGCGACGTGATGAAGGAGTCGGCGCAGATCGCGCTCACCTACGTGCGGTCGCACGCCGCCGAGCTCGGTCTGGACGAGGCCGCCCTGGCGTCGTTGACCGGTCCGCTGCACCTGCACGTGCCGGCGGGCGCCGTACCGAAGGACGGGCCGTCGGCCGGCGTCACGATGACGACCGCGCTGGTGTCGCTCGCGACCGGGCGCAACGTCCGCGGCGAGGTCGGCATGACCGGCGAGGTCTCGCTGACCGGGCGAGTGCTGCCGATCGGCGGGGTGAAGCAGAAGCTGCTCGCCGCGCAGCGGGCCGGCCTGACCGAGGTGTACCTGCCGGCGCGCAACGAGCCCGACCTGGACGACGTCCCGGCCGAGGTGCTGGAGGCGCTGACGGTGCACCTGGTCGCCGACGTCCGGCAGATCGTCGCGACTGCGCTCGAGCCCGCCGAGGCGCCGACGGTGACGACCGCGGCCTGACGCTCAGGAGAGGCGGGCGGCCACCCAGTCCACGAACGGGCGGGCCGCCCGCCAGTCCTTGCGCACCTTGTCGAGCAGCTCGGGTGTGTGGATCACCGGCTCGAAGCCGTAGTCGCGGCCGACGGTCAGCGACTTGTGCCGCAGCAGCTCGATCCGCGGGTGCTCGGCGTCGTACCCGCGCGGCGAGGTCTTGAGCGTCTCGCCGCCGACCTCCCAGCCGGCCCGGGTGAGCTTCTTCAGGATCTTCTCCAGCTCGGGGCCGGTGCGGTCGTCGGCGACGCCGTCGCGGAACGCCGCCAGCCGGGTCGAGTCCGCGTCGTAGAAGCCGGCCCCGACGCGGACGCCGGGGGCGGAGACCTGCACGTACCAGCCGGTCGCGGGGGCGATCGCGACGTACGCACCCTGGTGGGTCTTGTACGGCGTCTTGTCCTTGGCGAACCGCACGTCCCGGTAGGGCCGGAAGATCTTGGCCGGCCCGAACTCCTCCTCCAGCGCCGACACGAGCGCGGTCATCGGCGTCTTGACCGCGGCGTCGTAGGTCTCCTTGTGCGCGGCCCAGAACGACTTGGTGTTGTCCATCTCCAGGTCGTCGTAGAAGTCGAGGGCGGCGACCGGGAAGCCCGTGAACGTCATGGACACGACGCTATCCCGGCCCTGCAGCGCCCCCTGTGGGAGCATCCCAGCGTGAGCGCCAACGGGGACTCGGGCACCGCCGGCGCGGACACCGCCGAGCGGTCCGCGTTCTCGGCGACGCCGCTGCGGGTCCAGGTGCTCATCGTGGCCGCGATCGCCGTCGCCCTCGTGGTCCCCTTCGCGCTGGCCGACGCCGGCCGCACCGGTACGGCGCACCAGCCGATCCTGACCGCACTGCTGCTCGTCCTGCTGTCGGCGCTCAACGTCGAGCTCGGCCGCATCGCCGAGGGCGGCCTGGTCGACAGCCAGCGTCCGCACAAGGCGCTCTCGGCGTGGGCGTTCACGTCGGCGCTGCTGCTGCCCACGCCGTACCTCGTGCCGGTCGTGGCGATCTCCTACGCCCACGCGCGCTGGCGCGGCCTTCGCGTCCCGCTGTGGAAGTGGGTCGGGTCGGCGGCGTACCTCGTCATCGCCGGGTTCGTCGCCGGAGTGTTCGCCGCCTTCGTGATGGGCGACGAGACCAACTTCGTGCACGGGAACGGGTTCAGCGGGACCGTCGCGGTGGTCCTGGCCGCGGTGGCGTTCCTCGCCGTCGAGACCGGGCTGTTCCACCTGTCGGCGTACCTCAACCACGCGGGCGACGAGGAGTGGCTGCGGCGCACGCTGCGCAGCCGGTCCTTCTACACCACCGAGGCGTCGGTGCTGCTGCTCGGCGGTCTGTTCGCGGCGATCTGGACCGGCGGGCCGTGGTTCGTGCTGCTGGTGATCCCGGTCTACGGTCTCGCGCAGCGTGCGGCGCTGCACGACTCGCTGCGCGAGCAGGCGGAGGTCGACGACAAGACCGGCCTGCTGCGCTTCGAGTCGTGGCGCCGGCTCGCCGTCCTCGGCCGCGAGCGCTGCATCGCGCGGCGGCAGCCGTGGAGCATCGCGTTCGTCGACCTCGACTACTTCAAGCGCTACAACGACGCCTGGGGCCACCTCGTCGGCGACGAGGCGCTGGTCGTCGTCGCCGACACCCTGCGCAGCCAGGTGCGGGCGGACGACTTGATCGCGCGGTTCGGCGGCGAGGAGTTCTGCGTGTTCCTCCCGGCGACGCCGTACGACGAGGCGTCAGCGGTCGCCGAGCGGCTGCGGCGCGCGATCGCCGAGGCGGTGATGCCGACCTCGGGCGAGCGGGTGACGGTGAGCGTGGGTGTCGCCGGCGTCACGCAGCACGAGCTCGGCGTCGAGCTCGCGGAGACGATGACGCAGGCGGACCAGGCGCTGTTCGAGGCCAAGGCGCTCGGACGCGACCGGGTGTCTGCGCGGTCGTACGTGGCCCCGCCGGACGCGCCGGACCGCGTCGAGGCGGTGTGGGTGTCGGCCACGTAGAGTTTCGGTGCCGCGTGTGACGAAGGGCCCGGCTCGGGCGTCACACAGGTAGGGGTCACGATGACCACCGGGTCCGTCCCGCAGGGTGGACCCGCCAGACTCGACTCGGGGGAGTATCTCCATGCGAACAAGACGCCTTCTGGGCGCATCCCTCTCGCTCGTCGTCGCCGCCGGCGTCGCGGGACAGGTGCCGACCACCGCCGCCGCCGACCGCGACAACGCACCGTCGCGCTGGGACGGCGCCCGGACCGTCAAGGCCGCGGAGCGCGCGGCGGACGACGTGCAGGTCGCCGCCGACGGCGGCACCTGGGCACTGGCGGCACGCCAGGTGGGCGGCGCGACCGGGGCCGACACCTGGCGGCTGCGCGAGCACACCGACAACGGCCGCTGGGGCAAACCGCGTGCGCTCCCGGCGACCGTCGACCAGCTCTCCTTCGACAGCATCCCCGCGGGCGGCTACACGCTCGGTGCCTACGTCGCCAACGGCCGGCTGTGGGGTTTCCTGCACTACCCGGACAACCCCGGCGCCGAGACGGAGGGCACGCTGCACGCCGACCCGGTCGACCTCGGTCCCGCCGTCGAGGGTGCGCCGGCGCCGCAGGTCGAGGCCGATGCCTACGAGGGCTACGGCCTCATCGCCTACGCCGGGACCGTCCACCAGCGCTTCCCTGGCAGCACGTCGAACGACAACCCGTCGCTCCCGTCCTGGTCCTCGCGGCCCGCCTTCGGCCCCGCAGGCACGCAGTACGTCCCGTACGACGGTGTGCTCGGCTTCTGGACCGACGCAAGTGGTGACCTCATGGTGTCCGACGACGGCCTGCCGCCCGAGCGGGTCGGCAACGCCCGCTACGTCGACTTCGTGTCGACGGACCGCGGTCGCCGTCTGGTCTCCCAGGGCACCGACGGTTCGGTGACCCTGCACGACTACGGGGTCGTGGACGAGACGACCGGTCGGCGCGGTTTCACCAACCCCCGCACCCTCACCGGACCTTCGGCGAAGCGACCGGCGCCCACGGTTCTCGTCGACGCATTCGGCACCCTGACCGTCGGCTGGCGCGAGGCCCGGGCCAACGACGGGCTCGTGCTGTGGCAGGAGGACCGGCCGGGGTCGGGCTACCTGGAGAAGCCCGTGCTTGTGCCGGGCACGCGCGGCCGTGCGACCGACGTGGTTGCGTCGTACCTCGGCAACCTCACGGTGTCGATCCAGCGCAAGGGCGAGCCCGGCGTCGTCCGGGTCAAGCACCTCCCGGCCGGGACGAAGTCGTGGTCGGACGGCGTCCGGCTCGTCTCGCCGCGACGTCCGGCGGCCGTCGGTGGGTCGGCGCTCAGCACCGGTGATCGCGACGGCGACCTCCTCCTCGCGGTCAACGACGCGCGCGGTACCTACCGCTTCGACTTCACGGCGCCGGACGCCTACACGCGCATGGTGAAGCCGGCGCGCA
Organism: Nocardioides iriomotensis; assembly: GCF_004168035.1. Classification (GTDB taxonomy): domain Bacteria; phylum Actinomycetota; class Actinomycetes; order Propionibacteriales; family Nocardioidaceae; genus Nocardioides_B; species Nocardioides_B iriomotensis. Next base: position 261,903 of record NZ_SDPU01000028.1, on the reverse strand, counting down.
CCGTCCGGACGGGTACGACGTACCGCGTCGGTTGGGAGACCGCCTGGGCGTTCGCCCCCGACTGGCAGGTGCGGGAGCGTCGCGACCGTGGACGGACGTACGGCGACTGGAAGCGCATCGAGGTCGCGGACGGCGTCCAGTCGACCAAGGTCACGAAGAAGCCCGGGTCGACCTGGTGCTTCTCGGCCCGTGGCCGCGCGGGCGGGAGCTTCACGGCCTGGTCGGCGCAGCGCTGCGTGACCGTGCGCCGCTGACTCTGGACAAGACGAAGGGGCGCCGTCGCAGGTCTGCGACGGCGCCCCTTCGCGCGTGGAGCGGATGACGAGACTCGAACTCGCGACATCGACCTTGGGAAGGTCGCGCTCTACCAACTGAGCTACATCCGCCTGGCTGCTGACCGGGGTCGGCAGCGCGCAGCGATAGTACCCGAGACACCGGCCGGTTCCGGACGGACCTAGTAGGTTCTCCCTGTGCTGCTCTCAGATCGCGACATCATCGCCGAGATCGACGCCGGACGGGTCGCGCTCGAACCGCTCGAACGCGACATGGTGCAGCCGTCGAGCATCGACGTGAGGCTCGACCGATTCTTCCGGGTGTTCGAGAACCACAAGTACCCGCACATCGACCCGGCCGCCGACCAGCCCGACCTGACCCGGATGGTCGAGCCGGAGGGCGAGGAGCCGTTCATCCTCCACCCGGGCGAGTTCGTGCTGGGCTCGACGTACGAGGTCGTCACGCTGCCGGACGACGTCGCCGCGCGGCTGGAGGGCAAGTCGTCGCTGGGGCGGCTCGGCCTGCTGACGCACTCGACAGCCGGGTTCATCGACCCCGGTTTCTCGGGGCACGTCACGCTGGAGCTGAGCAACGTCGCGACGCTGCCGATCAAGCTGTGGCCGGGCATGAAGATCGGCCAGCTCTGCTTCTTCCGGCTGTCGTCGCCGTCGGAGAACCCCTACGGCTCGGCGAAGTACGGCTCGCGCTACCAGGGCCAGCGCGGCCCGACCCCGTCACGGTCGTACCTCAACTTCCACCGCACGGAGATCTGACCGACGGGTCAGCCGAGCGGCGCGAGGGTGTCGGGGCGGACGTACGTCGGGTACTTCGGCTGGAGCCCGTCGCCGGAGCTCGCGCCACGCAGCCGGCGGTTGACCCACGGCCCCATGTGCGTGCGCGCCCAGGCGAGGTCGGCCTCGCGCTGCTGGCGGCGGTCCATCACGGGGAGCGGCTCCAGCACGACCGGCGGGAGGTCGTGGGGGAGGCCGAGCGTGTCGAGGACCAGCCCGGCCATGTGGGCGTGGCCGGCGGCGGACATGTGCATGCGGTCGACGTCCCAGAGCCGGTAGTCGCGGTACTCGCGCCGGCGCCAGTAGTCGACGAGCACGAGGTCGTGGGCGTCGACGAGCTCGCGGACGATCTCGTTGTAGACGCCGACCCGGCCGCGCAGGTGGCGGAAGACCGGGGCGAAGCCCGTGTCGAAACCGGTGAACACCACGACCGTCGCACCGGTCGCCTTGAGCTTGCCGAGCATGTCGTCGTAGCGGCCGAGGATCCGGTCGATGTCGACCTTGGGCCGGAGCAGGTCGTTGGCGCCGGCGTAGATGGTGACCAAGTCGGGGGAGAGCTCGAGTGAGGGGGCGAGCTGCTCGTCGACGATCGCGTCGAGCTTGCGGCCGCGGATCGCGAGGTTCGCGTAGCCGAGGTCGGCGGTGCGGACGGCCAGGGCCTCCGCCAGCCGGTCGGCCCAGCCGCGTACGCCGTTCGGCCGGTCGGCGTCGTGGTCGCCGACGCCCTCGGTGAAGGAGTCACCGAGGGCGACGTAGCGGTGGAAGCTCACCCGGTCAAGGGTAGGAGGGCCGGCCAGGGCGGCGTCGGTCAGGTGTCGAGCTTGTCGGCCAGGAGGTGCAGCCGGAGGGCCAGGGCGTGCCGGCCACGCGGGCGGCGGGGGCCGGGGAGGCGCGGCTGGCGGCTGCGGGCGACGCGCTCGCGGATCTGCTGGGCGGCCAGGGTGTCGAGCTGGGTGTGCGTGTCGAGCATGGCGGTGTCCTTCGCTGGTCGTGGGGCAGCGGCTAGCGCTGCTCGAGGTAGATGTCGCCGGAGACGGTCTTGGCGTGCAGCTCGAGGTACGGGTCGCCCTCGGCGGGCTGGCCCGCGCCGGCGAGCGTGGAGCTGACGGAGCCGGTGAGTGTGGTGACGTCGGTCCAGACGGGCAGCCCGCCGACGACGCCGACGCGGATGTCGCCGGAGACGTTCTTGGCGGCGAGCTGGCCGGCGCCCATCACGTCGACGGTGAGGTCGCCGGAAGCGGTGGAGAGGACCACGTCGCCCTCGGGCCGGCGGACGTGCAGGTCGCCCGAGCCGGTCTTGGCCTGGACGTCGCCCGACGCGTGGTCGATGTCGACGTCGCCGGAGCCGGTGGAGATGGTGGCGCTGCCGCCGAGCTCGCGGACGGTGACGTCGCCCGAGCCGGCCTTGACCCGCAGGTCGCCGGCGACGAGGCCGAGCTGGATGTCGCCCGAGCCGGTCTCGATGCGGCTGTCGCCGTTGGCGGCCTCGAGGTCGACGTCACCCGAGCCCGCCTTGAGGGAGACTCCGCCGAGGACGCCGGTGGCGACCAGGTCGGCCGAGCCGAGCTGGGTGGCGAGGTCGGAGTCGTGCGGGCAGGTGATCCGGACGTCGAGGTCGCCGCTGCGGCCGAAGAACGAGTTGCGCTGCGGGGCGATCACGACGATCCGGTCGCCGCGCTGCTCGACGGTGACATCGTCGGCGTGCTCGCCGAGCACCTCGACGTGCACGCCGCTCTCCTGGTCGGCGCGGACCGCGACGTCGCCGCTGCCGATCTCGACGAAGAGGGAGGTCGGGCCGGGGGTCTCGAAGGTGTGCTGCACGGTGGGCTCCTTGGTCACGAGGGTCACGAGGGTGTGCTCGTCCGTCCGGCCGGCCCGGCGGGCCGTCGGTGGTGAGCGGGAGGAAGGGGTGGTGGGCGGTGGGCGGGTCAGACCCAGCCGGTCATCTTCTTGCCGCCGCGGCGTCCGGGGAACGCCGCGCTCATCGCCTGGTCGACGGTGTGCTGGATGCTGGACAGGTCGACGTCGACGTTGATCGCGCGGTCGCGGGTGGCGGTGCGCACGGCGTTGACGATCCAGCTGTTGAGCGAGTGCCCGCTCTTGGCGGCGAGCTCCTCGGCCTTGTACTTCAGCGACTCGGGGATCCGGAGGGTGATCCGGGCGGTGCTGTCGTCCTCCTCGACGTCCACACCGTCACCGGCATCGGCGTCCCCGGGGGCGGGCGGCGCCGGGGGAGCCGGCGGGGTGGGAGCGGCGATCGGCATGGTCGGGACGTCGACCACGAACTGCGGCTCGCGTCCCTTGAGCCGCACGTCGACGGTGCCGGCGGGCAGCTCGCTGGTGATCTCGGCGGCGGCCTGGCTGAGCGCGTCCATGAGCGCGAGCCGGACGGCCGGGTCGAGGGCCAGCGCGAGGCGCTCGGCGGCGGCCCGGGCCTCCTCGCCGCCGGCCTCGGCCGCGGCGGCCAGGTCGTGGCGGAGGCTCTCGACGTACGGGGTGATGTCCATGTGCATCAGCGTGACATCACTGTGACGTCATGTCAAGCACTTATGACATCACATCTGACATCACCTGACATCGCGTGGTGTCAGGAGGGCGTCACGCGGGCATGACGAAGCCCCAGGTCCCGAGATCCTGGGGCTTCGTCGTGAGCGGAGCGGCCTGCGAGGGGGAGGGCTACTCCGAGCGTGGGTCGTGCTTCGCCCGGGCGGCGGCGCCACCGTCGGCGGCCGTGGGGGCGTAGACGAGGTCGGGGAAGGTGCTGGTCACCTCGACCACCCGGCCCTCGGCCGCGGACCGCTTGGCGGCGAGCATCACCTCGAGCGCGTGCAGTGCGTGCTCGGGCCGGGTCACCGTCTCGGTGCCGTTCTCGATGCACTCCACGAGGTGCCGCAGCCCGTCGGTCCACGGCCAGTGCGGGTCGGTCTCACCGAACAGCTCCCACGAGCCGCGGTCGTTGGACCACTGCTCGAACCCCTCGGGCGCCCAGTCGTCGCCGAGCAGCTGCAGGGTGCCGGTCGAGCCGTACAGCTCCACGGCGGGCGAGCGGTACTTCTGGATCGTGAAGCCGGTGGCGATGGACGCGAACCGGCCGGCGCCGAAGTCGAGGACGATGTGCGCGTTGTCCTCGGCGTCGACCGAGACGACCTCGCCCTCGGCCTCGCGCTTGGGGATCGCGACGCCCATCATCGCGGTGACCCGCCGTACCGAGCCGAAGAAGCCGCAGAGGCTGGTCAGGTTGTAGACGCCGAGGTCGAACAGCGCGCCACCGCCCTGCTCGTAGAACCACTTCCCCCACCACGGCCCGGACCAGCCGTACCGCGCGCGGCCGAGGTAGAGGTCGCCGATCTCGCCGGTGCGGACCTTCTCGTGCATCCGCCGGTACGTCGGGGACAGCACGACGTGCGGGGCGCACACGAGGTGCCCGGGGGAGGTCGCGGCGAGCCGCTGCAGCTCGACCGCCTCGTCGGCCGACGTGGCCATCGGCTTCTCGACGAGCACGTGCTTGCCGGCCTCCAGCGCCGCCTTCGCGAGCGCACCGTGCTCGTTCATGCTCGTGAGCACCAGCACGATGTCGAGGTCCTCGCGGGCGACCAGCTCGGCCGGGGTCTCGAAGGCGGTGTCCATGCCGAAGCGGTCGACGGCCGCCTGCCGCTTGCCCGCGTCCGGGTCGTAGCCGGCCACGAGCCGGACCCGGCCCTCGTGGGCGAGCTTGGTGATCAGGGACGAGTACGGGCCGGCGAAGACGCTGCCGAGACCGAGGACGCCGATGTTCAACGTCATCGCGGGGATCCTTCCGTGGACGGGTCGGGGGCGGTGGGGCAGGGCGGGGCATCGCTGCGCTGCCACGGGTAGTCCCGCGGCTCGTCGAGGGGTTCCGACGGGCAGGCGAAGGAGAAGATCAGCGCCCGCCGCGGGGCGTCGCTGAGGTTGGGGCCGGTGTAGTGGAGCGTCCGCGCGTCGTGGAAGGTCGCCCCGCCGGCGGGCAGCGGGCACGCGACCGGGTCGGTCACGGCCGAGGGGTCGACGAGCTCGAGACCCTGCGAGGCCGCGTCGATCAGCCGGTGCTCGAGCACGGGGAGGGCGTGGCTGCCGGGCTGGAACTCCATGCAGCCGTTCTCCCGGGTCGCCGGCTGCAGCGGCATCCACACGCTCAGGGCGTGGTGCGCGCGGGCGGGGTCCCAGTAGGCCTCGTCCTGGTGCCAGGGCGTCTCGACGTCGGTGCCGGGTGCCTTGCGGATCGCGTGCATGCCGGTGGGCACCGTCTCCGGGCCGAGCAGCTGCACGGCCATCGCGGTGGCCGTGCGCCAGGCCTCGGTCGCGCGCAGCTCCGGCGCGTAGTGGTCGGGATTGAGGATCTGCGGCAGCCGGTCGCCGGACAGCGCGATCCGGTCGTCCTCGGCGACGGGGGCGTCGGAGAACAGCCAGTCGTAGACCGCCTGCAGCGACTCCACCTCGGCGGCGGACGTCAGCCGCCCCACGGCCAGGAAGCCCTGCTCGGCGTAGTGGGCGACCTCGGTCTCGGTCAGCGGGAAGGTGTCGGGCACGGCGCCAGACGCTACAAGCAGACCAATCATAAGACAACCGGCCGCGGCGGTCCGATCGTCAGGATCTGGTCCGGCTACGATCGGCGCGTGGGTGGACGGCTGACGACGCGGATCCGTGACGACCTCGCCGGCCGGATCGCCCGCGAGGAGCTCCGGCCCGGCCACCAGCTGCCGACCGAGCGCGACCTCAGCGTCGAGTACGGCGTCAGCCGGGTGACCGTGCGGCGGGCGCTCGGCCTGCTCGCCGAGGAGGGCTTGGTCCACGCCGTCCAGGGCCGGGGCACGTTCGTCTCGTCCGGGCACCTCGGCGAGCCGCCCAACTCGCTGCTGAGCTTCCACGACATGGTGGCGGGCGACTCCGTCGAGGTGGGTGCGGAGCCGTTGCGCGTGGATGTCCGGCCGGCGACCCTGCGCGAGGCCGAGACCTTCGGCGTCGCCCCGGGTGCCGCGCTGCTCGAGCTGGAGCGGCTGCGCACCCTCGACGGGCTGCCGGTCGCCGTCGACTCCAACCTGCTGCCACTGGCGCTCGACGAGGACCTGGCCGGCCTCGACTGGTCCCGGGAGTCGCTCTACGCCCGCCTGGCCGCGGTCGGGCGCCCGCCCGTGACCGCCGACTACAGCGTCGAGGCGCGGGCCGCCGACGCCCGCCAGGCCGGGCTGCTCGGCACCGAGCCGGGCGCGCCGCTGCTGGTCGCCGAGTCGGAGGCGTTCGACCCGCGCGGCCGGCTGATCGTGGTCGGCGTGATCGCCTACCGCGGCGACCGCTACCGCTTCCGGAGCCGGCAGGCGGCGGCCGGATAAGACCAATCCGGTCCAATGGTATGGTCCGCGGCATGACGTCCGCACCCGGCTCACGGCGAGCCACCCCCCGCCCGACGTACGACGTCCCGACGGTGGTGCGTCGCGACGAGACCGCCCACCACGTCTGGGGCGATGCGGGGTCCGGCCTGGTCACCGACCGGGTCTACGTCTCGACCGGCACGCTGCACGTGCTGGAGTACGAGCTCGCCCCCGGCGGGGAGTTCCGGCACTCGCCCGGCAACAAGACGGTCTTCGCCGCGGACGTCGCCTACTGCGTGCTCGAGGGCACGCTCGTCATCGCCGACCCGGAGCACGGCGAGGTGCGCGTCGTCGAGGCGGGCGAGCAGGTGCTGTTCCGGCGCGACACCTGGCACCACGGCTTCAACCCGGGCAGCGGTCCGACCCGGGTGCTGGAGTTCTTCGCGCCACCGCCCTCGCGCGGCACGGCGTCGACGTACGCCGTGACCCGGCCGATGCTCGAGGCGGTGCGCTACCGCGACGACCGGTGGGCGCGCCGCTGGCCGGAGGCGCAGGAGGAGCGGGCGGCCGGCGCGCGGCTGCACGTGGTCGGAGTGAGCACGGCGCTGTGGGGCTTCGCCGCCGACTGCCCCGCCCACCTCGTCGGCACCACCGTCGACACCCAGCACCTGACGGTCGGGATCGGCCGGGTCGCGGCCGGGCACGTCGAGGACGCGCGCAAGCTCGAGGACGAGTCGGTGCTCGTCGTCACCGAGGGCGAGCTGTGGGTCGACGCCAAGGACGAGGCGACCGCGGAGTACACCGTCGCCTGCCTGCGGCCCGGCGACGCGGCGTTCCTCCCGCGCGGCACGCAGCTGCGCGTGCTGGTGCGCGGCGCGGAGCCCGCGTCGTACCTCCTCGGCTCGGGCCGACCGGTGCCCGACGACTGGACGCCCTGACCTCACGCCGCCTCCCACGCGACGAGCGCCGCGCCGAGCAGGCCCGCGTCGGCGCCCGCGACGGCGGGCTGCACGGGCGGTGGGCAGGTCCGCGTCAGCAGTCCGGGTACGACGTCGCGGACCCGTGCCGGTAACGGGCCGCCGGACGTGCCGACGCCGCCGCCGAGCACGACGACGTCGGGGTCGAGCACCCGGACCAGGGCGGCGACCGCATGAGCGACGGCCTCGGCGGCACCGGCGTCGTCGCCCCGCACGGCGATCCCGCGTCCCGAGGCGTACGTCTCCAGGTTGCCCGGCCAGGACGGGTCGACAGCCGCCGCGACGGGCCACTCGCCGAGCGCGATCGCCTCGCCGCGCCGGCCGGTCAGGCAACGGCCGTCGACCACGAGCGTGCTCGACAGGCCGGTGCCCCAGGAGAGGTAGAGCAGGGAGCCGGCGTCGCCACGGACGCGCGCCTCGGCCAGCGCGGCGCACCGGACGTCGGACTCCACCGCCACCGGGACTCCGAGCCCGGCGAGCACCTCGCCGGGCTGGCGCGTCCAGGCGAACACCTCGGCGCTGGTCAGGGCGCCGTCACGGACGTACTCCGGCATGCCCGCGCCGACCGTGACCACCCGGAAGCCGGCCGCCTCGGCGCGGTGGCGGACCCGGTCGGCGAGCGCCGCCAGCGTCCGCAGGTCCGGGTCGCAGCCTCGGTGGTCGCGCGGCGTGGGTACCTGCTCGCGCAGCACGGCGGTGCCGTCGCGGGTGACCAGGCCGGCGAGCAGCTTGGTCCCTCCCGCGTCGAGCGCCAGGGCGACGTCGGTCATCAGCGCAGCCGCACGCGCACCGTGCCGCTCGCCGTACCGCCGGGCCAGGTGAGCAGCCAGCCGGAGCCCGTCCGGGTCACCACCACGTCGTCGTCGGCGTCGACCTCGCGGTCGGTCTCGACGAGCGCGGACGCGGGTCGGTCGAGCCGTCGGAGCAGCATGGTGGAGCCGTCGCCGGCGCCGTCGAGCTCGGTGGTGGCCCAGCGGAGCACCCCGCCGTCCAGCCGTACGTCGACCGGCAGCATGAGCCCGGCGCGGGCCGGGAGGTGCACCGTCGCCCCGTCGGCGTAGGACGCGCCGTCGATCGTGACGCCGAAGTCCTGCGCCGTCGGCGCGACGTTGAGCAGGTGCAGCAGCCGCTGGCCGCGGGCGTCCGTCGTCGTGCCGGCCACCAGGCCCGGCGTGCTGCCGGGGGTGACCAGCCGCCGCTCGACGCCGAGCCGGACGAGGAGAGCGCGCCAGACGTCGAGGTGGCAGGGGTAGTCGCAGCTGACGACCACCGCACGGCCGCCACCGGGGGCGGCGACCTCGGCCACGACGGTCGAACCGTCCATCACGTCGGTGGCCATCGGCGTCACCTCCGTGGAGCCGGAGGCGTCGAGGTGCTGCAGCACGCCGACCCGGACCTCGGGCTGCCCGGGGATCAGCACGGACGGGAAGAGGTGCGGACCGCCGTCGACCCGCCGCCCCGCCTCCAGGCCCAGGGCGTCGGCCAGCACCGTGCACGCGGTGCCGTCGTCGTCGAGCACCGGCAGCACGCCGTGCAGCAGCAGGCGCCCCCCGGCCCGGACGAAGCCGGCCAGCCGCTCCTGGACCGCCCGGCCGAGCACCGGCGGGCTGGCCAGCGCGACGACCGGGCCGCGCGGGTCGAGGTCGGCGGCGGACAGGTCGGCGGAGGTGAACGAGTAGCCGCCGAGCACCAGGGCGCGGGCCAGGATGTCGCGGGTGCCCATGCCGCGGAAACGCTCGAGCTCGACGACGACGTGGCGGCGTCGCGGCGAGGCGGGGTGGGCGTACTCGGTCAGGTAGTGGTCCGGCACGTACGCGAGCAGCACGTCGTCGTGCTCGGGGTCCATGTCGGCGAGCAGGTGCTCGGCGCCGTGCACCGCGCGGACGGCACTGGTGACGGTGTCGTAGGTGGCGTTGAGCCCGCCCTCGGGGTCGACGGGTGCGGCGAACCCGTGCCGCTCGCCGGTGAACGCGATCCGGTCGTTGCCGTCGCCGACCTTGCTGTCGAGCGGTGGGTTGTGCCCGCCGGCGAACAGGTAGTAGCTGATCAGCCGGTTGCCCTGCGCCACGCACAGCCGGGTCTTGAGCTCCGTCGTCTCCGGACTGACCAGCCGGCTGAGGTCCTCGCCGTAGTCGCCCGTCCCGGCCTCGAACTCCAGCGAGGTGAGCGGCTGGTCGGCGTCGTGCACCGACCCCATGAACGTGTTGACCGTGTAGAGGTCCGGGACGTTCTCGACGGTCAGCTCGCCGAGGTAGTGGTCGGACCCGGACGTCATCTGCGGGACGCCGGCGTACGCCCGGGACAGCTGGCTGATCCCGATCGGGAAGGTGCGGCCGCGGCCCTCCCCGGTGCCGTGCAGGTTGATCACGTACGGCACGTCCTCGACGCCGTTCGCGCGGGCTACGTGGTGCAGCCGTCGCAGGTACGTCGCGTAGCGGTCGCGGTGGAAGTCGCCGATCTCGTGGTGCACGGCGAGCTGCTGCTCCTCGGTGCCGCCGGTGCCTCCGGCGCGGAACCAGGCGACCCACGCGTCGAGGTCCTTGGGGTCGGCGCCGAACCGCGTGACCGCGGCGTCGCGGCCGACCGTCTGCTCGACCCGCTCGGCCAGGCCGGTCAGGAAGCCGTCGCTGAGCTCGGGGGTGTTGGTGACCCACGACAGCATGCCGACCTCGTTGTCGAGCTGCACGGCGACGACCGGCCCGCCGCGGCTCACCTGTCGCTCGGCCAGGACGGGCATGATCGCGGCGTACCAGCGCTCGGCGTCGGCGAGGTAGCCCGGTTCCAGGTAGTCGAGGGTGCGCGACGGCGCGGGCACGCCGTCCCACCCCAGCGGTACGGCGTCGGGGTGCTCGTCGTAGACCCGGAACGGGATGCCCTCGTTCTTCAGCTCGGCCATCACGAACGGGCCGGGCCGTGCGATGACGAGCAGGCCGCGCTCGGCGGCGAGGTCCAGGAAGCCGACGAGGTCGCGGTAGGGGCTGGTCTCGCCGGTGAGGTCGATCCGGCCATCGGCGGTCTCGTGCACGAGCCACGGCATGTAGACGGCCGCCGCGTCGCAGCCGCTCGCGACCAGCTTGTCGAGGCGGTCCGCCCAGTCCTCGCGGTGCAGCCGGAAGTAGTGCACCTCGCCCGCCATCAGGATGCGCGGGCGGCCGTCGACGAGGATCCGGCGGCGCTCGAGGCGCACGCTGCGGGTGGTCTGGACGGCTGGGATGGAACGGTCGGGAGAAGCAGAGCTCACGCGTGGTCCTGGGGTCCGAGATCAGAGGGGCGGGGTCGCCGGGACCACCAGGTGCAGCCCGGAAACAGCCGGGAAACAGGGTCTTGCCACGTCGCTGCGTCTCTGGTTATGGTCCGGAAACCGGTTTCTAGAACGTAACGGGAGTCACGCGAATGAGCAACGGCAAGATCACCGTGCGGCGGGTCGCCGAGCTCGCCGGGGTGTCTCCTGCCACCGTCTCGCGGGTCTCCCGGGGCTCGACGCACGTCGACCCGGTGCTCCGCGAGCGGGTGCTCCGGGTGATCGAGGAGCACGGCTACAAGCCGAGCCACTTCGGTCGCGCACTCGCCGAGCGACGCCACGGCGCGCTGGGCCTGGTGTTTCCCGGTCTGTCCGGCCCCTACTTCGCCGAGCTCATCCAGGGCTTCGAGGTGCAGGCGCTGGAGACCGGCGACAGCGTGCTCGTGCTGGCGTCGCACTCGCGCGACGACACCGACGCGACCGTGATCGACCTGGCCGGCCGCGTCGACGGCATGGCCATCCACGGCGGCACGGTCTCCGACGCCGCGCTCGAGAAGCTCTGCGGGATGGTGCGCGTGGTCGTCATGGCCGGCGACACCGGACCCGCGCACGCCTCGGTGCGCGTCGACAACAGCAGCATGCGTGGTCTGACCCGGCACCTGCTGGTCGACCACGGCTACCGCCGGTTGGCGTTCGTCGGCAACCCCGACGGCTCGACCGACGTCACCGTCCGCTGGGAGGCGTTTCTCGCCGCGCACAAGACCGCGCGGCGGAAGCCGCCGAAGGAGCCCGTGCGCGTGGGACTCCAGCAGTCCGACGGCGTGATCGCCGCGAAGCAGCTCCTCGACGGCGACGAGCCGCCCGAGGCCGTGGTCTGTGCCAACGACGAGACCGCCCTCGGCGTGATGATCGGGGCGATGGGACGGGGCCTCAAGGTCCCCGACGACATCGCCATCACCGGGTTCGACGACATGCCGATGGCCTCGCTCGTGAACCCCGACCTGACCACGGTGCGGCAGCCCGTCCGTGAGCTGGCGACGACCACCGCACGTCTGCTGGCCGACCGGTCGCCCGACCCCGCAGGCGCCGTCCTGCTGCCCACCGAGATCGTGCTGCGCGGTTCGTGCGGCTGCCGGGACGGCGGTGGTGGCTGACCTGCACCTGGCTCCCTCACAGGTTTCTCGGGGCCCCACCTCACCGTCGAGGTGACCAGAGCCCAGCCTGCGCGTCACCCCCCTGTTCGCCCACCGACGCCGTCCCCCGCGTCGGTCACCTTGGAGGTCATTCCCATGACACCCCGACGGTTCCGTGCTGCCCTCGTGGCGGTCGCGACCACAGCAAGCCTCACCCTCGCCGGCTGCACCGGCACCGAGAGCACCAGCGCCGCTCCCACCGAGGACGGCCTGATCCCCGTCCTGAACTACGGCGACTTCGGCGGCGGCGAGATGCCGAAGGAGAACTACAACCCGTTCCTCCTCGCCACCAAGCTCAGCGCCACCGAGTACCTCTACGAGCGGCTGATGATCGTCGAGACCTACTCCTGCCAGGAGATCCCGTGGCTGGCCACCGGCTACGACTGGACCGACGACAAGACCCTCGTCTTCGACATCCGCGACGGCGTGAAGTGGAACGACGGTGAGGACTTCACCAACGAGGACGTCGCCTACACGTTCAACCTGATCAAGGAGAACGACGTCCTCGACACTGCCGGCGTCTGGCAGTACCTCGACGCCGTCGAGGCGACCGGCGACAGCCAGGTCACGTTCACGTTCAAGGAGCCCGGCGGTTCGGCGTTCCAGATGATCAACGGCGTCCCGATCGTGCCGGAGCACGTCTGGTCGCAGGTCGACGACCCGACGACGTTCACGAACGCGAAGGACCCCGTCGGCACCGGCCCGATGACGATCAAGTCGTTCAACCCGCGCGAGCTGACGATCGAGCGCAACCCCGACTACTGGCAGGCCGACGACCTGAAGGTCAAGGAGATCAAGTTCCACAAGGTCGACTCCGGCGGCCAGGTCGAGCAGCTCAAGCTCAGCCGCGGCGAGTACGACACCCAGGGCATGTACGTCCCCGACATCGAGAAGACGTACGTCGAGCGCGACCCCGAGCACAACCACTACTGGTACGCGCCCGGTGGCGTCATCTCCGTGTACATGAACCTGACCGAGAAGCCGTTCGACGACGTCGAGTTCCGGCGTGCGCTGACGACCGCCTTCAACTACGACGAGGTCGTCGAGAAGGCCCAGCTCGGCTACGTCGAGCAGGCCAGCCAGACCGGCCTGGTCATCCCCGGCCAGGAGGACTGGCTGCCGGAGGGTCTCGAGAACGAGGGCAAGATGCCGTACGACGCCGAGGCGGCCGACCAGGCGCTGACCGACGCGGGCTACAAGACGGACGCCGACGGCAACCGTCTCGACAAGGACGGCAACCCGATCTCGTTCAGCTTCAAGGTCCCGGGCGAGTACCTCGACTGGGTCGCCGCGTCGGACATCCTGATCGAGAACCTGCAGGACCTCGGCTTCGAGGTGGACCAGGAGACGCCGCAGCCGGCCACGCACGACGAGGACCGCAAGACCGGCAACTACGACATGATCTTCGGCGTCTACGGCGGCACCTGCGACATGTACCGCAACTTCGCGGACCCGCTCGACAGCTCCCGCACGGCACCGGTCGGCAAGCCGGCGCTCTCCAACGAGACGCGGTGGCAGGACCCGGAGACCGACGCCCTCCTCGCCGACCTCAAGGTCGCGACCGACGAGTCGGAGCAGCAGGAGGCCGTCGCCGGGCTGGCCGAGATCATGATGGACGAGGTGCCGAACATCCCGATCTGGTACGGCGCCAAGTGGTTCCAGTACAGCACCAAGAACGCCGTGGGCTGGCCCAACGAGGACGACCCGTACGCCGGCAGCAACGACTTCCTGCCGATGCTGATGCACCTGCGTCCGGCTGAGGACTCCGGGGACGAGGGCTGACCCATGGGCTACTTCCTCCGGCGTACCGGCTTCTTCGTCGCCACCCTCTGGGCCGCGGTCACCCTCAACTTCCTGATCCCGCGGCTGCAGCCCGGCGACCCCGCCGAGGCCATCGTCAGCCGCTTGACCGGGAAGTCCGAGGCCGTCGACCCGCGCCAGGTGGAGGCGATCCGGAGACTGCTCGGTACGCCGGACGGAAGTCTGCTCACGCAGTACTGGGACTACCTCGGCGAGCTTGTCCACGGGAACTTCGGGCTGTCCTACACCTACTTCCCCTACACCGTCACCGAGGTGATCGGGGACGCCGCGCTCTGGACGGTGGTCCTGGTCGGCGTCACCCAGATCCTGTCGTTCGTGATCGGCACGCTGCTCGGCGCGTGGGCGGCGTACCGCCGCAACTCCCGCGTCGACTCGGTCATCACGCTCGGCTCGACGTTCGTCGGCACGCTGCCGTTCTTCTGGATCGCGCTGCTCCTGATCTACGTCTTCGCGATCACGCTGCAGTGGTTCCCCGACGGCGGCGGCTACGGCGGTGGCAGCACGCCCGGCTGGAGCTGGCTGTTCTTCTCCGACGCCTTCCAGCACAGCGTGCTGCCGGCACTGTCGCTGCTGATCACCGGCCCGATCGGCTGGATCATCGGGATGCGCAACAACATGGTGCAGGAGCTCGGCCAGGACTACGCGCGGCTGGCCCGCGCCAAGGGCCTGCCGCAGCGCCGGATCGCGCTCACCTACGGCGCGCGGATCGCGATCCTGCCGAACGTCACCGGCTTCGCGATCGCGCTCGGCAGCATCCTCGGCGGCACGGTGCTCGTCGAGACGATCTTCAACTACCCCGGCCTCGGGCGTCTCCTGCTCGAGTCGGTGTCCAACAAGGACTTCCCCCTGATGCAGGCACTGTTCCTCTTCACGACCATCGGTGTGCTCGTCGCGAACTTCGTCGCCGACCTGCTGTACGGCGTGCTCGACCCGCGCGTCCGCCGGACGGAGGCGGCATGAGCAGCACCAGCAACGTCCCCGCCGCCGCCACCACCGGCGCCGGGGACACCGAGCTCGCCGGTGTCGCCGCGGTCGAGGCGGGCCGCAGTGGCCGGGTCCCCGGCTGGTTCGTGATCCTGTGGCGCAACGGCAAGTGCCGCCTCGGGCTGGTCATGCTGGCCGGCTTCGTGGTGGTCGCCGTCGCCGCGCCCCTCGTCACGCCGTACGGCCCGCGCGTCGACGACTTCGGTCTCTCCGAAGGCCCGTCGGCTGCGCACTGGCTCGGCACCACCGCCCGCGGCCAGGACGTCTTCTCCCAGCTCGTGTACGGCGCCCGGACGTCGCTGATCGTCGGCATCGTGGCCGGCGTGCTGTCGACAGTGATCGCGCTCGTCATCGGCCTCACCGCCGGCTACCTGCAAGGCGTGGTCGACGAGGTGCTGTCGTTCCTGATCAACCTCGGCCTCGTCGTACCGGTCCTGCCGCTGATGATCACGCTGAGCGCCTACGCGCCGGTGAAGGGTCTGGGGCTCGTCATCATCGTGATCGCGGTGACCGGCTGGGCGTTCGGCGCCCGGATCAAGCGCGCCCAGATCATCACGCTGCGCACCCGCGACTACGTGACCGCGGCCAAGTTCTCCGGCGACGGCACGATGCGGATCATCTTCTACGAGATCGCGCCCAACATGACCTCGCTCATCGTCGTCGGCTTCATGGGCTCGGCCCTCGGCGCGATCGGCGCGGAGGCGGGCCTGTCGTTCCTCGGTCTCGGCGACCCGCAGACGATCAGCTGGGGCACGATGCTCAACCAGGCCAGCGCCGGCGGCGCCCTGCTCACCGGGCAGTGGGCGTGGCTGGTCGCGCCGGGCGTGGTGCTGGCCGGCCTGATCACGTCGTTCACCCTGATCAACTTCGGCGTCGACGCGCTGAGCAACCCGCACCTCCGGGAGGACTGAGCGCCATGGCTCTGCTCGAGGTCACCGACCTGTCCGTCACCTACTCCCCGCGCGACTCCGCCCAGGTCCGTGCCGTCGACGGCGTCACCTTCTCGGTCGAGGAAGGCGAGTTCGTCGGCCTGCTCGGCGAGTCCGGCTGCGGCAAGTCGACGCTCGGCAACGCCGTACTGCGGCTGCTGGAGAAGCCGGCGGCGATCAGCGGCGGCCGGATCGTCTTCGACGGCCGCGACATCACCGAGGCGAGCGAGGACGAGCTGCGCCCGCTGCGCTGGGTCGACCTGTCCACCGTCTTCCAGTCGAGCATGAACTCCCTCAACCCGGTCATCACCGTGCGCGAGCAGTTCGCCGACTGCTTCGCCGCGCACGAGGAGGCGGCCGGCCGCGGCCTCGACGTCGACGAGCGCGCCGGCGAGCTGCTGGAGATGGTGTCGCTGCCGCGCGACGTGCTCCGGCGCTACCCGCACGAGCTCTCCGGCGGCATGAAGCAGCGGGTCGCCCTCGCCCTCGCCCTCGCGCTGCGTCCGAAGTTCGTGCTCCTCGACGAGCCGACGACCGGTCTCGACGTGGTCGTGCAGCGCGAGATCCTCGACCGGCTGGCCGAGCTGCGCGAGGAGCTCGGCTTCGCGGTGCTGTTCATCAGCCACGACCTCGGGACCGTCGTCGAGATGGCCGACCGCGTGCTGGTGATGTACGGCGGGGAGCTGGTCGAGGACCAGCCGGCTGACGCGATCGTGCACGACCACCTGCACCCGTACACCGCCGGCCTGATGGGCTCCTACGCCGACCCGCGCGACGAGCACGTCGAGGTGGCGTTCATCCCCGGCCGGCCGCCGGACCTGTCGCGCAGCCATGAGGGCTGCCTCTTCGCGCCGCGCTGCCCGGTCGCCGTCGACGCCTGCGAGAGCGAGCACCCCGAGCTGCTGCCCGCGGGCCGCGGCGAGGCGCGCTGCCTGCTCGTCGAGTGGGCGGTCGCCGACGGCGTACCCGCGCGCAAGGCCGCCCCGGTCGACCAGCTCGACGCCGTCTTCGCCGCCGACGCCAGCCCGCGCGGGGCGGCCGACGGCGAGCCGGTGCTGGTCGTCGACGGGGCCGGCAAGACGTACAAGGTGCGCCGCGGCGGGAAGAGCACGAGCGTCCGCGCCGTGCACGACGTGTCGTTCGCGCTGCGACCGGGCCGGGTCACCGCGCTCGTCGGGCAGAGCGGGTCCGGCAAGACCACGATCGCCCGGATGATCACCGGGGTCGAGCGTCCCAGTGATGGCACGGTCAGGTTCGGGAGCACCGACGTCGGCTCGCTGGGCCGCCGCGCGCTGCGGGGCTACCGCCGGCACGTGCAGCTGGTGTTCCAGGACCCGTTCTCCGCGCTGAACCCGACCCGCACCGTCGCCTACGCGATCTCGCGGCCGCTGCGCAACCACCTCGGCCTGGGCAAGCAGGACGCGCGGGCGCGCGCCGGCGAGCTGCTCGAGACGGTCGGGCTGAGCCCGGCCGCGCAGTACCTCGACAAGCTGCCGCACCAGCTCTCCGGTGGTCAGCGGCAGCGCGTCGTGATCGCCCGCGCGCTGGCGAGCGAGCCCGAGGTGCTCGTCGCCGACGAGCCGATCTCGATGCTCGACGTGTCGATCCGCGCCGAGATCGTCGCGCTGCTCGACCGGCTCGTGCGCGAGCGCGGCATCGCGATGCTCTACATCACCCACGACCTGCTCAGTGCCCGGCTGCTCGCCGACGAGGTCATGGTGCTGAACCAGGGCGAGATGGTCGAGCACGGGCCGACGATGGAGGTCATCCGCGAGGCCCGCGACCCCTACACGCGCAAGCTCCTCGCCGCGATCCCGCACCCGGGAGCGCCGCGGCCCGGCGGTGCCCAGACCGCGGGGCCGGCCGAGGTCGCAACGCCGGCGCTCCCATGAGGAGATCGACAGGCCGACGAGAAACGGGTCACGAGCGACACGACACGCGGGCCGCGGCTTGTCGTTCGTGACCCGTTACTGAGATGCGGGGGTCAGCTCCACCAGGCTGAGCGCGCTGGTCGGCAGGTCCAGCATCAGCGTGGCGGTCCCGTCGGCGCCCACGTCTACCGGACCGGCCGGCAGGTCGGCGAGCACGTCGAGGCCGCGGAGCGTGTGCCACTGGTCCTCGTCGGGCCAGCCGGCGACGCCGAGGTCCGCGGCATGCTTCGCGAGGTGGGAGTGGTCGGCGTCGACCCGCCGGTGCCGTACGGCGTACCGCCCCGACGCGAGGCCGGCGACGTCGAGCCGGACCGTGCGGCGCAGGTCGTCGCGCGGCTCGGCCCAGTCGTGCTGCTGGAGGCTGCCGTTCCACACCGTGACCGCGACTCGGTCGGGGTCGACGCCGGCCCAGGCCTGGACGAGTGACTCGGCGCCGTCGCCGGAGACCGAGGTGCCGACCTCCTCGTCGCCGAGCAGCTCCAGGGCGCGCAGCGCCCAGAACCGTGGCTTGGCGAGGTTGCCGACGCTGAGCAGGCCGAAGCCGCCGTGCACCAGCCGTGGCGGGCGGCCGAGCTCCTCGAAGTGGTCGCTGGACACCCAGCACGCCACGGCGGCGTCGGCGCGAGCGGCGGCGAGCATGCCGCGGGCGGTGAAGGACGCGACCCAGGGGTGGTCGTTGACCGGGTGGAAGTGCGTCGGCGTCGGGCCCCACTCGGTCCACCACACGGCGACGTCCTCGCGGCCGTGCCGGGCGAGCACCGGCCGGAGGTCGAGCGGCGGGATGCCGTAGGCGTGCGGGGTGAGGATGTCGAGGCCGCCGGCGTGCTTCAGGAACGCGTCGAGCCAGCCGACCGCGGCGGTCGCGGGTCCGGCCACCGGGAGGGTCGGGTGCGCGCGCCGGATGGCGGCGACGCTGGCGTCGTAGAGGTCGAGGTAGTCCTGCTGGTCGCCGGTCCAGAAGCAGCCGAGGTTGGGCTCGTTCCAGACCTCGAGCGCCCAGCCGCGGGCGAGCTCGTCGTCGCCGTACCGCTCGCGCAGGTGGCGGACGAACGCCTCGACCAGGTCCGCCCAGGCGGACAGGTCGCGGGGCGGGTCGGCGAGCCCGGCCGGGGTGATCTCGTGCCACGGCTCGTCAGGGGCGAGGGCCCGCGGGGTCCAGCCGAGCTCCAGCACCGGTCGTACGCCGGTGCCGAGCGCGGTGTCGAGGACCGCGTCGAGCCGGGAGAAGTCATGCAGGGGAGCGCCGTCGACACCGGTGGTGACGACGCCCAGGTCGTCGCCGAGCGTGCCGTGCGCACGGACCCGCTCGACGCCGAGCTCGGCGTGCACGCGGGCCAGCGCCGCGACCGACTCGGCACCGATCGGCCGGCCGCCGCACTCGTCGGTGGAGAGCAGGTGGCTGAGGTGCTCGCTCCCGATGCAGGTGCGCCACGGGCGGGGCAGCCGTCCGCGGCGGTCGGCGACGTCGACGCGGACCGCGACCTCCGGGACGGCGTCGGCCGGGAGCGGCTCCGCGTGCACCGGGCTCCCGGGCGTGCCCGGAGCGTCCTCGACGCTGCGCACGGGGGCCACGGCGTACCAGCCGCCGGCCTCCCGCCGGGTGTCGGCGTACGGCGCGCACGGGACGACGAGCAGGTCGCCGCCGCCGTGGTCGAGCGGCGCCAGCGAGTCGGGACCGGCGCCGTGGTGCACGACGTACCCGACCGCGTCGGCGACGGCCGGCCAGGTCAGCGTGACCTGGCCGACCCCCGCCTCGGCGCGCAGCGAGCTCACGCCGGGGCGGCGATGCGGACCAGCACGGCGGACGGCTGGGCCAGGGCGACCTCGAGGACGTTCCCGTCGAGCGTCGCCGGCTCGGCGGTGAGCGAGTCCGCGGCCTTCAGCTGCTCCCACTGCTCGTCGGTCGGCCAGTCGCCGACGCCGAGCCCCGCGGCCAGCGTGGTGACGTCACCGTGGTCGGCGTCGAGCCGGGTGGCCGTGACGTCGGCGCCGGACGCCACACCGTCGAGCTCGAGCCGGACCGTGCGCGCGAGCGCGGGGTCGCCCTCGGCCTTGCCCTGGTCGAGGGTGTGGTTCCAGAGCAGCAGGGTGAGGCTGCCGTCGTCGTGCCGCGAGGCCCAGGTCTGCACGAGGCCGTCGGCGCCGTCGCCGTCCGCGCTCACCGGCAGCTCGGTCTCGCCGAGGTGGGCGAGCAGGTGCAGCGCGTGGTAGCGCGACTTGGCGATGCCACCGACCGTGATCAGCCCGAAGCCGCCGTGCAGGAAGCGCGGCGGGCGGCCGAGCTCCTCGAAGTGGTCGCTGGCCACCCAGTAGGACAGCGCGTCGAGCCGCCCCGCCGACGACTTCATGCCGTGCAGCAGGAACGTCGCCGACGACACGGTGTCGTTCACCGGGTTGAAGTGGGTCGGCGTGACGCCCCACTCGGTCCAGACGATGCGGGCGTCGCTGCCGTACCGCTCCAGCGTCGGGCGTACGTCGAGCGGCGCGTTGCCGTAGGTGTGCGTCGTGACGAAGTCGACCGGCGAGCCGGACCGGCTGGTGTGCTCCAGCAGCTCGTCGACCCAGCCGGCCGCCGCGGACGACGGGCCACCGACGGCGAGACGTTCGTCGACGGACTTCACGGCGGCGGCGGTGACGTCGTACAGCTTCATCCACTCGGGTCGGGTGGAGGACCAGAAGACGGTGAGGTTCGCTTCGTTCCAGACCTCGAAGTCCCAGCCCAGCACCTCGTCCTCGCCGTAGCGGTCGATCAGGTGCCGCACCAGCGCGCTGACCAGGTCCGCCCAGCGGTCGTAGTCCTTGGGCGGCGAGATGATCCCGCCGTACTCGAAGACCTTCTTGTCGGGGTCGCTGGCCAGGTCGCGCGGCATGAAGCCGAGCTCGACGCACGGCCGCAGCCCGATGTCGAGGATCGTGTCGTAGACCCGGTCGACCAGCGTGAAGTCGTGCACCGGCTCGCCGTCGACCTCGCGGTACACGCCGAGGTCGTCGTGCAGGATCGAGTGCGCGCGCACGGTCGCGACGCCGACCTCGTCGTGCACGCGGGCGAGCGCCGCGCGCAGCTCGGTGCCGATCACCCGGCCGCCGGAGAGGTCCTCGCAGAGCAGCTGGCTCAGCCGCTCGCTGCCGATCATCGGCTGCCACGGCCGCGGGAGCGGGGTGCCCTCCGCGGTGGTGTCGACGGCGACGCGCACCTCGGGCACCGAGCCGTCGCCGGGGAGCGCGGTGGCGGTGACCGGGTCGCCGAGGACGCCGCACTCGTTGACGGTGGGTACCGACGCGACGGCGTAGTCGTACGCCGTGCCGGGCTCGCCCGTCGTGTCGACGTACCAGGTGTCCGGCACCGACAGCACGTCCCCGCCCCGGTGGTCGACGGGGACGAAGGCGTCGCGCGGGGAGCCGGCGGGGGCGCGGTGGACGAGGTAGCCGACGGCGCCCGGCACGGCGGCCCAGCGCAGGGTCACGTGACCCTGGCCGGGGGTGGCGGACAGGGCGTCCGGCGGCGGCAGGTCGGGGACGGCCGTGGCATCGCGCTGGTCGGAGCGGGTCGAGATCCGCTGCTCCCAGTCGTCGCGGGCCGAGATCTCGCGGTCGGTGCCGGTGGTCATGGGGGAGTCCTCCAGGGGCGGTGGTGCGGCGAGGCCGGATTCAGAAACCGGTTTCTCACACCCCACCAGCCGTGACGCCGGGGTGTCAAGGGCCGGGGTCGCTCAGCCGCGCCGGTAGTCGCGCGGGGCCACGCCGTACATCGCGCGGAACCGGCGCGAGAGGTGGAACTCGTCGGCGAAGCCCAGCGTGCGCGCGATCTCGCGGTGCGTCATGTCGGTCAGCCGGAGCAGGGTGGCGGCGGTCTGCAGGCGTCGGCTGGTGCGGTACGTCGAGGGTGGCTGGCCGACCTGGGCGGTGAACCGGCGGCGGAACGTGTCGTAGCTCAGCCCGGCTTCGCCGGCGAGCTCGTCCAGGTCGAGCGCGGCCGTCTGGTCGTCAGTGAGCCGTGCGGCGGCGAGCGCGATCTCCGGGGTGAGCTCGCGCTCGTCCGGCGCCGCGTCGGCGTCCTGCACGTCCACGAGCCAGTCGGCCAGGGCGAGGAGCTGGTGCTCGGCGGCGCGCTCGGACTGAGGGGGCTTGCGCAGCAGGAGCCGCAGCGCCTCGACGGGTGGCGCCGGCCGGGGGTACCGCGGGCCGGTCCCGGACAGCAGGCCGAGGTCCGCCAGGGAGTCGAACAGGGGCCCGGAGAACACGGCGAAGAGCTCGGTCCAGCGCCGGCCGGGGGTCGTGCCGTAGGTGTGCGGGAACCCCGGCGCCACCAGGGTGTGCGCGCCGGGGCCGAGCGCCTCGTCCCGGCCGTCGCCGTCGCGGTAGTGCCCCTCGCCGTCGACCACGACGGACAGCACCCACGCGTCCATCGTGCGCAGGCTGCGCGGCATGATCGGCTCGTCGTCGAGCACCTCGCCGGCCAGCACGAGCCGGCCGAGCCGGGTGACCGGGCCGTCGGAGACCGCGACGACGCTGCGCATGCCGCGACCCTAGCCGCGCCAGAACGTTCATGTCCGGTCCGGATCGCGCCATTCCCCGCCGTACGCCGTGCTGCCTAGCGTCGTGGACGTCAGCACCTCAAGCACTGCCCCTGTCTCGGAGGACCCATGACCACCACGACCGACACCCGCGCCTCACTGGTGACGCCGGAGATGCTCGAGCAGTACCGCACCGAGGGCTACTTCGTGCTGCCCGGCGTGCTCGGCGAGGAGGAGCTCGAGCTGCTGCGCAGCGGCGCGCAGTTCTCGATCGACAAGCTCGACGCGGCGATGGACGAGGCCGGCGTCGACCGGATCGGCATCAACGCGCGCGGCAAGCGCTACTTCAGCAACTTCATCTACCACGACCGGCCGGAGCTGCGGCGGTTCCTGTTCGGCGACACCATGGCCGACATCTGCCGGGCCGTGCTCGGCGACAGCGCCTACCTGTTCTGGGAGCAGTACGTCATCAAGGCCGGCGACCCCGACACGTCGTTCGCCTGGCACCAGGACTCGGGGTACGTCCACGAGGACCACGAGCCGTACCTCACCTGCTGGATCGCGCTCGACGACGTCACCGAGGAGAACGGCTCGGTGTACCTGCTGCCGTACTCCCGCTCGGGAATCCGCTCCTACATCAAGCACGTCGCGGACCCGGTGACCAACGACCAGGTCTGCTACTTCGGCTCCGACCCGGGCATGCCGGTGACCGCGCCGGCCGGATCGATCGTGTGCTTCTCGTCGGTCGTCATCCACCGGAGCGGCGCGAACACGACCGACCGGATGCGCCGGGTCTACCTCGCGCAGTACTCCAGCGAGGTCATCCCGGCCAAGGGCAGCACCGAGCCGCAGGGCTCGTTCGAGAGGTTCCTCGACGGCGGCGAGGTCGTCGCGGAGTGAGCTGTCGGTTTCCCACCATCTGGTGGGAAACCAGCGCGCCCCACGCGAAACTTCGCACCGGATGCGGCAGTTTCGCGTGGGGAGCGTGCCTCAGAAGAGGGTGTCGTCCCGCTTCTCGTCCTTGTCTGCCTGGACCGCGGCGTCGTCCTCGGGCTCGGTCGAGGAGTCGGGCTCGTCGGACGTGGCCGGGTCGGGCTCGGTGACATCGGCCGGCTCGGTCTCTGCGGCCGGATCCTCCGGCGTCGGGGTCGGCTCCTCGCTCGCCTCCGCGGCAGGGCCCACCTCGCTCGGCTCGGTCACCGTGTCCTCGGTCTGCGTGACGTCCTCGGGCTCCGGCTCGGCCTTCACGGCCTCGTCGGTCCCGCTCGACTCGCTGGTCTCCTCGGGCCGGTCGAGCACCGCGGTCGCCGTCGCCGCGGCGACCGGCTCGGGCTCGGCAGCGGCCGGCTCGGCCGGAGCCTGGGGCTTCGGGGCGCGCTTGACCGAGGCGAGCAGCAGCTGCGCCACGTCGAGCACCTCGACCTCCTCGCGGGCCGAGCCGTCGGCCTGCTTGGCGGTGAGCCCGTCGGACAGCATCACCCGGCAGAACGGGCAGCCGGTGGCGATCTGGTCGGCACCGGTCTCCAGGGCCTCGGTCGTGCGGTTCAGGTTGATCCGCTCGCCGAGGTTCTCCTCCATCCACATGCGGGCACCGCCGGCGCCGCAGCAGAAGGACCGCTCGCTGTTGCGCGGCATCTCGGTGAGCTTCGCGTCGGGGATCACGTCGAGCAGCTCGCGCGGCGGGCTGTAGACCTGGTTGTGCCGGCCCAGGTAGCAGGGGTCGTGGTAGGTGACGGACCGCTTCGCGCCGTTGCCGGCGGACCGGTCGGCGACTGGGGTCAGCTTTCCCTCGCGGACGAGCCGGTTGAGCAGCTGCGTGTGGTGCACGACCTCGAGCTCGACGCCGAACTGGGAGTACTCGTTCTTCAGCGTGTTGAAGCAGTGCGCGCAGGTGGAGACGACCTTCTTGACCTTGGTCTCCTTGAACACCTCGGCGTTCTGCATCGCGAGCTGCTGGAACACGAACTCGTTGCCGGCGCGGCGAGCCGGGTCGCCGGTGCAGGTCTCGCCGTCGCCGAGCACGGCGAACGAGACGCCCGCGGTGGTGAGCAGCTCCGCGACCGCGCGGGTGGTCTTCTTGGCGCGGTCCTCGTAGGCGCCGGCGCAGCCGACCCAGAACAGCCAGTCGACCTCGTCGAGGTCCTCGACGTCGACGCCGACCTGCTTGACCTCGAAGTCGAGGTCCTTCGCCCAGTCCATCCGCGCGTTGGGCGACATGTTCCAGGGGTTGCCCTTGTTCTCCAGGCCCTTGAACAGGCCGTTGAGCTCGGACGGGAAGCTCGACTCGATCAGCACCTGGTAGCGGCGCATGTCGACGATGTGGTCGACGTGCTCGATGTCGACCGGGCACTGCTGCACGCAGGCGCCGCAGGACGTGCACGACCACAGCACGTCGGGGTCGATCACCGCGCCGCCGCTCGGCAGCGTCGGGTCGCCCTCGGTGGCGCCGACGAGCTCGCGCTCGGCCGCGGCCTTGACCTCGTCGGGCAGGCCGTCGCGCTCGTCGGGGTCGGCGAGGAGGTACGGCGCCTTGGCGTAGGCGTGGTCGCGGAGGTTGGTGATGAGCAGCTTCGGGGACAGCGGCTTGTCGGTGTTCCACGCCGGGCACTGCGACTGGCAGCGGCCGCACTCGGTGCAGGACGTGAAGTCGAGGATGCCCTTCCAGGCGAAGTCCTCGATGTTGCCGACGCCCATCGCGGCGTCCTCGTCGAGGTCCTCGATGTTCTCGAAGTCGATCGGCTCGCCGTTGACCATCATCGGCTGCAGCCCGCCGAGCGCCGTACCGCCGGTGTCCTTGCGCTTGAAGAAGATGTTGAAGAACGCCGTGAACCGGTGCCACGCGACGCCCATCGTGGTGTTGAGCGAGATGACGATCATCCAGGTGAACGAGATGACGATCTTGAGCATCGCGACGAGGTAGATGGCGTTCTCGACGCCGGTGGTGGACAGGCCGCCGAACGCCTCGCCGAGCCAGAAGGTCAGCGGGAAGTGGAACACCGACGCGTCGCCCTCGTCGGCCACCAGGGCGTACTCGAGGCCGCGGAGCGTGACGATGCAGAGCCCGACGCCGAGGATGACGGCCTCGACGAAGTAGGCCTGCCACATCGTCGAGCCGTAGAAGCGGCCGGTAGTGCCGCGCTCGCGCTCCTTGGGCCGGCTCAGCCGGTAGCCGATGAACGCGACGATCGCGACGAGCATCGCCCAGGTGAAGAGCTCGGTGATCCACTCGTAGAGGAAGAAATGGCCGATCAGCGGCAGCGCGAAGTGCGGGTCGAACAGCTGGCCGAACGCCGTCAGCAGCGTGAAGAACAGCAGCCCGAAGCCGATGAACACGAACCAGTGCCCGACGCCGACCGCCGTCCACTGCAGCATCCGGGTGTGGCCGAGCGACTCCTTGAGGAGCGTCACCGTGCGCGCCTTCGGGTTGCCGGTGCGCGACGCGGTCGGCTGGCCCAGCTTGACCACCGCGATGATGTGCCGGATCGCCTTCACGAACAGGGCGACACCGACGGCGGTGATGGCCAGGGACACCACGATGGCGAAGATCTGCATCAAGTCTCCTCTGCGGCGACGGCTCGCGCGTCGGCTGAGCCTAGTGCCGCGCGGACGGCCGCGTCAGCGGTGAAAGTCACACGGTGCGCCCGCAGCCTACCAACGAGTAACTTTCGGCAAACCTCGTGGCTCGGGTTGACCAACATATGCCGACCGAGGCATATTTTCAGGACGATGAGCACCACGCTGTACGACGCCCTGGCGGACACCACCCGTCGCCGGATCCTCGACCTGCTGCGGCAGGGCGAGCTGCCGGTGAACGACCTGGTGGCGGCGCTCGGCGTCGCGCAGCCCAACGTGTCGAAGCACCTGCGGGCGCTGACCGAGGCCGGCCTCGTGCGGGCGCGGCCGGAGGGTCGGCGGCGGGTGTACGCGCTGCGGCCGGAGCCGCTCCGCGAGCTCGACGTGTGGCTGGCGCCGTACCGCAGGTTCTGGGCCGAGCGGCTCGACGCGCTCGAGGCCCGGCTGGATGCCATGGACGACATGAAAGGCAGTGAGGACTGATGACGACGACCGAGGACGCCCGGCTGGGGCGACTGCTGCCCGACGGCGGTGTGCAGTTCGTGCGGCACCTCAAGCACCAGCCTGCGAAGGTGTGGCGCGCGCTGACCGAAGGGGAGCACCTCGTGCACTGGTTCCCGACCGACCTGGTGGTCGTGGGCGGCGAGCGGGTGCCCGGGGCCGAGCTGGAGCTGCCGTTCTGGCCGCGCCAGGTGGAGCGCTGGCAGATCGACGAGCCGGTGACGCACGGCGAGCTGGTCGCGTGGGAGGAGCCGACGCTGCTGGAGTGGATCTGGGAGGGAGACCGGCTGCGCTGGGAGCTGGAGCCCCACGACGGTGGCACCCGGCTGGTGCTGTCGACGTGGTTCGGTGAACCCGGCGAGGAGTACCTCACCAAGTCCGGCGCCGGCTACCACCTCTGCCTGGCCATGCTCGAGGAGCTGCTGGACACGGGTGAGGTCGGGTACCTCGAGGACGCCAGGATCGCGGCCACCGAGGAGGAGTACCGGGCGGTGGCGACGAGATCCGCGTGAGCGGGGTGGGATCGCGACACGTGTGTCAGACGACCTCGAACCGCTCGGTGTGGATGCGCCCCGCCGGGATGCGGAGCGCGCGCAGCTGCTGCCCGACGGCGGCCACCATGGCCGGCGGACCGCAGAGGAAGTAGTCGTAGTGGCGCGCGTGGCGGGGCAGGACCCGGTCGAGCAGCCGGCCGTCGATCCGTCCGGTCTCCCCGGCCCAGCTCTCGCCGGGGGACTCGATCACCTCGGTCACCCGGACGTCGAGCCCGGTCGTGAGCCCGGCGATCTCCTCGCGCAGCATCAGGTCGTCGAGGCTGCGGGCGCCGACGACGAGATGGTGGCGGCGCTGGTCACCACGGTCACGCAGCGTCCGGAGCATGCTCAGCATCGGGGTGAGCCCGACGCCGCCCGCGATGAACACGAAGCCCGGTGACTTCTCCAGGCCGTCGATAGTGAACCCGCCGTAGGGGCCGTCCAGGTAGACGCGACGCCCCGGGGTCAGCTGGCCGAGCGCGCTGGTGAAGTCGCCCAGCGCCTTGATCGTGAACTCCTTGCGGTGCGGGGTGTGCGCGGTCGAGGCGATCGAGAACGGGTGCTCCTCGAAGGCGAACGGCGAGGAACTCACCTTGAGCCAGGCGAACTGGCCGGCGTGGAAGGGCACGCCGCGGTGCCCGTGCGCCCGCAGCACCAACGTGACCGAGCTGCTCGGACCCGGAGCCACCTCCTCGACGACGTACTGGCGGCGGCGCGCACGCAGCGGCAGCCAGGCCCAGCGGCGAAGTCCGACGAGGACCACGACGATGGCCAGCACGTCGAAGAGGACCGCGATCGAGGTGGTCGCGCGTAGGTGGTTCAGCCACCAGATGTGTAGGAACGCGGCCAGGAAGGTGATCGCGGCCAGGGTCACGTGCACCAACCGCCATCCCTCGTAGCGCGGCTGACGGCGCTTGCGCCACAGCGCGAGCAGCACGGCGGCCGTCAGCGTCAGGGTGGAGACGACCGCCGCCCGGGCCGCCGCGGTGGTGTCGGTGAGGTCGAGGATCGTCAACCCCCGCGGGTCGCTGCCGAGGACCAGGGCGATGTGGGCGACGACGAGCACCGCCAGCGTGACGGCGGCGAGGCGGTGCATCAGCAGCGCGGTCTCGATCCCGAAGGCGGAGACCACGAACGGCAGCCGCGCGATCAGCACCACCGTGACGACCAGCATCGAGAAGGCGAGCAGCCCGGTCACGATGGAGTACCAGGTGGCCAGGGTGGGGGCCGTCTCCAACGACCTCCACGCGAGGGCGAGCGGGACGCCGATGACCGCGAAGTAGGCCACCCACCATCCGATCCGAGCCACCAGGGCACGGGACCCGTGCATCTGTCGAACCTGCCACGGGCCGCGGCGCGGTGTCACCGTCCTGGAGCCGGACCAGCGAACCGGACTGGACCTGTTGCCGTGAACGGCGAGTTCCGTTAGTGGATCCGGGTGAGCCGGCCGCGGTCGTCGAAGGACAGCCAGACCTTCGTGGTCGCACCGGACCTGGTGGTCGCGCAGTAGGTGAAGGTGTCGTCGAGGCGGGCGTGCGGCTGTCCGGCGGTGAGCAGCACCCGGCGGACCGGCGAGCCGACCGGCAGCCTGCGGATCACTCGGGCGTGCTTGGCGACCTCGGGGTCCCGGCAGGCGTCGTTGCCGACACCGACCGCCCGCTCCCACATCTGCAGGTAGGCCTCGGTGCCGCGCGCCATGTCGTCGGCGATCTGCGCGCCCTCGCCCGGCGACTGCGCGTCGGCGACCTTGC
Source organism: Nocardioides iriomotensis (assembly GCF_004168035.1). Lineage (GTDB taxonomy): Bacteria > Actinomycetota > Actinomycetes > Propionibacteriales > Nocardioidaceae > Nocardioides_B > Nocardioides_B iriomotensis. The sequence goes on along the minus strand of NZ_SDPU01000028.1, from coordinate 233,564 downwards.
GGAGGTCCTCGATCCAGTCGGGGTAGAGGCCGTACTGCGCGACGCCGTCGACGTTGACGTCGTAGACCCGCTGGCCGCTGACGTTCCTGTCGACCGTCACGCCGCCGAGGCCGGTGAAGGGGTAGGTGACCGGGTTCGGCACGTCGGCGCCGCGCGGGTCACCCTGCGCGCCGAGGCCGTTCATGTCGGCGCCGTACCCGAAGCCGAAGTAGTAGCGCGGGTCGGCCCACGACAGGTGCCGCTTCCACTTCTCGACGAAGCCGGTGGAGTCGCCGGCGTACGGCGTGATCGTGCCGCCGAGGCGGTAGATGCGCGGGTAGGCGTCGGGCGTCGACCACGAGTGGCTGGAGACGACGCCGGGGTAGTCGATCTGCTCGAGCAGGTCGAGCGCGGCGTCGCGGCCGGCGACGGACATGTGGTCGGGGTCGAAGATCATGCCGCGCTGCGCGAGCCGGTTGATCAGGTGCCTGCCCAGGTCGGTGAGGCCGCGCCGGTTGCAGTGCTCGGGCGGCCCGTAGAGCGGGGCCGGCTGCACGCCGCTGACCTCGGCGATCGCGCCGAACAGGGCGTCCTGCTGCTCCGGGTCGATGCCGGCCGGGGCGGCGTACTGGGCCTTGTCGTGCTTGCCGTCGGTGCCGGCGCAGTGCTCCATCGCCCAGTAGGAGCCGGTCTCGAGGAAGTTGGCGCTGTTGACCAGCAGCCCGGTCGAGCCCTCGTCGCCGGCGACGCCGGAGAGGGCGTTGTCGAACTTGTTGACCAGCTCCATCTGGCGCACCCCCATCCTGTGCACCTCGGCGAGCTGCCGGTCGATGGTGGCGGCGTCGCACTGGGGGACGTCGGCCTTCATCGTGCAGGTGAACGGCACGGAGGTCTCGATCCCCATGACGACGGCGAGCTTGCCCTCGTTGACGACGCGGCGTGCCTGGAACGGGTTGGTGACGATGCGGTACCAGCCCTCGCCCGGGCCGCCGTACTGCGCGTCGATGTAGCGCTCGAACGCACGCATCTGCCGCGCCTGCAGGCGGATCGAGTCCATGTCGTCGCAGGAGTTCTTCTTCAGCGGGTAGAGCTCGCAGAGCTTGTTGTTCTCGACGAGCAGGTTCACGAACACCCGCAGGCCGCCGCGCCAGGAGCGCTCCATCCACTTCCAGTAGGTGCCCTCGTGGGTGAGCGAGTCAGGCGCCGGCCAGTCCTTGAACGTCGGCCAGCCGACCGGGTCGTGGCCGACGCGCTCGGACAGCGCGGTCTCGAGCAGCGCGCCGTAGCCGCCGGTGGCGCTGTGGTCCGGGCAGTCGACGAGGGCGTACTGCACGCCGTACGGGTCCCACGGCTTGCCGCAGTGGGCGCGTCCGCCGAGGAACTCGAAGGCCATGCCGTGGGTGTGCGCGTCGACGTAGCCGCGGGTCTCCTGGATGGCGGAGACGCCGCGGAACGGGCGACCCTGGACGTTGGTCGTGATCTCGTCCCACGGCGCGCAGCCCGTCGTGGTGCGCAGGGCGAAGCGCTCCGCGTCGGGGCCGAGCACGACCGCGCCGGTGTCGTCGACGGCCAGGCGGTCGCCGCTCGGGAAGCCGAAGGAGTACGTCGTGCCGACCCTTCGTGCGGTCCAGTCGGCGTCGGCACTGGGCTGCGCGGCGGCGGCGACCGACGTGGGCTGCAGCAGCGGCACGCCGGGCTTGCGGGCGGCGAAGGTCTTGTCGCGCCCGAACAGGAGGTACGTCCCGAGGTCGGTCGCCTGGAAGTGGAACGGCTCCGCCTGCGTCTTCGCACCGGCGGTCGCGGCGTAGCCCGCCCCGGCACGGGCGACCCACTGCCCGGTCGTGGTGCTGCGCAGCGCGTAGCAGCCGCCCGCCATCGCGTAGCGGTCCTCGGGGCTGCGCTGCCGGTCGGGCCGCTTGGCGACCGGGACGAGCTCGGGGTCCCTCTCGGCGCGCTGCCGCGCGACGGCCTGCATCCCGGCGAGCCGTTGACCGAGCGTGGTCGGGTCCTCGGTGGCGGGTCCGTCGTCGGCGCTGCGCGACACGGCGTTCTTGGTGGTCGCGTCGGTGTGGCTGTGCCCGTGCCCGTCGTCGAGGCCGGCGTCGGCGAGCGCCTTCGCCTCGGCCTCGGCGTGGGCGCGGAGCGCGTCGGCCCGGCGGGTCTCGCGCACCGCGGCGTCGTACCGCTGGGCGAGGGAGCCGTCACCCGCCCAGCGGTTGGTCGTGGCCTCGGTGGCGGACTCGTCACCGGTGAAGGGGATCCCGTACGTCGGCACGACGACGGCGCTGCCCACCAGCGTGCCGGCGGCGAGCACGGCGGCCGCGACGAGGCGGCGGCGTTGCGGGGCGCGGTCGTCGGGCGCAGGGGTCACCATGCAGGTAGAACGAGTTCCACGCCGGGGGGTTACGTCACCGGTGCGCCGCCGAGCCGTCGGCTCAGTCCCGCGGCGGTACGGCGGACGTGGCCGGCGAGCGACGGCAAGTCCGGCTGCTCGGCCGAGGGGTAGGTGACCGCGACCCCGGCGACGGGGTGCCCGTTGTGGTCGAGCACCGCCGCGGCGACGGAGGCGAACCCCGGCGTCACCTCGCCGTCCTCGACCGCGTGGCCGCGCTGGCGGGTCTCGGCGAGCAGTGCCCGGAGCGCGCTGGGCGACGCGGGCCCGGAGCCGTGGCGGGTGACGAACGCGGCCCGGTCGGGGTAGAGGGCGCGCACCTGGTTGGCCGGCAGCGCCGCGAGCACCGCGCGCCCGCTGGCGGTGAGGTGCGCGGGCAGCCGGACGCCGACGTCGGTGACGAGCGGCGGGCGGCCGGGGGCGCGCTCCTCGACGACGTACAGCACGTCGCGGCCGTGCAGCACCGCGAGGTGCGCGCTCTGGCCGAGCGTGTCGACGAGTGCGGCGAGCGGGCGGCGGGCGATGCGCTGCAGCGGCGCCTGCCGGCTGTAGCCGCTGCCGACCTCGAAGGCCGCGACGCCGAGGCCGTAGCGGTGCTCGTCGGGCAGGTGGGTGACGAAGCCCTCGGCCTCCATCGCGGCCATCAGGTGGTAGGCCGTGGACCGGGGCAGCCCCACCGCCGACGCGAGCCGGTCGAGGCTGACCGGGTCGGGCTGGCTGGCGAGGTAGCGCAGCACCCGCAGCGCGCGGGTCGCCGCGGGGACGTTGCTCATCCCGCTCGCCGCGCGCTCCAGGTGACCGCCGACGGCCGGTAGCCGAGCCGGTCGTTGACCGCCAGCATCGGTGCGTTGGCGTCGTCGTTGCCGGTGCCGCAGCTGGTGATCCCGGCGGCGGCGCAGGCGGCGAGGGCGTGCGCCTTGACCAGGGTGGCGAGGCCGCGGCCGCGGTGCGACGGCAGCGTGCCGGTCATGGCGTTCCAGGCGCGGCCGTGGGCGGCGGTGATCTCGGCGTACGCGACGGGCGTGCCGTCCGCCGTGACGGCCGCCCGGCCGAGGTCGGGCCGGTGCAGCGGGTCGGCCCACTCGGTGGCCAGGAACTCGTCGAGGGGGACCGGCCGGGTGAGTCCGGACGGGTCGTCCAGCGCGACCTCCTGCAGGCAGGCCCAGACGCCCGCGGGGTCGACGTCGGTGAGGGGGACGACGGTGAGGTCGTCGGGGGTCGGCGGCGCGGGAGGCGCGTCGCGCGGGTCGACCGCGGAGATGCGGTGCGACCGCTCGCGGACGAAGCCCCAGTGGTCGCTGACCCCGACCGAGTGGTCGTCGCCGTTCACCACGCCCGCGACGCTGCGGTCGCCGGCGACGCGCAGGACCTGGGCGAGCAGCAGCGTGCCGACGCCGCGACCGCGGTGGTCGACGTGCACCTGGATCATCGCGCGCACCTCGCCCGGCCGGCTGTCGCGCACGCGCGTCAGGCCGAGCACCTGGCCGTCCTCGACGACGACGTAGCGCGCCAGCGTCGCGGGGTGGTGCGCCATGTCGTGGAGCACCGCCTCCTCCGAGCTGACCAGGAACGGGCTGGCGGACATCTGGACCTGCGCCCACCCCTCGGCGGCGCCTCCGGTCGCGAACCTCAGCTGCACGGCGTCACTCTAGCCTTGTCTCGGATCCGAGACAGCGGACGTACGGCGGGCGTGGTGCCGGGGCCGCGGCTGCGGTGGGATGAGGTCATGGTTTCGACAAGCTCAATCACCCGGGACGGCTCGACCACCCGGGACGGCTCGACCACCCGGGTCGTGGTCGTCGGCACCGGTCCCGTGTCGTTCGAGGACGTCGTCGCGGTCGCCCGCGGAGGCGCGGCCGTCGAGCTCGGCGAGGACGCGGTCGCTGCGATCGGGCGGGCGCGCGACGCGGTGGAGACGCTGGCCGCGGCGGCGACGCCGGCGTACGGCATCTCGACCGGGTTCGGCGCGCTGGCGACCCGGCACATCCCGACCGACCTGCGCGCCCAGCTGCAGCGGTCGCTGGTCCGCTCGCACGCCGCGGGCAGCGGGCCCGAGGTGGAGCGCGAGGTGGTGCGCGCGCTGATGCTGCTGCGCCTCTCGACGCTGGCGACCGGCCACACCGGCGTCCGGCTCCGGACCGCGCAGACCCTCGCCGGGATGCTGACCCACGGGATCACGCCGGTCGTGCACGAGTACGGCTCGCTCGGCTGCTCCGGCGACCTCGCGCCGCTCTCGCACTGCGCGCTCGCGCTGATGGGCGAGGGCGACGTCCACGACAAGGACGGTGTGAAGCGCCCTGCGGCGGTCGCGCTCAGCGAGGCCGGCCTGACCCCGGTCGAGCTGGCCGCCAAGGAGGGCCTCGCGCTGATCAACGGCACGGACGGCATGCTCGGCATGCTCGTCATGGCGATCGCCGACCTGCGCAACCTGCTCAAGGCCGTCGACGTCACCGCCGCGATGTCGGTCGAGGCCCAGCTCGCAACCGACCGGGTGTTCGCCGAGGACCTCCAGGCGCTGCGGCCGCACCCCGGCCAGGGCGCGAGCGCGTCCAACCTGCGCCTCCTCCTGGCCGACTCCGGCGTCGTGGCCAGCCACCGCGGGCCGGACTGCAACCGGGTCCAGGACGCGTACTCCCTGCGCTGCTCCCCCCAGGTGCACGGCGCCGCGCGCGACACGGTCGACCACGCCGCGACCGTCGCCGGCCGCGAGCTGACGAGCGCGGTCGACAACCCGGTGGTGCTCGACGACGGCCGGGTCGAGAGCAACGGCAACTTCCACGGGGCGCCGGTCGCCTACGTGCTCGACTTCCTCGCGATCGCGGCGGCCGACGTCGCCTCGATCAGCGAGCGCCGCACCGACCGGTTCCTCGACAAGGCCCGCAACCACGGCCTGCACCCGTTCCTCGCCGACGACCCCGGCGTCGACTCGGGCCACATGATCGCGCAGTACACCCAGGCCGCGATCGTCTCGGAGATGAAGCGCCTCGCGGTGCCCGCCTCGGTCGACTCGATCCCGAGCAGCGCGATGCAGGAGGACCACGTGTCGATGGGCTGGTCGGCCGCGCGCAAGCTGCGCCGGTCGGTCGACGGCCTGGCCCGCGTGGTCGCGATCGAGTACCTCACCGCCGCCCGCGCGCTCGACATGCGCGCGCCGCTGACCCCGTCGCCCGCCACGGGCGCCGCGCTGGCGCTGCTGCGCCGCAACGTCGAGGGGCCGGGTCCCGACCGGCACCTCGCTCCCGAGATCGAGCACGCCTACCAGGACGTCGTCTCCGGCGCCCTGGTCCGCGTGGTCGAGGAGACGATTGGAGAGCTGCAATGAGTAGTGGTCTCGACCCTTCGACAGGCTCAGGACATCGCAAGCTCGACCACCCGAACGAGCCGGGGCCGCGCGAGGTGCGCGCCCCCCGTGGCCCCGAGCTGACCGCCAAGTCGTGGCAGACCGAGGCGCCGCTGCGCATGCTGATGAACAACCTCGACCCGGAGAACGCCGAGCGCCCCGACGACCTCGTCGTGTACGGCGGCACCGGCAAGGCCGCGCGGTCGTGGGCGGCGTACGACGCGATCGTCCGGACGCTCCAGGACCTCGAGGCCGACGAGACGCTGCTGGTGCAGTCGGGCAAGCCGGTCGGCGTGATGCGCACCCACGAGTGGGCGCCGCGCGTGCTGATCGCCAACTCCAACCTCGTCGGCGACTGGGCCAACTGGGAGGAGTTCCGCCGGCTCGAGCACCTCGGGCTGACGATGTACGGCCAGATGACCGCGGGCTCGTGGATCTACATCGGCACCCAGGGCATCCTGCAGGGCACGTTCGAGACGTTCGCGGCGGTGGCCGACAAGCGGTTCGACGGCACCCTCGCCGGGACGATCACGCTGACCGCCGGCCTCGGCGGCATGGGCGGCGCGCAGCCGCTGGCCGTGACGATGAACGACGGCGTGGTCATCTGCATCGAGTGCGACCAGTCGCGGATCACCCGCCGCATCGAGCACCGCTACCTCGACGTGCAGGCCGACAACCTCGACGAGGCCCTGCGGCTCGCGGTCGAGGCGCGCGACGAGCGGCGCCCGCTGTCGATCGGCGTGCTCGGCAACGCCGCCGACATGGTGCCGGCGCTGCTGGCCAAGGAGGCACCGATCGACATCGTCACCGACCAGACCTCGGCGCACGACCCGCTGTACTACCTGCCGACCGGCGTGCCGTTCGACAAGTGGGCGGCGATGCGCGACAAGGACCCGCAGCTGCTCACCGAGAAGGCCCAGGAGTCGATGGCCCGCCACGTCGAGGCGATGGTCGGCTTCCAGGACAAGGGCGCCGAGGTCTTCGACTACGGCAACTCGATCCGCGACGAGGCGCGCAAGGGCGGCTTCGCCCGGGCGTTCGAGTTCCCCGGCTTCGTTCCGGCGTACATCCGGCCGCTGTTCTGCGAGGGCAAGGGCCCGTTCCGCTGGGCCGCGCTGTCCGGCGACCCGGCCGACATCGCCGCGACCGACAAGGCGATCCTCGAGCTCTTCCCCGACAACGAGCGGCTGCGGAAGTGGATCACCATGGCCGGCGAGCGGGTGCACTTCCAGGGTCTGCCGGCGCGGATCTGCTGGCTCGGGTACGGCGAGCGGCACCGGGCGGGCCTGAAGTTCAACGAGATGGTCGCGTCGGGCGAGCTCAAGGGCCCGATCGCGATCGGCCGCGACCACCTCGACTGCGGCTCGGTCGCCTCGCCGTACCGCGAGACCGAGGGGATGCTCGACGGCTCCGACGCCATCGCCGACTGGCCGCTGCTCAACGCGCTGGTCAACACCGCCTCCGGCGCGACCTGGGTCTCGATCCACCACGGCGGCGGTGTCGGCATGGGCCGCTCGATCCACGCCGGCCAGGTCACGGTCGCCGACGGCACCGACCTCGCGGCGCAGAAGATCGAGCGGGTCCTCACCAACGACCCGGGCATGGGCGTGATCCGGCACGTCGACGCGGGCTACGACGACGCGGTCGAGGTCGCGCGTGAGCGCGGCGTGCGTGTCCCGATGCAGGAGGGCTAGTGGGTTGCCCGGCGCTGCCACCAACGGCGGCGCGGGGTCTCGGCCTTCTCGCGCAGCTCGGCGGCGCGCACGACGGCCCGGCGCTCCGCGCGGCGCTGCCGCCAGGCGTTGACCTCGTCCTCGACGTTGCGCGTGGGCGTCACCACGGGCGGACCGCCCTGGAGCTGGCGGCGCGCCTCGACGACACGGCGGTTGAAGTCGGCGAGCGCCTCGCGCACCTGCTCCTCGGTCGCCATCCGGTCGAGCTCCGCGTCGAGCGCGGCGTCCTCGGCGCGCAGGCCGATGGCCGGCGGCGCGATGCCGGTGATCTTCTCGCGCTCGATGAGCCGCTTGGTCCACCAGTCGGGGTCGTGCGTATCCGGCAGCTTCAGCGGCTTGCCCGCTCCGGGCAGGTTGTCGAACTCCCCGCGCGCGATCGCCGCGCGCACCTGACGGTCCACCCACGCGGTCTGCTGGTCGATGCGGGCGCGGGCGCTCTCCTCGGCGGCCTCGTCGGCGGCCTCGACCTCCGGCTCGGGCGCGGCGCCCATCGCCTTGGTCACGGCTGCCTCGCGCAACCGGCGTTCCTCGTCCTGCCACTCGGCCAGGCGGTTGGTCTGCTTGTCGCTCATCGCGTTCACCCCGCCCTCATCCTACGGACGCGCCGTCCAGCGGCCGCGGTGCACCACCTCGCCCGGATCCCGACGCGCCCGTCGCGTCGGGCTGCCCTTCGCGCCGGTCTGCGCGGGGTCGGCCGGCTTGTGGCCGACGGTGATCGCGCCGATCGGGGTGTACGCCGCCGGCACGTCGAACGCCGTGCGGAACGCCTCCATCCTCGCCGGCGGCACGCCGAAGAAGCACGCCCCCAGGCCCTCGTCGACGGCGGTCTGCAGGATCAGCAGCGACGCCATGCCGGTGTCGATGTCCCAGTACGGCACCGGCCAGCGCGACTCGTCCTTGTCGGTCCAGCCCTTGTCGTCCTGGGCGTAGCGCTCGAGGTAGATCTCCTTGCAGGACAGGGGAACCACGATCAACGGCGCCGTCATCATCCCGGTGAGCCAGCCGTCCGGCGCCCCGTCGTCGCCGGCGTCGTCGGAGGTGGCCTCCCAGAACCGGGCGCGGTCCTCGGCAGACTCCAGCACGAGGAACCCCCAGCCCTGGCTGAACCCCGCGCTCGGCGCCCGGACCGCGTTGTCCAGCAGCCGCTCCACCACCGCGGGGTCCACCGGGCGGTCGGGGTCGTAGCTGCGCACCATCCGACGACGACGTACGACATCCTGGAACTCCATGGGAGCCATCGTGACTGACGACTTCGAGCAGATGTGGCGCGACCTGCTCCCGCTGGGCCGGTCGGCGAGCAGCGGCGGGTACTTCCGGCAGCCGTGGACGGCCCCGGAACGGGAGGCGCGGGCGTGGTTCGTCGAGCAGGCCGAGGCGCGCGGGCTCGCCGTCGAGCGCGACGGGCTTGGCAACCTCGTCGCCTGGTGGGGGACCGGCCGCACCGACGCCGTGCTCACCGGGTCGCACCTCGACTCCGTGCTCGACGGCGGTGCGTACGACGGACCGCTGGGCGTCGTGTCGGCGCTGGCCGCCGTCGACGTGCTGCGCGGTCGCGGGTTCGAGCCGCGCCGGCCGGTCGCGGTCGGCGCGTTCGTCGAGGAGGAGGGCTCGCGCTTCGGCCTGGCCTGCCTCGGCTCCCGGCTGCTCACCGGCGCGACGTCGTGGGAGACGGCCCGGGTGCTGCGCGACCGTGAGGGTCTCGCGCTCGAGGACGCGCTGGCCGACGAGGGGCTCGACGGCTCGCGCGGCACCTGGCTCGACGGGGTCGCGACGTTCGTCGAGCTGCACGTCGAGCAGGGCCGCGACCTTGTCGACCGCGACGAGGCGGTGGGCGTGGCCAGCGCGATCTGGCCGCACGGGCGCTACCGGTTCGACTTCGCGGGCGAGGCCAACCACGCCGGCACCACCCGGATGGAGGACCGGCGCGACCCGATGCTCAGCTATGCGATGACCGCGCTGGCCGCCAACAAGCAGGCCCGGGTCTCCGGGCAGCGCGCGACGTTCGGACGGGTCGACGTACGCCCCAACGGCACCAACGCCGTCCCCTCCCACGTGACCGCGTGGCTCGACGCGCGCGCCGAGTCGTCGACCGCGCTGGAGCAGCTGCTCGCCGACGTCGAGCGGCAGGCGCAAGAACGCGCCGGCCGGGACGGCACGTCGCTCACGGTGACCGCCGAGTCGGTGTCACCCGAGGTGGCGTTCGACCCCGCCCTCGCCGCGCGGATCGCGGAGCCGCACCGCTGGCCGGTCATCCCGACCATGGCCGGCCACGACGCAGGCGTGCTGTCCGCGGCGGGCGTCCCGACCGCGATGCTGTTCGTCCGCAACCCGACCGGCGTCTCGCACAGCCCCGACGAGCACGCCGAGACCGCGGACTGCCTGGCCGGCGTGACCGCGCTCGCGGACACGCTGGCGCTGCTGTCAGGCGGTGAGCAGTGACCGGGTCAGCGCGCGCTTCAGCGCGCGCTGAAGGTCAGGCAGTCGGCGACGTCCGCCCCCGGACCCACCTCGACGTCGTGGGCGGTGCACTCCAGGGCGGAGTTGTGCACGCAGTCGGTCCGGTGGCACGCCCCCACCGTCGCGGTGCTGTCCGCGCCGCCCTTGGCATCGGTGTGGACGTACGTCCCGCACGCCGACGACGAGCCGGTCACCGTGATCGCTCCGGCGTGGCAGTCGTGGTCGTGGTTGTACGAGCAGCCGTCGACGCTGCAGGTGCTGACGAGGGGGAGGCTCATGGTCGTCATGGTGCCCACGGTGCCCCTGCCGCGGCGCGCCGTCCACCCCTGTCTGGCGCACCCGACGGGAGGATGGCCGCATGAGCGGGTGGTGGTTGGAGCGTGCGCTGCTGCCCGACGGGGTCGTCGAGGGGGTGCGGGTCGAGGTCGAGGACGGCCGGTTCGCCGCGGTGAACCACGGCGGTGCCGACGGCGCGGAACGCCTTGCCGGCTTGACGATTCCTGGTCTCGCCAACTGCCACAGCCACGCGTTCCATCGCGCGCTGCGCGGCCGGACGCAGGAGGACCGCGGCACGTTCTGGACCTGGCGCGAGCAGATGTACGCCGTCGCCGCGCGGCTCGACCCCGACGGCTACCTCGCCCTGGCCCGCGCGACGTACCGCGAGATGGCGCTGGCGGGCATCACCTCCGTGGGCGAGTTCCACTACCTCCACCACGGCCCCGACGGCACGCCGTACGACGACCCGAACGCGATGGGCCACGCGCTCGTCGAGGCCGGCCGGCAGGCCGGGGTGCGGGTCGTGCTGCTCGACACCTGCTACCTCGCGGCCGGCATCGGTCGGGAGCCCGAGGGCGTGCAGCGCCGGTTCAGCGACGGGACGGCCGAGGCGTGGGCGGAACGGGTCGAGGCGCTCGACGTGCCGCACCGGGGCGCGGCGGTCCACTCCGTCCGCGCGGTCCCGCGCGAGCAGGTGCCGCTCGTCGCGGCCTGGGCGTCTCGGCACGAGGCGCCGCTGCACGTGCACCTGTCGGAGCAGGTCGCCGAGAACGACCAGTGCCTCGACGCCTACGGCATCACGCCCACCGCGCTGCTCGGCGAGGCGGGCGCGCTGGGCGACCGGACGTCGGCCGTGCACGCCACCCACCTGACCGCCGGCGACGTCGCGGTGCTGGGGGAGTCGCGGACGTACGCCTGCTTCTGCCCGACCACCGAGCGGGACCTCGGCGACGGGATCGGCCCGTCGCGGCAGCTGCACGAGGCCGGGGCGCCGCTCACCCTCGGCTCCGACAGCCACGCGGTGGTCGACCTGTTCGAGGAGATGCGCGCGGTCGAGCTCGACGAGCGGCTCGCCAGCGAGCAGCGCGGGCACTGGGCGTCCGGCGAGCTGCTCGCGGCCGCCACGTCCGTCGGCCACCGCTCGCTCGGCCTCGCCGACGCCGGCCGGATCGAGGTGGGGGCGCGGGCCGACCTGGTCACGCTCGACACCACGAGCCCGCGCACGGCGGGGACCGGCGCAGGGGAGGCCACGGCCGTGTTCGCCGCGACCGCCGCCGACGTCGTCCACGTCGTCGCCGACGGCGTCGTGGTCGCCACGGCCGACGACCGGCGCGACGTGGGCGCCGAGCTGGACGCCGTCATCCGGAAGGTATGGGACGCATGACCTCGCTGCTGCTGACCGGTGTCGCCGAGCTGACCTCGCACGACCCGGAGCACGGGCACGCCCCGCTGCCCGACGCCGCGGTCGTCGTCGAGTCCGGCCGCGTCGCCTGGACCGGTTCCGCCCGCAGCGCGCCCGCGGCCGATGCGTCGTACGACGTGGGTGGTCGGGCGGTCGTCCCGGGCTTCGTCGACTCGCACTCGCACCTGGTGTTCGCCGGCGACCGGGCGCAGGAGTTCGCGGCCCGGATGACCGGGACGCCGTACTCCGCCGGCGGGATCCGCACCACCGTCGCCGCCACGCGTGCCGCGACCGACGAGCAGCTGACCGCCAACGTCGCGCGGCTGGTGGACGAGATGCGGCGGCAGGGGACGACGACGGTCGAGGTGAAGAGCGGTTACGGCCTGAGCGTGCGCGACGAGGCGCGCAGCCTCGCGGTCGCGCGGCAGTTCACCGAGGAGACGACGTTCCTCGGCGCGCACGTGGTGCCGGAGGGGACGACGCCGGAGGAGTACGTCGACCTCGTCACCGGTCCGATGCTCGAGGCCTGCGCGCCGCACGCGCGGTGGGTGGACGTGTTCTGCGAGCGCGGCGCCTTCGACGTCGACCAGACGCGGGCCGTGCTCGCCGCCGGGGCGGTCGCCGGGCTGCGCGGCCGGCTGCACGCCAACCAGCTCGGCCCCGGTCCCGGCGTGCAGCTCGCCTGCGAGCTCGGCCTGGTCGCGGTCGACCACTGCACGTACCTCGACGACTCCGACGTCGCCGCCCTCGCCGACACCGGCACGGTCGCGACGCTGCTGCCGGGTGTGGAATTCTCCACCCGCTCGCCGTACCCCGACGCCCGGCGGCTCCTTGACGCCGGCGTCCGCGTCGCGCTCGCGAGCGACTGCAACCCGGGGTCCTGCTACACGTCCTCGATGCCGCTGTGCGTGGCGCTCGCCGTGCGGGAGATGGGGATGTCGCCGGTCGAGGCCGTGCGGGCCGCGACCCTCGGCGGCGCCGAGGCGCTCGACCGGGACGACGTCGGCCACCTGCGCGTCGGGGCCCGTGCCGACCTGGTCGTGCTGGAGGCGCCGTCGGCGATCCACCTCGCCTACCGGCCGGGGGTGCCGCTGGTGCGGGAGGTGTACGTCGGCGGCCGGCGGGTCTAGCCGGCGAGCTCGCGGACCGCGCTCAACATCTCGGTGACGGACCCGGCCGGGTCGGTGATCGGCATCTGCGCGTGCCGGACCGTGCCGGTGGGATCGAGCAGCAGCGTCTGGCGCTTGTAGCGGTCGGTGCCGGCCACCCGGAACGCCGGCAGCCGCATCGCCGTACCCACCCGGAGGTCGACGTCGGACAGCAGCCGGAACGGCAGCCCGGCGTGCTCGGCGAACGCCGCCTGCTGGTCGGTGCGCTGCGAGCTGACCCCGACGACCTCGGCGCCTGCGGCGACGAACTCGTCGTGGTGCGTGGCGTACGTCGTCGACTCGAGCGTGCAGCCGGCCGCGCCGGGGATGTCGCCCCAGCCGGCGGGGTAGGCCTGCGCGCCCGGGGCGAACGCACCGGGGAAGAAGTAGACGACGCGCCACCCTTCGGCCGGCCGGAGCCGCACCTCGTCTCCCGTGTGCGCGGGCAGGCCGACGTCGGCGACCCGGTGGCCGACGAGGTCGTGCACGCGCTGCGCCTCGGCCGAGGAGGCCGCGGCCGTCGCGGTCACGGCGCCGTCGCCGAGCACGTGCCGGTCGCCGAACTCCTGCAGCGCGAGCAGCACCGGCAGCAGGCCCTCGCCCTTGGCGGTGAGGAGGTAGTCGTGGCGCGGCGGCCGCTCGCTGTACGGCGTGCGCACGAGGACGCCGTGCTCGACGAGGTGGGTCAACCGCTCGGTGAGAGCCCTGCGGCTGATGCCGAGCGCGGCCTGGATGCCGTCGAAGCGGGTCGTGCCGCCGGCCACCTCGCGCACGACGAGGAACGTCCACCAGTCGCCGACGACGCCCAGCGCCTGGGCGATGCCACAGGTCGCGTCGGTCAGGTCGTCGCGCCTCACGGGTTCCTCCTCACGAGGTCGATCCTCCCGGTTGCGGGTGGTGCGGGGCAGCCTCTATGGTCAGTTCCATTATGGAACTTACACGCGAGCAGCGCGAGTCGTCGGGGACACGGGCGTTCTGGACCTACTGGTCGGCCGGCGCGACCAGCGCGGTCGGGTCGGCGGTCGGTGCGGTCGCGCTGCCGCTGACGGCGCTGCTCGCGCTCGACGCGACCGCGTTCGAGATGGGCGTGATCGCGGCGGCGGCCTACGTCGCCTGGCTCGTCATCGGCCTGCCGGCCGGCGTGATCACCCAGCGGTTGCCGCTGCGGAGGCTCCAGGTCGGGATGGACGTCGCGCGGGCTCTTGCCGTCGCGTCGATCCCGGTCGCCTGGTGGCTGGGGGTGCTGTCGGTCGCGCAGCTCGTCGTGGTCGCTCTCGTCACCAGCTTCGCCAACGTGCTGTTCGACGTGGCCAACTCGACCTTCCTGCCCTCCGTCGTACCCAAGGAGCAGCTGCAGGCCCGCAACTCGCTGATGAGCGGCACGCACGCCGCGAGCCAGCTCGGCGGCCCGTCGCTCGGCGGCGTGTGCGTCTCGCTGCTCGGCGCCGTGCCGACCCTGCTGGTGAACTCCGCGTCGTACGTCGTCTCGGCCGTCCTGCTGCGGCGCCTGCCCGAGCGGCACGTGCCGTCGCCGGACCGGCCGCCGATGCGCGCGATGATCCGCGAGGGCTGGGAGTACGTGACGCGGCACCCGATCATGGGGCCCTGCATGTGGGACGCGACCGCGACGAACTTCGTGTGCGGCGGCCAGATGGCGCTGTTCGCGCTGTACCTCGTGCGCGACCTCGACGCCCCCGCCGCCCTGGTCGGCTTCCTGCTCGCCGCCGAGGGAATCGGCTCGCTCGTCGGCGCCGCCCTCGTGCCCTCGGTCGTCCGTGCGGTGGGGTCCGCCCGGGCCTGTGTCGTCGCGGGCTTCGTGTCCGTCGGCGGGGCGTTCCTGATCCCGGTCGGGAGCGGGGTCGTCGGGTACTTCATGTTCGCCCTCGGCAACGTCGTCTTCGCCGGCGGCGTGGTCGTGCTCTCGACCTGCACCCGCACGTACCGCCAGATCGCCAGCCCGCCCGAGATGCTCTCGCGGGTGATGGCCACGGTGCGGTTCGTCTCGTGGGGCGCCATCCCGCTCGGCGGCCTCGCCGCGGGCGCCCTCGCGACCTGGCTGGGTGCCCGGGACGCGCTGCTCGTGCTCGCCGCGCTCACCGTGCTGTCGCCGCTGATCCTGCTGGCCAGCCCGGTCCGCCACCTCCGCGACCTGCCCGACCACTGACCCCGCGACCCGGCTCGAACCTCCCGCCGTGGGGCGCCGACCCGGCTCGGACCTCCCGCCGTGGGGCGCCGACCCGGCTCGAACCTCCCGCGGTGAGGCGCCGACCCGGCTCGGACCTCCCGCGGTGAGGCGCCGACCCGGCTCGGACCTCCCGCCGGGAGAGCTCGAGTCGGCGTGTCCTGCCCCCTCAGACGTGCCGAGTCGGCGCATCTTGCCCTCCTGGCGCCGCCGAGTCGGCGCATCTTGCCCCTCGTCGCCCGGCCGCGCCGACCGCCGTACAGGGGGCACTTCCCCAGGCATGTGGACGCTTCCCCAGCGAAATGCGCCTTGTGAAGCGTCAATAACCCCGCGTTACAGCCGGGTCCCGGCCCCTAAGGCACCCCCTCGGTAGACCTAAGGCACCCCGGTCCCGAGGCGGCGAGAGATAGGGATTCCTTCCGATGTCCGGGGCTACCTCAGAGGCGCATCTTTGACGTCATCAGAGAACCGAGGAGAGGTCATGATGATGAGTGAGATCGCCAGCGCTGCGATGGAGCCGTTCTGGTCCGCCGAGCTCGACTACCGGCGCGAGCGGGCCGCCCGCGAGTGGGGTTCCGGCGGACGTCGCCGGCTGCGGATCCGCCGCCGGCGGACGCTGAAGCTGCCCCAGCCGAGCCGTCGTCCCGTCGCCGTCGCCTGACCCGCGGGGATGAGCATCCCGCAGGTCGCGGCGGCGCCGGCCGGCACCACCGGCACCACCGGCACCACCGAATCCAGCGACACCGAGCAGGACGCCCCGGGTGACGACGCGAAAACCGCGCGCCACCTGTCGGTCGTCGGCGAGATGATGGGGCTCGTGGCCCCTGACACCGACGCCGCCGCACCGATCCTGGGACGCGACCGCGAGCTCGCCCACCTCGCCGAGCAGATCGGCCTGGACGACGAGCCGCGGTCGCGTGCTGTCCTCCTCGCCGGCGACGCCGGGGTCGGCAAGACCCGCGTCCTCGGCGAGCTGATCGCGCGGGCGGAGAGCGCCGGCTGGCGTACGGCGGTCGGCCACTGCCTCGACTTCGGCGACAGCGCCCTGCCCTACCTCCCGTTCAGCGAGCTGTTCGGCCGCCTCGAGCGCTCCGACGCCGAGGCCACCCGCCACCTCACCGAGCAGCACCCCGCACTGCTCCACCTCCAGCCCGGCCGCCGCATGCTGTCCGGCGCCGCCGCGAGTCCCGGCGAGGGCCTCGACCGCGGCGACCTGTTCGAGTCCGTCCACGGCGCGCTCGACGAGCTCGCCGCCGACACGCCCCTCCTCGTCGTGGTCGAGGACGCCCACTGGGCCGACCGCTCGACCCGCGACCTCCTCTCCTTCCTCTTCTCCCGCCCGTTCCGCAACCCCGTCGCCGTCGTCGTCTCCTACCGCTCCGACGACCTCCACCGCCGCCACCCGCTGCGTACGACGGTGGCCGAGTGGGTGCGCGTCCCGGGCGTGGTGCGGGTGGCGCTGCCGCCCCTCGCCGACGCCGACGTACGGCGACTCGTCCGCACGCTCCACGGCGGCGAGCTGTCCCAGGCCGACCTGCTGACGATCGTCACGCGCGCCGAGGGCAACGCGTTCTTCGCCGAGGAGCTCGTCGCCGCCGAGCTCGGCGCGCACGGACTGCCGGACGACCTCGCCGACCTCCTGCTGGTCCGGCTCGACCGGCTCGACGACGACGGCAGGCGGGTGGTCCGCGCCGCCTCGGTCGCCGGCCGCCGGGTCCCGCACGCGATGCTCAGCGTGGTCCTCGACCTCGACCCCGACACCTTCGAGCGCGCCGTCCGCGCCGCCGTCGAGTCGCACGTGCTGGTCCGGGTGGGCGCCGACGGCTACGCCTTCCGGCACGCGCTGCTCGCCGAGGCGGTCTACGACGACCTGCTCCCGGGCGAACGCGTCCGGCTGCACGCGGCGTACGCCGAGGCCATCGGCAGCCAGGCCGTCGACGGCACCGCCGCCGAGCTCGCCCGCCACGCCCGCGCCGCCCACGACCTCGACACCGCGCTGCGGGCCAGCATCGAGGCCGGCGACGACGCGATGTCGGTCGGTGGTCCCGACGAGGCCGCCCAGCACTACGAGGCCGCGCTCGAGCTGCTGTCGGACCCGCGCCGCGCGCTGCCCGAGGACGTCGACACGATCTCGCTGGTCATGCGCACCAGCGACGCGGTGATCGCGTCCGGCCACCCGCAACGCGCCCAGAAGCTCGTGCGCGACCAGCTGTCTCGTCTCCCGGGAGACGCGCCCGCCCACCACCGGGCGCGTCTCCTGATGGCGTGGGCCGGCGCCACCCTGCTCACGGAGGACGACGAGCAGGCGCTCGACGCGACCACCGAGGCGATGGCGCTCGTCGACGACGAGCCCAGCCCGCTGCGCGGCAAGCTGCTGGCCGTCCACGCCCGGGCCCAGCTCGCCCACGGCCGCGACGAGGACGCCGCCCAGTTCGCGACCGAGGCCCTGGGCCTGGCCCAGAAGCTCGACCTGGCCATGGTCGTCGCCGACGCGACCACGACCCTCGCGGGTGTCGACCAGCGCGTCGGCGACCCGGACGCCGCGCTCCGGGCCCTCGAGGGCATCGTCAGCCGGGCTCGCGCGACCCGCGACACCGCCACCGAGATGCGCAGCCAGTTCCTGATCGGCCACCTCCACCACGAACGCGCCGACCTTCCGGCGGCGGCCGAGTCCTTCCGCGCGGGCGACCAGGTGGCCCGCACCGCCGGCCGGCCGTGGGCGCCGTACGGCTTCGACTCGCGGCTGTTCGAGGCGCTCACCCACTACCAGCGCGGCGCGTGGGACGACGCGCTCGCCGCGGCCGACCGGGTCAGCACCCCGGGCCCGCCGGTCGCCGAGGCGCTGCTCGACGCGGTCCGCATGACGGTGGCCGCCGGCCGCGGCGAGCCCGACGGCCGGCTCATGCACGACCGGCTCCGACCGCACTGGGAGAAGGACGGCATGATCCCCGTCCTGACCGTCCCGGCCGCCATCGACGCGCACGGCGACGCGGGTGACCTCGACGCAGCGATCGCCGTCCACGACGAAGGCGTCGCAGCGCTCTCGGCGATGTGGAGCGAGCACTTCCAGGCCCGCATCCGCTTCGTCGCCGTCCTGCTCGGCCAGCTCGCGTCCGCGGCGCCACGCCTGTCCGCCGCCGAACGCGCCGCTCTGGTCGACCGGCTGCCGCCGCTCCTCGGCGCGGTCGAGGGGGCCCGACAGCGGGTCAAGAAGCGCAAGCGTCCATTCGGTCCCGAGGGCAACGCCTGGCTCGCCCGGGCCCATGCCGAGCACCTCCGGCTGCGCTGGCTCGCCGATGTCGAACCGCCCGCCGAGGACGACCTGGTCGCGGCCTGGCAGGCAGCCGTCGACGCGTTCGACCTGATGGGCAACGCGTTCGAGACGGCCCGCTCCCAGGCCCGCCTGGCCGCCGTCCTGCGCGCCGCGGGCCGCTCCGACGAGGCGCGGCCGCTGGTCGACGCCGCCCGCGCGACCGCGGAGCGGCTCGACGCCGAGCCGCTGCTCACCGAGCTGCGCGGCGCCGGCGGCCCTCGAGCGCGCGCCGAGTCGCCCAGCGAGCTGACCGCCCGGGAGGCCGAGATCCTGTCTCTCGTCGCCGAGGGCCGCAGCAACGGCGAGATCGGGCGGCAGCTGTTCATCAGCGCCAAGACCGTCAGCGTGCACGTCAGCAACATTCTCGCCAAGCTCGGTGCCGCCGGGCGCACCGAGGCGGCCGCCATCGCCCGCCGCGACGGGTTGCTGCCCTGACCGCGTGGGCCGCCTAGCCTGACCGTGTGCTCGAAGCCGCCTGGTGGGGGTTCGTCGGGGGAGCCGCACTGCTCCTCGGCGCGGCGATCGGCGTGCTCTGGGACGTGCCGCACCGGATCGTCGGCCTGGTCATGGGCTTCGGCGCCGGCGTGCTCTTCAGCGCGCTCGCGTTCGAGCTGACAGCCGAGGCCTACCTGTCCGCCGGCGCGCCTCCCGTGGCGCTCGGCCTGCTCACGGGCGCGCTCGTCTACTTCGCCGGCGACGAGTGGCTCGACCGGCGAGGCGCGCACCGCCGCAAGAACCCGGCCGGCGCCCAGCCCGACGCGGCCGCCTCCGCGCTCGTCCTCGGTGCCCTCCTCGACGGCATCCCGGAGTCCGCGGCGATCGGCCTGAGCCTCGTCGACGGCGGCGGGGTCGGCGTCGCCGTCGTCACCGCGGTCTTCCTCTCCAACGTCCCCGAGGCGTTGGCGTCCTCCGCCGGCATGCGCAAGGCGGGGCAGAGCAGTCGGCACATCTTCGGCGTATGGGCGCTGGTCACCCTCGCCGGCACGGTCGCGGCCGCCCTCGGCTACGGCCTGCTCGGCGACGCCGACCCGCGGTGGGTCGCCGCCACCCAGGCGTTCGCCGCCGGCGCGATCCTCACCATGCTCGCCGACACGATGCTGCCCGAGGCGGTCGAGCACGCCGGCCGGCTCGTCGGCCTCGTGACGGTGCTCGGCTTCGTCTCCGCCTTCCTGCTCAGCGTCGTCTGAAAACCGGCTGCACCACCGACATCCGCCTGCGAGACTTCCCGCTCGTGACACTGCGGGACCGGCTCAAGGCGATGCGCCTCGACACCACGCCGTTGCGGCAGCACCGCGACTTCCGTCTCCTCTTCGTCGCCGGGACGGTCTTCTACCTCGGCGGGATGGTGTCGTACGTCGCCGTCCCCTACCAGCTCTACGACCTGACCGGCTCCAACTTCGCCGTCGGCGCGCTGGGCATCGCCGAGCTCGTCCCGCTGCTCGTCTTCGGCCTGTACGGCGGAGCGCTGGCCGACCACGTGGACCGGCGCAGGCTGCTGATCGGCACGGCGCTCGCGCAGGTCGCGCTCACCGGCGTCCTCGCCTGGAACGCCTTCCTCGACGACCCGCACGTCTGGCTCATCTACGTCGTCGGGGCGCTCCTCGCGACCGCCGGCGCCCTGCAGCGCCCGTCGAAGGACGCCCTCGAGCCGCGCACCGTCCCGCACGACCAGATCGCCGCGGCGAGCGCGCTGTCGTCGTTCGGCATGCAGATCGGGCTCCTGACCGGTCCCGCCATCGGCGGCGTCCTGCTCGCGACCGTCGGCATCGGCTGGTGCTTCGTCGTCGACGTCGCCGGCCTGGTTGCCGCGACGCTCCTCTTCCTCCTGATGCGCCCCTACCCCCACACCGGCGAGACCACCCCGCCCAGCCTGCGCGCGATCAAGGAGGGCGTGGTCTACGCCGCCCGGCGCCGCGACCTGCTCGGCACCTACCTCGTCGACATCGCTGCAATGCTGCTCGCGATGCCGGTCGTGCTGTTCCCCGCCCTCGTCCAGGACATCTTCGAGCAGCCCCAGCTGCTCGGGCTGCTCTACTCGGCGGAGACCGTCGGCGCCATGGTCGCCACCGCCACGTCGGGCTGGGTCGCCCGGGTGCACCACCACGGCCGCGCGATCGTCATCGCCGCGACGTGCTACGGCATCGCGATCGCGCTGATGGGACTCGCGCCCAGCCTGGTCACCGCCGCGCTGTTCCTCGCGATCGCCGGCGCCGCCGACATGATCAGCGGCATCTTCCGCTCGACCGTCTGGAACCAGACCATCCCCGACCACATGCGCGGCCGCCTCGCCGGCATCGAGATGCTGTCGTACTCCCTCGGCCCCCTCGGCGGCCAGGTCCGCGCCGGGCTCGTCGCCGACGCCTGGTCGGTGCGCGCGTCGATCACCAGCGGAGGCATCGCCTGCGTCGTCGGCGTCACCGCGACAGCTCTGTGGCTGCGCGACTTCTGGTCGTACGACGCCCGCACCGACGAGCACGCGATCGCGGAGCGCGAGGCCCGGGCCCGCGCGGCCGCCGGCTCCGGCGAGCAGCCCGAGGTCTCCTGAGCCGGCCCCTGTCCAGCGCGGCGACATACCCGTAGTATGCGAAATCAGGAACACGTTCCAGCGACGGGAGCCCCGCCATGACCGTGACCGACGAGCGACTCGAACGGATGCGCCCGTTCACCGGCGACGCCGCGCCGCGGCTCGACCGCCGCGCCCTGCCGCCCGGTCCGCGCTGGCCCGCGCTCGTGCAGAGCATCGCGCTGGTGCGCTTCCGGCACTGGTTCGTCCCGCGGATGCACCGGCGCTACGGCGACGTGTTCACGGTGCGGCTCATGCCCGAGGGCTCCGCGCTGGTGCTGTTCACCCGGCCCGAGCACGCCAAGGAGATCTTCGCCGGCGACCCGGAGGTCTTCCACGCCGGCAAGGGCAACGCGATCCTCGGCCCGATCATGGGCGAGCACTCCCTGCTGCTCCAGGACTCCACCGAGCACAAGCGCGCCCGACGGCTGCTGATGCCGGCGTTCAACGGCGCGGCGCTGCGCGGCTACCAGGACCTCGTCACCGACATCGCGCGGGCGGAGGTCGCAACCTGGCGCCCCGGCGAGACCTTCCGCTCGCTCGATCGGATGAACCGGCTGACGCTCGAGGTGATCCTCCGCGTGGTCTTCGGCGTGACCGACGAGGCCCGGCTCGCCGAGCTGCGCCCGCTCGTCAACCGCACCGTCGACATCAATCCCGCGGTCCTGCTCGGCTGGGGCTACCCCTGGCTGCAGCGGTTCGGACCGTGGAAGCGCACCGTCGACAACCAGCGCGAGCTCGACCGGGTGATGTACGCCGAGATCGCCGAACGCCGCGCCGCGGCCGATCTCGCCGAGCGCACCGACGTGCTGTCCCGGCTGCTCCAGGTCGGCACCGACGGCGCCGGAGAGGAGCCGCTCTCCGACGCCGAGCTCCGCGACCAGCTCGTCACCCTGCTGCTCGCCGGCCACGAGACCACGGCGACCGCGCTGTCCTGGGCGCTCTACGAGCTCGGCAAGGACCCGGGTCACCTCGCCCGCGCCCGCGATGCCGCCGTCAGCGGCGACGACGACCACCTCGAGGCGGTGCTGAAGGAGTCCATGAGGCTGCACCCGGTGATCCCGATGGTGGTGCGGCACCTCATGCAGCCGGCGACCATCGGAGGTCGCGAGCTGCCGCGCGGCGCCAACGTCGGGCCGTCGATCATCATCAGCCACGCCCGCGAGGACAACTTCGCGGACCCGGAGGTCTTCCGACCCGCAAGGTTCTCCGAGGGCCACGTGGCGCCCAACACCTGGATCCCGTTCGGCGGCGGCGTCCGGCGCTGCATCGGGGCCGGCTTCTCCCTCATGGAGGGCGTCGCGGTGCTGCGCGAGGTGCTGGCGGCGTACGACGTCGCGCTGCCCGACGGCCCGGCCGACTACCCCCGCGTCCGCAACATCACCAGCGTCCCGCGCCACGGCGCGCGGGTGACGGTCACGCCCCGGCCCGGACGCGCCTGACGTCGGCCCCGGGCCACCGGGGTGGTGGTGACGCTCTCGCGACTTGCGAGTCACGATTGGGCAACACGGTCCTGTCGATCCTTGACTCCGGGTGCCCCAGGGACGACGTTTGGCTGTCGGCGTACCCGTCCCGGTGCGTCGAGGCCGGCCTGTGGAGGAAGAGCACGCGTGAGCACGCCCCTGGAGCTCGGGCCGTCCGGCAGTGTCGCGGCCGACGAGGCAGCGCTCGCCGGCGGTGACAAGATCGAAGGTCGCTCGCTCGGGCAGATCGCGTGGCGGCGGCTCAAGCGCGACAAGGTCGCGATCGCCGGCTTCGTGTTCCTGGTCTTCCTGATCCTCGTCGCGGTCTTCGCGCCGCTGATCGTGAAGCTCCTCGGCGACCCGCCCACTCAGTTCCACCAGGACCTCATCGACACGGCCGGGGGCACCCTGCTGCCGACCGGGAACTTCGGCGGCATGAGCTGGGACCACCTGATGGGCGTGGAGCCGGTCAACGGCCGCGACATCTTCAGCCGGGTCGTCTACGGCGCGCGCATCTCGCTGCTGATCGCGTTCTTCGCGACGCTGGTCTCCGTGGTGATCGGCACGACCATGGGCGTCGTCGCCGGCTTCTTCGGCGGCTGGGTCGACTCGGTCATCAGCCGGCTCATGGACATGTTCCTGGCGTTCCCCCTGCTGGTCTTCGCGATCGCGCTCGCCGGTGTCTTCCCCGACCGGGCCTTCGGCATCCAGGGCAACACGCTGCGCATCGTGCTGCTGGTCTTCATCATCGGCTTCTTCAACTGGCCCTACATCGGCCGCATCATCCGCGGCCAGACGCTGTCGCTGCGTCAGCGCGAGTTCGTCGACGCCTCGCGCAGCCTCGGCGCACGGCGGCCGTACATCCTGTTCACCGAGCTGCTGCCGAACCTGGTCGCGCCGATCCTCGTCTACGCGACGCTGCTGATCCCGACCAACATCCTGTTCGAGGCGGCGCTCTCGTTCCTCGGCGTCGGCGTGCGACCGCCGACCCCGACCTGGGGCGGCATGCTCTCGGACGCCGTGACCTTCTACACGAGCCCGCACTTCATGCTCTGGCCCGGCCTGGCGATCTTCGCCACCGTCCTGGCCTTCAACCTGTTCGGCGACGGGCTGCGCGACGCGCTCGATCCTCGAACCCGCTAAGGGAAACACCACACCTCAAAGAAGGGGTCAACACTGATGAGGAACACCCGGTGGAGGGCACTCGGTGCTCTCGCTGCGGTCGCCGCACTCACGCTGAGTGCGTGCGGCGGCGGCGATTCCGGTGACGGCGACGGAGGGGACAGCGGCTCGTCCGCGACCCCCGAGTTCAACGCCGCGCTGAGCGAGGTCTACAACCCGTCCGACAAGAAGGGCGGCATCATCAAGGCAGCCCACTCGAGCGACTGGGACACGCTCGACCCGGGTGAGACGTACTACGGCTTCTCGTGGAACTTCGCCCGCTTGTACGGCCGTTCGCTGCTGATGTTCAAGGCCGCCCCGGGCGACGCGAGCAACGAGCTCGTGCCCGACCTGGCCGAGGACCTCGGCGAGCCGAGCGACGGCGGCAAGACCTGGACCTACAAGATCCGTGAGGGCGTGAAGTACGAGGACGGCACCGAGGTCACCGCCGCGGACGTCAAGTACGCCGTGCTCCGGTCGACCGACAAGAAGACGTTCCCGAACGGCCCGGCCTACTTCGAGCAGTTCCTCGACCTGCCCAAGGGCTGGGAGAGCGTCTACAAGACGCCGGACCTGGACACCGACCAGGCGATCGAGACCCCGGACGACTACACCATCGTCTTCCACCTCAAGCAGCCGTTCGCCGGGTTCGACTACCTGGCCCAGCTGACCCAGACGATGCCGATCCCGCAGGACAAGGACAGCGGTGCGGAGTACCGCAACGAGATCGTCTCCACGGGCCCGTACAAGTTCCAGGACCTCCAGCCCGGCAAGGGCTTCAAGCTGGTCCGCAACGACCAGTGGGACCAGTCGACCGACCCGAACCGCAAGGCCCTGCCGGACGGCTGGGACGTGCAGCTCAACGTCAACGCCGACGACATCGACCAGCGGCTGCAGACCGGTGACCTCCAGGTCGACCTGGCCGGCACCGGCGTCCAGCCGGCCGCGATGAGCCAGGTGCTCTCCGACCCGGCCAAGAAGGCCAACGTCGACAACCCGACCATCGCGCGGCTCTGGTACACCTCGATCAACCCGACCGTGAAGCCGTTCGACAACATCGACTGCCGCAAGGCCGTCATGTACGCGATGGACCACAAGTCGTACCAGACGGCCTACGGCGGCGAGTTCGCCGGCGGCGACCTGGCCACGACGATCCTGCCCCCGCAGATCCCGGGCTACGAGAAGTTCGACCTCTTCCAGGCCGGCGAGACCGGTGACCTGGACAAGGCCAAGCAGGCGCTGGCGGACTGCGGTCAGCCGGACGGCTTCGAGACCGCCATGGCGTTCCGCTCGGACCGCCCGAAGGAGGAGGCCACCGCCGAGGCGTTCCAGCAGGCGCTGGACCGCGTGGGCATCAAGGTCGAGCTCAAGGGCTACCCGGCGGCAACGTACTTCTCCGAGAACTGCGGCCTCCCGCCGTTCGTGGTGAAGAACAACCTCGGTCTGTGCACCAACGGCTGGGGCGCCGACTGGAACGACGGCTTCGGCTTCCTGTCGCAGATCGTGGACAGCCGGGTCATCCGTGAGACCGGTGGTTCGTCGAACACGAGCGTCCGGATCCCCGAGGTCGACAAGATGCTCGACGCGGCGGTCCTCGAGCTCGACGACGCCAAGCGCGAGGCCGACTGGGCCGAGATCGACAAGCGCGTCATGGAGGAGGCCGTGGTCTACCCGGGTGTCTACGCCAAGAGCGTCCTCGTCCGCGGTCAGGACCTGACCAACGTGTTCGTCAACGACTCGTTCGGCATGTACGACTACATGTCGATGGGTGTCCAGTGACCCTCGGGTCACCTGCCACCCCTCGTCAGTAGCCACCACGAGTGAGGCACGCGGTGCCCGGCCGGGGAGACCCTCCCCGGCCGGGCACCTCGGCCGGAGAAATGCGTGATCACCTACATCATCCGGCGACTCGTCGCAGCGATCGTGCTGCTGTTCGTCGTCAGCGCCATCACCTTCTCGATCTTCTACCTGGTGCCCCGGCTCGCCGGTGCGACGCCGGAGTCGCTTGCGACCCGCTACGTCGGCCGCGCCGCCGACGTGGAGACGGTCGAGCTCACCGCTGAACGGCTCGGGTTCTACGACCCGATCTGGGTGCAGTACGGCAACTGGGCGAAGGGCGTCGTGGTCGGCACGACGTACGACATGGGCGCCCAGGACGTCGAGTGCCCCGCCCCGTGCCTCGGCTACTCGTTCATCACCCGCCAGGCGGTGTTCCCGGAGCTGATGGACCGTGCCCCCGTCACCTTCGCGCTGGCCATCGGCGCCTCGATCCTGTGGCTGATCACCGGGGTGTCGATCGGCGTGCTCTCCGCGCTCAAACGCGGAAGCTTCTTCGACCGCTTCGCGATGATCTTCGCGTTGGCGGGAGTGTCGATGCCGATCTTCTGGACCGGCCTCATGGCGTTGGCCTTCTTCAGCTACAAGTTCAACATCACCGCGCCTGGCGGCTCCTACACACCCTTCACGCAGAACCCGGCCGCGTGGGCGTACGACCTGCTGCTGCCGTGGATCACCCTGTCGCTGCTGTTCAGCGCCCAGTACGCCCGGCTGACCCGGGCGGGCATGCTCGAGACGATGAACGAGGACTACGTCCGCACCGCGCGGGCCAAGGGCCTGGTCGAGAAGCGCGTGGTGGTCAAGCACGGGCTGCGCGGCGCGCTGACCCCGATCGTCACCATCTTCGGTCTCGACTTCGGCCTGCTGATCGGTGGTGCGGTGCTCACCGAGCGGGTGTTCTCCCTGAACGGCCTGGGGAACTACGCCGTCCAGGGCATCTTCGCCAACGACCTGCCCAAGATCCTCGGCGTGACCCTGCTGGCGGCGGTCTTCGTCGTGATGGCCAACCTGATCGTCGACATCCTGTACGCCGTCGTCGACCCGAGGGTGAGGACCCGATGAGCGAGAGCACCTCCACGCTGCGCGAGCCGGCACCCGGCCCGACCGGGGACGGCGAGCCGTTCCTCGACGTACGCGACCTGCGTGTGCACTTCCCGACCGACGACGGCCTGGTGAAGTCCGTGGACGGCCTGTCCTTCCACGTGCACCGGGGCAAGACGCTCGGCATCGTGGGCGAGTCGGGGTCCGGCAAGAGCGTGACGAGCATGTCCGTGATGGGCCTGCACAAGCAGGGCACCGCGAACATCTCCGGCCAGATCCTCGTCGACGGCACGGACGTCGTCGGGTCGTCGCCGGAGATCGTGCGCAAGATGCGCGGCAAGCGGATGGCGATGATCTTCCAGGACCCGCTGTCGGCGATGCACCCGTACTACACGGTGGGCAACCAGATCATCGAGGCGTACCGGATCCACAACGACGTCTCGAAGGACAGGGCCCGCCAGCACGCCATCGAGATGCTCGACCGGGTCGGCATCCCCGAGCCGCACCAGCGCGTCGACTCCTATCCCCACCAGTACTCCGGCGGCAGGCGGCAGCGCGCCATGATCGCGATGGCGCTCTCGTGCGACCCCGAGCTGCTCATCGCGGACGAGCCCACCACCGCGCTCGACGTGACCGTGCAGGCGCAGATCCTCGACCTGATCCGCGACCTGCAGAAGGAGTTCCACTCCGCGGTCATCATCATCACCCACGACCTCGGCGTGGTCGCCGAGCTGGCCGACGACATCCTCGTGATGTACGCCGGACGGTCGGTGGAGTACGGCACCGCGGACCAGATCTTCAACGAGCCGGAGCACCCCTACACGTGGGGCCTGCTCGGGTCGATGCCGCGCTTCGACCGGGTGCGCTCGGAGCGGCTGCTGCCGATCCCCGGCTCGCCGCCCAGCCTGATCAACGTGCCCAAGGGCTGCGCGTTCAACCCGCGCTGCCGGTTCGCCGATCTCAACGGCGACCTGAGCACGACCGAGCGGCCCGAGCTGGTGGACGCCGGGCACAACCACCTCGTGGCCTGCCACCTGCCGCCCGCGAAGCGTCGCGAGCTGTGGCGCGACGAGATCCAGCCGAAGCTCTGAGTCGAGGAGAGAGATGACTGTCACCGACCCGAGCGGCGCCGCACGCGCCGAGGGGGCCGGCACCGCCGAGCGGCGGGAGCTGCTGAAGGTCACCGGGCTGGTCAAGCACTTCCCGATCCGCAAGGGCCTGCTCCAGAAGCAGGTCGCGGCGGTGCAGGCCGTCGACGGCCTCGACTTCACCGTCCGTGAGGGCGAGACCCTGTCGCTGGTCGGTGAGTCCGGCTGCGGCAAGAGCACCACCGGCCGGCTGATCACCCGGCTCGAGGAGCCCACGGCCGGGAAGATCGAGTTCGAGGACCGCGACATCACGCACCTCAAGGACGGGCCGATGCGCCCGCTGCGGCGCGACATCCAGATGATCTTCCAGGACCCGTACTCCTCGCTGAACCCGCGGCACACGGTCGGCAAGATCGTCAGCGCCCCGTTCCACCTGCAGGACGTCAAGCCCGAGGGTGGCGTGAAGAAGGCGGTCCAGGACCTGCTGGAGCTGGTCGGGCTCAACCCCGAGCACTACAACCGTTACCCGCACGAGTTCTCCGGAGGCCAGCGGCAGCGCATCGGCATCGCCCGCACGCTCGCGCTCAAGCCGCGGCTGATCGTGGCCGACGAGCCGGTCTCGGCGCTCGACGTGTCCATCCAGGCGCAGGTGGTGAACCTGCTCGAGGACCTGCAGGACGAGCTCAACCTGACCTACGTGATGATCGCCCACGACCTGTCGGTGGTCCGGCACGTGTCGGACCGGGTGGCCGTCATGTACCTCGGCAAGATCGTCGAGATCGCCGACCGCGACCCGCTCTACGAGAGGCCGATGCACCCGTACACGGTCGCGCTGATGTCCGCCGTACCGATCCCGGACACGAAGCGTCGGCACGAGCGCGAGCGGATCCGGCTGCAGGGCGACGTGCCCTCGCCGATCAACCCGCCGCCCGCCTGCCGCTTCCACACCCGGTGCTGGAAGGCGCAGGACATCTGCAAGACGCAGGAGCCCCCGCTGGTCGAGCTGGCGCCGCGGCACCAGGTCGCCTGCCACTTCCCGGAGAACGCGCCGGCCGGTACGTCGGACACCCCGTCGGGCGACGTTCCCCCGGCGGACCCGGGGAGTCGCTGACGCGGCACCTTGTCGCGTCGGGGATGATCGGGGCATGGCACGGCTGGACGACGAGGCTTCCTGGAGCCGCACGCTGCTGATGGGCCTCGGTGCCCTCGTGGCGGTGTCGCTGCTCGTCGGCCTGATCGTCGGCGCGATCGCCTTCGGCGCCGCGAAGATGTCCGGCATCGGCGAGGCGGCCGACGGTCCGACGCAGGAGCCGAGCCTCTACATCCCGTCCGGCAAGCCGAGCACCAGCCCCGAGGCGTACCCCGACCCGCCGGAGGTGTCCGACTCCCCGACCGAGGAGCCGAGCCCCACCGAGGAGCCGAGTCCGTCGAAGCCGGCCCGTCCGATCACGCTCCAGGGCTACCCGACCACGGTGGCGCCGGGGGAGCGGATCAACCTCACCGGCGTCTTCCGCGCCGGCGAGGGCGCCCGCCTGCAGGTCCAGCGCTTCGAGGGCGGCTGGACCAACTTCCCGGTGACCGCCACGGTCCGCGGCGGCACCTTCGAGACCTACGTGCTGACCAGCCGCACCGGCCAGCAGCGCTTCCGGGTCGTCGACATGGCCACCGGGCAGGCCTCGAACGCCGTCCGCGTCACCATCGGCTGAGCGCCCGCGGGGAGGCGTCGGTTTCCCACCATCTGCTGGGAAACCGACGCATCTAGGCCGAAACTTCGCACCGGCCGCGCCAGTTTCTGCAGGGGAGCGGCCCGGGCAGCGCCCCGTCGTACACACGGGTCCGGGAATCCTGCGGCACCACCGGCTCGTTGTGCTGCGTGAGCGACGCTACAAGAAGTTGAGTTGAAGCGACTCAACTTGTTTGACAGACTCGACGCAGACGCCGCAGAGTCGGCGTCGAACCAGAACTTGCACGTCAACAGGAGGTAGTCCATGGCTCGCGCGGTCGGCATCGATCTCGGTACCACCAACTCCGTCGTCGCCGTCCTCGAGGGCGGTGAGCCCACGGTGATCGCCAACGCCGAGGGCGCGCGCACCACCCCGTCGGTGGTCGCGTTCGCCAAGAACGGCGAGGTCCTCGTCGGTGAGGTCGCCAAGCGGCAGGCCGTCACCAACGTCGACCGCACCATCCGGTCGGTCAAGCGCCACATGGGCACCGACTGGAAGCAGAAGGTCGACGACAAGACGTTCACCCCCCAGCAGATCTCCGCGTTCGTGCTGCAGAAGCTCAAGCGCGATGCCGAGGCGTACCTCGGCGAGACCGTGACCGACGCGGTCATCACCGTCCCGGCGTACTTCTCCGACGCGCAGCGCCAGGCCACCAAGGAGGCCGGCGAGATCGCGGGCCTCACCGTCAGCCGCATCGTCAACGAGCCGACCGCGGCGGCGCTGGCCTACGGCCTCGACAAGGAGAGCGACCAGACCATCCTCGTCTTCGACCTCGGCGGCGGCACGTTCGACGTGTCCCTGCTCGAGATCGGCGAGGGCGTCGTCGAGGTCAAGGCGACCTCCGGCGACAACCACCTCGGTGGTGACGACTGGGACACCCGCCTCGTCGAGTGGATGGTCAAGAAGTTCAAGGACAACAACGGCGTCGACCTCGGCAGCGACAAGATCGCCAAGCAGCGCCTCCAGGAGGCCGCCGAGAAGGCGAAGATCGAGCTCTCCTCGTCGAGTGAGACCACGATCCACCTGCCCTACATCACGCACTCCGAGTCCGGCCCGCTGCACTTCGAGGAGAAGATCAGCCGCGGCGAGTTCCAGCGGATGACGCAGGACCTGCTCGACCGGACCAAGGAGCCGTTCCGCCAGGTCATCAAGGACGCCGGCATCGACGTCGCCAAGATCGACCACGTCATCCTGGTCGGCGGCTCGACCCGCATGCCCGCGGTGGCCGAGGTCGTCAAGGAGCTGACCGGCGGCAAGGAGCCCAACAAGGGCGTGAACCCCGACGAGGTCGTCGCGGTCGGCGCCGCGCTCCAGGCCGGCGTGCTCAAGGGCGAGGTCAAGGACGTCCTGCTCCTCGACGTCACCCCCCTGAGCCTCGGCATCGAGACCAAGGGCGGCGTGATGACGCGCCTCATCGAGCGCAACACCACGATCCCGACCAAGCGGTCCGAGGTCTTCACCACGGCCGACGACAACCAGCCGTCGGTGATGATCCAGGTCTACCAGGGCGAGCGCCAGATGGCCGCGCAGAACCAGCCGCTCGGCAACTTCGAGCTGACCGGCCTGCCCCCGGCCCCGCGCGGCGTCCCGCAGATCGAGGTGTCCTTCGACATCGACGCCAACGGCATCGTCAGCGTCTCCGCCAAGGACCGCGGCACCGGCCGCGAGCAGTCCATGACCATCACCGGCGGCTCGGCCCTCTCCAAGGACGAGATCGACAAGATGATCAAGGACGCCGAGCAGTACGCCGAGGAGGACCGCCGCCGCAAGGAGGCCGTCGAGACCCGCAACCAGGCCGAGGGCGTCGTCTACTCCACCGAGAAGTTCCTCGAGGAGAACGGCGACAAGGTGCCCGAGGACGTCAAGACCGAGGTCCGCGCCGACGTCGACGCGCTGAAGGCGGCCCTCGAGAAGTCCGGCGAGGACGACGACGCCACCTCCGCCATCCAGGCCGCGCTCACCAAGCTCAACGAGTCCAGCCAGAAGATGGGCGCCGCGATGTACGCCGCCGGCCAGGCCGACGCGGCCGCCGCCGGTGGCACCACCGGCACGGGTGACGCGGACGAGGACGTGGTCGACGCCGAGATCGTCGAGGACGACAACGACAGCACGGACGGTGACAGCAAGTGACGGAGCAGCACTTTCCCGACGAGGGCATGACCTCGTTCGACACGGAGGGTGATGCCCGCGGCGGCGAGACGGGGTCCCCGGACGTCCAGGCGTCCGGGGCCCCGGCCGCCGAGGAGCCGCAGCAGGAGTTCCCGCTCGATGACCCGCTCGCGGCGGCCCAGGCCGACGTCCTGGGGCTCACCGCGGACCTGCAGCGGCTCCAGGCCGAGTACGTCAACTACAAGCGCCGGGTCGACCGCGACCGCGAGCTGGTGCTCGAGAACGCCCGGTACTCCATCCTCTCCTCGCTGCTCCCGGTCCTCGACGACCTCGACCGGGCCCGGGAGCACGGCGAGCTGGAGGGCGGCTTCAAGGCCGTCGCCGACTCGCTGGAGCGGATCGTCGCCGGTCAGGGCCTGGTGAAGTTCGGCGCCCCGGGCGACGAGTTCGACCCGCGGCTGCACGAGGCGCTGATGCACGCGCACTCGCCCGACGTCACCACGACGACGTGCCAGCACATCGTCAACGCCGGCTACAAGATCGGCGAGCGCGTCGTACGCCCCGCCAAGGTCACGGTCGTCGACCCGGAGCCCGCGGGCGAGCCGGGCGGCGCGCCGACCGAGGCCTGACCGCCCGCACGGTCGAGAATCACCGCAGAGCAGGACAGGCACAGCACCCGGGAGGGGAGGAGGGGACATGACGAGCGCGGACTGGGCGAACAAGGACTTCTACAAGGTCCTGGGTGTCGCCAAGGATGCTCCGGCCGACGAGATCAAGAAGGCCTACCGCAAGCTCGCGCGCGACAACCACCCCGACTCCCACCCGGGTGACCGGGCCGCCGAGGACCGGTTCAAGCAGATCGCCGAGGCCTACGACGTCGTCGGCGACACCGAGAAGCGCAAGAAGTACGACGAGATGCGCTCGGCGTTCTCCGGCGGGTTCGGCCCGTTCACGACGACCGGCGCCCCCGGCGGCGGCCAGGGCGGCTTCGACATCAACGACCTGTTCGGTGCCCGCACCGGTGGTGGCGGTGGTGGCGGCGGCTTCGGCGACATCTTCGGCACCATGTTCGGCGGCGGCCGGGGTGGCGGCACCCGCACCCAGCAGGCGCGCCGCGGCGCCGACATCGAGACCGAGGCCACGATCGGCTTCGCCGAGTCGGTCGACGGTGTCACCGTCTCGCTCCGGCTCACGTCCGACGCGCCCTGCCCCGACTGCTCGGGCACCGGCGCCCGCTCCGGCACGGTCCCGCGCGTCTGCCCCGACTGCGACGGCGTCGGCATGCGCGCGGCCTCGGTCGGCGGCGCCTTCACGATGAACGAGACCTGCCCGTCCTGCGGCGGCCGCGGTCTCGTCGTCGACGACCCGTGCCCGACCTGCCACGGCTCCGGCCGCGGCATGAGCAACCGCACGATCTCCGCGCGGATCCCGGCCGGAGTCAAGGACGGCCAGCGGATCCGGCTGCGCGGCAAGGGCGCCAGCGGCGAGCGCGGCGGCCCGGCCGGCGACCTGTACGTCACGGTCAAGGTCGCGGCGCACCCCCTGTTCGGCCGCCGCGGCGACAGCCTCACGCTGACCGTCCCGGTGTCCTTCGACGAGGCCGCGCTCGGCGCCGACATCAAGGTTCCGACGCTCGGCGGTCCCGCGGTCACCGTCAAGGTCCCCCCGGGCACCCCCAACGGCCGCACCTTCCGGGTGCGCGGCAAGGGCGCCCCGGGCAAGGGCGGTCACCGCGGTGACCTGCTCGTCACGGTCGAGGTGCAGGTGCCCGCCGCGCTCGACGAGACCCAGCGGGCCGCCGTCCAGGCCTACCGGGACGCCTCTTCCGGTGCCGACCTGCGGAGCAAGCTCTTCCAGGGCGGTTCGTGATGGCCGGCGCGCCGTTCGACCCCGGACAGCCGGCTCCCGAGGCCGCCGTCTACGTCATCAGCGTCGCCGCCGAGCTCACCGGCCTGCACCCGCAGACCCTGCGCAGCTACGACCGGCTCGGGCTGGTCAGCCCGGGCCGCACTGGGGGCGGCGGCCGTCGCTACTCCTGGCGCGACATCGAGCTGCTCCGCGAGGTCACCCGGCTGACCGCGGCCGGCATCGGCCTCGAGGGCGTCCGCCGGATCCTGCAGCTCGAGCACCAGACCGACGCGCTCCGGCACCGCGTCGCCGAGCTCGAGTCCGAGCTCCTCGCCGCCCACCAGGCACTCCGCGCCACTCTCGACGAACGCGCCGGCCGCAACCTCCCCGCGGTGCGGCCGTCCCCCGGCCAGTCCGTCACGGTCTGGCGCCGTACCCCCCGCTGACAACCCCGATTCGTCCGCGGCCGCCCCGCGTGAGACGGACGCAAGATCGCGGACGAATCGGGTTCGACGAAGGAAGTAGCCCATGGACGCGTCGAAGTTCACCACCCGCAGCCAGCAGGCCATCAACACCGCGATCGAGACCGCCAACGCCGGCGGCCACCCGCAGGTCGAGGCCGTGCACCTCCTGGCCGCGCTGCTCGCCCAGCCGGACGGGATCGCCCGCCCGCTGTTCGAGGCCGCCGGCGTGCAGCCCGTCGACGTCGTCGCCGGGGTCCAGGCCGAGCTCGAGCGGCTGCCCAAGGTCGCCGGCTCGACGGTCGGCGCGCCGTCGTACTCCCGCGGCGCGCTGCAGATCCTCACCACTGCCCAGGACGTCGCGGCCGAGCTCAAGG
Organism: Nocardioides iriomotensis; assembly: GCF_004168035.1. GTDB lineage: Bacteria > Actinomycetota > Actinomycetes > Propionibacteriales > Nocardioidaceae > Nocardioides_B > Nocardioides_B iriomotensis. Next base: position 199,671 of record NZ_SDPU01000028.1, on the reverse strand, counting down.
ACGACTACACCTCCACCGAGCACCTCCTGATCGCGGCGGCGACCGTCGACAGCCCGGTCAAGAAGGTGCTGGACGGGGCCGGCGCGAGCCCCGAGGCGCTCCGCGGTGCCCTCACCTCCGTGCGCGGGTCGCAGCGGGTCACCAGCCAGGACCCCGAGTCGACGTACCAGGCCCTGGAGAAGTACGCCGTCGACCTCACCGCCGAGGCGCGGGACGGCAAGCTCGACCCGGTCATCGGCCGCGACAGCGAGATCCGCCGCGTCATCCAGGTGCTGTCGCGGCGCACCAAGAACAACCCGGTCCTCATCGGCGAGCCCGGCGTCGGCAAGACCGCCGTCGTCGAGGGCCTCGCCCAGCGCGTCGTCGACGGCGACGTCCCCGACTCCCTCAAGGGCCGCAGGGTGCTCTCGCTCGACCTGGCCGCGATGGTGGCCGGCGCGAAGTACCGCGGCGAGTTCGAGGAGCGGCTCAAGGCCGTGCTCGAGGAAATCAAGGCCGCCGAGGGCCAGGTCATCACGTTCATCGACGAGCTGCACACGGTCGTCGGCGCGGGCGCCGGCGGCGACTCCGCGATGGACGCCGGCAACATGCTCAAGCCGATGCTGGCCCGTGGCGAGCTGCGGATGATCGGCGCGACCACGCTCGACGAGTTCCGCGAGCGGATCGAGAAGGACCCGGCGCTGGAGCGCCGCTTCCAGCAGGTGTTCGTGGGCGAGCCGTCCGTCGAGGACACCGTCGCGATCCTGCGCGGCCTGCAGGAGAAGTACGAAGCCCACCACGGTGTGAAGATCACCGACCAGGCGCTCGTCGCCGCGGCGATGCTGTCCGACCGCTACATCACCGGCCGTCAGCTCCCCGACAAGGCGATCGACCTCGTCGACGAGGCGGCGTCGCGGCTGCGCATGGAGATCGAGTCCTCGCCCGAGGAGATCGACCAGCTCCGCCGCGCCGTCGACCGGATGCGCATGGAGGAGCTCGCCCTCGACCGCGAGACCGACGAGGCCTCCCGCGACCGGCTGCAGAAGCTGCGCGCCGACCTCGCCGACCGCGAGGAGGAGCTGCGCGGCCTCGAGGCCCGCTGGGAGCGCGAGAAGACCGCGCTCGAGGGCTCCGGCGCGCTGCGCAAGCAGATCGACCAGCTCCGCATGGAGGCCGACCGTTACCAGCGCGAGGGCGACCTGGCCAAGGCCAGCGAGATCCTCTACGGCCAGATCCCCGCGGTCGAGAAGCAGATCGAGGAGGCCGAGGCCGCCGAGGCCGCCGGCCGCAACTCCGGGGGCGAGGAGCCCATGGTCCGCGAGGAGGTCGGCCCCGGCGAGATCGCCGACGTGGTCGAGGCGTGGACCGGCATCCCGACCGGCCGGCTGCTCGAGGGCGAGACCGCCAAGCTGCTGCGCATGGAGGAGGTCATCGGCGAGCGGCTGATCGGCCAGAAGACCGCCGTGCGCGCGGTCTCCGACGCCGTACGCCGCTCGCGGGCGGGCATCGCCGACCCCGACCGCCCGACGGGCTCGTTCCTCTTCCTCGGCCCGACCGGCGTCGGCAAGACCGAGCTCGCGAAGTCGCTGGCCGACTTCCTCTTCGACGACGAGCGGGCGATCGTCCGCATCGACATGAGTGAGTACTCCGAGAAGCACAGCGTCGCCCGCCTCGTCGGCGCGCCGCCCGGCTACGTCGGCTACGAGGAGGGCGGCCAGCTCACCGAGATGGTGCGCCGCCGGCCCTACAGCGTGGTGCTGCTCGACGAGGTCGAGAAGGCGCACCCCGAGGTCTTCGACATCCTGCTGCAGGTGCTCGACGACGGACGGCTGACCGACGGCCAGGGCCGCACCGTCGACTTCCGCAACGTCGTGCTGATCCTGACCTCCAACCTGGGCTCGCACTACCTCGTCGACCCGACCCTCGACGACGACCAGAAGCGCGAGTCGGTGATGGGCATCGTCCGGCAGGCGTTCAAGCCGGAGTTCCTCAACCGGCTCGACGAGGTCGTGCTGTTCGACGCGCTCAGCCCCGACGAGCTCTCCCACATCGTCGACCTCCAGGTCGCCGACCTGGGCCGCCGGCTGGCCGTCCGCCGGATCACCGTCGAGGTCACCGAGGCCGCGCACCAGTGGCTGTCGCACACCGGCTACGACCCGGCGTACGGCGCCCGCCCGCTGCGCCGCCTCGTCCAGACCGCGATCGGCGACCCACTGGCGCGGATGCTGCTCAGCGGCGAGGTGACCGACGGCGAGACGGTGCTCGTCGACACGGCGGGTCAGGATGGTGACGAGGGTGACGGGCTGCTGCTGACCACCAAGTGAGTGGTTGGGCTCGCATGATGGAATTGCGCTCATGAGCGACACCGTCCATCCCCGCCCCCGCCAGGTGACGACGGCGGGCGTGATGGGCGTGGCCGGCAGCGTCCTGGTGATCCTGTCGCTCTTCGACACCCTCGCCAGCCTGCGCACCGTCGAGGTGCGCGAGCAGGTCGAGCGCTACCTCGCCTCGCCGCAGGGGCAGGACCTCGGCGTGAGCACCGGCGGTTTCCTCGACGTGCTCCACGTGATGGTGCTCGCCAACGGGGCGTTCGCGGCCGCCGCCGCGGTGCTCGGCGTCTACGTCTTCCAGCGCCACCAGGGCGCCCGGCTCGGCTTCACCATCGCCGCCGGGCTCCTCGTGGTCGGCATGTGGATCGTCGCCGGGTTCCTGCCGAGCGTGCTCGTCGGGGTCACGATCGTGGTCGCCTTCGCGGCGGCGCTGATGTGGAGCCCGCCCGCGCGCGACTGGTTCGCCGGCCGGGCCCCGCGCCCGGTCGAGAGCCCGACGCCGCGTGGGCAGCCGGCACAGCCCGTGCAGCAACGGACTCCGCCGTCCCCCTCGTGGGCCCCGCCGGCCGTACCCCACCGGGACGACGCCCCCGCGCCGTCGTCGCAGCCGGCGCCCGCGTCGTACCCCTTCGGTGAGCAGCGCCCGACGACCGGCACGCTGCCCTACCCGGAACCCTCCGCGGCGGGTGCGGCCCCCGGTGCACGCGCCGGCGCACGCCGGCCGGGCGCCGTGGTCGCGGCGCTGCTGATGACCTGGCTGTGCTCGGGCGCCGTGCTGTTCGCGTTCGGCATCGTGCTGCTGATGCTGCTGCTCTCGCAGGACACGCTGATCAGCGCGGCCCGGCAGAACCCCGCCATCCAGGACTACGGACTCACGACGGCCGACCTGCTCTCGGCGTTCTGGGTGACGGTCGCCATCTTCCTGTTCTGGTCGCTCGCCGGGATCGTGCTGGCGGTGCTGGCGTGGCGCCGGGTGACCTACGGCTGGGTGCTGCTGGTCGTCTCGGCGGCGATGAGCGCGCTCGTCGGGTTCGTGACGTTCCCGTTCGGCCTGCTGGTCGGGATCCCGGCGGCCCTCACCGCCGGCCTGCTGGTGAGCGGTCCGGCGCGCCGGTGGTACCTGCAGCGCGACCAGCTTCCCCCGGGCCAGCCGGGCCGGCCGGGCCAGCCCCAGCAGCCCGAGCCGCCGCGGAGTCAGCCGCCGGTCTGGTAGAGGTCGGCGGCCGCCAGCCGGCGCACGCCCTTCTCGATCACCGCGCGCTCCTTGCAGAAGGCCCAGCGCACCTTGTGCCGGCCCTCCTCCCGGTCGTCGTAGAACACCTGGGACGGGATGGCGACCACGCCGGCCCGCTCGGGCAGGGCCAGGCAGAACGCCAGCGAGTCGTCGTACCCGTAGCGGCGCACGTCCGTCGTGACGAAGTACGTCGCCTCCGGGACGTACACGTCGACGTCGAGCCCGGCGAGCCCCTCGCACAGCAGGTCGCGCTTGGCCTCGAGCTCGCGGGCCAGCTCCTCGTAGAAGCTCGTCTCCTTGTCCAGCGCCTCGGCCACCGCGGGCTGCATCGGCGCGGCGTTGCTGAACGTCAGCCATTGCTTGGCGGCGTACACGCTGGCGACCAGGTCGGCCGGACCGGTGACCCAGCCGACCTTCCACCCGGTGAACGAGAACGTCTTGCCGGCGCTCGAGATCGTCAGCGTGCGGTCCCACATCCCCGGCAACGTGCAGATCGGCACGTGCTCGCGCCGGTCGAAGAGCAGGTGCTCGTAGACCTCGTCGGTCACCACCAGCAGGTCGTGCTCCACGGCCACGTCGGCGACGACCTGCAGCTCCTCACGGGTGAGCACCGCGCCGGTCGGGTTGTGCGGGGTGTTCAGCAGGACCAGCTTGGTGCGGTCGGTGACCGCCGCGCGCAGCGCGTCGGCGTCGAGCCGGAAGTCCGGTGCGCGCAGCGTGACCCCACGTCGTACGCCGCCCGCCATCGCGATGCACGCGACGTAGGAGTCGTAGAACGGCTCGAGCACGACCACCTCGTCGCCCGGGTCGACCAGGGCGAGCAGCGCCGCCGCGATCGCCTCGGTGGCACCGGCCGTGACGACCACCTGGGTCGCGGGGTCGACGTCGAGCCCGTAGTGGCGCTGCTGGTGGGCGACGACCGCCTCGCGGAGCTCGGGGAACCCGGGACCGGGGGCGTACTGGTTGCGGCCGGTCCGCATCGCCTCGACCGCCGCGTCGACCACGGTGGCCGGGCCGTCGACGTCGGGGAAGCCCTGACCGAGGTTGAGCGCACCGGTGCGGAGCGCCAGCGCGGACATCTCGGCGAAGATGGTCGGCTCGATGCCGTGGAGCCGAGCGGCGGTGCGGGGACTGGGGTCGACCATGGCCTCGACTGTAGTGCGGGCGGATTGCCCGCTTCGGACCCCGGCCAACCGGCCGTTTGGGATGATCGACGCCATGAGCGGGGAGGCCGTCGAGACCGACGAGCACAGGCGGACGTCGCGGCGGGGGCCGACGTTCTGGCTCGGCACGGCCATGGTCCTCGCGGGCGTGCTGATGCTGGGCTACGTCGGCTGGCAGATGTGGGGCACCAACTACGTCTCCGAGCGCAAGCAGCGCGACGCCGTCGAGACGCTGGAGCGGACGTGGCGCGAGGCGCCGGCGCCCGACGACGCGAGCGGGAGTCAGGACGGCCGCGGAGCCGCGGAGCCGGCGTCGGTGCCGCTCGGCGACGCCTCCGCGCTGATCCGGATCCCCCGCTTCGGCGACGACTACGTCATGCCGGTGTTCGAGGGCGTCGCCGACGACGTGCTGGCCCAGGGCTTCGGCCACTTCGACACCTCCGCCGGTCCGGGCGAGAAGGGCAACTACGCGCTCGCCGCGCACCGGGTCACCCACGGCGAGCCGCTGCGCGACATGCCGTCGCTGCGACCTGGCGACGAGGTGCTCGTGGAGACCCGCGACATGCGCTACACCTACGTCCTCGACACCGACCCCAACGACCTGGTCGTCACCTTCCGCGACGTCTGGGTGGTCGACCCCGCGCCGGTCAACCCCGCCGGCGGTGTGGAGCCGGCCGACGAGCCGCGGCTGATCACCCTCACGACCTGCGCGGAGCTGTTCCACACCGACAACCGGATGATCGCGTTCGGCCACCTGGTGTCCGCGGAGGAGAAGACCGGCGCCGCCTCCTAGGCTGGTCGCCATGAGCGACCTCTCCGCCCTCGCGCGGGACATCGACACCTGCTGCCGCCTGCACGGGGAGTTCACGCTGCGGTCGGGCCAGGTGTCCCACGAGTACTTCGACAAGTACCTCTTCGAGTCCGACCCCGCCCTGCTGGCCCGGGTCGCCGACGAGATGGTCGGGCTGGTCCCCGAGGGCACCGAGCTGCTCGGCGGGCTGGAGCTCGGCGGCATCCCGATCGTCACGGCGCTGAGCGCCCGGACGCGGCTGCCCGCGCTGTTCGTGCGCAAGAAGGCCAAGGAGTACGGCACCTGCAAGCTCGCCGAGGGACCGGACGTCGCGGGCCGGCGCGTCACCCTGGTCGAGGACGTCATCACCACCGGCGGCGCGGTCCGCGACGCCACGCGCGCGCTGCGCGACCTCGGCGCGACCGTCGAGGTCGTGGTCTGCGCGATCGACCGCAGCCCCGAGGGCACCAACCCGCTCGCCGACGTCGAGCTGGAGGTCCGTCCGGTGCTCACCAAGGCCCAGCTCGACGCGGTGACCGGCGCGTGAGCCAGGGCTTCCTCGACGCCGCGGCCGTCACACTCGCGCTGCTGCGCGAGCCCGAGGTCGCGACCCGCTGGGACGAACCGAGCGCGCTGGCCGAGATGTCGGTGGGGGCCCTGGCCGACCACCTCGGCGGCCAGGTGGTCTCCGGCGCCCGCGGCGTGACCGACGCCGCCTGGGCCGGCCGCGGCGAGCAGGTCTCGCTGGTCGAGCACTACCGCCGCTCGGTCTGGGTCGGCGCCGACCTCGACTCCGAGGCCAACGTCGGCATCCGCGAGAGCGCAGCGACGGGCGCCGCCGCCGGTCCCGACGCCGTCGTCGCTCGCGTGCAGGACGCGCTCGCCACCGTCACTCCGTGGCCCGTCGACGCGCCGGCCACGACGTCGATGCCGCACTGGCAGTGGTCGATGACCCTCGACGACTTCCTGACCACCCGGATGATGGAGATGGTCGTCCACGCCGACGACCTCTGCGCCGGGCTCGACGTGCCGACCCCGGACTTCCCGCCGTCGGTGACCGGCCCGGTCTACGCCCTCCTCGTCGGCGTCGCCGAGGACCGGCACGGCCAGGCCGCGGTCACGCGTGCCCTGACCCGGGCGGAGCGGGCCGGCTCGATCGTCGTGTTCTGACGCTCCGCCGGGCGCTCAGCGCGGCGCGGGCGGGATCGCGTCGGACGACTCGATCACCCCCATGCCGGTGATCCGCAGCAGGTCGGCCACGATCGAGCGGACCTGGGCCAGGATCACCTCGCCGGAGAGGTCGGTGCCGCGCTCGACCTGGCTCGAGCCGCGGGCGACCTCCAGCAGGGCCGGCTGCGCGTGGACGGCCATCCGGTTCGACGAGAGCTCCTTCGCGACCAGGTCGGCGGCGTCGGCCAGGTCCGCGCACAGGATGGAGTACCCCCGGGGCACCGGCTCCCGCCGGTGCGCGGCCACCGCGGCCCGCCGTACCAGGACCCGGGTGTTGCGCAGCGCGAGGTCGAGCGGTTCGACGATCTCCGCCATCCGCCGTATCCCGCCTCGGTGCCGCAGCCGGAACGGCGACGACGCGACCACCGACAGGCCCTCGTCGGAGGCGTCCTGCAGCTCGCGGATCAGCACGTCGGTGGTGCGGGCGTCGGCGAGAAGGGAGAGGGCGCGGTCGACGTCGCCGTCGACCATCACCTCGGACGCGCCGCGGAGCAGCGCCGCGATCTTGCGGACCACCACCGCGGCCTGTTCGCGGGGTCGCCGCAGCGGCGCCCGAGGCACGACGGTGGCCGCGACGATCGCGACGGCGCCGCCGACCAGCGCGTCGGTCCACCGGATGAAGGCCGCCCCGGGCTCCGCGACCAGGGCGGTGACGACGATCGACTGCACGGCGGCCTGCGTCACGAACAGCCGGCCGGCGTCGAGCAGGAACGCCACCGACATCGAGGCGGCGACCACGAAGGCCAGCTGCCACGCCCCCGACCCGAACAGCAGCACGAACAGGTCGGCGATGAACACACCGACAGCGACACCGACGGTGACCTCGACGACGCGGCGCAGCCGCTGGCCGTACGACGTGCCCAGGCAGAGCACGGCGGCGACCGGCGCGAAGAAGGGCATCGGGTGGCCGAGCACGTCCGCGGCGAGGAACCAGGCGACGCCGGCCGCGGCCGAGCACTGCGCGATGTGCCAACCGTTGGTCCTGAGACGCGCGAGCCGCGCGCGGACCGAGGTTCGCCCGCGCTGGAGCGCCCGGTCGAGACTCTGCTGCGCGTCCACCCGGCGCCTAGACGCGGTCGCGGTCCTTGGCGCTGCCGCGGTGGCGCCAGTACTCGAACACCATCGGCAGCACGGAGACGAACACGATCACCAGCACGGCCGCCTCGATGTTGTGCTGCAGGAACTCGATGCCGCCGAGGAAGTAGCCGAGCAGGGTCAGCCCGGTCGCCCAGAGGACGGCGCCCACGAACGACCAGGTGAAGAAGTGCCGGCGGTCCATCTTGCCCATGCCCGCCACGACAGTGACGAACGTGCGCACGATCGGCACGAAGCGGCCCAGCACCAGCGCCCGGGCGCCGTACCGCTCGAAGAAGGCGTGGGTCTGGTCGAAGTACTTCTTCTTGATGAACCGGCCCTCGTGCTGCGCGAGCGGCTCCCCGATGGCGCGCCCGATCTCGTAGCCCACGACGTTCCCGAGGAACGCCGCCAGGCTGAGGATCACGCACGCCGTGACGATCGGGACGTCGATCCCGGCCTCACCGGCCTCCGCGCGGTGGATGAAGAGACCCACGCTGAACAGCAGCGAGTCACCCGGAAGGATCGGGAACAGCAGTCCGCACTCGATGAAGACGATGACGACGCTGACCCAGAACATCTGGTCGCCGAACCGCTCCAGGAGCCACTCGGGGTCCATCCAGTCCAGGCCCAGCAGCAGGGGGGCGAGCAGCGGGGTCAGCAGGTCCGTCACGCGACGACCCTAACCGGGCGACCTACGATCGGCCCGTGCAGGAGCCGAGCGACGAGCAGCGTGCGCCGTACGACCCGATGCCGCACGGTCAGCCGGAGGTCGGGGTGGGGCCGTGGGAGGGTCCGTGGCCCGAGGGTGAGCGGTACGACGCCCGCCTGCTCGCCGAGGGTGACCGCCGCAACGTCGTGGACCGCTACCGCTATTGGACGATGGAGGCCATCGTCGCCGACCTCGACCGGCGGCGGCACGGCTTCCACGTCGCGATCGAGAACTGGCAGCACGACTTCAACATCGGGACCATCGTGCGCACGGCCAACGCGTTCCTCGCCGCCGAGGTGCACATCGTCGGCAACCGGCGCTGGAACCGCCGCGGCGCGATGGTGACCGACCGCTACCAGCACGTCCGGCACCACCCGAGCGTCGCCGAGCTCGCCGACGACCTGCACGCCCGCGGCGTGACGCTGCTGGGCATCGACAACCTGCCGGGCTCGCGGCCGATCGAGACGCTGAAGCTACCGCGCGACGTCTGCCTGCTGTTCGGCCAGGAGGGGCCGGGGCTGTCGGACGCGGCTCGCGAGGCGTGCGACGGGACGTTCTCGATCACGCAGTTCGGGTCGACCCGCTCGATCAACGCCTCGGCCGCCGCGGCCATCGCGATGCACACCTGGGTCCGCCAGCACGCCGATCTCGACGGCGAGCACTCCTGGCTGGGCTAGACCTCAGCCGTTGGCCACCGCGGTGCCGAGCAGCGTGACCACGCCGGCGATCCCGGCCAGCCCGGACATGACCACCGCGGCCTTGGCGGCCGTCGACTCCCAGCCGGCCGAGACGGTGGCCAGCGCCCGCCGGGCGAGCAGCACCGCCAGCACGACCTGGAGCAGCACGCCCAGCCCGAAGCCGAGGTAGAAGCCGGACAGCGTGCCGGCGGTGGCCGGCTCGGCGAACGCCCCGATCGCGATCGTCAGGGCGTTCTGCCCCATCAGCGCCAGCAGGGCGACCACGAAGGCGACGACCGCCGACACCTGCGGCGTGAGGTAGCGGTCGAGCGTGCTCTGGTCGTCCATGGGTCCCCCGGGTGGCGCGTGGTCAGCAGTCGACCTCGAACAGTAGTGACCCCGTAGCCACGGTCGACCCGGGCTCGCCGAGGGAGCGCGCGGGGAACGGGCAGTCGAGCACGACGACCGCGCAGACCGCGGAGTGGCCTGCTCGCTCGACGTACGACGGGTCCCAGCGGACGACCGGGTCGCCGGCGCTGATCCGGTCGCCCTCCGCGGCCAGCACCTCGAAGCCGTCGCCGTTGAGCCGGACGGTGTCCATGCCGAGGTGCACCAGCACGCCGGGGCCGCTGTCGGTGACCACGACGAAGGCGTGCGGGTAGAGCTTCGCGAGCACGCCGTCGACCGGGGAACGCGCCTCCTGGGTTCCCGGCGCGGGCAGGATCGCCGCGCCGGGGCCGACCAGCCCGGTGGCGAACACCGGGTCGGGGGTGGTGCTGACGTCCTGCCGGACGCCGGCCACGGGCGAGAGCACCCGGGTCACTCGAGCAGGTCCTCGATCGCGCTCGCGATGGTGTCCGCGTCCGGCCCGACGACCACCTGGACGACGGTGCCGGCGCGCATGATGCCGTGGGCGCCCGCGTCCTTGAGCGCACCCTCGTCGACCAAAGCGGGATCGGTGAGGGCGGTGCGGAGTCGGGTGATGCAGGCCTCGATCTCTACGATGTTTGCACTGCCACCCAGACCGGCAACGATCAACTCGGCTTGGCTCATGTCGGAAGGCATGGCCCCGATCCAACCACGGGCGGGAGACACAGATGGGAGCGACGGGGGAGTCCACACCGACTCCGTCGCCCGTCGACGCCCCCAGGCAGCCCGCCCGTCCCGCTCTGGGGGTCTTGCAGCGCCTGGGCCGCAGCCTGATGCTCCCGATCGCCGTGCTGCCGGTGGCCGCGCTGCTCCTGCGGCTCGGCCAGCCCGACATGCTCGGCGACGGCGACAGCGGGCTCGCGCTCGCGTCGCGGTGGCCGTGGCTCGAGCCCGTCGCCGACGTCCTCGCGGCCGCCGGCGGGACGCTGTTCAGCCACCTCGGGCTGCTGTTCGCCGTCGGTGTCGCGGTCGGGTTCGCGCGCAAGTCCGACGGGTCGACGGCAGTGGCCGCCGTCGTCGGCTACCTCGTGTTCGAGGAGGTCACGACGGCGATGACGCCGTACGTCCTCGAACCGGCGAACGGCGGCTCGTCGCGGGCGATCGACTACGGCGTGTTCGGCGGCATCGTGGTCGGCCTGGCCACCGCGCTGCTCTGGCAGAAATACCACCGGATCAAGCTGCCGACGTTCCTCGCCTTCTTCGGTGGGCGCCGGTTCGTCCCGATCGTCTCCGCGATGGCCGCGCTCATCGCCGGCGTGCTGCTCTCGTTCGCCTACCCGTGGTTCGACGCCGGGCTCACCCACCTCGGGGAGTGGCTCGTCGGCAACCACATCCTCGGCGCCGCGATCTACGGCACGGTCAACCGCCTGACCGTCCCGTTCGGCCTGCACCACATCGTCAACAGCGTGCCGTGGTTCGCGGTCGGGTCCTACGAGACCGCGTCCGGCGAGATCGTGCGCGGCGACGTGGCGCGGTTCCTGAACGGCGACCCGACTGCCGGGGCCTTCATGACCGGCTTCTTCCCGATCATGATGTTCGCGCTCCCGGCGGCGGCGCTGGCGATCTACCAGGAGGCCCAGCCGGGCCGGCGGAAGGTCGTCGGCGGCGTGATGCTCTCCGGCGCGCTGACGTCCTTCGTGACCGGCGTGACCGAGCCGCTGGAGTTCGCCTTCATGTTCGTGGCCTGGCCGCTCTACGTGATCCACGCCTTCCTCACCGGTACGGCGCTCGCGGTCACCAACGCGCTCGGCATCCACGACGGTTTCGCCTTCTCGGCCGGCGCGATCGACTACGCCCTGAACTTCACGATCGCCACCCACCCGCTCTGGATCATCCCGGTCGGGCTGGTCTACGCCGCGATCTACTACGTGGTGTTCCGTCTCGTCATTCGGCGCTTCGACCTGGCCACTCCCGGACGGGAGCGTGAAGACTAGTGCCGCGCCCGCCGGCGAGCGCGCGAGCGAGCGGCGACTGGCGGGATGCCCAGCAAGGCGGAGAGGCGAAGGCGATGCGAAGCATCGTCGAGTCCTCGACAACGCCGCTGGGCGCCCGTCCAGGGGCCGCGGAGCGGGCGGGCGCCGGCGGGCGAGGTACTAGGCTCGGTAGGGCCAGGCCAGGACGACCGAGGAGACGAACATGCCCATCGCCACTCCCGAGAAGTACGCGGAGATGCTCGACAAGGCGAAGCGCGACGCCTTCGCCTACCCGGCCATCAACGTCAGCTCCTCCCAGACGCTCAACGCCGCGCTCAAGGGCTTCGCCGACGCCGGCAGCGACGGCATCATCCAGGTGTCCACCGGCGGTGCGGACTACCTTTCCGGCCCGTCGGTGAAGAACATGGTCAGCGGCTCGGTCGCCTTCGCCGCGTACGCCGCCGAGGTCGCCAAGAACTACCCGGTGAACATCGCGCTGCACACCGACCACTGCCCCCAGGACAAGCTCGACGGGTTCGTCCGGCCGCTGATCGACATCTCGGCCGAGCGCGTGCAGCGGGGCGAGGCGCCGCTGTTCCAGTCGCACATGTGGGACGGCTCCGCCGTACCCCTCGACGAGAACCTCTCCATCGCCGGCGAGCTGCTCGAGAAGTGCATCGCCGCCAAGATCATCCTCGAGATCGAGGTCGGCGTCGTCGGCGGCGAGGAGGACGGCGTCGAGAACGCCATCAACGAGAAGCTCTACTCCACGCCCGAGGACGCCATCGCCACCGCCAAGGCGCTCGGCTACGGCGACCGCGGCTACTACATGACCGCGCTCACCTTCGGCAACGTGCACGGCGTCTACAAGCCCGGCAACGTCAAGCTCCGCCCCGACGTGCTGCGCGACGCACAGGCTGCCGTGGTCAAGGAGTTCGGCCTCGAGGACGGCAGCAAGCCGTTCCACCTGGTCTTCCACGGCGGCTCGGGCTCGACCGCCGAGGAGATCGGCGCGGCCGTCGACTACGGCGTGGTGAAGATGAACGTCGACACCGACACCCAGTACGCCTTCACCCGCCCGGTCGCCGGGCACATGTTCAGCAACTACGACGGCGTCCTGAAGGTCGACGGCGAGGTCGGCAACAAGAAGACCTACGACCCGCGCGCGTGGGGCAAGGCCGCCGAGGCCGGCATGGCCGCGCGCGTGGTGGAGGCGTGCGAGAACCTCCGCAGCACCGGCACAAGCCTCGGCTGACCCACGCATTCCGGGAGGAACGCGCGACACCCCGCTAGCCGAGAGGTCCGTTCGCGAGGAGGAGCGCAGCGGGGGAATCGCGAACTGACCTCTCGGCGACTTTGCCCCGTGCCGTGGAGGCACGGGGCACAGTGTCAGCCATGGGGTGCTTGAGGCCCAGTCGAAGGACTCAGCCCGGCAGCGAGGCCCACACCGTCACGTCGGTCGGGACCTTGTTGTCCACCAGGTCGGCCGACGCGACGAGCGCCACCGCGCCCTCGGGCAGCGCGACCGGCTCGTCACCGAAGTTGGTGACCACGAGCACCCTGCCGTCGTCCGGCGTGGTGCGCTGCAGCGCGAGGACGTCGTCGCCGAACCCCTCCACGACGGCGACGTCGCCGCGGCCGAGGAGCAGCTCCTTCCGCAGCCGCAGCAGCGTGCGGTACAGCTCGAGCGTCGAGCCGTCGACGCCCTCCTGCACGTCGGCGGCGTACCGGGCGAACGACGCCGGCTGCGGCAGCCAGCTCTCACCGGTGTCGTTGAAGCCGTACGCCGGGGCGTCGGCCTTCCACGGCAGCGGCACCCGGCAACCGTCCCGGCCCACGACCTCGCCGCCGTGGCGGAACCACGACGGGTCCTGACGGTAGGAGTCGTCGAGCGTGCCGTGCTCGGGCAGGCCGAGCTCCTCGCCCTGGTAGAGGTACGCCGAACCGGGCAGCGCGAGCATCAGCGCGGACGCCGCGCGGGCACGGTGCAGACCGAGCTCCTCGTCGGGCTGCTCGTCGCGCGGGCCGAGGCCCTTGTGGTTGTGCCTGCCCGGCTCCTCGGCCGCGCCGAGCCGGCTGGCGTGCCGCACCACGTCGTGGTTGCTGAGCACCCACGTGGTCGGGGCGCCGACCATCTCGTTGGCCTCGAGGGAGGTCTCGATCGCCTCGCGCACGTCGGTGGCCGCCCACCGCGAGCCGAGGTAGTGGAAGTTGAACGCCTGGTGCATCTCGTCGGGACGCAGGTAGCGCGCCAGCCGCGACGCGGGCTCGACCCAGGCCTCGGCGACCATCATCCGGCTGCCGTGGGGCTCGTAGGAGTCCAGCACCTGCCGCCAGGCCCGGTAGATCTCGTGCACGCCGTCCTGGTCCCACATCGGCGGGCGGTCGCCGTCCTCGTTGGCGCCGTCGAGCATCTCCTGCTCGTGGTCCCAGTCGGGCAGGCCCTCGGCCTTGACCATGCCGTGGGCGACGTCGACGCGGAAGCCGTCGATGCCCCGGTCGAGCCAGAACCGCAGGATCTCCTCGAACTCCGCGCGGACCTCGGCGTTGTGCCAGTTCAGGTCCGCCTGCTTCACGTCGAAGATGTGCAGGTACCACTGGCCGGGCGAGCCGTCGGCCTCGGTGACGCGGCTCCACGCCTGCCCACCGAAGACGCTGCGCCAGTCGTTGGGCGGGAGCTCGCCGTCGGCCCCGCGCCCGTCGCGGAACAGGAAGCGGTCGCGCTCGGGGGAGCCCGGGCCTGCGGCCAGGGCGGCCTGGAACCAGGCGTGCTCGTCGGAGGTGTGGTTGGGCACCAGGTCGGCGATGACCTTCAGGCCGAGGCGGTGCGCCTCGGCGATCATCGCCTCGGCGTCCGCCAGTGAGCCGAACAGCGGGTCGATGTCGCGGTAGTCGGCCACGTCGTAGCCGGCATCGGCCATGGGGGAGACGTAGTACGGCGACAGCCACAGGGCGTCCACGCCGAGGTCGCGCAGGTACGGCAGCTTGGCGGTGACACCGGGCAGATCGCCCATACCGTCACCATTGCCGTCGGCGAACGATCGGGGGTACACCTGGTACACGACCGCGTCGTGCCACCAGAGGGCATCGGCCTCGTCCCGCTCGTCGGCAGCGGAGCGGGTGAGCGGAGTCGTCGGGAGCGTGGCGGAAGAAGTCACCACTCCATGCTGAGGCATGCCCGACCGTTGCTGCAAGCGCAAAGAGTTGCGGTACGGCCGCGCGGGGTCGCCGCAGCCGGTCCGGTGCGGGTCAGAGCGGCAGCCCGGCCGTCGTGCCGCGCACGACGAGCTCGGGCCGGAACAGCATCTCCGAGGTGATCGCCGGGACGCCGCTGATCTGGTCGACCAGCGCCGCCGCGGCCGCCCGGCCGATCGCGCCCGCGGGCTGCCGGACGGTCGTGAGCGGGGGGTCCGTGTACTGGATCAGCGTGCTGTCGTCGCTGCCGACGATCGAGACGTCGCGCGGCACGGACAGGCCGCGGCGGCGGGCCGTGGTGATCGCGCCGATCGCCATCACGTCGGAGCCGCAGACGATGGCGGTGACGCCACGGTCGAGCAGCGTGTGCGCCGCCGTCGCGCCGCCCTCCATCGTGAACACCGTGCGCTCGACCAGCTCGTCGAGGTCGGCGTCGGTGAGGTCGGCGTCGACGTGCCGGCGCATGGCGGCTTTGAAGCCCTCGGTGCGGCGCACGACCGGCTGGTAGCGGGACTGTCCGGTGGCGAGGCCGATGCGCCGATGTCCCAGCTGGGCAAGGTGGCTGACGGCCAGCTCGGCGGACTCGATGTCGTCCGCGGAGATGCAGGTGGCGCCGATCACGGGGATGCAGCCGTTGACCAGCACGATGGGCAGGCCGCCGTCGACGTACGCCTGGTAGCGGTCGGGGTCGGTGTCGGCGATGGCGTGGATGCCGGAGACGAAGATGATCCCGGAGACGCCGCGGTCCATCAGCGTCGTGACGTAGTCGTCCTCGTGCACCCCTCCGAGGCTCTGCGTGCACAGGACGGGGGTGTAGCCGTGCCGGACGAGCGCGACCTCCACCGCCTGCGCCATGCGCGGGAAGATCGGGTTCTCGAGCTCCGGCACGATCAGGCCGATCAGGCCGGCCTCGCGCGACCGGAGGCGAGTCGGGCGTTCGTACCCGAGCACGTCGATCGCGGTGAGCACCGCACGGCGGGTCGACTCGGCGACGCCCGGCTTGTCGTTGAGCACCCGGGAGACCGAGGCCACGCTCACGCCGGCGCGCTCAGCGATGTGCGAGAGGCGGACGGTCATGGCGACAACTTACGCGGTTCCTGCAACGACATGACAACGTTTTGCTGCACTCGACTGCAACTCTTTGCAACAGATGAAAACGCTGTTAGTGTCGCCGATCACATCGGGGCGTTCCAGACCTTCAGGCCCCCTCGACCCCAAGGATCCACATGCGCAAGTTCGCACGGGCCCTGGCGCCGGCCATCGCCGCCACCTTCCTCCTCGCGGGGTGTGGCGGCGGGGGTGGCGGCAACGAGGCCACCAACACCACCCCGGAGGAGACCCCCTCCGAGACGGCGACGGCGGAGGAGACCGGGGCCCCGGCTCGTGCCGATGCCGACCTCGTGATCTGGACCGACGCTCTGAAGATCGACGCGGTCAAGGCGATCGCGGAGCCGTTCGGCGAGGCCAACGGCATCACGGTCGAGGTCCAGGCCGTCTCCTCGGACCTGCAGACCAACTTCGTCACCGCCAACGAGGCCAGCAACGGCCCCGACGTGGTCGTCGGTGCGCACGACTGGATCGGCAACCTGGTGCAGAACGGCTCCATCGAGCCGCTGCAGCTCAGCGCCGACGACCTGTCCGGCTACTCGCCCAAGGCCGTCCAGGCGACGACCTACGACGGCCAGCTGTACGGCGTCCCCTACGGCATCGAGTCGCTCGCCCTCTACCGCAACACCGAGGTCGCGCCGAACGAGCCGAAGACGATGGACGACGCGATCAAGGCGGGCGAGGCCGCGGTGAAGAAGGGCGACGTCGAGTCGGCCCTGAACCTCCCGGTCGGCGAGCTCGGCGACGCGTACCACATGGAGCCGCTGTACACCTCCATGGGCGGCTACCTGTTCGGCACCAGTGGTGACGGCGAGTACAACGCCGACGACCTCGGCGTGGGCAAGCCCGGCTCGGTCAAGGCCGCGCAGAAGATCGGCCAGCTCGGCGAGAAGGGCCAGAAGGTCCTGCGCCGCTCGATCAGCGGTGACAACTCGATCGCCCTGTTCACCGAGGGCAAGGCGGCCTTCCTGGTCTCCGGTCCGTGGGCGCTCGGCGACGTGCGCGACTCCGGCATCAAGTACGCCATCCAGCCCGTCCCGGGCTTCAAGGGCATGGGCCCGGCCGAGCCGTTCATGGGCGCGCAGGCGTTCATGGTCGCGTCCAACGCGAAGAACGCCGCCTTCGCGCAGGAGTTCGTCAACTCCGGCGTGAACAACGAGGAGGCCATGACGACGATGTACGAGAAGGCCAGCCTCCCGCCGGCCCTGCTCTCGCTGCAGGACAGCATCGCGGCCGACGACCCCGACACCGCGCTGTTCGCGGAGGCCGCCAACAAGGCCGCCCCGATGCCGGCCATCCCCGCGATGGCAGCGGTCTGGGAGCCGCTCGGCAAGGCCTACTCCGCCATCGTCGGTGGCGCCGACCCGGCGAAGACGATGAAGGACACCGGCAAGACCATCCAGGAAGCCATCAACGCCTCCTGATGACGGGGGAGGTCCCGGTCGGAGCCACGTCCGGCCGGGGCCTGCCCCCCGCCTGCTCGTCTGATCCTCTCCTCGTTCCACCTCTCGCGGCAGGAGCACTGCGTTGTCCGAGCCCACGACCGACACGCTGACCGAGGAGCCGACGCCGACGCGGCGACGGCGCACCGTGCACCAGAAGCAGGAGCGGCACGTCCTGCCGATCCTCGTGAAGGTGGTGTTGCTCGGCCTCGCGGTCGGCATCGCCGCCGCCCTCACGCCGACCTTGATCGGCCTCGAGAAGTGGACGATGCTCGTCGCGATCTGGGTGATCACGGGCGTGCTCGTCGCGACGTACGCCACCCAGCGCGCCCTCCCGGCGAAGTACCTCGTCCCCGGCGTCCTGCTGCTGGTCTGCTTCGTCGTCTACCCGATCATCCTCACCGCGCAGCTGTCGCTCACCAACTACGGCGACGGCACGCGCGGCACCAAGGACGAGGCGATCGCGCAGATCATCGGGTCGTCGGTGAAGCAGACGGCCGACGCGCCGCGCTACAACCTCTCGGTGGCGACCACCGGGTCGGTCACCGACGGACCCTTCGTCTTCCTGCTCGTCGACCAGGAGAGCGAGGAGGCGTACGTCGGTGACGCCGAGGGCCTCGAGCCGTTCCCCGAGGCCACGGTCACCGACGGCTTCGTCACCGAGGCCCCCGGCTACACGCTGCTCACCCCGGTCCAGGTCAACGACGCCCAGCAGGCGCTGGCCGACTTCGTCGTCCCGACCGACGGCGGCGCGATCCGCCAGCTCGGCATCCGCGAGGCCTTCGAGGGCGTCACGACGCTGCAGTACGACGAGGCCACCGACACCATCACCGACACCGAGACCGGCACGGAGTACACCCCGAAGCTCAAGGGCGACCGCGAGTACTTCGTCGACGCCCAGGGCGAGCGGGTCGCCGACCAGTCCTGGCAGGCCAACGTCGGCCTCGACAACTACAAGCGGATCTTCACCGATCCTCGGATCAGCAGCGACTTCCTGAGGATCTTCGCCTGGACACTGACGTTCGCGTTCCTGTCCGTGGCCACGACGTTCCTGCTCGGCCTCGGGCTCGCCGCGACGCTGAGCGACCCGCGGCTGCGCGGCCAGAAGTACTACCGAGCGGTCCTCGTCCTCCCGTACGCCATCCCCGGCTTCATCTCGCTGCTGCTGTGGTCGAGCTTCTTCAACCGGGACTTCGGCCTGATCAACACCACGCTGGGTCTCGACATCCAGTGGTTCGGCGACCCGACGATGGCCAAGATCGCGGTGCTGCTCACCAACCTCTGGATGGGCTTCCCCTACATGTTCCTGGTGTGCACGGGAGCGCTGACGTCGATCCCGGAGGACCTCAAGGAGGCCGCGGCGATCGACGGGGCGAGCGGCTTCGCGGGCTTCCGCAGGGTGACGTTCCCGCTCCTGCTCGTCGCGGTCGCGCCGCTGCTGGTGTCGTCGTTCGCCTTCAACTTCAACAACTTCAACGCGATCTACCTGCTGACCGAGGGTGGGCCGTTCACGCCCGAGAACCCCACCGCCGGCGGCACCGACATCCTGATCAGCTACATCCTCCGGCTCGCGTTCGGCGCCGGTGGTGCCCAGATCGGCTTCGCGTCCGCGGTGTCGGTGGTCCTGTTCATCCTGACCGGCGTCATCGCCGCCATCCAGTTCCGCGCCACCCGTGCCCTCGAGGATGTGAACTGACATGTCGCAGCCCGTGTCCGGCGGCACCCCCGCCACCTCGACCTTGCAGGCGCTCGACGAGCCCCACGAGGAGAAGCGCGCCACCGTCACCCCGCCCGGGGCGAAGCCGCCGCGCGAGCACAAGCTCACCGGCATGCGGTGGTTCCAGGAGATCGGCTGGCGTCACGTCGTCGGCATCGTCGCCGTCCTGTGGGCGATCTTCCCGATCCTCTACATCATCTCCGCCGCGCTGAACCCGCTCGGCACCGTCGTCTCGACGACGGTCATCCCGCGGGAGTTCTCCCTCCAGAACTTCACGGAGCTCTTCACGACGCCGTCGATCCAGTTCCCGCGGTGGGCGCTCAACACCCTCGTCGTCTGCACGGTCGTGACGTTCGTGCAGATCTTCTGCAGCGCCCTGGCGGCGTACGCCTTCTCGCGGTTCCGGTTCACCGGTCGCCGGATGGGCCTGCTCAGCCTGCTGCTGATCCAGATGTTCCCGCAGATCCTCGCGGCGGTCGCCCTGTACTTCCTGTTCACCGAGATCGGCGAGGCGGTGCCGGCGTTCGGGCTCAACACGCTGGCCGGCTACATCCTCGTGCTCCTCGGCGGCTCGCTCGGCCAGGTCTGGCTGATCAAGGGCTTCTTCGACTCGGTGCCGAGCTCGCTGGACGAGGCGGCCAAGATCGACGGCGCGAGCCACGTGCAGACCTACTTCCGGATCATCCTCCCGCTGGTGCGGCCGATCCTCGCGGTGAGCGGCCTGCTGGTGTTCGTCGCGACGATCGCGGAGTTCCTGCTCGCCAGCATCTTCCTCACGGCTGGGTCGAAGAAGACGCTGGCGGTCGGGCTCTACGGCCTCATCGACGCCGACCGCTCCAACAACCTCGGGGTGTTCGCCGCCGGGGCGCTGCTGACGGCGGTGCCGGTCGTGGTGCTGTTCATGTTCCTGCAGCGCTACATCGTCGGCGGCATCACCGCGGGAGGCGTCAAGGGGTGAGCCCGTCCCACCTCTTCGACCCGCACCACGACGGGTCGCCGCGCTACGTCCTCGACCAGGCTCCGAAGCTCGGCAGCACGGTCACCGTGCGCGTGTGGGTCCCCGACGACCCGCGCCCCGGCGCGACTCCTCCCGACGGGGTCTGGGTGCGCTCGGTGCGTGACGGTGAGCCGTTCATCGTCGCGGCCACCCCCACCCCGGCTGCCGGCGCTGTGGGGCTGGGCACCTGGTGGGAGGCCGGCCTGCTGGTCAGCAACCCGGTGACGTCGTACCGCTTCCTGCTGCGGTACGACGACACGTACCGCTGGCTCAACGGCGCCGGCGTGCACGACCGCGACGTGACCGACGCCGGCGACTTCCGGGTCTCGACCGAGCACCAGCTGCCCGACTGGGTCCCGGACCAGGTCGGCTACCAGGTCTTCCCCGACCGCTACGCCCACGGCGGCGAGCCGGTGGAACGGCCCGCGTGGGCGAACCCGGCCGACTGGGACGACCCGGTCGTGCACCGCGGCCCCGACGTGCCGTTCCAGTGGTTCGGCGGCACGCTCGACGGGGTGCGGGAGCGGCTGGGGCACCTCCGCGACCTCGGCGCGACGCTGCTCTACCTGACGCCGTTCTTCGCCGCCCGCTCCAACCACCGCTACGACGCCGCGTCGTTCGACGAGGTCGACCCGGTGCTCGGTGGCGACGAGGCGCTGCGCCGGCTGATCGACGCCGCGCACGAGGTGGGGCTGCGGGTCGTCGGCGACCTGACCACCAACCACACCGGCGAGACGCACCCGTGGTTCCTCGCCGCGCAGGCCGACCCGACCTCGGCCGAGCGCGGCTTCTACCGGATCCACGACGACGGCAGCTACGAGTCCTGGCTCGGCGTCCCGTCGCTGCCCAAGCTCGACCACGGCTCGGCGGAGATGCGCCGCCGGCTCTACGACGGCCCCGACTCGGTGGTGGCGCAGTGGCTGCGGCACGGGCTCGACGGCTGGCGCATCGACGTCGCCAACATGACCGGTCGGCTCGGCGCCGACGACCACGCCCACGACGTCGCTCAGGTCATCCGCCGCACGATGGCCGCCGAGCGGCCCGACGCCTGGCTGCTCGCCGAGCACGGCCACGACGCGTCGCTCGACCTCGCCGGCGCCGGCTGGCACGGGACGATGGACTACGCCGGCTTTACCCGGCCGGTCTGGTCGTGGCTCAACGGCGGCGCCCCCGGCTCCGCAGTGCCCCACGGTCTGCAGTTCCTCGGCCTGCCCGCGCCGATCCCGGTCCGACCGGGCGGCGCCGTGGTCGCCTCGCTCCGCGACGCGCACGCCGCTATGCCCTGGCAGTCGCGGGTCGCCTCCACCTCCCACCTCGACTCCCACGACACTCCCCGGTTCCGCACCGTCGCCGGCGGCGGCACGTCGGGCTGGGTCGACGCCGACGGCCTCGGCCGGGAGAAGCACCTGCTCGGCCTGGCACTGCAGATGACCCTGCCCGGCATTCCGGTCGTGTTCATGGGGGACGAGCTGGGACTCACCGGGCTCGACGGTGAGCACTCCCGGACCCCGATGCCGTGGGACCGGCGCGACGAGTGGGACCACCCGACGTACGACGGGTACCTCGCCTGGACCGCGCTGCGGCGCGCCCACCTCGCGCTGCGCCGCGGCGGCCTGCGCTGGGTGCACGTGCAGGACGACTCGCTCACCTTCCTGCGCGAGCACGACGACGAGACCCTGCTCGTGCACGTCGCCCGCGCCGACCACCCGAGCGTCGAGCTGCCGCTCGCGCACGTCGGCGGACTGGACCTGCTCGCCGGTGCCGCGGCCGACGTGTCCCGTGACAGGGTGCGGCTGCCGGCCGGCCCCGGGGCGCACCTCTACCGATGTCGGTAGCGGCGGCATGATGGGGCTCATGACGTTCCAGGACCTGATGGCCGGCCCGCCGCCGACCCACCTGCCGGAGGACCCGGCCGCCGCCATGCTCGCCGCCGCGACCGCCGAGCAGGTCGACCTCGCGGCCGTCGTCCGCACCCACCCCGAGTCCCCGCTGGCCTGGGCCACGCTGGCCGAGGCGGCGCTCGCCTCGTCCTCGGGCTCGGTCCGCGACGACGTGACCGCCTACGCCTACGCGCGGGTCGGCTACCACCGCAGCCTCGACCTGCTGCGCCGCAACGGCTGGAAGGGGCACGGCCCGGTGCCGTGGGAGCACGAGCCGAACCGCGGCTTCCTGCGCGCGCTGGCGGCGCTGGCGACCTCGGCCGGCCGGATCGGAGAGACGTCGGAGGCGGAGCGCTGCGCGACGTTCCTGCGGGACTCGAGCCCGACCGCCGCGGACGAGCTGCTCGGCTGAGCCGGACCCGACCCACCGGAGACATCGGAGAAAGGCGAAGCGCCGGAATCGTCCCCTGCTGCGATTCCGGCGCTTCGACGTGGTGGGGCCGACCCGGGTTTCCCAGAATCCCCCGATTGCGGAAGTTCCCGGTCGGCCTCAGCGAGTAGGTTGCCAGGATTTGCACACAGGAAGATGTCCTTTCCGTGCCAGTGGCACTAACATGCCACCGTGCCCGGACGTGACCTCCCCTCACCGCTCGCGGTGCTCGGGCTCACCGACCGGCAGGAGCGGCTCTACCGGGCGCTCCTCCGCGTCCCGGCGATGACGCCCGCCACCGCCGCCGAGCTCCTCGGCACTTCCGTCGGCAGCTCGGCGTTCGCCGACGCCGTCGACGACCTGATGACCCGCGGCCTGGTGCTGCGCGCGGTCGACGACCTCGTCGCGGCCCCGCCCGAGCGGGCGCTCGCCCGGCTCGTCAGCGACGAGCACCACCGCCTCCAGGCCCAGCGCGAGCAGCTCGCCGCGGTCCGGGGCCTGCTGCCCGCGCTCGAGGCCGAGCACCGGCTCACCCGGCACGCCCGCGGTGAGAACGTCCAGCTCCAGGCCATCCGCAGCCACGAGGTCGTGCCGACCCTGGAGGCCCTGTCCCTGGAGACCGCAGGTGAGCTGCGCTGGTTCCGGCCCGACCAGTGGAGGATCGCGGAGGGCCGGCTCGCCGACCGCTGGGTGGCCGAGCTCCTCCGGGAGGGACGCAGGTCCCGGGCCGTGTACCCCGCGCGCGTGCTCGAGGACGCGCCCGAGGTGCTGCGCCGCCGGGCGGACATGGGCGAGCACGTCCGTGTGCTGGGCACCGTGCCCGGACGGCTGGCGATCGTCGGGGACGTCGCGGCGCTGGTCCCCACCCGCTTCGACCTGGCCGACGACCGGGTGCTGGTCGTGCGGCAGAGCGCCCTGGTGCAGTCGTTGACCCTGCTGTTCGAGTCGCTCTGGGAGCGGGCCCTGGTGGTGCCCGGCCTCACCGACGACCTGGTCGGGCCCGCCGAGAGCGCCCGCCGGCTGCTGCTCGACCAGCTGGCCCGCGGCGCCAAGGACGAGCAGATCGCCCGCACACTCGGGCTCAGCCTGCGCACGGTGCGCCGGCGCGTGGCGGACCTGATGGACGAGCTCGACGCGTCGTCGCGGTTCGAGGCGGGCGTCGAGGCGGTCCGCCGCGGCTGGATCTAGCCGGACCGGTCGGTCGGCGGCAGCGGCATCCGGAACGCCGCCGGCTCGATGCGCCAGGTCCGGTTGCGCTCGGGGCCGGAGATCTCCCCGTCGGCGCTGCACCAGAAGGACTGGCCGGAGACGGTGACGCGCGAGCCGCGCACGTAGAGCACGTCCTGCCGCTCGGGGTGGCGGCCGACACGCAGCTGGAACGCGTAGCCGAACCGCGACACCGGACCGACCGCGAACGACACCATCACGTCGAGCTTGCCGTCGCCGGTGTCGGCGTGCGGGGTGAGGTCGGTGCCGCCGCCCACGGTGCTGCCGTTGCCGATCGCCACCTGGGCGACGTGCCGGTCGAAGTCCGCGACGACCTCGCCGTCCACCTCGACACGGAACCGGTAGAACGGCGGGTTGAACGCGGCCTTGGCCGCGCCCATCCAGTAGCCGGCGCGGCCCAGCCGCTTCTTCCACTTCTCGGCCTTGCGGGACGCCTCGGCGCCGACGCCGACGTGCACGTTGTTGACCACCACCTCGCCGACGCAGTCGACGATCAGGTCCACCGGGCGTACCTCGCCCTTCACGATGAGCTCGGCGGCCTCGCCGGGCTCGAGGGGGATGTCGTTGCCGCGGGCGAAGTCGTTGCCCGTGCCCAGCGGCAGCAGGCCCACGACCGTGTCGGCGAGCTCGTGCCGCCGGTGCAGCGCCGCGATCACCGCGTGGAGGCTGCCGTCGCCGCCGGCCACCACGACGGTCCGGCCGCCCCGTCGGTGCAGGACGCCGTCGAGCTCGCCCGGCCCCGAGGTCTTGGCCACCTCGACGTCGGTGCTCCGGCGCAGCACCTCGAGGGCCTCCTCGAGACGCTCGGCGTCGGTGCTCCCCGCGTCGGCGTTGGCGATCAGCAGCACTGGCTCCACGAAGGTGGACAGTACCCCGCAGGTGCACCGACCAGACGGCGAGATCGGCCGCCCGGTCGCGGTCCGTGCGGCTGCTAGAGTCGCGTCGCAAGAGCCCCGGTGCTGGTTGCACGCGGGGCGCTTTCTTTTCAGCGGTGAGAGAGGTGCCACCGATGCCCGCGATCGTGGTGCTCGGCGCCCAGTGGGGCGACGAAGGCAAGGGCAAGGCGACGGACCAGCTCGGCTCGTCCATCGATTATTGCGTCAGGACCTCCGGGGGAAACAACGCCGGACACACCATCGTCGTCGACGGCGAGAAGTTCGACACCCACCTGCTCCCGTCGACGATCCTGAGCCCCGACGTGGTGCCGGTGATCGCCAACGGCGTGGTGGTCGACCTGGGCGCCCTGTTCGGCGAGATCGACGGCTTCCGCGCCCGCGGCGTCGCGGTCGACAACCTGGTCGTCTCGGCCAACGCGCACGTGATCACGAGCTACCACACGACGCTCGACAAGGTCACCGAGCGCTTTCTGGGCAAGAACCTCATCGGCACCACCGGGCGCGGCATCGGCCCGACGTACGCCGACAAGATCAGCCGCACCGGCATCCGGGTCGCCGACCTGTTCGACGAGAGCATCCTGCGGCAGAAGGTCGAGGGCGCGCTCGACCTGAAGAACCAGGTCCTCGCGAAGGTCTACAACCGCCGGGCGATCAACGTCGACGAGGTCGTCGAGGAGCTGCTGTCGTTCGTCGACCGGCTGCGCCCGCTCGTCGCCGACACCAGCCTGCTGCTCAACCGCGTGCTCGACGACGACAAGACCGTGCTGTTCGAGGGCGCCCAGGCGACGATGCTCGACGTCGACCACGGCACCTACCCGTTCGTGACCTCGTCCAGCCCGGTCAGCGGCGGGGTCTGCACCGGCGCCGGCGTCGGCCCCACCCGGATCAACCGGGTCATCGGGGTCATCAAGGCCTACACCACCCGCGTCGGGTCCGGCCCGTTCCCGACCGAGCTGCACGACGACGACGGCGAGCGGCTGCGCACGATCGGCGGCGAGTTCGGCGTCACGACCGGCCGGCCGCGCCGCTGCGGCTGGTACGACGCCGTCATCGCGCGCTACGCGGCCCGGGTCAACGGCCTCACCGAGTTCTGCCTCACCAAGCTCGACGTGCTCGGCGACTGGGAGCGGATCCCGGTCTGCGTCGGCTACGAGGTCGACGGCACCGTCCACGACGAGATGCCGATGACCCAGTCGGAGTTCCACCACGCCACGCCCGTCTACGAGTTCTTCGACGGCTGGAAGTCCGACATCTCCGGCGCCCGGTCGTTCGAGGACCTGCCGAAGAACGCCCAGATCTACGTCCGTGCCCTCGAGGAGCTCTCCGGTGCGCCGTTCTGGGCGGTCGGCGTCGGCCCCTCCCGCGAGCAGACCGTCGTCCTGAGGTGAGCATGAAGGTCCTCGTCATCGGCACCGGCGGCCGCGAGCACGCCCTCGCGCTGGCGCTCGCGCGCGACCCCGAGGTCACCGAGGTGCACGCCGCGCCCGGCAACCCCGGCATGGCCGCCGTCGCCGCCCTGCACCCCGTCGACGCCCTCGACGGCACCGCGGTCGCGAAGCTGGCCACCGAGCTGGCCGTCGACCTCGTCGTCGTCGGCCCCGAGGCCCCTCTGGTCGCCGGCGTCGCCGACGCCGTGCGCGACGCCGGGATCTCGGTGTTCGGCCCGTCCGGCGCAGCGGCGGTGCTGGAGGGCTCCAAGGCCTTCGCCAAGGACGTGATGGCGGCGGCCGAGGTGCCCACCGCGCTGGCGCACGTGTGCACCACCCCCGACGAGGTGGCCGCGGCGCTCGACGCGTTCGGCGCGCCGTACGTCGTGAAGGACGACGGCCTCGCGGCGGGCAAGGGCGTCGTCGTGACCGACGACCGCGACGAGGCGCTGGCCCACGCCGCCGGCTGCGAGCGGGTCGTGGTCGAGGAGTACCTCGACGGGCCCGAGGTGTCGCTGTTCGCGATCACCGACGGCACCACGGTGCTGCCGATGCAGCCGGCCCAGGACTTCAAGCGGGTCGGCGACGGCGGCGCCGGCCCCAACACCGGCGGCATGGGCGCCTACACGCCGCTGCCGTGGGCCCCCGAGGGTCTCGTCGAGGAGGTCACCGAGCGGGTGCTCCGGCCCACCGTCGAGGAGATGAGCCGCCGCGGCGTGCCGTTCAGCGGGCTGCTCTACGCCGGCCTCGCGCTGACCAAGCGCGGCGTCCGGGTGGTGGAGTTCAACGCCCGCTTCGGCGACCCCGAGACCCAGCCGCTGCTCGCGCTGCTCGAGTCGCCGCTCGGGGTCGTGCTCAAGGCCGCCGCCGACGGGCGCCTCGACGAGGTCGGCCCGCTGAAGTGGCGCGACGGGGCCGCCGTCGCTGTCGTCGTGGCCAGCAAGGACTACCCGGCGTCCCCGCGCACCGGCGACCCGATCGACGGCCTCGACGAGGTCGACGCCCTCGACGACGTCCACGTCATCCACGCCGGCACCGCCGAGCGCGACGGCACCCTCGTCACTGCCGGCGGCCGGGTCCTCGCCGTCACCTCCGTCGGCCGCGACGTCGCCGACGCCCGGGCCAAGGCCTACGCCGGCGTCGAGCTGGTCCGCATCGACGGCGCCCACCACCGCTCCGACATCGCCGCAGGAATCTGAGCCGACACATGACCGTCCCGAACGTCCTCGCCACCCGTTACGCCGGCGCCGACCTGGCCGCGATCTGGTCGCCCGAGCACAAGATCGTGCTCGAGCGGCAGCTCTGGATCGCGGTGCTGAAGGCCCAGCGCGACCTCGGCATCGCCGTGCCCGACGGCGTCGTCGAGGCCTACGAGGCCGTCGTCGACAAGGTCGACCTCGACTCGATCGCCGCGCGCGAGCGGGTGACCCGCCACGACGTGAAGGCGCGCATCGAGGAGTTCTGCGCGCTCGCCGGGCACGAGCACATCCACAAGGGGATGACCTCCCGCGACCTCACCGAGAACGTCGAGCAGCTGCAGGTCCGCTCCTCCCTGCTGCTCGTGCGCGACCGGGTCGTCGCCACGCTGGCCCGGCTGGCCCGGCTCGCCGCGGAGCACCAGACGCTGGTCATGGCCGGCCGCTCCCACAACGTCGCCGCCCAGGCGACCACGCTCGGCAAGCGGTTCGCCACGATCGCCGACGAGATGCTCGTCGCCCTCGACCGGCTCGAGGACCTGCTCGCGCGCTACCCGCTGCGCGGCATCAAGGGCCCCGTCGGCACCGCGCAGGACATGCTCGACCTGCTCGACGGCGACGCCGCCAAGCTCGAGGACCTCGAGCAGCGCGTCGCCGCCCACCTCGGCTTCGACCACGTGCTGACCAGCGTCGGCCAGGTCTACCCGCGGAGCCTCGACTTCGACGTGCTCTCCGCGCTGGTCCAGGTCGTCGCCGGCCCGTCCAACCTGGCCACCACGATCCGGCTGATGGCCGGCATCGAGCTGGTCACCGAGGGCTTCAAGGAGGGCCAGGTCGGCTCCTCGGCGATGCCGCACAAGATGAACACCCGTTCCTGCGAGCGCGTCAACGGCCTGGCCGTCGTGCTCCGCGGCTACCTGTCGATGGTCGGCGAGCTCGCCGGCGACCAGTGGAACGAAGGCGACGTCTCCTGCTCCGTCGTACGACGGGTGGCGCTGCCCGACGCGTTCTTCGCCGCCGACGGGCTGTTCCAGACCTTCCTCACGGTGCTCGACGAGTTCGGGGCGTTCCCGGCCGTCGTGCAGCGCGAGCTCGACCGCTACCTGCCGTTCCTCGCCACCACCAAGGTGCTGATGGCGGCCGTCCGCAACGGCGTCGGCCGCGAGACCGCCCACGAGGCGATCAAGGAGGCGGCCGTCGGGGTCGCGCTGGCGATGCGGCAGGGCCAGGCCGACAACGACGTGTTCGCGCGGCTCGCCGCCGACGAGCGGCTCGGGCTCACCGGGCAGCAGCTCGCGTCGCTGGTCGCCGACCCGATCACCTTCACCGGTGCCGCCGTCGCCCAGGTCGACACCGTCGTACGGCGGGTCGAGGAGGTCGCCGCGCGCCACCCCGACGCGGCGGCGTACGCCCCCGGCGCCATCCTCTGACCATGAGCCTCGTCGACGTCCGGCCCAGCGTCCGGATCGCCCGCCGTCCCGCCGAGGTCGCGGCGTACATGTTCGACCCCGCCCACGACCTCGCCTGGACCGGCGGCATCACCAGCAGCCGGCCGGACCAGCCGGGGCCGCTGCGCGAGGGGCACACCGTGGTGCGGACGGCGCGGTTCCTCGGCCGGGAGTTCGACTACGGCTACGTCGTCACCGCGCACGAGCCGGACCGGCTCGTGGAGCTGAAGGTCGACAAGCCGTTCCCGATGCTCGTCCGCTACGAGCTGGCGCCCGCCGACGGCGGCACCGCCACCGACGTCGGTATCCGGGCCACCGGTGACCCGGGGCGGTTCTTCGGGCTCTTCCGGCCGCTGATGGCGGCCCAGGTGCGCCGCAGCATCGGCGCCGACCTCGCCCGGCTCAAAGCCGTCCTCGAGGCGTGAACGTCGACTGGTCGGCGTGGAGCCAGGAGCTCCAGGACCGGATCACCGCCGACCCGCGCACCGCGCACACCGCCGACCTCGTCGTCGTGCAGTCGGGTCAGCTGGTGCACGACGCCCGGCTGCTGCCCGGCGAGCTGCGGGACTGCTTCTCGGTCACCAAGACGGTGCTGGGCGTCCTGACCGGCATCGCGATCGACGAGGGCCGGCTGACGCTCGACGACCCGGTCGACGGGGACGGCCCCGACGCCGCGACCGTGCGGCACGTGCTGACGATGACGCGCGGCGTGGCCGCTGCGCCGGAGGACATCGACGACGTGATGTCGATGCTGCACGGCTGGGGCGACGCGTTGCGCGACGTGAAGCGCACGTGGGCGCCCGGCACCCGGTTCCGCTACGACAACGGCGCCGCCCACCTGCTCGCGATCCGGCTGACCGAGGCTTTCGGCGACGACCTGCTCAGGGTTGCGCGGCGGCACCTGTTCGACCTGCTCGGGATCGGCGAGGTGCGCTGGCGCTGCGACCCGGAGGGGTACCGCGTCGGCACCGGCCACCTGGAGATCGCCGCGACCGACCTGGCCCGGCTCGGGCGGCTCGTGCACGAGGGCGGGCACGGGCTCGTCGACCCCACCTGGGTCACCGACATGACGACCGCGTGGACCAAGGGCGGTGCGCCCGAGGGCTGTGGCTACGGGTACCTCACCTGGGTCACCCGCGACGGCTGGTTCATGGGCGGCTGGGCCGGCCAGCACGTCTCGGCCTTTCCCGATCTCGACCTGATCGTGGTGACCACCGGCGACCCGGCCCGGCTGCACCCGGAGTGGAAGCCGGCCCGCGGCCATGTCGTGGCCGGGGTACGCGACCTGACCGGGTGAGGCTTGCCGTGACCCCGCTGTGAGGCGTGAGTCACATTTGGGTCATTCGACCACGCGCATGTCCCGTCCGGTGAAAAGTTTGGCGCAGCTTGTCCCGGCCAGTAGGCCGCGACGGGTCGGCTATCGGGGGTCTCTGCTGCGTCGCGTCCTCGAGCGCCTTGGTGATGAGGACGCAGACACATCGAGCAGAGGAACCAACTTTTCATGATGTCACGCAGGAGGCAGCGCGTCGGCGCTCTCGCCGCCGGCTCCGTCGTCGTGTGCGCCCTCGGCGCACCGGTCGCCTTCGCGGCGCCCGCGACCACGTCCGAGATCACGGGCAACGGTGCCTGGGTCGCGCAGGCCTACGAGAACACCGCCACCGGGATCTACCTGACCCCGCAGCAGTCCGACGTCGAGGGCCCCGCGCGCGCCCCGTTCGGCTCGGGCAGCCACCGGATGGTCATCGGTGAGTCGACCGTCCAGACCGAGCTCTACCGCACGCCGAAGTACGACGGCACCCCGCTCGCCGACATCACCCGGCTCGAGTACTCCACCTTCGCGCGCCGCACCAACGGCGCGGGTGCTCTCCGCCAGCCGACGTTCCTCCGCCTGAATGTCGACAAGGACGGCGACGGCGACCAGGACGAGCAGCTGTTCTTCTTCCCGGCCAACAACACCGACCAGCAGGCCGTCGCCAACGGCGTCTGGCAGCACTGGGTCGTGACCGGCAGCGGGCTGCTCAACGTCGGTGGTGACGCGGGCGCCGGCTCAGCCACCACCCTCGCGGCATACAAGACGGCGAACCCGGCCGCGGAGCTGATCAACAACGACGACCCGGCCGACGGCACCGCGACCACCGCCGACGGCGGCTCCATCGCGCTGATCACCGGCGGCGGCAACGGCGGCGGCACCGACTCCCAGGCGAACGGCGAGTACTTCGTCGACCGCGTCGTCGTCGGTCTCGACGGCGTCGACACCCTGTTCGACCTCGGCCCCGCTGCCGCCGTGCAGACCGTGGCCACCAGCGGCGCGACCGTGACCCCGAGCAACCTGCAGGGCTGGTACCACGAGGCCTACGACGCCGTGGACTACCTGGACTCGAACCAGGCGTTCGTGGACGGCCCCGGCGCCACCCCGGCCGGAGGCGGTGCCCTCCGGTTTGCGCTGAGCACGACGACCAACCCGGACCGCGTGGAGCTCTTCCGCACCACCCAGTTCGACGGCACCCTGGTCCGCGACCTGCGCACGCTCAAGTTCAGCACCTTCCAGCGTGCGACCGGCGCGAACACCACCCCGCAGCAGCCGGTGTACCTCCGCCTGAGCGTCGACACCAACGGTGACGGCGGTATGGACGACACCCTGTTCTACGCCCCGGCCAACAACGGCACCGTCGCGCAGAGCACCTGGCAGAGCTGGGACGCCGCCTCCGGCGTCTGGGGCGTCAACGGTGACCAGGGCAACGGCTCGGTCACCCTGGCCGAGTACGTCGTCGCGCACCCGGACGCGGTGATCGTCAAGAACGCCTACCAGGACCGTCCCGGCGGCGGCGTGGCGTTCCTCGTGGGCGCCTCCGGCGCGAGCCAGATGAACGGCGAGTACTTCCTCGACGACGTCACCATCGGCAGCGTCGACGCGGCGACCGGGCGCACCAGCTCCGCAAAGCGCTTCGACCTGGACTCGGTCGCCCCGGCCGTCTCCGTCGGCGACGCCCGCGTGCTCGAGGGCAACAGCGGCACCGTGCTCAACTTCCCCGTGGCCCTGAGCCGCGCCGTGCCGCGTGCGGTCGCTGTCGACTTCGCGACCGTCGCGGGCACCGCCACGGCCGGCCAGGACTTCACGGCCGCGTCGGGCATCCTCACGATCCCCGCCGGTGCGAACAGCGGTTCCATCACCGTCAAGGTCGCCTCGGACAAGGTCCGCGAGCCGCACGAGGCGCTGTCGGTGAAGCTGACCGCGCGCGACTACGGCACGCTGGGCAAGGCCGTCGGTGCCGGGTCGATCCTCAACGACGACACCAAGGTCGCGCTCGAGCTGGGCAAGGCCGCCAAGCACCGCGTCGAGGCCTCCGTCAAGACGAAGGCGCCGGTTGCCAAGGCCACGGTGAAGCTCTTCCGCGTCGTCAAGGGCAAGAACGTGCGCGTCCTCAAGGACGAGCTGAGCAAGAAGGGCCGGCTCTCGACGGTGCTCGACGAGCAGTTCGAGAAGGGCACGAAGGTCAAGCTCTTCGCGAAGGTCCGCACACCGCACGGGGTGTACGTCTCGGAGACGGTGCGTCACACCGTCCGCTGACGTAGGTCATCACGAAGACAAGGGGAGGGACCCGCCCGGGTCCCTCCCCTTGTCGCTTCCCCCAGCCGGATCAGGGAACGAGCGTCGGGTCCTGCGCCAGCGTCAGTGCGGCGTGCGCAACGGCGTCGCTCATGATGTCGATCGACGTGCGGTTGACGTTGGAGATGTCGTCGCGCTCGGTGTGGTAGTTCGGGTCGTACGCCACGCCCGCCGTACCGCCGAACTTCGTGACCTGCTCGGCGGTCTTGATGCCGTCACCACCGCTGAACACGCCGCCGAACGCGATCCCGTTGTCGGCGAACGCCTTGTAGTCCGACCGGCCGCTCACGACCGCGTCCGACCAGGGCTGGCCGATGCCGTCGAAGTAGTCGGTGAAGAACTTCTCGGTCTCGACCGATCCGGGCGAGATCTTGGCGTCGGCCGGGTTGGCCTTGCCCGAGTTGTTGGCGTCGTACACGCCGATCTGGAAGTTCGGCGAGCCGAGCATGTCGAAGTTGAGGTAGGTGCGGATCGCGTCCTTCTGGGCCTGCGTGAGCCCGGCGACGTAGTGCGTCGAGCCGACCAGGCCGGTCTCCTCGGCGCCCCACCAGGCGAAGCGGACCTTTCCCTTCAGGGCGTACTTCGGGCTGTTGATCGCCTGGGCGACCGCGAGGATCGTCGACGAGCCCGAGGCGTTGTCGTTGATCCCCGCGCCGCCGACGACGGAGTCGAGGTGGCTGCCGAGCATGACCACGTCGTCGCTGCTGCCGCGCTTGGTCTCGGCGATCACGTTGAACGTCTCGCGCTGCTCGACCAGCGTGCGCAGGTCCACGGTCAGGTTGACCGGTCCGTTCGCCATCTCCGCGACGAGCGCCTGACCGTCGGCCTGGGTGATGCCGGTGGTCGGCGCCACGCCCTGCGGGTTGTCGCCGAGCGTGCCGTTGAGCTCCCCGATGGCGTTGTTGTAGATGATCACGGCGGCGGCGCCGGCGGTCTTGGCCTGCTGGCTCTTCACCGCGAACGCGCAGGTGCCGCGCTGCACGATCGCGATCTTCCCGGCGGCGGCGACCCCCGCCCAGTCGTCGGCCGTGCAGCCGAGGTTGGCCGGCCGCACCAGGTCGGCGGTGACGCCACCCTCCGGGGTGCTGGGGCTGGCGGTCATGACGTGGTTGTCGAAGTCGCGCGCCGTCGGCGAGTTCTCGCGCACCGTCTCCCCGAGGATCTCGGTGTAGGTGAACGGGAAGTACTGCCGCTCGGTGGTGTAGCCGGCGTCGCGCAGCTGCCGCTCGACGTACCGGGCGCTGGCCTCGTAGCCCGGCGTGCCGGACGCCCGGGTGCCGCCGTTCTGGTCGGCGATGCGCTGGAACGCGCGCAGGTGGTCGAAGACCTTGGTCGGCGACACCTCGCGCCGGATCTTCTCCGAGTCCATCGGCTCGGCGCTGGCGGTGGTCGCGCCGACCGTGATGCCGGCGGTGGCGACTGCGGTGATCGCGGCGGTGAAGGTGGCCGCGCGCGTGCGTGAGAGTTTCACCCAGAGGCTCCTCAAGCCTGGTGGGAGTGGACGCGGTTCGTCCGTCCCGAGATGCGCCCGACCCAACCAAACCAGGAGGAATGCCGTCCAGACCTCTCATCGAACCGTGACCTTGCCGGCGAGGGCCGACGAGGGGGTGGCAGGGTGGGCCGCATGGGCGACGTGGTGGCTCGGAAGGTGACCGTGCACGGGATGGTGCAGGGCGTCGGCTACCGGTACCACGCCGTGCAGGAGGCGCACCGGCTCGGCGTCACCGGCTGGGTGAGCAACGAGGTCGACGGCACCGTCGCCGGCGTCTTCGAAGGTACGGCGGACGCCGTCGACGCGCTGGTCGCGTGGTGCCGCGAGGGCCCGGGCTACGCGCGCGTGGACCGGGTCGACGTGGAGCCGGCGTCGCCGTCGGGGGCGCGGTCGTTCTCCGTCCGCTGACGCGCGGCCCGCAGGTCGCGCACGGCGACGGCCAGCGCGAGCGCGATGACCACCAGCGCCGTACCGAGGGCCACGCGGAGCCCGGTGCCCGCGGAGCCGGTCGACGCGACGGTGACCTGGTAGACCGACATCGCGAGTGCGGTGCCGAGCGCCGAGCCGATCCGCTGTCCCGTCTGCAGCGCGCCGCCGGCGGCACCGCCCATCCGCGGCGGCACGTCGCCGAGGGTGAGCGTGAAGTTGGGCGACACCACGCCACCGCCGCCCAGTCCGGCGAGCAGCAGCGGCAGCGCCAGCAGCGGCCACAGCCCGTCGCCGCCGTGGCCCGGGACGAGCACGGTGACGGCGGTCAGGCCGGTCAGCACGAGGCACAGGGCGGTCACCGTCACCCGCCGGCCGACCTGTGAGACGTAGTGGCCGGCGACGGGCGCGGTGATCGCCGACCCGACCGCGAACGGGGTGATCATCAGACCCGCGGCGAGCGGCGAGAGGCCCAGCGACTCCTGCAGGTGCACCGACAGCACGAGGAACGTCCCGGTGAAGCCGGTGAAGTACAGCGTGCCGAGCAGGATCCCCCAGGCGTAGCCCGGCGCGACCGCGAGCAGCCCGACGTCCAGCAGGGGAGCGCGGCCACGGCCGACCGTCCGCCGCTCCCAGCGGACGAACAGCCAGAACGCCAGCGGCGCGGCAAGCAGCAGGAGCAGCACCCACGCCCCGTCGGACATGACCGCGACGAGCGGGAACAGCACGGCCAGCACGGCGGCGCCCAGGATCGCGGCGCCCACGACGTCGATGTCCGCGCGGTCGCGGGCCTGGCCGGGGACGGCGGGTTCCCGGCCGGGAACCATCCGGGCGACGAAGACCAGCGCCACCAGCCCGATCGGCACGTTGACCAGGAAGATCGCGCGCCACCCGTGCTCCTCGCCGAGCGCCGCGATGATCAGGCCGCCGAGCACCGGCCCGAGGGCGGCGGACACCGAGACGGTGAGGCCGAAGAAGCCGAACGCCCGCCCGCGCTCCGGGCCGCGGAACAGCTGCTGGATGAGGCCGGAGTTCTGCGGGGTGAGCAGGCCGGCGGCCGCGCCCTGGGCGAGCCGCGCGACCACGACCCAGGTCTCGTCGGGCGCCAGCCCCACCGCGGCCGAGGAGACGAGGAAGCCGACCAGCCCGATCAGCATCATCCTGCGCCGACCGAGCGCGTCGCCGAGCCGGCCGCCCGCGACGAGGGTCAGGCCGAAGGCGAGCGCGTAGCCGCTGACGACCCACTGCACCGCGGCCGTGGACGCCTGGAGCCCGGACCGGATCGAGGGCAGCGCGACGTTCACGATCGTCACGTCGAGCAGCGCCATGAAGCCGATCACCAGCGTGACGGCGAGGATCCGCCAGCGCCGCGGGTCCGGCGTGTAGGGCTGCTCGGCCTCGGCCGGCGGGTGCTCGGTCAGATCAGGCTCACCCCGTCGTGGTTGGCCATCCGGTCGGCGACGTACTTCAGGTCGGCGCGCCAGACATCTCCCGGCGGGGGCGGCAGCATCTCGTCCCACTCGACCGCGAACGAACCGAGGATGTGCGGGAAGCGGGCGTAGCGGGCGATGAACCAGACGTGGAGGTGGCTGCCGCCGTCGCCCCAGCGGTTCACGTGGACGCGGCCGATGTGCGGCAGGTTGGCCATGATCCGGTGCAGCCAGACCTGGATGCGTCCGTACTCCGCGGCCATGTCGTCGTCGAGGTCGGCGAGATCCATGTGCTCGCGAGAGTGCAGGAGCAGGATGAGCGGCATGCCGGTCGGCTCGTCGCGCGACGTCACGACCCATCGGTCGTTGCGCCAGATCGCGTGCGGCGGCTCGTCGGTCCGCTCGCACTGGCACGGCTTGTCGCCCTCGCCCCAGCGCGGCGGCTCGGCCTCCAGCGGCGGCCGAACCACCTTGGGCAGCCAGGTGCCATCCACGGGTTCCCACGGGAAGATGTCCCACTCCGTCACCGGCGGCATCGGGAGCCGGCCTTCCGGACCGACCTGCTCGACGACTTTGGCGTAGATCTCCTCCGGTGAGAGCGGCATGCGTCCACCCTCGCACGGTGCCCTCGCGTCTCCGCTCCGGGTCCTTAGACTCACTGGAGTGACGAACCTCGATCTCGGCATCCCGCCCGCGCCGTCGATAGACGGCGCCGAGCACGTCCACTCCGGCAAGGTGCGCGACCTGTACCGGCTCACCTCGGGGCCGTACGCCGGCAACCTGCTGATGGTCGCGAGCGACCGGATCAGCGCGTTCGACTTCGTGCTGGAGAGCACGATCCCCGACAAGGGCGCGGTGCTCACGCAGATGTCGCTGTGGTGGTTCGAGCAGCTCGCCGACCTCGTGCCGCACCACGTCGTGTCGACCGAGGTCCCCGACGACGTCGCGGGCCGCGCGGTGATCTGCGAGCCGTTGGCGATGTACCCGGTCGAGTGCGTGGCCCGCGGCTACCTCACCGGGTCCGGGCTGCTCGACTACGCCGCGACCGGCGAGGTCTGCGGCATCCCGCTGCCGGCCGGTCTCGAGGACGGCAGCCGGCTGCCGGAGCCGATCTTCACCCCGGCGACGAAGGCCGCGCTCGGCGACCACGACGAGAACGTGTCGTACGACGCCGTGGTCGGCGAGGTGGGTGCCGAGGTCGCGGAGCGGCTGCGCGCGCTGACCCTCGCCGTCTACGGCCGGGCCGAGGCGATCGCCCGCGAGCGCGGCATCATCCTGGCCGACACCAAGCTCGAGCTCGGCGCCCGCGACGACGGCACGATGGTGCTCGGCGACGAGGTGCTGACGCCGGACTCGTCGCGGTTCTGGCCGGCCGACGAGTGGCAGCCGGGCCGGCAGCAGCCGTCTTACGACAAGCAGATCGTGCGCAACTGGCTGCTCTCCGACGCGAGCGGCTGGGACAAGGCGTCGGGCGAGAAGCCGCCGCCGCTGCCGGACGAGGTGGTCGAGCGCACCCGCTCGCGCTACGTCGAGGCCTACGAGCTGCTCACCGGCCGGACGTTCTGACCTGTTCGGGTGGTCGAGCCCAGCCGGGGCAGCGGGTGACGCGCGTCACGGCCGGTGAGTAGGTTGACCGCATGTCGAACCTCGCCGCGCTCCTCGAAGACTCCGCCACCCGCTACCCCGACCGGGTGGCGATCGTGTTCCCGGGCCAGGCCGGCGACACCCGGCTCACCTACGCGCAGGTGAACGGCGCGGCGAACCAGGTCGCCAACCTCCTGGTCTCGCGCGGGATCCAGCCCGGCGACAAGGTCGCGCTGAGCTGCCCCAACCTGCCGTACTTCACGATCGTCTACTTCGGCATCCTCAAGGCCGGCGCGACCGTGGTGCCGCTCAACGTGCTGCTCAAGGGCCGCGAGGTCGCCTACCACCTGGCCGACTCCGACGCGAAGGCCTACTTCTGCTTCCAGGGCACGGCCGAGCTGCCGATCGGTGCCGAGGGCA
This sequence comes from Nocardioides iriomotensis, assembly GCF_004168035.1. Lineage (GTDB taxonomy): Bacteria > Actinomycetota > Actinomycetes > Propionibacteriales > Nocardioidaceae > Nocardioides_B > Nocardioides_B iriomotensis. The sequence goes on along the minus strand of NZ_SDPU01000028.1, from coordinate 162,219 downwards.
AGGCCGGCTTCGACCAGACCGACACGTGCGAGCACTTCTTCGTGATCACCGCCGACCCGGCGGCCGAGTCGCCGATCGAGGGCGCCGAGACGATGGGCCGCGCGATGGCCCAGCAGCCGCCGACGTTCGACACCGTCGACACCGATGACGACGACACCGCGGTCATCCTCTACACGTCCGGCACCACCGGCCAGCCCAAGGGCGCAGAGCTGCGGCACCGCAACATGCGCGACAACGCGCTCGCGGGAGACGTGCTCTTCGGGGCCGACGCCGAGAAGCCCGACACCTACCTCTGCGTGCTGCCGCTGTTCCACTCCTTCGGCCAGACCGTCATCCAGAACGGCGCGTTCGCCTTCGGCGGCACCGTGGTGATGCTGCCGCGGTTCGAGGCCGGGCCGGCGCTGGCACTGATGGGCAAGGAGGAGGTCACCTTCTTCGCGGGCGTCCCGACGATGTACTGGGGACTGCTCGGCGCGCTCGCCGAGGCCGACGAGGGGTCGGTTGACGTCGACCGGCTCGCCCGCAACCTGCGCGTCGCCGCCGCGGGCGGCTCGGCCCTGCCGGTCGAGGTGCACAAGGACTTCGAGAAGAAGTTCGGCGTCACCATCCTCGAGGGCTACGGCCTGTCGGAGACGTCGCCGGTCGCGTCGTTCTCCCCGAACGGCCAGCCCGTCCGGGTGGGGTCGATCGGCGTGCCGATCCCCGGCGTCGAGATAAAGCTGATCCGGCCCGAGAGCTGGGACGAGATCGACTGGACGCCCGACGCGGTCGGCGAGATCGCGATCAAGGGCCACAACATCATGAAGGGCTACTACGGCCGGCCCGACGCCACCGACCAGGCGATCCAGGACGGCTGGTTCCGCTCCGGCGACCTCGGCCGCCGCGACGAGGACGGCTGGTACTACATCGTCGACCGGTCCAAGGACATGATCATCCGCGGCGGCTACAACGTGTACCCGCGCGAGGTCGAGGAGGTGCTGATGACGCACCCCGACGTCTCCCTCGCGGCCGTGGTCGGCGTGCCCCACGAGTCGCACGGCGAGGAGGTCAAGGCGTTCGTGATCCTCAACCCGGGCGCCACGACGACGGCCGAGGAGCTCGTCGCGTGGGGCAAGGAGGAGATGGCGGCGTACAAGTACCCCCGCGAGGTCGCCATCGTCGCCTCGCTGCCGATGACCGCCACCGGCAAGATCCTCAAGCGCGAGCTGGTCTGACCCGCGACCACCCGGCGGGCGCGGGCCGCCCGCCGCCGTAGACTCACCTCCGTCGATCCCGCCCCCCGAACCAGGAGTGCCCCCGTGGCCCGTGTCGTCGTCGACGTCATGCTCAAGCCGGAGATCCTCGACCCCCAGGGCAAGGCCGTGCACGGCGCGCTGCCCCGGCTCGGCTTCGAGGGGGTGAGCGGGGTCCGCCAGGGCAAGAGGTTCGAGCTCGAGCTCGAGGGCGAGCTGACCTCGGCCCGTCTCGCCGAGGTGCACGCCATCGCCGAGAAGCTGCTCTCCAACCCGGTGATCGAGGACTTCGCCGTGCACGTCGAGGAGCACGAGGGGTCCCCCGCGTGAAGGTCGGCGTCGTCACCTTCCCCGGCTCGCTCGACGACGTCGACGCCCGCCGGGCCGTGACCGTCGCCGGCGGTGAGCCCGTGCCGCTGTGGCACGGCGACCACGACCTGCGCGGGGTGGACGCGGTCGTTCTCCCAGGCGGCTTCTCCTACGGCGACTACCTGCGCTGCGGCGCGATCTCCCGGTTCAGCCCGGTGATGACCGAGGTGGTCGCGGCCGCCGGGACCGGGCTGCCCGTGCTCGGTATCTGCAACGGTTTCCAGATCCTCTGCGAGTCGCACCTCCTGCCCGGCGCGCTGATCCGCAACGACCACCAGAAGTTCGTCTGTCGCGACCAGCGCCTGCGCATCGAGAACAACCGGACCGCCTGGACGTCGGCGTACGACGCGGACGCCGAGGTCACCGTCGTGCTCAAGAACGGCGAGGGGTCGTACGTCGCCGACGAGGACACCCTCGACCGGCTCGAGGGCGAGGGCCGGGTCGTCGCGCGCTACCTCGACGTCAACCCCAACGGCTCGCTCCGCGACATCGCCGGCATCACCAACGAACGCGGCAACGTCGTCGGCCTGATGCCGCACCCCGAGCACGCCGTCGAGGACCTCACCGGCCCCGGCACCGACGGGCTCGGCTTCTTCACCTCAGTGCTGCGGTCGCTCGTGGGCTAGGTCCGCCGTGCCGGTCGACGCGCAGCAGGTCCGCGACCTGGCTCTGTCCCTGCCGCGCGCGACGCAGGCCTTCGTCCGCGACCGCGAGAAGTTCCGGGTCGGCCAGCTCGTCTTCCTGTCGTTCGCGATGGACGAGTCGATGATCGGCTTCGCGTTCCCGCGCGAGCTGCGCGAGGCCGCGGTCGAGGCCGAGCCGGAGAAGTTCCTGCTGCCGCGGCCGTCCGACCTGCGCTACCGGTGGATGGTCGCGCGGCTCGCCGCGCTCGACGTCGACGAGATGACCGAGCTGGTCACCGAGGCCTGGGCGATGTGCGTGCCGAAGTCGGTCGCGCGCGCCTACCTCGACGCCGCGACCGACTGACGCACCCGCCCCGCGACCACCGCGATCGCCTTCTCCAGCGGCCCCGACCGGCCCGCGAGCCGGAAGCCGGCGCCGATCACCGTCACGACCGCCACGTGCAGCCAGAACGTCTCGACGTCGTCGTCGGGCCAGAACGTCGGCGTCCGCAGGATCACGTGCAACGTGTAGAGGCTCAGCGTCATCGCGCCCGCACCGCACAGCACGGCCCACGCCGACGCCGCGACCCGGGTGACCAGCAGGCACAGCCCGATCACGACCAGCGCCGACCCCGCCGTGTGCACCAGGTCGAACGGGGTGGCCGTGTGCGGCGCACTGGTCACCAGCCACCACCCGTTGCCGGTCGGGGTGCTGCCGTAGAGACCGTGCTCCAGGCTGTCGCGCAGCCCGCCGGGCTGGTGCGGCACCTCGTCGAGGGTCCGGCGCAGCGCGCGCAGCCCGCCCGGGTCGTCCACCAGCCAGTCCGAGAGCAGCCGCGCCCCCAGCGCGGCGACTGCGCCGATCGCCACCAGGCGGGTCGCCGTACCGAGGCGGCGGAGGTCGGTGCGGCCGACGGCCATGCCGGCGAGCAGGTAGGCCAGCCAGGTGAAGGCCGGGTAGTAGCCGGTGAGGACCAGCTCGGCGAGCAGCCCGCCCGGGTGGTCGATCAGCCCGGCGAGGGCGGGGGAGTCGTACGTCGTCGGCGGCAGCTCCGGGCGTACGGCGTGCGACACGAGCGGCGCCGCCACCGCCCAGACGAGGGCGAGCAGCGCGAGCCCGCGGGCGCGGAGGCCGAGGAAGAGGGTGCCGAGCAGGAACAGCACGCCGTAGTAGCTCAGGATCACCGCGATCGTGGTGTCGAGGGAGCCGAGGAACAGCCCGATCGCGAACACGATCACGGCCCGGACGGCGAGCCCCGCCGCCGCGCCGGCGCGCGCCCGGCCGGTCAGCGGCGTGCGGCCGCCGGACATCAGCGCGGTGCTGACCCCGGCGAGCACGGCGAACAGCGCCGAGGCGCGCCCACCGGCGATCTGCTGGACGAGGGTGGCGCCGCCGTCGGGCGTGGTGGAGACGAGCGCGTGCGTCGCGATCATCCCGACGAGGGCGAGGTAGCGCGCGACGTCGATGCCGACGACGCGGCCGGGGGCGATCAGCGGCACCGGGTGGCGCCGCTCAGCCGAGCTTGACCCGGATGACCCGGTCGCCCGAGCCGTTGGAGGTGGTGATCCACAGGGAGCCGTCCGGCGCCGGCTCGACGGTGCGGATCCGGCCGAAGTCGCCGAGGAAGAAGCGCCGCTTCCGGCCCTTGTTCGCACCGGTCAGCGTGACCCGGAAGAGCGCCTGCCCGGCGAGCGCGCCGACCCAGCCGTGGTTGCCGACGACCGCGAGGCCGGACGGCGAGCACGTCGAGGTCGGCTGCCACGTGGTGATCGGGTCGCGGAACTTGCCGCTGCCGTCGCCGCCCTCGACGACGGGCCAGCCGTAGTTGCCGCCGCGGACGATCCGGTTGAGCTCGTCGCGGGTGGACTGGCCGAACTCGGTGGCGAAGAGCCGCCCGCGCGCGTCGAAGGACAGGCCCTGCACGTTGCGGTGGCCGAGCGTCCAGATCGGGCTCGAGCCGAACGGGTTCCCGGACGGCGTTCCGCCCGTGTCGGTGATCCGCAGGATCTTGCCGCCGAGGGACCGCTTGCTCTGGGCGTTGCTGGTGTCGCCCGCGTCGCCGGTCGAGACGTAGAGCAGCCCGTCGGGCCCGAACCGCAGCCGGCCGCCGTTGTGGTTGGAGGCCTTCGGGATCCCGGCGATGATCGTGCGCTGGTTGCTCAGCGCGCCGCCGGCGTACTGCATCCGCACGACGCGGTTGTCGGACCCGGTGGTGATGTAGGCGTAGAGCCACCGGTTGCTCGCGAAGTCCGGGTGCAGCTCCAGGCCGAGCAGGCCGCCCTCGCCGGACGCCACGACCCGCTTGACGTCGCCGACGGCCTTCTTGCCGCCGTTGCGCGAGACCTTCCAGATCGTGCCCTCGCGCTCGGCCAGCACCGCGTTGCCGTTGGGCAGGAACGCGAGCCCCCACGGGATGCTGAGCCCGGAGGCGACCACGCCCCGGGCCGTGGGGGCCGCCGTGGCCGTGCCCGGCAGCAGGGGGCCCGCGACGAGGCCGCCGGCGCCCACGGCGCCGGCCTTGAGGAGGGTGCGTCGATCGAGGTGCGCCATGGCGACAGCCTCACGTACCGGGCGACGGGGTTCAAGGACTCGCCCACCCGGTAGATTGAGCCGCGCCGCTGCCCGCCCTCTTCTCCACGGGAGCCACGAGTCCGGTGACCGACACCGCCCAGCCCACGCAGTCCCACCTCGACACCGTCGATGTCGCCACCAGCAACCCCGACCGCGAGCAGCCCTGGGCCGACCTCGGGCTCAAGTCGGACGAGTACGCCGAGATCCGCGAGATCCTCGGCCGCCGGCCGACCAGCTCCGAGCTGGCGATGTACTCCGTGATGTGGAGCGAGCACTGCTCCTACAAGTCCTCGAAGGTCCACCTCCGCCAGTTCGGCGAGAAGATGACCGACGAGATGCGCGCCCACCTGATGGTCGGCATCGGCGAGAACGCCGGCGTCGTGGACATCGGCGACGGGTACGCCGTCACCTTCAAGGTCGAGTCGCACAACCACCCGTCGTACGTCGAGCCCTACCAGGGCGCGGCCACCGGCGTCGGCGGCATCGTCCGCGACATCCTCGCGATGGGCGCCCGCCCGGTCGCGGTGATGGACCCGCTGCGCTTCGGCCCGCTCGACGCCCCCGACACCCACCGGGTGCTGCCCGGGATCGTCGCCGGCGTCGGCGGCTACGGCAACTGCCTCGGCCTGCCCAACATCGGCGGCGAGGCGGTCTTCGACCCGACCTACGCCGGCAACCCGCTGGTCAACGCCCTCTGCGTCGGCGTGATGCGCCACGAGCAGCTGCACCTCGCCAAGGCGTCAGGTGCCGGCAACCAGGTGATCCTGTACGGCGCCCGCACCGGCGGTGACGGCATCGGCGGCGTCTCGGTGCTGGCCTCCGAGACGTTCGACGAGACCGGCCCCGCCAAGCGGCCCAGCGTCCAGGTCGGCGACCCGTTCATGGAGAAGCTCCTGATCGAGTGCACGCTCGAGATCTTCGCCGAGGACCTCGTCGTCGGCATCCAGGACCTCGGCGGCGCCGGGCTCTCCTGCGCGACGTCCGAGCTGGCCAGCGCCGGCGACGGCGGCATGCACGTCTGGCTCGACCGGGTCCCGCTGCGCGACTCCTCACTCGCGCCCGAGGAGATCCTGATGAGCGAGTCGCAGGAGCGGATGATGGCGGTCGTCGAGCCCGCCAACGTCGAGCGGTTCCTGGCGATCTGCGAGAAGTGGGACGTCGACGCCACCGTCGTCGGCGAGGTCAACGACTCGGGACGGCTCACCATCGAGTGGCACGGCCAGACCGTCGTCGACGTGCCGCCCCGCTCGGTCGCCCACGACGGCCCGACGTACCAGCGTCCCTTCGCCCGCCCCGACGAGCAGGACACCCTCCAGGCCGACGTCGCCGAGACGCTCGACCGGCCGAAGACCGGCGACGAGCTCAAGGCCACACTGCTGCAGCTCGTCGGCAGCCCGAACCTCTGCGACAAGTCCTGGATCACCGACCAGTACGACCGCTACGTCCAGGGCAACACCGTCCTCGCCCAGCCGGAGGACTCCGGCATGGTGCGCGTCGACGAGTCGTCCAACCTCGGCGTCGCGGTGTCGACCGACTGCAACGGCCGGTTCGCGCGGCTCGACCCCTACACAGGCGCGCAGCTCGCGCTCGCGGAGTCGTTCCGCAACGTCGCCACCACCGGCGCGCGGCCGCTCGCGGTCAGCGACTGCCTCAACTTCGGCTCGCCCGAGGACCCAGCGGTGATGTGGCAGTTCGCCGAGGCCGCCCGCGGGCTCGCCGACGGCTGCCAGGCGCTCGGCATCCCGGTCACCGGCGGCAACGTCAGCCTCTACAACCAGACCGGCGAGACCGCGATCCTGCCGACCCCGGTCGTCGCGGTGCTCGGCGTGATCGACGACGTCACCCGCCGCACCCCGGCGGGCTTCGTCGCGCCGGGCCAGCAGATCTACCTGCTCGGCGCGACCCGCGAGGAGCTCTCCGGCTCGGAGTGGGCACACGTCGTGCACGGCCACCTCGGCGGACTCCCGCCGCGGGTCGACCTGGCCGCGGAGAAGGCGCTCGGCGACATCCTCGTCAACGCCTCGCGCGACGGGCTGATCGACGCCGCCCACGACGTCTCCGACGGCGGCCTCGCCCAGGCGCTCGTCGAGGCGTGCCTGCTCGGCGCCCGCAAGCAGGGCATCGGCGCGCGGGTCTGGCTGCCCGACGACCTCGAGCCCTTCGTCGCGCTGTTCAGCGAGTCGGCCGGTCGCGCGATCGTCGCCGTACCGCGGTCGGAGGAGGTGCGCTTCACCGACATGTGCACCGCCCGCGGCTTCGCCCACGCGCGGATCGGCGTGACCGACGGGGAGGGCGACGACGCCGTGCTCGACGTCCAGGACCAGTTCAGCGTCACGCTCGGCGAGCTGCGCGCCACCTGGTCCGCCACACTCCCCGCGGCCTTCGCCTGACTCTGATCAGAACGTCGACACGTTCAGCAGCGTCTCCTTGACGCCGTCCGGGTCGTCGGCGTTCGACCAGTCGGTGGTGCCGGCGGCCTGGAGCGCGGCCTTCACCTGGTCGGGCGACGCCGTCGGGTGCGTCGCGGCGTAGAGCGCGGCACCGCCGGCCACGTGCGGGCTGGCCATCGACGTACCGGAGATCGTGTTGTACGCCGCACCCTTCCAGGTCGAGAGGATGCAGACGCCGGGGGCGATGAGGTCGACGTCGGCGCCGTAGTTGGAGAACGCCGCGAACGTGTCGTCCTGGTCCGCGCGGCAGGTCGACGCGGCGCCGCCACCCGGCGTGCCGTTGAAGTCGGCGAGCGCGCTGACCGTGATGACCTCGTCGTACGCCGCGGGCACGTGGTTGGCCGCGTCGTCGCTCTCGTTGCCCGCCGCCACGACGTAGGTGACGCCCGCCGCGACGGAGCGGCAGATCGCCGCGTGCATGGCGTCGCCGTTGGTGGCGCCGCAGCTGCGGTCGTCGCTGCCCGCGCCGCCGAGGCTCATGTTGGCGATCTCGATCTCGTCGGCGTGCGCGGTGACGTAGTCGATGCCGCAGATGATCGCCGAGAACGTCCCGCTGCCCTGGGCGTTGAGCACCCGCACCGGCCAGATGCGCGCACCCGGGGCCATGCCGACCACGCCGTTGGCGTCGTCCAGCGCGCCGATCGTGCCGGCGACGTGGCTGCCGTGGCCGTTGCCGTCCTCGGCGGACTTGCCGGTCGAGCAGTTCTTGGCGCCCGCGGTGTAGACGTTGAGGTCCGGGTGGTCGAGGTCGACGCCGGTGTCGATGACGGCGACGTCGACGTCCACCCGCTCGTCGGCCCCGTCGACCCGGGCGGCCGGGCTGAGCTCGGCGTCGGCGCGGTTGATCCCGGTCGGGAGCGTCTGCGCGGTGGCGTGCACGACGCCGTCGCGCTGGACGTAGGCGACGCGGTCGTCCCGGGCCAGGTCCTTCGCGGCGCCGGCCGTCATCCGGGCCGAGTAGCCGGAGAGGGCGTTGCGGTAGAGGTGGGTGACGTCGGCGCCGTACCGGTCGGCCTGGGCGTCGGCGGCGCGAGCAGGGGCGACGCCGTCCCGGAGGACGACGATGTAGCCCGACACCCGGTCGACACCGCCGGTGGGCGGTGCCGCGACGGCGCTCAGGCTCGTGGTGGAGCCGATCGCCAGGCCAGCGACCGCGATGGCGGTCATGGTGAGTCTGCGCATGCGGGAGGACCTCACTGGAGAGAGCGGTCCGCCGGCGGCGGACCCGAGAGGCTCATGCAAGATCCGGACCGTTATGACCGTCAACGGATCGTTTTGTGCGTGTTTGTGCAGTGCAGAGACCTGAACCACCCCGATTCGTCCGCGAAACTGCGTCCGTCTCACGCGGAGCGGTTGCGGACGAATCGGGGTTGGGGTCAGAAGGTGCTGACGTTCAGCAGCTTCTCCTTGATGCCGTCCGGGTCGTCGGCGTTCGACCAGTCGGTCGTGCCGGCGGCCTGGAGCGCGGCCTTGATCTGGTCGGGCGTCGCGGTCGGGTGGGTCGCGGCGTAGAGCGCGGCGCCGCCGGCCACGTGCGGGCTGGCCATCGACGTCCCGGAGATGGTGTTGTAGCCGCCGTTCAGCCAGGTGCTGTTGATGCACACGCCCGGCGCGATGAGGTCGACGTCCGTGCCGTAGTTGGAGAACGACGCGAACGTGTCGTCCTCGTCCGCGCGGCACGTCGAGGGTGCGCCGCCACCCGGGAGGCCGTTGAAGTCGGCGAGGGCGCTGACCGTGATGACCTCGTCGTACGCCGCCGGGGTGGACTCGGCCGCGTCGGCGCTGTCGTTGCCCGCGGCGACGACGAACGTGACACCGGCGTCGGTCGCGGCGCAGATCGCCTCGTGCATGGCGTCGTCGTCCGTGCGGCCGCAGTTGCCGTCGTCGGAGCCGGCGCCGCCGAGGCTCATGTTGGCGACCTCGATCTCGTTGGCGTGGGCGGCGACGTAGTCGATGCCGCAGATGACGTCGGAGTTGAGGCCGGTGCCCAGGTCGGAGAGCACCTTCACCGGCCAGATCCGCGCACCCGGCGCGACGCCGACGACGCCGGTGCCGTTGTCCAGCGCGCCGATCGTTCCGGACACGTGGGTGCCGTGGCCGTGGCCGTCCTCGGGCGAGAGCGCCAGCGTCGAGCAGTTCTTCGCGCCGGCGCGGTAGATGTTCAGGTCGGGGTGGTCGAGGTCGGCGCCGGTGTCGATGACCGCGACGTCCACGTCCACGCGCTCGTCGACGCCGTTGATCCTGGCGGTCGGCGACAGGTCCGCGTCGGCGCGGTTGACGCCGGTCGGCGTCGTCTGGGCCGTCGCGCTGACCTTCGTGTCCTTCTGCACCGACTGCACGGTGGGCAGCGCGCGCAGAGCGGTGGCCGCGGCCGGCGTCATCGTGGCGCTGTAGCCCTCGAGCGCCGAGGTGTACACGTGCCCGACATCGAGGCCGAGCCGGTCCGCCTGCGCGGCCGCGACCGAGCGCGCGTCGGCGCCGTCGGCCAGGACCACGATGTAGGGGGCGGTGTCGCCCGAGGCGAGTGGTACGGCGGGCGCGGCCGCGGCGAGCCCCGATCCGAGGATCGAGCCCACGACGGCGGTGGAGGTTGCTGCTGCTGTGAACAGGAGGTTCCTGCGCATGGACGTCCTTGCTTCCGAGACGGAGCCGCCCGGAGGCCGGGCGACCTGACGGAGGGGCCCAACGAGCCACCCACCGCCGGGTCACGGCACGCGCACGTTCCGTTTTCGCCGGGCGATCAGCCCGGGCTAGCGGTTGCCCTTGCGCAGCTCGGCCCACATCGCGTCGGTGACGACGCCGGTGCTCGGCAGCCGGTTGTCGGCCTGGTACCTCCGGACGGCGGCGGTCGTGGTCGCCTCGTACACGCCGCTGACGGCGAGGCCGGCCCGGTCGGCGGCGTTGAGGGCGCGCTGCAGCCGGCGCACGGCGTGCCCGGTGGCGCCGTACTTCATCAGCGGGTGGTTGCCGCGGGCCAGGATCGAGGTCCACACCGCCTTCGACATCGAGCCGCGCGCGGGGAGGCCGATCTTGGTGCGGTACGCCGACGTGGCGGCCGCGGTGGCGGCGTCGTAGGTGCCGGTGATCTCGCCGGCGTACTTCTTCTTCTGCCGCAGCAGGCACTGCGCGGCGCGGACCTGGTCGCCGGTGGCGCCGACGCGCAGCGCGGAGTAGACGGGGTAGTCGACGGGGACACCGCCGCAGAACGTCTTGGCGGTGCGCGCCACCGAGCCGGTGCCGAGGTCGAGCCAGTTGGAGTCGATGTTGATCGTGACGCCGCCGTGGGTCTCGTTGTGACCGCCGCGGTACTGGTGGACGCGCTGGTGGTTCGACCAGCTCGTGTCACGCAGGTACGTCGTGCGCGACTCGTTGATCCTGTTGGGGGTGCCGCTCCAGCGCGCCACCCAGAGGTGGTCGGGCATCGCGAACGTGCCGGGGCGGAGCACCGCGGCGTCGTCGAGCATCTTGATGCCGGTGCCCGCGCTGGAGTAGTAGCCGGCGAGGTAGCCGAGCTCGTGCAGCCGCGTGACCCAGCCCGACACGAAGGTCAGGGCGGACTCGCGGCAGTCGGTGTTGCTGGCGGAGAAGTCGCCCTCGAGGTCGTAGAAGAGCGTGCTGCCGGGCACGATGCCCAGCGCGGTGGCGGTGGCGACGGCCTTGTCGGCCTCGGCGCGGCCCTGGGCCAGCGCGGCGGCGTACCCCCCGGCGGGCTTGGGGTCGATCCGGACCTGCTTCTGGTAGCGGTCGCGCGTGGTGCACGACGCCTGCGGCCCCAGCGTGATCGGGAGGAGGCGCCAGCCGTTGGCGAGCTGGGTGCTGACCCAGGTCGGGGTGAGGTTGGGTTGGTCGCGGCAGGCGCGGGAGTCGCCGGAGATGTAGATGCCGACGGCCCAGAACGGCGACGAGGTGAGCCACGCATTCATCGCGGACTGGGTGGGCGCGACGCACTGGTCGAAGCCGTAGCCGGTGAAGCTGCCCGGCGTGGCCGGGTTGCCGGTGCGCGCGGCCTTCGCGGCCTGCACTGCCGCACCGGCCGGGGCGGGGGCACCCGGCGCCGCGGTCGCGGGCACGGTCCCGAGCAGGCCGGCGAGGAGCACCAGGACGGCGGCGGCCACGACCCCTCCGGTCAGGCGTGTCGACGTGGTCGGCTGGCTGGCCATGGAGGCTCCCCGGGAGGTCTACGAGTGCGGCGGAGTCACTCTAGTCACAAAATCCTCAACCGTTACGCCGATTCCACAACAAATCAGTGAATTACAGCGGTGTCATTCACAAGGATTTGCGGTCAGCGGCGGCCCCGCTGGAGCGCGTCCCAGGTCTCGACGGAGAGCACGCCGGTGCCCGGGAGGCCCCGGCCGCGCTGGTAGGACGTCACCTCGCGCTGGGTCGTCCGGTCGAAGTAGCCGGTCACGTCGATCCGTGAGCCCTCGGCGGCGTTCAGCGCACGCTGGAGGCGGCGGACCGAGCCGGCGCGCGAGCCGTACTTCAGCACCGGGTCGGAGCCCTTGGCGAGCAGCGCGATCCAGGTCTTCTTGGTCGCCTTGCCGCTCACGGCCAGGGTGTCGGAGCGCTTCTGGAAGCGCTTGACCGCCTTGACGGTGCCCGGGTGGAACTTCCCGTGCACCCGGCCGTGGTAGGCGTTCGCCTTCCGCAGGAAGCACTGCAGCGCCTTGACCTTCTCGCCACGGTCTCCGCGGTGCAGCGCCGGGTAGCGGCGCAGGTCGATCGTCGTGCCGCACTTGCGGCCGCTGCCGATCGGCTGCGCGCCCTTGCCGAAGTCGAGGTAGTTGCTGTCGATGCTCACCGGGACGCCGCCGTACGTCTCGGTGTGGGTGCCGCAGAACTGCCGGAGGCGGTTGCCCGGCCACGCGTCGGCGGCGACGTACTCCGAGGACGTCGTGCCCCACTGCAGCTTGCAGTCGGTGCGGCTGACGTAGTGCGCGATCCAGATCTGGTCGGGCAGGACCCACGGGTCGGTGGTGTCGACGCGGGCCTTGTCGAGCATCGCGATGCCGGACGCGGCGCTGGAGTAGAAGCCGCTCTTGTAGCCGAGCTGGTGCAGCCGCTCGGTCCAGCCGGTGACGAGCGCCAGCGCCGAGTCGCGGCAGGCGGCGTCGTCGGTGTTGAACGCCTCGAGGTCGTACCAGAGCGTGCTGCCCGAGCCGATCCCCAGGCCGGAGGCCGAGGCGACGGCCTGGTCGGCCTCCGCGACGCCCTGCGCCCGGGCGGTGGCGTAGCCGTCGGCCGGGTTGGGGTCGATCCGCTGCCAGTCGCGCTCGGGGTGGCCGCACGAGGCCTGCAGCCCGACGTGGATCGGCAGCAGCTTCCAGCCGCGCGACGCCTGCGTCGCGACCCAGGTCGGGGTGAGCTCGGGCTGCACCTCGTCGAACCGGTTGACGCCGGAGGTGTAGATGCCGACCCCGGTGTACGGCGAGCTCAGCCACCAGGCGTCCATCGTCGCCTGGGCCGGCGCGGTCCAGGTGTCGAAGGCGTAGCCGGCGAAGTTGTCGGGCGACGCCTTCGCCGCAGCGTCCGCGGGCCGCAGCAGCGAGCCCGTGGCGACGGTGCCGGCGAGCGCGACGGCGAGGGCGGTCAGGGTGGTGGTGAGTCGGCGCACGGTGTCTCCCCCGAGAGGTGCTGGTGGGCTGGTGGAGCCGTCACCCTAGCCTGGACCCGTGCCCGTCCGTCTCCGTCCGGCCGACCCCGCCGAGGCGGCCGCCGCCACCGCGCGGTTCCGCGCCGGCGGACGCGAACCTGCGGACCTGCGCCTGCTCACGAAGCACACGCTCGCGCTGCTGGTCGCCGAGGCGCCCGGCGGCGCGGTCGAGATCCGGGTGCCGCCGTACGCCGCGGCGCAGGCGATCCCCGGCACCCGGCACACGCGCGGCACGCCGCCGGCCGTGGTCGAGACGGACGCGGAGACCTGGATCGGGCTGGCGCTCGGCGACCTGTCCTGGGCGGACGCGGTCGGGGCCGGGCGGATCGTCGCGAGCGGCGAGCGCAGCGACCTCAGTGCCTACGTCCCGGTCGGCCGTGGGAGAGGTTCCGCCACGTCCGAGGTCCCGCCACCGCGGTGACGTTCAGGCCGGTACGGCGCTGGTAGCGCTGCACGGCCGCCGACGTCGCCGGCCCGAAGTGGCCGTGCACCGCGACCGACCCGGGCAGCGCCGCGGTGAGGCTGCGCTGCAGGCGGCGGACCGCCGGCCCCTCGGAGCCGCGCTTGAGCACCGGGCGCGGACCGCGGGCGAGCAGGGCGACCCAGGTCCGGGTGCCGATCCGGCCGGTGCGCGGCAGGTGGGCGTGCCGCTGGACCTTCCGGACGGCCGCCTTCATCCGCCGGTCGTAGGCGCCGGCGCCCTTCACGTGCAGCAGGCAGCGCGCCACGTGCACGAGCTCGCCCCGGTGGCCGCGACGCAGGTCCCGGTAGTGCCGGCGGTCGGCGACCCGCCCGCAGGCGGCCGGCAGCCGGCGCAGCGCGGGGGAGGAGCCCAGGTCGACGTAGTTGCGGTCGATGCTGATCCGGACGCCGCCGTACGACGCCCGGTCGTTCAGCGAGAACTGGTGCACGCGCCGGTGGGTCTTCCAGCGCGGCGCGCGCACCCAGTCGCGGCCGAGCCAGGAGTCGCGCCGGCGGTTGGCCCAGGCGAACCAGACCGCGTCGGGGTGCGCGTAGTGCCGCGCGCCGCGCACCCGGCCGAGCGCCTTGATGCCCGCGCTGACGCTGGAGTAGACGCCGGACCGGTACCCGTGCCGGTGCAGGGTGCGGGTCCACGCCGCGAGGAAGCGCAGCGCGGTGCGGGTGCAGTGCCGGCGGTGGGTGGGGAACCACTCGAGGTCGTACCAGAGCACGGTGCCGGCCGGGAGGCCGAGCCGGCGGGCCGCGGCCCGGGCCCCGCGCGCGGCTTGGGCGCCCTGGTGCTCGGCGGCCCGCGGGCGGGTCGAGATGCGCGCGCCGTACCGCGAGCAGGAGGCCTGCGGCCCCACCCACAGCGGCAGCATCCGCCAGCCGCGGCGGGTCTGCCGGCTGACCCAGTGCCGGGTGAGGTGCTTCTGCGGGCAGGCCCGGAGCCGGCCGCCGATGTAGATGCCGACGCCGAGGAACGGCGAGCTCACCCGCCAGCGGTCCATCTGGCGCGACGACGGCGCCCGGCACGCGTCGAAGGCGTAGCCGGACCAGCCCTGCGCGGCCTGTGGCCGCTTCGGGGCGCGGGCGCGGGAGGCCGTCGCCTTCCGCGCGATCGCGCGGTCGGCGTGCACGGCGGGTGCGGTCGGCGCGCTGCGTGGGGTCCACTCGACGGCCTGAGCCGGCAGGGCGGTCACGGCGAGCAGCAGGACGAGTGCAGGCAGGAGCGGGCGGAGCCAGGTGTGCATGGCGCGTGGTGTTTCTCGTGGGCGACGGGTCGAGCCCCAAAACGGTAGGTCGGCCCACGTGCTCCCCGCGGCGTTTTTACCGAGGTCGACCGGTTACGGTGACGCGCATGACGTCGTCCCCCGACCAGATCCGCGCCCGCGTGCGCGAGGTGATGCCCTCCGTCCGCGCCGACCTGGAGGCGCTCGTGCGCATCCCGTCGGTCAGCGCCGACCCCGCCCGCGCCGACGACGTACGGCGGTCGGCGGAGGCCACGGCCGAGCTGTTCCGCGGTGAGGGCTTCGACGACGTGCAGATCCTGACCGCGGCCGGCGGCGCTCCGGCCGTCGTGGCGCGCAAGCCCGCTCCCGAGGGCGCGCCGACCGTGCTGCTCTACGCCCACCACGACGTGCAGCCCGTCGGCGACCCGGCCGACTGGGACAGCGAGCCGTTCGAGCCGACCGAGCGGGGCGACCGGCTCTACGGCCGCGGCGCCGCCGACGACAAGGCCGGCATCGCGGCCCACCTCGCGGCGATCCGGACGTTCGGCGACGACCTACCCGTGGGGGTCACCGTCCTGGTCGAGGGCGAGGAGGAGGTCGGGTCCCCGACCCTGGAGGCGTTCCTCACCGAGCACCAGCACCTGCTCGCCGCCGACGTCATCGTCATCGCCGACTCCGGCAACTGGGACATCGGCGAGCCCGCCCTGACCACCAGCCTGCGCGGCCTGGTCGACTGCTTCGTCGAGGTCCGCACGCTGACCCACGGCGTGCACTCCGGCATGTGGGGCGGCGCGGTGCCCGACGCGGTCACCGCGATGGTCCGGCTGCTCGCGACCCTGCACGACGACAACGGCGACGTCGCCGTCGAGGGCCTGGTCCACGGCAAGGCGGCGGACGTCGAGTACCCCCTCGACCGGGTCCGCGCCGAGGCCGGCATGGTCGACGGCCTCGAGCTGATCGGCACCGGCTCGGTCGTCGACCGGATCTGGACCAAGCCGGCCATCGCCACGATCGGCCTCGACGTGACCCGCACCGCCGACGCCAGCAACACCCTGATCCCGTCCGTGAAGGCCAAGCTCTCCGTCCGGCTCGCCCCGGGCGACGACTCCAAGCGGGCGATGCGGGCGGTCGAGGACCACCTGCGCACGCACGTGCCGTGGGGCGCCCAGCTCACGTTCACGCCCGGTGAGCTCGGTGAGCCGACCCAGATCGACGCCACCGGTCCGGCGTACGACGCCGCGCGCGCGGCGTTCAAGGACGCCTGGGGCGGCGTGGAGCCGATCGACATGGGGGTCGGCGGGTCGATCCCGTTCATCGCGGCGTTCCGCGAGGCCTTCCCGCAGGCGTCCGTGCTGGTGACCGGTGTCGAGGATCCGGACACCCGCGCGCACGGCGCCAACGAGGGCCTGCACCTCGCGGAGTTCGAGAAGGTCTGCGTCGCCGAGGCGCTGCTCCTGCACAACCTCGCGCAGGGCTGAGCAGAGGGCCGCGGGCTGGGCGTCGGTTCGGTCTCACGCCGCCCGGCCCTTACCATGACTCGTGTGCCTAGTGGACGCCGCGGAGACGGCCGCCTGACCCACGAGCTCGACCCCCACGACACCGGACCCCAGGACGCCTGCGGCGTCTTCGGCGTGTGGGCGCCGGGCGAGGACGTCGCGAAGCTCAGCTACTACGGCCTGTACGCCCTCCAGCACCGCGGCCAGGAGTCCGCGGGCATCGCGGTCAGCAACGGCCGGCAGATCCTCGTCTACAAGGACATGGGCCTGGTCTCGCAGGTGTTCGACGAGACCACGCTCGCCTCGCTGCAGGGGCACGTCGCGGTCGGCCACTGCCGCTACTCGACGACTGGCGCGAGCACCTGGCACAACGCGCAGCCGACGTTCCGCCCGACCGAGACCGGCTCGATCGCGCTGGCCCACAACGGCAACCTGACCAACACCCACGAGCTCGCCGAGAAGGTCGCCGACCTCGGCGCCAACGGCGGGCTCGACCTCTCCGCGCGCAGCGTCCCGGCCGCCACCAACGACACCAGCCTGGTCACCGCCCTGCTCGCCTGGCACCCCGACAGGAGCCTCGAGGAGAACGCCGCCGAGCTGCTCCCGACGATCAAGGGCGCCTTCTCGTTCGTCTGGATGGACGAGCACACGCTGTACGCCGCCCGCGACCCGCAGGGCATCCGGCCGCTCGTGCTCGGCCGCCTCGAGCGCGGCTGGGTGATCGCCTCCGAGACCGCCGCGCTCGACATCGTCGGCGCGTCCTTCATCCGCGAGGTCGAGCCCGGCGAGATGGTCGCCGTCGACGAGGACGGCCTGCGGAGCCGGCACTTCGCGAAGGCCGAGCCGAAGCACTGCCTGTTCGAGTTCGTCTACCTCGCCCGCCCCGACACGCTGATGAACAACCAGCGCATGCACTCCGTGCGCGTCGAGATCGGCCGCCGCCTCGCCCGCGAGTTCCCCGCCGACGCCGACCTGGTGATGCCGGTGCCGGAGTCGGGCACCCCGGCGGCGATCGGGTACGCCGAGGAGAGCGGCATCCCCTACGGCACCGGGCTGGTCAAGAACTCCTACGTCGGCCGCACCTTCATCCAGCCGTCGCAGACCATCCGCCAGCTCGGCATCCGGCTGAAGCTCAACCCGCTGCGCGACGTCATCGAGGGCAAGCGGCTCGTCGTGGTCGACGACTCGATCGTCCGCGGCAACACCCAGCGCGCGCTGGTCCGGATGCTCCGCGAGGCCGGCGCCCGCGAGGTGCACGTGCGGATCTCCTCCCCGCCGGTGAAGTGGCCGTGCTTCTACGGCATCGACTTCCCGACGCGGGCCGAGCTGATCGCCAACGGCCTGTCCTCTGACGAGATCGGCCGCTCGATCGGCGCCGACTCCCTCGCGTACATCTCGCTCGAGCAGCTCATCGAGGCGACCAACGTCCCCCAGCCGCAGCTGTGCCGGGCCTGCTTCGACGGCGTCTACCCCGTCGAGCTGCCCGACCCCGAGCGGCTCGGCAAGCACCTCCTCGAGCTCGACCCGGTGCTCCCGCTCGACGGCATGGACGACGCCCGCGGCCTGTCGCTCACCCCGGGCGGCGGCGCCGGTGACGCCCTCGACCGGCCCTGACCGCCGTACCGCCGCGCGAACGACCCGAGAGGACCGACGATGACCGACCAGCCTGCGCAGCCGACGGGCGCGACCTACGAGGCGGCGGGCGTCGACATCGACGCCGGTGACAAGGCCGTCGAGCTGATGAAGGTGTGGATCGACAAGGCCAAGCGGCCCGAGATGGTCGGCGGGATCGGCGGCTTCGCCGGGCTCTTCGACGCCACCGCGCTGAAGCGCTACGACCACCCGCTCCTCGCCACGTCCGCCGACGGCGTCGGCACCAAGGTCGCGATCGCGCAGGCCATGGACGTGCACCACACGATCGGCTTCGACCTCGTCGGGATGCTCGTCGACGACCTGGTCGTGTGCGGCGCCGAGCCGCTGTTCCTCACCGACTACATCGCCACCGGCCGGGTCGTCCCCGAGCGGATCGCCGCCATCGTGCAGGGCATCGCCGAGGCCTGCGTCGCCGCCGGCTGCGCGCTGATCGGCGGGGAGACCGCGGAGCACCCCGGGCTGCTCGGCCCCGACGAGTACGACGTCGCCGGCTCCACCACCGGCGTCGTCGAGGCCGCGGACCTGCTCGGCCCCGGCCGGGTCGAGGCCGGCGACGTCGTCATCGCGATGGCGGCGAGCGGCCTGCACTCCAACGGCTACTCCCTCGTGCGGCACGTCCTGCTGTCCGGGAACGTCGGCCCGGCCTGGTCGCTCGACCGGCACGTCGACGAGCTCGGCCGCACCCTCGGCGAGGAGCTGCTCGAGCCCACCCGCATCTACGCCAAGGCCTGCCTCGACCTCGCCCGTCAGACCGCCACGCACGCGATGTCGCACGTCACCGGGGGCGGGCTCGCGGCCAACCTGGAGCGGGTCCTGCCCGACGACAAGGTCGTCATCCTGGACCGGACCACCTGGACGCCCCCGCCGGTCTTCGACCTGGTCCGCACGGTCGGCTCCGTCGAGCAGGCCGCCCTGGAGAAGACGCTCAACTGCGGCGTCGGCATGGTCGCGCTCACCTCGCCCGACGACGCCGACCGTGCGGTCGCGGTGCTCGACGGCCACGGGATCGACGCCTGGGTGTGCGGCGAGGTGGCCGAGGCCGACGATTCGTCGGACGCCCCCGCCGGCGGGTCGGTGACGCTCGTCGGGCAGCACCCGGGCTGGTAAGGGGCAGAGCCCCCCGGGTCTCGTCACGCGTCGACCGTTCGCGGGCGGCGAAAATCACGCGAGATTCCCGAGCCGGATGTGCGGGAAGGTTGCCCGGGCGGGTACCGTTATGGCCACGAGAAACCATCAGGACAGACCGGACGCGCGTCCGCTCCTGGCCTTCGTGGCCCTCTTCGGCCGCTGAAGGTGAGGATGGGCGTGACTCCGGCCAATTGTGCGAGGGGGTCGACCCTATGGGGCGCGGCCGTGCGAAGGCCAAGCAGACCAAGGTTGCCCGCGACCTGAAGTACCGCACTCACGAGACGGACTTCGGCGCGTTGGCACGGGAGCTGCATGGCGAGGACGACAATCCGTCCGACCAGGCGAGCGACGAGCGCGACGACCACGACGAGTGGTCGGACTACATCGACTCGCGACCCTCGCGAGACTGACCGCCTGACGTCCTGACGTCGCCCGCGTGTGCCGCAAGGTGCGCGCGACGCTTCGCCCTGCTCGGCGCGGGCCGGAGAGCGCGACCCGGCGCGTCTTGCCCTCTCACGTGCGTCGAGTCGGCGCATCCTGCCCTTGACAGGGGCAAGACGCGCCGACTCGAGGGGTCCGAGAGGGCAAGTTGCGCCGACTCGCGGTTGCGAGCGTCAGCGGGTGGCGGGGAGCCAGACGCCGCGGAGCCGGCCGACCTCGCGCATCCGGCGCTCGGCGAGCCGGTCGGCGGCGACGGCCGGCGGCACGCCCTCGTCGGTGGCGAGCGCGAAGACCTGGTGCGCGGTGTCGAAGATCTTCGTCGCCCGAGCCTTGGCCCGCTCGAACGAGAAGCCCTCCAGCTCGTCGGCGACCTGGATCAGACCACCGGAGTTCACCAGGTAGTCGGGGGCGTAGAGGATGCCGCGGTCCTGGAGCTGCTTCTCGACGCCCTCGTGCGCGAGCTGGTTGTTGGCCGCGCCGCAGACGATCCGCGCCGACAGCACGTCGACGACGTCGTCGGTGAGCGCGCCGCCGAGGGCGCAGGGGGCGTAGACGTCGAGCTCGTCGGCGACCAGCGCGTCGGTGTCGGGGACGATCCGGACGACCGGGAGCTCCTTCTGCACGCGCGCCAGGGCTCCGCCGTCGACGTCGGTGACGACCACGGTGGCGCCGTCGTCGACGAGGTGCCGCACGAGGTGGTGGCCGACCTTGCCGACCCCGGCGATGCCGACGGTGCGGCCGTGCAGGGTCGGCGCGCCCCAGGTCACCTCTGCCGCGGCGCGCATGCCCTGGAACACGCCGTACGCCGTCAGCACGGAGGAGTCACCGGCGCCGCCGTGCTCGACGGTGCGGCCGGTGACGAAGTCGCACTCGCGGGCCACGAGGTCCATGTCCTCGCTGAACGTGCCGACGTCGCAGGCGGTGTAGTAGCGGCCGCCCAGCGACTGCACGAACCGGCCGTAGGCGCGCAGCAGGGCCTCGGTCTTGAGCGTCTTGGGGTCGCCGATGATCACGGCCTTGCCGCCGCCGAGGTCGAGCCCGGCGAGGGCCGCCTTGTAGGACATGCCGCGGGAGAGGTTCAGGACGTCCTGGAGGGCGTCGGCCTCGGCGGCGTACGGGTAGAAGCGGGTGCCGCCGAGAGCGGGACCGAGAGCGGTGGAGTGGATGGCGATGATCGCGCTGAGGCCGGTCGGCTCGTCGTGGCAGAAGACGACCTGCTCGTGGCCGGCGGCGGTGGCGAAGACGCCTGCCTGCGGCCCGGGTGCTGCGGGGTGGTTCCCGGTCACGGTGGTGACCCTTCCGTTTTCGGGCCCGCGGGGGTGGTGCGGGCTGGAGGTCAGGTGCGGCGACGGGTGCGCGGGGGTGGTGCGGCCGTCGGGACAAGCCTAGAGCCTGGTGACGGCGTGTTTGTCATCCTGCAATCGACGTAGAACGTGGCTCAAATAGGCCATTGTCGTAAATTTCCACCGGATCTAGGCTGCTGAGTGCAACACTGAACTGGAGGGACGGCGGCCGTACGTTTGTGCGTGGGGGGCTGTCGAAGGTCAACATGAGGGAGGCCCGCATGGACACGCGGCCACCGGAGTCCGAGCCCCTGCTCACCCCTGCGGAGGTGGCAGCCATGTTCCGGGTCGACCCGAAGACGGTCACCCGCTGGGCCAAGGCAGGGAAGCTCAGCTCCATCAGGACCCTGGGCGGGCACCGCCGCTACCGCGAGTCGGAAGTGCGCGAGCTGCTCACCGGGATGGTTCCCGAGCAGCGTCGAGGAGACGACTCGGCCTGAGGCGGGACGACGAGGTCCTCGCCTGAGGGTGAGGACGGGGAAGGCCGTGCCCCAAGCATCTGCATGGATGCTTGGGGCATCAGTCTTTGAGGGGCCCGTGGGCTACCGCAGCCCGCGCACGTAGGCGCGCAGCTGGCGGGCCTCGTGCAGCCGGCGCTCCCAGGTCACGCCGGTCGCGATCAGCAGCGCGCCGGCGGCGCCGATGAGCACCCAGCGGGGCACCGCGTCGCCGATGTACGGCGCGGCGAGCCGGACGACCAGCAGCGCGCCCGTGACCGCGCCCCAGACGACCGGGGCGGTCCAGCGCAGCCGCGCTCCGACGAGCACGAGTCCCAGGGCGGCCAGGCCGAGCAGCAGCACCCGCGGTCCGGACGGGTCCGCGAGCGACCAGATCAGCGACGGCGCCAGGGCCAGCGTCAGCCCCGGGCCGAGCATCGCGACGGTCGTGGCGTCGGACCGCCGGCGCAGGTGCCACAGGCCGACGGCCAGGAGGGCGAGGGCGCTCGGCAGCGTGTAGGCCTCCGGTTCCCGCACTCCGAGGTCGAGCAGCCGGACCCACGTGGCAGCAGCCAGCAGGAGCCCGCCCGGCCAGGCCGCGAGCCGCCGGGACGGTCGGGCGATCGCCACGGCGGTGACGGCGGCGCCGGCGACGGTCAGGTAGACCGCGGCCCACGTCGACAGCTGCTCGGAGCTCGCGACGGCGAGCCCGGCGAAGGCGGCGGGCGCCGCGGCCGCGGCGGCTCCGACCTCGAGGCCCGGGCGTCCGGTCGCGCCGACAGCGGCCAGGAGCAGGAGCGCGACGAGCGCGACCCACGTGTCCGGAGCGTCGGCGAGGGCACCGACCGCAAAGGTGAGCGCCGCCAGCGTGACGGCGACGGCCGCGCCCGCGACGTCCCCGACGAGGCTCCGGTCGTCGAGGTGCACCGCGAGCGCCGCGAGCAGCACGAGCGCGAGGGCGACGACGAGCGTGACCTCGGACGGCTCGGCGAGCGCGAGCCCGGCGAGCAGGAACCCGGCCGCGAGGCCGAGCTCGACGAGGGAGCGGCCGAGGAACCACCAGGCCAGGAAGCCCAGGCCCGCGGTCAGGGCGAGCGCGACCAGCAGCCAGGCAGACGGGGCGTACAGCGCAGCGGTCAGGACGACGGCGGCCGCCATCACGCCGGCGCAGCCCCGCGGCTCGGCCGCCGGCCGGTGGAGCGAGGCGACGGTGCCGACGAGCGCGGCGGCGCACAACGGCAGCAGCCAGGCGGCGGGTGCGGGCGCGGTGAGGGCGGCGACCGGCACGCCGTCCACGACGTCGCGGAGCCGGAGCAGTCCCTCCGATGCGAGCCACGCGCCGGTCAGCGCGACGCCGGCCGCGGCGCACGCCTGCGTGACCACGGCAGCAAGGCCCCACGGCCGCGGCACGAGCCACGCGACCAGACCGGCCGGCACCAGCACCGCCAGCGCGGTCATCGTCGCCACCGTCGGACCCTCGCCGAGCACGGCCGGCGCGACCACGACGCCGACCGTGACCGCTGCGCCGACGGCGACGCCGGCCACCCGCGCCGTCTCCGGGAGCCGGCGCACCAGCGCGACTCCCACCGCCAGCGCCGCCGCGGCGAGCGCCGGCCACACGTGCTGGCCCAGCCACAGCTCGCGGAACGTCGCGTGCTCGACGACCCGCGCGGTCCCGACCGCCAGCAGCACGAGCCAGGACAGGCCCGCGACGACGAACGAGACCACGGCGGCAACGGGGAGAAGCAGCCGGCGCAGCCCCTCGGCGGCCAGCAGCACGAGCACGACCGTGACCAGCAGGTCGGCGTCACTGGCGCCCTGGTCGACGTCGGACAGGCCGAACGCCGAGAGCGCGACACCCAGCCCGGTGACGACCTGGGCGCCGACCAGGTCGCCCACCTCCGTCCGTCGTACGGCGAGAGTGAGGGCGGTGCCCGCCAGCGCCAGCGCGCCACCCAGCACGACGAGGAACACCTCGACGTCGAGATCGCCGAACCAGCCGGCGTTCTCGGCGCCGAACACGTCGAGCGCGAGCAGGCCGAGCGAGACGACGACCAGCGACTCCGCGCCCGCGCGCAGCCCGCGCCGGCCGAGCCACCAGCCGAGCCCACCGGTCAGCGCCGTCAGCACGAGCAGGGTGACGGTGCGACCGCCCACGCCCATGACCGACCAGGCGACGGCGAGGAACACGACGGCGGCGACCAGCACGCACAGCGCGCCCAGGGCGAGCAGGACCTGCGGCACGGAGGTCGCCCGGACCCGGGACGTCCGGGCGGTGGTGGGCGCGAGAACGGGGGCGGGCGCCGCCACGGCCGGAGCCGGCATGGCCGAGGCGCGCAGCTCGACGAGCAGGTCGTCGGCGGTCGCGAGCGTCTGGAACAGCCGCGCGGCCACCGGCCCGAGCAGGGGAAGTCCGCAGGTGTCGCAGCGGACGGAACGCGGCGTGATCGGCCGGCGGCAGTCGGGGCAGCGCTCGGGGTCGGCGTACCTGGTCGGCGAGGGCATGGCCTCAGTAGGCCACGTGCGGGACCGGTGCGTGCACCGATCCCGCACTCAACCCGCTGAGTAGACGTACTCAGCTCAGGACAGGCTCATCCGTGGCTCGCCGTTGACCAGGCCGGACCCCGCGATCCGGCAGGCGCCGCCACGTGGCACGCCGCCGTTGTAGGCCTGCCGCACGCACGAGCGGGTCGCGAGCTGTGCCCAGTAGTTGGGGTGCAGGCTCTCCTGGACGTAGTACGGGCTGTTCGAGCAGCACGTCGACACCGTGCGGATCTGGTTGACCCACTCCGTCTGGTCGACCGCGCCGGCGCTGCGCCAGTCGGCGATACCGCGCTCCTCGTAGAGCCCGACGGTGCTCTCGCACAGCCGCCGCCCGTTGAACGCCGACGCGAGGTCGAGCGTCTTCCGGTTGGTGATCCCGGCATCGGCTGCGGCACCGGTGACGGCCGCGTTGATCGTCGGCAGCGCGCTGCCGTTGGCCCAGTCGGCGTCGGCGTTCCAGAAGCCGCAGCCGCCGGTGCTCTGCCGGGTGTAGCCGCTCTCGGAGTAGCGGAAGCCGCTGCCGTTGGGGATCGGCGACGGGTAGTTCTGCACCAGCAGCGTCCACTGCGTGTCGGCGTACCCGGCGTTGCGCATCGCCTGCCGCACGTTGGCGTACGCCGTGGCGACCCGGGCGCGGACGGCGGCGACGTTCGCGGCGGTGAAGTTCTGCGTCACCGAGCTGTCGTCCTTGCAGTAGTCCTTCCACCACGTCGGCGACGCGAGGAAGTCCGTCACGCACTGCTGGACGATCGAGGCGAAGTTGAAGTCGTTGCCGCCGATCGAGACCACGACCATCCTCACGTTGTGGGAGGCCGCGAAGTTCTGCAGCATCAGCGCCTGACCCTGCTGGCCGCCGCTGTTGTAGAAGTCCAGGCCGGGTTTGAAGCGCCCGTTGGAGTCCGTGTACGTCGAGGTCCGGGCGCCGCTGCACGCGAGGTTGAGGCCGTTGACGCCACCACCGACGTACGCCTCCGACGCCTTGCTGCGGTGGCACCGGTCGATCTGCTCGGCGGTGCCGGAGGCGTTGTCGTAGTAGGCGGTGGGACCGAGCGCGTCGGCCCGGCTGCTGGACGCGTTGGATGACCCGGCCCAGCGGCCGGCCTCGCCGGAGATGTAGGAGTCGCCGAGCGTGACGACCCAGGGCGTGCCGACACCCGGGCCGTCCGCGGAGGCGGCGGGCGCGGTGAGCACGACGAGCCCGCTGGACAGCAGGGCGGTGAGCAGGGCGAGGCCGACGGCGAAGCGGGATCGTCGACGCCGGGCGGGGTGGAGCAGAGCCACGAGAATGTCTCCTTCGACTGCACGGTCCCCCCGGCAGGTCGACGGCAAGGAACCTAGCGACCCCCGCGTCGCCTGGGAAGAGGCAGCGTCAGGCGAGGCGTGCGACCAGCACCGTCACGTCGTCGAGCAGGGACCGGTCCGCGAGGGCGGCGACGTCCGCCGCGAGCTCGTCGACCGGCTTGCGCACGCTGGCGCCGACCTGGGCGACGAGGGCGGCGACGCCGACGTCGACGTCGTGGTCGCGGGCCTCGATGACGCCGTCGGTGACGAGGACGACGGTGGCGCCGGGCTCGAGGGGGACGTCGAGCACCTCGCGGTCGACGTCGTCGAGCAGGCCGAGGGGCACGCCGGTGCCGCCGCCGACGACCTGGACGAAGCCGTCGGCGTCCGCGACGACCGCGGGCACGTGCCCGGCGTTGCAGAGCCGCAGCCGGTGCCCGGCCGCGTCGAGCAGCAGGGTCACCGCTGTCACGAACTGGTCGCCGGCGTCGCGGCTGACCAGCTGGTCCGCCCGGGTCATCACCACGCCCGGCTCCGGGTCGACCGTGACCAGGCCGCGGATGCCGGCGCGCACCCGGATCATCGTGGTGGCCGCGTGCACGCCCCGGCCCATCACGTCGCCGACGACGAGGGCGATCTCGCCGCTCTCGGTCTCGATCACGTCGTACCAGTCGCCGCCGACGTGCTCGAGCTCGTCACCGCCGGGGGCGTAGCTGGCGGCGATCTGCACACCCGGGACCTCGGGCAGCGGGCTCGCGGCCAGGCTGCTCTGCAGCTGGTCGGCGATCTCGGTGGTGCGCTGCTGGTGGTGCGCGCGGACCGCGGCGAGCGACACCTGGGCGGCCAGGTCGTCGAGCAGGATCAGGTCCGAGGACGGCAGCTCGCGCGTGCCGCGCAGGAACGCCGTGCCGCCGTCGGCGAGCAGGGTCAGGTCGTCGGGCACCCGGAGCCGGGCCCGGCCACCCATGAGCGCCTCGATCGCGACGAGGTGCGGCTCCAGGGCAGCGGAGATCTCGGCAGCCGTCTCGGCCAGGGTCAGCTCCGACATCAGCTGGCGGAGCAGCTCGCTGCGGGCGCTGGCCAGCCGCTGCTGCGCGTAGGCGCGCTCGAGGTCGCGCGCGGTCTCCTTCTCGTGGGTGACGTCGCGGACCACGCCGATGGTGCCGGAGGCGTCGCCGTGCTCGTCCTTGGTGACCTCCCCGAACGCCTCGATCGCGTGCACGCTGCCGTCGGGGTGCACGATCCGCGAGCGCAGGACGTACGGCGACAGCGTGGAGAGCGCCTCGTCGACGATGGCCAGCATCTCCGGCGAGTCCTCCGGGTGCAGCATGTTCGCCCAGGTCTCGAAGGTGCCGTCGTACCCGCCCGGCGGCAGCCCGAAGATCTCCTCCAGCCGCCGGTCCCAGAGCACCGCCCCGTCGGACATCCGCCACTGCCACGCGCCCAGCCGGGCCGCGCGGTGCGCGAGGCGGAGCCGCTCGGCGGCGGCCGCGCGGAGCGCCTCGTCCTCGCGGGCGGCCGTCATGTCGTCGGCGACCACGACCATGCCGACGACCACGCCGTTCTCGTCACGGACCGGAGTTGCGGCCAGTCCGGCCAGCCAGGTCGCGCCGTCGAGCCGCCGGGCGTGCGCGTCCCCGCGCCAGGTCTCGCCGGCCAGCACCTTCATCATCGGCTCCTCGGCGTCCGCGGGCTCGATGAGCTCGGTCAGGCGCCGGCCGACCAGCTCGTCCCGGGTCGCCGCGAAGGCCTCGGCGCCGGCCTCGTTGGCGAAGGTGACCACACCCTCGGCGTCGGTCGCCACCACGCAGAGCCGGATGGCGTGCAGGAGGCTGAGCTCGTCGATGTAGCGCTGCACGACCGCGACCCCTCCCTCCCCCGTCCGTCCCGCCGGACGCGCCCATTGTCGTCCTTCCGGCGGGATGGGGAAGGGAATCAGGGCAGCCCGCTTCCGCGATCCTCGAGGACGGACGCCCGGGTTCCGTCCAGCACGGCGGCCGTGCTGCCTGCCGGGACGACCACGTGCAGCGCGTTGCGGTCGACGGTGAAGGTGCCCGGGGTGCTGCCGGCCACCTCGCCGTCCAGGTTCACCGGCATCGGCCGGTCGGTCTCCAGGCGTACGGCGCGCGTGGTGAGGTGCACGACGCGGTCGTGATCGACGAACGAGCCGTCCTTGAGCAGCCGGGCGATGCTGACGTGCTCGCGCAGCCTCCCGCGCACGATGACGGACACGTCGAGCAGGTGGTCGTCGATGCCCGCGGTGGGTGAGACCGCGTTGCCGCCGCCGTAGTGGCGCCCGTTGCCGACCGCCACCTGGAGCAGGTCGTCGAGCTCGAGCGCCTCGTGGTCGCCCTCGGGGAAGGTCAACCGGGCGGCGAACGGGGCGTGCCGCCGGTAGGCCCGGAGCGTGGCGACCGGGTAGGCGACCGGGCCGAGCCGGCGCTTGAGGCGCGGGCTGAGCGCCTCGGTCACGCCGACGGAGAGCCCGGCCGACGCGACGTTGAGGTAGGCGCGGCCGTCGAGGCGACCGAGGTCGACGTCCACGACCGACCCGCTCGCGAGCGTCGAGCACGCCGAAGCCACGTCCGGCGGCAGGCCGAGGGTGCGGGCGAAGTCGTTGGCGGTGCCGAGGGGCAGCACGCCCAGCGTCATCGAGGTGCCGGCGACCCGCGCGGCGGCACAAGCCACGGTGCCGTCCCCGCCGCCGACCACGAGCAGGTCCGGACCGTCGGCCACCACCCGGTCGAGGACCTCGGCGAGCTGACCGCCGGACTCGACCGTGTGGGCGGAGAGCACCGGCACGCCCTCGGCATCGAGCTGCGTCATCGCCTCGTCGTACGCGCGCGCTCCTCGCCGCGCCCCGGTGTTGACGACGACGGCGGCGCTGCGAGCTTCGGCGGCGTTCCTCATGCGGGCGAACGTAGGCGGCGACTCTGAGAGGTTCGTGAGACGGGGCTGTGGCGCGCGTTCGGGTGGCGGACCGGGCGGAAACTGGTCCGGACCGGGGGTGTCGCTCGCGGCGGTCCGCGCGCAGAGTGGACGGGTCATTGACGCCGGGGGGTGGGAGTGGCTGGGGCAGCGTTTCGCCACGACGTGGTCTTCTACGACGGAGGAGCGGGTCTCCTCCCTGCTGTGCTGCCCTTCGTCGAAGGCGGCGTCGAGCGCGGTGAACCGACGCTGGTCGCGCTCGCGGGGCGGCGGCTGACGCTCGTCCGCGACGCGATGGGCGACCGGGCCCGCGCCGTCGAGTGGATCGACATGGCCGACATCGGCCGCAACCCCGCCTGCCTGATCCCGGCCTGGCGCACGATGCTCCAGGAGCACGACGCGGACGCTCCGCTCAACGGGGTCGCGGAGCCGGCCTGGCCCGGCCGGAGCGACGCGGAGCTCTCCGAGACGCTGCTCAACGAGGCGTTGTTCAACCTCGCGTTCGAGCCGACCCGGCCGCTGCGGCTGCTCTGCCCCTACGACCGCCGCGGCCTGCCGGCCGGGGTCGTCGAGGAGGCGGCCCGCGTCCACACGGGTGTCGACGACCTGGTGACGGGGATCGAGCACGCGCGGCTGATGTTCACCCGGCCGCTGCCCGGCGCCCCGGAGGGCACGGCGGGGATCCCCTTCGACGGCGCCACGCTGGGCCTGGTGCGGGGCCTCGTACGGCGGGAGGCGGAGGCGGTCCGGCTGCACCCCCACACCACCGACGACCTGGTGCTCGCGGTCCACGAGGTCGCGGCCAACAGCGTGGTGCACGGCGGCGGCAGCGGGTCCGTGGCCGTCTGGCGGGGCGCCGGGTCGCTCGTCGTCGACGTGCGCGACCCCGGGGTCATCGACGACCTGCTGGTCGGGCGCGGCTCGATCGAGCTCGCCTCGGAGCACGGTCGCGGTGTCTGGATCGCCAACCAGCTCTGCGACCTGGTCCAGGTGCGCTCGGGCGAGCACGGCACGCAGGTGCGGCTGCACACCTGGCTCTGAGCCCTGCGATCGACAGGGTCCGGCGGCCGGGTCAGGCGCGGTCGAGCATCTCGTGCATCCGGCCGATCTCGGCCGTCTGGGTGAGCGCGACGTCGGAGGCGACCTCGCTCACCATGATGTCGATGCCGTCGACGGCGACGTCGTCGGCCATGTCGATCGCGCCCTGGTGGTGCTGGATCATGCCCTCGAGGAAGAGCCGGTCGAACGCCGTGCCACGGGCCTTCGTGAGCTCCTTCATCTGCGCCTCGGTCAGCATGCCCATCATCCCGTTGTGGCCGTGCTGGCTGTGGTCCCACTCGCTCGGGTCCTCGGCCGCCGTGGGGACGGCCATGTCGCGTTCCTTCAGCCAGGCGGCCATCATCAGGATCTCGGGCCCCTGGGCGGCGCGGATCCGGGCGGCGAGGTCGCGGACCTGCGCACTGGCGGCGTGCGTCCTGGCGAGCCTGGCCATCACGATGGCCTGCGCGTGGTGCGGCACCATCATCTGCATGAAGGCCACGTCGGCCTCGTTGAACTTCGGCTCGACCGCCTTCTCGGCGTCCTCGGGCGCGATCGTGCTGTTCTCCTCGCCGGGGCCGCCGGGCTGGAGGATGCCGGGTGAGCCGTCACCGCTCGCCGCGGCAGCCGGACCGGCGCCCTCGTCCGACGTACAGGCGGACAGGGACAGGGCGAGGGCCAGCCCGGCGGCCGTGACGGCCAGAGGGCGGGAGAGTCGTCCGAGCACGGTTCTCCTCCATCGGTGACGACCGGCACTTCCTCCGGCCGAACACGTCCAAAACGGCGAAAACATCTTTACTTTCGCATCTGACGCACGGTACGACGGTATCGACCGCTTCGGAAACCCCGGAGCGATCGTCGACATGAAAGGTCTCGGGTTCATGTACTCATCTCGGAGAGGCACGTCCCTGCCCGGACGCGCCCGCCTCGCCGCCGCGGCCGCCCTGGCCCTCGGACTCACGCTGTCCGCAGGTCCGGTGCTCGCGCACGGCAACCACGACAACGCCACCGGCGCTCGGGAGCAGTCCGGCGCCAAGGACCTCTGCACCGACGCCCGCGAGGACCGCCTCGAGGCGGCGGGCGACAACTTCGCGAAGGCCTGCCTCCCCGGCCAGGACCTCGCGCAGACCAAGAGCTTCGAGTCCGACCTCGCCGAGGGCGAGGTCGACTCGAGCCCCAACACCAAGCTCGTCGCGAACCTGCCCAAGCAGGGCCGGTTCGACTCGACCAGCGCACTCAACAGCGACCTGGCGTTCCAGGGCAGCTACGCCTACGCCGGCAACTACGAGGGCTTCATGGTCTACGACATCTCGAAGCCCGAGGAGCCCAAGGTCGTCAGCCAGGTCGTCTGCCCCGGCTCGCAGAACGACATCTCGGTCTACGGAAACCTGCTCGTGCTGAGCGTCGACTCCAGCCGCAGCAACAACACCTGCGACAACGTCGCGCAGTCCGCGACGATCAAGGAGTCGTGGGAGGGCATCCGGGTCTTCGACATCAGCGACCCGGCCAACCCGCGGTACGTCGCCGCCGTCGAGACCGACTGCGGCTCGCACACGCACTCGCTCGCCCCGAGCCAGGACGGCGCGAACCTCTACGCCTACGTCTCGTCGTACAGCCCCAACGCGTCGTTCCCCGACTGCCAGCCGCCGCACGACTACATCTCGGTCGTGAAGATCCCGGTGGCCGCGCCGGAGACCGCTGCGGTGGTCTCGAAGCCGGTGCTCTTCCCGGAGGGCGGCAACCCGGGTGGCAACGGGTCCAGCACGACCAGCGGCTGCCACGACATCACGGCGTACCCGTCGAAGGACATCGCCGCGGGCGCCTGCATGGGTGACGGCATCCTGCTCGACATCAAGGACCGCGAGAACCCCGTCGTGACCGAGCAGGTCCGCGACACGACCAACTTCGCCTTCTGGCACTCCGCCACGTTCAACAACGACGGCACCAAGGTGCTGTTCACCGACGAGCTCGGCGGTGGCGGTGCCGCGACGTGCAACCCCGAGGTCGGCCCCAACCGCGGCGCGGACGGGATCTACGACATCGAGGACGGCAACCTGGCGTTCAAGAGCTACTACAAGATCTCGCGGACCCAGGGCTCCACCGAGAACTGCGTGGCCCACAACGGGTCGCTGATCCCGGTGAACGGCAAGGACATCATGGTGCAGGCCTGGTACCAGGGCGGCATCTCGGTGTTCGACTTCACCAACTCGACGAAGCCGCAGGAGATCGCCTGGTTCGACCGGGGTCCGCTCCCCGCCGGGCAGATCGGTGGGTCGTGGTCCGCGTACTACTACAACGGCTACATCTACTCCAACGACATCCAGAAGGGCTTCGACGTCATCAAGGTCGATGACAGGGTCATCAACCGCGCGTCCAAGAACCCGATGGACGTCTTCAACCCGCAGTCGCAGCCGTCCTACAACGGCTGACCTGCGGGCCTGCGACACTCGCACGCATGACGGACCCCGGAACCACCACGGTTCCGGGGTCCGTTGCGTGGGCGGCCCGGGCGTGGGGGCGCGACGTGGTCGCGGCTCGTCCGCTGACCGGTGGCTGGACCTCGACGATGCTTCGGCTCACCGCCGCCGACGGTGACGAGGCCGTGCTGCGGGTGCTGACCCGCGACCCGTGGCGACGGCACGGCGAGGGGCTGTTGACCCGGGAGCGCGACGTGCAGCGCCTCCTCGCGGGTACGGCGGTGCCGGCGCCCACCAGCCTCGCGCTGGACGCCGACGGTGCCGCGGCCGGCGACCCGGCCCACCTGATGTCGGTCCTGCCCGGGGCTCTCGAGCTGCGCCGCTGCGACGACGCCCTGCTCGACACGCTCGCGGCGCTGGTCGCGGACGTGCACGCCGTCGACGCCGACCCGCGGCCGCGGGAGTACCAGAGCTGGGCGCCGCCGGCGAAGTGGCAGCTGCCCGGGTGGGCCGGCCGGCCGGCGCTGTGGGCGTCGGCCTTCGAGGTGCTCGCGCTGCCGACCCCGGCGTACTCGGGGACGTTCCTGCACCGCGACCTCCACCTCGGCAACGTGCTCTGGCAGGACGGCGTCGTCACCGGTGTCGTCGACTGGGTCGAGACGTCGTGGGGTCCGGCCGAGCTCGACGTCGCGCACGCCGCGACCTACCTCGCGATGCTGCACGGCCCGGACGTCGCGACCGGCTTCGTGGAGCGGTGCCTGCCGGGGCCGCTCGGCGACGCGCGGAGGTACTGGCACGTCATGGACGTCGTCGGTTACCTCCCCGACCCGGTCAAGGTCGCGCAGCCGTGGCGCGAGCAGGGGATCGACGTGAGCGACGAGCAGGCCCGCGCGCGGCTCGAGCAGCGCCTCGCCGACGTCCTGGCTGGCTAGCCTCGCTCCATGGGTGAGGAGTCCTGGCTGGAGCTGCGGTTCCGCGACGTCGACGCGTTCGGGCACGTCTACCACGCTGAGTACCTCACCTTCCTCGACACGCTCCGGGCCCGCTGGTTCGCCTCCGTGGGCGTCGACGACCCCGAGCAGTACGTCGTCGCCCGGGTCGAGATCGACTACCTCTCCTCGCTCGTGCTCGCCGACGACCGGGTGCGGGCGACCTTCGAGGTGGAGCGCGTCGGCACGTCCAGCGTCACCCTGCGCGAGGCCGTGATCGCGGGGGACGGCCGCGAGGTGGCGCGCACCCGCGTCGTCGTCGTGCTGCGCGACCCGGCCACCGGCGCGTCACGCCCGGTGCGGGACCACGAGCGGACGGCCCTGGCGCTTTCAAAGTCGAGCGGGTCGCTCGACTAGAATCGTGGGCATGACCACGACCTCGCTGACCCGTCTCCCGTCCTACGACGACGTCACCGTGGTCGTGCCCGCGCCCGGCGATGGTCCCGGCAACTGGTCCGGCGCGGCGAGCGCGGTGCTCGTCGACGGCACGTTCTGGCTCACCTGGCGGGTGCGGCGACCGCTCACCGACGGCCGCGGCGTCAGCGTCGTGGTCGCCCGCTCCGGCGACGGCGTGCAGTTCGAGACCGTCACCGAGATCGACCGCGAGGCCTTCGGCGCCGAGTCGTTCGAGAAGCCGGTGCTCGTGCCCGTGCCCGGCCTCGGCTGGCGGCTCTACCTGTCCTGCGCGACGCCCGGGTCCAAGCACTGGTGGGTCGACAGCCTCACCGCGTCGACCGTCGAGGACCTGCCCGCCGGCCACCAGCAGGTCGTGCTGCCCGGCGACGAGCACGCCGGCGTCAAGGACCCGGTCATCACGCGCGGGCCCGACGGCTGGGACTGCTGGCTGTGCTGCCACCCGCTCGACGAGGCGGGCCACGAGGACCGGATGACCACCCGGCACCTCACCAGCGACGACGGCCTGACCTGGACCGACCACGGCGTCGTGCTCGCCGGGCGGGCCGGCGCCTGGGACGAGCGCGGCGCGCGCGTGACGACGGTGCTCCCCACGCGTGAGGGCGAGCCCCTCACGGTGCTGTACGACGGGCGTCCCGACGCGGCGTCCAACTGGTACGAGACCACGAGCGTCGCGCGCTGGGACGGCAGCCGGCTGGTGCCCGACGACGCCGTCGGGCCGATCGGCTCCCCGCACAGCGACGGCGCGTTCCGCTACGCCACGGCGGTCGAGCTGCCCGACGGCCGGGTGCGCTACTACGTCGAGGCCGCGCGGCCCGACGGGGCGCACGACCTGGTCACGCTGGTTCGCTGAGCCGCTCCGACGCGCGCTCCTGGAACGAGCCGCGGCTCTCGGTGCCCAGCCAGTCGCCGAAGTCGTCGCCGGTCAGCTCCTGCAGCAGCAGCACGTCGTCGGCGAACCGCGGCACCAGCCGCTCCCGCACCTCCTCGGCGAGCCGGGGGCGATGGCCGTTGCTGGCCCCCTGCAGCCGCGCGACGACAGGCTCGCTGGCCCGGCGCCACAGCTCCGGCGGGGCGAACTGGCCGAGCCGCGCGCCGGCGCGCACCGCCGGCCCCAGCACCCGCGGGCGCCAGCCCGGCTCGACGAACGGCCGCGCGTTGTCCTTCGGGATGCTCGACACCCGCCCGGTGCCGATCCCGAGGAACCGGCACGTCCGGTCCACCGCGTCGGCCGGGTGGTCGACGATGTCGCGGTATCGCAGCACGAGGATCCGCTCCGGGTCGACGTACCGCCGCAGGTGCGCGAGCTGCTCGCCGTACCGCCCGAGCTCGAGGTAGCGCCAGAACGGTGCCCAGCCCGCGTCGATCCGCTCCTGCTGGCGGGCCAGGCTGGCCTCGAAGTCGCCGACCGGTTCGAGCCCGTCGGACCACAGGTGCATCCAGTTGCTGTACGCGCGGTCGATCGGGTCGCGCACCACCGCGATGACGCGGGCGTCGGGCAGCCCCTCGGCGATCCGGCGGTGGGCGCCGCGGCTCCACAGGTAGAACGGCGTGCTCTCGCCGCGCACCTGGTCGGCACGGGCCGGCTCGAACAGGGCGTCGTACCGGTCGCGCCGCCAGATCCACTCCCGCTGCGAGTGCTTGTCGCCGGGCCCGCACCACGCCGGCGGCGGCGCGTCCTCGCAGAGCCAGTACTTCGGCTCCTTCGGCCGGCTGGTGAACACCTCGGGGTGCTGCGCCAGCGCGGCGTGCAGGGCGGTGGTGCCCGCCTTGGGGGCCCCGATGATCAGGAAGTCGGGTCGTGCCGGTCGCGCCATGAGCACTCCTGAGGTCGCTTAGGGCACAAAGTTTACTGACACAGTGATGAAAGCGGGAGCCCCGGGGGCGCGCCCGCGGCAGGGTCTCGGTATCTGGGTGGTTCTGCCGCGCCCACGGTGCAGGAAGCAATACCGTGGACGGCATGAGCGCCGGCGATCTCGAGGCCCGGCTCGCCCGGGCGATCCGCGACGAGCGCCTGGCTCTCCACTACCAGCCGGTCGTCGCCCTGCCGTCCGGCCGGGCGACCGGCGCTGAGGCCCTCGCCCGCTGGCACGACGAGGCGCTGGGGGTCGTGCCGCCGGACCGGTTCATCGGGGTCGCCGAGAGCACGGGGCTGATCCACGACCTCGGCCGGTGGGTGCTGCGGGAGGCGTGCCGCGAGGCAGCCCGCTGGACCCGCGACGACGACGGACCGTCCGTGTCGGTCAACGTCTCGCCGGTGCAGCTGGTCCGGCCCGACGTCGTCGACAGCGTCGCCGAAGCGCTCGACGCCTCGCGCCTCGCGCCCGAGCGGCTCACCCTCGAGATCACCGAGACCGCCGCCGTCCTGGACCTCGAGGTGACCAGTGCCCGGCTGGCGCGGCTGCGCGACCTGGGCGTCCGGGTGTCCCTCGACGACTTCGGCACCGGCTTCTCGTCGATCACCCTGCTGCGCGGGTTGCCGATCGACCAGGTCAAGATCGACCGGTCGTTCGTGGCCGGGCTGCAGGAGAGCGCCGAGGACGCCGTGGTGGTGCGGCTGGCGATCGACGCCGCGCACCTGCTCGGCTACACCGTCTGCGCCGAGGGCGTCGAGACGCCGGAGCAGGTCCGCCAGCTCGTCTCGCTCGGATGCGACGCCGCGCAGGGGTGGTACTTCGGACGCGCGGTGCCCGACCCCTCCGACCTGCTGGTGCGCGCCGACCGGGTCCCCGAGGAGCGCGAGCCGGACCTGGACGGCCCGAGCTGGATGTCCGCGCCCGACCTGGTGATGGCACTCTCGCCCGAGGGCCGGATCCGCTACGCGTCCGCCTCGTCGACGCGGGTGCTCGGCGTGCTGCCGGAGGACCTGGTGGGCACCCTGGTCTCCGACCTCACCCACCCCGGCGACGGCATCGAGGGCGGCGCGCCAACGGCCGGGCCGGGCGAGACCGTGGTCCGCCGGATCCGCCATGCGTCGGGGGAGTACCGCTGGCTCGCGTCGACCGTCCAGCACCTGCGCAACGCCGAGGGTGAGATCCGCGAGTACGTCTCCACCAGCCGCGACGTCAGCGACCTCGTGGAGACCCGGCAGGAGCTCGCCGCCGTCGAGCAGCGCTTCCGGGGCGCCTTCGACGGCGCGCCGATCGGCATGGCCCTGTCCGACCTCGGCGGCCGCATCGTCCGTGTCAACGACGCCCTCGCCGACCTCGTCGGCCACGACCCGGCGGCGATGGTCGGGATGACCGTGGACGACCTGACCTGGCCCGACGACCGGCACGCCGACGCGGCCAACCTCGACCTGCTCCGGTCCGGCAGCGAGAGCGCGCACCGCGTGCTCAAGCGGTACGTCGACCGCGAAGGCCGGGCGGTACCGGTCGAGGTCTGGGCTGCCACCGTCGACGGGGGCGAGGGCCAACCCACGCTGGTCGTCGCGCACGTGATGCCGGTCGCCGACGAGGTGCTGACGCCGGGGCGCGTCGTGGACCACCGGCCCGGAGCCGGGTCCTAGCCGCCTGCGGCTGCCGCACCGGGTCGCGGAGACCGTCGCGGAGATCCGCGCCGCGCTGCTGCGGCACAAGGTCGTGTTCCTCCGCGGCCAGGGCCACCTCGACGACGAGGCCCACCGCGCCTTCGCCGAGCGGACGGGCCCGCTCACCACGGCCCACCCGACCGTCAACACGGGCAGCGCCCACGTGCTGCGCGGTGTCACCATCCCGCCGTACGGCGGCAACACGGTGTGGGCCAACACGGTCGCGGCGTACGACGGGCTGCCGGCGCCGCTCAAGGCGCTCGTTGACGGGCTGTGGGCCGTGCACACCAACAGCTACGACTACGCCCAGCGCGACGAGGAGCACGAGCAGCCCGACGCCAACGACACGCGCGACGACTTCGTCTCCCAGCTCTTCGAGACCAAGCACCCGGTCGTGCGCGTGCACCCGGAGACCGGCGAGCGCTCGCTGGTGCTCGGTCACTTCGTGAAGGGGTTCGTCGGGTTCAGCTCCTCGGAGTCTGTCGCGCTGTTCACGCTGCTGCAGGACCGGATCACCAAGCTGGGGAACACCCTTCGGTGGACCTGGCAGCCCGGTGACGTGGCGGTGTCGATCGACGGCCGGCCCAGCGAGGTGCTCGTCGGCAACGCCGAGGCCTACGGCCGCCTCGACGAGCTGATCAGCTGACGGGGCGTCTCGCGGCCCGACTGGGGTCACGCTCCTAGAGTCGGGCCGTGAGCACCGTGGCGCTGCTGGCGAGCCCGCTGCTCGGCTCCGCCGTCTGGGAGCCGGCCGCCGCCGTGCTGCGCGCGGCCGGGCACGGCGCGCTCGTCGTCGCCGCGTCCGGGCGGACGCCCCTCGACGTGCTGGCCGGGTTCCGGGCCGGGCTGCCCGACGGCCCGCTCGTCCTCGTGCCGCACAGCAACGCCGGCCTGTACGTGCCGGGCCTGGCCCCCGACGCGGACGTCGCTGCGGTCGTGTTCGTCGACGCCGCCCTGCCGCCGCTCGACGGTGGTCCCGCACCCACGGCGCCCGAGGCGCTCGTCGCGCACCTGGCCGGACTCGCCGACGACGACGGGCTGCTCCCGCCGTGGTCGCAGTGGTGGGACGCGGGCGACCTCGACGGGTTGTTCCCCGACGACGTCACGCGCCGGCGCGTGCAGGCGCAGGAACGCCGGCTGCCGCTGTCGTACTTCACGGACGCCGTACCGGCGGCGGGGTGGGGCGGCCTGCGCTGCGCCTACCTGGCCTTCGGCGACACCTATGCCGACGAGGTGGCGCTGGCCCGCTCGGCCGGTTGGCCGGTCGAGGTGCTGCCGGGCCGGCACCTGGAGCTGCTGCACCACCCGCACGCCGTCGTCGAGCGGGTTGTCGCGCTCGCGCAGCGCGCCTCGCCGTCCTCGCGTGGCGGGGGTGCCGGGGACCGCGGGCGAGGGGGCGCGTGATGAGCAGGCAGGTGGTCGCCGCGACGGTCGCGACACTGGCGCTCTTGGCCGGCGCGTCGGGTCACCGCTTTGGGGACGAAGGCCTGCCGTCGTCAGATGGCGATTTCGTGGGTGCCTGGGGGGCGAGCCAGAGGTAACCTGGCGGCGAGTTGCGGTGACATGAGTCCAGACCCTGCCTGTCCCGACATCACTGTGTCGAGCCCTGGGGAGGGGGTCAGATGTCTGGATGGTCCCACGAGCTGGTTTTCGCGCCCGAGCCGGAGAGCGCGTCGAAGGTCCGCGACTTCGTCGCTGAGCATCTCGTCGCGCACGGCCTTGCGCATCTGGTGGAGGACGCACAGCTGGTCGGGAACGAGCTCGCGACGAACGCCTTGGTGCACGCGCAGACGGCGTTCACGGTGACGTTGACGAGCATGGACGGGGTGGTGCTGCTGGTCATCCGGGACGGCTCAGGCTCACTGCCGGTCAGGTCGTCGCCACGGGCGACGGACGTGGGTGGTCGCGGACTGGTGCTGGTCGAGATGCTGAGCCATGAGTGGGGCGCGAGCCGCGACGATTCGGGCTCGAAGTCGGTCTGGGCGTCGTTCGCCACCCACGTCGACCCTGGCCCCGCCCGGACATGGACCTGAACCCGTTCGACCCCTGCTGTGACCGCTGTGCACCCGTCGGGGCTGCGGTCAGGTCCGCCCACGCGGAGAGTGCTGGTCGGCGTCGAGGACCGCGGTGGTCGGCAGCGTTCGGCGGACCAAGGACTGCGCGACCAGGCTGAGCTTCTCGTTGCGGGTGCGGGCGTAGGCGCGCAACGCGTTGAATGCGGTGTCCATGTCGACTTGGCCCGACTCGGCGAGAAGCCCCTTGGCCTGCTCGATCACGATTCTGCTGTTCAGTGCCCCCTGGAGCTGTTCTGCGAGCAGGGAGCTGCGGCGCACGCTTCGCTGCTGCAGGATCCCGATGGTGGCCACATCTGCGAGCGCGCGGGCGATCCGCTGGTCCGCCGCGCCCATCGGGGGCTGGGTCTTGCTGAAGAGGTTCAGTCCGCCGATCGCTTCGGTGCGCAAGCGCATGGGCACCGCATGGACCGAGGTGAACCCGACGTTGCCCGCCGCCTCCGCGAAGCGAGGCCATCGTGTCTCGCCGGCGAGGACCTCCACCGTGACGGGCTCGCCGGTCCGGACCGCCTCGACGCAGGGGCCGCCCTCCTGACCTTGGAGCTGGAGAAGCTCGAGCATGCGCGTCGCGCCGCTCGAGGCGGCCACCAGCTGGAGAACGCCGCGTGGGTCGATGAGGAGCAACCCCGCCTCTGCGACATCCAGGAGCTCCAGGCAGGTGTTCACCAGCCGGTCCAGGACGTCGATCACGTCGTAGTCCGTGACGAGTGTGTCGGCGAGCATCACGAAGGTTTCGGCGAGCAGCGCGTCACGCCCGGTCCCAGGGTTCCGGTGCGCCGATCGAGGGTCGTTCATCGGGTCTCCTTGAGGAACCGCCGGCGGCCGTCGACCACCTCGACCGCAAGCTCGTTCACGCTCAGGCCCTCGGCGAAGGCAGCGGCACGCAGCCGCACCATGGCTTCGTCGATGCTGCTGTCGAGTTGACCCATCACCATTCCGGCGGCTTGGTGAACGGTCATGTTGATGGTCGTGGGAGCATCAACGTCGCCGTAGTAGTCGGGCGTCTCCAACACGGCCAAGCCGACCTTCTCCATCGACGAGTAGGCGCTGCCCAACTCTTTGCGGCTCAGTGGGCCGGCCGTGTGGCGGTAGAGGTCGACTGCTCCCAGGGAGATGGCACCGATCCTGAGGGGGAAGGCGAAGATCGCACGCGCGCCGGCCAGGGTCGCCTCGTCCCGGAAGACCGGCCAACGGCCGGCGACGGCATCACGCGGATCGGTGAGATCGGCCACGAGCACCGGGGTACCCGTCGCCGAAGCATCGATGCACGGACCCTCGCCGAGGGTGACCTGGAGACGTTCTATCGCCTCGGCGACGTGGTCGGAGCCGTAGAGCGGCTCGTGGGCCCCGCTCGAGGACACGATGGACACGCCCGCCCCGTCGAGTCCGGCCTCCTTGCAGCACGAACTCAGCAGGCGATCAAGGACAGGAACCGGTGTGCCGTTCATCGCAAGCTCCTGCTCGGGTACCGACGTCGCCTCGATCCGCAGCGCGGGCCCTGTTTCGACGGCCCACGGCAGGATCCTCGGCAGTCCTCAGCCTACGCGCCGGACGCCGCCCCGCCATCTCGCTCCCTCGTCGGAGGAAACATCCTGCAGCAGGGGCCCGGTGCCGCCCCCCGGGGGGGCGCGAGGCCCAGCGTCGACGGACGCCTTCCGCTCGCCAGGAGCGAGCTCGGCAGCAAGCTAGCGGTCCTCCGTGTGGTCGTCGGGGGACGGGTTCGCCAGCGGTGCCGAGAGGGCCCCGTCCAGCGAGTCGAAAACCGGTAGAGCGGCTTGCAGCTCCGCGATGTCGAGCAGCTTGCGCACTGCGCGAGACGGTGCCACGAGGCGTAGGCACCCGCCCGCCGCCACAGCCGCTCGTGCTCGAGCCGTCAACATGCCGAGGCCGCGGCAGTCGATGAAGGTCAGGCCCGCGACGTCGACCGCGAGAAGATCGCTCGGCTTCATGAGCCGCTCCGCGAGCGGAACGGTCGCGATGTCGAGCTCGCCGGCAAGCTCGACGACCAGCCAGTCGCCGTTGTCGTGACAACTGACGGCGATCTCGGGGCCAGCCCGCTTCGTCCGGCGACCCTCATCGGGGGGCAGGCGCTCGGACGGGAACTTCCGGGTCATGAACGTCAGGTTGTCGGCGAAAATGCAGGCATTGGACGTCAGTATCGAGGGGCGCCCGTGCCAAGGGCAAGGTCGTCCCGGACGAGTAGCGGACGGTCCTCCGGAGGCTGGGCGGGCCGTTGCCGTCACGCAGGGCGGTCGGGTGGGCGTGAAACGAGAACCGCAGGTCAGAAGAAGACTCTGACCTGCGGTTTCGGTGGTGGGCAGGGGCGGGGTCGAACCGCCGACCTTCCACTTTTCAGGCGGACGCTCGTACCAACTGAGCTACCTGCCCATGGCGACCCCGACGGGACTCGAACCCGCGGCCTCCGCCGTGACAGGGCGGCGCGCTAACCAACTGCGCTACGGGGCCTTGTGGTGTTGCTTGGTGATGCACTTCTTGCTTTCTCGACTGTGTCGATCAGGCGGGCGCAATGCTAACCCACCGTCCTGCGTTCTCCCGAATCGGGAGCGTCGAACCTCTCGATCTGGGCACCCCCAACGGGATTCGAACCCGTGCTACCGCCGTGAAAGGGCGGGGTCCTAGGCCGCTAGACGATGGGGGCCAGGTGCTGCCCTCCCAGCGGCCGTCGGGCACGACTGCCGTCGGGGACCGGACAAGCATAGGGGCCGCTCGGGGACC
Source organism: Nocardioides iriomotensis (assembly GCF_004168035.1). Classification (GTDB taxonomy): domain Bacteria; phylum Actinomycetota; class Actinomycetes; order Propionibacteriales; family Nocardioidaceae; genus Nocardioides_B; species Nocardioides_B iriomotensis. The sequence continues at coordinate 121,180 of NZ_SDPU01000028.1, read as the reverse complement.
GGCCAAATCGGGTGGACCCGGCAGGATGGAGACGTGATCGAGATGTCGCGCGCACGCTTCGAGGAGCTCGTCTCCGACGCCCTCGACCGCGTGCCGCCCGAGCTCGCCGCACTGATGAGCAACGTGGTCGTGCTCGTCGAGGACGAGCCGCCGCCGGACGACCCCGACCTGCTCGGGCTCTACGACGGCACGCCGCTGACCGAGCGCGACTCGGCGTACGCCGGCGTGCTGCCCGACCGGATCCTGGTGTTCCGCAACCCCACGCTCGACATGTGCGCCTCGGAGGAGGAGGTCGTCCACGAGGTGCACGTGACGGTCGTCCACGAGATCGCGCACCACTTCGGCATCGACGACGACCGCCTGCACGACCTCGGCTACGCCTGACCCAGCCAGAACCCCAGCCAGCACAGGCCCAGCGCCGGCACGATCGTGAGCACCGCGATGGCGGTGCCGAGCCGGACACCGCGCTCGTGCGTCTGCACGGCGAACGCGGAGTAGGTCGTCAGTCCGCCGCAGAAACCGGTGCCGAGCAGGGCCAGCGTGCCGCCGTCGAGGCCGAGCCCGACGAACCAGCCCAGCAGGAACGACCCCAGCCAGTTGACCGCGATCGTGCCGCCCGGCCAGAGCCCGTCGAAGAGCAGCGCGAGGGCGTACCGCAGCGGCGCGCCGACCGCGGCGCCGAGCGCGACGAACAGGAGGGTCATCGCGTCTCCCGCCGCTCCCGGTGCTCGTACAGGCGTGCGAGGTGCACCCCGACCACGCAGGCGGCCAGCGTGCCGACCAGGTAGACCGCGGCGAGCGTCGGGTCGCCGCCCTCGAGCATGAGCCGCGCCTCCTCGGACGTCGCGGACAGCGTGGTGTAGCCGCCGAGCAGCCCAGCCCCGAGGAACGGCCGCATCAGCGCGTGCCGCCGCAGCGCGGGTACGGCGCCGAGCAGCGCGAGGAGCAGGCTGCCCGAGACGTTGATCACGAACGTCGTCCAGGGGAAGGCGCCGGCCGGGTCCGGGAACGCGAGGCCCAGCGACGCCCGCAGCACCGCGCCGAGGGCGCCACCAGCCGCGACGACGCCGAGCGCGGGGAGCACTCGTGGCGCGTTCACGTCGTGGGCGGCTCGACCACGGAGCTGCCGCTCCACGCCTGTGGTTCGTGGCCGGCGGCCTGGCGCGTGAACTCGCCGGCGTACCAGTCCAGCAGCGCCAGCTGCTGCGGCGTCGCCGGCATCGTGAGCAGGCTCTGGTCGCGGCAGAACCGGTCGGCCCGGGCGAGGAGGTCGTTCATCCGCGCCATCGTGGCCGGCGAGCTCGCCGGCACGCGGTAGTGAAGGTCGACGGTCGCGGCGCCGGAGCGGATGGCGTTGTCGAGCTGCTCGATGCCGCGGGCGTGCCGGCGCTCGGTCTCGGTCTGCAGCGTGAGCTCGACGAGCTCGGTGGCGACCGGGAACCGGTCGGGGTGCGCGAACGCGAGCAGCCGCAGCTCGCGGCGGATCTCGGCGTACCACTCGCGGAAGGACGCGAAGACCTGGGCGGGCATGCCGAGCAGGTGCACGTCGAGCAGTCGCTCGTCGACGGCGACGCCGAGCTCCTCGATGGCCTCCTCGAGGACGAAGACGTCGCCGCTCTCGGCCACGTCGACGCCGGGGTCGGGGCTGGGCACGAACCAGACCACCTTGCCGTCGGGGGAGACGTCGGCGCCCCAGGCCTGCGAGTAGAGCGCGACGATGGCCATGCCGCGGCCGACCGTGCGCATGAGCGCGTCGGCGTCGGTCATGTCGCCGCCGGTGCGCGGCGGCCGCTTCGAGCGGTCGCGGACCTCGACGCGCGGGCGCTCGCGGGACCCCAGCACGGCGACGGTGATCGGCGGCTCGGCGTGCAGGATCGCGTTGGTGACGAGCTCGGAGATGCCCAGCGTCGCGGCGTCGACGAGGTCCGGCCGGCCGAGGTCGCTGAGCTCCCCGACGACCCAGTCCCGCGCCCGGCTGACCGATCGCGGGTCGGGGTCGAGGTGGAGCGCCTCCCTCACACCCGCCTCCTCTCGGCCCGCAGCGACACCAGCCGGGTCACCACCATGGCGATGTAGAAGATGCCCACCACCTGTTCCAGCATGATGACGCTCCGCGCGTGGCCGGTCGACGGACCGATGTCCGAGAGCCCGGTGCTGGAGAGCGTGGTGAACGACAGGTACAGCAGCTCCATCCAGCTGCGGTCGCCGGCCCCGAACGCGCCGGGGTCGACCCACTGGAGGAACACGAACACGAACGCGAAGGCCCACGCGAACAACGTGAACGTCACCGGGATCGCGAACAGCTCGTCGGTGCTGACCTGCTCGTCCTTCAGCATGTAGGCCAGCAGCGCGATGCCGGCGTAGAAGTAGAGCACCGCCTCGAACACCGCGGAGATCGCCACCAGCGACTCGTGGCCGGTGACGATCGACGCCAGCAGCAGCAGGACCGCCGGCACGAACACCAGCCCGCTGAACCAGCTGAACCACGGCGTCGCGCGCAGCGCGCGCATCACCAGGACGAGCACCAGGATGCCCAGGCCGGAGAAGACCGTGCGGCCGACGAAGCTGCGCTCCCCGCTGAGGAACGGGTAGATGAGGATGCCCGCGAGCTGGACGAGCAGGAGCGTCAGGCACGGCGTGGTGCGCACGAACCGGAGCCAACGACGCATGGGTCGGATCCTAGTCGGCGCCCGATGCGTCCCCGGGCAGCGGCGACACGAGCCGGAACAGCTCCATGGTCGTGCCGTAGTAGTGGTCGGTGAGTCCCTCGTGGAGCAGCCCCACGCGCTGCGCGACCCGGACGGACGCATCGTTGCCGGGCGTGACGACGGCGACCACCTCCGGCAGCCCCTGCGCGAACGCCCGCGCCACGACGGCGCGGGCGGCCTCGGTCGCGAAACCGTGCCCCCAAGCGTCGGGGTGCAGGTGCCAGCCCACCTCGATCGCGCCGTCGGCGGCGTCCGGGATCGGCACCAGCAGGACGGTGCCGGCGACGGTTCGGTCGTCCTTGCGCTCGATCGCCCAGAGGCCGCGGTCCGGGTCGGCGGTGGTTCGCTCGGTCCAGCGTTCGATGCGCGTGACGGCGTCCTCGCGGCTGCGCAGCAGGTTGGGTGCTCGCCCCAGCCAGCGCGAGACCTCCCACCGGGAGTAGGTGTCGAGGAACCTGTCGGCCTCGTCGGTGCGCCACAGGCGCAGGCGGGTGCGGTCGGTCTCGAGCGTCACGCGCGCAGCGTAGTCACCGGTCCAGGTGCTTGGCCCACGCGAAGCAGAAGAGGCCGTAGCAGGCGATGCCGGCGGCGATCGCGGCCAGGAGGAACGGGCCGAAGGGCTGCTCCAGGACCTTCAGCAGGGCCCGGTCGAGACCCGCGGACTTCTCCGGGTCGTGGGTGAGTGCGGCGTACACGAAGAACGCGCCGACGATCGCGAACGCGACGCCCTTGGCGATGTACCCCGCCTTGCCGAACCAGCGGTAGGCGGTGCCGTCGTTGCCCGTGCGACCCGAGGTGTCGAGCTTCTTGAGGAACTTCTCCTGCCAGCCGCGCCACACCAGGGCACCGCCGACCCCGATGATGCCGAGGCCGACCAGGCCGACGAGGATCACGCCGAAGGGGAGGCTCATCAGCTTCGAGGTCCACGTGTCCGTGCTGCTGCCGCCACCGCCGCCGCCGGTCGCCGTCTTCAGCGCGCCGAACCCGACGGTGGCGTAGATCACGACCTTGCCGGCCGAGATCGCGCGCTTCCAGGTGCGCTTGGCGCCGTCCTCGTCACGGTGCCCGACGGCCGCCTCGATCCCCTGCCAGATGCACAGCGCCGCGAGGCCGCCGGCGACGACGTACAGGGAGATCTGGCCCAGTGTGTTGCCGGCGAGCTGGTGCATCGCCCCGCCGCTCGACACCTTGCCCTCGCGGTCGCCGAACGCCAGCTGGAGGGCCAGCCAGGCCATCAGGAGGTGCACGATCCCGTAGCTGACCAAGCCCACCCGGACACCCATGTCGAGGGCGTCGTCATGATCTATGGTCCCCACCCGCTGTCGCACATCCACCATGGCGGTGGTGTACCCGCGGGGGCTGTTCCATAACCGCGCGGGTTGGGTAGAACATCCTTCATGAGCGACGAACCCCTGGGTGGGGCTCTGGTCCTCGGTCCCCTGCTGCGCCACGTCGACGCGACGACCGCCTCGATCTGGGTGGAGACCGCCGACGCGAGCACGGTGACGGTCGAGGCGGGCGGCGGCAGCTGGTCGGCGCGGACGTTCCGCGTGCACGGCCACCACTACGCGTTGGTGGAGGTGACCGGCCTCGAGCCGGGCACCCGCACGCCGTACGACGTGAGCGTCGACGGCACCCACGTCTGGCCCGACCCCGACTCCGAGCTGCCGCCCTCGGTGATCCCGACGCTGCGGCCGGACAAGCGGCTGCGGCTGGTCTACGGGTCGTGCCGCACGAGCGTGAAGCACGATGAGAAGGGCAACCGCACGCACGGTGTCGACGCCTTGCGCGCGCTGTCGCGGCGGCTGGCCGGCGTCGACGGGCGCGCGGGGAACGCAGGGGGCGAGGCCGAGTGGCCCGACCTCGTCGTGTTCCTCGGCGACCAGGTCTACGCCGACGAGACCACCGAGGAGATGCACGACTTCATCGAGTCCCGGCGCAGCATCAAGGAGCCACCGGGCAAGGAGCTCAAGGACTACGAGGAGTACGCCCACCTCTACAAGCTCGCGTGGACCGACCCGGCCAACCGGTGGCTGCTGTCGACGGTGCCGACCGCGATGATCTTCGACGACCACGACGTGCGCGACGACTGGAACACCTCCCAGGCGTGGAAGGACGAGATGAACGCCACCGAGTGGTGGCACGGCCGCATCGTCGCGGGGCTGTCGTCGTACTGGGTCTACCAGCACCTCGGCAACCTCGCGCCCGAGGAGCGGGCCGAGGACGCGTTGTGGCGGGAGATCGTCGACCACGACGGCGACGACGAGCTCGACGTCTCGGTCCGCGTCGACGACCTGTCGGAGCGGGTCGACGCCGACCCGGAGGCGTACCGCTGGTCCTACGCGCGCGACCTCGCGGACGTCCGGCTCGTCGTGCTCGACTCGCGCGCGGCTCGGGTGCTCGACCCCGAGCACCGCGCGATGCTCGACCCTGCCGAGATGGCCTGGCTCGACGAGCAGATGCGCGGCGGCTTCCGGCACCTTCTTGTCGGGACGTCGTTGCCGTTCCTGCTGCCGCCCGGGCTGCACCACCTCGAGGCGTGGAACGAGGCCGTCGCCGGCGGCGCCTGGGGAGCGCGGCTGCAGAAGTTCGGCGAGTGGGCCCGCCAGACCGTCGACCTCGAGCACTGGGCGGCGTTCCAGACGTCCTTCCACGAGGTCTGCGAGATGGCCCTCGAGGTCGCCGACGGCCGCCGCGGCCCCGCCCCCCGCACCGTCACGTTCCTCTCCGGCGACGTGCACCACTCCTACGTCTCGGAGGTACGACGCCGTGGCCGGGCCGGCCACCGCGGCGCCCGGGTCGTGCAGGCCGTCTGCTCGCCGATACGCAACCCACTGCCGCGGTTCTTCCGGTTCCTGACGGCCGTCCTTGCCTACGCCGTCGCCGGCCCGCTCGGACGCCTGGTCGCCCGGTCGGCGCACGTCCCGACGCCGCCGGTGCGCTGGAAGAAGCTGGCCGGCCCGTGGTTCGACAACGCCATCGCCACGCTCGAGGACCGCGACGACGGGCTGCTGCTGCGCTGGGAGAAGGGCGTCGTCGGCGACGACCCCCACGACTCCTGGCTCGAACCCGTCGACGAGGTCCTCCTCCGCCCCCGCTGACCCCGGATCTGCCGACCCGGCTCGAACCTCCCGCGCTGGTGCGCCGACCCGGCTCGAACCTCCCGCGCTGGTACGCCGACCCGGCTCGAACCTCCCGCTCAGACGCGCCGAGGCGGCTCGAACCTTCCGCGCCTCGGCGGCGGGAGCGGGCGCGCGAGGTTCAGGCGCGCACGTTCGGTCCCGATGGTGAGCCGGTCCTCCACGTCGCGAAGCGGCCCGACGAGATGCTTGCGGCGGAACACGTCGACGACCCAGCCGCGGCGGACCTCGATCCAGGTGCGTCGCTCCAGGTCGTGCTCGACGTCCGCGTCGAGGCTGTGGAACTCCGCCCCGTCGTACTCCGCGGCATAGCGCAGGTCCGGACTCCCGAGGTCCAGACGGAAGACGACCCGCCCTTCCTCGTCCTCGACAGGCACCTGGGGAATGGGCTCGGGCATGCCCGGCAGGTCGAGCCATCGCAGCCGGAGCAGCGACTCGCCGGGTGACTCGGCGCGCGGGTCGGCGATCGAGGCCAGGTAGCGGAGCTGGACGACGCCGCGCATCCCGCGGAAGCGCCCGAGCCCGTCGAGGAGCTGCGGGTGAGTGAACGTCCCGGTGCGAAGCAGGGCGTCGAGCGCGCCGATGGCGTTGTCGCGATGGACGAGGCGGCCGACGTCCCACGCGGTGCGGATCGGCGTGGTGACGGCCAGGCCGGCGATGTGTTGCACGTCGTCGCGGAGCAGGGTCCGCTCGCCGCTCTGGCACAGCTGGTTGCGCAGCCGGTGGTGGCCTGCCTCGCGGAACAGGGAGACCGGAGGCACGTCATGGTGCTGGCCCGGTGGCAGAAGTCCCGTGTACAGCCACACCGCGGTCCAGTCGACGACTGCGGCGTGCTCGGGCACGACCAGCGCGAGCGCCTGCGCGCGGAGCGGCAGGGAGTCGACGGTCTGCGCAGCGACGTACACGCCGCGGAGCATGCGTCGCAGGTAACCGTCGCGGTGCAGCCGGGCGAGAGTCTTCTCGGACACGCCCTCGCCGCGAGCCTGCAGTGTCGTGAACGGGTGGTCCAGGGGCAGGGGGAAGTCGGGACCGAGCAGTGGCCCGATGGTGTAGGGCGGGGCGAGAGGCACCGGACCAGCCTGCTCGTCCGGCGTCTTCAACGTCGGGCGTCATCCACAGGGAGGTTCGAGCCGGGTCGGCGGGTCTGAGCGGGAGGTTCGAGCCGGGTCGGCGGCTTTGACCGGGAGGTTCGAGCCGGGTCGCGGTCAGGGGGTGAGGGGGAGGGCGAGGAGGGCGTTCTCGACGACCTCGGTCATGGCGGGGTGGATCCAGTACTGGCCGCGGGCCACTTCGTGCGCGGGGATGCCGAGGGACATCGCCATGACGAGGGGCTGGATGAGGTTCGAGGCCTGGGGGCCGATGATGTGGGCGCCGAGGAGCAGGCCGCTGTGGGGGTCCGCGAGCACCTTCGCGAACGACGTCTCGTCCTCCATCGCCCAGCCGTAGGCCGTCCCGGAGTAGTCGCGGCGGCCGACGACGACGTCCACACCGCGTTCGCGGGCGTCCTCCTCGGTGAGCCCGATGCTCGCGACCTGGGGGTGGCTGAAGACCGCGCTCGGCACGTGCACGTGGTCGCTCGAGGCGAGGTCGGTCGGGTGCAGCAGGTTGTGCCGGATGACGCGCGCCTCGTTGTTGGAGACGTGCTTGAGCTGGAACCGGTTCGAGACGTCGCCGAGTGCCCAGATGCCCTTGACGTTGGTGCGCTGGTGGTCGTCGACGACCACGAGGCCGGTCTCGTCCACCGCGACGCCGGCCTGCTGCAGCCCGAGGTCGTCGGAGTTGGAACGGCGTCCGGCGGCGACGAGCAGGAGGTCGGCCTCGACGGTCGTGCCGTCGTCGAGCTGGGCGCGCACGCCGGTCTCCGAGCCGTCGAGCCGCTCGACCTTGGTGATGGTGGTGCGGAGCCGCACGTCCCACCGCGCCCGCGCGATCTCGGTGAACCGCTCGGCCACCTCCTGGTCCTCGGCGCGCAGCATCAGTGAGGAGCGGTTGACGATCGTCACGGCCGACCCGAAGGACGAGAACACGTGGGCGAACTCCGCCGCGACGAAGCCGCCGCCGAGGACCAGCACCCGCGGGGGTACGTCGTCGATCCGCATGACCGTGTCGCTGGTGTGGAAGGGCACGTCGTCGAGGCCGGGCACGTCCGGCAGCGTGGGCCGCGACCCGGTGGCGATCACGACCTGCTCGGCGGTGATCGTCTCGACGCCGGTGTCGGACGCGACGTCGAGCGTGTGCGGGTCGATGAACCGCGCGTGGCCCTCGACCAGCGACACGTCGGGCAGCCCCGTCGCGCGCCACTCGCGGCCGGAGGCGGAGATCGGGTCGATCCGGCCGAAGATCCGGTCGCGGATCTCACGCCACCGGGCGCCCTCGAACGACGTGTCGACGCCGAGGGGTGCAGAGTGCCCGGCGTCGTACGCCAGGTCGGCGGGGTAGACGAACATCTTGGTCGGGATGCAGCCGCGGTTGAGGCAGGTGCCGCCGAAGACGCCCTTCTCCACGATCGCGACCTTCCAGCCGTCGAACGACTCGTCCACGATCGTGTTCCCCGAGCCGGTGCCGATCACGGCGAGGTCGTAGTGGGTCACGCCGTCCAGTGTGCCCGCGGCGGGTGTGAGACAACCCACGGCGAGGTACCGCGTGAGCGGGACGGCCATGGACACCGGATGCGTTGTACGAGTGAAGGGTCGAAGATGGACCGGGATCCGCCCGGCGACACAGGAGAGGCGACACATGACGAACCCGCAGACGCAGACGAGGGACCGGCACCAGGTCGTCGTCATCGGGTCCGGCTTCGGGGGGCTGTTCGGCACCAAGGCCCTCAGGCGCGCCGACGCCGACGTCACGATGGTCGCCAAGACCACGCACCACCTGTTCCAGCCGCTGCTGTACCAGGTGGCCACCGGCATCCTCTCCGAGGGAGAGATCGCGCCGCCGACGCGCGAGATCCTCAACGGCCAGGACAACGCGCGCGTCATCCTCGGGGAGGTCACGGACATCGACCTCGAGACCCGCACCGTCACCTCTCGCGTGCTGCACCGCGAGACCGTCACGCCGTACGACTCGCTGATCGTCGCGGCCGGCGCGGGCCAGTCCTACTTCGGCAACGACCACTTCTCCGAGTTCGCGCCCGGCATGAAGTCCATCGACGACGCGCTCGAGCTGCGCGGCCGGATCTTCGGGGCGTTCGAGCTCGCCGAGATCTCCGACGACGAGGACGAGATCCAACGGCTGCTCACGTTCGTGGTCGTCGGCGCCGGCCCGACCGGCGTGGAGATGGCGGGCCAGATCGCCGAGCTCGCGCACCGCACCCTCAAGCGCGACTTCCGCCGCATCAACACCCGCGAGGCGCGGGTGATCCTGCTCGACGCGGCGCCGCAGGTGCTGCCGCCGTTCGGCGCCAAGCTCGGCTCGCGCGCCGCCAAGGACCTCGAGAAGCTCGGCGTCGAGGTGATGCTCGGCGCGATGGTGACCGACGTCGACGAGCGTGGTCTGGAGTTCCAGCTCAAGGACGGCACCCGGGAGCGCATCGAGGCGGTCACGAAGGTGTGGGCCGCCGGCGTCGCGGCCAGCCCGCTCGGCCGCCAGCTCGCCGAGCAGAGCGGCGCCACGCTCGACCGCGCCGGACGCATCGGCGTGAACCCCGACCTCACCCTGCCGGGCCACCCCGAGGTGTTCGTGGTCGGCGACATGATCGCCCTCGACAACCTCCCGGGCGTCGCGCAGGTCGCGATCCAGGGGTCGAAGTACGCCGCCAAGGAGATCGTCAACCGGATCGAGGGGAAGCCGGCGCAGGGGCCGTTCAACTACTGGGACAAGGGCTCGATGGCCACGATCTCCCGGTTCAGCGCGGTCGCGATGGTCGGCAAGCTGCGCTTCACCGGCTTCATCGCCTGGCTGATGTGGCTGGGCCTGCACCTCGTCTACATCACCGGCTTCAAGAACCAGATCACCGCGCTGCTGCACTGGGCCGTCAGCTTCATCGGCCGCGGCCGCTCGGAGCGTACGTCGACCGAGCAGCAGATCTTCGCCCGCGCGGCGCTCAAGCGGCTCAAGGGCGGGGCCAGCGACCTGGTCGCGCCGCCCGGTGCCTACGAGGCAGCGCAGAGCCTGATCGAGGTCACCCGGGCCGACCTCGAGGCCAAGGCGGCCGAGGAGACCCGGCTCACCGACGAGCACCAGCGGGGCGTCAAGCAGGACGCGTGAGCTTCGGGGCCGGGAGCATTGCCACCCCGGCCCCGAAGGTTTCAGGCGAGGCTCAGGGCTGGTCCTCGTCGACGACGTGCACGGCCGCCTCCTCCGCGGAGGCGCCGGCGCCGTCGATGCCGATGTCCTCGGCGACCATGTCCTTCTCCTCGTCGGGGCCGAGACCCTCGTCCTCCGCGACCAGCCGGCCGGCCCGCTCGGTGCCGACCTCGCCGCCGACGTGCTCGTCCTCGGCCGCGGCCGCCTCGTACGGGTCCGGCTCGGGCTCCTCCTGCGCGATCCGCTGCTCCAGGGACTCGCCCTCGCGCTCCTCGGCGGGGGTGTTGCCGTAGCCCTCGCCGGCGGACCACCTCTCCGGCGGGGAGTACCCCTCGTCGAGCGCGTCGTCGACGCCTCGGTCGACCAGGGAGTCCTCGAACTGGAGCTGGTCCTCGTCGTCGATGCTCGCGTCGTGGTAGGTCTCGGCGGCGTCCGGGTCGGGCATTCCTCCAGGCGATTCGCTCATGGCCGCACGTGTACCCCCTCGTCCAGGTGGCACACGTCCACCACCGCCCCGGGTAAACGTCCGGCCGAAAGCCTGAAGCGCCCGTCCTTGCTGGCCTACGCTGCCCGCGGGGAGACCCGACACGCGCGCCGTCGTCGAGCGTGCGGCACCTGGGGGAGGTGGGGAGTGATGGGCCTGCGCCCTGCCCTGCGCATCCCGTTCGTCGCTCTCGCGGCCCTCGGGGCGGTCGTGCTCCTGCTGCCGCCGTACCCGCTGCGCGTCGTGCACGTCGCCGTGGCGGTGCTGGTCCTCGCGGCCCTGGTCGCGCTGCACCTGCGTGTCGTGCGCCGGCTCGAGGTGGAGACCCGGCGCAGCCGCGAGGCCGCGACCCGCGTCGAGGGGATCATGCGCGGGGCCACGCTGAGCAGCCTGATCACGACGGACCCGGACGGCGTCGTCACCTCCTTCAGCACCGGCGCCGAGCACGAGCTCGGCTACCGCGCCGCCGACGTCGTCGGCAAGGAGCTCACCTCCTTCCTGCTCGTACGGCGGGAGCTGCGCGAGGTCGCCGACGAGCTCGGCGTCACGGTCGGCTTCCCCGTGCTCGCCCGGCTGGCCCGCCGGCGGTCGCAGAGCCGGATCTGGACCCTGGTCCGTGCCGACCGCCAGCAGGTCTTCGCGCAGATGGCCGTCACCGAGCTGCGCGGCGAGGACGACGAGGTCAGCGGCTACCTCTGCGTCGCGATCGACGCCACCGCCTCGACCCGCTCGCAGCGGGCGCTCTCCCTCGCCGAGGAGCGCTGGCGGATCCTCATGGACCACCTGCCCGACACCACGGTCGTGATGGTCGAGGAGGGCACCGGCATCACCGTCGTCACCGGCGCCGGCGCACTGGCCCGGCGGCTGCGCGACGGCGCGGGCCGGAGGCTGACGGACATGGTCGACCGCGACGCCCCCGGCACGATGGACCGGCTGCTCGCGCAGGCGTTCGCGGGTCAGGACGCGCCCCCGGTGCCTGTGCTCGTGAGCGACGCGGAGCACGAGCTGCTCGCCTGCCCGCTGCCGTCACCTACCGGCCGGCGGCAGGCGCTGCTGATGGTCCGCGACGTCAGCCAGGAGCGGCTGCGTGAGCGCACGATCACCGAGGCCAAGGAGCGTGCCGAGCGGCTGTTCGAGGACGCCCCGCAGGGCATCGCGCTGCTCGACCCGCAGGGTGTCGTCGTCCAGGTCAACCCGGCCCTGGTCAGGCTGCTCGGCGGTGCGGAGCTGCTCGGCCGCCGGCTGTCGGGGTGCTCGTTCTCGCCCGACGACCCGACCGTCGAGCAGCACCTGCACCGGGTGCTGTCCGCACCCGACCGGCGTGGCGAGACGCAGTGGTCGGTGCGTGGCGCCGACGGCGAGGAGCTGCACGTCGTGCTCGGCAGCACCGTGCTCCCGGGCGCGGACCCGGCGGTCGGCTCCGGCGACCTCGTGCTCACCAACGTCGTCGACGTGTCCGAGCGGTACCGCTACGAGCGCCAGCTCGCCTTCCTCGCCGAGCACGACCCGCTCACCGGCCTGGCCAACCGACGCCGGTTCGACCAGCAGCTCGAGCGGCACGTCGACGACTGCCGGCGGTACGGCGCCCGCGGGGCCGTGCTGATGCTCGACCTCGACCACTTCAAGCAGGTCAACGACACCCTCGGGCACGCCGTGGGCGACCAGCTGCTGTGCGACGTGGCCCGGGTGCTCTCCCGGCGGATGCGCTCCACCGACCTGGTCGCGCGGCTCGGCGGCGACGAGTTCGCGATCCTGCTGCCCCACGGGGACCGCAAGGCCGCCGAGCTGGTCGCGGCCGACGTCGTCGAGCGGATCCGGGCCGAGGTGCGCGGCCACGACGACACCCGCGGCCACGTCAGCGTCAGCCTCGGCGGAGCCACCGTCGAGCCGATGCACACGAGCGCCAGCGAGCTCCTGTCCGCCGCCGACGCCGCGATGTACGTGGCCAAGAACTCCGGCCGCGACCGCTACACCTTCCTCTCCGTCCGTCCCGCGTAGTCCGTCCGGGCCATCTCGCCCGCAACCCCGTGCGCGGGCGCGTCCCGAGACCCTACGGTTGCCCTTCGTCCCCCGCACCGCACCACCACCGGAAGACACCTGTGCCTCACCACACTCCTTCGCGACGCCCTGTCCTGATCGCGTTCACCGTCCTGTTCGTCGTCGCGCTCCTCGCCGCCGGCGGCCTGACCGGCTCCGTGCAGGCCGGGGACACCGGGACCCGCGCGCACGTCGCCGGGCCGTAGCCGCCGGTCGCCTGGGAGGCGTTCAGTACCCTCGGGTGAGTTCGTCGTACCCGAGCCGGAAGGCCCACCCCCCGCCATGGACTGCGACAGTCCGGAGCGTCACCGTCCCCTGACCGGCGGTGACGCGTCATGACCGAGGTCCTGTACCTCGCCCTCTCCCTCCTCCTCGTGGCCGCCTGCGGCGGATTCGTCGCCGCCGAGTTCGCGTTCGTCACCGTCGACCGTGCCAGCGTCGACCGCGCCGCCGAGTCAGGCGACCGCGGCGCCCAAGGCGTGCAGTCCGCGCTGCGGGCGCTGTCCACCCAGCTGTCCGGCGCGCAGGTCGGGATCACCGTCACCAACCTGGCCATCGGCTTCCTCGCTGAGCCGGCGATCGCCCAGCTCGTCGACGGCCCGCTCGAGGCGGCGGGCCTGCCCGCCTCATGGGTGCGGCCGGTCTCGATCGGCCTCGGTCTGGCCCTCGCGACCGTGCTGACCATGCTGTTCGGCGAGCTCGTCCCCAAGAACCTCGCCATCGCCAAGCCGCTCGCCACGGCCAAGGCCACCCAGGCCTTCCAACGCGGCTTCACCGCGTCGGTCGCCATCCCCATCCGCGCCCTGAACGGCTCCGCCAACGCGATCGTCCGCCGTCTGGGCATCGAGCCGCAGGAGGAGCTGCGGTCGGCGCGCAACGCCGACGAGCTCGCCTCGCTCGCCCGGCGCTCGGCGTCCCAGGGCACCCTCGACGCCGGCACCGCCGTCCTCATGGAGCGGTCGATCAGCTTCGCCGACCGGATGGCCGGCGAGATCATGACCCCGCGGGTGCGGATGGACAGCGTCCGCGCGTCCGCTCCCGTCGTCGAGGTCGTCGAGGCGGCCCGGCGCACCGGCCACTCCCGGTTCCCGGTGGTGCTCGAGAGCGATGACGACGTCGTGGGCGCCGTGCACGTCAAGAACGCCGTCGCCGTCCCGGCCGTCCGGCGCCACGAGGTGACGGTCGGCGAGGTGATGGTCGACCCGACCGTCGTGCCCGAGAGCCTGCGCCTCGACCCGCTCCTGACGCTGCTGCGCGAGGAGGGCTTCCAAATGGCCGTCGTCGTCGACGAGTACGGCGGTACGGCGGGCGTCGTCACGCTCGAGGACGTCGTCGAGGAGATCGTCGGTGACATCGCCGACGAGCACGACCGGCTCGGGTCGCTGGCCCGGCGCCGCCGCGACGGCACCGTCTCGGTGTCCGGCATGCTCCGCCCCGACGAGGTGCAGTCCGCCACCGGCATCGAGCTGCCCGAGCACGACGACTACGACACGGTCGCGGGCCTGGTGATGCAGCGCCTCGGCCGGATGGCCGAGGTCGGCGACGTCGTCGTCGTGCCGCTGCCGCCGCATGCCGACGATGACGGCGAGCCGCTGCCGCCGTGCGAGGCCGAGCTCCGGGTGGAGCGCCTCGACGGGCTGCGCATCGACCGCGTCGCGCTCGTCGCACGCGAGGTGCAGCGCCCGGAGGTCGACCGGTGAGCGACTACCTCGCGCTGCTCGTCGCGGTCGTCCTGCTCGCGCTCAACGCCTTCTTCGTGGGCGCCGAGTTCGCGCTGATCTCCGCCCGCCGTACCCAGATCGAGCCGCGGGCGGCCCAGGGGTCCCGCGCCGCGCGCAGCACGCTGAAGGCGATGGAGCAGGTCTCCCTCGTCATGGCCGGCGCCCAGCTCGGCATCACGATGTGCTCGCTCGGGCTCGGTGCGCTCGGCGAGCCCGCCGTCGCGCACCTGCTCGAGCCGGCGTTCCACGCGCTCGGCGTGCCCGAGAGCCTGCTGCACCCGGTCTCGTTCGTGATCGCGCTGGCCGTCGTCGTCTACCTGCACGTCGTCCTCGGCGAGATGGTCCCGAAGAACATCGCCCTCGCCGGCCCCGACCGCGCCGCGCTCGTGCTCGGCCCGCCGATGTGGTTCATCGTCCAGGTGCTGCGCCCGGTCGTGGTCACCCTCAACGCCATCGCCAACGGCGTGCTCCGGCTGATCCGGGTGGAGCCCAAGGACGAGGTCGCCTCCGCGTTCACGCGCGAGGAGGTCGCGTCGATGGTCGTCGAGTCGCGCGGCGAGGGCGCGATCCGCGAGGACGAGTACGACCGGCTCTCCGGCGCCCTCGGCTTCACCGAGCGCACCGTCACCGACGTGCTCCTGCCGCGCCACCGGCTCGTCACCGTGCCGCAGGGCGCGACCGGCGCGGACATCGAGGACGTCGTCGCCGACACCGGCTACTCCCGGTTCCCGGTCGCCTCGGCGGCCGGCGAGCTGCTCGGCTACCTGCACGTCAAGGACGTGCTCGAGACCGAGCCCGAGCGGCGCGAACGGCCCGTCGACGACAAGTGGATCCGCTCGTTCGCGACGGTCCGGCCCGGTGACGTGCTGCACGACTCGCTGCGCACGCTGCAGGCCCGCGGCGCCCACATGGGCCGCGTCGTCGGCGACGACGGTGAGGTGCTCGGCGTGGTCGCGCTGGAGGACGTGCTCGAGGAGCTCGTCGGCGAGATCCGCGACGCCGCGCACGCCGACGAGGAGGCCGACCCGCTGTGAGGCGGCTGCTCGGCGTCGTGCCGCTCGTCGCGCTGGCCGCGTGCACGGGCGGCGAGGCCACCCCGCAGGCCGACCCGTCCGCCGCACCCAGCCACGACCACGGCTCGGCGCGCGTCTCGCTCGCGGTCGGCGACGGCACCGAGCGCTACGACGTCGGCTACACGCTCGCCGACGTCGTGCTGCCCGGCCGGGTCGGCGAGCCCGGCGAGCTCAGCTTCCGAATCGACAGCTTCCGCAAGGAGGCGCAGACGCGGTTCCTCGCCGAGCAGACCAAGAAGATGCACGTGTACGTCGTGCGCGACGACCTCGCCGTGTTCCGGCACGTGCATCCCGAGATGGACGACGACGGCACCTGGCGCGGCACGCTCACGCTCCCCGAGCCCGGCGACTACCGGCTCGTCGCGGAGTTCGTCGCCCGCGACGAGGGCGGCAACGGCGACCACGTCCTGCTCGGCGACCGGGTCGAGGTCGAGGGCGACTGGCAGCCCGCGCCGGTCCCGGAGGCCACCGGCGAGGGCGGCGACTGGGGCGTCGAGGCCGACGTGCTCACGCAACTGCGGGCGGGAGCCCAGCAGCAGCTGACGATTCGGCTCACCCGGCCCGACGGGGCGACGCCGTCGCTGGGCCAGTACCTCGGCACCACCGCCCACCTCACCGGCTTCCACACCGGCACCGGCGGTGCGGTGCACATGCACCCCCTCGGCGCGCCCGGCCCGGACGACCGCGGCGAGGCGCCCGGCCTCGACCTCCAGTTCCACGCCGAGATGCCGGAGGCCGGCACCTACGTGCTGTTCCTCCAGGTCCGCGTCGACGACTTCCTGCACACGCTGCCGATCCCGGTCGAGGTCGCCGCCTAGCCTCCCGGCTCGACGTCGAGGTCCAGGGTGAGCACCGGGTTGTCGAACTCCGACGTCCGCACGCTCACCCGGACCTCCCAGGTGCCCGGCTGCGGCACGACGACCTCGCTCACGTAGGTGCCGGAGTCGACGTTGCGCAGCGGACGCGTGCCGAGGTCGACGTCGTCCCGCTCGAGCGCGACGGTCGGGGTCGCGTAGGGCTCCACCGGCTCGCCGGCGAGGTCCTGCACCTGCACGTGCACGGTGTTGCGGCCGACCCGGCCCGGGCCGACGTGCGCCACTACCTTGACGTCGTCGGCGACCGCGGTGACGGTGGTCCGCTCGGCCGCCGCCAACGACGGCGCCGGCCGCGGCACGAGGTTCACCAGGAAGCCGGTCAGCAGCAGCACGACGACGAGCAGCCCGGCTTCGGTCCGCACCGCGCCACGCAGCATCCGGGCCGCCTCGAGCCGCGGGCCGTAGCCGGAGGCCTCGACGACCCGCGGCACCAGCACCCACCGGTTCCACGCGGCGACCAGCGCGACCACCCCGACGATCCCGGTCTTGAACAGCAGCACCAGCCCGTACGCCGTACCGACCAGGCCGGACCACGAGCCGATGATCCGCCAGCCCAGCACCAGCCCAGCGGCCGCGACGACGGCGAGGAGCCCGCCGGCCAGGAGCGAGAACCGGCCGATCGTCTCGGCGGCCACGCGGTCGCGTTTCGCCAGCGTGGGAAGGGAGATCGCGAGCCCGACGAGGCCGCCGAGCCAGACCGCCGCGGCCGCCACGTGCGCGACGTCCGCGGGCACGACGAGCAGCACCGGGCCGTATGAACGGGTGTGCCCGACGACCGCGAGACCCCCGACGGCGACCGCGGAGCCGGCCGCCGCGACGTACCGCAGGCGGCGGGTGGTGCCGAGGACCGCGGCCCCGAGGCCGGCAGCGGCGAGCAGAGCCATCAGCCCGTCGCCCGACACCCACGACGTC
Organism: Nocardioides iriomotensis; assembly: GCF_004168035.1. Taxonomy (GTDB): domain Bacteria; phylum Actinomycetota; class Actinomycetes; order Propionibacteriales; family Nocardioidaceae; genus Nocardioides_B; species Nocardioides_B iriomotensis. The sequence goes on along the minus strand of NZ_SDPU01000028.1, from coordinate 103,982 downwards.
CACGGCAGCGCGCTGTCGAGACCGGAGAGGCCCAGCCCCTGCTGGTACAGCACCGACAGCGGGACCCTGGCAATCAGCGCCACCACCGCGACCGTGCACGCCACCAGGGCGACCCGGAGCGAGCGGGCGCGGGCGACCTCCTGGCCGGGGCCCGTCGGCAGCAGCCAGGCGAGGAACACCAGCAGACCGGCGGCGAGCAGCAGGGCGGCGTACCCGACCCCCTGCACGGCACCGAGCACCGCCCGCACGGCGACGTCCCCGGGCGCCGTCCCGGCGGACGGCGGCACCACCGTCTCGGACGGGGCGCCGACCGAGAAGCTCAGCGACCCCGCGATCGGGTGCGAGTCGGCGGACACGACCCGGTAGCTCAGCACGTACGTGCCGTCCGCGAGGTCCGCCCCGATCGCCGCGGTGACCACGCGGTCCCGGGAGGCGGCCTCGATCTCGACCTCGTCGCCGGCCGCGTCGAAGAGCCGGGCGCCGGTGGCCGAGAGCGAGACCGGCTCGTCGAAGGTCAGCGTGATCCGCTCGGGCGCCTTTGGCAGCACCGCACCCTCGGCCGGGTCGGTCGAGACCAGGCTCGCGTGCGCGCTCGCGGGCACGGCCGCAAGCACGACCGCGACGAGCGCGAGCACGCCGGCGAGGACGACCCGCGCGGTGGCGAGCCGTCCCCGCGAGGGGCGCGTCGAACGGGTCACGCGCGCCGGCGCACCAGCACCAGCGCCGCGACACCGGCGGCGAGGCCGAGCAGGCCCGCGACGAGGCCGGCGATGCCGAGCGCGTCGGCCCCGTCGTCGGCCGCCTCGGTCTCCTCGGTCTCGTCGGTCTCGTCGGCGGTCGCCGCGACCGGCTCGGCGTCGGCCTCGTCGGCAACCTCGGCCTCGTCGAGCGTGAAGCTCGGCGCGGGCGACTCCAGCGACTCCGGGTCCTGTCCCGCGGACGGCGTCTCGATCCAGGCGGTCTCGCCCTTCTCGCAGGTCTGGATCGTCGGGAAGGTCAGCGTCTCGCCGGCCGCGTCGGGCAGCTGCAGCTGCAGCTCGAACGTGTCGCGGTAGCCGTCGGGCAGCGGGGTCCTGGCGGTGTAGACGACCTGGTCGACCCGCTCGGTGATCTCGTTGCCGTGGGCGTCCTCGACCGGCTCGTCGAGGGTGGCCATCTGCTTCTCCACCTCCCACTCGGGGTTGCGGGTCGGCGTCACCGCGAGCACCTGCTCGGGCATCTGGATGGCGATCTTCGTGGTGGGCGAGCCGTCGCAGCCGTGGCCCACCGAGAAGGTGAGCACGGAGTACGAGCCGGCCGAGGTCAGCGACGGCGTCACCGTGACGTGGGCGGCCGCCGCGCCGGCGCCGGCGACCAGCAGGCCGGCGGCGAGGGGGAGCGCGCCGAGGCGCGCGAGGGTGCGTGAGGACATGCGTGGAGCTCCTTCGGGTGAAGGGAAGGGGTCGGTGGGGGCGGAACGGCGTGGCGCTGCGGGGCAGCAGTCAGGCCGGCACCACGACCGGAGGTCCACGACGGGGAGCGGCGGCGGCGTGCCGGAGCGAGGCCGCCGGCCGTGGGGGTACGGCGGTCGCGGCCACGCGCGCGGGCCTTGCCGGGGGAGCCGCGAGGAGACGCGGCAGCAGGCGCCCGGCGAGCCGGACCACGACCTGCTCCTGCCACGCCAGCGCGAGCGCGGTGACGACCGCGGCGACGGCGTGGGCGAGCAGCATGCCGCCGTCGAGGGAGGCGAGCACGTGCTCGCCGTGCATCGGCATGTCCGCGGCGTGCGTGAACGCCAGGTGCAGCCCGACCTGCGCGAGCACCGCCCCGGCGACCGCGACAGGAAGCCGGACGCGCCGGTGCCGAAGCGCCACGGCCACGAGACCGACGGCGGCAGCGACGGAGAGCAGGTGGCCGGTGCCAGGGGTCGCGCCCCCGGCGGCGACGTGGGCCAGCCATGTGAACCCGACCACCTCGGCGACCGCGACCGGCACGCGCGCCGCAGCCGCGCGGGGCGCGGGCGGGCGGCCGGTCATGCCGGCCATTCTCCCGAACTCGACCCGATCGGTCGACATCGGGTGCGGACCCGAGCCTTGGTGGACCCGGGTCAGTCCTCGAGCTCGGCGACCACGGAGTCGACCACGGCGACCAGGTTGCCGTCGTTCTCCGCCAGCACCCGCCGCTGCCGCTCGTAGGACGCGCCGGTCTTGGGGATCTCGGCGACGAGCCGCAGCTCCTCCTCGCAGGCGAGCTCGCGGGCCAGCGGCGAGAGGCGCTCGAGGAGGTCGTCGAGGTCGTCGGTGACCAGCCGCTCGTTGCCGGCCGCGTCGAGGATGATCTCGGCGTCGAGCCCGTAGCGGGCGGCGCGCCACTTGTTCTCCTGCACGTGCCACGGCGGCATCGTCGGCAGCTCCTCGCCCGCGTCGAGCCGCCGCTCCAGGTCGACGACCAGGCAGTGCGTCAGCGCCGTGAGGGCCGAGAGCTCCCGCAGGTTGGACACGCCGTCGCACACGCGCACCTCGACGGTGCCCAGCGCGGGGGAGGGCCGGATGTCCCAGCGGATGTCGTTGATGTGCTCGATGACCCCGGTGCGGAAGGCGTCCGCGACGTACCCCTCGTACTCCGCCCAGGTCTGGAACTGGAACGGCAGCCCCGCCGTCGGCAGCTGCTGGAACATCATCGCCCGGTTGCTGGCGTACCCGGTGTCCTGCCCGCTCCACAACGGCGACGACGCGCTCAGCGCCTGCAGGTGCGGGAAGTGGTTGAGCAGCGAGGACACGATCGGCAGCACCTGGTCGCGGCGCCGCACGCCGACGTGCACGTGCAGTCCCCAGATCAGCATCTGGCGGCCCCACCACTGGGTGCGCGCGATCAGCTCCTCGTAGCGGTGGCCGGGCGTGAGAAGCTGCAGCGACCACTGCGCGAAGGGGTGCGTCCCGGCGGCGTACAGGTCCACGCCCAGCGCGTCGGCGGTCCGGCGCACGACCCGCATCGTCGTGGCGAGGTCGTCGACCGCCTCGCCGACGTTGTCGCAGATCCCGGTGACGAGCTCGACTGTGTTGCGGAGCAGCTCCTTGTGCAGCTTGGACTCGTCCACGACCGACGCCTCGCGCTCGTGGACCGCCTCGAACAGCTCCGAGGCGGTGTTCGACAGGTCGCGGGTGACCTTGTCCACGAGCGCGAACTCCCACTCCACGCCGACGGTGGGACGCGGGGAGCCGGTGAAGTCGACGCGCACGTGTCCATGGTGGCATCCCCGTCTAGCGCCTCCGCAGATGCGGCTCTATCATCACTCTCGTGCCGCAGATGAGAATTCGTGACGCCGCGACCTATCTCGGGGTCAGCGACGACACCGTGCGCCGCTGGGTCGACAACGGCGTTCTCGCGGCGACCGTCGACGAGGCCGGCCGCAAGGTGGTCGACGGCTACGAGGTCGCCCAGGTGGCCCGTAGCCAGGCGCACCCGCCGGCACTGCCGGACGGGACGGCCAGCTCGGCCCGCAACCGGTTCGTCGGCCTGGTCACCGACATCCGCACCGACACCGTGATGGCCCAGGTCGAGCTGCAGTGCGGCCCGTTCCGGGTCGTGTCGCTGATGAGCTCCGAGGCGGTGCGCGACCTCGGCCTCGAGCCCGGGTCGGTCGCCGTCGCGGTCATCAAGTCCACCAACGTCATCGTCGACACCGCGGAGGGCCTGGGATGAGGAAGCACCCGCGTACGACGGTCGGGCTGCCCCGGCTGGTCGGCCTGGTCGGCCTGGTCGCCACCGCGACCCTGCTCGCGGCCTGCGGGTCGGACGACGGCGCCGCCGGCGGTGCCACGGGTGACGGCGGCGGCGCCGAGCCCGTCACGCTGACCGTCTTCGCCGCCTCGTCGTTGACCGCGGCGTTCGAGGACCTCGCCGACCAGTTCGAGGCCGACCACGACGGGGTCACGGTCGAGCTCAGCTTCGCCGGCTCCTCCGACCTCGTCGCGCAGATCCAGCAGGGCGCACCGGCCGACGTGTTCGCCTCCGCCGACCAGGCCAACATGGACAAGCTGACCGGCGAGGACCTCCAGGGCTCCGACCCGGTCGAGTTCGCGACCAACACCCTGGAGATCGCCGTACCCCCGGACAACCCGGCCGGGGTCGAGTCACTCCAGGACCTCGGCGGCGACCTCAACCTCGTGGTCTGCGCGCCCGAGGTGCCGTGCGGCGCGGCGGCGCAGCAGGTGGCCGCGGACGCGGGGGTGGAGCTGAAGCCGGTCAGCGAGGAGCAGTCGGTGACCGACGTGCTCAACAAGGTGACCAGCGGCGAGGCCGACGCCGGCCTGGTCTACGTCACCGACGTGGCCGCCGCCGGCGACGCGGTCGAGGGGATCACCTTCCCCGAGGCCGACTCGGTCGTGAACGTCTACCCGATCGCCACCGTCGGCGACAGCGAGCACGCCGGCCTGGCCCAGGAGTTCGTCGACCTCGTGACCGGCGGCGAGGGGCAGAAGGTCCTCGACGGCTACGGTTTCGGAGCACCCTGACCCCCAGCACCCGAGGAGACCGTTGGCCAGGCACCAGCGCCAGGTCGGGCTGCCGCGCTGGTTGTTCGTGCCGGCGGCGGCGGGAGCGCTGTTCGTCGTGCTCCCACTCGTCGCGATCGTCGCGCGCGTCGACTGGCCGGACTTCCTCACCCTGGTCACCTCGGAGAGCTCGCTCGAGGCGCTGAAGCTGAGCCTGCGCACGTCGGCCGCCAGCACGGTCCTGTGCGTGCTGCTCGGCGTGCCGATGGCCGTGCTGCTCGCCCGCACCTCCTTCCGGGGGCAGGGCCTGGTCCGGTCGCTCGTCCTGCTGCCGCTCGTGCTGCCCCCGGTCGTGGGCGGCATCGCACTGCTGTACACCTTCGGCCGTCGCGGGCTCCTCGGCGAGTCGCTGGAGGTGCTCGGGATCCAGATCGCCTTCTCCACCACGGCCGTCGTGCTCGCGCAGACCTTCGTGGCGCTGCCGTTCCTCGTCGTCTCGCTCGAGGGCGCGCTGCGCACCGGCGGCGAGCGCTACGAGGTCGTCGCCGCCACCCTCGGCGCCCCGCCCACGACGGTCTTCCGGCGGGTGACGCTGCCGCTGGTGCTGCCCGGGCTGGTCTCGGGGGCGGTGCTGTCGTTCGCGCGGGCGCTGGGGGAGTTCGGCGCCACGATCACCTTCGCCGGGTCGCTGCAAGGCGTGACGCGCACGCTGCCGCTGGAGATCTACCTCCAGCGCGAGACCGACGCCGACGCCGCCGTCGCGCTCTCCCTCGTGCTGGTCGTCGTGGCCGTCCTCGTCATCGGTCTCGCCCGCGGACGGGCCACATGAGCCTCGCGCTCACCGCCGCCGTCGACGAGCGCGACCTCGACCTGGAGCTCGAGGTCGGCGACGGCGAGGTGGTCGCGCTGCTCGGACCCAACGGCGCCGGCAAGTCCACCGTGCTCGCCCTGGTCGCCGGCCTGCTCCGGCCGGACCGTGGGCGGATCACCCTGGCCGGCCGCACGCTCACCGACGTCGGCGCCGGCCACACCCGCACGTTCGTGGCGCCGCACGCCCGCCGCATCGCGCTGCTCGCCCAGGACCCGTTGCTGTTCCCGCACCTCGACGTCACCGACAACGTCGCCTTCGGACCCCGCTCCCGCGGCCGGTCGCGCGCGGATGCCGCCCGCACCGCCGCCACCTGGCTCGACCGGGTCGGCGCGACCGAGCTCGCCGACCGCCGGCCGGCCCAGCTCTCGGGCGGCCAGGCCCAGCGCGTGGCGATCGCCCGCGCGCTGGCCGCCGAGCCCGACCTGCTCCTGCTCGACGAGCCGATGGCCGCGCTCGACGTCGCGGTCGCGCCCGCGCTGCGGCAGATGCTCAAGCGGGTGCTGTCCGGGCAGTCCGCCCTGGTCGTCACCCACGACGTCCTCGACGCGCTGCTCCTCGCCGACCGGGTCTACGTGCTCGACGGGGGCCGCGTCGTCGAGACCGGGCCCAGCAGGCACGTGCTCGCGCAGCCGCGCAGCGCGTTCGCGGCCCGGGTCGCCGGGCTCAACCTGGTGGCCGGGCGCTGGCGCGAGGGGTCCGTGCACTCCAGCAGCGGGCTCCGCGTCGCCGGCCTCGCCGTCGGGGAGAAGCCCGCCGAGGGGGCGTGGGTCGCCGCGATCTTCCGGCCGGCGTCGGTCGGCGTCTTCCGCGAGCCGCCCGGCGGCAGCCCGCGCAACGCGCTGCCCGTCACCGTCACCGACCTGGAGCCGCGCGGCGACCTGATCCGGGTGCACGGGGTCGACCTGATGGCCGACGTCACGCCGCAGGCGGTCGCGGACCTCGGGCTCGCGCCGGGCGACCGGGTGCTGTTCTCGGTGAAGGCGACGGATGTGACCGTCTACACGTCCTGACGCGTGGACCGGCCCCGCGCGGCGCGGGAGAATCGAGCCCATGGGCCGGAGCGAACGCTGACGTGATCGCGTTCGTGCTGCTCGTCGCCGCCGGGATCGGCGCCGGCATCGTCGGCACGGTGGCCGGCCTCGCGTCGCTGGTGAGCTACCCGGCGCTGCTCGCCTTCGGCCTCCCGCCGCTCGCCGCCAACGTCTCCAACACCACGGCGATGACCGCGGTCGGCGTCGGCTCGTTCGTCGGCGCGCGTGACGAGCTGCGCGGGCACGGCCGGCGCGTGGCCGTGCTGGGCGCCGTGGCCGGGGTGGGCGCGGCGCTCGGGGCGGTGCTGCTCCTCGCGGCGCCGGCCTCGACCTTCGAGGCGGTCGTGCCGTGGCTGGTCGCTCTCGGCGCGGTGCTGCTGCTGTTCCGCGACACCGTGCGCAGGTGGGCGGAGCGGCGGCGTCGCGGCGAGGGGCGCGGCGACCGCCGTACCTTCGGGGTCGCGCTCACCGGTGCCGGCGTCTACAGCGGCTACTTCGGTGCCGGCGCCGGCATCATCGTGCTGGCACTCCTGTCGCTGCGCTACTCCGACTCGTTCCACGTCAGCAACGCGATGAAGACGCTGGTCACCGGGGTCGGCAACCTCGTCGCCACCGCGCTGTACGTCGTGGTGGCTCCGGTGTCCTGGGCGGCCGTCGTGCCGATCTCGCTCGGGATGCTCGTGGGCGGCGTCGCCGGCCCGCGGATCGCCCGGCGGCTGCCCGAGCGTGGCCTGCGGGTCGTCATCGGGCTGATGGGCCTCGGCCTCGCCGTCTGGCTGGCGCGGTAGCTCAGTCCCGCGTCCGCACGAGCAGCCACACCACCCCGACGGCGGCGGCCAGGAAGCCGACGGCGACCTCGATGAGCGATGCCGCCAGGCACATCGCCCCCATCGCCAGGGCGAGGACGGCGAAGGCGAGCATGGCTCCCCGCGTGGCCATGCTCACCCCACCCCGCCATACTGCCGACGGAGGTGGTCGCCGTGGTCCCGACGAGCGATCGCGGTCGGCGCCGTGCGCTGCCCGCCGCGCAGGTCGACGTCGTCGTGCGCGCGTCGCGAGTGTTCGGCTCGCTGATCGCCACGACCCTGGCGCAGGTGGAGCCCCCGGTGTCCATGCCGCAGTGGCGCGTGCTCGTGCTCGCCTCCGCGGACGGGTGCCACGTCTCGACCATCGCCGAGGACCTCGCGGTGCACGCGTCGAACGCCACCCGGATCGTCGACCGGCTGGTGAGCGCCGGCCTGGTGGAACGCCGGCGCGAGGACGCCGACCGGCGTCAGGTGCTGGTCACGCTCACCGCGCGCGGCCGTACCCTCTACGACGAGGCGATGGACCTCCGCCGGGAGCGGATCGAGGCGGTGATGTCCCGGCTCACCGCCGACGATCGCCGCAACCTGGTGGCTGCCCTGGACCGGTTCACCGAGGCCGCGCTGCAGGGGACCGGTCCCGCGAGGGGACCGGACCCCGGCTGAGCCTGCGCGACCGGTCAGGGGACCAGCACCATGAACGAGATGTCGTTAACCGGGGTGCTGCCGATCGCACCGCCGGTGCCGCTGGTCAGCCGCTCGGTCATCACCTGCACGCCGTTCGTGCCACAGGCGCCGGACCAGGCCGCCGAGTCGGTGCCCGAGTTGGCCGTGCCGCCCTCGCGTGACGCGAGCACAGCAACCCCTCGGTCGACGCCGGGCGCCAGCTCCAGACAGTAGGTGCCGGCCCCGGTCCGCGTCACCGACGCGACGTTCTTGGAACGCTCGGCGTCGAGCGTCGCGCCGTTCGCTCCGGCGGTCACCCGCGCGTAGGCGGAGACGGGCAGCGACCCGGCCGCGAAGTCGTCGGCCGTGAGCGAGCCGTCCTTCACGTCGCCGGTCCGCACCGTGCCGTTGGCGATGTTCCAGCTCTTGACCGACTGGGGCGCCAGGTCCTTGGCCTTGAGGGACTTGTTGTCGATGTCGCGTGACTGGATGGTGCCGTTGACGATGTCGGCGCTGGTGATCATGCGCGCGGCCTCGGCGACCATCGGGTTCGTGACGAGCAGGGCGGTCGCGGCAGCTGCCGCGCATCCCAGCGCGATCTTCTTTCGCATGGTGAGGGTCCCCCTCCGGGTCTCGTGGTTCACGTGTTCTCTCGTGCGGCACACGGACGTGCCTGGCCCCGTCGTCTCACGAACGAGGCGGCGCAGGCCATGCCGGAAGGGTAATAGTTGCTATATCGCAATCAAAACGACGATGTGACGGCGCCGCTCCGGCGGCGGGGGACGTCTGACTGTCGGGACGGGGTCGAGCGTCAGTCCGCGTCGTCGAACTGCTCGCGCATCGCGCCGGCGGCCTCGTCGATGATCGCGCGCATCGCCCGCTCGGCGGTCGCCGCGTCGCCGTTGCGGATCGCCCGCGCCACGTCGTCGTGCAACGCGATCGCCACCTCCTTGGGCCGCGCCGGCATCAGGTCGTGGTGCGTGCGGCCGGCGAGCACCTCGGCCACGACGTCGCCGAGGGCCCGGACCATCTCGTTGCCGCTGGCCTCGAGCAGCGCGCGGTGGAAGGCGACGTCGGCCACCAGGTAGGCGTCCAGGTCGCCGGTGCGGCCGTGCACCGCCATGTCGCTCACCGCCGCGGCCAGCGCCGAACACTGCTCGCGCGTGGCCCGCGACGCGGCGAGGGCGGCGGCCACCGGCTCGAAGCCGCTGCGCAGCTCGCTGAGCGACAGCAGCTGCGCGCTGCGGTCGTCGCCGTCGAGGCGCCAGCGGATCACCCGCGGGTCGAAGACGTGCCAGGCCTCCCGGGGCTGCACGGTCACCCCGACCCGGCGCCGGGATTCCACCAGCGACATCGACTGCAGCACCCGGATCGCCTCGCGGGCGACCGACATCGACACGGCGTACTCGCGGGCGATGCCCTCCAGGGTCAGCACCGTGCCGGTCGCCAGCGACCCGTCGACGATCCGAGCGCCGAGGGAGTCGAGGACGTCGCCGTGCAGTGCGCCGTGCGGGCGGACGGCCTCCGACTGCGTCGCAGTCGTGGGGTCGGTCGCCGTCATGCGGCCATCCTCCCAGCCGGATCCCGCTCAGGGAAGATCCGATGATTTCGGAGCAGGGTCTTGCAAAGATCATATCTTTGCGTCCAGACTGTGGCGGTCGTCACCCGGGTACCGCTGTTCCCGTTGTGCCGCTGTCACGGCCCGCCGCCACCGCCCCGCCGCACCGACCGAGCCAGGAGACCCCGATGCCCGCACCTCCGCAGCAGGCCGCGCCGCCGCTGCTCGTCGTCATGGGCGTCTCCGGATCCGGCAAGTCGACCGTCGGCGCCGCGCTCGCGCAGCGCCTCGGCGTCCCGTTCGCGGACGCCGACGACCTGCACCCGGCCGCCAACATCGCGAAGATGTCCGCCGGCCAGGCGCTCACCGACGAGGACCGCCGCCCCTGGCTGGACACCATCGGCGCGTGGCTCGCCGCCCACGACGAGCGCGGCGGCGTGATGAGCTGCTCGGCCCTGAAGCGCGGCTACCGCGACCAGCTCCGGCGGCACGCCCCGCGGCTGCAGCTGCTGCACCTGGACGGCAGCCCCGAGGTGATCCAGCGGCGCCAGGCCAGCCGGCCCGGCCACTTCATGCCGGCCTCGCTGCTGGCCTCCCAGTTCGCCACGCTCGAGCCGCTCGCCGACGACGAGCACGGCGTCGTCCTCGACGTCGGCCTCAGCGTGGACGCCATCGTCGACCAGTTCGTCAGCCAACCCGTCGCCCCCGAGGAGAACGCATGACCCCCCTGACCGCCACGTTCGCCGCGTCGACGGAGCCGGTCGCTCCGATCGCCGACGGGTGGCAGCTCATCGTCGCCGCCCTGCTGGGCATCGGCGTGATCGTCCTGCTGATCACCGTCGGCAAGGTGCACCCGTTCCTCGCGCTGATCTTCGGCGCGATCACCGTCGGTGTCCTGGCCGGCCAGGACCTGATCACCACGGACGCCACGCCCGAGGGCCGGGTCGACGTGCTCACCTCGTTCGCGACCGGCTTCGGCGCCACGGCGGCCGGCGTGGGCGTGCTGATCGCGCTGGGCGCGATGTTCGCCAAGCTCCTCGCCGACTCCGGCGGCGCCGACCAGATCGTCGACACGATCGTCGGCCACGCGTCGCCGCGGATGCTCCCGTGGGCGATGGCCCTGGTCGGCGCGATCATCGGCCTCCCGATGTTCTTCGAGATCGGGCTGGTCCTGCTGATGCCGGTCATCTACCTGGTCGCGCGGCGCGCGAACCTCTCGCTCATCACCATCGGCATCCCCGCCCTCGCCGGCCTGTCCGCGATGCACGGCCTGGTCCCGCCGCACCCCGGCCCGCTCACCGCGATCGAGAACCTCCAGGCCGACCTCGGCACCACCCTCGTCTTCGGCGTGATCGTCGCGATCCCGACGATCGTTGTGTCGGGCCCGCTGTTCGGCACGCTCGCCGGCCGCTGGGTGGTCGTCCCGGCGCCGACCCGCTTCGACGCCGACGAGCTCGCCGACCGGGGTCGCCGGCCGAGCTTCGGCATCACGCTCGTCGCCGTGCTCCTGCCCGTCGTGCTGATGATGGGCAAGGCGCTCGTCGACATCCTGGTCGAGGACAACACGGCTCCGGTCCGGGTCTTCTTCGACATCATCGGTACGCCGCTCGTCGCCCTGCTGATCGGCGTCGTCGCCGGCATGTTCCTCCTCGGCCGCGGCAGCGGGATGAGCTTCCCCACGATCTCCAAGGTGCTGGAGTCGTCGCTGCCCGGCATCGCCGGCATCATCCTCATCGTCGCCGCCGGCGGTGGCTTCAAGCAGGTGCTGGTCGACACCGGCATCGGCACGCTGCTCGCCGACTGGGCCAAGGGCGCGGACGTCTCGGTGCTGCTCCTCGCCTGGGTGCTCGCGGTGCTGATCCGGCTCGCCACGGGCTCGGCCACCGTCGCGACGATCACCGCCTCCGCGCTGATGCTCGGCGTGGTCGAGGGCCTGCCCGCCGGCGAGGTCTCGCTGGTCGTCCTGGCGATCGGCGCCGGCTCGGTGTTCTTCAGCCACGTCAACGACGCCGGCTTCTGGCTGGTGAAGGAGTACTTCGCCCTCTCCGTCGGCCAGACCATCAAGACGTGGTCGCTGATGGAGACGGCGCTGTCGGTCAGCGGACTGGTGTTCGTGCTGATGCTCGGCCTCGTGGTCTGACCCGGCCGTCGGACGGACCGCCCGCGGCGACCAGCGCGTCGCCGCGGGCGGTCCGCCGGTCCCGGCCCGGTCGTCGTCAGCCCTCCGGCGTCTCCCGCGCCGCGTCGCCGGTGCGCACCTCCGGCCCGGGCGACCGCGTCCACTGCCACGAGCGCACCTCCGGCAGGTCCTCGCCGTGGGTACGCACGTGGATCCGGTGCTCGATGAGCTTGTTGCGCAGGGACTCGCGGACGTGCCCGGCGCGGGCCTGCAGCCGCGGCACGCGGTCGATGACGTCCATCGCCAGGTCGTAGCGGTCGAGCTGGTTCATCACCGTCATGTCGAAGGGCGTGGTGGTCGTGCCCTCCTCCTTGTAGCCGCGGACGTGGATGTTGTCGTGGTTGGTGCGCCGGTAGGTCAGCCGGTGGATCAGCCACGGGTAGCCGTGGTAGGCGAAGATCACCGGCCGGTCCTTCGTGAACAGCGAGTCGAACTCCGGGTCCCGCAGGCCGTGCGGGTGCTCCTCGTGGTCCTGCAGCCGCATCAGGTCCACCACGTTGACGAAGCGGATGCGCAGGTCCGGGAAGTGCCCGAGCAGGATGTCGGTCGCGGCGAGCGCCTCCATCGTGGGTACGTCGCCGGCGCACGCGACGACCACGTCGGGCTCGCCGTCCTGGTCGCTGCTGGCCCAGTCCCAGATGCCGATGCCCTTGGTGGCGTGCACGACGGCCTGGTCCATCGTGAGGTACTGCAGTGCGGGCTGCTTGCCGGCCACCACGACGTTGACGTACTGCTTGCTGCGCAGGCAGTGGTCGGCCACGGACAGCAGCGTGTTGGCGTCCGGCGGCAGGTACACCCGGATCACGTCGGCCTTCTTGTTGACCACGTGGTCGATGAAGCCGGGGTCCTGGTGTGAGAAGCCGTTGTGGTCCTGCCGCCACACGTGCGAGGTGAGCAGGTAGTTGAGGCTGGAGATCGGCCGCCGCCACGGGATGTGGTTGGTCGTCTTCAGCCACTTCGCGTGCTGGTTGAACATCGAGTCGACGAGGTGGATGAACGCCTCGTAGCACGAGAAGAGGCCGTGCCGCCCTGTGAGCAGGTAGCCCTCGAGCCAGCCCTGGCAGGTGTGCTCGGACAGGATCTCCATGATCCGGCCGTCCGGGGCGAGGTGGTCGTCCTCGGGCCAGCGCTCGGCGTTCCAGGTGCGCGGCGTGACGTCCATGACGTCCTGCAGCCGGTTGGAGGAGTTCTCGTCCGGCGCGAACATCCGGAACGACGACAGGTTGCGGCTCATCACGTCGCGCAGGAAGCCGCCGAGCACGCGGGTGGCCTCGACCGCCCCGGTGCCGGGCGCCTCCACCGGTACGGCGTACTCGCGGAAGTCGGGCAGCCGCAGGTCCTTCTGCTGCAGGCCGCCGTTGGCGTGCGGGGTCGCGCTCATCCGCTTGTCCCCGCTCGGGTGCAGCTCGGCGACCTCGGGGACGAGCGCGCCGGTCGCGTCGAACAGCTCCTCCGGACGGTAGGACCTCAGCCACTGCTCGAGGACGTCGCGATGGCCGTCGTCCTTGCGCGCGTCGGCGAACGGGACCTGGTGCGACCGCCACGAGCCCTCGACCCGGTGCCCGTCGACCGACGCGGGTCCGGTCCAGCCCTTCGGCGAGCGCAGCACGATCATCGGCCACTGCGGCCGGTGGCCGTCGCCGGCGGAGCGCGCTCGCTGCTGGATGTCGCGGATCTCGTCGAGGCAGTGGTCGAGCGTCGCCGCGAACGCCTGGTGCATCTCCTCCGGGGCGGACCCCTCGACGACGTACGGCGTGTGGCCGTAGCCGCGCATCAGCGCGAGCAGCTCGTCCTCGGGGATGCGTGCGAGCACGGTGGGGTTCGCGATCTTGTAGCCGTTGAGGTGCAGGATCGGCAGGACCGCGCCGTCGCGGCGGGGGTCGACGAACTTGTTCGAGTGCCAGCTGGTCGCGAGCGGGCCGGTCTCGGCCTCGCCGTCGCCCACCACCGCGGCGACGACCAGGTCCGGGTTGTCGAACGCGGCGCCGTACGCGTGGCTCAGCGCGTAGCCGAGCTCGCCGCCCTCGTGGATCGACCCGGGCGTCTCCGGCGCGACGTGGCTGGGGATGCCGCCGGGGAACGAGAACTGCGTGAAGAGCTTCCGCAGCCCCTCCTCGTCGTCGGTGATCTCGGGGTAGACCTCGGAGTAGGTGCCGTCGAGGAAGGCCGCCGCCACCAGCCCCGGCCCGCCGTGCCCCGGCCCGGTGACGTACAGGACGTCCTGGTCGCGCTGGGCGATCGCGCGGTTGAGGTGGGCGTAGACGAAGGTGAGTCCCGGCGTCGTGCCCCAGTGGCCGAGCAGGCGCGGCTTCACGTGCTCGGGCAGCAGGGGCTCGCTCAGCAGGGGATTGCCCATCAGGTAGATCTGCCCGACCGACAGGTAGTTGGCGGCGCGCCACCACGCGTCGATCCGGGCCAGCTCGTCCGGCTCCAGCGGTGACCCCTCGATCGTGCTGCGGGTCGCGACGGCGAGCGGCTCGGCGGGCTCGTGGGTCTGCATCGCTGCGGTCCTCCTCAGGTCGGCCGGGCTCCTTGGTCCCGATCCTGCCTCCGCGCGACGCGTTCGAACAGGGTCAGGGCACCGCGGCCGTCGACCACCCGCGTCTCGACGGTGGCGAGCCCGTGCCCGGCCGCGTCCGGCGTGAGGGCGTCGGCCTGCCCGTCGAGCAGCATGCACGACGCGGCGCCGACCCGTCGGCCCGCCCGGCAAACGGTCGGACCGGCCCCCGGGACGGGCCGAAGGTCCCTGTCCCGACGACTCGCCGGTTCCGAGGATGGACAAAGGCCGCGTTGCTTCGTATGACTGGAAGGGCATCACCGATGTCAGGAGCACAGATGACGTCTCGGGGGACGACTGCCGACACCAGGTCGCCGGTGCTGATGCTGGTCATGGCGACCATCGGCTTCGCCGTGAACTTCTGGGCCTGGGCGCTGATCAGCCCGCTCGGTCCGATGTTCCGCGACACCGGCACGCTGGGGGAGCTCACCGAGTCCGACGTCGCCCTGCTCGTCGCGGTGCCGGTGCTCGTCGGGTCGCTCGGGCGCATCATCGTCGGCGCGCTGACCGACCGGTTCGGCGGCCGGGTGATGTTCCCGCTGGTCTCCGCCGCGACGATCGTGCCGATCCTCTTCATCGCCTTCTTCGCCCTCGACTCCTACACGCTGCTGATCATCGGCGGGTTCTTCCTCGGCATCGCCGGTACGGCGTTCGCGGTCGGCGTGCCCTTCGTCAACGCGTGGTTCCCGCCGGAGCGTCGCGGCCTCGCGATCGGCGTGTTCGGCGCCGGCATGGGCGGCACCGCGATCAGCGCGCTCACGACCGTCAAGCTCTACACCGAGGTCGGCGAACGCGCGCCCTTCCTGATCACCGCCGCCGTGCTGGCCGTCTACAGCATCGCCGCCTGGGTCCTGCTCCGCGACGCGCCCGGCCGCACCGTGCCGACGACCTCGCTGGCGAGCCGGCTCGTCGCCAACGCGAAGCTGCCCATCACCTGGCAAGCCTGCGTGCTCTACGCCGTGGCCTTCGGCGGCTACGTCGCCTTCTCCGTCTACCTGCCCGCCTACCTCAAGACCGCGCACGGTCTCGAGCCCGCCGACGCGGCGAACCGGATGGCCGGCTTCGTCGTCGTCGCGGTGCTGATGCGCCCCGTCGGCGGGTGGCTCAGCGACCGGCTCGGCGCGGTGCCGGTCCTGGCGGGCGTCTTCTCCGTCGTGGCGGTCTGCGCGGCCATCTCCGCCGGCACCCCGCCGCTCTTCCTCGTCGGCACGGTCGCGTTCCTGGTGATGGCGGCAGCCCTCGGCGCGGGCAGCGGTGCGACCTTCGGGCTCATCGCCGCGGTCACCGACCCCGCCCGCGTGGGTGGCGTCACCGGCCTCGTCGGCGCCGCCGGCGGCCTGGGTGGGTTCGTGCCGCCGCTGATCATGGGCTACGTGTACGGCCGGACCGAGTCCTACGCGATCGGCCTCTGGCTGCTGGCGATCACGTCCGCCCTGACCCTGCTCCTCACGCTCACCGTCGTACGCCGTACCGCCCGTGCCCACCAGGCCGGGTCCGCCCCGACCAAGGAGGAAGCCGCCACGTGAGCAACGAGCCGGGCATGGACGGGTCCCTGACCGACGCGCTGGTCCGCAGCCGGCGCTACTTCACCAGGCGCGGCGAGGTCTCCGACGACCTGCGCACGCTGACCCGGACGGGTGGCCGACAGGCCGACGATTTCTACCGGGACCGGTGGAGCCACGACAAGGTGGTGCGCTCCACGCACGGCGTGAACTGCACCGGCTCCTGCTCGTGGAAGGTGTACGTCAAGGACGGCATCATCACCTGGGAGACGCAGCAGACCGACTACCCGTCGGTCGGTCCCGACAAGCCGGAGTACGAGCCCCGCGGGTGTCCTCGCGGGGCCGCGTTCTCCTGGTACACCTACTCGCCCACCCGGGTGCGCTACCCCTACGTCCGCGGCGTGCTGCTCGACATGTACCGCGAGGGCAAGCGGCAGCACGGCGACCCGGTCGCCGCGTGGGCGCACGTCGTCGACCACCCGCAGCGCGCCCGCGCCTACAAGGCCGCGCGCGGCAAGGGCGGCCTCGTCCGCGCCACCTGGGACGAGGCGGTCGAGATGGTGGCGGCCGCCTACGTGCACACGATCAAGAAGTGGGGCCCCGACCGCGTCGCCGGCTTCTCGCCGATCCCCGCGATGTCCATGGTCTCGCACGCCTCGGGTGCCCGGTTCACGTCGCTGGTCGGCGGCTCGATGCTGTCCTTCTACGACTGGTACGCCGACCTGCCGGTCGCCTCGCCCCAGATGTTCGGCGACCAGACCGACGTCCCGGAGTCGGGCGACTGGTGGGACGCCGGCTACCTCGTCATGTGGGGCTCCAACGTGCCGGTCACCCGCACGCCCGACGCGCACTGGATGACCGAGGCCCGCTACCGCGGCCAGAAGGTCGTGGTGGTCTCGCCCGACTACGCCGACAACGTGAAGTTCGCCGACGAGTGGCTCGCGGTCGCACCCGGCACCGACGGCGCGCTGGCGATGGCGATGGGCCACGTCGTGCTCAAGGAGTTCTTCGTCGACCGGCAGACGCCCTACTTCACCGACTACACGAAGCGCTACACCGACCTGCCCTACCTCGTGACGCTCGACGCGGTGGGCGACGCCCACCGGCCGGGCAAGTTCCTCACCGCCGCCGACCTGCTCACCCACGAGGACGTCGAGAACGCGCACTTCAAGCCGGTCCTGCTCGACGGTCGAAGCGGCGAGCCGGTCGTCCCCAACGGCGCCCTGGGCCACCGGTTCGGCGAGACCGGCGCCGGCCGCTGGAACCTCGACCTCGGCGACGTCGACCCGCTGCTCTCGCTGCTCGAGCCCGGCGCCGAGTCCGTGCTGGTCGAGCTGCCGCGCTTCGACCACGTCGACGGCACGCCGGGCTCGCTGCGCCGCGCGGTGCCCGTGCGCCAGGTCGGCGACCGGCTGGTGACGACGGTCTTCGACCTGATGCTCGCGCAGTACGGCGTGGGCCGGGACGGCCTCGCCGGCGACTACGCCTCGTCCTACGACGACGCCACCGCGCCGTACACCCCGGCGTGGCAGGAGGCCGTCACCGGCGTCCCGGCCGCGGCCGCCGCCCGGATCGCGCGGGAGTTCGCCCGCAACGCCGAGGAGTCACGCGGCCGCTCGATGATCCTGATGGGCGCGGGCACCAACCACTGGTTCCACTCCGACACGATCTACCGCGCCTTCCTCGGCCTGACCACGCTGACCGGCTGCCAGGGCGTCAACGGTGGCGGCTGGGCGCACTACGTCGGCCAGGAGAAGTGCCGGCCGATCACCGGCTGGGCGCAGCTCGCGTTCGGCCTGGACTGGAAGCGCCCGCCGCGGCAGATGATCCACACGGCGTACTGGTACCTGCACACCGACCAGTTCCGCTACGACACCTTCTCCGCCGACACCGTCGCGGCCGCCACCGGTACCGGCAGGCTCGCGGGGCTCAGCACCGCCGACGTGATCGCCAAGAGCGCCCGGATGGGCTGGATGCCGTCGTACCCGACCTTCGACCGCAACCCGCTCGACCTCGCGGACGAGGCCAACGAGTCCGGACGACCCGTCGCCGAGCACGTCGTCGACCGGCTCCGCGACGGCTCCCTCCGGTTCGCGGCCGAGGACCCCGACGCCCCGGAGAACTTCCCGCGCGTGCTGGCGATCTGGCGGGCCAACCTGCTCGGCTCCTCGGGCAAGGGCAACGAGTACTTCCTCAAGCACCTGCTCGGCACCGACAGCTCGCTGCGCGCGACCGAGGCCGGCGAGAGCCAGCGACCGCGCGACGTCGTCTGGCACGACGAGGCGCCGGACGGCAAGCTCGACCTGCTGCTCAGCCTCGACTTCCGGCAGACCAGCACGACCGTGTTCTCCGACGTGGTGCTGCCCGCGGCCACCTGGTACGAGAAGCACGACCTCAACACCACCGACATGCACCCGTTCGTGCACTCGTTCAACCCCGCCATCGCCCCGCCGTGGCAGACCCGCACCGACTGGGACGCCTGGCAGACGATCGCGACGAAGTTCAGCGAGCTCGCCGCCGGGCACCTCGGCACCCGCACCGACGTCGTCGCCGTGCCGCTGCTGCACGACACCCCCGACGCGATGGCCAACCCGCACGGCGTGGTCCGCGACTGGAAGCTCGGCGAGTGCGACCCGGTGCCCGGGGTGACGATGCCGAAGATCGTCACCGTCGAGCGTGACTACGCCGCGGTCGGTGACCAGATGCAGGCGCTCGGTCCGCTGCTGGACAAGCTGGGCACGACGACGAAGGGCGTGACGTACGACGTCACCGCGTCGATCGACTACCTGCGCGCCAAGAACGGCACCGTGCGCGGCGGCGCGGCCGCGGGCCGGCCGTCGCTGGCGCGTGACGTGCACGCCTGCGAGGCGATCCTCGCCCTGTCCGGCACCACCAACGGGCACCTGGCGACCCAGGGCTTCAAGACGCTCGAGATGCGCACCGGCACGGCCCTGCACGACCTGGCCGCCGAGCACGAGGGGAAGCAGATCACCTTCGCCGACACCCAGGCGGCTCCCGTGCCCGTGATCACCTCGCCCGAGTGGTCGGGCTCCGAGACCGGCGGCCGCCGCTACTCGCCGTTCACGATCAACGTCGAGCGGCTCAAGCCCTGGCACACGCTGACCGGCCGCCAGCACTTCTACCTCGACCACGACTGGATCACCGAGCTCGGCGAGAGCCTGCCGGTCTACCGGCCCCCGCTGAACATGGGCGCGCTCTTCGCCGAGCCCGAGCTCGGCAGCACCGGGGAGCTCGGCGTCACGCTGCGCTACTTGACCCCGCACAACAAGTGGTCCATCCACTCGGAGTACCAGGACAACCTGTTCATGCTCGCCCTCTCCCGCGGCGGCCAGACGATCTGGATGTCCGACCGCGACGCCGCGAAGGTCGGCGTCCAGGACAACGACTGGATCGAGGCCGTCAACCGCAACGGCGTCGTGGTGGCGCGGGCGATCGTGTCGCACCGGATGCCCGAGGGCACGGTCTACATGCACCACGCGCAGGACCGGCTGATCGACGTACCCATCGCCGAGACCTCGGGGAAGCGCGGCGGCATCCACAACTCGCTGACCCGGATCCTGGTCAAGCCCAGCCACCTCATCGGCGGCTACGCGCAGCTGGCCTTCGCGTTCAACTACCTGGGTCCCACCGGCAACCAGCGCGACGAGGTGACCGTGATCCGCAAGCGCTCGCAGGAGGTGACCTACTAGTGGTCTCGACAGGCTCGACCAGCCGAGTGGCGGAGGTGACCTACTGATGAGGGTCATGGCCCAGATGGCGATGGTGATGAACCTCGACAAGTGCATCGGCTGCCACACCTGCTCGGTGACGTGCAAGCAGGCGTGGACCAACCGGACCGGCACGGAGTACGTCTGGTTCAACAACGTCGAGACCCGCCCGGGACAGGGCTACCCCCGCCGCTACGAGGACCAGGAGGAGTGGCGGGGCGGCTGGGAGCTCAACAAGCGCGGCCGGCTGGCGCTGAAGGCGGGCGGCCGGCTCCGCAAGCTCGCGACGATCTTCTCCAACCCGAAGATGCCGTCCATCCAGGACTACTACGAGCCCTGGACCTACGACTACGCCACGCTCACCGACGCGCCCGCACAGGAGCACACCCCGGTCGCGCGGCCCAAGTCGCTCATCAGCGGCAAGGACATGAAGATCGAGTGGTCGTCCAACTGGGACGACAACCTCGGCGGCTCCGCCGCCACCGCCCTGAACGACCCGGTGCTGCGCAAGGTCTCCGACCAGGTGCGGATGGAGTTCGAGCAGACGTTCATGTTCTACCTGCCGCGGATCTGCGAGCACTGCCTGAACCCGTCCTGCGCCGCGTCCTGCCCCAGCGGTGCGATCTACAAGCGCACCGAGGACGGCGTCGTGCTCGTCGACCAGGACCGCTGCCGCGGCTGGCGGATGTGCGTCTCGGGCTGCCCCTACAAGAAGGTCTACTTCAACCACCGCACCGGCAAGGCGGAGAAGTGCACGTTCTGCTTCCCGCGCGTCGAGGTCGGTCTGCCGACGGTCTGCGCCGAGACCTGCGTCGGCCGGCTGCGCTACATCGGGCTCGTCCTGTACGACGCCGACCGGGTTCTTGCGGCGGCGTCGACGCCCGACGAGCACGACCTCTACGAGGCACAGCGTTCGGTGCTCCTCGACCCGAACGACCCCGAGGTCGTGCGCGAGGCCGAGCGCGCCGGCATCCCGCACGACTGGGTCCGGGCCGCGCAGCGCTCGCCGGTCCACGCGCTCATCAACACCTACAAGGTGGCGCTCCCGCTGCACCCGGAGTACCGCACGATGCCGATGGTCTGGTACATCCCGCCGCTGTCGCCCGTGGTCGACGTCGTCCGCGACACCGGCGAGGACGCCGAGGACTCCGGCAACCTGTTCGCGGCGATCGACGCCCTGCGGATCCCGGTCGAGTACCTTGCCGAGCTCTTCACCGCCGGCGACGTCGCGCCGGTGGAGCGGGTGCTCAAGAGGCTCGCGGCGATGCGCGCCTACATGCGCGACATCAACCTCGGCCGCGACCCCGACGCCTCGATCCCCGCGTCCGTGGGCATGGAGGAGGAGCAGGTCTACGACATGTACCGGCTGCTCGCGCTGGCCAAGTACGACGAGCGGTACGTCATCCCGCCCGCGCACGCCGAGCAGGCGCACTCGCTGGAGGAGATCGCGACGGAGTGCGCGCTCGACTACGAGGGCGGTCCGGGGATGTCGGGACCGTTCGGTGAGGGGTCCGGCGCCCTCACGCCGATCGCGGTGGAGAACTTCCAGATGCTCCAGGACCGGCAGACCGCCGACAGCCTGGCCGCGCCGGCGGACAAGACCGCGCGGGTCAACCTGCTCAACTGGGACGGCAAGGGCAGCCCGCGGG
This sequence comes from Nocardioides iriomotensis, assembly GCF_004168035.1. GTDB lineage: Bacteria > Actinomycetota > Actinomycetes > Propionibacteriales > Nocardioidaceae > Nocardioides_B > Nocardioides_B iriomotensis. Next base: position 82,966 of record NZ_SDPU01000028.1, on the reverse strand, counting down.
GCCTGTTCCCGCCACGTCCCGACGACGCCGGCTCCCCCGAGCACCCGGACGGGGCTGACCAGCGATGAGCATCCGCCTGGGCGCACGCCGCGACGTGCTCACCGCCGAGCAGCTGACGCTCGCCTGGCAGTCCGCGTCCCTGCTGCTCGACTACCCCGACGAGTCCCTCCCGGACCGGCTCCACCTCGCCCGGCGGGCCGTCGCGGTCCTGCCCGAGCGCGTCGGGGGGCCTCTGCTGGCGACGGTCGACGCGCTGGACGGCACGCCCGTCGAGGACCTGGCGGCCGACTACGTCGAGACGTTCGACAGCCGGCGGCGGCACAACCTGTTCCTCACCTACTTCGCGCACGGGGACACGCGCAAGCGCGGGGTGGCGCTGCTGCGCTTCAAGCAGACCTACCTCGCCGCGGGGTTCGACCCGACGGACGACGAGCTGCCCGACCACTTGTGCGTCGTGCTGGAGTTCGCCGCGACGATCGACCAGGACGCCGGCCGCCGGCTGATCCTCGACCACCGCGCCGGCCTCGAGCTGCTGCGCCTCGCCCTGGCAGAGAGTGGCTCCCGGTGGAGCGGCGCCGTCGAGGCCGTCGTCGCCACGCTGCCACCGCTGCGCGGCGACGAGCACGACGCGGTCCGGCGCCTCGCCGCCGAGGGGCCCCCCGAGGAGGAGGTCGGGCTGACGCCGTACGCCACCCCGGGCTTCGACGCCGGTCCCGCCGCCCCGGCCGGACCGGTCGCGCTGCCCATGCCGACCATTCCGACCACATCTACGTCGCGAGGGGACCGCTGATGGACGTCTTCCTCTGGGTCATCGTCCCGTACCTGTGCCTCGCCACGTTCGTCGTCGGGCACTTCTGGCGCTACCGCTACGACAAGTTCGGCTGGACCACGCGCTCGTCCCAGCTCTACGAGGACCGGCTGCTCCGGCTGGGCTCACCCCTGTTCCACTTCGGGATGCTCGGGGTCGTCGGCGGGCACGTCCTCGGCCTGCTGGTGCCGCAGTCCTGGACCGACGCGCTCGGCGTCAGCCACGAGACCTACCACGTGGTCGCGGTCATCGGCGGCCTGGTCGCCGGCCTGATGGCGGTCGTCGGCATGGCGATCCTCATCTACCGCCGGCGTACCGTCGGGCCGGTCTTCTCCGCCACCACGGTGATGGACAAGGTGATGTACGCGTTCCTGGCCGTGGTCATCGTGCTGGGCATGTGGAACACCATCGCCGGGTCGATCCTGACCGTCGGCGGCGAGTACAACTACCGCGAGGGCGTCTCGGTCTGGTACCGCTCGTTCCTCGCCTTCCAGCCCGACGCCTCGCTGATGGCCGACGCCCCGATCGGCTTCCAGCTGCACGCGCTGGTCGCGTTCGGCCTCTTCGCGCTGTGGCCGTTCACCCGGCTGGTACACGTGTTCAGCGCGCCGGTCGGCTACCTCACCCGGCCGTACATCGTCTACCGCAGCCGGGACCCGAAGCTGGGCAGCCGCCGGCAGCGTCGAGGCTGGGAGCGCGTCGGCTGACGCGACGACCGGCCCGTTCACCCGTTGCCGACACGTGACGGCCGAGGAGCAGCCCGTCGTCAGGTGATGAACGCGTCGACGGCCTTCTTCAGCGCGCTGGGGTCCGACGGGCGGCGCGGGGCCTTCCTCCTGGCCTTCAGCAGCGCGTCGCCCAGCTCCTGCAGGGCCTTGCGGCCGAGGCCCTCGCGGACCTTCGGGAACCAGTCGTCCTCTTCTTCCTTCATGTGGTGCGTGACGTTCTCGATGAGCACCGTCGTCTTGGCGTTGAACCGCTCGTCGTCGGCCTTCATCGAGGCCAGCTCGAGGACGAGGACGTCGGCGACGTGGTGCTCCTCGTACGACTCCAGCACGTCGTCCTCGAGCTCGGGCAGCAGCTCGCGGACCCGTGGGTACATGACCTCGTTCTCGATGTACGTGTGCACGGTCAGCAGCTCGATCATGCGGTCCACGAGCCGCTGGCGCGCGGTGCTCGACCCGTCCTCGGCCTTCTGGAACTGCTTGAAGACCTCCCGGATCTCCTTGTGGTCCTCGCGCAGCAGCACGATGGCGTCATTGCTCACGTCGGCCTCCCCGACCCCCCAGGAACACTTACCGGAGGCCCGTACCCAGCCGCGTAGAACCGCATTCGCAGACCTCCGCGGTGGTCGCTTCCCACCGGGCACTGTCCAGTGCGCACGTTTGCTGGGGTGTGGTCCGGGTACGCCGACGTTCGGGAAGGAATCGGAGGGAGAACGATGAGTGCTGCAGGAAAAGTCGCGCTCGGAGTAGCCAGTGGCTATCTCCTCGGGCGCCGCAAGAAGCTGAAGCTGGCCATCACCGTCGGGAGCATGATCGCCGGCAAACGCATCGCCACCAATCCTCGCGCGCTGCTCCAGCAGGCGCAGAAGCTGATCGACGGCAACGAGGAGCTGTCACGTCTGTCGGACCAGGTCCGCGGACAGCTGTTCGACGCCGCCCGGTCCGCCGCGATCGCCACGGCGAACTCGCGGATGGACAGCCTGAGCGACACGATCCGCGACCGTTCCGAGCGCCTGGCGCTCGGTCCCGGGCAGGACGACGAGTACGACGACGAGTACGACGACTACGACGAGGCGGAGGACGAGGGCGAGCAGGACGAGGCCGAGGAGGACGAGGAGCCCGAGGAGCTCGAGGAGCCCGAGGACGAGGCCGAGGACGAGGCCGAGGAGGAGCCCGAGGAAAGGCCGCGCCGCCGGTCCCCCCGGAAGCGACCTCCGTCGAAGCGGTCCGCGCCCTCGAGCAGTGGCGCCAGGAAGACCGCGGCCAAGAAGTCCGCCGCCGCGAAGAAGACGGCAAAGAAGGCCGCCTCGAGCGCGAGCAGGCCCGCGAAGAAGACCGCCGCGAAGAAGGCGGCACCGGCGAAGAAGACCGCCACCAAGAAGACGGCGGCGGCGAAGAAGTCCGCGCCGGCGAAGAAGACGGCCACCAAGACGACCTCCGCGGCCAAGAAGACGGCCAAGAAGGCTCCGGCCAAGAAGACCGCGGCCAAGAAGGCGCCTGCGAAGAAGTCGAGCTCCAGCAGCACGAGCAAGCGCACCGCATCGCGCAGCGGCTCGACGAGGAAGCGGTGACCCGACATGGCTGACAAGAACACCGGACTCAAGGGCGTGCTGGACGAGCTGCCCGTCGACCGTCTCAAGGACGAGATCCGTTCCGGCCTCGGCATGCTCGGCGAGAAGGCCGTCGAGTCCGCCGGCCAGCGCCTGACCGACCTCACCGGCCGGCTCACCGACGTCGCCGACGGCGGCGGTGTCGTGGGCAAGGCCGCCAAGAAGGCCGCCAAGGAGGGCGCGACGGGTGGCAGCCCCGTCAAGGGCGCCCTCGTGGGTGGCCTCGGCGGGGTGAAGGACAAGGTCAAGGAGAAGATCGGCGGGGGCGGTGGCAACAAGGGCGGAAAGGGCACGCGTTCCACCAGCATCATCGAGGAGATCGACATCGGCGCGCCGATCTCGCTCGTCTACAACCAGTGGACGCAGTTCCAGGACTGGTCGGGCTTCATGAAGAAGGTCAAGGGCGTCGACCAGCAGGAGGACGAGAAGGTCGAGTTCAGCGCCCAGGTCTTCTGGTCCCACCGCAAGTGGCAGGGCACGATCATCGAGCAGGTGCCCGACGAGAAGATCGTCTGGCGCTCGCAGGGCGAGAAGGGGCACGTCGACGGAGCGGTGACGTTCCACGAGATCACGCCCGACCTCACCCGCGTCCTGGTCGTGCTCGAGTACTACCCGCAGGGTCTCTTCGAGCGCACCGGCAACCTCTGGCGCGCGCAAGGCCGTCGCGCCCGGCTCGAGCTCAAGCACTTCCGCCGCCACGTGATGGTCTCCCTGCTGCAGGGCGACACCGACGAGGTCGAGGGCTGGCGCGGCGAGATCCACGACAGCGAGGTCGTGCGCAGCCACGAGGAGGTCGTGGAGGAGGAGCAGCAGGCCGAGGACGAGAGCCCCGACGAGGAGTACGACGAGTCTGAGGAGGGTGACGGCGAGCCCGAGGACGAGTACGCCGAGGAGCAGCCCGAGGACGAGTACGCCGAGGAGGAGCCCGAGGACGAGGAGTACGCCGAGGAGGAGCCCGAGGACGAGTACGCCGAGGAGGAGCCCGAGGACGAGGAGTACGCCGAGGAGGAGCCCGAGGACGAGGAGTACGCCGAGGACGAGCCCGAGGACGAGTACGTTGAGGACGAGGAGTACGCCGAGGAGGAGCCCGAGGACGAGGAAGAGCCCGAGGAAGAGCCCGAGGAGAAGCCGCGGCGACGTCGCCGGGCCCGATGACCGACGTACCCCCTGCACCGGAAGGACGACTCTGACATGACTGTCGCCAGCCAACGCCGTAGCGGCGGCTACCTGGAACGCCCCGCCCCGAGCGGCCTCGCCGACGTGGTCGAGGTCATCCTCGACAAGGGCCTCGTGATCGACGCCTACGTGCGCGTCTCCCTCGTCGGCATCGAGCTGCTGACGATCGACGCCCGCATCGTCATCGCGAGCGTGGACACCTACCTGCGCTTCGCGGAGGCGACCAACCGCCTCGACCTGTACGAGAAGGGCGGCAAGGACCTCACCGAGGCCATCGGTGACCTGCAGGAGTCCGGCGCCGCCAAGAAGGTCGGCGGCGCGGTCAAGGGCGCCAAGAAGGCGCTCACCGGCGGTGACGACGACGAGGGTCGCCGGCCCGCCAAGAAGTCCTCGCGCAGCCGCCGGAGAGAAGAGGCGTGAGCGGAGCCGTGCTCGTCGCCGACGAGATCGACACCTCCACGACGGGCGTCTACGTCTACGGCATCGTGGAGGCCGGGGACGCGCGTGTCCCGCCCGGCCTGGCCGGGCTGGACGACGTGCCGGTCCGTCTCGTCGCGCACGGTGACGTGGCGGCGGCGGTCAGCCCGGTCGCGCTCGAACGGCCGCCCGGTCGTCGCGCCGAGGTGATGGCGCACAGCCGCGTCCTCGAGGCTCTGGCCGAGACGGGGCCGGTGGTGCCGGTCCAGTTCGGCTCGATCCTGGGCGACGTGGACACCGTGACGCACGAGCTCCTCGGCCCCGAGGGCGAGCGCTGGGCGGGCCTGCTGGAGGCGCTGCGCGACCGCACGCAGCTCAACCTGCGGGTGACCTACCACGAGGACGTCGTGCTCGCTGAGGTCGTGGCGGAGGACGCCGACGTGGCACGCCTGCGGGAGCGCACGAGAGGCGTGCCCGAGGACGTCGCGCACGGTGACCGGGTCCGTCTCGGACAGCTGGTGTCGCAGGTGCTCGAGCGCAAGCGCGCGCAGGACGCCGACATGGTGCTCGGGCTCGTCCTGCCGCACGTCGTCTCCTACGACCTGCGCGACCGGGGCGACGTCGACCACCTGCTCGACGTCGCGCTCCTCGTCGACGACGCCCGGCGCGCCGAGCTCGAGGACGCACTCGAGGGGCTCGCGGAGGCCATGCACGAGCGGGCCAGGTTCCAGCTGATGGGGCCGGTGCCGCCGTACGACTTCGTCGACGGTGACTGGTGGGCCTGATCACGGGCATCCTCGGCCTGCCACTGGCCCCGGTGCGCGGCGTCGTGTGGGTGGCCGAGCAGATCCGCGAGCAGGCGGAGGACGAGCTGTACGACCCGGCCCGCATCCGTGAGCAGATCGAGGCGGTCGACCGGGCGCGCACCGCGGGGGACCTGACCGACGACGAGGCGACCAGGCTCGAGGACGAGCTGGTCGAGAGGCTCATGGTCGCGCGCACGCGACCGAGCCGGGAAGGATGACCGATGGCCACCGACGAGGCGACGAAGAAGACCGCCACGAAGGCCACCAAGAAGGCCCCGGCGAAGAAGTCGACCGCCAAGAAGTCGACCGCCGAGGAGGCTCCGGCGAAGAAGTCGGCCAAGAAGGCACCGGCCAAGAAGGCCGCGAAGAAGGCCCCGGCCAAGAGCTCCGCGCCGCGCGCGAGCGCGCCGCGCCGCCGCTCCGGCATGACCATCGCGGCGGAGGCCGCCCAGCGGCTCGTGGAGCTCACCGGCCGTGACGTCGAGGGCATCACGGCCCTGGAGCGCACCGACGACGGATGGGTGGTCGAGGTGGACGTGCTGGAGGTTCGTCGGATCCCGGACACCACCGACGTGCTCGCGACCTACGAGCTGACCCTCGACGAGGACGGGGAGATCGACGGCTACCGTAGGCTCCGGCGCTACGTCCGAGGGACGCCGGAGGATGGGAGGTCCTGATGAGCGAGCCTGCCGTTCCCGCTCGCGGGTACGCCGCTCCCGCCTCCGGACCCGGGTACTCCAACCCGTCCAGCCTGGCCGACGTGCTCGAGCGGGTGCTCGACAAGGGCATCATCATCGCCGGCGACATCCGGGTGAACCTGCTCGACATCGAGCTGCTGACCGTGAAGATCCGGCTGCTCATCGTGTCCGTCGACAAGGCGGCCGAGATGGGCATCGACTGGTGGCGCAACGACCCGATGCTCACCACGAGCGAGCAGGGTCTCGCCGACGAGAACCGCCGTCTCCGGGAGCGCCTCGAGGCGCTGGAGTCGGGGTCGAGCCAGGAGCCGGCGACCACGACCGAGGAGAGCAAGTCCTCGTCGTCGTCGCGGAGGCGGAGCAGTGGCTGACCGCGCCCGTTACCTGTACGCCGTGACCCGCGGTGTGACGACCGCGGACCTCGCCGGCCGCACGGGCCTCGACGACGCTCCGCTGGAGGTTGTCCCGCACCGCGGGCTCGACGCGGTCGTCAGCGACGTCGACCTGGACGAGTTCGACGAGGACGCGCTCCGGAAGAACCTCGAGGACCTCGCCTGGCTCGAGCGGGTCGCGCGCGGCCACGACGACGTCGTGCGCGCGGTGGCCGAGCTCGGTCCGACGGCTCCGCTGCGGCTGGCCACGGTGTGCCTGGCCGACGCGGGTGTACGCCGCCGGCTCGACGAGTGGCACGACGGCCTCGTCGCCGCGCTCGACCGGGTCGAGGGGCGCGCCGAGTGGAGCGTCAAGGTCGTGGAGAGGGACCGGGCGCCGGCGACGTCGGGGGGCGAGCGAGGGGACTCGACGAGTCCCGGCGCCGGGGCGGCGTACCTCCTGCGGAAGCGGCAGGAGACCGAGCAGCGTGCCCAGGACGAGGATGCCGCGCTGCGTCGCGCCGACGACGTCTACCACGGCCTGGCCGAGGTCGCGGTCGCCGGTCGACGGCTCAGGCCGCAGGACGCGCGGCTGTCCGGGCTGACCGGCACGATGACCCTCAACGCCGCGTTCCTGGTGGACGACGAGGACGCGGACAAATTCGCCGGTGTCGCCCAGGAGCTCGCGGGCGCCGCCGAGGGAGCCGAGGTGCTCGTGGCGGGTCCGTGGCCGCCGTACTCCTTCGCCACCCTGGAGGAGGCGTGACGACCTCCGCTCCCGACCGGGTCGAGCCGCGCGGCCAGGTCGCGCTGGTGGACCTGCTCGACCGCCTGCTCGGCGCCGGGGTCGTGCTCGCCGGCGACGTGACCATCTCGCTGGCCGGTGTCGATCTGGTGCAGGTCCGGCTGCACGCCCTGATCACCTCGGTGCGCGCCGAGATGCGAGCCGCGCCGATGCTGGGGAACGCGCCGGCGGAAGGAGTGGAATCCGGTGACGGATGACCTGCCCGCCCACCGGATCCTGCCGCAGCGGCTCGCCACCGACTCGGAGTCGGTCGAGCGCGACCTGTTCAAGCTGGTGCTCACCATCATCGAGCTGGTGCGTCAGCTGATGGAGAAGCAGGCCCTGCGCCGCGTCGACGAGGGCGACCTCACCGACGAGCAGGTCGAGGAGCTGGGGCTCGGCCTCATGCACCTGGAGAACGCCATGGAGGAGCTCAAGGGCAAGTACGACCTGACCACGGCCGACCTCAACATCGACCTGGGCCCGCTCGGGACACTCCTGTCGGAGTAGCGGGCCGCCGTGGACGTGCCGAACCCGCCGCCGGCAGCGGGGTGTCGGGGCACGGTGGCTACGGGTCCGGGACGAGCAGCAGGTGGCCGACGGTCGTCTCGCGTCGCGGCCCTGATCCCGGAGTGACGTCGGTCGTTCCGGTGCGGTCGCGGAGGAATCCCAGTCCGTGCGGGCTGGTCCACAGGTAGCTGCCGCGTTCGAGCACCGTGTAGTGCCAGGCGGTGTGGGTCTTGAGCCGGTGGTGCCGGCGACACAGCCGGGCGATGTTGCAGGAGCAGGTGGTCCCGCCCTCGGCATGCGGGTGGACGTGGTCGCAGTCGGCCGACCACGCCGGTCGCGAGCACCAGGGGAAGACGCAGGTCTCGTCGACCTCGTTGGCCTGTTCGGCGAGCCGGTCGGGGGTCTCGTAGGCGGTGCTACTGATGTGCTCGTCGAGGTCGAGCACTGGCCGGACGGTGACGGTGGTGCCGGGGGTGCCGCACCAGGTGCGGACCTGGTCGGCGTCGACGAAGGAACGGGTGTTGTCGACCCGGGCGAGATGGGTGCCTGGCTGGTCGGTGATCGCGTCCGGGGTGACGTGGACGTGCAGCACGACCTCGCGACCGGGGACCGGCAACTCCAGCGTCGGGTCGGTGCCGCGGGCGAGCTCACCGAGCGCGTGCGCGCGGCGCACGTCGAGCGAGTCCGTGCAGCCCAGGTCGGCCAGCCGAGCCGCTCCGGTGATCAGGGCAGCGTCGAGGTCGAGGGCGTCGGCGAGGTCGAGGTCGCCCTCGAGGTGGACGGTGCCGTTGTAGCCGACCTGGTCGGTGTGCACCGTGACGTGCCGACCGTCGGCGGCCGCGCGGCGGCGGGCGTCGGCGAGGTCGGGCTCGAACCGGACCAGGGCCTCCTCGACCAGCCGGTCGAGCTGCGCGAGCCCGACCCTGTGAGCGAAGGAGGCGACGTGCCGGTCCACGAAGGCAGCACCCTCGCCCGTCAGCGCAAGGGTGGAGCGGGCGACCCGACGGGCCCGCCAGGCCGGCAGGTCACCGGCGCGGACCCGCCGCCAGGTCTGGGGGAGCCGGTGAGCGAGCTCGACCGCCTCGGCCAGCAACGACCGCCCGGCGTCGGTGCTGATCCGGAGCGCGGCGGCGAGCTCGGCGACACAGAACTCGTCCACTGCGGGTGTCCCCGGGCCGGCCAGGGTGAGCGGCCGTGCGGCGCCGAGCGGGTCGAGACTGTCGGGGGAGTGCATAGCCGCCCAGTCCACCGCCAGCGCCAGGATCCGGGCTTCCTCACGATCAGCCGCCTCGCGCGCCGCGCGGACGGCAGCCAGCACCGCGGCGGGGGAGTCCGCCTGCTCGGGTGCCGGGGTCGCTGCCATGACTCATTCGACCACCGAGCACCGACAGTTCTCGGTCGTGCTTACCCCCGCCCACCCGGGTTCTCGTGACGAGGACGCTCCCCCCGGGTGACCGCGCGGGCCAGCGCATCGGTGCGCACGATGCCGGCCTGCCGGGACCCGGTCACCGCGTCGCACCTCGAGCCGGACGCCCGCGTTGTGACACCTCGATCACCTCGTCCGCCGCTCCCCCTCGGCAGTCCCGCGACGGGCGCAGCCGAGCAGGTGCCACCCCAACCCGTGCGCCGAAGGAGCAACGCCTAGACGGCCAGCTCGCGCAGCCGGTAGATCATCGGGATGCTCGGGAACCGGTCGTCCTCGATCTTGGACAGGAGCAGGTCGGTGTAGTCGTCCACGTCGTCCGGCGTGAGCAGCTCCTCGATCGTGTCGAGCATCGTGGTCGACGGGTACGGGTCCTCGCTCACCTTGTCCATCAACGTGGCGAGCAAGCGGCTGCGGACGATCTCGGTCGGGTCGGTCGGCTGGGTCTGCTCCTGGGCCATGCGGGTCTCCCTTCCCCTGTTTCCTCTGTTGCGTCGCCTCCCCGTACCCAACGCGGCGAGATCTAACGGCTCGCCGCCGAGCCGCGCGTCGTACCAGCACCTGGACAACTTCTCGTTTGGCGATCCGGCAACGGGGCACGACGGCGGGGTGGCGGCACGGGGCCGTCACGGGAGAGGGAGGAAACACATGAGGGAGCTGATCGGGCACTCCTGGAGGGGGACGCGCTCCAGCATCGTCCTGACGGTCGTGGCCGCCGTGCTGGCCAGTCTCGTCGCCACGTCCGCGCACGCGGCCGCCGCGCCCACAATCGCCGGCGCGACGGCGCAGAGCACCAGCGCCGCCACGACGGGGCCGGTCTACAAGAACGAGTTCGGCAAGCTGAAGTCGCGCGTCGTCGGCTCGTTCGGGAACAACGGCACGGTGGAGGGCGTCTTCAAGCCCAAGAAGTTCAAGACGGTCGGCGGCCAGCTGGTCGCCGTCGGCAAGCTGCAGGCCGACCTCGTCAAGGGCAACGGCAGGGTGCTCGACACCGTCTCGCAGAAGGTGTCGATGCCGGTCGCGACGGCCAACGGCGCCACGCCCCTGGCGCGTGCCACGTGCGACGTCCTCAGCCTGGTCCTGGCGCCGCTCGACCTCGACCTTCTGGGTCTCCAGGTGCACCTGGACCGCGTCGTGCTGAACATCGTCGCCGTGTCGGGCGCGGGCAACCTGCTCGGCAACCTGCTGTGCGCCATCACCGGGCTGCTCGACCAGGGCGGGCTGCTCACCCAGGTGTCGCAGATCCTCAACGCGATCCTGGCGCTGCTCCGCACCTAGGGAGTCGAAGCCTGACGTACGTCGGACGGAGGACCCGCGGCACCTGCCGCGGGTCCTTCGCCGTTTGCCGGCCGGCGTCTCGGGCACGGGACAGGTGCCGGGGGACTGAGCCTGGGGAGGGCTGTCATGCGCATCTCGGTGGACGCGAGCACCTGGTGGATGGCCAGGACGGACGGCGCGGTGGGTGAGCTCTGGTTCGTCCTCAGGCGGTCCGGCCAGGAGTTCGTCGACGACGACTGTCCCGACAAGGCAGCCGCCCTGACCTACTACGGCGTCCTGTCGATCTTCCCGGCCATGATCGCGATGCTCTCGCTCATCGGCCTCGTCGGTGACGGTCCCGCCACGGTGAAGTCGCTCCTCGACCTGCTCCAGCAGGTCGGCGCAGACTCCGCCGTCAGCACCGTCGAGGGTCCGGTCACCACGCTCGCCGAGGCCCGCCAGGTCGCGGGCCTGGCCCTCGTGCTCGGCCTGCTGACAGCGCTCTGGACGGCGTCCGGCTACGTCGGCGCGTTCGGCCGGGCGCTCAACCAGATCTACGGCGTCGGCGAGGGACGGCCCTTCTGGCGGCTGCGGCCCTACCTCGCGCTGGTGACCGCGGGCCTGCTGGTGCTCGCCACGCTCGTCGCCGTCGGGCTCGTCGTGTCCGGCTCCGTCGCCGACGCGCTCGGCCAGGCGATCGGCCTCGGTGACGCCGGCCTGGTCGCCTGGCGGATCCTCAAGTGGCCCGTCGTGCTGGTGGTCGTCTCGCTGGCCGTGTGCCTGCTCTACTACGCGACGCCGAACGTGAAGCTGCCGCGGCTGCGGTGGATCGGCGCGGGAGGACTGGTCGCCGTGCTCGGCTGGGTGGCCGCCTCGGCGCTCTTCGCCGTCTATGTGTCGAACTTCGCGTCGTACAACCGGGTCTACGGCTCGCTGGCCGGCATGGTGGTGCTGCTCCTGTGGCTGTGGATCACCAACATGGCCCTGCTGTACGGCGCCGAGCTCAACGCCGAGCTCGAGCGGGTGCGCGAGCTCCGCAACGGCCGACCGGCCGAGAAGGCGCTTCAGCTCGAGCTGCGCGACGACACCGGCATCGAGAAGGCCCGGCGCCGCCAGCAGCAGGACGCGCGCCGGGCCCGCGAGATCCGGCAGCAGGCGGACGACGAACGGTGACCCCACCCGTGCGCGGCCAGTCCCAGGCGCCGTGAGCATCCCTGCAGATCGGTGGCGTCGGGACGGAGTGGCTCGGGGCGGAGCGGGTACCGACAGGCCGTGGCGGACGCGAGGACGGTCGGCCAGCACGTGCGCCCGTCCTGCAGCCGGCGCACCGCGAGAGCCGAGGGAGATGAGATGAGTCGGACCGTGCGCGTGGTGGACGCCACGCCGGACGCCGTGTGGGCCGTGCTGTCGGACGGCTGGCTGTACCCCATGTGGGTCGTGGGCGCGACGCGCATGCGCGACGTCGATGACACGTGGCCCTCGCCCGGCAGCCGCCTGCACCACTCCGCCGGGGTGTGGCCCCTGGTCATCAACGACACCACTGAGTCGATCGCCGTCGACCACGGTCACCGGATGGAGCTCCGGGCCCGCGGCTGGCCGCTGGGTGAGGCGCAGGTCGTGATCGAGCTCTCGCCGGTCGAGGACGGCCGCTGCGAGGTGGTGCTCGAGGAGACCGCGGTCTCCGGACCCGGCACGCTCGTGCCGGCACCGGCCGAGGCGCTGCTGCTGGGCTGGCGCAACATCGAGAGCCTGCGCCGCCTGGGCTTCATCGCCGAGGGGCGGCACGCCACGGCATGACCGCCGAGTCGTACGACGCCGTGGTCGTCGGGGCCGGGCCCAACGGGCTGGTCGCCGCCAACCACCTGCTCGACGCCGGTTGGTCGGTCCTCGTGCTGGAGGCGCAGCCGTCGCCCGGCGGCGCGGTGCGCAGCGACCGCGACGTCCACCCCGACTACGTCCACGACACGTTCAGCGCCTTCTACCCGCTGACCGCCGCGTCGCCGCTGGTGCAGGCGTTCCACCTCGAGGAGCACGGCCTGCGCTGGCGGCACGCCCCGGCGGTCGTGGGTCACCCGCGGCCCGACGGCACCTGGGCCACCCTGCACCGCGACCGCTCCGTCACCGCCGCCCTGCTCGACGAGCACCACGCCGGGGACGGCGACGCGTGGCTGCGGACCTGCGAGCAGTGGGACCGGATCGGCGACGCCGTGGTCCGCGCGCTGCTCACCCCGTTCCCGCCCGTGCGCGCCGGGGTCTCCGCCCTCACCCGGCTGCGGTCCGCCGGCGGGCTCGACCTCGTGCGCGACCTGCTGACCCCCGCCCGGCGGCTGGCCGAGCAGCGGTTCGGCGGTGAGCACGCCCGGCTGCTGATCGCCGGCAACGCCGGCCACGCCGACATCCCGCTGAACGCGCCCGGCTCCGGGCTCATGGGCTGGCTGCTCTGCATGCTCGGGCAGACCGTCGGCTACCCCGTTCCCGAAGGAGGCGCCGGCCGGCTCGCCGAGGCCCTGGTCCGTCGCGCCGAGAGCCTGGGCGGGGAGGTCCGTTGCAACGCCGAGGTCGTCCGCGTCGACGTCGACGACGGTCGGGCCGCCGGCGTCCGCACCGCCGACGGCCGGGCGTACCGCGCGCGGAAGGCGGTGCTCGCCGACGTGGCGGCCCCGCACCTGTACGGCGGGCTGCTCCCGGACGAGCAGCTGCCCGCCCGCGTGCGACGCGGCATGCGGCGCTTCGAGCTCGACCCGTCGACGATCAAGGTCGACTGGGCCCTCGACGGCCCGGTCCCGTGGGCGTCGCCACCGCCGCACGCGCCGGGCACCGTCCACGTCGCGGACTCGGTCGACGACATGACCGAGGCGCTCGGGCAGGTGTCGGCGAACGCCGTCCCGGCGCGGCCGTTTCTCCTCGCCGGGCAGATGACCACCGCCGACCCGACTCGCTCACCCACGGGCACGGAGTCGATGTGGGCCTACACGCACGTGCCGCAGCACACCACCCGCGACGCGGGCGACGGCGGCGTTCGGGGCGTGTGGGACCACGACGACCTCGAACGCTTCGCCGACCGGGTCCAGCACAGGGTCGAGTCGCTCGCGCCCGGCTTCGGCGACCGGGTCGTGGCGCGCCGGGTGCTCGGACCCCGCGAGCTCGAGGCGCGCGACGCCAACCTCATCGGCGGCGCCATCAACGGCGGCACGTCGCAGCTCCACCAACAGCTGGTGTTCCGTCCCGTGCCCGGGCTGGGCCGGGCCGAGACGCCCGTCCCCGGCCTGTACCTCGCGTCGGCCTCGGCCCATCCCGGCGGAGGCGTGCACGGCGCGTGCGGCAGCAACGCCGCTCGCGCGGCCGTTGCGCACGACCGGGTCCGCGGCCTGCTGCGCCGCCGCTGAACCGGAGCCCGCCGGTCGTCAGACCTCGAGCGCCGGACAGTCCTGCGCGGTGACGCTCGGGAACAGGTCGGTCAGGCCGACGACCTGCAGCAGGCGCTGCAGGTGCTGCGGCGGGTCGACGACGACGATCGTCGCCGCCGCGCCGTACCGGCTGACGAGGGCGCGGTGGCCCGCGATCAGCGCGGACAGCCCGGCGGAGTCGATGAAGGTCAGGGCCGCCGAGTGCAGCTCGATCCGTGACGCCTGGGCGCTCGCCAGGATGAGCGCCTCGCGCAGGTCGTCACTGTTCTCCAGGTCGACCTCGCCCTCGATGCTCACGTGGACACAGTCGTCGGACACAGGTTTCAGCTCGAGGTGCATGGGGGCTCCTGGACGCGAGGTCGGTGCCCGCTGTTTGAGCCCCGGCCGTCAGTGTGTCACCTGCCGGCCGGTCTGGCGATTCTTGCGCGGTCGCGCCGCTCAGCCGTGGGTGATCCCGCGCGCTCCGGGCCGCTCCAGCTGCTCGCGCAGCTCGGCGAGGATCCGGCGGAGCAGCCGCGAGACGTGCATCTGGGTCACGCCGATGTCGTCGGCGATCTCCTGCTGGGTGCGCTCGTGCACGAAGCGCAGCTCCACGATGCGACGGTCGCGCTCGTCCAGCCGCGCCACCAGGGGCTCGAGCAGCAGCCGTGCCTCGACGGCCTGCCACTCGTCGGTCTCCGCGGGCAGCGAGTCGGCCAGCGACGCCGAGCCCTCCTCGGCGAACGGGCGGTCGAGCGACGAGGGCGAGAAGCACCCGTCGGCAGCGAGCGCCTCGATGACGACGTCGAGCCCCACGCCGAGGTGCTCGGCCAGCTCCGTCGGCCGCGGCGAGCGGCCCAGCTCCTGCCCCAGCTCCTCGCGCGCCGCGTTGATCCGCGGCTGCATTTCCTGCACCTGCCGGGTCGGCCGGACCATCCAGGCGTGGTCCCGGAAGTGCTTGCGGAGCTCGCCCCTGATGCACGTCGCCGCGTAGGCGAGGAACTCCGAGCCGTACGTCGGGTCGAAGCGTCGGGCCGCGAGCACCAGAGCCGTGTAGGCGACCTGCTCGAGGTCCTCGACGGCCACCCCGCGTCCGGCGTACCGGCGGGCGAGACGCCGCGCCGGGCCGAGGTTGAGGAGCACGACCTCCTCGAGGAGGCGGCTGCGCTCGACCTCGTCGGTCGCGTCCTGCGCCCGCCGCAGCAACACGGCCGTGGTGGGCTCGCGGGTGCCCCGATCGGGGTCGGCCGCGGGCGTGTTCGGGGTGGACGGGCCGACGGGCGCGGAGGCGCTTTCGGCAGCGTGGATGGCCATGACAGCTCTTCCCAGGTTCGAGCGTCACCGCCGATCTTCTGCAGCGGTTCGTGTCCTGGGGTCCTACCCGGAGGCTGGTCCGGTTGAAACCCGAGAGGGGCTCCGGATCGTGCTGCCGGCACCACGGGAGCGCCCGGTCATCCGTCCGGGCCGGGCGCCCCCGCTCCGGTCAGACCAGGGTGCTGGTGTCGATCACGAAGCGGTAGCGCACGTCGGAGGCGAGGACGCGCTCGTAGGCCTCGTTGATCTTCTCCGCGGGGATCACCTCGACCTCGGCGCCGATCCCGTGCTCGGCGCAGAAGTCGAGCATCTCCTGGGTGAGTGCGATGCCGCCGATCATCGAGCCGGCGAAGGAGCGGCGCGCACCGATGAGCGAGAACACGTTGAGGCTCAGCGGCTCCGCGGGGGCGCCGACGTTCACCAGCGTCCCGTCGACGGCGACCAGCCCGAGGTAGGCGTCGACGTCGATGTGCGCGCTGACGGTGTTGACGATCAGGTCGAACCGGCCGGCCAGCTGCTCGAACGTGGCCGGGTCGGACGTGGCGTGGTAGGCGTCGGCGCCCAGGCGCAGTCCGTCCTCCTGCTTCTTCAGCGACTGCGACAGCACGGTCACCTCGGCGCCCAGCGCGTGGGCGATCCTGACCGCCATGTGCCCCAGGCCGCCGAGCCCGACGACCGCGACCCTGGTGCCGGGGCCGGCGTTCCACTTCCGCAGCGGCGCGTAGGTCGTGATGCCGGCGCACAGCAGCGGTGCGGCCGCAACCGGGTCCAGACCCTCGGGGACGGACAGGACGTAGTCGGCGTCGACGACGACGTGGGTGGAGTAGCCGCCCTGCGTGGTGCTGCCGTCGCGGTCGGTGCCGGCGTACGTCGGCACCATCCCGTCGACGCAGTACTGCTCGTCGCCGTTGCGGCAGCTCGCGCACTCGCCGCAGGAGCCGACCATGCAGCCGACGCCGACGCGGTCGCCGACCCGGTGGCGGGTGACCCCGGTGCCGACCTCGGTGACGGTGCCGACGATCTCGTGGCCCGGCACGACCGGGAACGGCTGGGGGCCCCAGTCGCCGTTGACGGTGTGGATGTCGGAGTGGCAGATGCCGGCGTACTGGATCTCGATGAGGACGTCGTTCGGCCCGACGTCGCGGCGCTCGATGGTGGTCGGGGCCAGGGGAAGGCCGGCGGCGGGTGCCGCGTAGGCGTTGACCTGCATGAGGATTTCCTTGTCTCTGGTGTGGTCCGGGTCGGTCATGGGCGCGCCAGGACGGCGGGCCGTGCGGTCCGCGGTCGTGGTGCGTGGGCGACTACTGCTTCCGGGCTCGCTGGAGCTCGTCGGCGAGGACCCGGGCCTCGCCGCTCAGCAGCTCGGCGCGGGCGGTGTCGCCCGCGTCGACCGCGTGCCAGTAGTCGATCTTCAGGGCGACGTACCGCCGGCGCAGCGCGAGGCTCTCGGCCTCCTGCTCCAGCCGCTCCTGCTGCGCCGAGAGCAGGTCGATCTGCTCAGCGGCGGCACCGGGACCCAGCTGCCCGTTCGCCATGTACTGGCGCATGTCACCGACCGACATGCCGGTCGCGGCGAGGCAGGCGACCCACATGAGCTGGTCGAGGTCGTCCTCGTCGTACACCCGGTGCTTGCTGCTCGCCCCCCGGCTGATCGGTGCGATCACGCCGATGGACTCGTAGTAGCGCAGGGTGCTGGCCGGCAGGCCGGTCAATGTCGCGGCTTCCCGGATCGTGTAGGCGTGCTGGGCGGTACGTGCACTCACGTCGTCGACGCTAGGAACTTCGAGTACTCGAAGTCAAAGACCGCGCGGGACCGTCTTCTGCCTGCGGCTGGCGTCCGGCCCGCCACAGCAGGGTGAGCGCGAGGACCATCGGCACGGTCCACGCCAGGTAGGCGAGGCCGAACGACACGACGGCGACGTTGAACGCGACCAGCAGCAGCAATGACGCCTGCCGCGCCGGGCCCGCGACCAGCACGAGCGCACCGACCACCGCCTCGAAGGCGATCAGTAGCCCGATGAAGAACGTGTGGTGCGGGACGACGAGCGACTCCCACGTGTCGGTCACCCACGCGACCGGTGCGCCGTCGGCGAACCCGGAGTAGTCGTCGCCGCGGCTGAGGAAGAGGGCGTTGACCAGGGCGCCCGCCACCACCCACAGCCCGCTGACCGACACCACGCCCACCAGGTAGGCACGCCGGCTGCGCCGGGCACGGAGGCTGCTCACCACGATCACGGTGCCGAGGGCCAGCCAGGTCAGCGGAACGACCATGTCGATGCTCATCGCACGCTCCTCGTCTCACCTCCGATCGTCGTCCTCGGAGGAGACGGTGACCACGGCCGAACGTCCCTCGCCCCAGGGCTGCTCGACGCACGATGTGGTTGCGGGACGGCCGCGAGCGCGTGCAGCTCGTACGTCGCGGTCAGCCGCGGCGTGCCTGCTCGAGGACGTCGCGGGCGTGCTTCTCCACGAGGATCGGCACGAAGTCGCGGACGGTGGCGCCGGCGAGCTCACGGTGCGCCTCGTCGACGGCGCGGACCACCAGTGCCGGGTCGAGGTCCGGGAACCGCTGGGTCAAGCGGTTCCGCACGTCGGCGATGCGAGTCTCCTCGTCGTGGCCGGCGTGAACGGTGAGGGTCATGATCGATGGTGACCACCGGCGAGCCCCGCACTCAAGTGAACATTCGGTGAACACCACGCCGCCCCGGCCGTGTCACGATGGCCGCGTGCTGCCCCCGAGCATCGCGACCACGGACTACCACACCGCGGGTGAGCCGTTCCGGATCGTCGCCGACCCGCCCGTGCCGCTGCCGGGGGACACGGTCGCGGAGCGCCGGGCCCGTGCCATCGAGGACCCGGACGTCCAGACGCTGCGCGCCCTGCTCTGCTCCGAGCCGCGCGGCCACGCGGACATGTACGGCGGGTTCGTCGTACCGCCCGACGACGAGGGCGCGCACCTGGGCGTGCTCTTCTGGCACAAGGACGGGTTCTCGACCGCCTGTGGTCACGGCACCATCGCGCTCGGTGTGTGGGCCGTCGAGACCGGTCGCGTCGCGGCGCCGCCGACCGGCAGCGTGGACGTGCTGGTCGACGTGCCGTCGGGGCGGGTCACCGCGCGCGTCCACCGCGAGGGTGGCCGCGTGGTGGCGGTCGACTTCGTCAACGTGCCGAGCTGGGTGGTCGCGCGCGGCGTCCCCGTGACGACCTCGTGCGGCGAGGTGGAGGTGGTGGTGTCGTACGGCGGCGCGACCTACGCGACGCTGCCGGCCGCCGACGTGGGCCTCTCGGTGGAGCCCGAGCACCTGGGTGAGCTGATCCGGATCGGCCGCGAGATCAAGTGGGCGCTCGACGACAGCGAGCACGCCCGGCACCCGACCGACCCGCGGCTGGACGGCGTCTACGGGACCGTCTGGTTCGACGAGCTCGGCGACGGCCCCGGCGAGGTGCACCAGCGCAACGTCGCGGTGTTCGCCGACGGCGAGGTCGACCGGTCGCCGTGCGGGTCGGGGACCGCCGCGCGGATCGCGGTGCTGGCCGCCGACGGTCGGCTGGCTGGGGGCACCCGGCTCCGGCACGACTCGATCGTCGGCAGCACGTTCGTCGGCCGGGTCGTGGAGGAGGTCGACGTCGACGGGCGCCCCGCCGTCGTGCCGCAGGTGACCGGCATGGCCTACCGCACCGGCGAGCACGTGTTCTCGGTGGACGCGCACGACCCGCTGGTCCCGGGGTTCGTGCTGCGGTGAGGTTCCTCGACTCCGCCGCCGTCGCCGCGCTCGGTCCCGCCGCTGCCGTCGACGCCATCCGCGGCGTACTCCTCGGCGGGCTGGACCCCGCTCTCGATCCGCAGCGGATCCCGGTCGACCTCGACGCGGGCCAGTTCCTCCTGATGCCGTCGCAGACCCGTCCCGTCGACGGCCGGGACGCCGGTGCGGCCGGGGTGAAGGTCGTGACGGTGGCGCCCGCGAACCCCGCGCGCGGCCTGCCGCGGATCCAGGCGGTCTACCTGCTCTATGACCACGAGACGCTCAGCCTGCGGGCGGTCCTCGACGGAACCGCGCTGACCACGCTGCGCACGCCGGCGGTGTCGGTCGCCGCCGTCCTCGACCACCTTCCCGACCACCCTCTGCGGCTGGTCGTGGTCGGCGCCGGACCACAGGCGGTGGCCCACGCCGAGACGCTGGCGGCGGTCCGCCGGGTCGCGCGCACCAGCTACCTCGTGCGCGACCCCGGGCGCGCACCCGTCGACGCCCTCGCTCTCGGTACGGCGGCCGCCGACGACGCGCTGCGCGGTGCCGACGTCGTCGTGTGCGCCACGTCCGCCCGGACCCCGGTGCTCGACTCGTCGCTGCTGCGCGACGACACCGTGGTGGTCGCGGTCGGGTCGCACGAGCCGGACGCTCGCGAGCTCGACGCCGCCCTGATGGCGCGCGCGACCGTCGTCGTGGAGGACCGCGCGACCGCCCTGCGCGAGGCCGGGGACGTCGTCATGGCGGTCGCCGAGGGAGCCCTCGCCGAGCAGGACCTCGTGCCGCTGCGGGACCTGGTCGCCGGCACCGCGGTGGCGCCGACCGGACGCCCCCTGGTGTTCAAGAGCGTCGGGATGTCGTGGCAGGACCTCGTGGTCGCCCGCGCCGTCGTCGACAGGTCTCCGTCGCGCTGAGGCGGCCCAGTCACGCGCGGGCATGGCCCGCGTGGACCAAGGGAGCGTGCCGGCCGGGCTATGGCGCGGGTGCGTCGCCCCGGGACATGGTTGAGAGACGCCGCAGTTTCCGCCGCAGTGCCTCGTGGCCGGACGACCCCTCGGGGGTGAAGGGATGAGCGCACAGACCGAGACCTCCTCGAGCGTGACCACCCGGACGATGAGCGTCCCGACGCTCGCCGGGCTGGTGGTCGGAGGCATGGTCGGCGCGGGCGTCTTCTCGCTCCCGGCCCGGTTCGGCGTCGCGACCGGGATCCTCGGGTCGCTCATCGCCTGGGCGGTGGCCGGCACCGGGATGCTCATGCTGGCGTTCGTCTTCCAGAACCTGGCCATCCGCAAGCCCGAGCTGGACTCCGGTGTCTTCATCTACGCCAAGGCGGGCTTCGGCGACTACGCCGGCTTCAACTCCGCGATCGGGTTCTGGGCGAGCACGGTCGCCGGCAACACCTTCTACTGGGTGTTCATGTCCGCGACCGTCGGTGCGTTCTTCGAGGGCTTCGGCGACGGGGCCACGTTCCTGGCTGTCGCGGTCTCCACGGTCGGGGTCTGGCTGTTCCACTACCTCGTCGCCCGCGGGGTCCGGGACGCGGCGGTCATCAACCGGGTGGTCACGATCTTCAAGATCATCCCGATCCTGGTCTTCATCGTGGTCCTGTTCGTGAACTTCGACGCCGGCGTCTTCTCGGACAACTGGACGGCCTACGGGTACGGCGACCTCGGCACGCTCAACGAGCAGGTCCGCAACACCATGCTGATCACGACGTTCGTGTTCATCGGCATCGAGGGCGCGAGCGTGTACTCGCGCTACGCCAAGCGTCGCGAGGACGTCGGCCGGGCGACCGTGCTCGGCTTCCTCAGCGTGCTGTCGATCTTCGCGCTCGTCACGCTGTCGAGCTACTCGGTCGTCGCACAGCCCGAGCTGGCGGCCACGCGGCAGCCGTCCATGGTCGGCGTGTTCGCGTCCGTGGTCGGCGAGTGGGGCGAGTGGTTCATCAGCGTCGCGGTGATCGTGTCCGTCCTCGGCGCCTACCTCGCCTGGACCCTGATGGCCGCGGAAGTCATGTACATCCCGGCGCGGCAGGACGACTTCCCGCAGTTCCTGGGCCAGGAGAACGACGCCGGCACCCCGATCACCGCCCTGGTCGTCACCTCGCTCGGCGTCCAGGCGCTGCTCGCCCTCACCCTGTTCGTGAACGACGCCCTGAACTTCATGCTCGACCTGTCCACCAGCCTCGCGCTGCTGCCCTACCTGCTCGCGGCGGCGTACGCCCTGAAGCTCGGCCTCACCGGGGAGGCCTACGAGGGGGTCTCCGCGGGCGTGCGGCGCCGGGAGACGATCGTCGCCGGCGCCGCCACGGCGTACACGATCTTCCTGTTCGACGCGGCCGGGATGAAGTTCGTGCTGCTGATGACCGTCCTTCTCGCGCCGGCCACGCTGCTCTACGTCAAGGCCCGCAGCGAGCACGGACGCCGCCTCTTCACGCCCGCCGAGATCGGGCTCTTCGTGCTGATCGCCTCCGGCGGCGTCATCGGCGTCGCGGGTCTGCTGACCGGGCGGATCGCCCTCTGAACGGAAGGAACCACCATGGCCGTGTCCGCGTCGTACGGCGTGCACTCCGAGGTCGGACGGCTGCGCAAGGTGCTGGTCTGCGCGCCCGGCCTCGCGCATCGCCGGCTCACGCCCACCAACAGCGACGAGCTGCTCTTCGACGACGTGATGTGGGTCGAGAACGCCCAGCGCGACCACGCCGACTTCGTCAACAAGCTCACCCGGCGCGGGGTCGAGGTGGTCGAGCTGCACGACCTGCTGGCGCAGACGATGGACGTGCCGGGGGCGCGGGACTGGCTGCTGGACCGCAAGATCGTGCCGAACCGCGTCGGCATGGGTCTCGTCGACGTGACGCGCGCCTACCTCGAGACCCTGGACTCGCGCCGGCTGGCGGAGATCCTCATCGGCGGCCTCTCCACGCAGGACCTCCCCGAGGAGCACCGCACGCCGTACCTCAGCCTGGCGCGGGAGTCGACCGGGGTGCAGGAGTACCTGTTGTCGCCGCTTCCCAACACGCTCTACACGCGCGACACGACGTGCTGGCTGTACGGCGGGCTCACGATGAACCCGCTCTACTGGCCGGCCCGCAAGGACGAGACGCTGATCTACAAGGCGATCTACGAGTTCCACCCCGACTTCGTCGGCTCGACGGTCTGGTGGGGAGATCCCGAGCAGGACTGGGGTCACGCGTCCTTCGAGGGCGGCGACATCATGCCCGTCGGCAACGGCGTCGTGCTCATGGGCATGAGCGAGCGGACCTCCCGGCACGCGATCACCCAGGTCGCGGCGGCGCTCTTCGCGCAGGAGGCCGCAGACCGGGTGGTGGTCGCGGGCATGCCCAAGCTGCGGGCCGCGATGCACCTGGACACGGTGTTCACCTTCGCCGACCGCGACGTCGTCACGCTGTACCCGACCATCGTCGACGCGATCCACACCTTCACCCTGCTGCCGTCCGACGCGGCGTCGGGCGTCGAGGTGATCGACGAGGACCGGACCCCGTTCGTCGACGTCGTCGCCCGGTCGCTGGGTCTGGACGGGCTGCGGGTCATCGAGACCGGCGGCGACGTGTACCAGTCGGAGCGGCAGCAGTGGGACAGCGGCAACAACGCGGTCGCTCTGGAGCCCGGGGTGGTGTTCACCTACGACCGCAACACCCTGACCAACACGCTGCTGCGCAAAGCGGGCATCGAGGTCATCACGATCGTCGGCGCCGAGCTCGGCCGCGGTCGCGGTGGTGGGCACTGCATGACCTGTCCCATCATCCGCGACGCCGTGGACTTCTGAGGCATGGTGTTGGTCCGCGCGGGTATTGCCGCGGCATGGGCGCAGACCCAGCATTGATCCGGATGCTTCGCGCCGGACGGGACGAAGGCCGCGACCTCGAGGAGGCGCTGGGCGGCCTGGCCCTCATCTTCGGGCGGCCACGATCGGCCGGACGGGTCGGTCCGTACTTCACCTGCAAAGAGGCGAACCTCATCGCGCTCGTCCTGGTGGCGAGTCGTCACTACGACGCCGCGATCGTGTGGCTGGACGAGCATGCGGCGAGCGACACCGAGGAGGACCTGCACGGGGATCCCGACTTCGACGCGGCCCGGTACATCCGCGGCGATGGCTGAGGCGGCCCGCTTCGTCAGCGCGTGTGGAACTTCCACGTCAACGCGTGGGACCGGTGTCCGGGCTTCGTCGCATCGAGCGGGTTGCCCGCGAGGTCCTCGACGGTCGTCCTCACCTTGACCTTGTAGGTGGTCTCTGCGGCCAGCTTCGACTTCGGCTTGACCACGATCTTGTGCTTGCCCGGCAGGTAGGTGACCTTCGCGCGGACCTTCTTCGACGCGGCCTCCTTGAGCACGACGGAGTGACGGTCGACCGACGCGGGGTCGAGCGCCTCGGTCAGCTTCAGCGTGATCCTGGCGTCCCTGCGGACCCCGGTGGCGCCCCGGGCCGGCTTGACCTTCTTCACCTCGGGTGGGGTGCTGTCGAGGACGATGTCGTCCGACACCGGCGCCGACTGCCGGTCGTTCGCGTCCTCGAACTGGGCCCAGACGGTGCGGTTGCCGTCGCCCGGCTGCAGCTTCCAGCTCGTGGTGGGTGCGTAGCGCGCCCACGCTGACCAGCCGTCACCGTCGTTCTTGAATCGCATCAGGTCCGGGGCCGGGTCCGGGGCGGCCAGGTCGAGCGTGACCGCGGCAAGCCGGGTGCGCGCGGCACCCGCGTCGATGGCCATGGTGCCGGCCGGCGGCTTGGTGCTCAGCAGCGAGTTGAACCAGTCCTCGATGTTGTCGTAGCCGTTGCCGTTCAGGTCGCCCGTGGCGTCGGCGACCTTCGGGTTGGTGCCCTTGGCGCTCTCGTAGCTGTCGGGCATGCCGTCGCCGTCGCTGTCGACCGGGGCGGTGCCCGCGGCGAGGTCCGGGTAGGGCCCGGCGGTGTCCTTGAAGGAACCGCCGCCGCTGACCACCTCGGCGACGAGCCGCGCGTCGACGGCGTCGCGGACGCGGGAGGCGCCCGCTGTGGCGAGCACGTCGGTGTAGGCCTGGGCCGCCGACGTGGTCGTGACGGGCGCCGCCGGGAACGGCGTGCCCACCTGGCCGATCGACGGGGCCACGCGGGCCGGGAGGATCCCGCCCGCGGTCCAGCGCGCGTTGCCCTCGCCGTACCACTGCTCGGTGGGGCCGGTGCTGCCGTTGTACGTCGCGAACTCCGCACGGTCCGGGGGGCTGCCCGGGCCCGGCTTGTAGAAGTTCGCGACCCAATTCACCCGGGGCGCGCCCTTGCTCGACGACTCCAGCGTGACGCCGTTGCCCGACCCGTCCCCGTAGTTGTAGACGACGTTGTTGCGGACGTCGGCCACCGAGACGCCGCTCACCTGCGGGTTGCGGTCCACGTTGGACACGAACAGGTTGTGGTGGATCGAGACGTTGTGCGCGTCGATACCGCCCGCCAGGAAGCCCTTGGAGTGCGGGCCGAGCGGGTGCCCGGCGTTGTTCAGACCCTCGGCGATGATCGAGTTGCTCACGGTGACGTCCGTCGAGCCGTCGTAGGTGTTCACGTTCTCGTCGACCGCCCAGCTGAACGAGCAGTGGTCCACCACGACGTTGTAGACGCCGGGGTTGACGATGGCCAGGGCGTCGTCACTGTCCTTGCCCGTGGTGCCGTTGCCGGGGCGGAAGCGCAGGTACCGGATCACCACGTCATGGGTCAGCACGTCCATGGTGCCCAGGTCGGTGGGGGACACGGGGTCCATCCGCAGCGTGATGCCGCCACCGGGCGCCGTCTGCCCGGCGATCGTGAGGTAGGGCTGGACGACGTTGAGCCGGGTCTCCAGCACGATCGTCCCGCCGGTGCGGAACACCACGTAGCGGGGTCCGGCCATGTCCACGCACGACCGCAACGAGCCCGGGCCGGCGTCGTTCAGGTTCGTCACCGTGCACACCTGGCCGCCCCGGCCGCCCGGCGTCGAGGTACCGAACCCCTCCGCGCCGGGGAACGCCTTGGCGGCGGCCGCGGGAACGGGGTGGGCCTGGGGGACGAAACCGACCGCGGCCACGACCGCGGCGGCCCCTGCGAGGAGCGCGATGGAGAACCTCTTCACCCCTCACCTCCCACCGTCCCTACACACGGTCGAGGCAGATCTGCTCCGAGGCCACTGCTTCGAGGCAATCTCATCTCAGTGGGCTAGGCAACTGGTCCGGCTTCCCCGGAGCTGGGCCATGTCGGAACCACCCTGACGGGGGGTAGCACCCGACTACGAGCTCGGACGGGCGAGGGCCCGCCAGGACTTCGCCGGGTCGATGACAGCCGAACCCGGCCGATGGGACGCTCTCTGGGGTGGAGGGGAATCAGTGGTGAAGCCGACCGCCCCGACCAGAGGCATGTGGCTCGCTGTGGCCACGGCGGCGACCTGGGCCGTGGCGCTCGTGATCAGCGCTTTCCTGCTCCCGGTCTACGGGACGGCGACCTACGTCTCGTCGGGGACGGACACCGGCATCTCTCCGGGCCCCGTGCCGATCACCCAGACGGTCGTCGAGGTCAACGGCCTGGCCGGAGCGGTCGCGATGGCGGTCCCTCTGTTGGCCGCCCTGGTGGTGCTGGCCGCTCTGCGGCGCGGCGTCCACCGTGTCTCTCTGATCGTCGCGTGGACCGCGACCGGTTTCCTGGCCCTCTTCAACCTGCTGGCCTTGCTGTCGATCGGCGTCCTGATGATTCCGGCAACGGCAGCCCTGCTCGTTGCGTGCCTCCTGGCGACGCGGGTCGCACATGACTCGGGAACGTGACGAGTGAAGGGATCGGCCCTCGCAGACTGAACGCCCGTCAAGCATCGACCGCAGCGATACAACTCCTCGGGTAGGCCCCGTGGGACTCGAACCCACAACCCGCGGATTAAAAGTCCGCTGCTCTGCCAGTTGAGCTAGAGGCCCGGGACATGGGGACCTTCATCCGAATGATCCTTCGGAGTATCGCCCGACGTCAGCGCATTGTTGCAGGTCCCGAGAGCCGCCGAGGCGGTGGCATCCTCGCCCGGCGAACTGCCCCGATGGAGCGGGTAGGCAGATTCCTAGGGATGACAACGATGTTGTTCCACTGACCGCGTTGGTGCGGTTGAGGCCTGGGAAGGTGAGCCAGCCGACGAAGGCGGCGCCGAGGGTGACGCCATTGGAAGCCGAGCCGACGTCGCCAGCATCCCCCCGCGCACCGGCTCCGGATGTCATGGGTCCCTGTTGAAGGGGCCTAAGTGGGTGTGTCCCAATTGGCGTTACTGCGCCAACCAGTTCGGACGGCACCGACTGACCTGACCTTGATCAATGAGTCGCAATCGTCGGCGTGGAAAGCGTCGAACGGCCGATCCTCAGCGACTCGGCTGACCGAGACCTCATGTGCCCCACTCTGTCATTGGCCGATCCCAGAAGCTTGTTTGTCAGCGGCCGGATCCGGTTGCCGCAGCGCATGCCGTCAGCAGGGCAAAACACCCGTTGGTCTGCGGCAGGTCGGGCCCGCTGTGTCTCCGGACAGAGCGGCGCTCACTTGTTCGCGATCCGCAGTCCGAAGCTGTCCGCCAGTGACGGCGCGTCGGCGGCCTTGAACGGCGGCGTCGTGTGGGCGACCTCGGCGTACAACCGGGTGAGGGCGTAGTGGTTGAGCGGGGCGCTGACCACGTTGTGGTGCTGGCTCGGGTGGATGACCACCGTCAGGACTGTGTTGTCCCCGGACCTGTCGTCCTCGTCGGCCGTGAGCACGACAGCGAGTCGGCCCGACCTCCAGTCCGGTCCGGCGAAGATCCGCTTCATCCAGCCGGCGAACCAGGAGTCGGCCACGTCGAGCCCGCAGTCATGTGCGTCGTGGCACAGGTTGGGCGTCACCAGCCCCACATCGGGCAGGCTGCCCGCGGCCACGTCGGTTGCCAGTGCATCGAGGGGAACGTCGTACCTCTGGCACCCCGGCCGCTCGGTCACGAAGTAGGCCCAAGGGTTGTGCTTCACGGCGTAGCCGTCCCCGCCGTCCTCGACCGCGCAGTTCTTGAGCATGCCGTCGGCGTACGCCGCCGCCGTCCGGCCGTTGCGCAGCGCTGCCCCGAAGACGGAGGCGGCCTGGACCGGATGGCTGGCGGGTGGGTCGTCGTCGGTCACTCCGAACGTCTGGCCACCAGTAATGGCCAGGTAGTTCGGCAGCGAGGGATGGGTCACTGCGTGGTAGTCGGTGGCGTAGCCGAACCGTCGCGCGAGAGCGTAGGTGTGCGGCATGCCGACCTTCATCTGGTCGAGCGAGTGGTTCTCCTCGATAAAGACCAGCAGCTTCTTGACCGGGCGGGCACGCACCGCCAGCGACCCTCGCGCCGACGTGGGCGCGGTGCCCGGACTCATGCTCGGCTGAGCCGACGTCAGTCCTGGGGACGAGCGCGTGCAGGCGCAGCAGAGGAGGAGCAGGATGACCATGACCACTCGGTGACGCATCGACGCTCCCATCGCCCCCTCCATCAATCGTGTGCCGACCAACCGCGTCGGCGCAATCGCACACAAGTGCAGAGGAAGAACCCCTCGATCAGGTGGTGACCAGGCGGTCCAGCTGCGGCAGGAGCTCCTCGAGCCGTCGCGCGGCTCGCTCCTCGGCGTCAGGACGCAGTTCGCAGGCTGTTTGGACCACTCTCGTCAGCCGCCTGTGCATCGTGTAAAGCGCCAGTCGCTCTGCGTCCACCTCGCCCGCGACGGCGCGGAAGGAGTCGAGGACGGCGTCCTCCAGCTGCTCCGAAGCCACTCCTCGGGACGAGGCCGAGGCTCGCAGCTCCGCGACGAACGTGGCCAGGTCGAACTCCGGCTCCCCCCATGCGTACCGGTCGAAGTCCACGAGACCCAGGCGTCCCGTGTCGTCCACGAGCCACTGGCCGAGGTGCGCTGCGCCGTGCACCGGGGCCAGCCGGCGAGGAGCCAGCCGGGCGTGGGCGCGGGTGAGCGCGTCGGAGGCTCTGCGCAGGCCGGGCGCCAGCGCAGGCGAGGCCGCGGCCGCCCGCGCCAGCGCCAGCTCGGTGCGGGCCAGCTGACTCGTCGCGTCATCGCTCCTCCGCGGCTCCAGCCCCGCCACCGCGAGCTCGCCGAGCGACGCCCCGACCTGACGTGCGAGCTCGGTACCGTCAGCTCCGAGCAGACGTGGTAAGGCCGGTTGGCCCGGAACGATGCCGTACCAGCTCGACCGCGACTCCTCGTCCCAGCCGTGCGGTTCGGCCACCGCGAAGGACAGCGCTCCCGACGCCGAGGCGTCCCACCTCGCGCGCACCTCCACCTGGTCGTCCACGGGATCGGCGAAGACCTTGACGAAACGCGCGGCCGACCCTGCGCCGCCGCGGACGGTGCACCGGTTGCCCGGGTGGTAGCGCACGACGCGTGGGTTCTCGAGCGACGCCAGCACGGCCGCGAGCCCGGGGAGCGCCCGGTCCTCCTCGCAGGGCACGATCTCCAACGGGCCCAGGCCGCCGACCTGCCGGACAGCATCTGAGACATCGGCCCGCCGGTCGGTGGTCTCGAGCAACCGGACCTGGACGGTACCCCCGCCCACGGCCTGGTACACGAGGACGGCCCACGGTGAGCGCTGCGGCCGCAGCTTGGCGTAGACACGACGCCACGACCCGAGGCCGTCGTCGGACCGCTGCCGCGATGCCCAGGCGTCGAGATGCCCCTCGATCACCCCGTCGCTGGCCAGGATCTCGAGCCTGTCCCGGTACGGTCCACCTCCACCGGTCATCGGGCCCTCCTCGCCGCCCGGCACCCCCTGTCCCGCGTCGCCCAGCGATAGCCCGTTGGGGCTGGGAAGGATGCTCGATGTTTGTTAGTACCAATGGATGGTGACTCCAACGTGACCGTCGGCGCATCCTCAAAGTGATCTAAGAGCCGCTAGAGAAACGCTTTCTCGGATAGCGAGCGTCTCGTCCTTCGGAATCCCGGGCAAAGGCCGCATCACGGGGGGGCAACTCACGAGGGGGCAACCCTTGGTCGGGCGCCATCTCTTCTACTCGCACGATGGATACGGTCTCGGTCACGTGCGTCGCAACAGCCTCATCGCGCGAGCAGTGCTGGACACCGATCCCGCCGCGCAGGTCAGTCTGGTCACTGGAATCGACGTGCGCCCCCGTTGGCTGCGACAGGACGCACGGCTGCGGGTACACCGCGTCCCGCCGATGCTCAAGTCGGCGGACGGCTCCTACCGTCACGAGAGACTTCCGTTCTGGGACGCCGTGCGCGAGCGCGAGCGCATCTTCAAGGAGGTGGTCGAACACGAGCGGCCCGACGTCGTGATCGTGGACCGCCATCCGTACGGAACGGCCGGCGAGCTGCGCAGCGGGCTCGACCTGGCGCGGCGCTGCGGCGCCGCCATCGTGCTCGGGCTGCGGGATGTGCTGGACGAGCCGACGATCGTCCGCGAGGAGATCCGGGGACTCGGCTGGGCACACGTCGAGGACGTGTACGACGACGTGCTGGTCTACGGTGCCCGGCACTTCGTCGACCACGAGGTCGAGTACGGACTCGGCATTCCGCTGCACTACTGCGGCTGGGTCGTCGAGAGGCTCGGTCCGAACCGTGTGCAGCACAACCTCCTGGTCGTCGCCGCAGGTGGCGGTGGCGATGGAGCCGCCGTCTTCGAGATGGGCGCCCAGGTCCTCGCTCGACGCACCGACATGGTCGGGCTGTTCTCTCCCGGTCCGTACGCCGGCGACGACGCGATGCGTCGGCTCAGCTACCTGGCGAACGGTCGCGTGCGCGTCGTCAGCCCCTTGGGCGCGAGCGGGCCGTGGTTCTCCCGCGCTCAGGCGGTCTTGTGCATGGCCGGGTACAACTCGACCCTCGAGGCGCTCGCTGCCGGGCAGCGTCCCATCCTGATGCCTCGGCGCCATCCGCGCCGCGAGCAGACCATCCGGGCCGAACGGCTCAACGACCTGCGGCTGGCCGATGTCGTCCACGCGGGCACGGATCCCGCCGAGGTCGCACTCCTCCTGCAGCAACCCCGCCACCTGTCCAACGGTGCCCTCGCATCCGCCGGAATTCGGCTCGACGGTGCGCTCCGTGCCGCGCGCCGACTGCACGCGTTCACCAAGGCAGGCAGTGTGCGATGAGTCGGCGAACCACCGCCTCCGCGCCTCCGCGGCACCCCGCGCTGAGGCTGCTGACCAGTCACGTGCGGCGGCACTGGGGCGCGCTGGCGGGCGCCGCCGCCACGACGGTGGCGCTCACCCTCGCCCAGCTCGCAGCACCGTGGCCCCTGAAGATCGCGATCGACCAGCTGGTGACCGGCCGCGGCGTGAGCTTCGAGCTCAGCCGGGGCGACGTGTCCCTGCTGCTGGGTCTCGCAGCCCTCGTGCTCGGCATCGCGGCGGTTGACGCTCTGGCCACCTACTACTCCGACTTCTGGCTGGACCGATCCGGCGAGCAGATCGTCCACGACCTGCGGACGGCGACGTACGAGCACCTGCAGCGGCTGTCGTTGGTGTTCCACTCGACCCGTCCGACCGGTGACCTCGTCGCCCGGGTCACCGGCGACGTCAACGCCGTCGGTGACCTGTTCGCGCAGACCCTCGGCACGTTGGCGTCCTCGGCGCTCGTGCTCGTCGGGATGTTCGCGGTGATGCTGTGGATCGATCCCCCGCTGGCGTTCGTCGCCTTCCTGGTCACGCCACTCCTCCTCGCGACCAGCACGCACTACCAGAAGCGGATCCGGCAGATGGCGCGCACGCAACGGGCCCAGGAGGGCGAGATCGCGTCGATGGCCACCGAGGCGCTATCGGCCATCCAGGTCATCAAGGCCTTCGGCACCGAGCGGTTCGAGAACGACCGGGTCCAGGTGCGCAGCGCCGAGCGGCTGGAGATCGGCGTCCAGAGCTCCCGCGTGGAAGCTCGGTTCGGCGCGCTCGTGGACGTGCTCGGAGCGGTTGCAACCGCGCTGGTCCTCGCCCTCGGTGTGCTGTCTGTGGCCGACGGGCGCATCAGCGCCGGCGACCTCGTCGTGGTCGTGGCGTACACCAACAAGCTCTACAAACCGCTCAAGGACATCGCGAAGCAGTCCACCCGAGCCGCGCGAGCCTTCGCGCGCCTCGAGCGCATCGCGGAGATCTTGTCCTTCGACATGGAGCTCGGGGACGGGACCGACGGCTGGACGCCCGATCGCCGAGCCGTGGGCACGATCGACCTGCACGACGTGAGCTTCCGGTACAACGAGGAACGGGAACCAGCCCTGCAGGGCGTCACCCTGCACGTGCCGGCCGGGTCGCGGCTGGCCCTCGTGGGCAAGTCCGGCGCCGGGAAGTCGACCGTCGGGGCGCTGATCGCACGCTTCTACGACCCTGGCCACGGGTCGGTGCGGGTAGACGGCCAGGACGCCCGGGAGCTGTCCCTGCGCTGGGTACGCGACCAGGTCGGTGTGCTGCTGCAAGACACCATCTTGTTCAGCGGCAGCGTCCGGGACAACATCGCCTACGGCACCGACGCCGACCTTGCGACCGTCAGGGACGTCGCCCGGGCCGCCGGCGCACTCTCCTTCATCGACGCACTGCCCGACGGCCTCGACACCCTGCTCGGCCCCGGAGGCATCGGGCTGTCCGGCGGTCAGCGCCAGCGGATCGGCATCGCGCGCGTCCTGCTGCGCGATCCTCCCGTCCTCGTCCTGGACGAGCCGACCACCGGTCTGGACGCAGCGAGTGAGGCGCTGGTGATGGCCGGGCTCAACAGCCTGGTCGAGGGACGCACGACGATCCTGATCACGCACTCGGTCGAGCTGGCGCGCAAGGCCGACCACGTCGCCGTGATGGTCGACGGAAGGATCGTCGAGTACGGCGCTCCGGAGCAGCTCCTGAGCGGCGACTCGGCCTTCCGTCTACTGACCTCCGCCCAGCAACGACATGACCTGGAGGGTCTCGACCCGTCCACGCTGCGCGACGCGCTCGTGCCCGACGACAGGACGGCGGAGAACCCGTGATCGAAGGATCTGCGCGGTGGGCGGGCGACGCGTGAGGGCGCGCATCGCGGTCGTGATGAGCGGCTTCCCGCGGACGTCGGAGACCTTCGCCGTGGGGGAACTGGTCGCCCTCGCCCGGGAAGGCATGCTGGCTCGCGTCTACGCCACCAAGCCGGGCGACGGGCAGACTCCACAGCCGGGCGTCGAAGAGGTGCTCCCGCTGCTCCGGATGCTGCCTGCGGCGGACGTCGCCCACCAGGCGACCTCGCTGGTCGAGGACCTGCGGGACGCCGACGTCGACGGCGTCCACGGCTACTTTGCCCACCTTCCGACCGAGGTCGCGGCCCGCGCGGCCGGTGACCTCGGGGTGGGCTACAGCTTCAGCGTGCACGCGCTGGACGCCCGCAAGGTTCCCCCGCCGTTGCTGTCCCGTCGCGCTCGGCAAGCCGCCGGCGTGGTGGCGTGCAACGCCGACGTGGCGCGGTACGTCGACGTTCCTGGTGCGCGAGTGTCCCTGCTCCCGCACGGTGTGGACCTCGCACGTTTCGCGCCGCGCCACCACCCGGGCGGCGATACGCGGCTCCGGGTGCTGGCCGTCGGTCGGCTGGTCGAGAAGAAGGGGTTCTCGACGTTGCTCGACGCCGTCGCCCGGCTGCAGTTCCCCGTACGGCTGCGGATCGTCGGCACCGGCGTCGAGCAGACGGCCCTCGAGGAGTCGATCGTCCATCAGGGGCTCAGGGAGACGGTGGAGCTGGCCGGGCGCCGGTCCCACGAGCAGCTGCCCGACGAGTACGCCTGGTGCGACTTGGTCGCCGTGCCTTCGGTGGTGGACCGCGGCGGGGACCGCGACGGGTTGCCGAACGTCACGCTCGAGGCGATGGCGTGCAGCCGGCCGCTGGTCGCCTCCGACGTCTCCGTCCTCGGTGCCACCGTGCACGCCGCCGGCAGCGGCCTCGTGGTGCCTCCGGCTGACGTCGGTGCGCTCGCCGAGGGGCTGACCACGCTGAGAGATCCTCGGCTTCGCGCCGAGCTCGGGTCCGCAGGGCGACAGTTTGTGCAGGAGCACTTCGACCTTGCGACGTGCACCCGTCGGTTCGTCGAGCGGCTGGCGGTCCTGCACGCTGGGGCGCGGGAGACCGCCTATGCGTGACCACGCAGGGGCCACGGGGCGAGTGGCGTACGTGCTGAAGGGGTATCCCCGGCTGTCCGAGGTGTTCATCACCAGCGAGATGTACCGGCTGGAGCGTCTCGGGGTGCCGTTGCGCCTGTACGTGATGAGGGCGGCGGACGAGGAGATGCAGCACGACGTCGTACGACGCCTGCGCGTTGAGCCCGACTACCTGAGGCAGACGACGTCCCTGTCGGCCACCACCCTGCGCCGCTGGCTCGGCGAGAACCTGGGGCACTTCAAGACCCCCCTGCTGCGCACGGCGCGTCGCCATCCAGCGGGCCTGACACGCGCTGCGACGCAGGCGTTCGCCCAGGCGGTCCGAGCCAGGCGCGGCTTCCTCGCCCCGCCGCGCAAGCTCTACGTCAAGGAGCTCCTCCTCGCCGTGGACCTGGCCGACCGGATCGACGACGCCGGCGACGTGCGCCACCTGCACGCCCACTTCGCGCACGGATCGACCACCGTCACCTGGCTGGCTGGCACGATCACCGGGCTCCCGTTCTCCTTCACCGGGCACGCGAAGGACATCTGGACCCCGGAGCTCAACCCCGCCGGCCTGTTGCGGCGCAAGATGGACGCCGCCTCGTTCGTCGTCACGTGCACCGACACGAACCGGCAACACCTCGAGTCGTACGGGTCGGCGACGCCTGTGCACGTCGTCTTCCACGGCCTGAACGCCGACTTCGAGCCTCTGGTCGCGGCGGCGTGGCCGCGGGTCGAGCCTGCGCGCGTGCGGCTGCTCGCTGTCGCGCGTCTGGTGCGGAAGAAGGGCCTGGACACCTTCGTGGACGCCTGCGCGGTGCTGCGGGATCGCGACGTGGACTTCGAGGCCGTCATCGTCGGTGCGCCCGGTGACCACGAGGAGCAGGTGCGCGCCCGCGTCGCCGCAACCGGCCTGGGTGAGCGCATGACCCTGCTGGGGCCGATGACCCAGACCAGACTGTTCGCCCAGTACCAGCGGGCCAGCGTGTTCGCGCTGCCGTGCCGGGTGCTGGAGGACGGAGACCGCGACGGCATCCCGAACGTGCTGGTGGAGGCGATGGCCTGCGGCGTACCCGTCGTCTCCACGGGCCTCCCGGGCATCACGGAGCTGGTACGCGACGGCGAGAACGGAATGCTCGTCGCACCCGACCGTCCCGTCGACCTCGCCGATGCGCTGCACCGACTGGTCAAGGACCACGCGCTGGCACGGCACCTCGCGGAGCGAGGACGCGCCACGGTCTCGGAACGCTTCGACGCCGCGACGGCCGCCGAACGGATGGCCTCGTTGCTGACCGGCATCGCGTCAGGAGGTACCTCATGAGCAGTTCCGCAGAGGCGACGGCCGTCCTGCCGCCGGACCCGGTGCTGCCGCACCGTGACGACCTGCTCGACGCCGACGTCGTCAGCGCCCGGCTCGACGACCTACTCGACCAGGCGGCGGCGCCACGCACCGGTGGCTGCTCGTTGCTGCGCGTGAAGTACCGCATGGGCGAGAGCCTTCGGGCCACCTTCCGGCTGCACCGTGGAGCGGGCACGGACCTGGTCAGCTCGCGGATGTTCCCGGAGCCCAGGGCGGCGGGCGAGTTCCTGCGTGCCCGTGAGGTCGCGATCGGTCAGGGCGCCGGACCAGGGTCGGTGCTGCTCGACCAGGTGACGAGCACGGTCTTCTGGGTCTTCCCGCAGGACCGCAAGCTGGTCGGCCTGGACCGGTTGACCGGTCCGCCGCCCGAGCTGCGGGGCGTCTTCGGCAAGGTGTGGACGCAGAGCGAGCTGAAGGCGTACAAGCCGGAGAGGGCAGCCACCGTCCGGTGCGCGGACCCGTGCGGCGCGACGGTCGGCTACGCGAAGGTGCAGCCGGGGCACGCAGGCCGCCGAAGTGTCGCCCTCCTGCGCGCCGCTGGGTGCGGGATCGACCAGCACGGGGTCCTTCGACTTCCCGAGGGGATCGGCTACCTGCCCGCGCAGCACATGGCGCTGTTCTCGGCCGCCCCCGGCCGTCCGCTCAACCAAGTGCCCTGGGCCGCCTACCCGGGTGCGATGGCCACACTCGGCGCCGCCCTGGCGGTGCTGCACGCCCAACCCGCCGGCGGTCTCCCGCGGTTCACGCGGTTCGACCCCGACGAGCTGGTGCCGGCGGCCGACCTGGTCCGTGCCGCTCGCCCGGACCTGGCATCGGTCGCCCGACAGCTCAGGGACGAGCTGTTGAGGACCGCGCCGGCGCGCGGTCCCGACGTCCTGCTGCACGGCGACGTGCACGCCAAGAACGTGCTGGTGCTCGACGACGCCGTCAGCCTGATCGACCTCGACGAGGCGGGCGCCGGCCCCGCGGCCGCCGACCTCGGCGGGATGCTGGCACGGTTCTGGTGTCCACGGCCCCACGACGTCTTCGACCCCGACACCGCCCGGGCCGCCGCGGCGTCTCTGCTGGGCGCCTACGACCGCAGGCTGTCGCGGGCCGACCTGCTCTGGTACGCGGCCGCGGCCCTCCTCGCCGAGCGGGCGGTCCGGGCGATCAACCGCGTCGACGCCGCCGCGATCGCCGACCTGGAGCGGGTCCTGGTGACGGCGCTGCGCTGGGTGAAGCAACGAAAGGTGGGCGACACATGACGCGACCACGCGTGCTCTTCCACTGCCAGCAGACGACGGGTCTCGGCCACCTGGTGCGAGCGATGAACCTGGCCGAGGGCCTGGCACACGACTTCGACGTCACGCTGCTCAACGGGGGACCCTGGCCCGCAGAGCTCGCCGAGCCTGAAGCCATCGACGTCGTGCACCTGCCGCCGCTGGGACTCGACGCGGACTACGCGCTGGTGAGCCGGGACGAGCGGTACGGCGTCGAGGAGGCCCTCCGGCTGCGCGTGGCGATGATCCAGGAATCCTTCCGCAGGACGGCCCCCGACGTGCTGCTCATCGAGCTCTTCCCGTTCGGGCGCAGGAAGTTCGAGACCGAGCTGATTCCGCTCCTGGAGGCTGCGCACTCCCCGGGCAGGAGACCCTTCGTCGCGTGCAGCCTGCGCGACATCCTGGTCCACAGCCGCCGCAACCAGCTGGGCCACGACGACCGGGCGAGCCAGCTCGCGAACGAGTACTTCGACGCGGTGCTGGTCCATGCGGACGCCCGGTTCGCGACCCTGGAGGAGACGTTCCGTCCGACCATCCCGCTGCGCGTGCCCGTTCACTACACCGGCTTCGTCCGTGCGCCCAGGTCGCACGACCGCGCGATCGAGCCGCAGCGGCGGGTGCTCGTGTCGGCCGGCGGAGGGAGGGTCGGCGCGCCCCTGTTCCGGGCGGCCGCGGAAGCGGCCCCACACCTGCTCGACGAGCATGGGCTACGCACGGTAGTCGTCACGGGACCGTTCCTCCCCGACCCGGTCGTGACCGAGCTCAGTCGACGTGCATCGACGGCGAGGGGGCTCGAGGTGATGCGTTACCTCCCGGACCTCGGAGCCGAGATGGCCGTCTCGGCCGTCTCCGTGAGCCAAGCGGGATACAACACGGTCATGGACATCCTCGGCTGCACGACGCCGGCCGTCGTCGTGCCCTACGGCGAGGGACGCGAGGACGAGCAGCCCGCCCGGGCCGTCAAGCTCGAGAGGCTCGGCGCGGTGCGCGTCCTCGACCCGAGCATCCTCTCGGCTCGGACCTTCACGGCCGCCGTACGCGACGCCGTGAACTGGACACCCCTCGCGCTCCCGCTCGACCTGGACGGGCGATCGCGGACCCCGGAGCTGCTGAAGAGCCTGTGCCTGGCGCGGGACGTGGAGCCCGCACCGTGACTGGAAGGGCGGAGGCGCGCCACACCACGCCGGCTTGCAGGTTCGGCGCGGTGGTCGGACCCGAGAGAATGAGGGGCGCCGCTCGTGTGGCTCCCGAACCTGACTGACGTCACGTGGCTGACCGACGTCCTGGCGCGTCACAGCGGAACGCTCGGACTCCCGGGAGACGTGGCCGCGGTCGAGCTGCTCGATGGGCGGCTCACGCATCCGTTCCGGCCGGCGTCGCAGCGGTGTCGCGGCTGGGCGACGTACCTCGTCATCGCGGACGGCGCCGAACCGGTGAGGCTGTACGTCAAGGGCTTCCCCGACGGAACCGCCGCCCGGGCGGTCTGGCAGCAGGACCGGGCGACCCGCGGCGCTGGTCGGTGCACCTACCTTCACGAGCTCGACCTGGTCGTGTGGCGGTTCCCCGAGGACCCGCGGCTCCCAACACTCCCGGCCCTGGTGGCACCCCAGCAGGTCGTCCGACTCATTCCCCCCGCCGTCCGCGAGCTTCTCGGGTCATCGCCAGGGGAGATGCGTACGACGGTCGTGCGCTACCAGCCGGAGGCCAGCGCCACGCTGCGTCTCGAGGTCGACGGTGATGGTGCACCGGCCGTTTTCGCCAAGCACCTCGCCGACGGCACAGCCCCGATCGCATCCCGGCACCAGGCACTGTGGTCCCGGTCCAACCTGCCGCCCGAGCTCCGGATCGCCGAACCGCTGGCAGCCGATCCGGTACGAGAGGTGCTGTGGACTCGCGGGGTCCCCGGACGCCCCGTGACGGAAGCCGTCGACCCCGCCCAGCTGCCCGACGCCACCGTGTCGGTGGGGCCAATGCTGGCGGCACTGCACGCATCGGCCGTACCGGTCAGGGGGCGGGTCGACGTCGACGGCCTGCTGGCGGAAGCTCACAGCAAGGCGACCAAGCTGAGCCGTGCCCACCCGGCGGTCGGCCCGGCCGTCAACGACCTGGTGGCTGCGGCGACGAGACGACGCGCCGAAGCCGGTCCCGAACGGTTGTGCACGCTGCACGGCGACTTCCACCTCGCTCAGCTCGTGTGGTCCGAGCAGGGACCCGTGCTGGTCGACCTCGACTCGATGACGCACGGCCCCCCTGAGGTGGACCTCGCCGAATTTCTGGCGGAGCTCGCACTGCGGGACCTCCCTCGCGGTATCGCGCGGGGCGTCGCGTCGGAACTGCTGTCGTCGTACTCCAGCGCTTCGGGGACCGAGATCGACGCGGCGCTGCTGGAGACGTGTGCGGACGTCGAGTTCCTCAACCGCTGCTACCGCCACCTTCGCCGGCACTCACCCGGCTGGCAGTCGGACCTCGCGGCGGCCCTCGGACGGCATGCGGAGATGAGGTCACTGCTGCGGCCGTGAAGCACGCCGGCAACGACCGCACGCCGGCGGAGTACCTCCACGAGTACGCACCCCAGCAACAGTGGGCTGCAGGCATGAACCCGGGCCAAGAGGTCAGGTCGTGGCTAGCTGGTTGGCCGGAAGTGACGGTGGTGGCGTGGTGACGAAGAACCTCGGTCGGGTGCGGGCGCGTGACCTGGGTCGTGGCGCGGTCGACTGGTCAGGCACGGCAGGCTGACCCCCGCCATCCTGATGAAGGA
The DNA here is from genome assembly GCF_004168035.1 of Nocardioides iriomotensis. Lineage (GTDB taxonomy): Bacteria > Actinomycetota > Actinomycetes > Propionibacteriales > Nocardioidaceae > Nocardioides_B > Nocardioides_B iriomotensis. The sequence continues at coordinate 44,475 of NZ_SDPU01000028.1, read as the reverse complement.
AATCGTCCCGCGACGCGCGCCCGCTTGCACGCGGTCGACGAGGTGGTCGACGCGTTCCCGCCGACGACGTTCAGCGTTCCTCTCGAGATCCGAATGGTTGCGGCCGGCCGTCTGCGGCCGACATTCCGGCGAGGTGGCACTGCATTGTCGCCGGTGGGATCGGCGCTCGACGCGCTGGCGCTCCGGTCGGCCGAGGTGCTCCGTAGCCGGGCCAGGACTGACCTCGCGAGCGAAGCTTCCACAGGGTCAGCGTTCGAGAGCGCGGAGCTCGAGCCCCGCCGCGCCTCGGAGCGCGTTCAGGCTCGTCAGGTACGGCTCGGTGTCCGTCGTCCGATGCAGGGACCGCATCTGGTGCGGATCGTCTTCGAGGTCGTAGAGCTCCCGACCGCCCCGCTCGTAGTGCCGGATGAACGCCATCCGGCCTTCCCGGAGCAGCGCCCAGTCGAGGTGCGGGTTCTCGCAGAGCAGCCGACGTCGCCACCCCGACCAGTCGCCGCTAGTGAGAGGACGAAGCATCGACCGGCCGTCCAGCTCCCGTCCCTCGTCGGGCTCCAGGCCGGCCAGCTCGAGGGTGGTCGGCATGAGGTCGACCTGGCTCACCAGGGCATCCCTCCGCCCTGGCTGGAAGCCCGGCCCGCGCACGACGAACGGGATGCCGGCGGACTCCTCGTAGGGGTGCTCCTTCCGGAACAGCCGGTGCTCGCCGAGCATGTACCCGTTGTCCGAGACCAGCATGATCACGGTGTTGTCGAGCTGGTCGGTGGCGCGGAGTGCGCGCACCAGCTCCCGGATCTGGTCGTCGAGGTCTCGCAGCTCCTCGAGCTTTCCCTCCCAGTGGCGCCGCATCCGTTCGCGGTCCTGCGGCTCCAGCGCGCGCATCCACGCCGGCTTGTCCTCGAGGTTCTTCTCGTTGAGGGCCGGCGGGTCCCAGGACACGTCGTCGAAGTCGTGCCGGTGGCGGCGTGACGGGGTGTAGGGGCTGTGCGGGCTGGTCGGCGCGAACACGACGAACCACGGTCGCTGCGTGTTGGTCCGCAGGAACTCGGTGGCCTGCCTGCCGGCGTAGGCATCGGACGTCTGCTGGTCTTCGGCGACGTCGACCACGCGACCGTCGATGTTGTACGGCAGCTGCTTGGCGGTGATCCGCACGACCCACCGGTCCCAGCCAGGGGCGACGTACTCGGGCATCGAGCGGTGCGCGTTCATGTACTTGCCGAAGTAACCGAGCCGGTAGCCCGCGTCCTTCATCCGCGTCGCCACGGTGTCCTGGTCGAGCCCCTGGTCGACGAACTTCGGCAGCGTCACGTTGGTCAAGCAGTCGTGGTTGTGCGGGTACATCGACGTCAGCATCGAGGCGCGCGCCGGGCCGCACCACGGCACCGCGGTGTAGCCGTGGCGAAAGCGGACACCGGGTTCGACCAGCAGTCGCATGGTGTGCGGCATCGTCCTCAACGACCGTCGGGGCTGGTCGTCGGTGATGATCCACAGCACGTTGGGGCGTGAGTCCACGTCGGCGAGCCTAGGTGCCGGCCCGGTGGTGAACGAACCGTGACGAAACCAGCGTGTCCTTGACCCGTCTGGGCCACGCCGTTCGTGCCATGGCGGGCGTGACGGGCGGTTGCGCAGAGTGGGAGGGGCGACACCCGCGCGAGGTGCGGCAACGACGACGGACGCTTGATGGCAGAACCCAGCTGGGGGGCCGGCGCTGACCAGGTGCCTCGGTCGAGGCCGCTCTCGGCTCGCTCCGAGGAGGCGACCGCCCTCCGTCCAGACCGTCCAGGCGCGGCGTCCCCGCGGCCGCAGCCACCGCCACCGGTGGCACCCATGGGCTGGTACGCCGACCCGGAGGACCCGAGCGCCGTGCGGTTCTGGAACGGCCGGTCGTGGGACGAGCCGGTCGCTGCCGACGCGTCGGGACACTCACCGTGGCCCGGCGGGACGACGTCCGTGTCGGAGGAGCTGATGTCCCCGTCCGAGGTGCGGTTCGACGTGGGCCGACCGTCGAGCGCCGAGACCAGGCCCCGGTCGCCGCAGCTCCTCCTGGTCGCGGCCGCGCTGGCCGTGACCGGGACCGTCGGGTCACTCCTTGCCGTGCAGGCCGTGCCGTTGCCGTGCCAGGAGCTGGCCGCGCTGACCGAGGACGCCTCGGCCAGCCAGCGCACGAAGCCGGCCGTCGCAGCCGAGCACGACCGGTTGCTCACCGCCTGCCGGAGATCCGGTGGTTCGGTTCCGCAGGGCGAGTACACCTGGAGCGGCCACCCCGCCCTGCGCCCGCCGTCGATCGCCAGGCCCTACCCACCGCCCGAGCCCGGTGTCTGACCCTGAGCCTCGGCACTTCGGTCAGGTCGCGCACCCCAGCGGCCGGTGCCGGCACGTACTTCGCGCAAGCCGCATCCGGCTCATTTCGCCTTCCAGGCAAGGGGTTTGAGCCTTGATTCGTTATCAGCGCGCATGGTGCTCTCGGCTCACGACCTCGTTCTCGACCACGGCTAGGAGCGTCCATGACACTGACAGCGCGCCGCCGCACCAGAGCAGCCATGACGGTCCCGTCCGTCTTCGCGGTCCTCGCCCTCGCCGCGTGTGGCGGCGGTGGGGACGACGGTGACACGCCGTCGGCGGATCAGACGTTCCAGGAGGGGGGCGGCGCCGGTTCGTTCAAGGACCCCGAGCGCGAGGGACCGGTCCCGATACCGGACGACGCCGCTCAAGGAGGCACGCTCACCGTCCTGACGGCGGTCGCTCCGACGACGCTCGACCCGACGCAGGCCTACTTCACCGACTCCACCGCGATCATGTCCGACCTGGTCACCCGTTCGCTCACGCAGTACGCGTACAACGAGAAGACCAACGACATGCAGCTGATCCCGGACATGGCCACCGACCTGGGTCGGCCCAACGAGGACAACACGGAGTGGACGTTCACGCTCCGTGACGGCCTCAAGTACGAGGACGGCACCGACGTGACCGCGGACGACATCGCCTACGCCATCAAGCGCTCGTTCGCGATCGAGGAGCTGCCGGACGGGCCGACGTACAACACGACGTTCTTCCTCGACGGCGACAAGTACAAGGGACCGTTCCAGGACGGTGACGACTACAAGGGCGTCACCGTGAGCGGCAACGACGTCACGATCAAGATGCGTCGCCCGTTCTCCGACATGGACTACTACGCGTCCTTCCCGCAGTTCACCGCCATCCCGGAGGCGAAGGACAACCCGGAGAACTACGGCCAGCACCCACTGGCCACCGGGCCCTACAAGTTCGCCGACTACAAGGCGGGCTCGAGCCTGACCCTGGTCAAGAACGACCAGTGGGACCCCGCCACCGACCCGGGCCGCATCCAGGCCGTGGACGGCTGGGACTTCAGGTTCGCCCAGGACACCGCGAAGCTCGAGAACATCATCATCAACGACAACGGCTCCGCGGAGACGACGCTGACCTACGACAACGTCTCGGCCTCCTCGTACCGCCAGATGCAGGCCGAGAAGGACCGCCTGGTCGTCGGGACGACGCCCTGCACCAACATGTGGTACCTCGACATGACCAAGATCAAGGACCTCAAGGTGCGCCAGGCACTCGGCTGGGCCTACCCGTACGTCGACTCGTGGAAGGCCGCCGGCGAGATCGTCGGTGTCACCCGCGTCCCGGGCACCGCGATCCTGCCGCCGGGCACGGCCGGCCGGGTGGAGTACGAGGCGCTGCCGGGGCAGGACGGGCAGACCTACGACCCGGAGAAGGCGAAGGCCCTGCTGAAGGAGGCCGGCGCCGAGGGCTACGAGATCAAGTTCCTCTTCGCCAGCGACGACGAGCAGCTGGTCGCGCAGAAGGACGCCATCGTCAAGGGGCTCGAGGAGGCCGGCTTCAAGGCGACTCCGATCGCGTCGAGCGTGGAGACGATCCGCACGGACCGGACGGACTACAACAGCCCGATCAACATCCGCTCGACCGGCTGGTGCTCGGACTGGCCGACGGGCGGCTCGTGGTTCCCGGCCCAGTGGGCGGGCCGCCTGGTCGGCCTTGAGGGGATGCCCAACCCGGCCAACTTCAAGGTCAAGGAGATGGACAAGGAGCAGGACCGGATCTTGGACACCTTGGGCCCCGAAGAGGCTGCCTCGGCCTGGGGCGACTTCGACAAGACGATGGAGACGAAGTACTACCCGGCCGTCAACACCGGCTACTCCGGCTCGGCCATCATCCACGGCTCGAAGGTCGGCGGCATGTACAACGACAACGTGCGCGGGATGCCGACGTTCTCGATCATGTACGTCATCCAGTGACCGACTCCCGGTGAAGGCGGCACCACCACCCGCCTTCACCGGCGCTGTCGTCAGCGCAGCGGGCCCGGGTACGCCGCCTCGGCGGCGACGGTGAGACGGGCCCAGCGCCGACGCAGCCACACGAACGAACCGACGGCGACGGCGCTCGCGAAGGCCAGTGTCGTCCAGCCCAGAGCGCTGTGCCCGGCGCCGATCTGGTGCCCGGCTGTGAACGCCAGCGCCGTCCAGGTGGCCGACCAGGCGAGCCCGCCGATCAGGTTCCAGGCCAGGAACCGCGGCCACGGCATCCGGTTGACGCCGGCGAGGAACGCGGCGGTCGTGCGGAGCACCGCCACGAACCGGCCGCCCGCGACGACCGGCCCACCGTGCCGCGCGAAGACGTAGCGCGCGGTCTTTAGGCGTCGCTCGTCGAGGCGGACCAGGTGGCCGTACCGGCGCAGCAGCGGCCACCCGCCGTACCGTCCGACCAGGTAGCCGGCGTTGTCGCCGAGCACCGCCGCGGTCGCCGTCACGCCGAAGACCGCCCACGGGCTCCAGAGGTGGGCGTGGGACGCGTAGGCGGCGAGCAGCACCAGCGCGGTCTCGGCCGGGACCGGGAGACCCATCGCCTCCAGCGCGACCGCGGCGAACAGCGTCACCAGGCCGAACTGGTGGACGAGTGACGCCAGGAGGTGGGTCATGTCATGACGCTATGCCGGAAACCTGAAGCCAGGATGAAGCTGTGCCTGGCAGTGCACAGTGGAGACAGACGTTGACGACGAACGCGAAGGGAGTGTGCGGTGCGGGTCCTGGTGGCCGAGGACGACGTCCGCCTGGCGGCGCTCCTCGAGCAGAGCCTCGACGAGGCCGGCTGGCACGTCGAGACCGTGCACGACGGGACGTCGGCGTACGGCCGCGCGCTGCCCGGCGGGCTCCCGTACGACGTGCTCCTCCTCGACTGGATGCTGCCTGGCCAGGACGGCGTCACCGTCGCCCGGCGGCTGCGCGACGCCGGAGTGCGCACGCCCATCCTGATGCTCACCGCCCGCGGCCAGGTCACCGACCGGATCACCGGGCTCGACGCGGGTGCCGACGACTACCTCGCCAAGCCGTTCGACCTCGACGAGCTGCTGGCCAGGCTCCGCGCGCTCCGCCGCCGTACGGCGTACGACAGCGGCGAGGTCGACGTCGTCACGGTGCCCGACCCGGCCGGTGACCTGGTGGTCGACCCGGTCGCCCGCCGCGTGCGCCGCGGTGACGTGGAGGTCGAGCTGTCCGCGCGCGAGTTCGACATCCTCTACCTGCTGGTCTCGCGGGCGGGCCGCGTGGTCAGCAGGTTCACGATCCTCGACGAGGTGTGGGACGGGGAGACCGACCTGCGCAGCAACGTCATCGACGTGCACCTGGCCGCGATCCGCGCCAAGATCGACCGGCCGTTCGGGACCTCGACGATCACCACGCTGCGCGGCGCCGGCTACCGCGTCGACCCGGCGGACGGGGCCGCGTGAGGCCACCGCGGGAGTCACGGCGCTGGGCCGCACGGCTGCCGCTGCGGGTGCGTCTGGTCGCCGGGTTCGCCGCGGCCATGGCCGTGCTGCTGACGGCCGCCGGCGCGTTCGTCTACTGGCGGGTCGAGTACGCCCTGGACCGGGACCTCGACAGTGAGCTCGCCACCGCGACCGGGACGCTGCGCCCGCTGGTCGCGGCGGACGGTTCGGTGGACGACCGCCAGGCCGCGGACGCCACCGGCGTCGCCTGGCAGGTGCTCAGACCCGACGGCTCGGTCGTGGCCAGCGGCGTGAACGCACCGGCGGTCCCCCTCGTGACGCCCGGCGACCTGGCCGCGGCCGGTGACGGCAGCGTCACCGTGGACACCGGCCGCTTCCTGCCGGCGGCGAAGGCGCCGTTCCGGGCGCGGGTCACCACCCTGCAGCCCGACGACACGGCGCTGGTCGTCGCGATCCGCCGGGACCACCGCGACGAGGCGCTGCGCGAGCTGTTGCTCCAGCTGCTGGTCGCCGGGTTCGGTGCGCTCGTCGTCGCCGGTGTGGTGGGGGAGCGTCTCGCCCACGCCGCGCTGGCGCCGGTGGAGCGCTACCGCCGCCGGGCCAGCGACATCGCGGCCGGCCGCTCCGGGCTCCGGCTCGAGGTGCCGGAGGACCGCGACGACGAGGTCACCCGGCTCGGGCACACCCTGAACCGGATGCTCGACACGCTCGAGAACGCCCTCGAGCGCGAGCGCCGGTTCGTCAACGACGCCAGCCACGAGCTGCGCACGCCGCTGACGCTGCTCACCTCACGCATCCAGCTCGCCCGTCGCCGCAGCCGCTCCGTCGAGGAGCACGAGGCGGTGCTGGCCGAGCTCGAGGTCGACGTCACCCGGCTGGCCGCGCTCGCCGAGCACCTGCTCACGCTGTCCTCGCACGAGCAGGCCCGCCCCGCCGGGGCCGCGGCCACGACGGACCTCGCAGCGACGGCCCGGCACGGCGTGGAGCACCGCCTGCTCGCGGGTGTCGACGCCCTCGGCGACGTGCTGGTCGAGGCCGCGCCGGGACCGGTCGTCGTACCCCTGACGGGGATGGATGCCGAACGTCTCCTCGGCAACCTGCTCGACAACGCCCGCGTGCACGGCAAACCACCCGTGCGCGTGCGGGTGCGCGCGACCGACGACTGGGTGGTGCTCGAGGTCGCCGACGCCGGTGCGGGGATGCCCGCCGAGCTGCTGGGCAACGCGACCGGGAGGTTCGCGCGCGCCGCGGACGCGCGCAGCCGACCGGGCAGCGGACTCGGGCTCGCCCTCGTCGACGACATCGTGCGCGGCGCCGGTGGCGAGCTGCGGCTGTGCCACGCGGGCGTGCACCACCCGGCGGTGCCGGCGCTCGACGGGCCGTGCGACCACAGCAGCGCGATGACCGTCTCCGTCGTGCTGCCGCGGGTGCCCTGACCTGCGGCTTCATCTTCCCTTCATGAACGGCTTCCTAGCCTGCCGTGCATGACAGATCCCGGTCACGCCCCGATCTCGGCCGACCCGGCCCCTGCCGACGAGGCCGACCGAGGTCCGCACCCCGCCTGCTCCGTGTGAGTCCCCCCGAGACCGGTCAGGCGGGGTGCACCCCCGGTTCACCTGAGAACAGGAGTCCCGCATGTTCGACCTCGTCAACGGCCTCCCCCTCCACCCCCTGGTCGTGCACGCCGTCGTCGTCCTGCTGCCGCTCGCCGCCCTGGGCACCCTCGCGATCGCGGTGCAGCCGGCCTGGCGGGCCCGCTACGGGGTCCTGGTCGTGGCGTGCGCGGCGCTCGCGGTCGTGTTCATCCCGATCGCGACGTCGAGCGGCGAGGCGCTCGAGGAGCGCGTGGGCGACCCCGGCCTGCACGCGGAGCTCGGCGACCAGCTGCTCTGGTTCGCCCTGCCGCTGCTGGTGCTGGCCGCCGGGCTGGTGTGGCTGGACCGGCGTGGAGCCGCGACCAGTCCCTCCCGGTCGGAGGGCGGGGTCACCTGGGGAGGTGCGAGCGCGGCGCTGCGCGTGGTCACCGTCCTGGCCGTCCTGTCCGCCGCGGCGGCGAGCGTGCAGGTCTACCGGGTCGGCGACAGCGGCGCGCGTGCCGCGTGGGGTGACCAGGTCACGTCGGGCGGCACGAGCGGGGCTGCCGACGCCGCAGGGGACGGCGACTGACGCCTACCGCTGCGCGCGCAGGTACGTGCGCGCGACGTACCCCCAGGGGATGACGGCGAGCACGACGACGACCAGCGAGCAGTTGACGAGCATCTCGGTGGTGGCCGCGTCGAGCCGCCCGGACAGCGCGCGGGGGAGCGCGACGAGGCCGAGCCACAGCAGCTTCCACAGCGACTCGAACAGCAGCACGGGCAGCAGGGCGACCGGGTGCCGCAGCCCGAGCAGCGCCAGCAGCGACATCGCGGTGAGCATGCAGAGCACCACTCCCTCGTAGAGCGGCAGCTCCGCGACACCTGGCAGCAGCGGCCACCTGACGACGGCCAGGCCGACACCGACGAACAGGTAGCCCGCACGCAGCACGTGCAGGCGGGTCCGGGACAGGCCGGGAGTGGCGGGTCGCCGGCCGGTGTCGGCGAGAGAGGTGGTGGACATGGCGCTTCCTTTCGTACGTCGGATCAGGGGTCGTCGCGCGGCGGGAGGTCGAGGGCCTGCAGGGCCAGCAGCGGCACGCCGAGGTCGCGGAGCCGGCCGAGGAGGCCGTGCAGCCCGGCCTGGTCGGCCACGGTGACGCGCAGGGTGGTCGTCCCGTCGGCGTCGTGGCCGACGGCGGCGTCGCCCAGCCAGGCCGACCAGCACGGGTCGAGGTGGCCGGCGACACGGACTTCGTAGCGCTCGCCGGGCATCGTCATCGCTCCGCAGTGCGGGCCAGGATGCGGGCCGAGGTGCCCGGGTGCCGCGACGGGCCGGACCGGCGGGGGCTGCGACGGATGACGACCTCGGCGACGGCGGCGTTGACGACCCAGCCGGCGGAGACCGACAGGGCGGTGCTCAGCTCGCCGGTCCCGAACGCCGCCTGGCCGAGGCCCTGGGTGAGCACCTGGGTGCCGGCGCCCAGCCCGAGCGCGTACGCGCGGATCATCCACGCGCGGTGGGAGGGCAGGTCGCGCCGGCGGATGGCGGTGAACCCGAGCACGAGAGCGGTGCCCATCGCCGACGACACGACCAGCCGCACCGCCCAGAGCAGCCAGCCGCCGGGGGCGCCGGCGTAGAAGAGGGTCATCCAGAGCCCCGAGCCGGCGACGAGCAGACCGGCCACGACCAGGACCCGGCCGGCGCGCCGGTGCCAGGTGCGGTGGTTCCGCCGCAGCCGGGCCGGGAACTGGAACGCCCCCACCAACGCGTAGACCGCGGCGGCCAGCACGTGCACCACGACCGGGACGGGCGAGGCGTCCACCCGCGGGTTGTCCGGCATCAGCGCCGGCCCACCCGCGACCTCGACGAGCCGCAACGCCCCGGAGACCAGCGGGATCACCGACAGCGCGATCAGCGCCGGAGGGACCAGCCACCCGCGCCGCGACCCGGTGGTCATCACGCGCTCGCAGGGGTCGTGACGGCAGCGGCGGCGTCGGGAGCGGCGGAGTCGAGCTCGCGGCCCGCGGTACGGAAGAGCGAGATGCCCAGCGCGACCATGGCGATGCCGTTCGGGTAGGCGAGCAGCCGGTAGAACGCGTCCGGCATGACCGAGAGGGCGATGCTGACCACGCCACCGACCGCGAGCAGCACGGTCGCCCAGCGGGTCAGGACGTGGGCCCGGAACAGCGCGATGCCGAACAGCAGGCCGCCGAGCAGGTAGGCGAAGCCCTGGAGCTGGTGCATGGTCGCGAGCGCGCCGATGTCGCCCGCGGCCTGCCCGCCGGTGGAGACGGTGAGGACGTCGGCGACGTACGACGGGTCGGTGGCGGCGATGGCCGGCAGGACCGTGGCGGCGATGACCGTCGTGGCCATGATGCTGAGGTAGCCGGCCGCCAGCACGACGTAGCCGACCAGGCCCAGGACGCCGTTCCGGCGGACCTGGCTGAGGTACATGCCGGTGATGCCGACCAGGGCGAGGGTCGCCATCACGACCTTCAGGCTGTTGCGGACCACGACCTCGGTGGTGGTGATGCTGTCGACGTCCAGGTGCGGGTGGCCGATCTGCACGCCCACGAAGAGCAGTCCGGCGGTGGCGGCCGCGACGCCGGCGGCCCGGGTCAGGAAGGTGGTGGTGATGGTCATGGCCGTCTCCTCGGTTCCGGTCGGTCCGTGGCGGGCGCCGCGGGTATGACGGGAACGTAGGTCGCGCGACCGGGGCCGGGCGTCACCACATGATGTGATTCCCGGTGGTGAGCCGCGGCCCGGCCGGGTCAGAGGAGGCCGAGCTCCCGGCCGCGTCGGACGGCCGCCGCCCGGGTGCTCACGTCGAGCTTGGTGAAGATCCGCTTGGTGTGCGTGCGCAGCGTGTTCAGCGAGATGTACAGCTCGCGGGCCAGCTCGGGTCCGGTCTGCTCGCCGGCCAGCCGCCGCAGCACGTCGAGCTCGCGCTCGCTGAGCGGGTCCGGGAGACCCTGGAGGAGCGCCGGTGCGGAGGTCGGTCGCTCCCCGTGCAGCCGCGCGGCGAGCGCCGGGACCAGAGCGACGAGGGCGGGGTCCTCGTCGAGGAACAGCCGGGCGTAGGCGTCCGGCTCGGGGGCTTCGGCCAGCGCGAGGGTGAGGGTGCCGCGGGCGTCGTCCGGCGTGCCGAGCGCCAGCTCGGCGAGGGCGCGGACGACGCGGATCTCCAGCACGCTGTCGGCCCGGCCCCCCTCCGCGGCGGCCGCCTCGAGGAGCGCCAGCCGTGACGGCCACTGCGCCCGGTCGTCCGCGCGCCGCGCCAGCGCGACCCGGGCGAGGGTGAGCTCGGCGTGCTCGTGGAGGTACGTCGGCTCGGCGGCCGTGTCGACGGCCGCCGTGACGGCCCAGGCCTCCGCGGCCGCGAGGTCGCCGGCGGCGAGCTGGACCCGGGCCTTCTGCGACAGGAGCGGCCGGAGGTCGGGGTAGAAGCCCGGCCGGTAGCGCGCCCGGGCCTCGTCGAGCAGGTCGAGCGCGGCCACGTGGTCGCCGACGGCCGAGCGCAGCCGTGCGGACACGGCGTACCAGCGCCACTTGTTCTCGGTGATCGCCGCTCGCTCGGCCAGCACCCGGGCGGCCTCGAGGTGCGCCTCGGCGGCCGCGAGGTCGTCGGCCTCGAGGTCCAGCCCCGCGAGCCCGACGTGCAGGTCCGCCGTCGCCCGCGGGTACGGCGGGCCGCCGGAGGTCGCGGACCGGAGCGCGTCGTCGTAGAGAGCGCGAGCCCGCCCGGGACGTCCCGCGGAGAGCCACATGTCGGCCAGCTCGATCGTCGCGTCGAGCTCGTCGACCAGGTTGCCCGCTGCGTGCAGGCTCTCGACCGCGAGGCCGAACGTCTCGAGGCCCTGGCGGACGTCGCCCGCGGCCCAGAGGCCCAGCCCGAGGTACCCGGCGCCGCCGCCGCGGATGAAGTGGTCCTCGGGGCCGGCGGCGTCCAGCGCGGCTCGCGCGTGCCGCAGCGTGCCGTCGACGTCCCCGCGTGCCTGCGCGACGGACGCCCGGTACAGCTCGATCGCGCCGCCGATCGTCCGCAGGTCCTCGGTGTCCGGCCAGGTCGCACGCAGCGCCGGATCGGCGCGCCCGGCCCGCAGCAGCGCGTCGGCGACGTCGAGCAGGGCCTCGGCCGCGTCGAGGTCGCCGTGCATCATCTGCGCCCAGGCCGCGGCCACGCTGAGCACCGGGCTGTGCCGCACCACGGCGTCCGGCAGCGACCCCAGCCACGCCAGCAGCAGGTCGTCGCGACGCGCCCGGCGGACGTCGCCCAGGCCGGCCTCCATCAGCCGTCCCGCCCGCTCGTGGTCGCCGGCGTCCTGAGCGTGGCGGACCGCCTCCTCGACGTGCCCGTGCGCGTCGTACCAGTCGCTCGCCCGCAGGTGCAGGCGCGGCACCTCGTCGGGGTGCTCCGCGAGCAGCCGCCCGCGCAGGACGTCGGCGAAGAGGTGGTGGTAGCGGTACCAGCTCCGGGCCGGGTCGAGCGGCACCACGAAGACGTTGCCGCGCTCGAGCTGCTCGAGGGTCGCCGCACCGCCGGCCTGGCCGGTGACCGCGTCGCACAGGTCGCCGGTCAGCGCCTGCAGCACCGACGTGCGCAGCAGGAACGCTCGGACCTCGGGAGGCTGCCGCGCGAGGACCTCGTCGGCGAGGTAGTCCAGGACGAACCGGTTGCTGCCGGCGAAGTCCGCGACGAACGCCTCCTGCGCGGACGCGTCGGCAAGGTCGCGCAGCGACAGACCCGCCAGCTGCAGCCCCGCCGCCCAGCCCTCGGTCCGGCGGTCGAGGGCGGTCACCGCGGCGGCGTCGAGGTCGACGTCCATCACGTCGCTGAGGAACTGCTGCGCCTCGTCCGGGCTGAACCGCAGGTCCGCCGCGCGCACCTCGGCCAGCTGGCCGCGGCTGCGCAGCCGGGCGAGCGGCAGCGGCGGGTCGGCCCGGGTGGTCAGCAGCAGGTGGACCTGCGGCGGCAGGTGCTCGAGCAGGAAGGCGACGGCCTCGTGCGTCCCGGGGTCGGTGACGGCGTGGTAGTCGTCGAGCACCAGCACCCACGCGTGCTCGGGGTCGGTGGCACAGGCCTGCGCGGCGTCGTTGACCAGCGCCGGCAGGACCGCGGCGACGTCCGGGTCGCCCTCGGCCGGGTCGACCGGCAGGCCCGCTCGCGCCAGCGCGGCCAGCACGTACGCCAGCAGCCGTCCGGCCTGGTTGTCGCCCTCGTCCATCGACACCCAGGCGACGGACGCCGGGGCGGCCTCGTCCCCGGCCGGGGCCAGCCGCGCGCACCATTCGGACACCGCGGTGGTCTTGCCGAACCCGGCCGGCGCCGAGACCAAGGTCAGCCGGTGGCCCGGCTCGATCGTCGCGTCGAGCAGCCGCAGCAGCCGTGGGCGTGCCACCAGCCTCCGTCGGGGCGACGGAGCGATCAGCTTGGTGGCGAGCACCGTGGTCGGCACGCCCGCAGCATAGGTACGGCGGACGGGTCAGGTCCGGAGAAGGCAAGCCGATGGTCCCTCCAGCACGAACACCTCGTGCACCCGTTCCTCGGGAGGAGGACCCATGACCAGCCGCACCGTCGTCCTGGCCGGAGCGCCGAGCGCCCACGCCGTACCCATCTGCACGATCCTGCGCGCCCCCGACGGCGGCTGGGCCGTGGTCCTGCACCCCAGCGACTGCGACGCGCCCACCCCGTCGTCGCACGCGGTCACGTTCCAGGACGTCCCGGCCGCGACCCGCTACGCCCGCGCGCAGTACGGATTCCTGTACGTCGAGGTCCTCGACGATCAGCATCCGGACAACCCCGCAGCCTGACACCGCGACACGTCGGGATATCCCCGACGGCCGCCCTCACGGCGACTAGCGTCGACCGGGTCACTCGGGTGGCGGACGTGGGGTAGGACGATGTAGTTGGGGAGCTCGAGGATGCCCGTTCGTGCCTGGGGGCAGGCAGCGGCAGGGCTGGCGATCGTGGTGGTGGGAACCGCCCTCGCCGGCGCAGGTACGGCGTACGCGGCCGACGTGCCGACGTTGCCGGCGAGCCCGAAGGTCGGCGTGCCCGAGACCGGGCCGGCCGGCCTCGTCCGCATCCCGGTGAGCGCCGCAGCCGGCACCACCGTGCAGGTGCACGACGGCGAGACGGTCGTCGCCACGGCCTACGCCGGTGGCGGCGTGCAGTGGATCGAGCTGACCGCGCCGACCGGCAGGCACCGCTACGACGTCAGCGCGACGGACTACTCCGGCGTCGCCAGCCGGCCGACGACGGTGCGGGTCGAGGCCGACGCGACCCCGCCGGTCGTGAAGCGCGTCCGGGTCGCCCGCGCGACGCCGGCCGACGCGCGCACCCGGCTCTCGCTGACCACCGACCCCGGCACGTCGTACTCCGTCACCGTCGACGGCCTTCCCGTCGCCGACGGCACCAGCCCCGGCGGGGCCCTCGACGTGACGGCGGCGCTCGCCGACGGCAGCCACGTGCTCTCCGTCGGGCTGACCGACGAGGCCGGCAACCAGCGGTTCGTCGACCGCACCGTGCTGGTCGCGGTGCCGCGGCTGAAGGTCCGTGCCGCGCTGACCAGCGAGCCCGGCGACGCCAACCAGACCGTCGCGGTCACCGGCACGCCCGGTGCGCGGGCGGTCGTGACGGTTCCCCGGGCCGGCTCCCGCCGGGTCGTGCTCGGTGACGACGGCACCGCCCGCGCCTCGTTCGAGCTCGCCGACGGCGCCCACCCCGGCGCCCGGGTCCGGCTGACCGACGACTCCGGCCGGCGCGGCGTCACCCGCCTCGCCCCGTTCACCGTCGACACCGCGGCACCCCCGCTGGCCGTCGAGGACCTCGGCGGCCAGGAGGCCTGGGCCGCCCGGATCGCGGCCGAGCCCGGCAGCGACGTCACGTGGCAGCTGCGGGACGGCACCGGCGACACGGTCGCCGACGGCTCCTTCGCCGCCGGGGACGGTCCGCGCCGGGTCGAGGCGACCGGGCTCGAGGAGGGCGGATACACCGCCTCGGTCACCGCGACCGATCCGGCGGGCAACACGACGACCCGCGACCTCCCGACCGAGGTCGACGCGACGCCGATCAGCGCGGGCGACGTGGTCGCCGGTGCCGGCTCGGTGCTCGTGCTGATCATCGGGCTGGGTCTGCTCAGCCTGATCGTCTCCGCCCAGCGCGAGAAGGTCGCCGCCCGCCGCGAGCGCGAGGCGATGCGCGAGGCCGCCGCGGCCGGCGAGCGTGAGCGTGACGAGACCGCCCGCCGCCGGGCGGAGGACGCGGCGGCGTACCACGACCGGCTCGTCGACTACGAGCACGCCGCCCTCCTGCACGAGCAGGACCGGAAGGTCTGGGACGAGCGCCGGACGCACCTCGCCGACCTGCTGCAGCGCGCCCGGCTCGACCGCGGCATCCGGCCGACCGGCTTCACGGCCTTCAAGCTCCGCGCGTGGGAGCAGGTCTACTGCACCGTGCCCGGCTCGATGGTCGAGGTCCGGCAGCGCCAGGGCAGCAGCCACGTGACGGTCGTCGACGACGGCGACGTGACGGTGACCAGCGACCGGGTCGTGTTCTCCGGCTACAAGCGGCGCGAGTGGGCGCTGGCGCAGCTGGAGGAGATGGAGCACATGGGCGCCGACCGCACGATGATGAAGGTGAGCAGCCGCAAGACCTGGTCGGGCGTGACGTACGGCGACCCTGCCCACACGCGCCTCTGCATCGCCCTGGCCGCCTCCGACCAGGCGGGCACCCGCGACGACGTCGTCGCCGCGGCCGAGCGGGCGCTCGCCGCGCACGAGGCCGAGCGGCCGCTCGCACCGGAGCACCCCGGACCGCCGCCCGCCGGATCCGGGCCCGCAATTCCTCCGGTCGTCCCCGCACCTGCCGATAGCTCGGAGGAGAGCACGATCGTCTGAGCCGTTGTCGGGGGAGCTTCGCAGGTGCACGTCAGCAGGACCCGGGCCGCAGGCCTGGCAGTGATGGTGGTGTCCGCGATCGCCGCCCTGGCGGGCGTCGCCGGACCGGTCGCCCCGGCCTCGGCCGCACCCGGCTCGGACCGCTTCTGGGCCGGGCTGCCGTACGCCGGCGAGTTCGGCGCGCCGTCGATCATCCGCGAGGGCTCGACGCACTTCGCCTACGCCACCAACCTCGACGGCAACAACCTGCCCCTGATGACCTCCACCGACCTCGTCACGTGGAACGCGCGGGCCGCGTGGCCGCTCGAGTCGGGCTACAGCGGCTGGGTCGGCTACAACGACGCCATGCCGACGCCGGCCGCCTGGGCCGCGAAGCTGCCGCCGAACGGCAAGCCCGGCGTCTGGGCGCCCGCGGTCGCGAAGCTCGGCGGCCTGTACGTCGACGCCTACGCCGTGCAGACCACGGCCGGCAGCAACCGGCACTGCCTCTCCCTGGCGACGTCCTCGCTGCCGACGGGCCCGTTCGTCGACACCAGCAGCGGGCCGCTGTACTGCTCGTCGGACCCGATGGGCAGCATCGACCCGGCCTGGCTGCGGCACCGGGGCCGGGTCTACCTGGTCTGGAAGAACGCCGGGGTCCCGGGCAGCAAGCCGACCGAGGTGGTCGCCCAGGAGATGACCCCGGACGGCCTGGCGTTCGCCCCGGGCACGAAGCCCACGGTGCTCCTCGCGACCGCGGACAGCTGGGAGGGCAACGTCATCGAGGCGCCCTCGCCGATCGCGGTCGGCGGCCGGATCTTCCTCTTCTACTCCGGCAACCGGTACTCCACCGCGAAGTACGCGATCGGCTACGCCCGCTGCAGGACGCCGCTCGGCCCGTGCACCCGCGTGCGGTCCACCCCGTTGATCGAGGCCGACGGGTACGTCGCCGGGCCCGGGGCGCAGACGCCGTTCGTCGACCACACGGGGCGGCTGCGGCTGGCGTACTCCGCCTGGCGCTCCGGCCGGGTCGGCTACCAGGACGCCGCGACGTGCCGGTACGCCGCGGGTGGCTGCAACCAGCGCCGGATGTACGTCGCCACCCTGAAGGTGCGCGGCGACGGCACCCTCGAGGTCACCAAGCGGTACTGACGGCGCCCTCGAGACCGAGCGCGGTGATCTCGGCCGCCGCGGCACGCGCCCGGTAGACCAGCGAGCCGAGCGTCTCGTGCCGGGCGCTCACGCAGAGGATGGCGGCGCCGAGGCTGAGCCCGGGCAGGGCCAGCACGACGGTGCAGGCCTCGTCGCTGCCGATCGTCAGCAGGTCCGCCTCTCCGGGTTCGTCGTCGGGCATCGCCGTCGTCGCCATCGAGAACAGCGCGCTGGTCATCGCGCAGACCCGCTCGACGCGGTCGGCGGCCAGGCCGAGCGCGCACAGGTTGAAGCCGTCGGCGGTCGCGACCATGACCCCGGTCACCGAGGGGAGGGCCCCGGCCAGCCGCTCGAGCACCGGCACCAGCAGGGCACCGGTCCGGTCGGTGATGTCGTGCCACGCCCGCGCCTCGTCGGCACCGAGCTCGAACGTCGAGCGGTCGGCGTCGGCGGCGTCGACGGCCAGCGCGTCAGTCCACGGGCCGGCTGTCACGTCAGCCGGCCTGCTCGACGACCTGCAGGGCAGGGCCGCGCAGCGCCGCCAGCACGACGGCCTGCACGTCGCCCTGGTCGCGCGGGTCGGCGGCCACCAGCGGGATGGCGGGGGAGAACCGGTCGACGATCTGCCGGAACGCGTCCAGCTCCGCGTCGAGATCCTGGCCGTCGAGCCGGGTGAGGGCGACGGTGATCTTGTCCAGCGTCACCTCGGCCGCGATGAAGTCGAGCCAGAGCTCCGCGTCGAGCCCGGCGTGCTCGTGGTCGCCGAACAGCCACAGCACCACCCCGGCGCTGCGCGGCATCGCCGACCGCCGTACCAGGTCGAAGCGCTCCTGCCCGGGTGTGCCGACGACGGAGACGGTGCGGCCGTCCGGGGTGGTCCACTCGCCCATCTCCAGGCCCACCGTGGTCGTGGGCTTCACGTGCCGGCCGGCCCGGGCCTTCACCAGCGAGCTCTTCACGTCGGTGCTCGCCACGGAGTCGCCGCACAGCGTGAAGACCGCGGTGGTCTTGCCGACCCCGAACGGGCCGACGAACGCGACCTGCTGCTGCGCGCGGGAGCCGACCACGGGGGTCAGCGGGATGGGGGCGGTGTGCACGGGAGCGCTCACAGGACGAGCTCCTTCTCGATCGTGGCAAGCCGGAACCGCGCCATACCCAAGGTGGCGCGGTCCCGGTCGAGCACCAGGCAGAAGAACAGTCCGGGGTGGCCGGACACGACGCGCAGCAGGTGCAGCTGCGTCGTGGTCGTGACGAGGAGGTCCTCGATCCCTTCGCCGTCACCGAGCCGCAGGCCGTCGAGCGTGCGACGCATCGCCCGCACCACGTCGGTGCCGCCGGCGGCGGCGACCTCGACCGCGAGCCCGGTGCCCTCGTCAGCCGCGCCGAGCGGTAGCCCGGTCGCGGCGTCGACCAGGGCCACACCCAGGGCGCCCTCGATCGTCAGGGCGTCCTTGAGCAGGGCGGGCAGGTTCGACATCGACCACCTTCGACGACTGCAGTTCGTCTGGAATGTCGGATTCCGGGTGGTCGAACTTGAGAGCGGCCGCGCTCAGCGCCGCGCGTGCACGCCGTGCAGCCGCCGCACCGCCTGCCGGGCGTGGCGGGCGAGGAACGCCCGGGCCTCGTCGGAGAGCGCGACGCAGAACGCGACGAGCAGGACGCCGGTGAAGCCGGAGAGGTCCACGATCGCGACGGCGGCGATCACCTTGACGCTGACCCGCGCGGTGGCGAGACCGGCCCTGAGCGCCTGGGGGCCGCGGTGGTTGCGCAGCGACGCGGCGACGGTGAGCATCGCGAACGAGACGATGAACACCAGGCAGCCCAGCATCGGGAGCAGGCTCCACACGAGGAGGCTGCTGGCCAGGCCCAGCACGACGGCGACCCGGAGCAGGAGGCGGCGGAAGACACTGGCGGACGACTCGACGTCGAACGGGCCCAGAGGTGCGGACTGGGTCAAGGACGGCATGGGCGCTCCCGGGGACTGCGAACGAACTCATCTGGCGAGCAGCGCTCGTCGGCATACCTACCCCGACGCGGGTGGGCGAACACCCGATGCGGCGCAGATCTCACGAACCGGACCTCCTGCACGGCGCCTCCCGGCGTGGGCTGGTCCAGACGGGTTCAGAGCTCGTGCAGCTCGAGCAGCCAGCCGCGCACCGGCCAGTCCATCTCGGCCTCAGCCGACCGCGGCTCGCCGTGGAACGCGTGCTGGTAGCTCATCGCGCGCGTCACCGCGCCGGTACGTCGGGCGAGCGTGACCAGCTCGACGAGCTCCGCCCGGTCGGCGTACGCCGTGAACGGCTCGAGGTAGGCGTCCCGGACCCGCAGCACCCGCGGGTCGTCGACCTCGCACCCGGCGTGGAACGCCAGCGAGTTCATCGTGCAGAGCATGGTCGCGATCGGGGAGCCGACGCTGGTGTCGCCCCAGTCGATGACCCGGGCGGTCTCGACCGCGCCGGTCCAGCAGATGTTGGAGGAGTGCAGGTCGTCGTGCTGCGCCGAGTCCGGTACGCCGGACGCGGCGAGCGCCGCGCACCACGCGTCGTACTCCGGCAGCAGCGCTTCGAGGCCCGCGACCTCCTCGCGGGTGAGCCCGCCGTCGTCGGGGGTCCGGGCGGCGAGCTCCTCGACGAGCGCCCGGGTCTGGGCCGGCAGGGTGGCGGGCGAGGCCTCGGACACGCCGGCCGCCAGCATTGCGTCGCGGTGGTCGGCGAGCACGAGCTGGGCCTCGGCGTACCGGACGACGATGCCCTCCCACCACGCCCACAGCTCCTCGGGCGGCGCGACCGAGCGCAGCGTCGGCCCGGCGTCCCGGGTCAGCGACCATGCGCGCTCGTGGTCGGCGGCGAGCACCTCCGGCACCAGGTCGGGCACGACCTTGCCGAGCAGGTCGACCAGGGCGGCCTCGAACCGGATGCCCGGGCCGTTGACCTTGAACCACAGCCGTCCGGCGTCTGACTCGAACGACATCGCGCTGGACCACGGCCGGTTGTGCGGCTGCTCCCAGGCGCCGGTCAGCCGGATGCCGAGCGGGCGCGCCTGCTCCTGCACCCAGGCGCGGGCCTCCTCGTGGAAGGCGGTGCTGCTCCACAGGTCGACGGGCACGCTTCGCATCCTCCCCACGCGGCGGCCCCGCGGCAACGAGGTTTCACCCGTGGGAGCGCTCAAGGCTCCGGCACGGAGCGCCGACAACCAGAACAGGAGCAGGTGTCCGTCCTCACGGTCGACGCCGCCCGTGCCGGTCCAGGGTCCGGTGCGGTCCCGGTGCCGCCGGTGCGACGGACGCGGACCTGCCCCGGAGCGAGAGCGGCCCTTCGGCTCGGGGGATGCCGGAGGGTCGCTCCCGTCGGGCGTCAGCCGATCTGCACCTCGCCGTCGGTGCCCGTGCAGCCGGCCACCCGTTGCGAGCCCGCCCAGGGCGAGTCGACCGGGCTGCCGTCCGCCTGCAGCGCACGCTGCTCGAGGTGGATCCGGGCGTCCTCGACCTGCGGGCCGAGCCAGACCTGGAGGTGCGCCACGCCCCCGACGGGCGTGCTGCTGAACCGGGGCCCCGGGGTGCCGTCGACGACGAACCGCTGCGCCACCTCGGCGACCGCGGGCTCGGTGCTCAGCCACGTGGTGGCGCGGAAGCCCGCGAGCACGGTCTCGTCGCAGTCCCAGACCCGGTCGCCGCTGGTCAGCTCGACGACCGGCGTGGCCGCGTCGGACTGGGGGAGCGGCAGCACCGCCGGCGCGTCGGGGCCGGTCATGTCGCACAGCCGCAGCTCGCCGGCGTCGTTGCGCAGGGCGAGCACGGGCGTCGTGCCGTCGGGCGCCTCCTGCACCACGTCGTACAGCACCTCGACGCCGGCGGGGTCGTCGGCGAAGCCGTCGCCGGCGCAGTCCGCCACCGCGTCCGGGTCGTCGCCGGGACCGTGGTCGACCTCGAGCACCGACGCGCCGGTCGACGGCTCGGACCCGGACGTCATCGTCGCGGCCGGACCGCCGTCGCCGGACGGGGCGGGCGGGAAGGAGATCGCCGCGACACCGACGGCGACCGCGGCCACCGCCAGGGCAGCGACGACCGCCAGGCCGTTGCGACGTGCCCCAGCCGGGAACGCCGGCGTCCTCATGACGTCACCCCTCGGTTCGAGGTGTCGCGGCCACCGAAAGGTCCCCACCAGGGCGGCTCGCTCCCGAGCAGCCTACCGCCCAAATCACCCCAACTCGGGCTCTGAGCGGCAAACCCCTCGGCAAAGGTTCCGCGCGGCTACAGTGCTGGCACCGCACCGACCCGCGCCGTGGGTGGGCGGGACGAGCCCTCGGGGGAGCCGCTCATGACGGTCACGCAGCCGGTGCGCACCGGCGCCCGCCGCCGGCGGCGGTACGTCGTCAACCCGTACCGCGCCACCAAGGTGCCGACGCCGTACGCCCTGCACCTGATGAACCGCCTCGGCTGCGGCTGGTCGACGGCGACCTGGGCGCAGATGCAGGCGGCCGGCGGCCCGACGGCCTGGTTCGAGCGGCAGCTCGAGCCGGCGGGCGTGCCCGAGCACCCGCGGGTCGGCTGGATCGACGGCTGGTTCCCCGAGCTGTGGGAGACCCCGGCGGTGAAGTTCACCCGGAGCAAGGTCGGCTACGGGTACGCCGACCGGCTGTCGTCGTGGACGATGCTGCGCCGCATCCACAGCAACCGGCAGGTGCTGGAGACGATGGTCGACTTCTGGTCCAACCACCTCCACGTCGGCGCCGTCGGCGGCACGGCGTGGGTCAACCGGGTCGGCTACGACCAGACCGTGCGGCAGCACGCGCTCGGCCGGTTCGAGGACCTGCTCGTCGCGTGCACGCTGCACCCGGCGATGCTCACCTACCTCGACAACTTCCGCTCGGTGCGCGGCGCCCCCAACGAGAACCACGGCCGCGAGCTGCTCGAGCTGCACACCGTCGGCCGCGCCTCCGGCTACACCGAGCAGATGGTGCTCGACTCCGCGGTGGTCCTGAGCGGCTGGCGGATCGACTTCCGCGGCACCTGGGAGCAGCGCTACAACCCGCGCCAGCACACCACCGGCCCCGTGCAGGTGCTCGGCTTCGGCCACGCCAACGCCGCCGAGGACGGCCGGCAGCTCACGATCGACTACCTCCGCTACCTGGCGAACCACCCGGCCACCGCGCGCACGATCGCGACCAAGCTGGTGATCCGGTTCGTCGGCGACTACCCGAGCGCCGCGCTCGTCGACCGGCTCGCCGGCGTCTACCTGGCCGGCGGCACCGACATCCGCGCGATGCTGCGGCACCTCGTCGCGAGCCCGGAGTTCCAGGCCTCGGCCGGGCAGAAGTACCGCACCCCCGTCGACGACCTCGTCGCCACCGCCCGCGCCCTCCAGGTCCGGGCGACCAAGCCGACGAGCGGCAGGGCCTTCGCCCACCAGATCACCCACCAGCACCGCGGGCTGCCGCTCTTCCAGTGGCCGCGACCCGACGGCGCCCCCGAGCGCAACGCCGACTGGGCGTCGGCGGCCCGGATGCTCAGCTCGTTCCGGATGCACTGGGACCTCGCCTCCGGCGGCCACCCCGCCCGCGACGTGCACTACCGCAAGCCCCAGCGCTGGCTGCCCGCGAAACAGGTGCGCCTCGACCGGTACGTCGACCACCTGTCGCGCACCCTGCTCGGCCGCCGGTCCACCAAGACGCAGCTCAAGGCGGTCTGCCAAGCCACCGGCTACAAGCCCGACGAGGTGGTCGACAAGCGGCACCCGCTCGCGCGCGGCGACTTCGTCCGCGTCGCCGCCGTCCTGCTCGACTCGCCCGCCCACATGACGCGATGACGAGACACGAGGACTCGACGATGGACCCCGAAACGACCGCGAGCTGCTGCGAGGAGTTCGAGCGGGCCGCCGGCCCGTCCCGGCGCCGGGTGCTCGCCGGCCTGGCCGCCGCGACCGGCGCAGCCGTCACGACCTCCGTCTTCGGCGACGCCTTCCGGCAGGTCTCGTTCGCCGCGCCCTCCCGCCGCGCGGTCGGCAACAACGTGCTGGTGGTGATCAGCCTCCGCGGCGGCGTGGACGGGATGGGGGTCGTCGTACCTCACGGCGACCCGGCCTACTACGCCGCGCGTCCGACCATCGGGGTCCCGGCCGCGTCGCTCTTCGGCGCCGACGCGATGTTCGGCCTGCACCCCGCGCTGCGCCCGCTCGAGTGGCTGCTCGCCACCGGCGAGCTCGCGGCCGTGCACGCGGTCGGCATGGAGGTGCCCAACCGCTCGCACTTCCGGGCGATGGAGGAGATCGAGGACGCCGACCCGACCTCCACCGTCCGGCGCGGCTGGGTCAACCGGATGGTCGGCCTCGGCGGCGGCTCCGAGCCGTACGACGCCGTGGGGCTCGGCGACCCGGTCACCCCGACCGCGCTCGTCGGCGACGCGCTGTCGCTGACCGCCGAGAGCCTCGCCGACGTGTCGCTCGCCGGCGCCGACGGTGACTTCCTCTCGCGCCGCCGCCGCCAGCTGCGCACCACCTGGAAGCACGCGCCCGGCGCCCTCGGCGACGCGACCCGGGCCGCGCTGCGAACCGCCGACGACCTGCGCGCCGTGGTCGAGACGCCGTACCGCGCCGACAGCGCCTACCCCAAGGTCTACCCGGCCGCCGGCCTCGCCGCCGCGCTCCGCGACACCGCCCGGCTGATCAAGGCCGACGTCGGCACCGAGGTGGTGTCGGTCGACTACGGCACCTGGGACATGCACGCCGACTACGGCGTCCTCGACTCCGGCCGGATGCAGAGCATGCTGCGCGGCTTCGCCGGCGCGGTCGACGCGTTCCTCCGCGACCTCGGCCCGACCCGGTCGCGGGTGACCGTCGTGACGATCAGCGAGTTCGGCCGCCGGGTCACCCAGAACGGCAACAACGGTCTCGACCACGGCTGGGGCAACATGATGCTGCTGATGGGCGGCGGCGTCCGCGGCGGCTACCACGGCAGCTGGCCCGGTCTGGGCACCGACAAGCTCGTGGACGGCGACCTCCAGGTCACCACCGACTACCGCAACGTGCTGGGCGAGGTCGTCGCCCGACGGTTCCCCGACCGGTCACCGACCTCGGTGTTCCCCGGGCTGGCCTACCGCCCGATCGGGGTCATGCTCTAGCGACGGCCGGTCGAGCCTGGCGAGACCTCAGCGCGGGTGCCGGAAGTCGACGACGACGCGGCTCGGGCTCGTCAGTGTGAACACCCGGTAGGCCGCCGTCCGCGAGGTGAACCCGAACAGGGTGTCGCCCTCGAACGAGCTGGTGAGCGCGATCCCGCGCAGCGACTCGAAGCCGGGGCGCACCAGGCGGCGACCCTCGTAGAGGCTCCTGCCGTCGTTCGTGTACGTCGCCGCCGGCCGGAGGATCAGGTACATCAGGTGCTTCCCCTTCAGCGGCACCGGCTTGCCGCTCGGGTCGTAGGTCAGCTCCTCCGGCCGCATCGTCAGCAGGTCGGGACGGGCGCCGCGCAGCACCACGACCACCCGGTCGAAGCCGTCGTGCGCCGCCCAGCGCAGGTCGACGACCTTCGGCATCCCGCGGACGTCGCCCGGGTTGTCCCAGCGGGCCGGGCCGGTGCGCCAGTCGGGCAGCGCTGCCGCCGGCGCGACGGCGGTGCCGAGCAGGGCGGCGACGGCGACCAGGACCACCGCGCCCCGACGTACCCTCTGCCTCTCCCTCACGGGGATCTCCTCTCGTCACCAGGTGGACGCCGCAGGCAGGGATCCGGTTCACCCACTGTTTGAGACGCGCATCGAATCTGCACTCGGCACGAGGGCCCCGTCATTGGTAGGGTCTCCTGCACAGCAGGTGCAAAGTTCCACTGGTCTAGCAACACCTTCATCCAGAAGTGTCGTCGTCCGCGGAGTTTTTGTGATCCGGCGACGTTGTCTCTTGAGTCACCGCTTGAGGGGGCACGGCGTTTCACCGCACCTGCTGCGGGGCCGCCGAAGTGGCGGTTCCAAGCCCCATCAGTAGGAGTAACAGAGCATGGCTCAGGGCACCGTTAAGTGGTTCAACGCCGAGAAGGGTTTCGGCTTCATCGCGCAGGAGGACGGCGGCGACGACGTCTTCGTGCACTACTCGGCGATCCAGACGCAGGGCTACAAGTCCCTCGATGAGAACCAGAAGGTCGAGTTCGACGTCACCCAGGGCCCCAAGGGCCCGCAGGCGGAGAACGTTCGCCCGGTCTGACCTCTCGGCCGTACGGCCGACGCAGACTCACCAGGACCCCGACGGGCTACCCGTCGGGGTCCTTTGGTTTTGTCCCAAATGACTATGGGTAGGCGTCAGCCGGTCGGCGACAATGAGCGTGTCGGGAGCCGCGTCTCTTCGTTGACAGGAGAATCACAGTCGTCATGAGACCTGGAGGGAGCGGTGTCGTGGATGACCAGCTGAACGTCCCGCTGGAGGACGCGGAGCTGCTCGCCGAGGTCGAGTTGACGACGAACCTGATCATCGCCGCGAGCGAGGCCGATGCGCCCCTCGACCAGGACGAGGTCGACCGTCTTCTCGGGATCGAACCACCCACCATCCCGAGCCAACAGGTCCGCGACTTCTGACGCCGCGGGCGCGACCTGCGCCACACCTGCGCGCCTCGTTGAGCCTGCGCACCGCGCCGACAGGGGTCCGGGTTGACCGGATTCGCCGCACTGCACCTAGCATGTCCCACGGTTCTGTTCCGTTCACCAGGAGTTCGCTGTGGCCTTGCGCTTCCGCCCTGCAGACACGTCCTTCTACGACCTCTTCGCCGAATCCGCCTCGCACCTCGTCAACGGTGCTGCGCTGCTGGCCGAGATGCTCGCCGAAGGCGCCGCCCGTGAGGACATCGCCCAGCGCATGCGCGACGCCGAGCACCAGGCGGACGAGTCGACCCACAACGTGATCCGGCGCGTGAACACCACGTTCGTCACGCCGTTCGACCGCGAGGACATCTACTCCCTCGCGTCCGGCCTCGACGACGTCATGGACTTCATGGAGGAGGCCGTCGATCTGGTCCTGCTCTACGAGGTCGAGCGGCTCCCCAGCGAGCTCGCCAACCAGGTCGAGGTCCTCCAGCGCTGCGCCGAGCTGACCGCCGACGCGATGCCGCGGCTGCGCACCATGAAGGACCTCGAGGAGTTCTGGATCGAGATCAACCGCCTCGAGAACGCCGGCGACAAGAGCTACCGCCGGATCCTCGCCAAGCTCTTCAGCGGCAAGTACGAAGCGCTCGAGGTGCTCAAGCTCAAGGACATCGTCGACTCGCTGGAGGCGGCGATCGACGCGTTCGAGACCGTCGCCAACATCGTCGAGCAGATCGCGGTCAAGGAGTCCTGACCTGTGGAGTTCGCGATCGTCATCGCGGTCGTCGTCGTTGCCCTCGTCTTCGACTACACCAACGGTTTCCACGACGCTGCGAACGCCATCGCCACCTCGGTGTCGACGCGTGCGCTGACGCCACGGGTCGCCCTACTGATGGCGGCGGTGATGAACTTCGTCGGCGCGTTCCTCGGCCAGGAGGTCGCCCACACGGTCGGTGACGTGATCAGTCCCGAACAGGGGCCGCACGGCCTCGTCGTGGTGATGGCCGGCCTGATCGGCGCCATCACGTGGAACCTGATCACCTGGTACTTCGGCCTGCCTTCGTCCTCCTCCCACGCCCTGATCGGTGGTCTCGTCGGCGCCGCCCTCGCGTCCGGGTCGGTGGTGAAGTGGCCGGTCATCCTGGACAAGGTCGTCATCCCGATGGTGGCCTCGCCGCTGTTCGGCTTCGCGGCGGCGTTCGCGCTGATGCTGGCGATCCTCTGGATCTTCCGGAAGCGCAACCCGCACAAGGTCAACCGCGGCTTCCGGTTCGCGCAGACGTTCTCCGCGGCCGCGATGGCGCTCGGCCACGGCCTGCAGGACGCCCAGAAGACGATGGGCGTGATCTTCCTGGCGCTGCTCACAGGCGGCTTCGTCACCGCCGACGACCCGCTGCCGATCTGGGTGATCTTCTCCGCCGCTGCCGCGATCTCGCTCGGCACCTACTCCGGCGGCTGGCGCATCATGCGCACCCTCGGCCGCCGGATCATCCACCTCGACCCGGCCCGCGGCTTCGCGTCGGAGACGATCGCGGCCGGCGTGCTCTACACGACCGCCTTCGTGTTCTCCGCGCCGATCTCCACCACGCACACGATCACCTCGGCCGTCATGGGCGCCGGGGCCACCAAGCGCGTCTCCGCCGTGCGCTGGGGCGTCGCCCGCTCGATCGTCACCGCCTGGGTGCTGACCTTCCCCGCCGCCGGCCTCGTCGCCGCCGTCGTGTACTGGATCCTGCACCTGGTGTTCCAGCTGCCCTGATCGCCGCGTCGGGATACCACCATCTGCTGGTAAACCAGCGCGTCCGGGCCGAAGTTTCGGCCCGGACGCGACAGGATTGCGTGGGATGCGCTGTGGATAAGCGCGTAGGACCTATCCGAAGCGGCCGCTGATGTAGGCCTCGGTGCTCGGCTCGTCCGGGTTCGAGAAGATCTTGCTGGTCGGGTTCATCTCGACCAGGCGGCCCGGCTTGCCGGCGCCGGCGAGGTTGAAGAAGCCGGTGTCCTCCGAGACCCGCGCGGCCTGCTGCATGTTGTGGGTGACGATCACGATCGTGTAGTCGCTCTTGAGGTCGTGGATCAGGTCCTCGATCGCCGAGGTCGAGATCGGGTCGAGCGCGGAGCAGGGCTCGTCCATGAGCAGCACCTGCGGCTCGACGGCGATCGCGCGGGCGATGCAGAGCCGCTGCTGCTGACCGCCGGAGAGGGAGGAGCCGGGCTTGTTGAGCCGGTTCTTGACCTCCTCCCAGAGGTTCGCGCCCTTCAGCGACTTCTCGACGATCGAGTCGGCCTCCGACTTCGGCATCCGCTTGCTGTTGAGGCGGTTGCCGGCCAGGACGTTCTCGTAGATCGACATCGTCGGGAACGGGTTCGGCCGCTGGAAGACCATGCCGACGCTGCGCCGGACCTGCACGGGGTCGACGTCGGCGTCGTACATGTTCTGCCCGTCGATCACGATCTTGCCGTCGACGCGGGCGCCGGGGATCACCTCGTGCATCCGGTTCAGCGACCGCAGGAACGTCGACTTGCCGCAGCCGGACGGGCCGATCAGCGCGGTGACGGAGCGGGCACGGATGGTCATGCTCACGCCCTCGACGGCGAGGAAGTCGCCGTAGTAGATGTCGAGGTCGGAGACGTCGATGCTCTTGGCCATGGTGTCTGTTCCTTCGTGGGTCGGGTTCAGCGACCGGTCTTGGGGGAGAAGAGCTTGCTGACGGCGCGCGCCACGAGGTTGAGCGACATCACGATGACGATCAGCACCAGCGCGGCGCCCCAGGCGCGGTCCTCCCCGAACTCCGGCGGTACGCCGGGCTGGGTGAACGAGTAGTAGATGAACACCGGCAGCGTCGCCATCCGCTCGGAGAACACGTTGAAGTTCACCGAGTCGGTGTCGCCGGCGATGATCAGCAGCGGCGCGGTCTCGCCGGCCACCCGGGCGACGGCGAGCATGACGCCGGTGACGATGCCGGCCAGCGAGGTGGGGAGCACGACCTTGACGACGGTGCGCCACTTCGGCACCCCGAGGGCGTACGACGCCTCGCGGAGCTCGTCGGGGACGAGCTTGAGCATCTCCTCGGCCGACCGGACCACGATCGGGATCATCAGCACCGACAGGGCGATCGAGCCGCCGAAGCCCATCCGCACACCGGGGCCGAAGAAGATCACGAACAGCGCGTAGGCGAACAGGCCGGCGACGATCGAGGGGATGCCGGTCATGACGTCCACGAGGAACGTGATGACCCGGGCCATCCGCTTCCCCTGGCCGTACTCGACCAGGTAGACGGCCGCCATGATGCCGACCGGCACGGAGATCAGGGCCGCGAACAGCGTGATGAGCAGGGTGCCCATGATCGCGTGGTAGATGCCGCCGCCCTCGCCGATGACGTTGCGCATCGAGTAGGTGAAGAACTGCGCGGTGAGCATCTTCGCGCCCTTGCTGATCACCTCGAACATCAGCGTGACCAGCGGCAGCATCGCGAGCACGAAGGCCGACCACACCAGCGTGGTGACCAGCCGGTCCTTCGCGGCGCGGGTGCCCTCGACGATCCGCGCCCAGAGGGGCAGGGCGACGGCGTACACCAGGACCGCGAGGAGCGTCATGAGGGCGAGGCCCCAGCCGAGCAGCAGCCCGACGAGCAAGGCGGCCGCGACGGCCATCACGCCGACGAGGGCGGGGGCGAAGCGCGGCAGGGTCGGGTGCGTCAGCGGCAGGTCGTGCCGGCCGCCAGGGCGCGAGCTGAGGGTCTCGCGCTCGGTCGTCGGGGTGGGCGTGCTCATCGGCTCTCCCCCTTGTAGCCGCGGCCGGCGATGGCCCGGCCGAGGAAGTTGACGATGAAGGTGACGACGAACAGCACCAGGCCGCTGAAGATCAGGACGTTGACCTTCAGGCCGGACGCCTCACCGAACTGCAGGGCGATGTTCGCGGCGATCGTCGAGGGGTTCGTGCTGGAGATCAGGTTGAACGAGATGACGCCGGTCGCGCTCAGCACCATCGCGACCGCCATCGTCTCGCCGAGCGCCCGGCCGAGGCCGAGCATCGTCGCGGACACCATGCCGGAGCGGCCGTAGGGGAAGACCGTCATCCGGATCATCTCCCAGCGGGTCGCGCCCAGGGCCAGCGCCGCCTCCTGGTGGAGGACCGGGGTCTGGGCGAAGATCTCGCGGGTGATCGCCGTGATGATCGGCAGCGCCATCACCGCGAGCACGAGCGACGCGGTGAGGATCGTGCGGCCGGTCGACGAGGCCGGGCCGGTGAAGAACGGCAGGAACCCCAGGTTCTCCTCGAGCCACTCGTAGAGGCCGACCATCCGCGGGGCGAGGAAGTTGATCCCCCACAGGCCGTAGACGACCGACGGTACGGCGGCGAGCAGGTCGATCAGGTACCCCAGCGTGCGCGACAGCTTGCGCGGGGCGAAGTGCGAGATGACCAGCGCGACGCCGATCGCGAGCGGGGTGGCGATGATCATCGCCAGGAGGGCCGCCAGCAGCGTGCCGAACAGCAGCGGCCACACGTACAGCACGATGCCGCTCTTGCCGCCCATCGCTGACGCGGGGGCCGTGACGGCCGGGAACCCCTCGATGGTCAGGAACACGGCAACGCCGGCCAGGGCGACCAGGATGGTGATCCCGGCCGCCCGGGCCAGACCCGAGAAGACGACGTCCCCCGTGCGTCGTACCGGTGCCGGCGGCTTCGGTGCCGCCTCGGTCACTGTCACGTGACTCCCTCTCGTTCTTCGACTGCTTCAGCGGGTGGTGCCCCGCATGGGCGGGTCCGCGCCGCGCAACCCCCGGCTGCGCGACGCGGACCCGAGGTCCGGTCGGCGTCAGCCGACGGTGATCCCGTCGACGATCGCCTGTGCCTTCTCGGCGATGCTCGCCGGGAGCGGCGCCGAGCCGGCGTTGTCGGCGGCGGCCTGCTGGCCGTCCTCACTCACGATGTAGCTCAGGTAGCCCTTGACCAGGTCGCCCTCGGCCTTGTCGGAGTACGACGGGCAGGCGATCAGGTAGGAGCTCAGGACGATCGGGTAGACGCCCGCCTCCTCGGTCGTGTAGTCGAGGTCGTAGACGAGCTCGGTGTCGGTCGCGGTGTCCGACTCGGGCGAGACCTCGAGGATCTTGGCCGCGGCCTCCGGGGTCGGCAGCTCGAAGCCGTCGCCGACGCCGATGGCGGCCTTGCCCAGGTCGCCGGCCTGGCTCGCGTCGGCGTACCCGATGGAGTTCGCGCCGTTGGTCACCGCGGCCACGACGCCGGAGGTGCCGCTGGCGCCCTCGCCGCCCTTGATCGGCCACGTCTCGACCTCGCCGTGGGTCCAGGCGTCGCCCGCGACCGTGGAGAGGTAGTTGGTGAAGTTGCCGGTGGTCCCCGACTCGTCGGAGCGGTGGACCGGGTTGATGTCCTCGGCCGGCAGGTCGGCGTCGGGGTTGTCCTCGGCGATGGCCGGGTCGTCCCACGTGGTGATGTCGCCGGCGAAGATGCCCGCCAGCGTGTCGGGGCTCAGCTGCAGGTCGTCGACACCGTCGAGGTTGTAGATGACGGCGATCGGCGAGACGTAGTTGGGCACCTCGATCGGCGCCTGGCCGTCGCAACGCTCCGTGGCGCCGTCGAGCTCGCCCTCGTCGTTGGTGAGGTACGAGTCCGAGCCGGCGAACGGGAAGCCGCCGGAGATGAACTGCTCGCGGCCGCCGCCCGAACCGATCGGGTCGTAGTTGACGGTCACCTCGGGGTTGGCCTGCTGGAACCCGGCCCGCCAGGCGCCCTGAGCGGCCTCCTGCGAGCTGGCGCCGCCACCGTTGAGGGTGCCGGACAGGCTGCTCGACTGGCCGTTGTCACCGCTGCCGGTGCCGCCGTCGCCGGTCGCCTCGTTGGCCGCGCCGCACGCGGTCAGGCCGAACCCGAGAACCAGGGCGGCCCCCATGGCCGCCGGACGGCGAAGGGAAGTGATGTTCACTTCGATCTCCTGTGATCTTCTCCGAGACACATTGGTCAGTACGTCGCCGAAGTTAGGGAGCCGAGGTGAAGCGACCTTCGGGGCTGGGTTAACGGGGGGTGAACGCTGACCGCCGTTTGTGCGACCTCGTGCGGGACGTGAGACGGCGGTCACGTGAACACCGGAGTGTCGGCTCGTGACAGACCGCGCTGACCTGCGGAAACACGCGTGCCGAGGGGGGTGCTGGCGACGCGCTCGTGGGCGTCAGAGCGCGTGCTGCTCGACCGCGACGACGGCGCCGCGGCGGTGGTGCACGACGAGCATCTCGCCCGGCTCCAGCTTGGTCCCGGGGACGCCCAGGGCGTCCCAGACCATCGGCAGCACCGGCCGGTGCGAGCACAGCACGGTCGGCGTCCTGTCGGTGAGGAGGTCCTGGACGACGGCCCCCACGCCGCCCGCCGTCGCGTCCTCCTCGGCGAGCGTGTGCGTGACCTTCAGGTCGATGCCCGCGACGTGCGCGTAGGGCGCCACCGTGGTCCAGCAGCGCCGCGAGCTCGAGGACAGGATGCGCCGGACGCCGTACGCCGCGAGCAGGGGGACGAGGTGGTGGGACTCGACGGTGCCCTGCTCGTCGAGCGGCCGGTCGCGGTCGTCGTCGCCGGTGAAGTCCTTGCGGGACAGGGCGCTGGCGTGCCGCAGCACGACCAGCGGGGTGGACCGCCTGCGCACGTCGGCGAACGCGTCGAGGAGGTCCTTGTCGTGCTGCTGGGTCAGCTGCTGCCGGGCCTTGTCGAGGTCGACCCAGCGGACGTCGTCGACCTCCGCGTTGGGCACGTAGCCCGACACGTCCGGGTCGCCCACGACGCGGCCGGCCCAGTAGTGCACGCGCTTGCTCTTCAGGGTGCCGTTGCCGACGTTGTAGTCGAGGTGCGCAAGCGGCGGGCCCAGCCGGACGTCGAGGCCGGTCTCCTCGGCGACCTCGCGCACCGCGCAGGCCACCAGGTGCTCGCCGGGGTCGAGCTTGCCCTTGGGGAACGACCAGTCGTCGTACTTGGGTCGGTGGATCAGCAGCACCTGCGGTCCCTTGCGGGAGACCACAGCGCCGGCCGCGATGATCTCGGGCTCTTCCACGGCAGTAGTGTCACACGCTGTGCGGGCTCCGAGGCGACAGGAAGGCGGACGTCAGGTGAGCAGACGCGTCGTCGCCGTCGCGGGCACCCTCGTGGTGCTGTTGCTCGCCGGGTTCTTCGCCTGGCGGGTGTTCGCGCCCGAGACCCGCTACGAGGAAGCGCTCGGCACGCTGCCGGCCTCGACGCTGCGGGCGACGTACACCGACTGGGCAGAGGTCCGCGACGCCGCCGACGGTGACGGCCTCGACGCGGGCTCGTCCGAGGACGACGTGAACGCGTTCCTGTCGCGGGCGTTCGACCAGGATCTCGTCACCACCTCCGCGCTGGCCGACAGCACCAACGCCATGCGCGAGCGGTACGGCGTCTCGCCGCTCGACGCGGAGTGGGAGGCGTTCGGGCAGGACGAGTCCGGGCAGGTCGCCGTGCTCAAGATGGCCGACGACGTCGACCTCGGCGGCGTCGAGCAGAAGCTGCGCTCGCTCGGCTACACCGAACCCGCCGGTGGGATCGGCTCCGGTGGCACCTGGACCGGCGGGGCCGACCTGGTGGCGTCCATCGACCCCGGGCTCACCCCGGTCTTCCAGAACGCCGCCGTGCTCGCCGACGACCACCTGCTGGTGCTCTCGGACCGCACCGACGCGGTGTCGAAGGCCGTCGAGGTAGCGCGCGGCAACGCCTCCGACCTCGACGAGCCCGACCTGGCCCGGGTCGCCGGCGAGCCGGTCACCGCCGTGCTGTGGGCCTCCGACTTCGCCTGCCAGGCGCTGTCGATGACCTCCGCCGACCAGGAGGACCAGCGCGTCGCCGACCGGCTGGTCAGCGAGGCCGGCGGGGTCAGCCCGGTCACTGGCGTAGTGGTCGCGCAGCAGACCGACCGCAGCATCAAGGTGGGTCTGGAGTTCGAGACCGACGACCAGGCCTCGGACAACCTGCAGCCGCGGGTCGACCTGGCCGCCGGGGAGGCGCCGGGGCAGGGCGGCTCGTTCACCGACCGCTTCACCGTCGAGGCCGGCGAGGCCGACGGCGACACCGTCGTGCTCGACCTCGCCCCCACGGACGCGGAGTTCGTGTTCAGCGACCTGACGTCCGGGCCGGTGCTGTTCGCGACCTGCTGAGGGTCAGGGTGCCGCGGGCGTCGCCTTGGCGACCGTCGCGCGCCGGCGTCGCCGCAGCCCGCGCAGCGTCTCCTGCAGGTCCCGCAGCGGGATCCCCTCGTCGTCGAGGTGGTGCCGCACCCACTGGCCGTCGGGCCCGAGCCACCACGACGCCGTGCGCTCGTCGAAGGCCACGTCGAGCATGTGCCCGACCTCCTCGGCCGCGGCCGCGGTGGGCAGCTCGACGAGCGCCTCGACCCGACGGTCGAGGTTGCGGTGCATCAGGTCGGCCGAGCCGATCCACGCGCTCGGCTCGCCGCCGTTCTCGAACCAGAACACCCGGCTGTGCTCGAGGAACCGGCCGAGCACCGACCGCACCCGGATCGTCGGGGAGTACTCCGGGACGCCCGGCCGCAGCGCGCAGATGCCGCGGGTGAGCAGGTCGACCGGCACCCCGGCCGTCGAGGCGCGGTACAGCGCGTCGATCACAGCCTCGTCGACGATCGAGTTGGCCTTGACCCGGATCCGCGCCGGCCGGCCGGCCTCGTGGTGCTCGACCTCGCGGTCGATCCGGGCGACGATCCCGCTGCGCACCGAGTCGGGCGCGACCAAGAGCCGGTCGTAGGACGCGTTGCGCGAGAAGCCGGAGAGGTTGTTGAACAGGTGCGCGACGTCCTCGGCGATGACCTCGTCGCAGGTGAGCAGGCCGTAGTCCTCGTAGAGCCGGGCCGTCTTCGGGTTGTAGTTGCCGGTGCCGATGTGCGCGTAGCGCCGGATCCCGTCGGACTCGTCACGCACCACCAGCGCGAGCTTGCAGTGCGTCTTGAGGCCGACGAGGCCGTAGACCACGTGGCAGCCGGCGTGCTCCAGCTTGCGCGCCCACGTGATGTTGGCCTGCTCGTCGAACCTCGCCTTGATCTCGACCAGCACCAGCACCTGCTTGCCGGCCTCGGCGGCGTCGACCAGGGCGTCGATGATCGGCGAGTCGCCGGAGGTGCGGTACAGCGTCTGCTTGATCGCCAGCACCCGCGGGTCGGCCGCGGCCTGCTCGATGAACCGCTGCACCGAGGTGGCGAACGAGTCGTAGGGGTGGTGCAGCAGCACGTCGTTGCGCTGCAGCGCGGTGAACACGTCGACCGGCGACGCCGACTCGACCTCGGCCAGCTGCGGGTGCGTCTTGGGCACGAACGCCGCGAACTTCAGCTCCGCCCGGTCGATGTCGGCGATGTCGTGCAGGCCGCGCAGGTCCAGCGGGCCGGGCAGCCGCATCACCTCGGCGTCGGAGACGCCGAGCTCCGAGACCAGCAGCTCGAGGACGTGGTCGTCCATCGTCTCCTCGACCTCGAGCCGCACCGGCGGGCCGAACCGGCGCCGCAGCAGCTCCTTCTCCAGCGCGGCCAGGAGGTTCTCGGCGTCGTCCTCCTCGACCTCGAGGTCCTCGTTGCGGGTCACCCGGAACGAGTGCACGCCGAGGATCTCCATGCCGGGGAAGAGCCGCTTGAGGTGCTCGCCGATCACGTCTTCCAAGGGCACGAACCGCTGCTCGCTCACCGGCACGAACCGGTCGAAGATCGGCGGCACCTTCACCCGCGCGAAGTGCTCCTTGCCGGTCTTGGGGTTGCGCACCAGCACCGCGATGTTCAGCGACAGGCCGCTGATGTAGGGGAACGGGTGCGCCGGGTCGACCGCCAGCGGCGTCAGCACCGGGAACACCCGGTCCTTGAACATCTTCTTGCAGGTCTTCTGCTCCTCGGGGGTCAGCTCCGACCAGCGCAGCAGCTCGATGTCCTGCTTGGCCAGCGCCGGCACGATCTGGTCGCGGAACAGCGCCGCGTGCCGCTGCATCAGATCGCTGGTCGTCGCCCAGATGTGCTCGAGCACGTCGCGTGGCATCAGCCCGGCCGCGGACGGTACGGCGACGCCGGCGGCGATCCGTCGCTTCAGGCCGGCCACCCGGACCATGAAGAACTCGTCGAGGTTCGAGGCGAAGATCGCCAGGAACCGCACCCGCTCCAGCAGTGGCACGTTGGGGTCCTCGGCCAGCTCGAGCACCCGCTGGTTGAAGTGCAGCCAGGACACCTCCCGGTCGAGGAACCGGTCGGCCGGCAGGTCGCCGACCACGGCGTCGTACGGCGGCTCGACGTCGAAGGTCTCCTCGGGGACCACGCTCAGGGGCCGGCTCGGGCTGTCCAGGGTCACCTCGTCATCGTGGCACCACCAGGTGAACGAGGGGTAACGATCACGGCGACTGTCCACTAGTTTGCCCGCTATGTCACACGCCCTCCTGGCTCGGGCCGAGGCCGCGGCCTTCCGCGGACTGATGGCGCTGCCGCGGCCCGTCATGCGCCTCCTCGCCGGCCGCCCCGTCGTCGTCGACGGGCAGACCCTCGACGTCGAGACGCAGTGGCTGCTGCGGATCCGCGCGCTGCTCCGCGAGCCCGAGGCCGAGGCGCTGCCGTTCCCCGAGGCGCGGGCGCTGATCGACCGGCAGACCCGGATCAGCGGTGGTCGGCAGCCGATCGGCGAGGTCCGTGACCTCGACGTCCCGGGCGGTGACGGCCCGGTGCCGGCGCGGCTGTACGTCCCGCGCGACGTCCCGGCGGCGCCCGCGACGACGCCGCTGCTGGTGTTCTTCCACGGCGGTGGCTTCATGTACGGCGGGCTGGACTCGCACGACGCCACCTGCCGGCTGCTCGCCGAGCGGGCCGGGGTCCGGGTCCTCGCCGTCGACTACCGGCTCGCACCCGAGCACGTCTACCCGGCCGCGGTCGACGACGCGTGGGCGTCGTACCAGTGGGCGGCCGAGCACGCCGACCGGTTCGGCGCCGACCCGCAGCGGATCGGCGTGGCCGGTGACTCCGCCGGCGGCTGCCTGGCCGCGGTGGTCGCCCGACGGGCCGCCGAGGCCGGGGTGCCCTGCGCGGCGCAGCTGCTGGTCTACCCGATCACCAACGCGGCCGACCCCTCGGAGAGCCGGGCCCTGTTCGCCGACGGCTACTACCTGACCGAGCGGTTCATCGACCTCGCCGACCGCACCTACGTCGCCGACGGCGACCGCCGCGACCCGGAGGTGTCGGTCGCGTTCACCGAGAAGGTCCCCGACGGGCTCGCCCCGGCCGTCGTGGTCACCGCCGGGTTCGACCCGCTGCGCGACGAGGGCGAGGAGTACGCCCGGATGCTCGCCGACGCCGGGGTCGAGGTGACGCTGCGCCGCTACGGCGGGTTCGTGCACGGCTTCTTCTGCGTGGTCGGGGCCGGCCGCAGCCAGCGCGCCGCGGTCGCCGAGATCGCCGCGCTGGTCAGGCAGGCGCTGGGCTGACGGTCGCCGCCGGTCCGCGCCGGTACTGCACGTGGGTGTCGGCGTCGGCGTGGGTGAACCCCAGCCGTGAGTACACCGCGATGGCCGGCGCGTTGTCCGACTCGACGTACAGCAACACCTCGCCGAGCCCGCGCCCCGCCAGGTGGTGCAGCCCGGCGAGGGTCAGCAGCCGGCCCAGGCCCGACCCCTG
This sequence comes from Nocardioides iriomotensis, assembly GCF_004168035.1. Lineage (GTDB taxonomy): Bacteria > Actinomycetota > Actinomycetes > Propionibacteriales > Nocardioidaceae > Nocardioides_B > Nocardioides_B iriomotensis. The sequence continues at coordinate 7,889 of NZ_SDPU01000028.1, read as the reverse complement.
CACCGTCGGCGACACACCGACGACGTAGACCTCCCCGGTCGGCGGCGGGCCGTCGTGCACCTTGGTCCAGTGGAAGCCCACGAGGCGCCCGGGGTCGAGCTGCGTGGACTCCGCGACGAAGAACCCCTCCGGGTCGAACCACGCCTCGGCCATCCGCTCGTCGAGGTCCACCCGCGTCATCCGGCCCTGCTCGGGGTGGTGCGCGAACGCCTCCGCGTTCAGCGCGAGGAACGCGTCCTCGTCCCGGCCCGGCTCGAACGCCCGCACGGCGACGCCGTCCGGCGCTGCGGGCAGCTCCGGAAGGTCGCGCGGCGAGCGGCGCATCACCCACAGGTCGCGCTCGCGCGTGAACCCGAACGCCTCGGCCAGCCGGGCCGCGCCGGGGTGGTTGCCGTGCGACCAGGCCGTGGCCACGTCGGCCGACTCGAGCGCCATCTCCACCAGGTCGCGCCCGCGGCCCTCCCGCCGGGCGTCGGGGTGCACCACCACGGCGAGATCGCCGTCGTGCACCCAGGCGAAGCCGACCGGCGGGTCGTCGGAAACGAGCAGTGCGCCGCCGGCGATGCCGTGGTTGCGCAGCCGCAGCAGCACCGCCTCGTCGAGCGGTGCGGCCCCGTCGGCCCGCTCCGCCGCCTCGACGATCGCGTGCACCTCACCCGCGACGGGCGAGGGCATGGACCAACGGAACTCGTCAGGCTCGACTCGTCGTACTGCCTCCGTCATGGCACGAACTCTAGGAGCCACCGATGCTCGACCTGCTGACCATGTTCGTGGGGGTCCTGGTCTTCCCGTGGCTGTGCCTGGGGTTCCTGCTGTGGATGGCGTGGCTGGAGGACACCCTGCCGGCGGCGGTACGGCGGACGGGGCGGACGCCCGACCCCGAGCCGATCCTGGCGATCCCGGTCGCCCCCGTTGCGCCGGTCGCTGCGGTCTCGCCGGAGGCGCCGCCGGCGCTCGCCGTACCCGAGCAGCGCCAGGCACCGGAGGCCGCTCAGCCGGCTGAGGCGCCTCAGCCGGCTCAGGCGGCTCAGGCGTCCGTGGTCTCCCTGTCGACCGAGCCCTCCTTGGGCGGCAGCACGAACCTGTAGCCGACGTTGCGGACGGTGCCGATCAGCGTCTCGTTGTCGGGGCCGAGCTTCGCGCGCAGCCGGCGCACGTGCACGTCGACGGTGCGGGTGCCGCCGAAGTAGTCGTAGCCCCACACCTCCTGCAGCAGCTGCTCGCGGGTGAAGACCCGGCCGGGGTGCTGCGCGAGGTACTTGAGGAGCTCGAACTCCTTGAACGTCAGGTCCAGCGGCCGGCCACCCAGCTTCGCGGTGTAGGTCGCGTCGTCGACGGTGACCTCGCCGGAGCGGATGATGTGCGCCTCGGGGTCGTCGGTGTCGCGCTGCGCGGCCAGCCGGCCGACCGCGAGTCGGAGCCGGGCCTCGACCTCGGCGGGGCCGGCGGTGTGCAGCAGCACGTCGTCCATGCCCCAGTCGGCGCTCACCACGGACAGGCCGCCCTCGGTGACGATGAGCAGCACGGGGGAGTCGGAGCCGGTGGTCCGGATCAGCCGGCACAGGTCGCGGGCGTGGGCGAGCTCCTTGCGGCCGTCGACGAGGACGACGTCGACGTCGGGCGCCTCGAGCAGGGCGCTGCCCTCGGCGGGCAGGATGCGGACCTGGTGCGGCAGCAGGGCGAGGGCGGGCAGCACGTCGGCCGAGGGCTGCGTCGTGCTGGTCAACAGCAGCAGTGCGCTCATGGCACCTCCCAGTGGTGTCGCCCCGGGCAGAGGACTGGCACCCGCTCGCCGTTGAGCAGTGATACGGCAGGATATCGGACATGGGTGGGCCGCAGCCGGAACTGTCCGGAACCTCACCCGCCTCGGTCCCCGGGGGCGGGCAGGTGACGGTGCGCTACTGGGCGGCCGCGCGCGCCGCCGCCGGGGTGGAGTCCGACCGGTTCGACGTCGGCCCCGGTACGACGCTCGACGTGCTGCTGAAGCAGGTCCGCGACCGGCACGCCGACCGGCCGCGGCTGGCCGACGTCGTCGGGGTGTGCTCGGTCCTGGTGGGGGACCGCCCGGTCGGGGCGCACGACCCGACCGAGGTCGAGGTCCGCGCCGGAGACACCGTCGAGCTGCTGCCGCCGTTCGCCGGCGGATGATCCACCCCACGACGCTGCTCGCTCCGCTCGCACCGCCGCGGGGACCCCGGTGACCTACAGGCCCGTCGAGCGCCACCGCCACGCCGCGAGCGCGAGGCCCGCCAGCCCGGCGAGGTCCGCCCCGGTCAGCCCGTGGTCCGGGGTGAACCGCAGCAGCACCAGCCCCTCGACCGGGCCGTTCACCAGCAGCCACGCCACCGACAGCAGCGCCAGCGCCACGGCCCCGGCACGGCCGGTGCGGTCCGCGGTCCCGGCGGCGACCACCAGCGCGGTCAGCACGACGAGCGGGGCGACGTCGGCGAGCATGCGGCGAAGCCTACGGTCCGGAATGTCCCGCCCGCGCCCGGTGTTGTCGCCGTCATGAGCCAAGGCGTGTGGGTCCTGGTCGTGGTGCTCGTGCTCGCGACCGGGTTCGGCCTGCTCCGGGCCGCCCGCGACGGGCGCTTCCGCGGCACGCACCAGATCCGCCCTCGGCCGGCGGCGCCTGTCGAGACCACCGCGCCCGCCGGGTCCGATCCCGGCGAGCCGAGCGTGCTCGACGGCTCCGACCTGCAGCACCAGCTCGGCGAGCGGGCCACCCTGCTGCAGTTCTCGTCGGCGTTCTGCGCGCCGTGTCGCGCCACCCGCCGCGTGCTCGCCGACGTCGCGCAGCTCGTCCCCGGCGTCGAGCACGTCGAGATCGACGCCGAGCACCACCTCGAGCTGGTCCGGCGGCTCGGCGTGCTGCGCACGCCCACCACGCTGATCCTCGACCACGGCGGGCGCGAGGTGTCCCGCGCCGCGGGCGCCCCCACCAAGGACGCCGTCCTCGCCACGCTGGCCCGCGTGGTCGACCCTCCTGGCACCATGGAGACGAGATGACCTACCGCAGCCCGCTCCTCGACCTGCCCGGCGCCGTCGCCGGCGACGGCCCCGACGCGCCGGTCGCCGCGCACTACGGCTCGTTCAACGTCGAGCAGCGCACGCTCGAGTCGGGCGAGGGCTTCGTCGACCTGTCCCACCGTGGCGTGGTCCGGGTCAGCGGCCCCGACCGGCTGACCTGGCTGCACTCGCTGACCTCGCAGCACGTCGAGGCCCTGGCGCCCGGTCAGGTGACCGGCACGCTGGTGCTCAGCCCGCAGGGCCACGTCGAGCACGCGCTGTACGGCGCCGACGACGGCGAGGCCTTCACCGCGCACGTCGAGCCGGGCGAGGCACCCGCGCTGGTGGAGTGGCTGGACCGGATGCGCTTCATGATGCGCGTCGAGGTGACCGACGTGACCGACGAGCTCGCGGTCGTCTGGCGGCCGCAGGCCCGGGTCGACGGCGCGCCGTACTCCGGCTACGTGCTGGTCCCCCGCGACGAGCTCACCGCCTTCGCCGAGGCCGCGGGACCGGCCTGCGGGCTCTGGGCGTTCGAGGCGCTGCGGATCGCGCGGGGCGAGCCGCGGCTGGGCCTCGACACCGACCACCGCACCATCCCCAACGAGGCCGGCTGGGTCGGTCCCGCCGTGCATCTCGACAAGGGCTGCTACCGCGGGCAGGAGACCGTCGCCCGCGTGCACACGCTGGGCCGCCCGCCCCGCCGGCTGACCCTGCTGCACCTCGACGGTTCCGCCAACCGGCTGCCCGCGCGCGGCGCGCCGCTGCTGCTCGACGGCAAGCAGGTCGGCTTCGTCGGCACCTCCGCCCGGCACCACGAGCTGGGCCCGATCGCGCTGGCGATGGTCAAGCGCAACGTCCCGGTCGACGCCGTCCTCGACGCCGACGGGCTGCCCGCGGGGCAGGAGGTCGTCGTCGACCCCGAGGTCGGGCTGCACGTGCGGCCGCAGCTGCGCTGAGTCTCCCGACGTCCACAAAGTGGACCCCCTATCCATGATGTGAGACGAGCGTTGGTGGGCTGGTCCGGGGTCGCCCTACTGTTGTCGTCATGTCCACGACCATGCTGACCAAGCGGCGCGCAGTCGACCACTGCCGCGTGCGCTCGGCGCTGTGTCGAATGCGCTGACGGGAACGTCGCAACCTTTCTTTTTCTAGCGACTCACTAGAGAATGAGTCGTGGGGTTGCCGTGCCCGTGCCCCCTGCAGGCCCGCCGCCCGGGCCTGCCCTCCCGACTGGCGCAGGAGATCGACCATGACCGTGAGCACCTCGAGCACGCCCGGCACAACCGGCTCGGCGCGCGATGCGTCACGCTCCGGCGGCATCGACCCGCGCGGGCCGCGCTTCGTCGCGAGCGTGACCCTGCTCGTGCTCGCGGTCGCCCTGGTGGCGGCCCCGTCCACGCTGACGGTCGTGCTCGTCGCCGCGCAGGCGGTCGTGTTCGCGATCGGCGCCGGGCTCGGCATCCAGCGCACGCCGTACTCCTGGGTGTTCCGCACGCTCGTCCGTCCGCGCCTCGCGCCCCCGGCCGAGCTCGAGGACCCGGCCCCGCCGCGATTCGCCCAGGGCGTCGGTCTCGGCTTCGCGCTCGTGGCGCTCGTCGGCTACGTCACGGGCGCCACGCTCCTCGGCTCGGTCGCCACCGGGTTCGCGCTCGCGGCGGCGTTCCTCAACGCGGTCTTCGGCTTCTGCCTGGGCTGCGAGCTCTATCTGCTGGGTCGGCGGCTGGCGCCGGCCCGGGCCAACTGACCACCACATCTCACGACCAGAAGAAGAACTGCCGACGAGGGTCGGCGCTAGGAAGGAAAGACATGAGCCGCGATACCGCACTCGTCACCGCCGACTGGGTCCAGGAGCACCTGGACGACCCCAAGGTGGTGCTGGTGGAGGTCGACGAGGACACCACCTCCTACGACAAGGGCCACATCAAGGGCGCCATCAAGCTCGACTGGACCACCGAGCTGCAGGACCAGGTCCGCCGCGACTTCGTCAACAAGCAGCAGTTCGAGGCCCTGCTCTCCGGCAAGGGGGTCGGCAACGACAACACCGTCGTGCTGTACGGCGGCAACAACAACTGGTTCGCCGCGTACGCCTACTGGTACTTCAAGCTCTACGGCCACCAGGACGTCAAGCTCCTCGACGGCGGCCGCAAGAAGTGGGAGCTCGACAGCCGCGAGCTCACCGACGAGCTGCCCAAGCGCGAGGCCACGACGTACACCGCCCAGGAGCAGGACAAGTCGATCCGCGCGTTCCGCGACGAGGTCGTGGAGTCCATCGGCGTGCAGAACCTCGTCGACGTCCGCAGCCCCGACGAGTACGCCGGCCGCCTCCTCGCCCCGGCCCACCTCCCGCAGGAGCAGGCCCAGCGCGCCGGCCACATCCCGACCGCGGCCAACGTGCCGTGGAGCAAGGCGGCCAACGACGACGGCACGTTCAAGTCCGACGACGAGCTCAAGCAGCTCTACACCGAGGCCGGCGTCGACTGGGGCAAGGACACCATCGCCTACTGCCGCATCGGCGAGCGCTCGAGCCACACCTGGTTCGTGCTGCGCGAGCTGCTCGGCCAGCAGAAGGTGAAGAACTACGACGGCTCCTGGACCGAGTACGGCTCCCTCGTGGGCGTCCCGGTCGCCCTCGGTGACGAGGCGGGTGAGGCCTGATGTGCGGCGCGACCAAGGGCGGCCTGTCCCTCGACGGGATCGACGTGGCCAAGGAGTCGGTGATCCAGGGCCAGGTCCTGCGCGGTGACGAGCCGGTCGGCAACGCCTACGTGCGGCTGCTCGACCGCACTGGCGAGTTCACCGCCGAGGTGCCCACCTCGGCGACCGGCCACTTCCGGTTCTTCGCGGCGCCGGGGGAGTGGACGCTGCGCACCCTGGCCCCGCAGGCGGAGACCGTCGACAAGCAGGTCGTCGCCCAGAAGGGCGTCGTCGCCGAGGTCGCCATCCCGATCTGAGCATCCCCGGGACCCCGGTCCGCCGCGCGCGGACCGGGGTCTCGTGCGTCCGCGCGGGGGTTGGCTGTCCCGGTCTGCGGGTAGACCACTGTTTTGGCCCCTTCGTCGCCCCTTCGTAGTCTGGTCTGCTGTGTCCGACCCCCACGTCCCCGGCGGACTGCCGCCGGACCTGCCACCGGAGTACGCCGAGGCGTACCGCCGGGGGTACGAACGCGCCTTCCTCGAGGCCTCCGGGCACGTGCCGGAGCAGCGCGAACCCGCGCACCGGCTGCTCGCCGATCCCGATCCGGATCCCGAGCCCGAGGACGAGTGGGAGCCGGACGACGAGCCGGAGGTCGACCTCGCCACGGAGCTCCTGGGCGAGCCCGGGACGGAGCCGGAGCCCGAGCCGGAGCACCCCCACGCCACCGTGCGCGGCTGGCTCTTCGCCGACGACGCCTGGGACGACGGCGACGTCGAGCCCACCCAGGTCGTCCCGCTGGACGCCGTACCCGCGGAGCCTGAGGCTGCGTGGGAGCCCGAGCCGGAGCCCGAGCCCGAACTGGTCCCCGTCGCCCGCTACGAACCCGAGCCGGAGCCCGGCTTCGACACCGGACCGATCTGGCGCGGATCCCGGTCCGACGACGACGTCCCCTATGCGCCGACGCACGCCGAGGAGCCCCGCCCGCCGCGTCCCGGCTGGTTCGCACCCGCCCTGCTCGGCGGGCTCGTGCTCGCGCTGGTGCTGGGGGCGTACCTGATCGGCCGGGTGGTCTCCAGCTCCTTCGGCGACACCGACGTCTCCGCCGACAAGCCCGACGGCGTCCTGGTCGAGGACGGCGTCGACGACGCCGCCGGCCAGGGCGGCGGCAGCGGCGGCTCCGACAGCTCCGCGAACCAGGCGCCGGACGCCTACCAGGGCGCGGTCGAGATCACCCCGATCGGCGGCGCCAGCGCCTCGTGCCAGGCGCCCTCCAGCGTCGACGCCGCCGGCAACGAGATCGGCTACCCGCCGACCAGCGCCTACGACGGCGACCTGACCACGGCCTGGCGGTGCAACGGCACCGGCGTCGGCCAGACCCTCTCGCTCACCTTCGTCGAGCCCGAGGAGATCGGCGAGCTTGCCCTGGTCCCCGGCTACGCGAAGACCGACCCGCGCAGCGGCGTCGACCGGTACGCCGAGAACAACCGGATCACCCGCGTCCGCTGGACGTTCCCCGACGGCACCACCGTGGTGCAGAAGCTCGACGGCGCCCCCACCAACCGCACGCTGCAGACGATGCGGATCAAGCCCGTCCAGGCCGACTCGGTGACGATGGAGGTGCTCGCCTCCGCCCGCGGTCCCCGCAACACCATCGCGGTCAGCGAGGTCCAGATCGGCCGCGTCGCAGGCTAAGCGGCGGTACGGCTACGGGCTGTCCAGCACGAGCGTCACCGGACCGTCGTTGACCAGCGCCACCTGCATGTCCGCGCCGAACGCCCCGCGCGCCACCTCTGCCCCGAGCTGCTCGAGCTCGGTGCAGAACGCCTCGTAGAGCGGCTGCGACACCTCGCCCGGCGCCGCCGCGTTCCAGGTCGGCCGTCGCCCCTTCCGCGCGTCGCCGTACAGCGTGAACTGGGAGACCGCCAGCACCGGCGCCCCCAGGTCGGACGCCGACTGCTCCTCGCGCAGGATCCGAAGCCCCCAGATCTTCCGCGCCATCCACGCCACCTGCTCCGGACCGTCCTCGTGCGTCACTCCGAGCAGTACCACCAGCCCGGGGCCGTCTATCGCGCCGACGACCTCGCCGGCGACGGTGACGGAGGCGCTCAGGGCACGCTGGACGACGGCTCGCACGCTGCCCGACGCTAGTTGTACCCGGCCACGAGGTTGGTAGCAGCGCGCCTGCTTGAACGAACGAGAACCCCCGAATGGGATGTGGCTTGTCTAAGGCCCACTCCCACCCG
>NZ_SDPU01000027.1 GCF_004168035.1 Nocardioides iriomotensis | reverse complement strand
TGGCTCGAGCACTACAACACTGACCGACGCCACAGCGCACTCGGAGGACGCCCGCCAATCAGCCGCCTGGCACCAACGTGATGGCCGGGTACATCTAGTGGCGCTGCTCCAGCCCGACCGCGTCACGCAGCCTGCGGGTGGCCTCCTGCAGATCCGGGTCCTCCCTCCCGACGGAGTCCATCAGCGCCGCGGTCGCCTCGGCCAGCACGTTGAGCTTCTCCTGCGCGGCCTCCTCGGCGCGTCGGCTGGCGTTCTCCAGCAGGGTGAGCAGCAGCAGGGTGACGACGCTGGCGACGGTGTGGATCACGACCTGCCAGGCCTTCGCCGTGGAGAACAGGGGATAGCTCACCAGCCAGGCGACGACCACGGCGAGCATCGCGACGAAGAACGGCGCCCGGCTGACCAGCGCGTACGTCGCCTCGACGAACTTCTCGAACGACGTGCGCCCGTCGCGGTGCTGCTTCCGGTCGCGGCCTGCCTCGGAGGTGTCCATCCACGGAATGTAGAGGGCCGCTAGCGTCGTGGGCCATGACGACGACGCAGGAGACGCCGCGCGACTGGTGGAAGTCCGCGGTGGTGTACCAGATCTACCCCCGCTCGTTCGCCGACAGCGACGGCGACGGCATGGGTGACCTCGGCGGCATCATCACCCGCCTCGACCACCTCCAGCGCCTCGGCGTCGACGTGGTGTGGCTGAGCCCGGTGTACCGCTCGCCGATGGACGACAACGGCTACGACATCAGCGACTACCAGGACGTCGACCCGATGTTCGGCACCCTCGAGCAGCTCGACGAGCTCATCGCCGGGGTGCACGAGCGCGGGATGAAGCTGGTCATGGACCTCGTCGTCAACCACACCAGCAGCGCGCACGCCTGGTTCCAGGAGTCGCGGGCCAGCCGCGACAACCCCAAGCGGGACTGGTACTGGTGGCGGCCGCCCCGCCCCGGCCACGCGCCCGGTGAACCGGGCGCCGAGCCGACCAACTGGGGCTCGGTGTTCTCCGGACCCGGCTGGACCTTCGACGACGCGACGGGGGAGTACTACCTGCACATCTTCGCGCCGTCCCAGCCGGACCTGAACTGGGAGAACCCGGAGGTGCGCGAGGCCGTCTACGCGATGATGCGCTGGTGGCTCGACCGGGGGGTCGACGGCTTCCGGATGGACGTGATCAACCACATCTCCAAGGTGGTCGTCGAGCAGCCGCCGGGCCTGCTCGACGCCGAGGTGTCGACGCTCCCCGGGGCGTCGCCGTACGGCAACCAGTCGCCGTACGTGCTCAACGGCCCGCGGATGCACGAGTTCCTGCAGGAGATGCACCGCGAGGTGTTCGCCGACCGGCCGAACGGGCTCATCACGATCGGCGAGATGCCGGGCGCGGCGGTGGAGCACGCGCGCCTCTACACCGACCCGGAGCGCCGCGAGCTGGACATGATCTTCCAGTTCGAGCACGTCGACCTCGACTCCGGCCCCAACGGCAAGTGGGACCTCGTGCCGCTCACCCTGCCGCGGATCAAGGAGTCGCTGGGCCGCTGGCAGACCGAGCTGGCCGACGTCGGCTGGAACAGCCTCTACCTGGGCAACCACGACCAGCCCCGGTCGGTGAGCCGGTTCGGCAGCGACGACCCGGCGCACCGCGTGATGTCGGCGAAGGCGCTCGCGACCGTGCTGCACCTGCACCGCGGCACGCCGTACGTCTACCAGGGCGACGAGCTCGGGATGACCAACACGGTCTTCGAGGGCGTCGACGACTTCCGCGACCTGGAGTCGGTCAACCACTACCGCGAGGCGGTCGAGGGCGGCCAGGAACCGGACCAGGTGATGGCGGCGTTGCGCCACAAGAGCCGTGACAACGCGCGGACGCCGATGCAGTGGGACGCCTCGCCGAACGCCGGCTTCACGACCGGCGAGCCGTGGCTGGCGGTGAACCCCAACTACCCGGAGATCAACGCGGCCGCGCAGATCGACGACCCGGACTCGGTGTTCGCGCACTACCAGCGGCTGATCGCGTTCCGGCACGGCGAGCCCGTGGTCGTGCACGGCGACTTCACCCTGCTGCTGCAGGAGCACGAGGAGCTCTACGTCTTCACCCGGTCGCACGCCGGCACCGTGCTGCTCGTGGTGGCGAACCTGTCGTCGGTCGACGGGGTGGTCGCGCCCGGCGACTGGGCCGGCTGGTCGGGGGCGGAGCACGTGCTCGGCAACGTCCCGGGTGTCACCTCCCCGGTGGACGCGCCGCTGCTGCCCTGGGAGGCGCGGGTCTACCGCCGCTCGGCGTAGCGGTCCCAGAGGCTGTTGCGGAACAGCAGGTCCGGGTCGTAGGAGCGCTTGGTCGCCACGAAGTCGTCGAAGCCGGGGTAGGCCTGCCGGACCTGTGCGGCGGTGTAGTGCTGCTGGTAGGGCAGGTAGAAGGTGCCGCCGCGCGCGAGGCTGCGGGCGACCAGGCGCTGGGTGAGGTCTCGCATGTCGTCGTTGCCGGCGGGGGAGACGCGCTGGCTCAGGTAGAGGACGACGGAGAGCCGGTCACCCTGCGCGTAGTCGAGGGCGACGTCCTCGCGGTGCACCGAGCGGATCGACGCGTTGAGCAGGACCGCGTCATGGGTTCCGAGCTCGGTGCGCAGGTCGGCGAGGAACGGGACGAGCTGGTCGGGCGGCAGGAAGTACTCGTGCAGCACGTCGGTGTACTGCGGGAGCCGGTTGCGGAGCAGGCCGAGGCTCTCGTACATCGCCTGGTTGCGCGCCACCATGCACGCCTCGGCGTCGCGCAGCGCCTGGTTGCGGGCGGCGTGGCACGACCGGACGTGGGGGAGCAGGTCGCGCTGCAGCCGCCACTTCAGCCGCTGCCCGGTGCCGCCGGTGCGGGCGAGGTTGAGCACCAGCCGGCCGAACCGGTCGGAGTCGCGGGTCTCCAGCGCCGGCACCGGCTCGCCGGCCGGCGCGCGCTCGTAGGTGTAGACGATGCCCTCGCGCAGGAGGCTGCCGGGCGAGGTGGACAGGTGCGTGTAGGTCATCCGCACGTCGTCGTCGGCCAGGACCTCCTCGCCCAGCACGCGGGGAAGATCGGCCACGTCGACGACCCGGCCACGCAGCCGGTAGACCTCGCTGGCGACGAGGTCGAGCTCGACGTCGAGCACCACACCGAGCAGGCCGTAGCCGCCCACCACCGCGCGGAACAGCTCCGGCTCCCGGTGCGGCCCGACCGTGTGCACGACGCCGTCGGCGGTCATCACCCGCAGCGACCGGATGCTCGACGACAGGCTGCCCTCCCGGAAGTCCAGGCCGTGCGCGTTGACCGACACCGTGCCGCCGACGCTGAGCACGTCGATGCTCGGCATGGTCGCCACCGACAGCCCGTGCGGGTGCACGGCCTCGAGCACGTCGTGCCACCGGGCCCCGGCGCCGACGTGGGCGGTGCGGGCGCCGGTGTCGACGCGCACCCGGTCGAGCCCGGTCATGTCCAGCAGCAAGGCGCCGGGTCGCATCGCCTGGCCGCCCATGGCGTGCTTGGTCCCCGCGACCGACACGGTCAGGTCGTGCGCGCGGGCGAAGGCGAGCGCCTCGCGGACGTCGGCCGTGCTGCGCGGGCGGACCACGCCGTACACGCGCGTGCGGTTGAGGCAGGACGCGTCGTTGACGGTGCCGCCCCGCTGGACGGTCGCGGCGGGGTACGCGGGGGCCGCGGTGCGCGCCGGCAGGTCCCCGCCGGGGGCGGGGACGGCGTGGATCGCGCAGTCCTTCGCGGCGGCGTCGCCGGACCAGATGAGCACCTTCTGGCCGCCGACGAGGAGCACGCCGAGCAGCACCGCGACGACCAGCGCACGACGTACCCGACGATCCATGGGACGAGGGTGGCGGCACCCGCCGCGTTGCGCCAGAGTGCTCGTACTCAGGTCGCGGATGCCGTGGTTTGCCGGGGTACCGCCCGGGTACGACGCGGGCGACCGTCCGCACCTCTCCACCGAGGAGGCACCATGACCACCACCCCCAACGAGCCCGTCGGCGACGACGACATCGAGACCGTCCCCGGCGCGACCCCGACGCCCAACCCCGGTGGCGACGCGGACGGCACCGACGGTGACAGCACGGACACCACCGACGGTGACAGCACCGACGGCGGCGACGCCGACGGCACCGACGGTGACAGCACCGACACCACGGACGGCGACAGCACCGACGGGGACAGCACCGACGGCGGCGACGCCGACGGCACGGACGCCTGAGTCTTGCCCCTCCCGGACCGGTCCGCGCTGGACCTGCTCAGCGGAGACGCCCAGACCTTCCACCACAAGGTCTGGGCGTCACGCGTGCACGTCCACCACACCGACCCCACCGAGCTCGTCGGCCTGCTGTCGCTCCAGGACGTCGACCGGCTGCTGACGAGCAGCGCGCTGCGCACGCCGGCGCTGCGGCTGGCGCAGGACGGGTCGGTGATCCCACCGTCGCGGTTCACGCGGCACGCCACGATGTCCGGGACCGCCGTCACCGGGCTCGTCGACGGCCGGAAGGTGCTCGACCTGTTCGACGGCGGCGCGACCGTCGTGCTGCAGGGCCTGCACCGCTACCACCCGCCGCTGACCCGGCTCGTCCGGCGGCTCGAGCTCGAGCTCGGCCACCCGTGCCAGGCCAACGCCTACCTCACGCCGCCCGGGGCGCAGGGCTTCGCACGGCACAGCGACAGCCACGACGTGTTCGTGTTCCAGACCCACGGCCACAAGCAGTGGGAGGTCGTCGAACCGGACAGCTCCGGCTTCCCCGACGGCCCCGCCCGCGAGGTGCTGCTCGAGCCCGGCCTGTCGATGTACCTCCCGACCGGCACGCCGCACGCCGCCCGCAGCCAGGAGGTCACGTCCCTGCACGTCACCCTCGGCATCAACCGGGTGTCGCTGCGCGAGCTGCTCCGCTCGCTGGCGACGAGGGCGCTCGCCGACGAGCGCTACGACGTACCCCTGCCCTCCGGCTGGGTCGACGACCCGTCGCTGCTGGCGGCCGCGCTGGGCGAACCCCTCGCCGCGCTGGCCGACTCGCTCGCGGCGCTGGACACCACCGCGGTGGCCGACGCCCGCGCCGACGCCTTCCTCTCCGACCGCTCGCCCGTCCTCGACGGCGGCCTCGTCGACCGGGTCGCGCTGTCCGCCCTCTCCGACGACACCCGGGTCGAGCGGCGGCCGACCGCGGCCTGCGTGCTGCGCCCTGGTCCGGAGCGGCTGACCGTCCACCTGGGCGACCGCAGCCTGCGGATGCCGCTGCGGCTGACCCCCGTCATGGAGCACGTCCGCGACACCCCCGCGTTCGCCGTCGCCGACCTGGAGCCGTGGCTCGACGCGTCGAGCCGGCTCGTGGTCGTGCGGCGGCTGGTCCGGGAGGGACTGCTCCGGATCGTGCCGTGACCGCGTTCCGCTGCGCGGCCGCCTCGCTCGACCGGACGGAGTCGCTGGTCGGCACCGCGTCGACCGTGCGGGCGTTCCTGCTCGTCGAGGCACCCGGCGCGTGGGGCGTCGACGCGGTGGCGGGGGCGCGGTTGCCCGACGACGTGCGCGCGCACCTGCGCTGGCTCGGCCGCGACCACGGCGTCCGGGTCCTGCTGATCCGCGACCACGTGCGCCGACGGCCGTCGACGGTGCGGGTGTTCGCCGCGTACGTCGGGGCGCGCGGGCCGTTCGTCGAGACCGCCGAGCTGCCCTCGCTCGACGCGGTGCGCCACCTCCGGGTCGAGGGCCTCGCCGCCGGGGAACGGCCCGGGCTGACGCCGTACGAGGGGCAGTTGTTCCTGGTCTGCACGCACGGCCGGCACGACGCCTGCTGCGCCGAGCAGGGCCGACCGCTCGCGCGGGCGCTGCACGCCGTCGCGCCCGAGGCGACCTGGGAGGTGTCGCACGTTGGCGGCGACCGGTTCGCGCCGAACGTCGTGGTGCTGCCGACCGGGCTCTACTACGGCCGGCTCGACCCCGCCGACGCCGCCGCGTTCGTCGACACCCACCGGAGCGGCCGGCTGTCGCTGCCGCACCTGCGCGGCCGGTGCGCCTTCCCCTTCCGGGTCCAGGCGGCCGAGGCCTTCCTGCGCGAGCACACCGGCGACACCTCCCTCGCCGCGCCGCGCGTGCTGCGCGCCGTGCGCGACGGCGACCTGACCCGGGTGGCGTTCGAGCTGGCCGGTGAGCCGTGGGACGTCGTCGTCCGCACCGACCACGTCGCTCCGCAGCAGCTCACCTGCCGCGCCGCGAACCCCTCCGGCGCCCTCGCCCACACGCTCGAGCACGTCGGGCGTTGGACGGCCCCCGACCAGCTGTAACGCGGGGTTATGGACGCTCAACAAGCGGAATTCCGCGTGGGGAGCGTCCACATGGCGTGGGGAGCGCGCGGAGGTCGGGGGTACGGCGACTCAGAGGCACGGCCCGTCGCCGGCGACCCGCAGCCCCTCCCGGTCGCCCTCGCCGAGGGACGTCGCACCGCCGGTCTCGGCCATCAGCGCGGCGGGGTCGTCGACGTGCCCGAGCCCGAGCACGTGCGCCATCTCGTGCACGACGACGGCACGGACCAGCGCCTCGCCGTCGGGCAGCGCCAGCATCTCCTCGAGCTGCGGCGTGTCGAGCGTGACCTGCCCCGAGACGTACCGGGTCACGCCGTCCAGCGCCACCGAGATCCCGCCGCCCAGGCCGACCGTGTCACCCGCCAGGCCGGGGTCGGCCTCGGGCGTGGTCCACGCGACGAGCACCGGCGCCCACGACACGCCGTACCGGGACTGCTCGACCGCCCGCCGGTCCGACGGCTGCTCGTCGGTCGCGCCGACCACCTCGATCGTGAGCCCGCTGGCGGCCGCGACCTCCGCAATGCCGTCGCCGACCACGTCGGCCGCGCCGACCGGTCGGAGCGCGTCGTTGACGACGACCTCGATCGTCCGGCACGAGCTCCAGCGCACCGGTCCGCCCGGGGTCTCGGCGGTGAACGTGTAGCCGTCACCGGCCACGGCCGTGCGGCCCCACCCGACGGCGGCGACGAGGCTGCGACCCGTCGGCGTGTGGGAGAAGCTCCAGGCACCCAGACCGAGCACCAGCACCCACGCGACGAGCCGCTTGGTCCTCGGCATCCCCTCGCGCGGCCGCCGCGGTGGGCGCGGTCGACGCCTCCTGACCGCGCGCGGCACCTTGACGTCGGCGAACTCGCGCTCCAGCCGTTCGAAGAGCTCCTGCTCCTCGGCATCCCCCGTGTGCACCGGGGAAGTATGCGGGATCGGGCCGGGCGCCGTACGACCGACTTCCCAAGCGATGTGGACGCCTCCCACGCGGAATTCCGCTTGTTGAGCGTCCATAACCCCGCGTTACAGCTGTTCGGGCGCCCGGCATGATGGGCCGGGTGACGGATGAGCAGCACGGAGTCGTGTTCCCGCGCGGGGCCGACGGACGCCGGAGTACGGCGGCCGTGGGACGCGCCGTCGTCGCCGACGCGCTGCGCGGGGTCGACCCGGCCGGGGCGCGGGCGGCGGAGCAGGAGACCAACTGGCGCACGGGGTACCTCGTGCACTTCCGGCGGCTCGTCGAGGCCGGGCTCGACGACCGCGACGACGCGGTCGGCATCGCGCGGGACGGGCTGGCCGGCCTGCACGAGCGGATGGTCGTGCGGGCGGGCGGTGAGGACGTGCCGCTGGCCGGCTGGGCCGGGACGGAGCCGGACACGACGTTCGGCACCGCCGAGGTCGCGGGCCACGCCGACCCGGAGCGCGAGCTGACGCTGCCGTTCCACGGTGAGCGGCTGGCGGGGGACGACCTGGAGCGACGCCTCGACGCCTGGGTCGCCGCGGGCGTCGTGGAGCCGAGCGTCGGTGAGGCCGTCCGGACCGTGATGAAGAACCCCGACTGGCTGCGCCTCGACGGTCACACCGTCGCCGTGCTGGGTGCGGGCGCCGAGATGGGGCCGCTGACCGCGCTGCTGCGCTGGGGCGCCCGCGTCGCCGCCGTCGACCTGCCGCGCGAGCCGGTTTGGCAGCGCGTGCTCGACACCGCCCGGGTCTCGGCCGGCACGCTCGTGCTGCCCACGCGCGACGGCGGCGCCGACGCCCACCCCGCCCACGCGGGCGCCGACCTGCTCGCCGAGGTTCCGGCCACCGCCCAATGGCTCGCACAGGTAGCGGGGGAGCGGCTCGTGATTGGCAACTACGTCTATGCCGACGGCGCCACCAACGTCCGGGTCAGCATGGCCGTCGACGCGCTCAGCGGCGAGCTCGTCGAGCAGCGGCCCGGCACGGCGCTGGCGTTCCTCGCGACGCCGACGGACGTGTTCGCCGTACCGGCCGACGCCGTGCGGCAGTCCGTCGGCGGCTACGAGTCACGGTCGCGCGCGGCCAAGGTGCTCGGCCGGCCGCTGCGGGCGGTGAGCGCGGGGCGGCTGCTGCGCCGGTCGTACGCCCCGGGCGCCGACCCCGGCGTCAACGACAGCCTGGTCCCGCAGCAGGGCCCCAACTACGCGCTCGCCAAGCGGCTGCAGCGCTGGCGGGCGGTCGCCGCCCGCGCCGACGGGACGCTGGTGTCGATGAACGTCGCGCCCCCGACGCGCACCCGGTCCGTCGTGAAGAACCGCGCGCTCGCGGCGGCGTACGCCGGGGCGCACCGGTTCGGCGTCGAGGTGTTCGAGCCCGCGACCTCCAACGTGCTGATGGCCGCGCTGCTCGTGCACGACCTGCACACGGACGGCGGGCCGCGGCACGACCACCCCTGGGAGGACGAGGCGTATGCCGCCGCGCACGGCGGCCTGTGGCGCGCGCCCTACGCCCCGCGCAGCGCGCTCGGGCTCGCCGCGCTCCTCGGGTACGGCGCCGCACGGTCCTGACCGCGGGCAACCTTTCGGGGCGGCCGAGCGTCCAGACAGACATGAGATCTCGGAACCTTCGCCTGCTCGCCAGCACTGCCCTCGCCGCCCTGCTGGCCGCCGTCGTCCCGGCCGCCTCGGCCGCTCCCGCGGAGCGGGAGCTGCGCCCGGCCGCCCTGCCACGCGGCGCGAACCCTGCCGTCCCGTTCGTCATCGGTACGACGATCCTCGACGGCGACACCCGGGTGAAGGTCGACGCCGCCGAGGTGCAGCTCCTCGGCACGGCGCGGGGCGACTACGTCGCCATCGTGTACCCGGGCGGGGATCGCGGACGCGTCGAGCGCATCTCACCGGACGGCGAGCGCACGATCGTCCGTGAGCGCTTCCGCGGCGAGCTCACGCTGTCCCGCGACGGTGAGCACCTGTTCGAGGCGCTCGTCGGCGAGCGTCCCCGCACCGTCGTCCGCGTGCTCGACCCGGTGACCGGCGAGCGCACCGGGCGTCAGGAGCTGCGTGGCTACGTCCGCGTCCTCGACGCCGACGGCGGCCGGGCCGTGCTCGGCGTCACCTCGCCGGCCCGGACACTGACCTGGGACGTCGACGCGGGTACGACGCAGCGCGTCGTCGACCGGCAGGCGTACTTCGCCGACATCCGCGCCGACCGCATCGGCACGTACACCCGCGACGTCACCCAGGGCGGCTGCAGCGTCCTGCGCCCGCTCTCGTCGCCGGAGGAGGTCCTGTGGCGCTCGTGCGAGCAGGCGGTGGGCGCGGTGTCGCCCGACGGCCGACGCGTGCTCGCCCGCACCATCTCCCTCGACGGCCCGATCGGCTACCTCTGGGTCAGGACCGGCACCGGCACGCTGCTCGCGTCGTACTCCGCGCCGACCGGCTTCGGCCACAGCGCGTGGGAGGGGCCGCGCAGCGTCGTCCTGACCGTGCAGGGCTCGACGAGGCAGGCGCTCGTCCGCTGCGCCGCCGGCGACTGCGAGCGCGCCAGCGGCCTGCAGCCGGTTCCGTAGCCGGCGTCAGAGGTCCATCACGGACTCGTCGACGTCGTCCCACGCGTCGACGAGCTCGACCAGGTCGGCGACCGAGTCGCGCACGTGGGTCGGGCGGTAGGGGAACCGCTCGACCTGGTCGGGCCGGGTCGAGCCGGTGAGCACCAGGATCGTGCGCAGCCCGGCCTCGAGCCCGGACACCATGTCGGTGTCCATCCGGTCACCGACCATGACGGTCGTCTCGGAGTGCGCGTCGATCCGGTTCAGCGCCGACCGCATCATCAGCGGGTTGGGCTTGCCCACGAAGTACGGCTCCACGCCGGTCGCCCGGGTGATCAGCGCCGCCACCGAGCCGGTCGCGGGGATCGAGCCCTGCTGCGAGGGGCCGGTCGGGTCGGGGTTGGTGGCGATGAACCGCGCGCCGGCCTCGATCAGCCGGATCGCGGTGGTGATCGCCTCGAACGAGTAGGTGCGGGTCTCGCCGAGGACGACGTACTCCGGGTCGCGGTCGGTGAGCACGTAGCCGATGGAGTGCATCGCCGTGGTCAGCCCCGCCTCGCCGATGACGTACGCCGTACCGCCCGGACGCTGCTTGTCCAGGAACTGCGCGGTCGCGAGCGCGCTGGTCCAGATCGACTCCTCCGGTACGTCGATACCGGAGCGGGAGAGCCGGGCCTGGAGGTCGCGCGCGGTGAAGATCGAGTTGTTCGTGAGCAGCAGGAACGGCCGCCCGCGCTCGCGCAGCCGGCGCACGAACTCGGCGGCGCCGGGGATCGCCTCCTCCTCGTGGACGAGCACGCCGTCCATGTCCGACAGCCAGGTCCTGACCGGTCGCAGCTTCTCCATGGGACCGATGCTGTCAGAACGGTTCCCGTGCCGTCGCGCTCTGGCGGTCCGGGCCGCGGCGCGGGAGGATGGGGCGTTCCGCGCCCGACCGAGCATCTGGGAAGATTCGCCCATGGACCGACCTCGCCCCGACGCCGTGCCCCCGGGCGCGCTCGCGGTGGAGGACGACCCCTCGGCCGGCCCCGCACACCAGGCTCCCGCCGAGTCTGCCGACCGGCACGCCGCGGTGCTGCTCCGACACGCCGAGCTGGTGGCCGAGGAGCTGCGCGCCGACGCCGAGCGCGAGGTCGAGGAGGCCCGCGCACTGCGTGCGGAGGCGCAGCGGCTGCACGACGAGGCCGACGGCTACCACGCGACCGCGCTGACCGACCGCAAGCGCGTCGAGGAGGAGCTCGCCTCCGCCTCCGACGAGGCCCAGCAGCTCGTCAGCGACGCCGGCGAGCAGGCCACCCTGCTGCTCCGCGCCGCCGAGAGCCAGCGTGACCAGATCCTCGCGGCCGCCGAGGCCACCACCCGCGACCGCGTCGAGCAGGCCGGCCGCGAGCTGGCCACCGCCCGCGGCCAGGCCGAGACGCTGCTCGCCGACGCACGCGCCGAGGCCGAGCGGCTGGTCACGACCGCCCGCGCCGAGGCGGAGCGGCTCGACCTCGAGACGTCCGACCTGGTCGAGCGCCGCACGACCGAGGCCCAGGCCGAGGCCGACGGGATCACGGCGGCCGCGCAGGCCGCGGCCGACGCCACCCGCCAGGAGGCCGATCAGGCCGCTGACGCGACCCGCGCCGCGGCCGATGCCGACGCCGAGGCCGCGCGCACCGAGGCCGCGACCGCGCTGGCCGACGCGCAGGCCCGCGCCGACCGCACCCTCTCCGAGGCCCGCGACGCGGCCGACCGGGCGCTGCGCGAGTCCGAGGAGCAGACCCGGTGGACCCAGGCGACGGTGGCGTCGCTGCTGGCCACCGCCGACGCCGAGGCCGAGCGCACCCGGCTGCGTGGGCACGGCGAGGCCGCCGCCCTGCTCAACCGGTCGCGCCGCCGGCTGGTCGCGGTGAGCGGCCGGGTCCGCAGCCGGCTCGACGAGCAGCGCGCGGTCCACGAGGCCGACGCCCAGGAGCTCGCCGACGCGGCCGCACAGGTGAGCGCCGACGCCGACGCGCAGGCGGCCCGCACCCGCGCCGCCGCCCAGGCCGACGCCGAGCGCGTGCTCGCCGACGCCGACGCCAAGGCGCAGCACATGCACTCGCGGGCCGAGCGACGGCTGGAGTCCGCCGAGTCGCAGGCCCGGGTCCTGCGTGAGCAGGTCGCCGGCGAGGTGGTCCGTGCGCAGGGCACCGCCCAGGACGAGCTGCGCAGCAGCCGCGAGGAGGCCGCCCGCCACCTCGCCGACGCGCGGACCGAGGCCGACACCCTCCGCGCGCAGGCGCGCCGGATGCTGGAGGAGGCGCGCGAGGAGGTGGCCGTGCTGGCTCGCCGCCGCGACGCCATCACGGGGGAGCTGGGACAGCTGTCGGGTGTGATCCAGGCGCTCGCCGTCCCCACCGACACGACCACGGACGACCAGTCCCGTGACGACCGCACCCCCGAGCACGACGACGAACAGGATGGCGCCTCATGAACGAGCCCGACGAGCAGTTCCGGTCGGTGCTGCGCGGCTACGAGCCCCAGCAGGTCGACCAGCGCATCAGGGAGCTCACCGACCGGGCCGCGGCCGCCGACCGGCGGGTGGAGGAGCTGACCGAGATGGTCGGCAAGCTCGAGTCCGAGCGCGACAGCGCGCCCCTCGACGCAGGCCCGCCGCCGGTCCCCACCTTCGAGCACCTCGGCAAGCGGGTCGGGGAGATCCTCGCCCTCGCCGACGAGGAGGCCGCGAGCCTGCGGGCCGGCGCCCAGGAGGAGGTCGAGGCGCTGCGCGGCAGGGCCGCCGAGGACTCCGGCCGGATCCGTGCCGAGGCCGACAAGTACTCCGAGGGCCGCCGCCGCGACGCCGACACCGACGCCTCCCGGATCCTCGGCGATGCCCAGCGCACCGCCGACGAGGTCACCGACGCCGCCGACCGCAACGCCGCCGCGCGGCTGCAGGAGGCGGAGGCGGTCTACGAGGAGCAGCGCGCCCGCGCCGCCAAGGCCGCCGCCGACTTCGAGACCACGCTGGCCGGCCGCAAGCAGGCCGCCGAGGCGGAGTTCACGCTGCAGATGGACGCCGCCCAGCAACGGCACACCGACCTCGGGGCACTCATCGAGCGCCAGCGCGCCGAAGCCGACGACGAGCTCGCCGAGTCGTCCCGCCGCGCCGCCCGGCTGGTCGAGGAGGCCGAGCAGAAGGCCGCCGCGATCGTCACCGAGGCCAAGACCGCGGCCGCCCGGGTGCGCGCTGACTCCGACCGGGAGCTCGCCGCCGCGACGCAGCGCCGCGACAGCATCAACGCCCAGCTCGCCAACGTGCGGCAGATGCTCGTGACGCTGACCGGCTCCGCACCGGTGGCGTTCATGGACGAGCCCGAGGTCCAGCAGGCCACCGAGACGGCCGACGAGTCCGTCGCGGAGGCCGCCGCCGAGCCCGAGACGCCGGCCGAGGAGCCCGCCCAGGAGCCGGCCGAGGAGAAGTAGCCGGCGGGCTCCGTCGCGTCACCACGTCATCGCGTGGCCGGCGGTCAGGACGTGTGGTGCACCTCCTGCAGCCCGTACACCGGGGTCGCGATGCCCTCCAGCCGCGCCTTCAGCTGCAGCGCGAGGTAGAGCGAGTAGTGCCGCGACTGGTGCAGGTTCCCGCCGTGGAACCAGAGTCCGTCCTGCTGGGTGGGCTTCCACATGTTGCGCTGCTCGCCCTCCCACGGGCCGGGGTCCTTGGTGGTCTCGGAGCCGAGGCCCCACACCTTCCCGACCTTGTCGGCGACCTCCTGGCTGATCAGGTCGGCGGCCCAGCCGTTCATCGACCCGTAGCCGGTGGCGTACACGACCAGGTCCGCCGGCAGCTCGGTGCCGTCCGCCAGGACCACGGCGTCCTCGGTGAGGCGGGCGACCTGGCCGTGCGCGAGCTTGACCTGGCCGTCCGCGACGAGGTCGGCGGCGCCCACGTCGATGTAGTAGCCGGAACCGCGGCGCAGGTACTTCATGAACAGCCCGGAGCCGTCGTCGCCCCAGTCGAGGTCGAAGCCGGCCTTCTCCAGGCGGTCGTAGAAGTCGGCGTCGCGCTCACGCATCCTGTCGTACAGCGGGATCTGGAACTCGTGCATGATCCGGTAGGGGAGCGAGGCGAAGATCAGGTCGGCCTTCTCCGTGGTGACTCCGGCCGCGACCGCGCGCTCGGAGTAGAGGTCGCCGAGCCCGATGTCCATCAGGGTGTCGCTCTTGACGATGTGCGTCGAGGACCGCTGCACCATCGTCACGTCGGCGTCGTGCTCCCAGAGCGCGCCGCAGATGTCGAACGACGAGTTGTTGCTGCCGATGACGACGACACGCTTGCCGGCGTAGGCGTCCGGGCCGGGGTGCGCCGACGAGTGGTGCTGGTCGCCCCGGAACACGTCCTGGCCGGGTAGGGACGGGATGTTCGGCTTGCCGGACATGCCGGTGGCGAGCACGAGCTGCTTCGGCCGCAGCGTGAGCGGCTTGCCGTCGCGCTCGACCTCGACGGTCCACTCCTGGGTCTCGTCGGACCAGGCCGCGGAGCGGGCGACCGTGCTGCCCCAGTAGGGCACCTCCATCACCTTCGTGTAGGACTCCAGCCAGTCGCCGATCTTGTCCTTCGGCGCGAACACCGGCCAGTTGTCGGGGAACTTCAGGTACGGCAGGTGGTCGTACCAGACCGGGTCGTGCAGGCACAGCGACTTGTAGCGGCCGCGCCACTGGTCTCCGGGGCGGGCGTGCTTGTCGATCACCAGCGCAGGCACGCCGAGCTGGCGGAGCCGGGCACCCAGCGCGATGCCGCCCTGGCCGCCGCCGACGACGAGCGCGTAGGGCTGGGTGGTCGAGCCGAGGTCCTCGGCCTCCTGCTGGCGCCGCTCGAGCCAGGTCGCGCGCTGCTTGTTCGCGCCGTGCTCGGCGCCCATCGGGCGGGCGGTGCCGCGGGGCTCCTCGTGGCCCTTGAGCTCGTACAGAGTGGTGAGGAAGGTCCAGGCGACGTCGTCCTTCAGCCGCAGCAGCCCCTTGCCGCGGCCGACCGCGGTCTCGAACTCGAACCACGCGGTCGTCACGCCGTCGGCCTCGTCGGGAGGCTCTGTCGTACGGAAGCCGGAGGGGTCGGTGCCTTCCAGCGTCTCGGTGAGCAGGTCGGCGACGCCCTCCCGCCCCTCCACGGTGCGGATGTTCCAGGTGAACGCGATCAGGTCGCGCCAGTAGCTGTCGGTGGCGAACATCGCCGCCGCCGCGGGTACGTCGCGCGCGGCGAGCGCGGCCTCGAAGCCGGCGAACCACGCGTCGACGCGGGCCTGCGGGGCCGAGGGGGCGGTGCCGGCGGGGGGCTCGAGGGTCTGGGTCATCGGTGGCTCCTTCACTACGCTGTGACGAGCAGCACACCGCGGGGCGGCCGGGACCGCCAGAGTTGCAGAGGGTTGCACGTGACCGACGCCGAGCAGGGCCGCCACCGGGCGCGGGAGCGCGCGCTCGCGGGCGGCGAGGCACGCAGCCGGCCGGTGATCGCGGCGTCCTGGCGGCGGATGCGCACCCGCGGGCTCGACCCGGGTGCCGACCCCGACGTACCCCCGCTCGACACGTCCGAGATCGAGCGCCGCCGGGCCGCCAGCCGGCTGCGGCCGCTGGTTCCGCACCTGCGCCGGGCGCTCGGCACCGCCGTCGACGACGGCGACCAGCTGATGGTGCTCACCGACGACGAGGGCCGGGTGCTGTGGCAGGACGGGAAGCCGGGCGTGCGGCGGCTCGCCGACCGGCTCGGCTTCGTCGGCGGCTCGGCGTGGACCGAGGGCAACGTCGGCACCAACGCGATCGGCACCTGCCTGGTGACGGGCGGCCCGGTGCAGATCCAGGGCGCCGAGCACTACGTCGAGTCGCACACCCGGTGGGGCTGCGCGGCCGCCCCGGTCCACGACCCGTGGACCGGCGACGTGATCGGCGTGGTCGACGTCAGCGGGCCGTCACGCGGCATGCACCCGAGCGCGCTCGCGATGGTCCGGCTCGCCGCGCGGGTCGCGGAGCTCGAGGTCCGCCAGGAGCACGTCACCGAGCTCGACCTGCTGCGGGCCCGGGCGGCCCCGCTCGTCGCCCGCCTCGCCGGGCCCGCCCTGGTCGTGGACCGGCACGGGCACCTGGCCGCGGTCACCGGGGTCGAGGCGCCCGAGCGGGTGACCCTGCCGGACGACCTGGCGGTGGGCTCGGTGTGGCTGCCGACCCTGGGCGCCGCGACCGCCGAGGCGCTGCCCGGCGGCTGGCTGCTGCGGCTCGAGCCGGAGCCCGGCAGCGCGCAGAGCTCCTCGCTGGTCGTCGACCTCACCGGGGCGGACCCGCGGCTGGCCGTGACCGGTCCGAGCGGCTCGTGGTCGCGACGGCTCAGCCCCCGGCACACCGAGATCCTGGTCTCCCTCGTGCTGCACCCCGCGGGCCGGACCGCCGCCGAGCTCGCCGACGACCTGTTCGCCGACACGGGCCGGGTCGTCACGGTCCGGGCCGAGATGTCGCGCCTGCGCCGGGTGGTCGGGGCGCTGCTGCGGCACCAGCCCTACCGCATCGACCCCGCCGTCGGGCGGGAGCTGCTGCTGCCGGCCGACCCGGCGGGCGTTCTCCCCGGCTCGAGCGCCCCGGTGCTCGGCCGGCTCCGCTGACCCGTTCCGGCCCTCGACGCGCCGGCACCGGGCTGTCGGTGCCCGGTCGTAGGGTCGTGCCGTGGTGGACCTCTCCCTGGCGCTCGACGAGGAAGCCCTCAGCCGACGCTTCGGGGCGGTCACCTACGACCGGGCGGTGGACTACGCCGACCGCGGGCTGGTGATCGAGGTCCACCACGAGATCGACGCCGAGGGCGACCTCGACATCCGCGGCAAAGTCGCGGGGTCCACGTCGGTGCCGTACCAGACCTACGTCGCCGTCGGCACCGCCGAGCGGGGCGTCTGGGTCTACAGCCGCTGCAGCTGCCCGGTCGGCGACGGGTGCAAGCACGCCCTCGCCGCGCTCCTCGTGGTCCGCCGCGAGCACGTCGCCGCCGCGGTGGCCGACGGCCGCCGCGACTGGGAGCGCCGGCTCACCTCCGTCCTCGACGAGCTCGACGCCGAGGACCGGCCGGCCGAGCACGCCACGCCGCTCGCGCTGCAGGTCGAGCTGAGCCGCACCAGCAGCACGGCGGCATTCCGCTCCTGGTCGCGGGTCAGTGCCCCGGTGCGGGGCACGCTGCGGCTCCGGCCGCTGGTCCGGGGCGCGCGCGACAACTGGATCAAGTCCGGCGCGACCTGGCAGGACGTGCCCTACCTCGACACCCGCAAAGGCTGCCCGCCCGCCCAGGTCGCGGTGCTCGGCGAGCTGCTCGCCGCCTACCGCGCGGCCTCCCGCCAGACCTACTTCGGCTCCGAGTCGCACCTGCCGCTGGCCGGCTTCGGCCCGTCGCTGTGGCCGCTGCTCCGGCGCGCCCGCGACGCCGGCGTCGTGCTCGTGCCCGGCAACGGCGTCGCCCGGGTCGACCTGCACCACGCGCCGGTCACCGTCGAGCTCGACGTCAACACCTCCGACGCGGGAGACGCCCACCTCGGCGTCGGTGTCCGGGTCGACGACGAGTGGTTCGCCGCGAGCGACCTCGACCTGCTCGGCGACGGCGCCTCCGCCGGCCAGGCCGGCCACGGCGTCGCCGCCTGGTCGCCGGCCGACCCGCCCACCGGCTGGGTGCTCACTCTCGCGCCGCTCTCGCGCGGCCTCGGCCCCGAGGTACGCCGCCTGCTGAGCGCCGGCGACACCCTCCTCGTGCCGGCCGCCGACCGCGACGACCTGCTCACCGAGTACCTCCCGCGGCTGCGCCGCCACGTCCCGGTCGTGTCCTCCGACGGCTCGGTCGACCTGCCCGAGCCGGCCCGGCCCCGGCTGGCGCTGCAGGTCACCTGGGTGTCGGTCGAGCGGGTCGAGCTCGCCTGGTCCTGGCGCTACCGCGTCGGCGAGACCGACCGCGTCTACGCCCTCGGCGAGTCGCGCGGGCTGCGCGGCTTCCGCCGACCCGCCGACGAGCAGGCGATCCTCGACCGGCTCGACCTCGACGAGGCGGCCGTGCACCGGCTCTGCCGCTCCCACCTCCGCGAGCGCGGCCTCGTCGGCGAGCAGGTGCTCACCGGGGTCGAGGCGATCGACTTCGCCGTCGAGGTGCTGCCCGGGCTCGAGAAGCTCGCCGAGGCGGAGCAGGTCGAGATCACCGAGGTCGGCGCCCGTCCCGACTACCGCGAGGCGCGCACCGCCCCGGTCGTGCGGTTCGCCGCGCGCGATCCGGACGCCGGCGGCGAGGGCGCCGACGACACCGACGACCGCACCGACTGGCTCGACCTCGAGGTGGTGATCAGCGTCGACGGCGACAGCCTCGCCCTCGCCACCCTGCTCGCCGCGCTCACCCGGGGCGAGCCGCGCGTCATCCTGCGCACCGGCGTCCACGTGGCGGTCGACCGGCCGGAGTTCGCCCACCTCGCGGAGCTCGTGCACGCCGCCGGCGACCTGCACGAGCAGCAGCCCGACCTGGTGCGGCTGAGCACCCACGACCTCGGGCTCTGGGACGAGCTCGCAGAGGTCGGGATCGTCGACGAGCAGGCTGCCCGCTGGACCGAGGCGGCCCGGGCGCTGCGCGCGGTCGACGAGCTGCCCGAGATCGACCCGCCCGACACCCTCGAGGCCGATCTCCGGCCCTACCAGCGAGACGGCTTCCGCTGGCTCGCGTTCCTGCAGCAGGCCGGGCTCGGCGGGATCCTGGCCGACGACATGGGGCTCGGCAAGACCGTGCAGACCCTCGCGCTGGTCGCGCACGCCCGCGCCCGGGGCGCCGCGCCCTTCCTCGTCGTCGCCCCGACCAGCGTGGTGTCGACCTGGGCCCACGAGGCGGCCCGATTCACGCCGGGTCTCGTCGTGCGCACGGTCACCGAGTCCCAGGCGCGTCGCGGGGCGTCAATCGACGAGGTCTGCGCCGGCGCCGACGTCGTCATCACCTCCTACACGCTCTACCGCATGGAGGTCGACGGCTACCTCGCCCACGCGTGGGGCGGGCTGGTCCTCGACGAGGCGCAGACCGTCAAGAACCACCTCGGCAAGACCTACCAGGCGGTCCGCCGGCTCGACGTACCCTTCCGGCTCGCGCTCACCGGCACGCCGCTCGAGAACCGCCTCATGGAGCTCTGGTCGCTGCTCTCGATCGTCGCGCCGGGCCTCTACCCGCACCCGCAGCGCTTCCAGGAGTCCGTCGCCGTCCCCGTCGAGCGGCTCGGCGACCGGCACGTCCTCGACCGGTTCCGGCGGCGCATCCGGCCGTTCCTGCTGCGGCGCACCAAGGACCTCGTCGCCGCCGACCTGCCCGACAAGCAGGAGCAGGTGCTCGACGTCCGGCTGACGCCCCGGCACCGCCGCGTCTACGACACCCACCTGCAGCGCGAGCGGCAGCACGTCCTCGGCCTCGTCGACGACTTCGACAAGCACCGCATCGCGATCTTCCGGTCGCTCACCCGGCTGCGTCAGCTGGCGCTCGACCCGGCGCTCGTCGACGACGAGGAGTACGCCGCCGTCGGCTCGGCCAAGCTCGACGTGCTCGTCGACCACCTCGCCGAGCTCGCCGACGAGGGGCACCGCGCACTGGTGTTCAGCCAGTTCACCTCCTACCTCGCCCGCGTGCGCGCCCGGCTCGACCGCGAGGGGATCGCGAGCAGCTACCTCGACGGCAGCACCCGCGACCGGGCCGCCGCGATCGACGGCTTCAAGCAGGGCGACGACCCGGTGTTCCTGATCAGCCTCAAGGCCGGTGGTGTGGGGCTGACCCTCACCGAGGCCGACTACGTCTTCGTGCTCGACCCGTGGTGGAACCCCGCCGTCGAGGCGCAGGCGGTCGACCGGGCGCACCGCATCGGCCAGCACCGGCCGGTCAACGTCTACCGGCTCGTCGCCGAGCAGACCATCGAGCAGAAGGTGATGGAGCTCAAGGCGCGCAAGGCCGCGCTGTTCGCGCAGGTCGTCGACGGCGACGGGGTGCCGACCGGCGCGCTCACCGAGGACGACGTACGCGCGCTGCTCGAGGACTGACGCGACGTCGGCGGCCCGCGTTGCCATCCCTAGCCTGGACGGCATGAGCCAGTCCTCCCAGGCCACGGCCACCCTGCCGGTCACCGTCTCGGTGACCCGGCACGTGGACCCCGAGCACGCCGACCAGATCCTGGCGTGGATCCAGGCCGGGTTCACCCTGGCCGAGCGCTTCCCGGGCTTCCTCGGCTCCGGCTGGGTGCGCCCGAGCACCCGGTCCGACGAGTGGCACATGCTCTACCGGTTCGACTCCGCGGAGTCGCTCGCCGGCTGGGAGGCCTCGTCGCAGCGGCGCTGGTGGCTCGACTCCGCCCAGGGCCTGGTGGGGGAGTCGCGCAAGGAGCGGCGTACCGGCATCGAGGGCTGGTTCGACGAGCCGCAGGTCGACGACGTCGAGGACCTGCGGCCGATGCCCGCCGCGCCACCGCGCTGGAAGCAGGCGGTGATGATCTGGTTCGCGTTCTTCCCGCTGAGCCTGCTCGTGTCGTGGGCGCTGGCCCGGGTGGTGCCGGACCTGCCGCTGGTCGCGCGGGTGCTCACCAGCACGGTGCTGATGACGCCGGTGATGACGTACCTGGTGCTGCCGCAGCTCACGAAGCGGCTGGAGTGGTGGCTCCACGGGCGGCCGGCACCCTGGCGGCGCTAGGCCGAACCCTTCAGTCGACGTCGGCCCAGATGTTGTCGTGCTCGAGGTAGAACGCCGCCATCTCCTCCTCCGACGGTCGGACGCCGGTGGTGGCGATCCGGTGCAGCCCCTCGAAGTACGCCTCGCGCGGCCCGCCGGGCGTGAACAGGATCAGCATCGAGGCGGGCTCGCCCGAGTTGTTGCGGAAGCCGTGGAGGCCGCCGGCCGGCACGAAGAGGAAGTCCCCGGCCGTCGCGTCCTTCCAGCCGTCCCCGTCGTAGAGCGAGATGGTGCCGTCGAGCACGAAGAACGACTCGGTCATCGTGCGGTGGAAGTGTGGCGACGGTCCGGAGGGACCGGGGCCCATGTTCCACCGGTAGAGGCCGAAGTCGCCCCCGGTCATCTGCCCGGTCGCCAGGTAGTGCACGGACGAGCCGGCCTGGTCGTTGGCGAGGTCCGGAACGTGGTCGACGGCCCGGAAGACGTTGGTGTCCGGCTCGCCGGAGTCGCCGTGGTAGCGGGGTTCGGGGTACGACATGGCTCGACCCTAGGGCCCGCGCCAGGTCGCCGGGCGTGACGACGCGGCCAGGGTGACCGGCGTTCCCGGGGGAGCGGGAGCCCGCAGGTTCGTGCAGTGCAGAACCCTGCACCGCCGCGCGTGGTGCGCCGGGGGTCCTGCTCCGGCAGCGTGAGCGCGCCAGGTTTCGCCTCTCGGGATGAGGACCTCATCATGCGCAACCGTCTGACCCGCCTGCTTCTGCTCACCCTGCCGGTCGCCGCGGCCCTGACCGTCCAGCCGGCGCCCGCCGCCGAGGCCGCGGAGTCGTACTCGGCTCCGTTCCTCACCGCGATCTCCGACCTGCCCGTCGCCAGCGAGGTCCGCACCGGCTACGACCGCACCCTGTTCAACCACTGGATCGACGCCGACGGCGACGGCTGCAGCACCCGCAACGAGGTGCTGATCGCGGAGGCCGACGACCCGGTCACCGTCAGCTCCGGGTGCAGCCTGTCCGGCGGCCGCTGGTTCTCCTACTACGACCGCGTGTCGTGGACGAACACCAGCGACGTCGACATCGACCACATGGTGCCGCTCGCCGAGGCGTGGGACTCCGGCGCACGGAGCTGGACGTCGGCGCAGCGCCAGTCCTACGCCAACGACCTCGGCGACTACCGCTCTCTCGTCGGCGTCACCGACAACGTCAACCAGGCCAAGGGTGACCAGGACCCGGCCGAGTGGATGCCGCAGTACGACACGTGCCGCTACCTGCGCGAGTTCGTCGCGGTGAAGATCCGGTGGCGGCTGACCGTCGACAGCGCCGAGAAGTCCGCGATCCAGTCGCTCGCCTCGGGCTGCACCAACTCCACCATCACGGTGACCCGCGCGATCTGACCGTCGCCGGGCTTAGGCTCGGGGCATGAGCGACGACGACGTGCCCCGTGAGCTGCGTGGTGTCTCGCCCGACCCCACCCGCGAGCCGACCACCCCGGGGTGGGTGCGGGTCGCCGCGGTCGTGGCGCTGCTCGCGATGCTGGCGTACGTCGCCCTGCTCGTCCTCTGACCCTGGCCCCGCGAGCCGGGGGTCGTGCTACAGGCCGGCGGCGCACTCCAGCGCGGACAGCTCGTGGTCGAGGTGGGCGAGCAGCAGCTGCAGCCGCGGGACGGTGCGCCGGCAGCCGGTGAGGCCGAAGCCCATCCGTCCGGCGTACGACGTACAGGTGATGTTGAGCGCCATGCCGTGGATCGGGATCGACAGCGGGTACATGCCGACGAGCTCGGCGCCGTTGTAGTAGTGCGGCACCCGCGGCCCCGGCACGTTGCTGATGATCAGGTTGAACGGCGGCCGCGTGAAGCCGCTCATCCTGAGGAGCGGCGGGAGCACGGCCGGGGCCAGGCCGATCGCGCTCATCGCGAGGATCTGCAAGGGCGTCATCGTGCCGAGCGCCTCCTTGCCGTCCGTCATGGACCGGTGGACCGCGCGCAGCCGGTCGGCCGGGTCGGCGAGGTCGGTCCCGAGCTTGACCATCACCGCGCCGACCGCGTTGCCGCCGTCGACGGACGCGTTCTGCGCCTGCTTGGCGTTGAGGCCGACCGGGACCATCGCGACCAGGCCGGTGTCGGGCAGGGCACCGAGCTCGGTGAGGTAGGTGCGCATCGCCCCGCTGACCATCGCCAGCACGACGTCGTTGATGGTCGTCCCGGTCGCCTTGCCGACTCCCCGCAGCCGCTCGATCGGCCAGTCCTGGGCGGCGAACCGCCGCGAGCCGGTGATGTTCGTGTTGAGGATCGTGCGCGGCGCGTAGAACGACAGCGCCGAGGTCTCGTTGCGCACGCCGCGCGAGACGGTGCGGGCCAGCGCGCCCGCGATCCCGGCGGCGTCCGCCGTGATCCCGAGGGCCTGGCGGAAGGCGCTGGCCGGTAGGTCCGCGAGGTGGTGGTCGGTGCTCGCGGGCTCGGGCGCGACGCCCCGTGCGGCCGGCTGCACCGCCCACGGCGGAGGCATCTCGCGGCGGTCCGGGTCGGTGGACAGCACGCTCTGCAGCAGCCGCATCGACGACACACCGTCGACGAGGGCGTGGTGCATCTTGGTGTACATCGCCATCCGGCCGTCACGCAGGCCCTCGATGACGGTCGCCTCCCACAGCGGTCGCTCCGGGGCGAGCCGGGTGCCGTGCAGGCGCGAGCACAGCTCGAGCAGCTCACGGACCCGGCCGGGCTTGGGCAGCCCGCTGTGCCGGACGTGGTGCTCGATGTCGAACTGGGTGTCCTCGGTCCACACCCACTGGCCGGCGGTGGCGAGCGACCGCTGCGGCCGCTTGAGGAACAGCGGCGAGAGCTCCCGCTCCTGGATCATGTCCTGGTAGAAGTCCCGGACGAAGGTGCGTCCGGCGTCGTCGGGCCGCCGGAACAGCTGCAGCCCGCCCACGTGCATGGGCTGGTTGCGGTTCTCGGCGAGCATGAACGCCGCGGACGTCGGATCCATCGGTGTCACCATCGGCACCCCCTGTCGGTCGGCATCCTGCCCTGACAACGCGGCAGCGAACCACGTGCTACGCCCCGCGCGTGCGACACGGGCCACACGGAACGTCGCGCGCGACGTGGCGCGCGGCGCGAATCCTCAACTCGGGCCGGTACGGCGCCGATACGGAGGGTGCCGCGCAGGGACGCGCGGTTCACCGCTGTGCAGGGAGCCCCCACCGATGTCGCCGTCGCCCCGAACGCCCCGTCCGTCCGGCCCGTCCGCCACGACCTGGCGCGCCACGGCGCGCCTCGCGCTGGCCGCGGCCACCGGCCTCGCCGTCCTCGCCGGGGTCGCGCTGACCGGGGGACCGACCCCCGGGTCCGGGCTCACCACCGACGTCGACGTGCAGCTCGCGCTCTCCGGCGGCCCGACCCACGTCGACCCGCTGCCCGACGGCGTCAGCCTCGACGACCCGACCGACACCCGGTCGCTCTACGACCGCGCCGGCCAGGACCGAGCGGACCTCGTGGCGGCGTACGCCGACGCGAGCTCCGACGGGCAGACGACCGCCGCGTCGACCCCACCCGGGCGCCCGTCGACCTCCGGCCTCGGCGCGCACGTCTCGCCGTCGTGCTCCGGCACCGGCAGCGACGGTCGCCGGGTGCAGCCGATGTACGTCCGCGAGACCACCACACCGTCCCGGTACGCGAGCGTCCTTCCGCTGCTGCTCAACGAGGTCGCCAACGTCGACGACGTGTTCGCGGTCTCGGCGGCCAAGACGGGCGGCGTCCGCCGCGTGCGGTGGGTGCACGACGGGGCGTGCACCCCGGTGCTGCCCGAGGTGGTCGTCCCGTCCGGCGCGCTGTCGTCGTTCACGGCGACGATCCAGGCGGTGCAGGCGCTGGGCTACCGGGACCCGAGCCGCAAGTACCTGATGTTCGCCGACGCCAACGCGCTGTGCGGCATCGGCACGCTCTACACGGACTCCCGCCCGACCGGGAACAGCAACGACACGCGTACGTCGTACGCCCGGGTCGACGCGCGCTGCTGGTCCGGCTCCACGTCGGTCGCGGCGCACGAGCTGACCCACAACCTCGGCGGCGTGCTTCCCGGCGCTCCGCACGTGACGCCCGGCTCGCACTGCTGGGACCAGCACGACCTCATGTGCTACGACGACAGGTCGGGCGCCGCGATGCAGACGCTCTGCCCCGACAAGCAGCAGGGACAGCTGCTCGACTGCGGCAACGACGACTACTTCAGCACCGCGCCGGCGGCCGGCTCCTGGCTGGCGACGTCCTGGAACACCGCCTCGTCGTCGTTCCTCGACACCACCGCGCCGGACCCGACGCTGCCGCCGGTCGCGACGCCACCCCCGCCGGCAGCGGCATCGACGCCCACGCCGGCACCTCCGGCCGGTCTCGCGCGGACGAAGGTTCGCAGCGACTGGCACGGCCGGCACGGCCTGGTGACCGGCGTTCTGCGGACGTCGGGGCGGGAGGGCGTGCCGGGTGCGGCCCTCGCCCTTCAGCGGCGGTACGTCGGACAGCCGTGGCGGACGGTCGCCCGGGACCGCACCGACGGCCGGGGCCGCGTCGCGGAGCGGGACCACCCGCGCCGCACGGCGTACTACCGCTGGGTGTTCGACGGCAGCGACCACCTCGCCGCCTCCCGGAGCAGCAGCGTCAAGGCACGACGCTGACCCGAGGGAGGACCATGCGCGTCAGGCGCCGGTCGTCGGACCCCCGGTGAACGGCACCTCGCTGCGCCAGGACTCGTCGGGCTGGTGCGCGGCGGCGTACAACGCGTCGGCGACGTAGTCGGCGTCGAACGGCGTGCCCCTGCCGAGCGAGCCGCGGACGGTCAGTGACACCGCGCGGATGCCGTCGGGCGCGAGCGTGGCGTCGAGGCTGTGCACGAGGTTGCGCAGGCCGGCCTTCTGCACACCGAGCGAGGCGGCTTCGTTCCAGGGCTGGTCGGCGGCCATGCTGCCGGTCGCGGTGACCCGGGCGCCGGCCTTCATGAACGGCCGCGCCGCCTGCACGGCGGTGAGCAGCCCGCCCACGCCGAGCGCGACGTCCTCGAGCAGCTCGTCGACCGACAGGTCGAGCGGGTGCTTCTGCCGGAACGCGCTCGGGTTGAAGTGCAGCACGTCGATCCCGTCGGCGAAGCCGCCGAACCGGGTGATCGCCTCGGTCAGCCCCTGCTGGTCGGTCACGTCGACCGGCGTCCAGCCCGTGGTGATCCCCTCGGCCTGGAGCTGCTTGCCCAGGGCCTCCAGGGCCTCGGCCGGCCGGGACACCAGGGCGGCGGCGTACCCCTCGCGCCCGTAGCGGCGCGCCACCGACGCGCCGACACCCGGTCCGGCTCCCACCACGACGATCACGGGTTGCGACATGCCCGCGAACCTACCCTTCTCCTGTGACCGCTCCTCGGACGACGTGGGTGCTGCATGTCGACCTCGACCAGTTCATCGCCGCCGTCGAGGTGCTGCGCCGTCCCGAGCTCGTCGGACTGCCCGTCGTCGTGGGCGGCCGCGGCGACCCCACCGAGCGGTCGGTCGTCGCCACGGCGTCGTACGAGGCCCGGGAGTACGGCGTGCGCTCCGGCATGCCGATGCGGACGGCGCTGAAGCGCTGCCCGGACGCGGTGTTCCTGCCGTCCGACGCCCCGGCCTACGACGCCGCCTCGGCCGAGGTGATGGACGCGCTTCGCTCCTTCGACGTGCCCGTCCAGGTGCTCGGCTGGGACGAGGCATTCATGGGCGTCGAGACCGACGACCCGGAGAGCTACGCGGCCGAGGTGCGCGGCCGGGTGCTGGAGCGCACCCGGCTGCACTGCTCGGTGGGGATCGGCGACAACAAGCTGCGCGCCAAGATCGCGACCGAGTTCGGCAAGCCGCGCGGCTCCTACCGGCTGACGGAGGAGAACTGGTTCGCGGTGATGGGGGACCGGCCGACCGACGCGCTGTGGGGGATCGGCCGCAAGACCGCCACCAAGCTGGCGGGGCTCGGCATCCACACCGTGCACCAGCTCGCCGCCACCGACGCGCAGCTGCTCGCCGACCGGCTCGGCCCCACGATGGGCCCGTGGTACCGCCGGCTCGGGCGCGGGGCCGACACCTCGACGGTCGACGCGACGCCGTACGTACCGCGCGGGCACGGGCGGGAGACGACGTTCCAGACCGACCTCACCGACTGGTCCGACGTCGCGGCCGCCGCCCGCACGCTGACGGGCGCCGTGCTCGAGGACATCCGCAAGGAGGGCCGGCCGGCGGTCCGGGTGGGCCTGAAGGTGCGCTACGTGCCGTTCGAGACCCGCACCCGCAGCCTCACCCTGCCCGGCGCGACCATGGACCGCGCGGAGCTCGAGGCCGCGGCGCTGGAGCTCCTCGACCGGCTCGACCACTCCCGCAAGGTGCGGCTGCTCGGCGTCCGGCTGGAGATGGCCCCGCCCGAGGGTGGCTACCCCGACTGACGGAGTGCCCGGCCGGCGGGCGGACCGAGAGCCCCTGGGCACCTCGTGCGAAAGACGCAGTCGAGTCGGCCGTCTGGAGGGTGAGTCGTACCGGTCCCGGTGCCTACCGTGAGGGAGGGACCTCGGGGGAGGGACGAACATGAGCACGACACGCCTGATCCGCCGACCGGTCGACGCGCCGGTCACACCCATGAGGCCGACGGGGCTGTCCGGGATGCTCGGCCTGCTCGAGCGCCTCGACGCGGCACGCTGGTACACGCTGCCGGACCTCGCCTGGACCGGCCGCCCGCCGGGCACCCGCGGCCGGGTCGTCATCGGCCCCACCGGCGTCTTCCTGCTGACCGACCACCCGTGGACGGGCGTGGTCAGCGTCCGTGACGCGCAGCTGCGCATCGACGGCCGCTCCCGTGACCTGTACGTCGGCGACGCCGTCGAGGCCGCGGCGTCGGTCGCCGCGCTGCTCCCCGCCGAGCTCCGAATGCACGTGCACGCCGTGCTGTGCCTGACCCGGCAGGGCGGCCTCGACCTGGTCAGCCGTGCCGTGGCGGTGTGCTCGCCGGACACGCTGGCGGGCGTGCTGGCCGGCGGGCCGCGCGTGCTCCGGCGCCGGCACCGGGACCACGCCGAGTCCGTCGTGCGCGCGTCGATGCGCCTCGAGACCGAGGGCCTGGTCGTCGCGGTGCGGTGACCCCCGTGGGACTCCCGTGACGGGTGGGACGGGCGCACTAGACCGGGGAGTAGTCCTTTCGGGTCATTTCCCACGCGGAGTGGTGGAAAGTCGGTCGAACCGGACATGAGGGGTGCGCCCGGCCCCTACGGTCGAAGTCCCCTTATCCGCCAATGTGACCCTGGGAGAATCACATGACGCGAAAGCAAGGATCGAGGCGTGTGCGCACGCTGAAGATCGCCAGTGCGATCGGTGCTGGAGCCATGGTGCTCGGCATGATCACGGTCGGTGCCGCAGTGGCCGCCGACAGCAGCACCGACGTCCGCAAGTCCGTCGTCGACGGTGGTGGCAAGAAGTCCCGTGAGGCTCGCCCCGTCGCTGACGCCGGTGGCAAGAAGTCGCGTGAGGCGGTTCTGGACGGTTCCGGCAAGAAGTCCCGTGAGGCCACCCCGGTGGCCGACGGCAGCGGCAAGAAGTCGCGCGAGGCTCGGCCGGTGGCCGACGGCAGCGGCAAGAAGTCGCGCGAGGCTCGGCCGGTGGCCGACGCCGGCGGCAAGAAGTCGCGCGAGGCCGCGCCCCGGAGCTGATGCCGGGACGCTGACCTCGTCGGTCCGCAGCTGCGAACGAGACCCCCACGCCAACGGCGTGGGGGCCTCGTCACGTCCGGGCGCGGGCTTGCCAGACTTGCTCCCGCGATGGCTGACACCACGGACACCTACAAGACCCTCGACCTGGCCCTGCGCATCGGCGAGATGCTGCTCTCGTCTGGCGCGGGCGCGGCCGACGTGAACGCGACCATGTGGTCGGTCGCGCACGCGTGCGGCATCCGCAACGTCGAGGTCGACGTCACGTTCACCAACCTGACGATGAGCTTCCAGCCGGGCCCGGACGAGCCGGCCCTGGTGCAGGTGCGGCACGTCCGCCACCGCGACATCGACTACGAGGACCTGACCATGGTCGACCACCTCGTCCGCGACCTGATCAACGGCGAGGTGGACCGCGACGAGGCCCGCAGCCGGCTGGCGCAGGTGGTGTCGTCGGGACACCGGCTGCCGCGCTGGGCCGTGACGGCCGGGTACGGCGTGATGGGCGCCGGGGTCGCGATGCTGCTCGGCGGCACGCCGATCGTGATCGCGATCGCCACGCTGGCGGCGTGCGGGATCGACCTGCTGATCCGGCTGATGGCCCGGCGGCGGCTGCCGGTGTTCTACCAGCAGGTCGCCGGCGGCCTGCTCGCGACGCTGCTCGCCGTCGGCACGGCGGCGGTCGGGCTCGACGTGGACCCGTCCCTCGTGGTCACGACCAGCATCGTGATGCTGCTGGCCGGGATCGGCTTCATGGGCGCGATCCAGGACGCGCTGACCGGCTTCCCGCTCACCGCGGGCGCCCGGATCCTCGAGGCGATCCTGTCCACCGCCGGGATCATCGCCGGGGTCAGCCTCGGTCTGACGGTGGGACGCAACATGCTCGGGGTGAACCTCGGCCGGCTCGACCCGGGCGTCGGCACCCTGACCGAGGCCACGATGGTCACGGTCGGCGCCGCGATCTGTGCCGGCGCCTTCGCGTTCTCCTCGTACGCGCCGCTGCGGTCGTTGCTGCCGATCGCGGTGATCGCCGGCTTCAGCTCGCTGGTCTTCGGCCTCGTCGAGGAGCGGGGCTTCAGCGAGGCGTGGGCGGCAGCGGCCGCGTCGATCCTGATCGGTGTCGTGGCCTACTCCGTCGCCGGTCGAGTGCGGGTGCCGCCCCTGGTGGTCGTCGTCCCGGCGATCGTGCCGATGCTGCCCGGCCTGTCGATCTATCGCGGCCTCTCGCTGCTCGCCGACGGCGGCAACGGGATCCTGTCGCTGATGTCCGCAGCCGGCATCGCGATCGCGCTCGCCTCGGGGGTCTTCCTCGGCGAGTACGTCGCCCAGCCGCTGCGCCGCGAGGCCCGCCGGCTGGAGCAGCGGCTCGCCGGGCCGCGCCTGGTCGGCCCGTTGCGGGCGCGGGCGGTCAGCAAGCGGCGGCGGCCGACAGCCGACTGAGCCAGGTCCGGCCGAGCGTCGGGTCGAACGCTCCAGTGCCTGCGCGCACCGCGACGTGCACCCGGTCGAGGGACGCGGTCGCGAGCGCGACCACCTCGTCGGGGTAGTCGTAGCGCACCCGGTGGTCGGCGAACTCGTCCTCGTCGTCGACCCACACCCGGCCGCTCCGGCCGCGCACCACGTCGAGGTCGAGGTCGACCATGGTCACCACGCCGTCGGCCCACCTCGGCACGGTCGTGATGTCGACGTACAGCTCGACGGGGTCGCCCGGACCCGACCTGTTGGGCGCGTAGAACGTCGCCACGAAGGCGCCGTCCGGAGGCACGACGCTGACGAACGCGGCCGTCGCCGTGAACGACACCCCGGGTCGCGACACGAGCGTGCCGGCAGGGGCGCCGAGCCAGGTGCCGTGCTCGTCGGTGCCGACGACGGTGGTGTCGTGCTCCCAGTGCGGCCGCCCGCCCCACTTGGTGACCACCTTGCGCACGTGGTCACCGGCCTGCATGGGGCTCAGGGTGCCATGCGGCGGGACGCCCTCGCGACGACGCGCTGGTAGCGCGGACCCACGATCCGGACGAACGCGTCGAGCAGCTTGGCGTCCGCGCCGACCACCACGCGCGGCTTGCCGGCCAGCACGCCCTCGACGATGACCTGCGCGGCGCGCTCGGGCGTGGTCCGGGCGAGCTTGGTGTCGAAGTGCTGCGCGAACTGCGCCTGGTCGTGCGAGGACGTCACCCGGGCGTTGCGGGCGATGCCGGTCTTGATGCCGCCGGGGTGCACGCAGGTGACGCCGACGGGGTGGCCGGCGACGAGCATCTCGGTGCGCAGGGCCTCGGTGAAGCCGCGGACGGCGAACTTGGCGGAGTTGTACGCCGTCTGGCCCGGGATGCCCAGCAGCCCGAAGAGGCTGGACACGTTCACGACGTGCCCGTCGCCCGAGGCGATCAGGTGGGGGAGGAACTCCTTGGTGCCGTGCACGACGCCCCAGAAGTCGACGTCCATCACCCACTCGAAGTCGGGGTAGTCGACCTCCTCGAAGTCGCCGTGCAGCGCGACGCCGGCGTTGTTGACGACGACGTTGACCCGGCCGTGCTCGGCGACCACGGCGGCCGCGAGGTCACGCACGGCCGACCGGTCCCGGACGTCGACCTTGTCGGTGCGCACCTCCCGGCCGGTGCGCTCCTGCACCAGTCGGGCGGTCTCCACCAGGCCGACCTCGTCCCAGTCGCTGAGCGCGACGACGGCGCCACGGCCGGCGACGTCGAGGGCGAGCGCCCGGCCGATGCCCGAGCCGGCGCCGGTGATCACGACGACCTTGCCGTCGAGGGTCCTCATGAGCCTGCCTCCTGCGTCGCCTTGCTCGGCGTCGTGGTCGTGGTGAGGTAGCGGTCGGCGTCGAACGTCGCGAGCTGCCGCTTCATCGTGATGGTGGTGCGCGGCCACAGCGTGGTGTTGCGGCCGTGGGCGTCGAGGTACCAGCTCGCGCAGCCGCCGGTGTTCCACACGGTGCGGCGCAGCCGGCGCTGCAGGCCGGCGTTCCAGTGCCGCTGCACGTCCGGTCGCGGCTGCACGGTGGTCAGCCCCTCGCGCTGCATCCGGTCGAGCGCGTCGAGGATGTAGGCGATCTGGCACTCGATGACGAAGACCATGCTCGAGTGGCCGAGCCCGGTGTTGGGCCCGACGATCTGGAACAGGTTGGGGAACCCGTGGAAGGTCGTGCCCTTGTAGGCCGCCATCCCGTCGCGCTCCCAGACCTGGGCGAGCGAGCGGCCGTCGGCGCCGACCACGTGGTCGGCGATCGGCGGCTCGGTGGTGTAGAAGCCGGTGGCGACGATGATCGCGTCGACCTCACGCTCGACCCCGTCGGCGGTGACCACCGCGTGGCCGCTGACCTTGGCGATCGGCTCGGTGACGACGTCGACGTGGTCCTGCGCCAGCGTGGGGTAGTAGTCGTTGGAGATGAGGATGCGCTTGCAGCCGATCTCGAAGTGCGGGGTCAGCTTCTCGCGCAGCGCGGGGTCCTTCACCGCGCCGTGCAGGTTCATGAGCGCGGCCTTCCTGGCGGGTGCGGCCAGGCCGGGCTTCCAGGTGAACGCCGGCACGAAGGTCTCGCGGGCGAGGTAGATCGCGGCGCGGTAGAGCCGTTGCAGGCCGGGGAGCAGCCGGAACGCGGCCTTCTCGACGCCGGTGTAGGCACGGTCGCGGCGCGGGATCACCCACGGCGCGGTGCGCTGGTAGACGTCGAGGTGCGCGACCTCCTTGGCGATCTCGGGGACGACCTGGATCGCCGAGGCGCCGGTGCCGATGACGGCGACGCGCTTGCCGGCCAGGTCGTAGTCGTGGTTCCAGCGGGCGGTGTGGAACACCTCGCCGCCGAAGTCGTCGAGGCCCTCGATGTCGGGCATCCGCGGCTCGGAGAGACCGCCGGACGCGGCGACGAGCACGTCGGCCGTGACCGTGCCGGCGGAGGTGGTGACCTCCCAGCGGCCGGTGGCGGTGTCCCAGCGCGCGTCCTGCACCGTCGTACCGAAGCGGAAGCGGTCGAGCACGCCGGCGTCGCGGGCGACCCGGCGCAGGTAGTCCTGGATCTCCGGCTGGGGGGAGAAGGACCGCGACCAGCCGGGGTTGAGGGCGAAGGAGAACGAGTAGAGCTGCGAGGGCACGTCGCAGGCGGCCCCGGGGTACGTGTTGTCGCGCCAGGTCCCGCCGACGTCGTGGCCCTTCTCGACGACGAGGAAGTCGCGGACGCCGCGCTCCTCGAGCCGCACGGCCATCCCGAGACCACCGAACCCGGCGCCGACCACGAGGAGGCGCACGTGCCGCGGTAGGGGTGTGGTTGTCATGCGACGAACATACCGACGGTATTGAACGACCGTCAATAGCGTTGTTGAAAGTAGTTCAGTAGGCTCGGGGCATGACCACGCGGGTGCGGATGACCCCCGACGAGCGTCGCGAGCAGCTGCTCGCGCACGGCGTCCGGCTGCTGTCGACGCACTCCGTCGACGAGCTCTCCATCGACATGCTCGCCGAGGAGGCGGGGATCTCGCGCGGACTTCTGTACCACTACTTCGGCAACAAGCAGGACTTCCACCGGGCGGTCGTCCGCAAGGCCGCCGACGACCTGATCGGTGTCACCGCGCCGCCCGCCACCGGCGAGCCGCTGGAGCGGCTGGCCGCCTCCCTCGAGGCGTACGTCGACTACGTGGTCGCCAACTACGAGGGCTACTCCTCGCTGGTGCGCGGCGCCGCGGGCGGCAACGCCGACCTGCGCCGGATCTACGAGGAGGCGCGGGGCGCTCTCACCGACCGGATCTTCGTCGCGGCCGGCGACGGCGACGGCGTCGACCCGGTCCTGGGCGTGACGCTCGTCGACACCCCCGCGTCGCGGCTGATGGTGCGCGGCTGGTCGGCGATGACCGAGGACGTCGTGCTGGCCTGGGTGCGCGACCCGGCC
The DNA here is from genome assembly GCF_004168035.1 of Nocardioides iriomotensis. GTDB lineage: Bacteria > Actinomycetota > Actinomycetes > Propionibacteriales > Nocardioidaceae > Nocardioides_B > Nocardioides_B iriomotensis. The sequence continues at coordinate 80,186 of NZ_SDPU01000027.1, read as the reverse complement.
GGGGTGTCGAAGCCCGACCTGCTGCTGATGCTCGCCGCGGCCCTCCCGGGTGCGCTGTCCGGCGTGCCCGCGCCGGACTGATCCGGGGTCGCGGCCAACCTTTCGGCCCGCCGCGCCGTACTCACGGTGACAGGATGAGGCGACGGGACCTTCGGGGGGACGATGCGCGGCTCGGTGCGGGACCGGGAGTTCACGGAGTACGTCGCGGCGCGGCGACCGCAGCTCCGCCGGACGGCGTACCTGCTGTGCGGCGACTCCCACCGCGCCGAGGACCTCGTGCAGGTCGCCCTGACCAAGCTGTACGTCGCGTGGCCGCGCGTGCGGCGCGACGCCAACGTCGACGCGTTCGCCCGCCGGATCGTGGTCAACAGCCACCTCGACGAGACGCGCCGGCCCTGGCGTCGCGAGCGGACCGGACTCGACGGGATCGACGTCGCGTCACCGCCCCCGCTGCCGCCGGAGGACCGTGACGCGCTGCTCGCCGCGCTGCAGCAGCTGCCCGCGGGACAGCGCCGGGTGGTCGTGCTGCGGCACTACTGGGGGCTGACCGTCCAGGAGGCGGCCGACGACCTCGGCGTCACGACCGGCACCGTCAAGAGCCAGACGTCGGCCGCGCTGGACGCGTTGCACCGCCTCCTGTCGCCCAGCTTCGAGGACACCCCGGACAGGAGATCCCGCCGTGCGCACCGATGAGCACCCCGACCCCGCCTGGCTCGCTCGCTTCGACGAAGCGGCCGGCCACGACCCTGCCGACACGTTCGACGCCGCCGACGACCTCGACCGCGGGCGGACGGCGCTGCGCCGCCGCCGCGCTCTCGTGACGGCGAGCGCCGGCCTGGCGGCGGCCGTCGTGACGGGCACGGTCATGGTCACCTCCGGCGGGGCGGACACCCGGACCGTGGCCCCGGCCGGCGACGGCCCGACGACCGCCGAGCCGACGTTCCAGGAGCCTTCCGTGACGCTCGAGCCGATGCCGACGGAGACGCCGTCGCCGCGTGAGGACGACCTGCTCGGCGACATCGACCAGCAGATGGCGGACACGCAGGCCTGGCGCGACGGGTTGTACGCCCTCGCCGTGGAGGAGCTGGACACGGGAGGGCAGCACCTCGACTACGACACCAACAGCATGCAGGGCGGTCGCTCCGGCGACGGCAGCCGGACGCTGGGCATCAAGCTCGGCTGGACCCTGCCCGGAGCGGTCGGCGAGGGGATGGTGCAGATCTCGCTCACCGACGCGACCGGCGTTCGCTCCGACGCCTCCGACCTGTACCTCCAGGCGCCGCTGACCGAGCGGACCCTCGCCAACGGCGAGACCGTGCGCATCGGCGAGCGGTCCGACGGCGCCTACGCGGTGGCCTACCGTCAGCCGGACGGCGAGCTGGTCTGGGTGCTCTGGGAACCGCTGTTCGGCAACAACTCGGTGACGCCCGTGCACGACGCGGGACCTGACCGCCGCGACGTCATCCGGTTCGTGCAAGACGAACGGCTGGACCTCCCGCCCCGGTGAGGGACGAGGAGGACCAGCCGTTCGGTGATGTCGGCGTAGTGCCTAAGAGCTGTCCGTCGGTCAGGTGAAGAGGCTGACGCCACCCGGGCCGACGAGGAGTCCGAGCACGATGAGCACGATGCCCATCAGCACGCCCCCGCGCACCAGGGTGATGATGCCGTAGATCACCAGCGCGACCGCAATGAGCCAGAGGATGAATGTCATCTTGTTCTCCCTTCCGGGGATGACAGTGCCCGAAGGCTTCAACCTCCAAACGTGCCGACGACTCGTCTGCGGCTTTCGGGGTGATTCACACCGTCGCGCCGCAGACGAATCGTCGTCTCGTCGTGTGTCGGAGGCTCCTCAGGCCTGCGGCGCGATGGTGAACTGCACGCCGCCGCCGTCGTCCACCTGGGCGTCGAGGATCTTGTCGTCGAGGGTGTCGGCCGCGATCTCCTCGAGGAACACGCGGGCGCCGGCCTCCTCCACCACCTGGTCGCCGGGCTGCGGGGCCTCGGACGGGATGACGTGCAGGGCCGGTGAGTCCGGGGCGTCCTGGCTGATGCGCAGGCCGCCCTCGTCGGCACCGGTCTGGTCGACCAGGGTCTTCACGACGGTGCTGGCGTTCTCGGTCAGGGTGAGCACAGGTGCTTCTCCTTCATTGATCGCTTCGCGTTGCGTGGACGGCCCACCATTCCTAACGTGCCGCCGAGATTCAAACCGCTCACCGCCGTACGAACACCCAGATGCGCATCAGCACGAACCGGGCGACGGTGACGACGAGGTTCGCGACGGTGAGTACGGCGACCTCCACGCCGCGCGACGCGCCGGGCGCGGCCGCGTCGAGCACGGCCAGGGCGCCGGACGTCAGCGCGAGGCCCGCGCCGAGGATCAGCAGCCCCTGCGCCTGGTGCCGCCACCGGTCGCGCGGCCCGCGCACGCCGAACGTCACGCGCCGGTTGGCGGCGGTGTTGGCGACCGCGGTGAGCACGAGCGCCCACGCGTTGGCGGTGAACGATCCGAGCGTGCCGCGCAGCAGCACGTAGAGCACGGCGTACGCCACCGTCGACAGCACGCCGATGGTCACGAACCGCGCGATCTGCGCGCCGAGCACCTGCGAGCGGCTGCCGGGGAGCGGTCGGCCGAGCCGTTCCGCGACCTCGTGCAGCGGCATCCGGCCGCGCGCCAGCGCGGTGGCCAGGCGGGCGATGCCGCGCAGGTCGTCCCGCGCGGTGCGCAGCACGTCGACGCGGCTGTCGGGGTCGTCGACCCAGTCGACCGGGACCTCGTGGATCCGCAGCCCCGCCCGTTCGGCGAGCACGAGCAGCTCGGTGTCGAAGAACCAGGTGTCGTCCTCGACGAGGGGGAGCAGCTCACGAGCCACGTCGCGCCGGATCGCCTTGAAGCCGCACTGGGCGTCGCGGAACCGGGTGCGCAGGGTGCCGTGCAGCAGCAGGTTGTAGCCGCGTGAGATGAGCTCCCGCTTCGGACCGCGCGTCACGGACGAGCCGTGCGCGAGCCGCGACCCGATCGCGAGATCGGAGTGCCCGGACAGCATCGGCGCGACCAGCGGGAGCAGCGCGTTGAGGTCGGTCGAGAGGTCGACGTCCATGTAGACGAGGACCGGCGACTCGGACTGCGACCAGACCCGCTTGAGCGCGCGGCCGCGGCCTTTCTCGGCGAGGTGCACGACGCGCACGTCGGGGTGGTCGCTGCTGAGCCGGTGCGCGACGAGGGCGGTGCCGTCGGTGCTCGCGTTGTCGGCGATCGTGATCCGGGCGCTGAACGGGAGGGTGTGCAGGTACGCCCGCAGCCGCTCGACGCACGGCGCGAGGTCGACCTCCTCGTTGTGCACCGGTACGACGACCTCCAGCACCGGCCGCACCGCGGAGGCGGCCGGACCACCCGCGCCGTACGCCGTGCCGGTGAGCTCGGGAAGGGTGTTCACCGGACACCGCCGGAGAGGTCGTAGACGGTGACGCCGTCGACGGTCTGCGCCGCGAAGTTCTCGCTGACCCAGGTGGCGATGTCGCTGCTGGTCGAGCCGCCGGCGCCCATGCCGCCCGGTCCACCGCCCGTGCCGCCGCCGCTGACGTAGTAGTGGATCTCGCCGTCGGCGACGTACTGCTGGAACTGCGCGAGCGTCGGGCTGGGGTCGCTGCCGTTGAAGCCGCCGATCGCCATGACCGGCTCCTCGGTGGCGAGCTGGTAGCCGGACGCCGAGTTGGAGCCCGTGGTCGCCGCGACCCAGGTGTAGGAGTCGGCGTCCTGCAGCAGCAGGTCGGTGAGGGTCGCGCTCGGTTCGCTGCCCTCGAGGAGGCCGCCGTTGGTGGCTCCGCCCGGCATGGCTCCGGGCGGCGTGCCTCGGCCGGTCATCGCACCCCCGGGCATCCCACCGCCCATCGGGCCGCCGCCGAGGCCCGCGCTCGGTCCCGCGCTCGGGATGGAGCCGGTGTGCGGGGTGGCCGCGGTGCTGACGGAGTACGCCGCCGGCGCCGCGAGCACGGCGACGAGCGCCGTGGCCGCCGCGGCGAGGGCAAGGCGACGGTCGAGGTACGGCCGCAGCGCGAGGCCCAGCGCGGCCGGGAAGCCGACGAGCACGACGGCCCAGCGAAGCCAGGGCAGGTAGTCGGGCGTCCGGTCGAGCAGCACCCACGTGAGGCCGCACGCGGCGGCCACCGCGGAGCCGAGCACCAGGGAGGCGGCGAGCGAGTCGCGCCGCTGCCAGAGCAGGTGGGCACCGATCGCGACCAGCGCGGCGATCGCGGGGGCGAGGGCGACGGTGTAGTAGGCGTGGAAGATGCCGGCCATGAAGCTGAACGTCAGCGCGGTGACCAGCAGCCAGCCGCCCCAGACGACGAGTCCCGCCCGCACCCGGTCGGTGCGCTCGGCGCTCCGGGTGAACCACAGCCCGGCGCCGAGCAGCAGCAACGACGCGGGCAGCAGCCATGCGACCTGGCCGCCGATGTCGGTGCCGAACATCCGCAGGAGGCCGGTCGTGCCCCAGCCGCCCATGCCGCCGACGGAACCCTCCTCGTCGCCGGTCAGCCGGCCGAGGCCGTTGTAGCCGAGGGTGAGCTCCAGGATCGAGTTGGTCTGTGAGCCGCCGATGTACGGCCGGCTCGCCGCGGGCCACAGCTCGACGATCGCGATCCACCAGCCGCCGGCAAGGACCATCGCGCCGCACGCGACGAGCAGGTGCAGGAACCGCTTGCCCACGGGCACGGCGGCCGCCAGGAGGTAGACCAGCGCGAGCGCGGGGAGCACCAGGAACGCCTGGAGCATCTTGGTGAGGAACGCGAAGCCGACGAGCGCGCCGGCGAGGGCGAGCCAGCGGGCCGGGTTGCGCTCCAGGGCCTTGAGCGTCGCCGCGGTGGCGCCGATGAGCAGCAGCACGAGCAACGCGTCAGGGTTGTCGAACCGGAACATCAGCACCGCCACCGGCGTCAGCGCCAGCACCGTGCCGGCGAGGAGCCCCGCCGCGGCCGATCCGGTCGTCCGCCGTACCGTCGCGTGCAGCAGGCCGACCGACGCGACACCGATCAGCGCTTGCGGCGCCAGCAGGCTCCACGACGAGAGGCCGAGAAGCCGGATCGACAGCGCCATCACCCAGATCGAGGCGGGCGTCTTGTCGACGGTGATCGCGTTGGCGGCGTCGGAGGAGCCGAAGAAGAACGCCTTCCACGACTCCGACCCCGCCTGCGCCGCGGCGGCGTAGAACGAGTTGGCCCACCCCGACGCCGACAGCCCCCAGAGGTAGAGGGCCGCCGTGGCGACCAGCAGCACGAGGAGCGCCGGGCGTGCCCACGGCGGGTCCCCGGGGTCGCCACGCCAGACACGGTCGAGGCGGCGCCCGCCCTGCGCCCGGCCGTGGGAGCGGCCGGGGGCGACGGGGGAGGCGGGCGCCGCAGCGGTGCTCGCGCGGGGCGTCAGGGTGGTGGTCTGTGTCATGCCCCGACGCTCGCGGACCCCGCTTGGCCGGCCGTGTGGTCGACCTGTTGGTGGGCTGTGGAGTGTGCCGGAGTCCCTGGTTCACCAGGGACCCCTGCACCTCCAGGGCAGTACAACGCCCTGGAAGTGCAGGACTTGCCCGGGAAGTCCTGGGGACGGAATCGGGTCAGCCCGCCAGCGGCAGGTGTACGACGAACGTGGTGTCGCCGGGCGACGAGGTCACCGTCGCGCGGCCGTCGTGTGCCTCGGCGATCGCCTCGGCGAGCGAGAGGCCGAGGCCGGCGCCGCCGGAGGCGCGGGTGCGGGCGGAGTCGCCGCGGCTGAACCGCTCGAACGCGGTGGACACGAGGTCCGCCGGGAGGCCGGGGCCGTCGTCGTGCACGCGCAGCTCGACCCCGCCCGGAGCGGTCGGCGAGCCGGGGGAGCGGCACAGGCCGACGGTGACGGTCGTGCCCTCGGGGGTGTGCCGCCGGGCGTTGCCGATGAGGTTGGTCAGCGCCTGGTGCAGCCGCTGCTCGTCGCCGGTGACCTCGACCGGCTCGTCGGGCAGGTCCAACAGCCAGCGGTGGTCGGGCGCGACGACGCGGGCGTCGGCGACGCACTCGAGGACCAGGTGGGTGAGGTCGACGCGGTCGCGCGCCAGGGGGCGGCCGGCGTCGAGGCGGGCGAGCAGCAGCAGGTCCTCGACGAGGTCGGACATCCGGTGCGCCTCGGCCTCGACCTTCGCGAGGGCGGCCGGGGCGCCGTCGTGGGTACGCCGGCTCAGCTCGGCGTACCCCTGGATCGTGGTCAGCGGCGTCCGGAGCTCGTGGGAGGCGTCGGCGACGAACTGGCGGACCTGCTGCTCGCTGCGGTGCCGCGCGTCGAGCGCCGACTCCATGTGGGCGAGCAGGGTGTTGAGCGCGGCGCCGACCTGCCCGACCTCGCTGCGCGGGTCGGTGTGCTCGGCCGGGACCCGGACGGTCGTGCCGATCTCCCCGGAGTCCAGCGGCAGCCCGGCGACCTCGTGCGCGGTGGCCGCGACCTCTTGCAGCGGCTTCATCTGACGGCGCACCAGGACCAGCCCGACGCCGCCGGCCACCGCGACGCCGAGCGCGGTGAGCAGCACCTCGTAGCCGATCAGCGAGCCGATCGCGTCGTTGATGTCCTGCGTGGGCAGCCCGATCACGACGGTGCCGGGGCCGCGCGAGTCGGACGTGACGCGGTACTGCCCGAACGCCGGCAGGTCGACCGTGTGCACGCGCCCGTCCGCCGGGACGTCCTGCAGGACCGCCAGGGCGGACGTGGAGACCTCGCGCAGGCCGGACCGGCTGGTGATCACGTTGCCGAGGCCGCTGCTGCCCGTCGGGAAGAACGCCGTCAGCGTCCCCGCCCCCTGACCGCGCGCCTCGCGGTACTCGTCGTCCTCGTCACCGCCGAAGGACGGCGGCGGTCCGAGGTCGCCGCGCGGTCCGTCCTCGAAGGGCCGGGCGCCTCGCGCCGCCGCGTCGAGCACCTGCTGGTCGAGCTGGTTGCTCAGGTACTCGCGCATCGCGAGGGTCGTCACGGTCCCGACCAGCACGCCGACCACCGCCACCAGTGCCACGACGGTGGCGACGAGGCGTCCGGTCAGGGAGGTCGGGACAAGAGTCATGCGACGGCTCACTCGGCCTCGGCCGGCTTCAGCACGTAGCCGGCACCCCGCATCGTGTGGATCATCGGCGCGCGGCCGGCGTCGATCTTCTTGCGCAGGTAGGAGATGTACAGCTCGACGACGTTGGCCTGGCCGCCGAAGTCGTAGTTCCAGACCCGGTCGAGGATCTGCGGCTTCGACAGCACCCGCCGCGGGTTGCGCATGAGGAACCGCAGCAGCTCGAACTCCGTGGCGGTCAGGCTGATCTCGTCGTCGCCCCGGAACACCTCGTGGCTGTCCTCGTCGAGCCGGAGGTCGCCGACACTCAGCACCGCGGCGGTACGGCGGTCGGCGGCGCCGGCCCGGCGCATCAGCGCGCGCAGCCGGGCCACCACCTCCTCGAGGCTGAACGGCTTGATGACGTAGTCGTCGCCGCCCGCCGTCAGCCCGGCCACCCGGTCCTCGACGGCGTCGCGGGCGGTGAGGAACAGCACCGGGACGTCGGGGTGGTGCCCGCGCATCCGGCGGAGCACCTCCATGCCGTCGAAGTCCGGAAGCATCACGTCGAGCACGACCGCGTCGGGCCGGTCCTCCTTGGCCATCGCGACGGCCTTGGCCCCGCTGTGCGCCATCGACACCTGCCAGCCCTCGTAGCGCAACGCCATCGCCAGCAGCTCGGCGATGTTGACCTCGTCGTCGACGACGAGGACGTGCAGCGGGCTGCCATCGGGGCGGGTGAGTCCGGAGGGGGGTGCGCTCGTCACGCGGTCCAGCATTCCAACCGATCTCGCGGGCTTGCTGGGAGGTTCCTGTGCGTCGGCTGTGAACCCATGCGCAGGCCGATCCACCCGCCGACGATGACAAATGCGCATGAAACGGTCGCCCGATAACGCTTTGATGACGGATTCGTCGTGAAATCACCCATCAGAGGCATGGAATCCGTCGTCATGGCGCTGCCATACTCCGGCCATGTCCTCGGCCGCGCAGGCCCCGCGGACCTCGCGTCAGGGGTCCGCAGCTCCCGCCGGAGCACCGGCGGTGAGCCTGCGCGCGCTGCGCAAGGAGTTCGGCGCGGTGACGGCCGTGGACGGCATCGACCTCGACATCGCCGACGGCGAGTTCTTCTCCATGCTCGGCCCGTCCGGCTCCGGCAAGACGACGGTGCTGCGGATGATCGCGGGCTTCGAGCAGCCGACCGGCGGTCAGGTGCTGCTCGGCGAGCAGGACGTCACCGAGCTGCCGCCGTTCCGCCGCGACGTCAACACGGTCTTCCAGGACTACGCGCTGTTCCCGCACATGAGCGTGGTGCAGAACGTCGAGTACGGCCTGCGGGTCAAGAAGGTCCCGTCCGGGGAGCGTCGCCCGCGCGCCGAGGCCGCGCTGGAGACCGTCCGGCTGGCGACGTACGGCGGTCGCCGGCCGCACGAGCTCTCCGGCGGCCAGCGACAGCGGGTCGCGCTGGCCCGCGCGCTGGTGAACCGGCCGCGCGTGCTGCTGCTCGACGAGCCCCTCGGTGCCCTCGACCTCAAGCTGCGCCGCCAGATGCAGATCGAGCTGAAGGCGCTCCAGCGCGACGTCGGCATCACCTTCGTGTTCGTGACCCACGACCAGGAGGAGGCGCTGACGATGAGCGACCGGATCGCGGTCTTCAACGACGGCCGGATCGAGCAGGTCGCGTCGCCCGTCGAGCTCTACGAGCGGCCCGCGTCGCCCTTCGTGGCCGGCTTCGTGGGCACCTCCAACCTGCTGACCGGCGCCACCGCCCGGCGCGCGGTCGGTGACGACGGGCCGGTGAGCGTACGGCCGGAGAAGATCCAGCTCCACCACCGGACGGACCTGGGGGCCGGGGGGCACCAGGGGGGCGGCGCCGACGGCGAGTGCGTGCTCGAGGGAGTCGTGACCGAGGTCGTGTACCTCGGTGCGGCCACGCACTCCGTCGTCGACGTCGGGGACGGCGTCCACCTGACGGTCCAGCAGCAGAACGAGGAGAGCTCCATCGACCACCTCTTCGCCCGGCGCGGGGAGCGAGTCGTCCTGACCTGGCGGCGCGAGCACGTCGTCCGGCTCGACGGCGCGGGGAGATCCACCGGAGACGGCTCGGGACACAACGAAGAGGAGTGACCATGAAGCGCACAACCACCCGGGCCCGCCTCGCGCGTGTGGCCGCCACGGCCGCGGTCGCCCTCGCGATCGCCGGTTGCGGCACCAGCAGCGGGGGAGGTGACTCCGGCGGCTCCGGCGACGAGGGTTCCGGCACCGGCGAGGCCGCCGGCTTCACGCCGCCCGACATCCCGATGGCCCAGAAGCTCGGTGCCGGCGAGGGGGAGGTCGACATCCTGGCCTGGCCCGGCTACGCCGAGGACGGCAGCAACGACCCCAACTACGACTGGGTCACGCCGTTCGAGAAGGAGACCGGCTGCCAGGCCAACGTGAAGTACTTCGCCACGTCGGACGAGGCCGTCAACCTCATGAAGACGGGGGAGTACGACGTCGTGTCCGCCTCGGGCGACGCGTCGCTGCGGATGGTCGCGTCGGGTGACGTCGCGCCGGTCAACACCGACCTGATCCCCAACTACGCCGACCTCTACGACTACCTCAAGGACCGCGACTGGAACTCCGTCAACGGGCAGATGTACGGCGTCCCGCACGGCTACGGCGCCAACCTGCTGATGTGGCGCACCGACGTCGTGAAGCCGGCGCCGACGAGCTGGAGCGTGGTGTTCGACGGGGCCTCGGAGTACGCCGGCAAGGTGACGGCCTACGACTCGCCGATCTACATCGCCGACGCCGCGCTCTACCTGATGAAGACCCAGCCGGACCTCGGCATCAAGAACCCGTACGCCCTCGACCAGGACCAGCTCGCCGCGGCGGTCGACCTGCTGAAGAAGCAGCGCGAGAACGTCGGCGAGTACTGGTCGGACTACCTCAAGGAGGTGCAGGCGTTCACCACCGGTGACACGGTGGTCGGCACCACCTGGCAGGTGATCGCCAACGTCGCCGAGGGCGAGAAGGTCCCGGTCGACGTGACGCTGCCTGAGGAGGGTGCGACCGGCTGGTCGGACACCTGGATGGTGGCGGCGGAGGCCAAGCACCCCAACTGCGCCTACATGTGGATGAACCACATCGTCAGCCCCGAGGCCAATGCCGCCGTCGCGGAGTACTTCGGTGAGGCGCCGGCCAACCCGAAGGCCTGCGACATCGCCGCCAAGGGTCACTGCGAGACCTTCCACGCCGGCGACGAGGAGTACGCGTCGCAGATCCACTACTGGACCACGCCGATCCCGCAGTGCATCGACGGACGCACCGACGTCACCTGCACCGACTACGGCGACTGGACCCAGGCCTGGACCGAGGTGAAGGGCTAGCGGGGACGACAACGGTGTCCAACGTCCTGCACCGGCGCCCGGGGCTCCGGCTGGGTCTCTTGCTCACGCCACCGATGCTGTGGCTGGGCGTGGCCTACCTCGGAGCCCTGGGGGCGCTGTTCATCACCTCCCTGTGGGGGCAGAACGCCTTCACGGGCGAGGTGGAGCGCACCTGGACGCTGGACAACTTCCGCACCCTGCTCGACGTCGACGTCTACCGCGTCATCACCCTCCGCACGCTCGCCATCGCGCTGACGGTCACGGTGGTGGACGCGGTCGTGGCGATCCCGATCGCGCTGTTCATGGCGAAGGTCGCCTCGTCGCGGCTGAAGGGCATCCTGCTGGTCGCCGTGCTCACCCCGCTGTGGGCCAGCTACCTGGTGAAGGCCTACGCCTGGCGCGGGATGCTCTCGGAGAACGGGCTGGTGTCGTGGCTGGCCCGGCCGTTCGGGCTGGACACCCCCGGGTACGGCGTGGTCGCGACGACGCTGACCCTGGCGTACCTGTGGATGCCCTACATGATCCTGCCGATCTTCGCGTCGCTGGAACGCCTGCCCGACTCGTTGCTCGAGGCGTCCGCCGACCTCGGCGCCCGGTCGGTCGAGACGCTGCGCCGGGTGGTGCTGCCGGTGATGTTCCCCGGACTCGTGGCCGGCTCGATCTTCACGTTCTCGCTGACCCTCGGCGACTACATCACCGTGCGGATCGTGGGCGGCGCGAGCCAGATGCTCGGCAACGTCGTCTACGACAACGTGGGTGCCGCCAACAACCTCCCGTTCGCCGCGGCGATGGCGACCGTGCCGGTCGTGATCATCCTGGTCTACCTCGCCCTCGTCCGCCGTACCGGAGCCCTGGAGAACCTGTGACCATCTCCCTCGGCATGCGCCGCACCCTCGCCGTCCTCACCGCCATTGGGCTGACGGTGGTCTACGTGCCGCTGGGCATGGTGCTGCTCAACTCGTTCAACTCCAGCCGCACCTTCGCGTGGCCACCGCCGGACCTGACCCTGCGTTGGTGGCGGGCCGCTGCCAACAGCAGCGGCGCGTTCGACGCGCTCTTCGTCAGCCTGCGGGTGGCCCTGCTCGCGACGATCCTGGCGCTGGTGCTCGGCACGATGGCGGCGCTCGCCCTGCAGCGTCGCCGGTTCTTCGGCCGCGAGGTCGTGTCCCTGCTGATCATCCTGCCGATCGCCCTGCCCGGCATCGTCACCGGCATCGCGCTCAACAACGCGTTCCGGACGGTGTTCGGCCTCGAGCTGGGATTCATCACGCTCGTCATCGCGCACGCGACGTTCTGCATCGTGACGGTGTTCAACAACGTCCAGGCGCGGCTGCGGCGGCTCGGCGGCAACCTCGAGGAGGCGTCGGCCGACCTCGGTGCCGGCACCTTCACGACGTTCCGGCTGGTCACGTTCCCGATGCTGCGCTCCGCGCTCCTGGCCGGTGCGCTGCTGGCCTTCGGACTGTCCTTCGACGAGATCATCGTGACCACGTTCACCGCCGGCGGCGACGTGAAGACGCTGCCGATCTGGATCCTGGAGAACATGTTCCGGCCCAACCAGGCGCCGGTCGTGAACGTCGTCGCGGCCGTGCTCGTGCTGCTGTCCGCCATCCCGATCTGGCTCGCCCAGCGGCTCTCCGGCGGCGCGGGCAGCGGACCGATGACGGCCGGCCGGTGACAGGATCACCACCATGACGACTCGTCGGCCGATCCTGCACGCCCGCCTCGACACCGGCGACACCGTCGACGACCCGTCCGAGGACGCCCTGTTCCTCCTGCTGGAGGACATCGACACGCAGGACGCGCTCTGGATCATCGTCGAGAAGGCGGGCACCGACGAGGTCTACGCCCAGTGCATCCGGCTCGAGGACGGCAGCTACCAGGTCGAGCGCCGGCTCGGCGACGAGTCGACCCACGAGACGGTGCAGGTCGCCGACATGCGCACCGCGCACGAGCGGCTGACGTCCTGGGCGTTCACGCTCTGATGCACACCACCTCGGTGCAACGAGTCGTGCGCGCACCACGCTCAGAGGTGTACGCCGCGCTGCTCGACCCCGCGGCGGTCGAGCGCTGGCGGGTGCCCGACGACATGCGCGCGGAGGTCCACGAGTTCGAGGCGCGGGAGGGCGGCCGGTTCCGTGTCTCCCTGACCTACGTCGACGACCGGCCCGGCAAGTCGACCGGCCGCACCGACACGTACGCCGGCACGTTCACCCGGCTCGACCCCGACCTGGTGGTGGTCGAGACGATGGCCTTCGAGTCGGACGACGCGGCGATGACCACGCCGATGACCATGACGACGACCCTGGCAGACACCCCCGACGGCGGCTGCCTGGTGACGATGGTCCACGAGGGGGTGCCGGACGTCCTCCGTCCCGAGGACAACGAGGCCGGCATGACGATGGCGCTCGACCACCTCGCCAGGTACGTCGAAGGCGGCTGACAGGCGAGGAACAGGTCCGGGACCTCGCAAAGCGGTTGCGGACGATTCGTAGACTTCATGGGTCATGTCGCAGGCCAGCACGCGGGACGCCCGCAGCCCCCGTCGGGGCAACCGGCGTCGCGGTCGACCGCAGCAGCGGCGGCACCGCTTCACCCCCGAGCAGGTCGAAGCCCGCCGCGCGCTGGTGCCGGTGATCCGGTACCCCGACGAGCTCCCGGTCAGCCAGCGCCGCGACGACATCGCCGAGGCGATCCGTGACCACCAGGTCGTGATCGTGGCCGGCGAGACCGGCTCCGGCAAGACCACCCAGCTGCCCAAGATCTGCCTCGAGCTCGGCCGCGGCGTCGACGGGATGATCGGCCACACCCAGCCGCGGCGGATCGCCGCCCGCAGCGTCGCCGAGCGGATCGCCGAGGAGGTCGGCACCGAGCTCGGCGAGGTGGTCGGCTACCAGGTGCGGTTCACCGACCGGTCGAGCAAGGACACCCTGGTCAAGCTGATGACCGACGGCATCCTGCTCGCCGAGCTCCAGCACGACCGGCTGCTCTCGGCGTACGACACCCTCATCATCGACGAGGCCCACGAGCGCTCGCTGAACGTGGACTTCATCCTCGGCTACCTCAAGCAGCTGCTGCCAAAGCGGCCCGACCTCAAGGTCGTGATCACCTCCGCGACGATCGACCCCGAGCGGTTCGCCGAGCACTTCGCGCAGCCGGACGGCACCCCTGCGCCGATCGTCGAGGTGTCCGGGCGGACCTACCCGGTCGAGGTGCGCTACCGGCCGCTCATGTCCCTGGGCGAGGACGATGCCGACGAGGAGGGCGAGGTCCTGGTCAAGGACCAGACCGAGGCGATCGTCGACGCCGTCCAGGAGCTGATGAAGGAGGGGCCGGGCGACATCCTGGTCTTCCTCCCCGGCGAGCGGGAGATCCGCGACACGGCTGACGTCCTGGACAAGAGTGGTCTCGACAGGCTCGACCACCTGCGCAACGTCGAGGTCGTGCCGCTGTTCGCGCGGCTCAGCGCCGCTGAGCAGCACAAGGTGTTCGCCCCGCACACCGGCCGCCGCGTCGTGCTGGCCACCAACGTCGCCGAGACGTCGCTGACCGTGCCGGGGATCCGGTACGTCGTCGACTCCGGCTACGCCCGCATCTCGCGCTACTCCTACCGCACCAAGGTGCAGCGCCTCCCGATCGAGCCGGTCAGCCAGGCGTCGGCCAACCAACGCTCCGGCCGCTGCGGCCGCGTCGAGGCCGGCATCGCGGTCCGGCTGTACTCGGAGGAGGACTTCGAGGCGCGTCCCGAGTTCACCGACCCCGAGATCCTGCGCACCAACCTGGCCTCGGTGATCCTGCAGATGACCGCGCTCGGGCTCGGCGACGTGGGCCGGTTCCCGTTCGTCGACCCGCCCGACCAGCGCAACGTCAAGGCCGGCGTGCAGCTGCTGGAGGAGCTGGGAGCGCTGGTCTCGACGAGCTCGACCGACCGTGGCGAGGGCGGCCGCCGGCTCACCTCGCTCGGCCGCCGGCTCGTCACGCTGCCGATCGACCCGCGCCTCGCGCGCATGGTCGTCGAGGCCGACAAGCGGGGCTGCCTGCGCGAGGTGCTCGTGATCACCGCGGCGCTCTCGATCCAGGACCCGCGCGAGCGGCCGGTCGAGCACCGCGCGCACGCCGACCAGCTGCACGCGCGGTTCAAGGACGAGACGTCCGACTTCCTCACGCTGCTCAACCTGTGGCGCTACGTCCGCACCCAGCAGCGCGAGCAGTCCTCGTCCGCGTTCCGGCGGATGTGCCGCGCGGAGCACCTCAACTACCTGCGCCTGCGCGAGTGGCAGGACCTCGAGTCCCAGCTCCGGCAGGTCGCCAAGCAGCTCAAGCTCGACGTCGGCAAGCCCGCCGACCAGCCCGACGGCGACGGCATCCACCAGGCGCTGCTGGCCGGTCTGCTCTCGCACATCGGCCTGCGCGACCCCGACAAGCGCGACTACCTCGGCGCGCGCAACGCGCGGTTCTCGATCTTCCCGGGCAGCGGCCTGTTCCGGAAGCAGCCGCAGCTCGTCATGGCCGCCGAGCTCGTCGAGACCTCGCGGCTCTTCGCCCGCGTCAACGCCGCGATCAAGCCCGAGTGGGCCGAGGAGCTCGGCGCCGGCATCGTCAAGCGCACCTACTCCGAGCCGCACTGGAGCAAGAAGCGAGCCGCGGTCATGGCCTACGAGCGGGTCACCCTGTACGGCGTCCCGCTCGTCGCCGACCGGCTCGTGTCGTACGGCAAGGTCGACGCCGCGCTCGCGCGGGAGCTGTTCATCCGGCACGCGCTGGTGTACGGCGAGTGGTCGACGCGCCAGAAGTTCTTCGAGCGCAACCGGGCGCTGCTCGAGGAGGCCGAGGAGCTCGAGCACCGCGCCCGCCGCCGCGACATCGTCGTCGACGAGCACACGCTGTTCGACTTCTACGACGCCCGCGTCGGGGCGGACGTCGTGTCCGGCGCGCACTTCGACTCCTGGTGGAAGCGCGCCCGGCAGAAGAACCCCGACCTGCTCACCTTCGACCCGGCGATACTCGTGCACGACTCGGCCGCGGAGGTGACCGCGCACGACTACCCCGACCAGTGGCGCGACGGCGGTCTCGTGCTGCCGCTGAGCTACCAGTTCGAGCCCGGCACCGCCGCCGACGGCGTCACCGTCGACGTCGCGGTGGCGACGCTCAACCAGGTGGAGCCGGACGGCTTCACCTGGCAGGTCCCGGGCCTGCGCGAGGAGCTCGTCACCTCGCTGATCCGCTCGCTGCCCAAGCAGCTGCGGGTCAACTTCGTGCCGGCGCCCAACGTGGCCAAGGAGTTCCTCGCCGCCGCCTCGCCGGGGGAGGAGGCGCTGCTGCCCGCGCTGAGCCGGTTCCTCCGGGGACGTTCGGGCGTGCACGTCCCCGAGGGGGCCTGGGACTGGTCGAAGGTGCCCGGGCACCTGCGCCCCACCTTCCGCGTGCTGGACGAGCGCGGTCGCGTGGTCGCCGAGGGCAAGGACCTCGAGAAGCTCAAGGAGCCGCTGCGCCCGAAGTTCCAGCAGGCGATGGCCGACGCCGCCTCGTCGTCCGGGCTCGACGTCGGCGGCCAGACCGGCTGGACGTTCGGCACCATCGAGCGCACGTTCAGCCAGACCCGCGCCGGGCACGACGTGCGCGGCTTCCCCGGGCTGGTCGACGAGGGCAGGACCGTCGGCCTCCGCGTGTTCGGCTCCGCGCCCGAGCGTGACGCCTCCCACCTGCGCGGCCTCCGCCGGCTGCTGACGTTGGGCATCCCGTCACCGGCGAAGGCCATCGCGGACTCGCTCGGCAACACCGAGAAGCTCGGCCTCGCCGGGTCGCCGTACCCCTCGGTGGCGGACCTGCTCGACGACTGCGTCGCCGCCGCCGTCGACGACCTGGTCGCCCGGCACGGCGGGGCGGTCTGGGACGAGGCGTCGTACGACGTGCTGAAGCAGCGGGTCGCCGCCGACCTGCCCGAGACCACGCGGGGCGTGCTGCACGACGTGATCCGGGTGCTGGGGTCGTGGCGCGGCGTGGACAAGGCGCTCACCGGCTCGGTCGACATGACGATGCTCCCGGCGCTGGCCGACATGAAGGCGCAGGTCGGCCGGCTGGTCTTCCGCGGCTTCGTCGGCGAGGCGGGCACGACCTGGGTGCGGCACTACCCGCGTTACCTCGCCGCGGTCGCGCAGCGCCGTGAGCGGCTGGCCGGCGAGGTCAACCGCGACCGGCAGCTGATGGACCAGGTGGTCGGGCTGCAGGAGGCGTACCTCCACCGCCTCGGTGCGCTGCCCGAGGGCCGGCTGCCGAGCCTGGAGCTGCGCCGGGTCGGGTGGCTGCTGGAGGAGTACCGGGTCAGCCTCTGGGCGCAGCCGCTCGGCACGTCGGTGCCGGTCTCCGACACCCGGATCCGCAAGGCGCTCGACCAGGCCTGATCCCGGTCACGACCGATATCGGTAGTCCCACCGTGACCCATGGGTCACTCCTGGACTACCGATATCGGTAGTCAGGCGGGGCGGACCGCCTGCAGCGTGTACGTCGCGGGCAGGCGCGCGGGCTGGTCGCGGAGGCGGTACTCCCCGTCGGGCAGCGCCTCCATCTGTCCCGGGAGCGCCTCCCACGGCACGCTGTCGTGCTCGACCAGCCCGGTGAGCACGAGACCGGCGTCGAGCAGCGCGGTGACGATCTCGCCGAGGCCGTGGTTCCACTCGTGGGTGACGGTGTTCTGGAACTGCACGTCGGTCTCCACGTAGGTGCCGTCGTCGTCGAACACCATCGGCTCGGGCACCTCGAAGTAGGGGTAGCGGACCACGAGCGCGTCGGACCGGGCGTCGTCGAGCGACCACAGCATCGGGTGCCCCTCACGGATGAACAGCCGGCCGCCCGGGGCGAGCAGGGTGCCGACGACCTCGGCCCAGCGCCGGATGTCCGGCAGCCAGCAGAGCGCGCCGATCCCGGTGTAGACGAGGTCGAAGGCGTGGTGCGGCAGCACGTCGACCGCGCCGTACAGGTCGGACTCGACGAAGTCGACCTCGACGCCGGCTGTCGTCGCGAGAGCCCGTGCCCGGGTGAGGGCGGGTGCGCTGAAGTCGAGGCCGGTCATCCGGGCACCGAGCCGGGCCAGCGAAACCGTGTCCGTGCCGATGTGGCACTGGAGGTGCACGCCGCGCAGTCCGCGCACGTCGCCGAGCAGCGGCTGGTCGAACCGGACGACGTGCGAGAGGTGGTCGGGCTCGGCGAACCGGGCGAGACCGTAGTCGGGCGAGGCGGCGTGAGCGTCTGCGCGCTCGTCCCAGAGGGCACGGTTGAGGTCGCGGTAGTCGGTCACGCCGAGGACCCTAGGACGGCATCGACGGCGTGGCTCGCGATTTTCGCGATGGCGTCGTTCACCGTCCGGTCGTCCACGTCGCCCGCCGGCGTGTGCAGCAGGACCGCGACAGCGGCGGACCGGCCGTCCGGGCGGATGACGACGCCGACCTCGTTGCGCCAGACGCGGAACAGCGAGCCCGACTTCGCGGCGACCCGGGAGTCGTCGCCGAAGCCACGGGCGATCCGGTCCTTGCCGACCTGCCGCGCCATCAGGAACCGCACGCGCAGTCCGGCGTCCTCCTCCCAGACCGCGCGCAGCACCGTGGTGAGGTCGCGTGCCGTGGTGCGCATCGGGGCGACGTCGGCGCGGAGTGCCCGGGCCGCTCGCACCCGCGCCAGCACCACGGCGTCGTCCTCGGCGGTGGCCTCGACCGCCGCCCAGTCGGCGAAGCCGGCGTCCACCGCGATCGAGTCGATCAGGTCGCGCAGGTCGCAGTCGATGCGCGTGCCCGTGAGGCCGAGCCGGTCACCGGCCCGGGCGAGCGCCTCGAGACCGAGCCTGCCGATCAGCAGGTCCGTCGCCACGTTGTCGCTGAACGTCAGCATCGGGACCACCAGGTCACCCACAGACATCTCGACGTCGCCGCGGTGGAGCGACAGGCCCACCGGCCCGGTCGTCCGGTTCGCGTCGGTGACCCGCACCCGCTCGGCCGGGTCGAGCCGGCCGTCGAGGAAGGCGCGCTCGGCTTCGAGGGCGACCAGCACCTTGATCGTGGAGGCCGGGACGACGGGGCCGTCGGGATCGAGCCCGACCTCGCGACCCGTGTCCAGCGAGACCGCGTGCACGAACCCGCGGCAGCCGGCCTCCGCACACAGTGCCTCCAGCACTGCCGGGTCGGCGGCGGTCACCGGCTCAATCCGCCGGCAGGTACTCGCGCGCGGCCTCGACGACCGCGTCGAACATCTCCCGCTCCATCGCCGCACCCTCGCGCCGTACCTCCGTGTCCTGGAGCGTCAGCACCCGGTCGAGCCGGATCTCGCTCGGACGCCCTTGCGAGTCCCACGCGCCGGTGCCGACGTCCATCCAGGAGCGGCCCCACCGGGCCTCGTCCTCGGCGTCCCGGTCGTGGTCCTTGCTCGTCATGTAGAGGCAGAGCAGCGACGTGCCCTCGCGTGCGAGCACGAGCACCGGTCGGTCCTTGCCCTGGCTCGGGTCGTCCTCGTAGGGCACCCAGGCCCACACCACCTCGCCAGGGTCGGCCTCACCGTCGGTCTCGGGGGAGTACGTCGTCATGCGGGCACGTTACTGGCACGATGCGCTGCGTGAGCACCCCGAGCGGCCTGACCGTGGCGACGTACAACGTCTACCTGGGTGCCGACCTCGCGCTGCTCTTCGGGGCCACCGACATCGACCAGCTCGCCGAGCGCGCGGGGCTGGTGCGCGAGCAGCTCGCCGCAACCGACTTCGCCCAGCGTGCGCGGGCGGTCGCCCGGATCGTCGTGCGGGAGGGGGTCGACGTGCTCGGTCTGCAGGAGGTGACCCGGTGGGCCACCGCGCCGGTGCTGCCGGACGGGAGCATCGGGCCCGACGAGCCGGTCGTGGAGTTCCTGCCGTTGCTGCTCGACGCGCTCCAGGCAGAGGGCGCGCCGTACGACGTGCACGCGGTCAACGAGAACTTCGCCGGCGGCCTGCCCGTCGGCGACCACTGGATGAGCATCCTCGGCGCCAACGTGGTGCTGGTGCGGCGCGGCGGTGCGTTCGCGGTGACCGGCGAGTGCACCGGCACGTTCGACGCGGTGCTCGACATGCCGACCGGCATCGACGGCGTCACCTTCCCGATCCGGCGCAGCTGGGGGGCGGTGGACGGCACCGTCGACGGCCACCCGGTGCGGTTCGTGGTGACCCACACCGAGGCGTACGCCGCGGGGCCGCGCGACGCCCAGCGCGACGAGCTCGTCGCGACCGTGGGCGACCCGGGCTGCCCCGTCGTGCTGGTCGGCGACTTCAACGCACGCCCCGAGGCGGTCGGCATGCCGGCGCCGTACGTCGACGCCTGGATCGCCGCGGGCGGAGCCGCGGACGGCGGCTTCACCTGTGGGCAGGGAGCGGTCCTCGACAACCGGGACAGCCGGCTGGACGAGCGGATCGACTACGTCTTCGTGCGCGACCTCGAGGTGCGCGGGTGCCACGTCGTCGGCGACCGGCCCGGAGACCGGACCGAGCCCGGACGGCTCTGGCCGTCCGACCACGCGGGCGTGGTCGCGCGACTAGAGTTCTGAGCTGTGACTCCGCGCTCCCTGCTCACCGTGCTCGCCGCGGCCGCCGTCTCGACCGCCGTGGCGCTGCCCGCGAGCGCGAGCAGCCGCACCTTCGACGACGCCCGAGGCGACGTGTGGCGCGCCGCCGGCGTGACCGCGGCCGAGCCGTCGCCGACGACCCAGCACGGGGACCTGACCAGGACCGTGGTCAGCTACGACCGCAACCGGGTCAAGGTGAAGCTGCGCTTCGTGTCGCTGCGCAAGAAGGACGCCTACGCCCAGTACGCCGTCCGCCTCCAGGGCAAGCAGGGCAAGGTCGTCCGCACCGTGCTCGTCGAGACCAGCAAGCGCGACCGGCACGGCGTGCACCGGGTCTTCAACGCCAAGGACAGCCGCGTCACCTGCGACTCCGCCCACGACGTCGACTACCGCAAGGACAAGGTCACCGTCACGCTCGACCGGAGCTGTCTGAGCTCGCCCCGGGCGGTGCGGGTCAACGTCAACACCGCCCGGGCCACCACAACGCACCGGAAGGACGCGGTCTTCTACTCCGACAGCGGCCACGACACGGCGGCCGAGTCCGCCGCGTGGAGCGCCTGGGTCAAGCGCGGCTGAGCTCGGCAAACGGTCGGGGCAGCGGTTCCTGTTTCGCCCGAGGAGATGGCTAGGCGCCACCACGAGCAAGGGACGCGGACTCGCGCCCGGTGCGTCACCGCCCGAGGATTCGGGCGTGGAACCCACCTTCGCCGAAAGTTGCCTCCAGTGCTCCAGATTCGGGTAGCTGGACGAGGTCGCATCCCCTGGCCGAAACAGGGTGCTCTCCGGGCCGGTCTATCTCCCCGGTGCGGCAGATGAGGTACCGCCCTGACTTCGAGAGCCGGAAATGACCGTTCTCGTCAACCGGCGCGATCTCGCCGTCAAGGTCGGCGACCAGGCCCACCTCAACGTGGAACGAGGCGTAGGGGGAGGCTCCCCGCCCATCGAGTTCTTGCTCGCCGACCCTGCGCCACAGGCCGGGCAAGGCTGCCTCCGGGAGCACGAGGATCCCGCCGCCGGAGGCGGACGTCGGAGGTCGGCCGGTGTCGTCGAGAAGGACCATCCGACCCGTCACGCCGGGACCGTCGGGCTGCCGAGGTTCAAGGGAATCGGTACAGGCAGCCAGCATGACACCGGCCATGAGCAGCACCGCCAGCCTGGTGGGGCAGAGACGGCTGCGCCCGTCTTCACGCTGCATCTTCCCTCCGTGGTCGTCCCGGTAGACGTGGCAACAGCGCCTCGGTCCCCGGTGGGTGACATCTTCACAGCGGTTGTGTCCCTGAGGGTTCGAATGGCTCTCATCGGCCGGAAACGGGAACCCGTGAGCTCACGTGCTTGCCGAACTCAGCCGCGGCTGACGTCCCGGCCGGCCTCGCCGCGGACGGCGCTCGATGACGGCAGCGGCCAACGACGCAGCCACAGGACGGCGGCCACGACCACGACGACGACCTGGGCCACCCCGGTCTCCGACAGCAGCCACCCCGACGCGTCCGTGGCGACAGACAGCGGGTCGACGACGGCGTACATCGCGGCGTTGAGCGTCGCGTGCGCCACCACACCGGGCCAGATGCCCCAGCGCAGGTGCATCGACCCGAGGATCGCGCCGAACGCGGTGATGCCGACGGTGAACACGGCGACGGTGTACGCCACGGGCACGCCGGCCGGCGTCCCTCCCAGCCAGATCATCAGCGGCACGTGGAAGCCGGCCCAGGCGAGGCCGGCGACGAGCACGACCGTGCGCGGTCCGGCGACGGCGGCGAGCCGGGTGACGAGCAGGCCGCGCCAGCCGATGCCCTCGCCGATCGCGAGGATCACGTAGGGCAGGACGAACACCGTCAGCCCCAGCGGTACGACGGTCGCCGCGCCGTCCCCGTCGTACTCGACGAGCCCGGTGGCCCAGAGCACCAGCGTGGGGGTCATCACGCAGGCGACGGAGAGCGCCCACGCACCGGCGAGCCGGCGCCACGCGGTGCGGCGGAAGCCCCAGCCGGGCCCGCGCAGCCGGCGGTGCACGACGAGCTGGGTCAGCACCGCGGCGAGGAACGGGAAGAAGGCCTGCGAGTACATCGCGGCCGCCCCCAGTGGTGTGGCGTCCTCGATCGCGTCGACGTCGACACCCTCGCGGACGCCGACCACGGTGCTGACCGTGGTCAGCGCGGCGACGGTGGTGAGGAAGACCGTGATCTCGCGGATCGCGGTGGTGCGGTCGGTGCGGCCGGCCTCGCTGCCGGACACGTGGGATTCGATGAGGGTCATGGCGGAGAGCCTCGGCGGACCCGCTGGTACCGCACTTGGACCGCGCTGGGGAACGACGAGGAGGACCTCACAGCTCCGGCCGGCGGCGCAGCGCCTTGGTCTCCCCGCGCCGCTTCTTGCCGGCCAACCGGCGCTCGCGCGAGCCGCGGGTCGGCTTCGTCGCACGACGCGGCGGCGGCGGGGGCGCCGTCGCCTCGGTGAGCAGGTCGGCGAGGCGGGCCCGGGCGGCCTCGCGGTTGCGGTGCTGCGAGCGGTACTCCGACGCGGCGACGGTGAGCACCCCGTCGACCAGCCGCTCGGCGAGCCGGTCCAGCGCGCGCTCCCGGAGGTGCCGGGGCAGGCTGCCGCCGGCGACGTCGTACGACAGCTCGACGCGGCTGTCGGTGGTGTTGACTGACTGCCCGCCCGGCCCGGAAGAGCGGCTGAACCGCCAGCGCAGCTCGTCGTCGGGGACGACGACCCCGCGCACGCTGAGGGTCATCCCGCCTCCGGCTGCGCCCCGAGCATCCCGACGCATCGGGCGGCGGTGCTCATCGCCACGTCGACCCCGCCGACCAGGTAGCCGGCCGTGACCGCGTCGCCCGCGCCGGTCGCGTCGACGACCGGGCCCGCGACGGGATCCCGCTCGTCGCTCACGCCGTCGATCACGAAGGTCGCGCCGCGGGGGCCGTGCTTGAGCACCAGGACGGTGCGGCCACCCACCCCGAACGACCCGGAGCCGGCCGGGCCGCGCGAGACCGCCTGCCACTCGGCGTCGTTGCCGAGCACCACTGCGGGCTGGAGCGAGTGGCACAGCTCGCGGAACTTCCCGGGACCGTAGGCCTCGATCATCGACGCCGACGCCAGGTCGATCGCGACCCGGGCGCCGCGCTGGCGGGCCGTGGCCACGAAGGTCGCGAGCACCCACGGCGTCGGGCAGCGCAGCAGCGCGTAGCCGGAGACGAACAGCCAGTCGAGCTCGTCGGGCAGGTCGGCCGGGTCCAGCCGGGTGAGCCAGGTGGTGTCGCCGGGGTCGGAGGCCATCGAGCGGCGGCCGTTCTCGACGAGGGAGACCACGGCGCCGGCCCGGTCGACGCGCGGGCCGCACATCTCGACACCGCGCGACCGCATCGCCGAGACCACCAGCGGTCCGTGCCCGCGCGCGGAGATCGGGCCGACCACCCGGGCGCTGCCGCCCAGCGCGCTGACCCACGCCGCGACGTTGGCGGCCTGCCCACCCGCAGCGAACGTGATGCCTGCCGGGGTGTCGTCGTCGGGAACCAGACCTTCGGGGGTGCTGACGATCACGTCGAGCATCACGTCCCCGACGCACACCACGCTGACCCTCATCCACCCACCTGTCCGTCGTCGGCCGGTCCCTCCGGCAGAATGCGCCCGTGACGTCCCTGCCCCTCCACGTGTCCGCCGAGGTGTCTGACGCTATTGCATCCGGGACCGGAGTCGTCGCACTCGAGTCCACGATCATCAGCCACGGCCTCCCGACGGAGTCGGCCGCCTCGACCGCGCGCGAGATCGAGGCGGCGGTACGGCGGGAGGGCGCGGTGCCCGCGACGATCGCGCTCGTCGACGGCGCGGTCCGCATCGGCCTCGACGACGAGCTGCTCACCCGGGTCGCCGAGGACGAGGACGTGGTGAAGGCGAGCATCCGCGACCTGGGCCCGGTGATGAGCCGCGGGCTCACCGGCGCCACGACCGTGGCGGCGACGTCGTACCTCGCCAACATGGCCGGCATCCGGGTCTTCGCCACCGGCGGCCTCGGCGGCGTGCACCGCGGCGCGCGCGACACCTGGGACGAGTCCGCCGACCTCGACGCCCTCGGGCAGGTGCCGGTGACCGTCGTGTGCGCCGGCGTGAAGTCCATCCTGGACGTCCCGGCGACGCTGGAGCGGCTGGAGTCGCTGTCGGTGACGGTGATCGGCTACGGCACCGACGCGTTCCCCGGCTTCTACATCCGCGACACCGGGCTCACGGTGCCCTGGCGGATGGACACCCCGGAGCAGGTCGCCGCGGTCATGGGCCAGCGGGACCTGCTCGGCCTGCGGCAGGGCATCGTCGTCGCCAACCCGATCGACGAGGCCGACGAGATGGACCACGTACAGCACCAGGACGTGCTCGAGTCCGGGCTCGCCGAGGTCGAGCGGCAGGGCATCACCGGCAAGGACGTCACGCCGTTCCTGCTCGGCTGGTTCCACGAGCAGACGCACGGAGCGAGCCTCACTGCCAACATCGCGCTGGTGCTCTCGAACGCCGCGCTGGCGGCCCGGATCGCCCGCGCCTGAGCACGTCGCGGACCGGCCGTGCGGGAGTCGCCGGAGGATGAGTGTGTGCCGGACCGGGAGCGCCTCACGGCGCGTGGCCGCTCGTAGCGGCTTCAGTTGGGACCCGGGGCTGCCGCGGCCCGGCACACGTCGACAATTGTAACGACGCCCGGGTGAGCGGCGTGGCGACACCCGTGAGTCCGTTCAGTGGCTCAGGCCAGGTGGCCGTCGGCCTCCAGCCGCGCCGCGTGCTCGAGCTGCTCGGCCATCGTGAGCAGGCGAGCCGCCGACAGGTCCGCCTGGTACGCCGACCGGCCGGAGGGGTCCCCGGTGGTGTCGGTCATCGCACGGCCGGCCGAGACCACGCGGGCGAACGCCGCGGCGCGCCACAGCGTGTCGGCGAAGTCGCCGCGGGCGACGCCGCGCAGCACCTGGTCGGTGAGGTGCCGGACCTCGTCGGGGCCCGGAGGCTCCACGACCCCGGCGACCACCTCGTGCACCGGGGTCCGGCGGCGGCCGGCGTCGAACTCGCGAGCCGCACCCTCGGGGTCGGCGTGCACCCAGGCGCGCAGCAGGTAGAGCCGCCACAGGCAGCCGGCGAGCGAGTCGGCGGGGGAGCCGGACCACAGGTCCGCGAGCGCCTCGAGCCCCTCGTCCTCGGCGAGCCGGACCACCCGGGCGACGACCTGCTCGTCGTCGCTGTCGTGCGCCCCCCGGACGAGGAGGTTGGCGCAGCGGTCGGCCGCCTCGCTGCGCGTCGCGGGGTCGACGTCGCCGGTGATCTTCTCGAAGTGCCGGGCGCCCGGCATCACGGGGCGACGGTGGAGGGGCGGCTCGGACATCGCCCACCAGCGTAGGACGCGGCACCCCGCGCGGGGCGGAGGCGCGTCAGAGACGCTTGGCCGCCGCCTGCACCGCCGCGACCATCGGCTCCTGGCCGTGCTCGTAGTTGTAGTCCTGGCCGATCAGCGCCAGCCGCAGGACCGCGACCCGGTTGCCGACCCGGACCACGCCCTGGGCGTCGAAGTAGCCGCTCTCCGGGTCGTCCTCGGCGGGGCCGTAGCTGACCATGTACCAGGAGCCGGTGCCGCCCTCGACCGCGACGTCGGTGAGGTCGCCGACGTCGACGCTGTCGAACTTCTTCAGGTTCTTCGCGCAGTCCTTGCGCCAGGCCAGCAGCACCTGCTCGGCGCGGCTCGCGGTCGTCTCGTCGGGGAACTCCGCGACCAGCTCGCTGGCCTGCGACGACGCGTCCTGCGCGGGGTCGTACGTGCGGTAGGCCACCTTCTCGGCGCCGATCGACGTGACCTCGAACTGGTGGCAGGTGCCCGCGAGCTCAGGAGGCTCCTGGTCGGACGTCGTGCCGTCCTTCCAGGTGAACTCGTCGTTGAAGCCGGGCACCTCGGCGGCCGGCAGCAGCGCGCCGGTGAGGCCACCGGATGCCGGGTCGGCCTGCTCGGACCCGCCGTCATCGGTGGGCTCGGCCGGTTCTGCGGGTTCCGTGGACTCGTCCGTCTCCGACGGCGTCGGCTTCGCCGTGGGCGACTCCTCGGCGACCGACGTACCGGCGCCGGCGCCGCCCGCGGTCTGCTCGCCGCAGCCGGCGAGCAACAGGGCTCCCGTCGTCAGGAGGACCGGGACGGTCCAGCGGGCGAGGCGGGGGCGGGCAGTCATGGGGGTCCTCCGGTCCGGGACGGGTGGGTGCGTTGGCAGCGTAGACGGGCCGGGCGCGTGAGCCGTGTCGCACCAGGCCAATTCGGTTGGCGTGTCCCGATAGCGTGTCCAGAGGCCGACGAGAGGGACCGGAGAGGGGTATGCGGCGTGAACGGGTGGCGACGACGCGCGCTGGACGGCGCCGTTGCGACGCTGGCGGGCTGCCTGCTGGTGGCCGGCTGCTCCACGGGTAACACGCCCGAGGCCGACCCGCCGGGCTCGCCGACCCCCGGTACGCCCTCCCAGCAGCAGAGCCCGACCACGTCGGACCCGGTGACGCTCCGGCTCGCCGTGTACGGCGACGGACCGGTCCGCCGGGCCTTCGAGGAGCTCGCCGACACGTTCAGCAACCAGCACCCCGAGGTGCAGGTGCAGGTCGAGAAGTCCCGCACCGCCGAGCGCGCCTCCGACAAGCTGCAGCAGCAGATCGCCACCGGCGACGCCCCCGACGTCTTCGTCTCCGACAACGAGCACCTGCCCGGCCTGGCCACCGCCGACCAGGTCCTGCCCGTCGACCATCTGCTGGAGGAGCGAGGCCTGACGTTCGGCGACAGCTACCAGCGGCTCGGTCTGGAGGCGTTCAGCGCGGAGCAGGCCCTGCAGTGCATGCCCTACGACGTGTCGCCGCAGGTGGTCTTCTACCACCCGGGCCTGGTGCCGTTCCGGCGGCTGATCGAGGAGGGCGACGACCCGCTGACGCCCGAGACCGGCTGGACGTGGGAGCAGTTCGGGCGGGCCGCCCGGCTGATGTCGGGCGACGGCGTCAAGGGCGCCTACGTGCCCCCGGAGCTCTCCACGCTCATGGCCCTGGTGCGCAGCGCCGGCGACGACGTGGTCGACGACCCGCGCGAGGCGACCACCCTCACCCTGGACGACAACGGCACCCGCGCGGCGCTCGAGGAGATCCTCGGTGTGGTCCGGGACCGGCGGATCACCCCCACGCAGCAGCAGCTCGACCGACGCGACGCGTTCCACCGGTTCACCCACGAGCAGATCGGCATGATGGTCGGCTCCAAGGAGCTCGTGCCACGGCTTCGCAAGGTCGAGGATCTCGACTTCGACGTCTTCCCGCTGCCGCAGCTGGCCCGGTCGGTCACGGTGGCCGACGTCCGCGGGCTCTGCATCTCGGCCGACTCCGCCCACGTCGAGCAGGCGGCCGACTTCATCGCGTTCGCGAGCCAGGAGAAGGGCGCGGACATCCTCGCGGAGTCGGGCGGGATCGTCCCGTCGTACCTCCCGACGCTCAACTCCCTCGCCTTCACCCAGCCCGGCTCCGTGCCGAGCAGCGTCCAGGTCTTCGACCAGGCGGTACGCCGCGCGACGGTCACGCCCTTCGTCACGGCGTGGCCGACGCTGGAGACGGAGATGCGCCCGGAGATCGAGAAGCTCTGGTACGACCCGCTGATCGACCTCGACACGCTGCTGCCGCGGCTCGACGCCGACTCGCAGCGGATGCTCGCGCCGGTCACCGATCCCGACGCCTGACCCCGCGACCGACGCGCCGGAAGGCTCAGGAGCGGTAGGTCACGGTCAGCTCACCGAGCCCCGCGATGCTGCCGACCAGCCGCTCGCCGCGCCGCACGGGTCCGACCCCGGCCGGGGTGCCGGTCATCAGCAGGTCGCCGGGCCGCAGCTCGACGAGCGTGCTGAGGTAGGCCAGCGCCTCGGGGACGGCCCAGATCTGCTCCGCCAGGTCGCCGACCTGGCGGGTCTCCCCGTCGATCTCGAGCCTGATCTCGCCCTGCGCGGGATGCCCGACGTCGTCGACCGTGCGCACGGCGCTCGTCGGCGCGGACTCGTCGAAGCCCTTGGCCATGTCCCAGGGCCGGCCGGCTCTCTTGGCGTCCGCCTGCAGGTCGCGCCGGGTCATGTCCAGGCCGACGGCGTACCCGAACACCAGGTCCAGCGCCCGGTCCTCGGGAACGTCCCGGCCGCCGCGGCCGAGCGCGACGACCAGCTCGATCTCGTGGTGCAGGTCCTCGGTGGCGACCGGGAAGTCGAGCTCGCTGCCGTCCTGCACGAGCGCGTTGGCCGGCTTGGCGAAGAAGAACGGCGGCTCGCGGTCGGGGTCGTGGCCCATCTCGAGGGCGTGCTCGGCGTAGTTGCGGCCGATGCAGAAGATCCGCCCGACGGGGAACACCTCGTCCGACCCGGCCACCGGCAGGGTCGGCGTCGGGTCGAGCGCGACGGCGTGCCGAGGTGCCTGAGGTGTCTGAGGTGACGGGGTCACGGGGAGCTCCTGGAGGGTCACTCGGTCTCGGCGTCGGGACCGGGGTCCTTCGGGTCCGGCGGCTTCGCCTCGACGATCGCGGTGGCGAGCAGGTCCTGGGTGAGCGCGACCTGCCACGACCGGGCGCCGAACACGCGCAGCTGCTCCGCGACCGCCTCGGCCAGCGGGACCCCGGTCGCCTCGGGGTCGGGCGGCTCCCACAGCAGTCGGCGGACGAAGTCGGGGGTGAGGAGGTTCTCGACCGGCAGGTTGTGCGTGTCGGCGAGGTCCTTGAGGTCGGCGCGGGCCCGGGTGAGCCGCGCGGCGGCGATCGGGTCGCGGTCGGCCCAGGCGCGCGGCGGCGGTGGGCCGTCGTAGCGCGCGGCGAGCGGCGGGAGGTCGCCGTCCTCGAGGTTGCGGGCGGTGCGCAGCGCGCCCACCCACTGGTGCGCGTAGCGCTCGGCGCCGCGGCCCCGGAACCCCTTGAGCCCGAGCAGGGTGGCCCGGTCGCGCGGCAGCGCGTTGGCGGCCTCGACGATCGCCGCATCGGGGATGATCCGCCCCGGTGTCACGTCGCGCTGCGAGGCGATCGCGTCGCGCGTCTGCCAGAGCTCGCGGACCGCGGCGAGGGCGCGGCGGCCGCGGGCGCGGTGCAGCCCGGAGGTACGGCGCCAGGGGTCCTGGCGCGGTCCGGCCGGGGCGGCGCGGACCAGGTGCTCGAACTCCTCGCGCGCCCAGCCGGCCTTGCCGGTCTCCTCGAGCTCGGCGCCGAGGGCCTCGCGGAGCTCGAGCAGCACCTCGACGTCGAGGGCGGCGTACTCCAGCCACGGGTCGGGCAGCGGGCGGCTCGACCAGTCGACCGCGGAGTGCTCCTTGCGCATCCGGCGGCCGACGATGGTCTCGACCAGGGTGGCCAGCCCGACGCGCGGGTAGCCGAGAAGCCGCCCGGCGAGCTCGGTGTCGAACAGGGTGGCCGGGCGCAGCCCCAGCTCGGTGAGGCAGGGCAGGTCCTGGGTCGCCGCGTGCAGGATCCACTCGGCGTCGCCGAGCGCCTCCTGCAGTCCGCTCAGGTCGCCGAACGGGATCGGGTCGACCAGCGCGGTGCCGGCGCCCTCGCGGCGCAGCTGGACCAGGTAGGCGCGGGCGGAGTAGCGGTAGCCGGAGGCGCGCTCGGCGTCGATCGCCACCGGCCCGGTCGCGTTGCCGAACGCCTCCACGACGGCGGCCAGGCCCTCCGGGGTGTCGACGACCGGGGTGAGCCCGTCGCGCAGCTCGAGCAGCGGCGCGGGTGGAGCATCCTCCGCCGGCTCGTCGTCCGGGGGAGTGCTGGGCTCGTCGACCATCAGGCGCGGCCGCGCTGTCCCCGACGGCTCGGCATCGACGTCACACCCTCGGGAACGGGCGGCAGGCCGGAGGCCGTGCAGAGCAGCTCGGCCCACGCCTCCACGTGCGGAGCCAGGTCGAAGGAGCCGTCGGGTCCCTCGGCGGGCGTCCAGGAGGCGCGGATCTCGAGCTGGGCGCTGGCGTCCTCGTCGGACATCGAGCCGAACGACTCGGACGAGACCTTCGTGACCGTGCCGGACGGGGCGGTGTACGCGGCGTGGTGCGCCGCGAGCGCCTCGCTGAGCCAGGACCAGCCGACCTCACCGAGCAGCGGGTCGTTGGCCATCTCGGGGTCGATCTCGGCGCGGGCGTAGGCCACGCACCGGAAGGTGCCGTCCCAGGCGTCGTTGCCGGCGGGGTCGTGCAGCAGCACGAGTCGGCCGGTGCCGACGTCCTCGCCGTCGACCGTCACGTCCGCCGACAGGGCGGAGGCGAAGGGCGCGATCCGCTGCGGCGCCGGCATCTCCTCGCAGAAGATCTCGGGCCGCAGCCGGGCGGCGCGCATCTGCGCGACGGCGGTGCGGAAGGCCTCGGGGAAAACCGTAGGGTCCACACCACGCTCCTGACGTGCTGCCATGCAGCCAGCGTAGGCCGGGCACCCCGGGACCGGCGGCCCGACACGCAGGCCCACCTGGGAGGATCGGGGGGTGACCAGCCCAGCCTCGACCGGCCACCCGACGGACCTCCAGGACTCGGCGTTCCTGCGCGCCGCGCGCGGCGAGTCCGTGCCGCACACGCCCGTGTGGTTCATGCGGCAGGCGGGACGCTCGCTGCCGGAGTACCGCAAGGTGCGCGAGGGCGTGGCCATGCTCGACTCCTGCATGCGCCCCGAGCTGGTCGTGGAGATCACCCTCCAGCCGGTGCGCCGGTACGGCGTCGACGCGGCGATCTTCTTCTCCGACATCGTGCTGCCGCTCAAGGCGGTGGGTGTCGACCTCGACATCGTCCCCGGGGTCGGCCCGGTGGTCGCCAAGCCGGTCGAGACGCTCGCCGACGTCGAGGCGATCCCCGACCTCGACGCCTCCCACGTCCCCTTCATCACCGAGTCGGTGCAGACGCTCGTCCGCGAGCTCGGCGGCACGCCGCTGATCGGGTTCGCCGGCGCGCCGTTCACCGTGGCGTCGTACCTCGTCGAGGGCGGGCCGTCCAAGGAGCACGCGAAGACCAAGGCGATGATGTTCGGCGCGCCCGACGTGTGGGACGCGCTGATGCGCAAGATCGCCTCGATCTCCGCGGCGTACCTCGGGGTCCAGGTCGCGGCCGGCGCCTCGGCGGTCCAGCTGTTCGACTCGTGGGCCGGGGCGACGTCGCCCGACGACTACCGCCGCTACGTGATGCCGTACTCGTCGCAGGTGCTGGCCGCGGCGGGCGGGCTCGGGGTGCCGCGCATCCACTTCGGTGTGGGCACCGGCGAGCTGCTCGGCCTGATGGGCGAGGCCGGCGCGGACGTCGTCGGCGTCGACTGGCGCGTCCCGCTCGCCGACGGCATCGCCCGCGTCGGTGGCCGGGCCGTCCAGGGCAACCTCGACCCGTCGCTGGTGTTCGCCCCGACCGAGGTGATGCTCGCGCGTGCCGACGAGGTGCTTGCCGCCGGTCGTGCCGCCCCCGGCCACATCTTCAACCTCGGCCACGGCGTGCTGCCCTCGACCGACCCCGACCAGCTCGCCCGGCTCACCGACCACGTGCACGAGGCGTCGGCGCGGTAGGCGGCGCGCGTCGGAGTCCCACCTGAAGGTGGTACCCCTGCACTTCCTGGCCGACGCAACACCCGGGAAGTGCAGGGACAGGCCGGGAAGTCGTCCGACCTGCGTCCCGCTCGGCGGGTCGCACGAGCCGCAGTCCGCTAGGGCGACCCGGGCAGGGAGTCGAGCGCGGTGCGGGCGTGGTCGAGTCCGCGCTCGTTGTCGGACCGCTCGACGCCGCCGGTGTGGTCGTCCGTCGCGAGTCGCCACGCGAAGTACGCGCCCTGGACCGCCCACCGCAAGCGCCGGAACGCGTCGAGCAGCTCCATCTCGCGCGGGGCGAGCGGCCCGTCCTGCTGGTACGTCGTCAGGAAGACGGCCGCCGACTCCGGTCCGCCGAGGTACATCACCGCCGAGGCGACGTCGTAGAGGACCGGCCCGCGCTTCGCGCCCGCCCAGTCGATCAGGCCGGTCACGCCGGTGGCGTCGTCGTGCACGAACGCCTCCGGCGCTGGGTCGGTGTGCAGCGTCGACCAGGTGAGCGTGAGGTCGTCCGTCTCCGCACGCACCGCGTCGATCGCCGCGACGAGCCACGGGTGCTCGGCGACGCCGGCCCGGGCGGGTGTCAGCCACTCCGCCTGGAAGGTGGCCGAGCTCGGTCCGGGGGCCGGGGCACCGGCGAGGTGCGCCGTCGCCAGGGTTCGCGCGATCCGGCGCTGCTCCTCGTCCGTCGCGCCCGTGAGCTCGCGACCCGGCACGTGCAGTAGCAGAGCCAGGCCGTGGTCGTCGAGCACGAGGCTCCCGTCGGTGGTCGGGACGGGCGCCCCGGTGACGAGGCCGTGGCGGGCGAGCGTGGCTGCGGTCTCGGCGCCCGCCACGAGGTCGGCGACCGCCGCCGGCGCCACGCGCTTGGCGACGTACCGGTTTCCCTCGTGGTCGACGAGCCAGGTCTCGGAGTTCATCCCGCCGTCGAGGGGCTCGAGGTGGACGGCCGCAAGTCCCCAGTGCCGGCGCAGCAGGTCCGGGAGGTCGGTCATGCCCGCTCGCGCTTGCCGCGCGCGATCTCGGTGCCCAGCGCGTCGAGCCGCTGCTCCCAGAAGCCGCGGAACCGCTCGAGCCACTGGTCGACCTGGCGCATCCCGGCCGGGTCGACGGAGTAGAGCCGCCTCGCCCCCTCGGGGCGGACGTGGGCGAAGCCGTTCTCGCGCAGCACCCGGAGGTGCTGCGACACCGCCGGCTGGGTGATCCCGAACTCGTCGGCGATCGTCTCCACGACCGCGCCGGAGGAGCGCTCGCCGTCGGCCAGGAGCTCGAGGATGCGTCGGCGCACCGGATCGCCGAGCACGTCGAACGCGTGCACGCTCAGCCGTCCTGGGGCTGGACCTGCGGCACTTCCTCGCCGCGGTAGAACGCCGCCGTGCGCTCAGCCCGGGCCTGGGCGACGGCCGGATCAGTGCCGTCCGCCGCGTCGGCCTGTCCCCACAGCTCACTGCTGCGCGTGACGTAGGCCTTGCCCTCGTCACTGGTGCCCCAGGCCTCGAACGCCGAAGGGTCGTTGGCCTCGCCGGAGACCACGTGGGCGTGCAGCCCCATGAGCGTCATGTCCCAGCCGACGCCGACGGCGCCTGGCCCGTACGTCTCGGCGAACCCGTCAACGTGCGCGATGTGCGTCAGCACCAGGTCGGTCCCGCCGTCGGTCGGGGTGAGGTCGACCTCGACCCAGCTCACCCCACCGCCGTACTCCCAGGTGATCGCGAACGACCGCGGTGCGTCGCAGCGCTCGATCGTCCCGCCGGCGTTGCCGACGAGCTGGTAGCTGCCGCCGACGCGCAGGTCGCCCTCCAGCGGCAGGAACCACCGCTGCAGCCGCTCGGGCGTGGTGAGTGCCTCCCAGAGGTCGTCCGCGTCGGTGGGGTAGTGCTGCTCGGCCGTGAGCACCCGGGCGGTGCGCCCCAGGTGCTCGCGGGTGCTGAGGGCTCGGTCGACGGCGCCGAGCTGGTCGAGAGGGTTGTCGAGTGTCATGGCAGCATAGTATTAGCGCGGGCTTATATCAGTCAAGGCTGTCACTCGGTCGGTGTCGTCGCGGCCGGGGGAGCGGGCTTGCCGCGCACCACCATCCGGCGGACCAGGAGCCAGGTCGGGACGCCGACGAGCAGGAGCACCACGGCGAACGGCAGCAGCGCCCCGACGATGGTGAGCACGACGACCACCGCGCTGCGCAGCGCGGTCCAGCCGCTCTTCAGCCCGATGAGGAACCCGGCGTCGTCGAGCGAGTCCTCCTTCGGCGGCACCGGCTGCTTCGGCGGGAGCGAGATCGACACGGTGATCGTGGACATCGCGGTCTGGTCGCGCAGGTACGCCTGCTGGCTGCGCATGGACTGCAGCTCCGCCTCGCGCCGGGTGATCTCGTTCTCGTAGCGGATCAGGTCGTCGATCGAGGTCGCCTGGTCCTGGAACTTCTGCAGCCTGTCGAGGCTCTGGGCCAGCGTCTGCACGCGCTCGTCGACGTCGATGACCTCGGAGGTGACGTCCTTCGACGAGGAGTCCGCGCGCCGCACCTTGCCGAGCCCGCCCAGCGCCGTCATCGCCTCGTCGAACCGGTCGACCGGCACCCGCACGGTGACGGTCGAGCTCACGATCCGCCCCTTGCTGTTGCTCTGCGTCTGCTCGCTGTCGATCGCGCCGCCGAACCGGGCGACCACGTCCGCCAGGTCGGTCCGAGCCGCGACCACGTCCTTGTTGGTCACCGCGACGTTGCCGGTCCGGATGACCGACCGCACCGCAACGACGGTCCGGTTGACGCCGGTGACACCCGTGCCGCCGGAGTCGGTGGCACCCGCGTCGCGGCCGGCCGCGCCGTCGCCCTGCAGGCCGGGAGCCTGC
The DNA here is from genome assembly GCF_004168035.1 of Nocardioides iriomotensis. GTDB lineage: Bacteria > Actinomycetota > Actinomycetes > Propionibacteriales > Nocardioidaceae > Nocardioides_B > Nocardioides_B iriomotensis. The sequence goes on along the minus strand of NZ_SDPU01000027.1, from coordinate 45,818 downwards.
TCCGGTACGGCGGCGCCTCCCGAGGCGGCGCGCGGGGCGTCGGCGGAGGCGCCCACCGACTCGCTGTCCGAGCCGCTGCCGCAGGCCGTGAGGGTGAGGGCGAGGGCCGCGAGCACGGTCGCCGCGAGAGCCCGGGTCGGTGTCGTCATGGCGCTGTGACGCACCCCATGCGGCGGGGGTTCCGGTTCCGCTTGGTCCGGCCCCGAACCTTTGCCAATCTGTGACGTTGTGAGCCCCGCACGTCCCGCACCCCGGCCGCCGCACGTCGCCGTCGTGGGCGGCGGCATCGCGGGGCTCGCCGCCGCCATGGCGGTACGGCGGGCGCGTCCCGACGTCGCCGTCACGGTGCTGGAGGCGGCCCCTCGGATCGGCGGCAAGCTGACTGTCGCGGAGGTCGGCGGGATCAGCGTGGACGTCGGCGCCGAGGCGATGCTCAACCGCCGGCCGGAAGCCGTCGCGCTGGCCCGCGAGGCCGGGCTCGCGCCGGACCTCGTGCACCCGGCGACGACCCAGGCCAACCTCTGGTCCCGCGGCCGGCTGCAGCCGATGCCGCGCACGATGATGGGCGTCCCCCTCGACACCAAGGCGCTGGCCGAGAGCGGCGTGCTGTCGAAGGCCGGACTCGCCCGGGTGGCGCTCGACGGTGTGCTGCCGGCGACCCGGCTCGAGCCCGACCAGGACGTCAGCGTCGGCGCGCTCGTCGAGGAACGGTTCGGCCGCGAGGTCGTCGACCGGCTGGTCGAGCCGCTGCTCGGCGGCGTCTACGCCGGGCACGCCCGCGAGCTCTCCGCGCGGGCCGCGGTGCCGCAGGTCGTGGCGCTCCTCGACCGCGACCGCTCGCTGATGAGGGCGGCGGCCGCCGCCTCCGCGGGCCCCACGTCCGACGTTCCCGTGTTCGCGGGGATCCGCGGCGGCGTCGGCCGGCTGCCCGAGGCCGTGGCGACGGCGAGCGGCGCGACCGTCCGGACCGACGCGACCGTCCGTGACCTCGCCCGCGCCGGCGACGGCGGCTGGAACCTCGTCGTCGGTTCCACCCGCGACCCCGAGGTCGTGCACGCCGACGCGGTCGTGCTGGCGACCCCGGCCCGGCCCACCGCGCGGCTGCTGTCCGACGTCGTCCCCGACGCCGCGCTCGAGCTGGGCCGGATCGAGTACGCCTCGATGGCCGTCATCACGCTCGTTGTCCGCGCGGCCGACCTGCCGTCCACGCAGGGCTCCGGCTTCCTCGTGCCACCGGTCGACGGCCGCACGATCAAGGCGGCGACCTATTCCTTCGCCAAGTGGGACTGGGTCCGCGACGCCGGCGCGGACGCCGGCACCGACACCGGCGGCCTGCTCGCCCTGCGCACCTCGATCGGCCGGCACCGCGAGGAGCAGGCGCTCCAGGTCGACGACGCCGAGCTCGTCGCCGCCGCCCTCGCCGACCTGCGCGACGCCGTCGGGCTCACCGCCCGGCCGGTCGACGCCCACGTCCAGCGCTGGGGCGGCGGGCTGCCGCAGTACGCCGTCGGCCACCTCGACCGCGTGCGGGCCGTCCGCGCCGCCGTCGCCGCGGTCCCGGGGCTCGCCGTCTGCGGCGCGGCCTACGACGGGCTCGGCATCCCCGCCTGCATCGCGTCGGCCGAGCTCGCCGCGACCCAGGTCCTCGACGCACTCACCCCCGAGGGAGAATGAGCACCATGACCGAGACCGCGAAGCGACCGCAGCAGGGCAAGGTGGCGAAGGACCTCAACGCCACGATCCGCTACACCATGTGGTCGGTCTTCAAGCTGCGCGACGTCCTCGGCGACGCCGACCGCGCGGCCGAGGCCAACGAGCTCGAGAAGCTGGTCGAGACGCTGGCGGCCGAGGACGTCCGGATCCGTGGCCTGTACGACGTCGCCGGCCTGCGCGCCGACGCCGACCTGATGGTCTGGTGGCACGCGGAGTCCTCCGACCAGCTGCAGGACGCCTACCACCGCTTCCGTCGCACGGCGTTCGGCGCGCGGTTCGACCCGGTGTGGTCGCAGATGGCGCTGCACCGTCCGGCGGAGTTCAACAAGAGCCACATCCCGGCGTTCCTGGCCGACGAGGAGCCACGGTCCTACGTCTGCGTCTACCCGTTCGTGCGGTCCTACGAGTGGTACCTCCTCGAGGACTCCGAGCGGCGGCGGCTGCTCGCCGAGCACGGCCAGATGGCGCGTGACTACCCCGACGTCCGGGCCAACACCGTGGCGTCGTTCGCGCTCGGGGACTACGAGTGGCTGCTGGCCTTCGAGGCCGACGAGCTGCACCGCATCGTCGACCTGATGCGCCACCTGCGCGGGTCCGAGACGCGCCGCCACGTGCGCGAGGAGGTGCCGTTCTACACCGGACGCCGCCGCACGCCTACCGAGCTCGTCATGGAGCTGCCCTGATGCGCCGCGCGCTGCTCGGGCTGCTCGCCGCGGTCCTGCTGGTCCCGGCTGCGCCCGCCCACGCGGCGGAGCCGCCGTCGAAGGCCACCTGGCTGGCCGACGTCGACACCGTGATGCAGGGGTCGTGGGCGTACGTCGACGACCGGGTCGCGCAGGCCGGTGACGGCGCCCGGCTCGCGATCAACCTCGACATCGACAACACGTCGCTGGCGACCTACTACGACCGCGGCGCGCCCGTGAAGCGGGTGCTGCGGTTCACCGAGCACGCCCGCGCCCAGGGCGTCACGCTCGTGTTCAGCAGCGGCCGCAAGGCCGGCGCCGGCCGCGCGGCGTACGCCCGGCGGATGCTGGAGAACGCCGGCTACACCGTCGGCGGGGTCTGCCTGCGCCGGGCCGGCGAGGGTCTCGTGCACGGCAAGGTGCGCTGCCGGCAGCAGTGGGTCGACCTGGGCTTCACGCTGGTCGCCAACGTCGGCAACCTCGACACCGACTTCGCCGGCCGGCGCAACTACGAGCGGGCGTTCGACCTGCCCGACTACGACGGCGCGCTGGGCTGAGCCACGTCCTCGTCCGCGACCGCATCGGCGAGCGCGGCCGCCCGTGACGAGGACAGCACGTCCTCGAGCAGCAGCGGCTTCTCGTCGGGGCCCGACAGCGGCACCCGCCAGTTGGGGTACTCGTCGATGGTGCCCGGCTGGTTCTGCGTCCGGCGGTCGCCGACGGCGTCGGTCAGCGCGACGCAGCGCAGCCGCGACGGGGTGAGCCGCAGGTAGCGGTGCAGCGCCAGCACGGTCTCCTCGACGTCCGCGCCCTCGGGGAGCAGCCCGCGCGAGCGCACCTCGCCGAGCCAGGCCTCGCGCTCGGCGTCGTCGGCGGCCACCTCCTCGGCCAGCGGCCGGGTGAGCAGGCCCAGCCGGTCGCGCAGCCGCACGTGGTCGCCGGCGAGGAAGCCGGCCGTCGGCGGCAGGTCGTGGGTCGTCACCGAGGCCAGGCACAGCTCGCGCCAGCGCTCGGCCGGGAGGGGGCCGCCGTCGTCGTCGCCCTCGAACCACAGGATCGAGGTGCCGAGGATGCCGCGCGCCCTGAGGTAGTCGCGCGCGGACGGCTCGACGACGCCGAGGTCCTCGCCCACGACCACGGCGCCGGCGCGGGCCGCCTCGAGCGCGAGCACGCCGATCATCGCCTCGTGGTCGTAGCGGACGTAGGTGCCCTGGTCGGGGGTGCGGCCCTCGGGCACCCACCACAGCCGGAACAGGCCGATGATGTGGTCGACCCGTACGCCACCGGCGTGCCGCAGCACGGCGCGGATCATGTCCCGGAACGGCGCGTAGCCGAGCGCCTCCAGCGCGGGCGGCTGCCACGGCGGCTGGCCCCACTCCTGGCCCTGCTGGTTGAACGGGTCCGGGGGAGCGCCGACGGTGATGCCGCGGGCGTACGTCGAGCGCAGCCGCCACGCGTCCGCGCCGCCGCAGTGCACGCCGACCGCGAGGTCGTGCATGGTGCCCAGCGCCATGCCGGCCGACACGGCCTTCGCCTGGGCCGACTGGAGCTGCTCGTCGAGCACCCACTGCAGCCACTCGACGAACCGGACCTCGTCCTCGTGCGCCTCGGCGAACGCCGCGACCTCCGGGGAGTGCACGTCCTGGAGCGAGGCGGGCCAGTCGCGGTAGTCGAGCCCGTGCTCCTGCCCGATCACGCTCCAGGTGGCGAAGTGCCGCAGCGCCTCGCCCTCGCGGCGCCGGAACGCGGCCAGGTCGAGCTCGCGACCGGCCGTGCGCGGGACGGCGTGCACGATGCGCAGCGCCTCGCGCTTGGCGGTCCACGCGGTGTCGCGGTCGATCACGTCGGCGTCGTCGAGCGCCGCGTGCACCTCCGCCGCGAGCGTGTCCACCCGCCGCCGCCGGGCCGTGTCGAGGTCGGCGTACTCCGGGACGCGCTCGACCCGCAGGTAGAGCGGGTTGAAGAACCGCCGCGAGCTCGGGAGGTACGGCGACGGCTCCATCGGCGCCGCCGGCTCCGCGGCGTGCAGCGGGTTGACCAGCAGGTAGTCGGCGCCGAGCCCCGCGGACCAGACGCCGAGGTCGGCGAGGTCGGCGAGGTCGCCGACGCCCCACGACTCGCGGGACCGGACGCTGTAGAGCTGCGCGGCGAACCCCCAGGAGTGCCGCCGCGCGAGCCGGTCGGGCAGGCCGAGCCAGCCGGGCGTGACGATCAGGGGAGCGGCGGACTCGACGTCGCCGGAGCGGGCCCGCAGCGTGTGGTAGCCGAGCGGCAGGTCGGTCGGCACCGCGAACGTCGCCTCGCCGACGTACGCGCCGTCGACCTCGCGTGACGGCACCCAGTGCGCCTGCTGCGCGACGTCGTGGCGGCGACCGCCCTGCTCGAGGTCGATCCACACCTGCACGGGCGCGCCGTCGGGCACGTGCACCCAGAACCAGCGGCCGTCGCCCTGGGTGGACACGACGCAGGCCGGCAGCATCCGGCGCCACGGCTCCTCCCAGCGGCGGTGCAGCGCGGCCTTCGGGTCGGCGGCGTCGACGCCCATGGCCCCGAGCACGTCGCGGACGGTGCCGTCGTCGACCCGGACGTGACGGCCCTTCCAGTCGTAGTAGTCCGTGGCGACGCCGTAGGCGTGCGCGAGCTCGACGAGGTCGGGGCTGGGTGCTGTCACGCCCCGATCATCGCGGATCGGACGGCTCGAGGGTGAGGCTGATCGAGTTGATGCAGTAGCGCTGGTCGGTCGGGGTGCCGTAGCCCTCGCCCTCGAACACGTGCCCCAGGTGCGACCCGCAGTTCCCGCAGCGCACCTCGACGCGCTTCATTCCCATCGAGCTGTCCTCGATGTACTCGACGCGGTCCTCGGCCAGCGGCGCGTAGAACGACGGCCAGCCGCAGTGCGAGTCGAACTTCGTCTCGGAGCGGAACAGCTCGCTCTGGCACGCGCGGCACCTGTAGACGCCAACGGTCTTCTCGTCGGTGTACTTCCCGGTGAAGGGCCGCTCGGTGCCGGCCCGGCGCAGGACGGCGAACTCGTCGGGGGAGAGCTCCTCGCGCCACTCGTCGTCGGTCTTGCTGACCTGGTAAGCCATGCCTCCAGCCTACGAACCGGGGCAACCCTCCGAGGTGGGTGCTTGGATGGCGCCATGGCGACACCCGCGGCCGAGGTCGACGCCGGAGGGCGCCCGGTGCGCGTCTCCAGCCCCGACCGGGTCATCTACGAGGCCACCGAGCACACCGCCGAGGTCAGCAAGCTCCAGGTGGTGGAGTACTACGCCGCCGTCGAGGACGGCATCATGCGCGCGCTCCGCGACCGGCCGACCGCCCTGGAGCGCTGGCCCAAGGGCGTGCGCGAGGGCATGAAGCTCGCCACCGGGTACGCCGACCGGGACGCCGACGCGTTCTACCAGAAGCGGATGATGAAGGGCGCGCCCGAGTACGTCGAGAGCGCGACGGTGACGTTCCCCTCCGGCCGCACCGCCGAGGAGATGTGCCCGACCGAGGTGGCCGTGCCGGCGTGGGCGGCGCAGATGGGTGCGATCACGTTCCACCCCTGGCCGTGCCGCCGGGACGACAACGAGCACCCCGACGAGCTGCGCATCGACCTCGACCCGCAGCCCGGCACGGACTTCACCGACGCGGCGCGCGTCGCTCTGGTCGCCCGGGAGCTGATCGACGACCTGGGCCTGGTCGGCTTCCCGAAGACCAGCGGCAACCGGGGCGTGCACGTCTACGTGCGGATCGAGCCGCGCTGGGACTTCGTCGACGTCCGGCACGCGGCGATCGCGTTCGGCCGCGAGCTCGAGCGGCGCACCCCGGAGGTCACCACCGCGTGGTGGAAGGAGGAGCGCGGCGAGCGGATCTTCGTCGACTACAACCAGAACTCCCGCGACCGGACCATCGCGTCGGCGTACTCCCTGCGGCCGAAGCCCGGCGCGCCCGTGTCCACCCCGGTGCACTGGGACGAGCTGCCGGAGGTCGGCGACCCGGCGCGGTTCAACCTGTTCACCGTGCCCGACCGGCTGCGCGACCAGGGCGACGCGATGGCCGCGATCGACGACGTGCAGTGCTCGCTGCAGCCGCTGCTCGACCTGTGGGAGGAGCAGGTGGCCGCCGGGCTCGGCGAGCTCAACTACCCGCCGGACTACCCGAAGATGCCGGGCGAGCCGCCGCGCGTGCAGCCGAGCAAGAAGGTCGCCGCGCACTGGGACGAGCACGGCAACCGGATCGAGGGCACGTGACCGAGCCGCACCCGCCCTTCCCCGAGCCCCGCGCGCACACCGGCGACGCGGCGACGTTGTTCGCGCTCTACCTCGACTGGTACCGCGCCACCGTGCTGCACAAGGTCGCGGTCCTCGACGAGGCCGAGCGCCGCACGACGCGGTTGCCGTCGGGGTGGACGCCGCTGGAGATGCTCACCCACCTCGCGCACATGGAGCGGCGCTGGTTCGTGTGGGGCTTCCTCGGCGAGGACGTCCCGGACCCCTGGGGTGACGCGGTCGACGACCGGTGGCAAGTCCCGGAGGACGTGACGTACGACGACCTCGCCGCAATGCTGCGCGAGGTGGGCGCGCGGACGACCGCCGTGCTGGAGGGAACGCCGCTCGACCGGCAGGCGCCGCCCGGTCCGCGGTTCGGCGACCAGGAGCCGGCGACGCTGGGCTGGATCTGCTTCCACGTGCTCCAGGAGTACGCCCGGCACGCGGGTCACCTCGACGTGGCCGTCGAGCTCGCGGGCGGTCCGACGGGGGAGTAGCCCCGGGCCGGGCCTGGGCGGTCAGAAGCCGCTGACGCCCTCGCCGCCGCCGGCCTGCTCGTCGAAGTTCTCGTGCTCGAGCAGGTGCAGGACCGGGACCCCGAGCTTGCGACGCGCACGCGACGACCAGTCGAGGTGGAAGAACTCCGACACCACGTGGGGCCGGGTCAGGATGATCACCTCGGCCGCGTCGACCTCCTTGACCTTGGTCGCGAGCGCGTCGATCGGGTCCGCGGTGACGACCTCGCCGATGACGTTGCAGCCGTCGGCGCCCAGCCGGTCGACGCAGTCGCCCACGTCGTCGCGCGCCTGGTCGAGCAGCTCGCGCTGCATCGCCTCGAGGTTCTCGCTGTCCATGACCATCGCCGGGGTCGCCAGCACCTCGCTGGCCGCGATCGACCCGAGGGCCGACTCGACACGGGCCGCGGCGTCCTCGACCGGGAGCAGCACGTGGTACCGCACCGGGTCGTCGAAGTCGTCGTCGTTGTGCAGACTCCGCACCTGTCGAGCGTCCTGGAAGGAGAGGGGCTGCTCCACCAGGAGCACCACGTCGTAGGTCTCACCCATGAGACGAGCCTAGGCCTTCCGGTCCGGGTTTCCGAGGACGTCGTCGAGGTCGTAGGAGACGGGTTCGTCGAGCTGGGCGTAGCCGCACGACTCCGGGTCGCGGTCGGGACGCCAGCGCTTGAACTGCGCAGTGTGCCGGAAGCGCGAGCCCTCCATGTGGTCGTAGCCCACCTCGAGCACGCGCTCGGGTCGCAGCGCCACGAAGGACAGGTCCTTGCCCTGGCTCCAGCGGCTCTGCGTGCCCGGCACCCGGTCGGGGTTGGCGATCGCCCACTCCTGCCACCGGCCCCAGGGATGGTCGGCGAGGTCCTCGACGACCAGCGGCTGGAGCTCCTCGAACAGCTCGGCGCGGCGCTTCTCGGTGAACGAGGCGGAGACGCCGATGTGCTGCAGGTTCCCCTCGTCGTCGTACAGCCCGAGCAGCATCGAGCCGAGCAGCGGCCGTTCGGGGGTGGAGGTCTTGTGGTGGCGGAAGCCGGCGAGCACGACGTCGGCGGTGCGCTCGTGCTTGATCTTGAGCATGGTGCGGGCGTTCGGCTGGTACGTCGCCCCGAGCGGCTTGGCGACGACGCCGTCGAGGCCCGCCCCCTCGAAGGCGTCGAACCACTCCTCGGCCTCGGCCGGGTCGGTCGTCGTCCGGGTGAGGTGGATCGGCGACCGGACGTCGGCGAGCTCGGTCTCGAGCCGAGCCCGCCGCTCCGCGAACGGCCGGTCGAGGTACGACTCGTCACCGACCGCCAGCAGGTCGAAGGCGACGTAGTCGGCGGGTGTCGCCTCGGCCAGCATCCGGACCCGCGAGTCGGCGGGGTGGATGCGCTCCTGCAGCTTCTCGAACTCCAGACGGTCGCCGATCGCGACGAAGATCTCGCCGTCGAGCACGATCCGCTCAGGGAGGTTCGCCTTCAGGGCCTCGACCACCTCGGGGAAGTAGCGGGTCAGCGGCTTGGTGTTGCGGCTGGCCAGCACCACCTCGTCACCGTCGCGGAAGACCAGGCACCGGAACCCGTCCCACTTGGGCTCGAACGAGAGCCCGCCGTGCTTGTCCGGGTCGGGGATGCCCTTCACGGACTTGGCGAGCATCGGCTGGACCGGGGGCATCACGGGCAGGCGCACGTCAGCACCCTAGTCGGCGTCCCGGCCGGTCGAGCCTGTCGAGACCCCTGCCGGGGCGCTGTCTACGATGCACCGGTGAGCGACGGGCCGATCCGACTGACCGAGCGCGACCCGTCGGTCCCCAAGGACCGGCTGCTCGCCGAGCTCGTCCCGCCGCCGCGGTTCGCGGACGTGTCGTTCGACTCCTACGAGCCCGACCCCGACCAGCCGTCGCAGGCGGAGGCCGTGGAGGTGCTGCGGGACTGGCTGTCCGGGTGGTCGACCCCGTCGAGACCACGGCGCTGGTGGTCCCGGCAGGGCGCGGAGCCCGACGGCGACGGCGGCGTCTACCTCGACGGCGGGTACGGCGTCGGCAAGACCCACCTGCTGGCGTCCACCTGGCACGCCGCGCCGGGGCCGAAGCTCTTCGCCACCTTCGTCGAGCTGACCCACCTCGTCGGCGCGCTCGGCTTCCATGCAGCGGTCGAGGCCCTGTCGGCGTACCGGCTGGTCTGCGTCGACGAGTTCGAGCTCGACGACCCCGGCGACACCGTCCTGGTCTCCACCCTGCTGCGGCACCTGCGCGACGCCGGCGTGCGGCTGATGGCGACCTCCAACACGTTGCCCGGCAAGCTCGGCGAGGGACGGTTCGCCACCGCCGACTTCCTGCGCGAGATCCAGGGCCTGTCGGCGCACTTCCGGTCGGTGCGCATCGACGGCGAGGACTACCGGCACCGCGGGCTGCCCGAGGCACCCGGTCCGCGCAGCGACGGCGACGTCGCCGCGGCGGCGAAGCAGCCCGGCGCGAGCCACGACCACTTCGTCGACCTCCACCGCCACCTCGCGCAGGTCCATCCGTCGAAGTACGGCGCGCTCCTCGACGGCGTCGCGGTGGTCTGCCTCGACGACGTCCGGACGGTCGACGACCAGAGCGTCGCGCTCCGACTGGTCGTGCTCGCCGACCGGATGTACGACCGGGACCTGCCGGTCGTCGCGAGCGGCGTCTCGTTCGACGAGCTGTTCGCGCCGCCGCTGCTCGAGGGCGGCTACCGCAAGAAGTACTTCCGTGCCGTCTCGCGGCTCGTGGCCCTGGCTCGCGAGGGCACCGACCTCTAGTCTTCGGGCACCGGACGCCATCGGGGCGTTCATCTCGGGAACCGGGGGACCACCATGTCCAAGCGCTTCAGCCTGCCCACGCGCGCGCTCGTCGCGACGACCACCGTCGCCGCAGCGCTGCTCGCACCCGCCACCGCCCACGCCGGGTCGCTCACCATCGGCGACGGCACTGGGGACAGCTGGCAGGAGGAGATCAGCCACGGCAAGGTCACCGGCTTCTCGCCGGCGGGCTCGGCCGTCAACGCCGACATCGTGGCGGTCAAGGTCAAGCACTCCGCCCGTCGCGTCGTCGTCAAGACCACCTTCCTCGACCTGTCGAGCAAGGCCGAGGGCGTCGTCACCCAGACCAAGGTCAAGACCAACGAGGGCAGGCACTACCGCATCGTCTTCGCCAAGGACGGCGACAGCCGCGGCAGCACCGGCTACCTCGCCGGCCGCCGCTGCGGCGGCATCCACGAGAAGGTCAGCTTCTCCAAGAACGTCGTGAAGGTCAGCGTCCCCCGACGCTGCCTCTCGGCGCCCCGCTGGATCAAGGTCGTCTCCGGCGGAGGCAACTACTGGGAGAAGGGCGACGGCAACCGCGCGTCGTACCGCGACATCGCCGGCAGCACCGGCCCCAGCCTGTCGGGCAAGTCCGGCAAGATCCGTCGCGTCTGACCATCTCGCGGGTGGCATGATCGCCGGCATGACGATCGCCGACGCGCTGCGGGTGCCGCCGGGCCCCGTCGACCTCTCGAGCTACGACGCCAAGGGCACGCCCGGCTTCGACGGCGACAAGGACGACGGCAAGGCGGCCCTCGCGGCGCTGGCGGACCCGCTCGCCGACCTCCAGGAGCGCCTCTTCGCCGACGGCCGGTCCGGTGGCAACCGCCGGATCCTGTTGGTTCTGCAGGGCATGGACACCTCCGGCAAGGGCGGTGTCATGCGGCACGCCGTCGGGCTGTTCGACCCGCAGGGCGTGCACATCAAGGCGTTCAAGGCTCCCACGGACGAGGAGCGCGGCCACGACTTCCTGTGGCGCATCGAGCGCGAGCTGCCGGAGGTCGGGATGATCGGCATCTTCGACCGCTCGCACTACGAGGACGTGCTCATCGCCCGGGTGCGCGGGCTCGCCGACGACGCCGAGATCGAGCGTCGGTACGACGCGATCAACACGATCGAGAAGCTGCTCGGCGACACCGGCACCACCGTCGTGAAGTGCATGCTCCACGTGTCCGCGGAGGAGCAGAAGGCGCGGCTGCTCGAACGGCTCGAGAACCCCGAGAAGCACTGGAAGTACAACCCCGGCGACATCGACGAGCGCGCACTCTGGCCGGACTACGAGCAGGCCTACGAGATCGCCCTCGAGCGCTGCAACACCGAGGCCGCGCCCTGGCACGTCGTCCCCGCCGACCGCAAGTGGTACAGGAACTGGGCGGTCGCCGCCCTGCTGCACGAAACCCTGGCGTCGTTCGACCTCGGCTGGCCGGCCGCCGACTTCGACGTCGCCACCGAGCGCAAGCGCCTGCTGGAGCAGGACGTCTGACGGGTGCGTGCCTTCTCCTGTGACACCTGCGGCGAGCAGGTGTACTTCGACAACACCATCTGCCTGTCGTGCGACTCCCCGCTGGGCTGGTCGCGCGCCGAGCAGCGGATCACGGTCGTGCCCGACGACGACACCCGCTGCTCGCAGCGCACGCTCAACGGCTGCAACTGGATCGTCGCGACCCCCGGCCTCTGTGACTGCTGCGCCCTGACCCGGACCAGGCCCGCCGACCACGACGTCGTCGGGCTCCCGCAGTACTACGTCGCCGAGCAGGCCAAGCGCCGCCTCGTCGCCGAGCTCGATGCGCTGGGCCTGCCGGTCGCGCCCCGGGACGCGCAGGGCCGGGGCCTCGCGTTCGACCTGCTCTCGAGCGTCGAGGAGCACGTCGTCACCGGGCACGCCGACGGCGTCGTGACGATCGACCTGGCCGAGAGCGACGACGTGCACCGCGAACGCGTGCGGCTCGAGATGGGCGAGGCGTACCGCACGATGCTCGGCCACCTGCGTCACGAGATCGGCCACTACTACGAGATGCTGCTCGTCGCCGACGACGCGACCCGCGCCGCCGCCCGCGACCTGTTCGGCGACGAGACGGCCGACTACCAGGAGGCGGTGGACCGGCACTACGCCGACGGTCCGCCGGTGGACTGGCCGGAGCGCTACGTGTCGGCGTACGCGACGATGCACCCGTTCGAGGACTTCGCCGAGACGTTCGCCCACGTGCTGCACGTCCGCGACGGCCTCGAGACCGCCCACGCGCACGGGCTCACCGGCGACCCCCGGGTCGCCGAGCGGCCGTTCGCCGAGGTCGTCCTCGACACCTGGCTGCCGCTCACCCGGGCGCTCAACCAGATGAACCGGTCGATGGGCCAGGGCGATCTCTATCCTTTCGTGCTGAGTGCGCCGGTGGTCGACAAGCTGGCGTACGTCCACCACCTCGTCACCGCGTCCTCGAGGAGCGAACCGTGATCCGCACCGTCTCCGCCACGCGGTACGTCGCGCCGCTGCGCGAGGGCGGCTCGCTGCCCGGCATCGTCGAGGCCGACGACCTGGGAACCTACGTCTGCAAGTTCCGCGGCGCCGGGCAGGGCGCCAAGGTGCTGGTCGCCGAGGTGCTGGTCGGGGAGCTCGCCCGCCGCCTGGACATCGCCACGCCGGAGCTCGTCGTGGTCGACCTCGACGCGGCGATCGGGAAGTACGAGGCCGACGAGGAGGTCCAGGACCTGCTGACCGCCAGCATCGGGCCCAACCTCGGCGTCGACTTCCTGCCCGGCTCCTTCGGCTACGACTCCGCCTGCACGCCCGACCCGGAGGTCGCCGCCCGGATCCTCTGGCTCGACGCGCTGTGCGCCAACGTCGACCGCTCCTGGCGCAACCCCAACCTGCTCGTGTGGCACCGCGACGTGTGGGCGATCGACCACGGCGCCTGCCTGTACTTCCACCACGGCTGGTCCGGGGGCGTCGGCTCGCCGGCCCGCTTCGCGGCGCAGCCGTACGACGCGTCCGACCACGTGCTGGCGACGTACCGCCGTGGCGTGCCGGCGGTCGACGCCGACCTCGCCCCACGCGTCACCCGCGACCTGCTGGTGGAGGTGGCCGGGCTCGTGCCCGACGTGTGGCTCGAGCCGGTCCCGGGCGCGGAGACCCCGGACGCCCTGCGCGCGGCCTACGTCGAGTTCCTGCTCGCGCGGGTCGAGGGCGACCGCGCCTGGCTGCCCGTCGTGGAGGCCGCATGAGCCCCCAGCGCATGGGCTTCCAGTACGTCGTGCTCCGGTGCGTGCCGCGCGTCGACCGCGAGGAGTTCGTCAACGTCGGCGTCGTGCTCTACTGCCAGGCCGCCGACTTCCTGGAGGCGCGCTGCCACGTCAACCGCGAGCGCCTCGCCGCGCTGGCCCCCGAGGTCGACGCAGAGGCGGTCGCTTCCGCGCTGCGGGCGATCGAGGCGGTCTGCCGGGGCGACGAGAGCGCCGGCGAGGCCGGTCGCGCCCCGATGGGCACACGGTTCGGGTTCGTCAAGGCTCCCCGGTCGACGGTCGTGCAGCCCGGCCCGGTGCACGGCGGCACCACCGACGACCCGGCCCGCCAGCTCGACCACCTGCTCGACCGTCTGGTGCGCTGACCCTGTGCGAGTCTGACCCCATGCAGAGCGTGTACGACGCCGCCGGGGGAGACCAGGGCCTGCTCCGGCTCGCGCACGCGTGGCACGAGCGCGTCCTGGCCGACGAGGTCGTCGCGCACGCGTTCAGCCACGGCTTCCACCCCGACCACAGCGCCCGGCTGGCGGCGTACTGGGCCGAGGCGCTCGGCGGGCCCGCCCGATTCTCGACCGAGATCTCCTCCGAGACCGAGGTCGTCCGCCTGCACAGCGGCAACGGCCCGCACGAGGAGATGGACCGCCGGGCCGTCGCCTGCTTCGACCAGGCGCTCGACGACGTCGGGCTCGGCGGCGAGGTGCGCGACGTGCTGCACGACTACTTCGCCTGGTCCACGCACCACTCCATGAACCGCTTCCACCGCACCGCCGACGACGTGCCCGACGGGCTGGCCGTCCCGCGCTGGTCGTGGGACGGGCTCCAACCGATATCGGTAGTCGAAGAGTGACCTATGGCTCACTCCTGAGCTACCGATATCGGTCCCCGACGACGGGAAGCACGCCGACGGCTGACGCCCGATTCGGACCGCAGGTACACCTTCGGTATCGTCGCGCCGGTCCTGGAACCAACCGGAAGGACCTGACATGGGCCTCGGTGCCGGTGCTCTCCTCCTCGCCGTGGGCGCGATCCTCAACTACGCCGTCGACGTCGACGTGCCGTACGTCAACGACGACGCCCTCGGCTCGATCCTGATGGCCGCGGGCGTGGTGCTGCTCGCGGTCGGCCTCGCCCTGCACGCCGCCAGGTCCTCCGGCGGCATGACCGACACCGGCGCGGGCCTGCTGATGTTCGCGGTCGGCGCGGTGCTCGCGTTCGCGCTCGACGTCGACGTCCCCTACATCTGGGACTGGGCGCTCGGGTTGATCCTGATGGTCGGTGGCGCGATCGCGATCGTCGCCTCGCTCGTCATGCACCGCCAGCAGACGCAGACCAGGCGGGTCGTGCACGACCGCCTCTGACGTACGACGCGCGAGAGGCCACTTTCCGACCGACACGCCCGGCGTGTTGGTGGGAAAGTGGCCTCTCGCCGTTCGGGGTCGCCCCAGGTCAGAGGTTGATCATGTGGCCGGCGATGCCCTCGACGGCCTCCTTGACCGCCTCGGAGAGCGTCGGGTGCGCGAACACGTTGCGCGCCACCTCGTCGGCGGTGAGGTCCCAGCGCTGGGCCAGGGTCAGCGCCGGCAGCAGCTCGGTCACGTCGGGGCCGATCAGGTGGGCGCCGAGGATCTCGTTGTACTTCGCGTCGGCGACGACCTTGACGAAGCCGACCTCGTCGCCGAGGCCCTTGGCCTTGCCGTTGGCCATGAACGGGAACTTCGCGACCTTGACGTCGTACCCCTTCTCCTTGGCCTGCTCCTCGCTGTAGCCGAAGGAGGCGATCTGCGGCTGGCAGTACGTCGCGCGCGGGATCATGTCGAAGGCGATCTCCATCGTCTCCGCGTCGGCGATCGTCTCGGCGGCGACGACGCCCATCGCCTCGGCCGTGTGGGCCAGCATCAGCTTGCCGGTGACGTCGCCGATGGCGTAGACGCCGTCGACGTTGGTGCGACCCCGCTCGTCGACGACGATGGCGCCGCGGTCGGAGACCTGCACCCCGGTCGCCTCGATGCCGTAGCCGTCGAGCCGGGGCGCGAAGCCGATCGCCTGGAGCACCTTGTCGGTCTCGAGGACCTGCTGGTCGCCGCCCTGGGCGGGGGAGACGGTCACCTTCACCTTGTCGCCGCTGTCGTCGATGCTCTCGACCTTGGTGTTGAGCAGGACGTTGACGCCGAGCTTCTTGTAGTGCTTGAGCAGCTCCTTGGAGATCTCCGGATCCTCGGTGGGGACCATCCGGTCGAGGAACTCCACAATCGTCACGTCGACGCCGAAGTTCTTCATCACGTAGGCGAACTCCACGCCGATCGCGCCGGAGCCGGCGATCACGATCGACTCCGGGAGGTCGTCGGTGAGGATCTGCTCCTCGTAGGTCACCACGCGGTCGGACAGCGAGGTGCCGGGGACGAGCCGGGTCGTGGCGCCGGTGGCGATGATGATGCTGTCGCCGGTGATCTGGGTGGTGTTGCCGTCGGCGTCCTTCACGTCGATCGACTTCGGGCCGGTGAAGGTGCCCCAGCCGTGGATCTCCTGGATCTTGTTCTTCTTCATCAGGAAGTGGACGCCCTTGACGATGGAGTCCGACACCTGACGGCTGCGCGCGTGCGTCGGCTTGAACTCCATCGACGCGTCGCCGGTGATGCCGAACTTGTCCTTCTCGTGGGTCAGGATGTGCGCCAGCTCGGCGTTGCGCAGCAGGGCCTTCGACGGGATGCAGCCGACGTTGAGGCAGACACCGCCCCAGTACTTCTCCTCGATGACGGCCACGCTCTTGCCGAGCTGGCTGGCGCGGATGGCGGCGACGTACCCACCGGGGCCGGCACCGAGGACGACGACGTCGAAGTGTTGGCTCATGGGAGCAGCCTATGCGGTGCCTCGGGGCTCAAAGGTGCCGGTCGGACCTCGGGACACCACCCGCCGGGCTAGGCCGAACGACCTAGCCCGGGCGGTCGCCCTCTCTGTACCTCGCGCGTCATGCGCCGCCCACCCGGCCGCCGCTACCGTCGGGTGAGCCAGGGGGTGGTCGCGATGTCACACCTCGACCTGAGCGCGTGCGAGGTCGCGGCGGTACGTCGCGTCCTGGCGCTCGACCCCGCGGACCACCCCGACTACCGGTCCCGCTCGCGGGAGGTGCTGGCGGCGCTCCACCGGCTGATCCCGTGCGACCGGCTCGACGTGGTCCTCCTCGGCGCCGACGGGCTCGTCGAGCTCCGCGTCGAGCACCCGTCCGGCACCTGTCCGCGCGGGCGCCGCGACCGGCTGTTCGTCGGCTTCCCGCTCGCCGCGGGCCGGTCGGTGCGACTGCGTCTCGAGCGTGTCGGTCGCCGGTTCGAGCGCCGGCACGTCGAGCTGCTGCACATGCTGCACCCCGTGCTGGCCCGCCAGCTGCAGCCGCCGGTGGGTGCCTGTCACACCGGGCCGCACGAGACCCTGGCCGCCCTGTCGGTGGCCGAGCTCCAGGTGCTGCGGCTCGTCGCCGTCGGTGCCACCAACCAGGAGGCCGCGGTCCGCCTGGGCGTCTCCGAGGCGACCGTCCGCAAGCACCTCGAGCACGTCTACCGCAAGCTGGGCGTGACCAACCGCACCGCGGCGTCGGCCCTGGTGCGGGCGGCGGCACCGGCCCGAGGTTTCGCGGATCCGCTGATGCGCGGCGCATCGCCGTCCCACGAAGGTCGAGGTGTCCCACTGACTCGTGCACACCTGGAGCCACCATGAGGCATGTCCACGCGGCCGTGGCCGCCGTCCTCGTCGCGCCGTTGGTCGCTGTCGCCCCGCTCCACACCGCCGACGCGCACAAACGGTCGGCCGCGGCGGGCAGCTCGAGCGTCATCTGGGAGTGGCACCAGATCGGTGTCGACACCTTGATCGCGGACAGTCTCACCACGCCCCCGCGCAAGCTGCCGGTCGAGGGGTACCTGTACCTCGCCTTCATGCATGCCGCGGTCTTCAACGCCGTGAACGGTGTCCGCGGGCGCTGCGAGGGCTACCGGTTCGACGGCGAGGCTCCGGCCAGGACGTCCGCCAGGGCTGCTGCCGTGTCCGCAGCGCACCGCGTCCTGGTGCAGTACTCGCCCGAGCAGCAGACCACCCTCGACGCGGCCTACCATGCCTCGCTCGCCCGCATCCCCGACGGGCCGAAGAAGTCCCGCGGCATCGCGTGGGGTGAGCTCGCCGCGGTCGACATCATTGCTCGGCGGGCGCACGACGGCCGCAACGCACCGATCTCGTTCACGACACCCCCAGCGCCGGGCGTCTGGCGACCGACGCCGCCGGCCAACGCGCCGATGTCGCACCCGTGGCTGGGCTACGTGAAGCTGCTGATGCTGAAGAGCGGCGACCAGTTCGACCCGGGCAAGCCGCCGGCTCTGACGTCCAAGAAGTACGCGCGCCACTTCAAGGAGGTCAAGTCCGTCGGATCGGCGACCTCGACGACGCGCACGGCAGCCCAGTCCGCAACCGGCACGTTCTTCTCCGGGAGCCCGATCGTGCAGTTCACGGCAGCCCTCAAGGACCAGGCCCTCGACCGCCGCCTGGACCTGGTCGACACGGCGCGGATGTACGCCGCGGTCCACATGAGCCTGGCCGACGCGGCCATCGCGATCTTCTGGACCAAGCACCACTACGGGATGTGGCGCCCGATCACCGCGATCCGGGAGGCCGACACCGACGGCAACGGCGCGACGACGGCGGACCCGGCGTGGAACTCCGTGATCCCGTCACCGCCGTACCCCGACTACGTCAGCGGGTACAACGGCGTCATGGGCGCCTTCGCGGGGTCGCTCGGCCAGCTCTTCGGTGAGGACGACCTCGACCTTGAGCTCACCTCCACGGCCGCACCCGGTGTGGTCAGGAAGTACGACGAGGTCGACGACGTCTGCCAGGACGTCATCGACGCTCGCGTGTACCTCGGCATCCACTTCCGGTTCGCCGACACCACGGCGGCGAGGATGGGGCAGCGGATCGCGGAGTACGGCTCCGACCACTACCTGCAGGAGGACTGACCCGGCCCGGCGCGTCCCGCCCCGGTGCAGGGGCAGGACGCGCCGACTCGGGCGACTTCGGTGACTCGGTGGCCGGTCGTCAGACCGGGACGAGCTCCACTGCCCCGACCGCGTAGCGCGCCAGGATCGTCCGGGCAACCTCGGGGTCGGCGCCCAGCGGCTCCGACACGGCGACGGCGCCGGCCTCGACGGCCAGCTCGGCCGCACGGTCGGGCAGCGTGCCCGGCGCGAGGAACAGCGAGCCCACGGCGATGTGCCGGCGGCCCTCGGCCCGGAACTGCCGTACCGCCTCACCGGTCGCCGGGGGAGCGGCCGACGCGTAGGCCGCGACGACCGGGAGCCGGTGCTTGGTGCCCCACAGCCGCGCCAGTCGGGCCACGGCCTGGTTGGCCAGCGAGTCCGACGAGCCGGCGGCCGCGAGCACGAGTGCGTCGAGCTCGCGCACCCGTGCGGACTTCAGCGCCGCACGGAGCCGGCGGTCGAGCACCTCCAGGAACACCGACTCGAGCCCCAGCACCTTGGTCGCCCGGACCCGCAGCCCCTCGTGGCGGGCCGTCGCGTTCGCGATCGCCTCGGGCACGTCGACCTTCGCGTGGTAGGCCTCCGTGAGGAGCAGCGGTACGACGACGATCTCGTCGTACCCGGCGCGCACGAGCTTGTCGACCGTCGTGTGGAAGGACGGCTTGGAGAGCTCGAGGAAGGCCGGCTCGATGCGCAGGTCCGGGCGCATCGCGCGGACCTCGTCGACGAGCGCCTTGATCGTGGCGGCCGAGCGGGGGTCTCGGCTGCCGTGGGCGAGGGCCACCAGGGCAGGAGCAGTCATGAGCGGGCTCCCTTTCGTGGTTCGGACAGGAGTACCTGTGCGGTGGCGTCCGACGTCGTTGTCGTACGGGGGTGCAACGTCCCGAGATCAGCGCGGGTCACTGGTGGATCCCGCACTCGGTCTTGTTCTGGCCGGCCCAGCGCCCGCTCCGCGGGTCCTCACCGGGGGCGACCCGTCGCGTGCAGGGCCAGCAGCCGATCGACGGGTAGCCGTCGTACTGCAGCGGGTTCACCAGCACGCCGTTGTCGGCGATGTAGCGGTCGACCTGCTCGTCGGTCCACCGGGCGAGGGGCGAGACTTTGACCTTGCCCTTCTTGTCGTCCCAGCCGATGACCGGCGCGATCACGCGGTTGTGCGTCTCCGCCCGGCGCAGCCCGGTCGCCCACGCGTCGTACTTCTGCAGGGCGTCGTTGAGCGGCTGCACCTTGCGCAGCGCGCAGCACAGGTCGGGGTCGCGGGCGTAGAGGTCCTTGCCGTACGCCGCGTCCTGCTCGGCCACGCTCTGCTTCGGCGTGATGCTGATCAGGTTGACCGGCAGCGTCGCTGCGACGGCGTCGCGGGTGCCGATCGTCTCGGCGAAGTGGTAGCCGGTGTCGAGGAAGACCACGTCGACGCCCGGCGCCACCTGGCTCGCGAGGTGTGCGAGCACGGCGTCGCCCATCGACGAGGTGATGCAGAACCGCGGGCCGAAGGTCGCGACGGCCCACTCGATGATCACCTCGGCAGGGGCGAGCTCGAGCTCGGCGCCGGCATGGCGCACCAGCTCCTTCAGCTCGGCCTCGGAGCGGCCCTCGGTGTCGGTGCCGCGGAACGCGCGCGCGGCCGTCGTGGTGGCGGCGGTCATCGGGTCACGCCCTCGGGCCGGGCCAGGTGGCCGGTGAACGACAGGGTGAAGGCGCGCAGGCAGGAGTGGCACTCCCAGGCGCCGTGACCCGCCTCGCCCGGGCGGAGGTTCTCGTCGCCGCAGTAGGGGCAGTGGAACGGCGAGACGCGGCCGGTCATGACGTGACCACCTCCAACGCCCGTTCGCCGCGCAGCGACTCCTCGTCGGCCCGCGTCACCCAGGACGCGAACGTCTCGCCCTCCTCGCGCTCGGCGAGGTAGACGGACACGACGCTGGACACGTAGTCGCCGAGTCCCGCACTGGTGACCTTGTGGGCACGAAGCTTCCGCCCGAACTTCGGGTCCAGGCCGAGGCCACCGCCGAGGTGCACCTGGAAGCCCTCCACCTGCCGGCCGTCGTCGTCCAGCACGAGCTGGCCCTTGAGGCCGATGTCGGCGACCTGGGTGCGGGCGCAGGCGTTGGGGCAGCCGTTCACGTTGACCGTGATCGGGGTATCGAGGTCGGGGAAGCGCTGCTCGAGCTCGGCGACCAGCTCCGTCGCGCGGTTCTTGGTGTCGACGATCGCGAGCTTGCAGAACTCGATGCCGGTACAGGCCATCGTGGAGCGACGCCAGTTGGACGGGCGGGCGGAGAGCCCGAGGGTCTCGAGGTCGGCGAGCAGCGCCTCGACCCGGTCTCCCTCGACCCCGAGGATCACCAGCTTCTGGTACGCCGTGAGCCGCACGCCCGCGGCGCCGTGCGCCTCGACGAGGTCGCCGAGCCGGGTCAGCACCCGGCCGTCGATGCGCCCGACGGTCGGCGTGGCTCCGACGTAGAAGCGGCCGTCCTTCTGGGCGTGCACGCCGACGTGGTCGCCGCTGAGCTGCGGGACCGGGGGCGACGGGCAGTCGACCAGCGTGCGTCCGAGGAACTCCTTCTCGAGGACCTCGCGGAACTTCTCCACGCCCCAGTCGGCGACGAGGAACTTGAGCCGGGCGCGCGAGCGCAGCCGGCGGTAGCCGTAGTCGCGGAACACCGAGATCACGGCCTCCCACGCGTCGGGCACCTCGTCGAGCGGGATCCAGACGCCGAGCTTCTGGGCCAGCATCGGGTTGGTGGAGAGGCCGCCGCCGACCCACAGGTCGAAGCCGGGGCCGTGCTCGGGGTGCACGGTGCCGACGAACGCGACGTCGTTGACCTCGGGGGCCACGTCGTGGCTGGGGTGTCCGGTCAGCGCGGTCTTGAACTTGCGCGGCAGGTTCGAGTAGGCCGGGTCGCCGATGTAGCGGCGCTTGATCTCCTCGAGCGCCCAGGTCCCGTCGATGACCTCGTCGGCGGCGACGCCGGCGACGGGGGAGCCGAGGAAGGCGCGCGGGGAGTCGCCGCAGGCCTCCTGGGTCTGCAACCCGACGGCCTCCAGGCGCTCCCAGATCGTCGGGACGTCCTCGATGTTGATCCAGTGGTACTGGATGTTCTGCCGGTCGGTGATGTCCGCGGTGTCGCGGGCGAAGTCGGTGGAGATGCCGCCGAGCACGCGCAGCTGGTCCGCCCCGAGCAGGGCGCCGTCGGTGCGCACGCGCAGCATGAAGAACTCGTCGTCCAGCTCGTGCTCCTCCAGCGACGCGGTCTTGCCGCCGTCGAGACCCGGGGCGCGCTGGGTGTACAGGCCCCACCAGCGGAAGCGTCCGCGCAGGTCGGCGGGGTCGATCGAGGCGAACCCGCGCTTGGAGTAGATGGTGAGGATCCGGGCCCGCACGTTGAGCGGGTTGTCGTCCTTCTTGGTCTGCTCGTTCTTGTTCAGCGGCTCGGTGTAGCCGAGCGCCCACTGGCCCTCACCGCGCTTGGGACGCGGGCGACCGGAGCGACCGGGACGACCGGGGCCGGTCGAGGGCAGGGGCTGGGCGGGGGAGGTCATGTCTCACGTTTCCTGACGAGGGAAGACGCACGAGTCGCAGGGATCCGTCCCGACACCGTTGTCGAGGTGCACGCCGGCGAACCGCGCGCCCGGCTGACGAGGGAAGAAGGTCAGAGGGCGGTTCAGCGGTGCCAGTGCATACACATCATGCTGCGCGTACGACCGAGGTCCACGTGGCGCCGAGCCACGAGGTGCGTCGTCGTTGCAGCAGTGATCATGGACTGAAGTCTCAGGGGCCGGACGGCCTCGCCACAAACCCGAATCTCATGCAATGAGACGCATATCCACTATTTGGTACGCCGGAACGGCGGGGAGTCGCCGACGGGGCCGGTCACTAGGGTGGACCCCATGAGCGCGCCGAGCACCGAGAACACCCCCGTTCAGGGCGGAAACACCGCCAACGCGACCGCGAGCGCCGCGTACGACGCCGCCCTCCAGGTGATCGCGGCCGTCGAGCCCCGTGTGGCAGAGGCCACACGCGCCGAGCTCCGCGACCAGCGGGCCTCGCTGAAGCTGATCGCGTCCGAGAACTACGCCTCGCCGGCGGTGCTGCTGACCATGGGCAGCTGGTTCTCCGACAAGTACGCCGAGGGCACGGTCGGCCACCGCTTCTACGCCGGCTGCCAGAACGTCGACACCGTCGAGGCACTCGCGGCCGAGCACGCGCGCGAGCTCTTCGGTGCGCCGTACGCCTACGCCCAGCCGCACTCCGGCATCGACGCCAACCTGGTCGCGTTCTGGTCGATCCTGGCCCACCGCGTCGAGACCCCCGCGCTCGAGAAGCACGCGGTCAAGAACGTCAACGAGCTGTCCGAGGGCGACTGGGAGACGCTGCGCCACGAGCTCGGCAACCAGCGCCTGCTCGGCATGAGCCTCGACGCGGGCGGCCACCTGACCCACGGTTTCCGGCCGAACATCAGCGGCAAGATGTTCCACCAGCAGCAGTACGGCACCGACCCGGCAACGGGGCTGCTCGACTACGACGCGGTGCGCGCGAAGGCCAAGGAGTTCCGGCCGCTCGTGCTGGTCGCCGGCTACTCGGCGTACCCGCGTCGGGTGAACTTCGCCAAGATGCGGGAGATCGCCGACGAGGTCGGTGCGACCCTCATGGTCGACATGGCGCACTTCGCCGGGCTCGTGGCCGGCAAGGTGTTCACCGGCGACGAGGACCCGGTGCCGTTCGCGCACGTCACGACGACCACGACGCACAAGTCGCTGCGCGGCCCGCGCGGCGGCCTGGTGCTGGCCCAGGAGGAGTTCGCCTCCTCGGTGGACCGTGGCTGCCCGATGGTGCTCGGCGGCCCGCTGTCCCACGTGATGGCGGCGAAGGCGGTCGCGCTCGCCGAGGCCCGTCAGCCGGCGTTCCAGGACTACGCCCAGCAGATCGCGGGCAACGCCAAGTCGCTGGCCGAGGGCTTCCTCACCCGCGGCGCCAACCTCGTCACCAGCGGCACCGACAACCACATCGTGCTGCTCGACGTGTCGTCGTTCGGGCTCACCGGCCGCCAGGCCGAGTCGGCCCTGCTCGACGCCGGCGTCGTCACCAACCGGAACTCGGTGCCGGCCGACCCCAACGGCGCCTGGTACACCTCCGGCGTCCGACTCGGCACGCCGGCACTGACCACGCGCGGCTTCGGCCACGACGAGTTCGACAAGGTCGCCGAGCTGATCGTCGACGTGCTGGCCAACACCAAGCCGGGAACGACCAAGGCCGGCGGTCCGTCGAAGGCGTCCTACGTCCTCGGCGACGGTGTCGCCGACCGCACCAAGGCGGCGAGCGCGGAGCTGCTCGACAAGCACCCGCTCTACCCGGGGCTCGAGCTCAGCTGACCCTTCGGCTGGTCGAGCTCGTCGAGACCACTGAGTGATCTCGACAAACTCGATCACCCGGTGGGCTCGATCACCCGAGAGGCGTCGCGCGGCGCACGATCGCGGCCAGGTCGGTGCCCACGGGGAGCGTGCCGAACGTGCCGCCGTACCCCGAGCCCAGCCGGCTGGCGCAGAACGCGTCGGCCACCTCGGCCGGGGCGAACCGCACGAGCAGCGCGCCCTGCAGGCAGGCCGCCATCTGGCCGGCCAGCCGCCGCGCGCCGACCTCCAGGGTCGTGCTGTCCGCGAGCTGCTCGAGGACGGCGTGCACCGCTCGGTCGAGCCGCGGGTCCTCGCCCTGGGCGAGACCGACCTCGGTGATCCACGCCTCGAGCACCTCGGGCTCGCGGGAGAGGGCGCGGAGCACGTCGAGGGCGTTGACGTTGCCCGAGCCCTCCCAGATGGAGTTCAGCGGCGACTCGCGGAACAGCAGCGGCATCGCCGACTCCTCGACGTAGCCGTTGCCGCCGAGGCACTCCAGCGCCTCCGCCACCATCGCCGGCGTGCGCTTGCAGACCCAGAACTTCGCGAGCGGCAGCGCGATCCGGCGCAGCGCCGCCTCGTGCGGGTCGTCGGCCCGGTCGACCGCGGCCGCCAGGCGGATCGCGAGCGCGGTGGCCGCCTCGGACTCGACGGCGAGGTCCGCGACGACGTTCTGCATCAGCGGCTTGTCGGCGAGCAGCCCGCCGAACGCCGAACGGTGGGCGACGTGCCAGGATGCCTCGGCCAGCGCCCGCCGCATCAGCGACGCCGAGCCGAGCACGCAGTCGAGGCGGGTCGCGGCGACCATCTCGATGATCGTGCGGACGCCGCGGCCCTCGTCACCCAGCCGCTGCGCCCACGTGGTGCGGAACTCCAGCTCCGACGAGGCGTTGGAGCGGTTGCCGAGCTTGTCCTTGAGCCGTACGACGTCGAGCTGGTTGCGGCTGCCGTCGGCGAGGACGCGCGGCACCAGGAAGCAGGTCAGCCCCCCGGGCGCCTGCGCGAGCACGAGGAACACGTCGTTCATCGGCGCGGACGTGAACCACTTGTGCCCCGCGAGGGTGTACTCGCCGTCGACCGACGTGGGGGTCGCGGTCGTCACGTTGGCCCGCACGTCCGAGCCGCCCTGCTTCTCGGTCATCCCCATGCCGGCGAGTGCTCCGCGCTTGTCGGCCGCGGGGCGCAGGCCGAAGTCGTAGCTCGTGGACGCCAGCCGCGGCGTCCACTCCTTGGCGATCGCGTCGTCGACGCGCAGCGCCGGCACGGCGGCGTACGTCATGGAGATGGGGCAGCCGTGGCCCGGCTCGGTCGGCGACCACGCGAAGAACCCGGCCGCCCGCCGCACGTGCGGGTGCGGGGAGTCGGAGGTCCAGGGCGTCGCCGCCAGGCCGTGCCCGACGCCGCGCTTCATCAGCCAGTGCCACGACGGGTGGAAGCGGACCTCGTCGACACGGTGCCCGTAGCGGTCGTACGGCGTGAGCACGGGCTCGTTCTGGTTGGCCAGGAGGCCGTGCTCGCGGGCCTCCGCGCTGCTCGCCTGGGCGCCGAGCGCCGCCAGGTCGGCCACCACGTCGGGTGACGCGTGCCGCGTCACCGCGTCGACCAGGGCGAGGTCGGAGGTGACGGTGTTGTGGTCGACAAGCAGCGGCGGTTGGTTCGTGACGTCCCGGATGTCGGCGGCCATGTCGTTACGGTATTGCCATGGCAGGCGAGGTGGTGAGCCCCGGTGTCTGGGCGAGCCGCTTGTTGACCGTCCGGGACGCCGCGTGGCGTCTGGTGGTGTCGACCGTCGGCACCTGCTTCCGCAACCGCGTCACCGGCCTCGCCGCCGAGGCTGCGTTCTTCGCGCTGCTGTCGCTGCCACCCCTGGTCTTCGGTCTGGCCGGCTCGATCGGCTACGTCTTCGACAGCTTCAGCCGCCCGCAGGTCCAGCAGGTGCGCGACTCGATCCTCGAGCTGGCGTCGCGGGCGCTGACCGAGACCACCGTCGACGCGGTCATCCGGCCGACCCTCAACGACGTCTTCGGGCCGGGCCGCTTCGACGTCATCTCCATCGGCTTCATCCTCGCGCTGTGGTCCGGCTCCCGGGCGCTGAACGTCTTCGTCGACACCATCACGATCATGTACGGGCTCGGCGGCCACCGTGGCATCGTACGGACCCGGGTGCTCTCGTTCGGCCTGTACGTCATGGGCCTGGTCACCGGCGCCGTGACCATCCCGCTGGTCGTCGCCGGGCCGCGCCTGATCAAGCGGCTGCTGCCGGAGCGGTTCGACTTCGTGGTCGGCTTCTACTGGCCGACCGTCATCGTGCTGTGCATCTGCTTCCTGGCCACGCTCTACCACGTGTCCGTGCCGGTCCGGACGTCCTGGCGCTACAACATCCCCGGCGCCGCGCTCACGATGCTGATGTGGATCCTCGGGTCCTACGTGCTGCGCTGGGTGCTGACGGTGACGGCGGGGGAGTCCACCTCGATCTACGGCCCGCTGGCCTCCCCGATCGTCGTGATGCTGTGGCTGTACCTGCTCTCGATCGCGGTGCTGATCGGCGCCGCGCTCAACGCCGCCTTCGACCGGGTGTGGCCCGAGAGCGAGACCGCGCAGGCCCGGATGGAGGTCGCCCGCCGGCTGCGGCTGACCGCCATGCTGCCGCGGCTGCGCCGGCTGGAGGAGGAGCAGGAGAAGTTCCCCGACTCCGGCGAGGAGACCGTCGTCCTGCAGCAGGTCTCCGAGGCAGCCGACGAGCTCGAGCCGCCCTCGGGCCGCCCCGGCACTCCCGGTCCCGGCCGCCACTGACACTCCCCGAAATTGGGGTGCCGGTCGCGGCGACAGGAACGTAGATTCCAGCCGTGCTCGAGATGATCGGTTACGACGCGGCCACGGCTGCGTCCTTCGCCCCGTGGGACGCCGCGGACGCCGCCGTCGGCCGCGTCGTGCGGGTCGACCGGGGCGTCGCGAGCGTGCTCACCGAGCAGGGACCGGTGCGCGCTTCCTGGGGTGCGCCGGTCCTGCAACGGGTCGCCCACGACCCGACCGAGGCGCCGTGCGCCGGCGACTGGTGCGTGGTGCGGACCTGGCCCGACCACCGGGTGACCGTCGAGCACGTCCTGCCGCGCCGGACCGCGGTCGTGCGGTCGACCGCCGGCAAGGCCGCCGAGGGGCAGGTCGTCTGCGCCAACGTCGACCTCGTCGGGGTCGTCGTCGCGCTGCACCCGCTCCCGGCCGAGAGCCGCATCGAGCGGCTTCTGGCGATGGCCTGGCAGAGCGGCGCTCGTCCCGTGCTGCTGCTCACCAAGGCCGACCTAGTCGCCGACGGCGACGAGGTGGCGGACGACGTACGACGGCTGGCGCCGGACGTCGAGGTCATCCAGGTCAGCTCCCGCACCGGGCTCGGCCTCGACCGGGTCCGCGAGCTCGTCGACGGCCACGCCACGCTCGCCCTGGTCGGCACGTCGGGGCACGGCAAGTCCTCGCTGACCAACGCGCTCGTCGGGGCGGAGGTGCTGCCCACCCGCGAGATCCGCGACGACGGGCGCGGCCGGCACACGTCGGTACGACGCGAGCTCGTCCTGCTGCCCGGCGGGGGCGCCGTGATCGACACGCCCGGCCTCCGCAGCCTCGGGATGTTCGAGGCCGAGGAGGGCATCGCCCACACGTTCGCCGACATCGACGCGCTGGCCGCCCGGTGCCGGTTCGACGACTGCGCGCACCGCAGCGAGCCGGGCTGCCAGGTGCTCGCCGCGCTCGCCGACGGCACGTTGCCGCAGCGCCGGTGGGAGAGCTACGTGCAGCTGACCAAGGAGACGGCCGCGATGGCCGCACGCCGGCACGTCCGGCGCCAGCGCAAACGGAAGGACCGCGGTTGAGCCTCACCGTCCGCCCGGAGCACGAGGACGAGGTCGGCGCCGTCGAGGAGGTGGCCCGGGCAGCGTTCGGCGGTGAGAAGGTGCCGCGGCTGCTGCGCGGCCTGCGCACCTCCGTCGCCTGGCTCGGGCTGTCGTACGTGGCCGAGGAGGCCGGTGAGGTCGTCGGCCACGTGAGCTACACCCGCGCCTGGGTCGACGCGCCGGACCGGGTCGTCGACGTGCTGGTGCTGAGCCCGCTCTCGGTGCGCCCGGACCGGCAGCGCCAGGGGATCGGGCGGGCGCTCGTCGGCGAGACGCTCGACGTGATGCGGACCCGGGACGAGCCCGTCGTGTTCCTCGAGGGTGACCCGGCGTACTACCGGCGGATCGGCTGGCATCCGGCCGCCCAGTGGGGCTTCACCTCGCCGTCGGAGCGGATCCCCGAGCCGGCCTTCCAGGGGGTGCTGCTGCCGGCGTACGACGCCCTCGACCCGCGTCCGACCGGGGCCCTGGTCTACCCCGACGTGTTCTGGCGGTTCGACTCCGTGGGGCTGCGCCGTCGGGGGTAGGACGACCGCGTAGTTTGTCCCGTATGGGAAACGTCAACCTCCCCACGCCCGTGGCACTCGCGGGCGGCGCGATCTGCGTGCTGGGCGGCTACCTCCTCGGAGCCGTGCTCGCCCCGGACACCGCGACGCGCACGACGGCGGAGGTGGCCAGCTACGACCCCGCGACCAGCCGGCTCTGCCTGCGCGGCTCGGGCATCGACGGCCAGGAGGGCGCGGTCGTCGACGGCCGGCTCTGCGGGACCTGGCGGCGCACCCAGGGCACGGGGGACACCCCGCAGAAGGGCGACGAATTCCGGTTCGTGTCGGTGGCCGCCGGGGGAGCCGACGCGAGCGGTCCGGACGGCGAGGCTCCGGCGACCGTCATCTACGGCGACGTGGTGCGCTGACAGCGGCCCCCGGTGCCGTACATTCCTGCCGTGGTCGACGAGCTGAACGACGACGCCCGGGGCCGCGTTCGGCTCCCGGCGATCGTCCGTTCCCCGGTCTGGGAGCTCACCCGTCGGCTGCTGCTCGCGGTGGCGCTGCTGACGTTCACCGTCGCGCTCGTCTACTTCGACCGGGACGGCTACCACGACAACAACGACCCGACCGGCGAGGTCAGCCTGGTCGACTCGATCTACTACACGACGGTGACGCTGAGCACGACCGGGTACGGCGACATCGCGCCGGTCTCCGACACGGCGAGGCTGGTCAACGCGTTCCTGATCACGCCGCTGCGCATCGCGTTCCTGGTGCTGCTGATCGGTACCACCATCGAGGTCCTCGCCACCCAGGGCCGCGAGCTGCTGCGGGTGGCCCGCTGGAGGAAGCACATGGACGAGCACGTCGTCGTCATCGGCTACGG
The DNA here is from genome assembly GCF_004168035.1 of Nocardioides iriomotensis. Lineage (GTDB taxonomy): Bacteria > Actinomycetota > Actinomycetes > Propionibacteriales > Nocardioidaceae > Nocardioides_B > Nocardioides_B iriomotensis. The sequence goes on along the minus strand of NZ_SDPU01000027.1, from coordinate 16,954 downwards.
CACCAAGGGCCGCAGCGCGGTCGACACGCTGATCAACAACGGCCTCGACAAGGAGGCCATCGTGATCGTCGACCCGTCGACCACCGCGCTGGGCGAGGCGCACGCCGACGGCCTCGCGGTCGTCACCGGCGACGCGACCCGTCGCGAGGTGCTGCGCCGGGCCGGTGTCGCGCGCGCCAGCCAGGTGATCATCACCACCGACCGCGACGACTCGACGGTGCTGTCGACGCTCAACGTGCGGCAGCTCAACCCCGACGCGTACGTCGTCGCCGCGGTCCGCGAGTCGGACAACATCGAGCTGGTGCGGCAGAGCGGCGCCGACTCCGTCGTCACCTCCTCCGACGCGGTCGGCCGGCTGCTCGGCCTGTCGACGCTGAGCCCGACGCTCGGGTCGGTGATGGAGGACCTGCTGACGTACGGCGAGGGGCTCGAGGTCGCCGAGCGCGAGCTGCTCGTGCCCGAGGTCGGCAAGCCGCCGCAGAGCCTGCCCGACCAGGTGATCGCGGTCGTGCGCGACGGCACGGTGCACCGCTACTTCGACCCCGCCGTCACCCAGCTGGTGCGCGGCGACAAGCTCATCGTGGTGCGGCCCTCGCAGGAGCTGCCGTGGGCGCCGCGGCCCGGCACGCACGGCGAGGCCTCCTCCGACGACGAGGAGTGATGCCGCCCGGGCCGGCGCTACGGCGCCAGGATCAGGCAGCTGCTCGTCGCCGTCGCCAGCAGCCGGCCGTCCTCGGCCGTGAGCGTCGCCTCGGCCAGCACCGTCCGGCGGCCGAGGTGCGTGACCGTGCCTCGGCACAGCACCGGACCGGTGTCGGCCCGGATGGCGCCGAGGAACTTCACCGTTAGGTCGAGGCTGGTGTAGCCGACGCCCTCGGGAAGCATCGTGTGCACCGCGCAGCCGCACGCGGAGTCGAGCAGCGTCGCGTAGGCGCCGCCGTGCACCGACCCGATCGGGTTGTACAGGTGCTCACCCGGCTCGAGCACGAACGTCACGTCACCCTTGGCCACGTCGCGCAGCGTGAAGCCGAGCGTCTCGGCGATCGGGGGAGGCGGGAACTCGCCGCGCACGAGCGCCTCCATCAGCTCCAGGCCGGTGCGGCCCCGGGCAGCCCGGACCGCCGCCATCGGGTCCTCCCAGGACGTGGTGCGGGTGCGCGCGGGCTGCTCGGTGGTCGTCATGCGTCGCACTCTACCCTGGGTCCGAAATACAGACCTAGCGGGTAGGGTGGGGTCATGACCGCACGTGTGCAGTGGACCGACTACGACTCGGCGACCTGCTCGATCGCCCGGACCCTCGAGCTGGTCGGTGACCGGTGGTCGCTGCTCCTGCTGCGCGACCTGTTCAACGGCGTGCACCGGTTCGACGACCTGCGCGGGCACGTCGGGGTGAGCCGCGACGTGCTGACCAAGCGCCTCGCCGGCCTCGTCGACGCCGGGCTCGTCGAGCGCCGGGCGTACCGGGTCGAGGGGGAGCGGGGGCGTGCGTCGTACCACCTGACGGGGGCGGGCAAGGACCTGCAGCCGGTGCTCGTGGCGCTGATGGCCTGGGGCGACCGGCACCTGACCGGCGACGAGGCGCCGCCGGCCCGGCTCGAGCACGTCGGCTGCGGCGGCGCGGTGACGGTCGCGCTGGCCTGCGAGGAGGACCACCCGGTGGCGCGCCGCGACGTGCGGCTGCTCCCGACGGAGTCGGCTAGACGACGAACGTCTCGGGTGTCCGCTGCGTCTGGCTGACCGCGGCCACCGCCATGCCCGTGAAGGCCAGCACGAGGGCGAGCTGCCGGATGATCGGGCCGATCTCGCCGACGACCCCGTCGAGCGGACGGAACAGGACGTAGGCGAGCAGCGCGATCGGCACCCACAGGTGCGTGGTGCGGGCGACGATCAAACCGATGGCCACGAGGATCGAGCCCAGGTAGAACCCCGTGGCCCAGCTCCAGAGGAAGACGCCCAGACCCCTGTCGGAGAGGACGTCGTCCATGTTGGTGACGCGGATGGCGTCGTTGTTGACGAGGGCCGCGACGAACACCAGCAGCATCGCGAAGCCGCTCGTGCCGATCGCCCCGATGGACAGCACGCCGACGCCGACGATGCCCAGCCGGTGCGCGCGGGCCTGGAACAGCGACAGGATCGCCGGCAGGCCGGCGGTCAGCGCGACGGAGGCGCAGAACCAGAGCACCGCCATGCCGAGCCACCGGCCGCTGTGGTCGCTGGCGACGCGGACGGCCGCGGTCACGCCGGCCCCGGCCTCCGAGGGGTTGAGCGCGGAGCCGAAGACCAGGCACATCACGCCCACGACGAGGGCGGATGCCGAGTAGACGATCAGGTTCGGCCGCACCCGCTCAACCTAGGAGCGGGGGAGCGTGGAGCCGAGCGCTTCCGGCAAAGACCACCCGAACGTACTGTCCGGCGTAGTCCCGGGATAGTCCCACCGCGTCCCGCACACCGGGCCCCGGGCATGAGGACGGCCCCGCCGGTCAGGGTGTCTGGCGGGGCCGTCGGCCGCCGGGAGATCCGCTCGGGGGTCGCGTCCCTCCGTGGCAGCGCAGGAAACCTACCCCAGCGGATCGGGGGAACCCAGGCTCCGCGCGCATCTCGTCGGTCACACGCGAAGGCACCGCACTAGGGTGCGACGCATGCGCATCCTCGTCATCGGTGGCACCCGGTTCGTCGGCCGGCACTTCGTCGAGCAGGCCGTCGAGCGCGGGCACGACGTGACGGTCTTCCACCGCGGGCGCACCGGCGCCGACCTCTTCCCCGACCTCGACCACCGGATGGGCGACCGCGACACCGACCTGTCCACCCTGGCCGAGGGGGAGTGGGACGCGACGGTCGACACCTGCGCGTACCTGCCGCGCCAGGTGCACACCCTCGCCGACGCCCTCGACGGCCGCGGCGGCCACCACCTGCTGGTGTCCTCGGTGTCGGTGTACGCCGCACCCGACGGCCCGGGCATCGACGAGGACGCCGCCCTCGCTGAGCTCCACGACCCCGACGTCGAGGAGGTCACCAACGAGACCTACGGCGGGCTCAAGGTGCTGTGCGAGCGCGCCGCCGTCGACCGGCACGGCCCCGACACCCTGGTGGTGCGGCCGACGTTCGTGGTCGGGCCCGACGACTACACGTGGCGGTTCCCGTGGTGGGTGCAGCGCATCGCGCGAGGCGGCACCGTCCCGGCTCCCGGCCCGGCTGACGCGCCCGCCCAGGTCATCGACGTGCGCGACCTGGGCGCGTGGATGGTGCGGCTGCTGGAGGACGGCCGGTCCGGGCCGTTCCACGCCGCCAGCCCGGCACCGGTGTTCACCTGGCGCGAGCAGCTCGAGGCGACCGTCGATGCCGTGGGCCAGGACGGGACCCGGCTGCAGTGGGTGACCCCGGCCGAGGTCGAGGCGGCCGGGATCGAGCCGGGCGCCTTCCCGCTGTGGGCGGGGGACGACCCGGACGTCTGGCTGATGGCGGTGGACCCGGCACGGGCCTTCTCCACCGGCCTCACGCCACGTCCGCTCGGGGACACCATCCGGGACACGCTCGCGTGGACGCGGACGGTCACGATGCCGGAGGGCACGGGTGTCAGTGCTGCCCAGGAGCGCCGCCTCCTCGGCGGCTAGCCCGGTCTTCCCCTGTCGTTCTCGCTGTGGCAGAGCCGAACTCCCGCACCCGGGCAGGCCGGGATCATTTGGGCTACGGGTTCCCTGCGTCCCATCAGTAGCCCCCGCGGCGCGCGGCAAAACGCGGTCCGGCCGGTGGTCCGGACAGGTTTCTGCCCCGCCGGAGCAACCAGGACGCGGCCGGCGGCGTCAAGCACGATGAACCACCGCAACCACCCGCCATCGCCAGGAGAACACCCCATGACCCGCTCGTCCCGCCCGCTGCTCGCCGCCGTCGCAGCCCTCGCCGTCCCCGCCCTGCTCGCCGCTCCCGCCGGTGCGGCCTCCCGCTCGATCCCCGACGCCAAGGGCGACGTACACCAGGGCGTGGACCTGGAGAAGGTCACCGTCGTCTACGGCCAGAAGTGGCTGAAGATCCGCACCCAGCACCGCAACCTCGTGCCGCTGCCGAAGTACTCAGCCGGTCTCTCGGTCTTCCTCGACACCGACCGGACCGACCCGGGTCCCGAGCTGCGCTTCGGCGGCGGCCTGATGGACGGCACCGACTACTCGCTCGCGACCGCCGACAGCTTCGCGCCGTCCGGCGACGTGACGTTCGTGAAGTGCGACTACCGGATGCGACTCGACTACGACCGCGACGTCGCCAGGATCCGCCTGGCACCGGACTGCGTCGACGAGGTCGACGAGATCCGGGTGTCCGTGAAGGCCGCGGCCGAGCAGGGCTCGCTGCGGGCCTACGACTGGCTGGGGGAGAAGCGCTCCTGGTGGGCAGTGTCGCGCGGCTGATCCCACCGGACCGCGCCCCGCGCTCTCGGGCACGGGGCGCGGCTGGGGTGAGTTGTGCTCCCTCCCCATTCGCTCCGGGTTTCGGGGGATTGACCCGAGAGCTAGGAGGTGCTTACCCAGGACCCGTGCCGCTAACCGTCCGTCTGGACCGGTTGCGATACCACGGCGGGTCGGGTCGTGGCGTGAAGTCGGACACTCTCATCAAGTCTTTGCCCTCCCTTGGTGGAACGGCGCCTCCGGGTGCCGTACAAAGGTATGGACCGGCCGACCTCCCAACGGCCGGTCGGGGGATTCACCGCATTCCCACCCGATGCCCCGCTCCTGCGACCTGTGGAGCGGGGCATCGGCATGTCCTGGACCGACGGAAGCGTCGAACACCTGTTCGATTTCGTGCGATGCTGGGGCCATGGTCGGTGGCGGGATGCGGCGGGGTCTGCGGATGCCGCTCGAGGACCGCGTCGCCGCGTCGGCACCCGCCGACGCCCCCCGCGCGGCCGGCACGTGCCCGGCCCGGCACTGCTGGGTGCTCGACGCCGTCGACCTGTCCGGCGTCCGGCGTCCCGGTCTGCTCGTCGAGTGGCGGCAGGGCCACGGCGGCTGGGAGGGCCGGGTCGTGTACGTCGCGTCGCTGCGCTCGAGCGGGTGGGCCGTGGTGGAGGAGTGGGTCCCCTCCGGCCTGCTGGTCGAGGCGTGAGGCGACCCCGCCCGTAGCCCACGGGGGACGGAGCCAGGGACGGGGCCGCTGCCACGAACCTAGCGGAGTGCCGGTCGGGTCTCGGCTCGCGGCGCGAAGTTCCGGCCGACAGCCCTCAAGTTCGGGGATCCGGGTGCCGATCCTTCCGCCGAAGGACCACGGCCCCCCACGGTCCTTCACGAAACCCACCACTGGCCGTCAGCCCCCCGACGGCCACCAGCGGTAGCCCCAATCTGCCGCAGAGGTTTCGGCCCCCGGCGCTCTCGAGTGGTCGGGGGCCTTTTCCTTGCGGGGCCCCGGGTCGTCCGCGACGCGTGATGCGCGGTGCGACCTCACGAAACGGGCGTTTCGCCGGCTGGGCGGGATCAGATCACCCGTCACGGATGAGGCACGCGCCGCACCCGGTCATGACGTTGGAGCCCCAGCATCGGCGACCTGGGGCAACGACCCCGACGCGTCCGCGGTGCCCGATCGACCAGGAGGACATCCGATGGCATTCGACACGTTCATCGTTCTCGCGGGCGTCTACTCCGACGTCGCGGCCGCCGAGGCGGACTACGACGTGGTGAAGGAGCTCCACGCCAAGGAGGGACTGATGGACGCCTACGACGCGGCCGTCATCCACCGTCGCGAGGACGGCAAGGTGAAGATCACCCGCAAGCACGAGACACCGACCCGGGTGGGGGGAGTGCTCGGAGGCGGTGCGGGTCTGGCCACCGGCCTCGTCGTCGCTCTCTTCCCGTTCGCGGCGATCGGGGGCGGCCTGCTTGCGGCCACCTCGGCAGGCGGGGCGATCCTGGGCGCCGTGGCGGGCCATGCCGCCGCCGGGATGAGCCGGGACGACCTGAAGGTCCTCGGTGAGTCCCTCGACAGGGGGGAGGCGGGCCTCGTGGTCGTCGGCGCCATGGACATGGAGGCGAGGATCGAGGAGGCGATGCGCCGCTCGGAGAAGCTCCAGAAGAAACAGCTCAAGGCGGACGCCGAGGCGCTCGAGCGCGACGCCAAGGAGGCCAGCGGCGCATAGCGACAGCCACGGCCGGGACGGTGCAAGCCACCCGGTCCAGGGTGAGCCCTCCCCGCGGTCCGACGTGGAAACGGGGGGCATCGCGGTCCCGAGGTAGCCCGGTGACTGGAGGAGTCCATGGTCCGACGCGCGACTCGCTTCGCCGTCCTGTGCGTGCTTGCGGTTCTGCCCCTGTCGTCCTGCGGCTCTGACGTCGACCAGGAGCCCGCGAACCGCCCCTCGGTGACGGCGTCGCCGTCGCCCACGCGGCAGCTGCCGAGCCTCAGCCGTTCCCCCGACGTCCCGGAACAGACGGAGGCCCCGCCGAGACCGTCGCGGTCTCTGTCGCTGTCGCCCGACACGGAGCGGCCGTCACCCACGGCGCGGCCGACCCGGACCCCTGAGCAGGAGCCGCAGCAACCCACCCCACGTACCTCGACGGTGATCGCTGTCCCCGTCCCCGCGGCGACGTCGGCGGCTCCTTCGCCCTCGTCGGCGCCGTCCCCTGCCGGCGAGGCCGAGGCAGCCGCGGAGGAGACGGACTCGCCGTCGCCGGCAGCATGGGTCGCCTTCGCGCTCGTGGTGGCGGCCGCCGCGCTCGGCATGTTCTTCCTCGTCAGAGGGCGCGAGCGGCGGAGCTGGCTGACCGGTCTGGAGACCGCCAAGGCGGAGGTGACCTGGTTCGCTCACGAGCTGGTCCCGCAGCTGCGCTCGTCCGGGTCGATCGACGAGGTTGCCGGCGGGTGGCGCGTCGCGATGCCGCGGGTCGCCTCCGCGGAGGACCGGCTGACGGTGCTCGCGTCCTCGGCACCCGGCGAGGACGAGGCCGGGCAGGCGCTGCGGCTCAGAGATGCGGTCCGCGCGGCGAGCGAGCGGCTGGAGCGGCTGGCCGGGCCGGGCAGGCACGACGAGTGGGCGCTGGACCTCGACGACGTCGAGGCGCTCCTGACGGCGGCGCTCGGGCCGGCGCCAGGCAGAGCCGCCCCCGGAGCGGTGTCTCCCGGCTGAGTCCGTGTGCGGGTACGGCCGGACGAGAAAAGCCCCTCGGCCTGAGCGGCTGAGGGGCTTCGTCGTGTCTCTGATCTGGTGGGCGATACTGGGTTTGAACCAGTGACCTCTTCCGTGTCAAGGAAGCGCGCTACCACTGCGCCAATCGCCCGTGACGGCCCAAGTTCCCACACCGGGTGGTGGTTGAGCAATCGAGGTGGAGACGGGATTTGAACCCGTGTAGACGGATTTGCAGTCCGTTGCCTCGCCTCTCGGCCACTCCACCAAGGAGGGGATCTGCGTACCCTTCTCCGAGCGGACGACGAGGCTCGAACTCGCGACCTCAACCTTGGCAAGGTTGCGCTCTACCAACTGAGCTACGTCCGCTTGCGCGATCCGGTGCGGTCTCCCGCCCCGGCGTGCGTCGAGAACTTTAGCCGACATCGTGCGAATGACAAATTCGGGGTTCGTGGTGCGGGAGCGACGCCCCGCCACGACCTCCCGCCTAGGGTCTGACGCATGCGCGCATGGATCAACGGCAGCCTTCTCGACGACCCGACCAGCCCCGCGATCACCGTGCAGGACCACGGGTTCACCGTCGGCGACGGCGTGTTCGAGGCGGTCAAGGTCGTCGACGGCCGGCCCTTCGCGCTCACCCGGCACCTGGAGCGGATGGCCGGCTGTGCACGGGGTCTGGGCCTGCCCGCGCCCGACCTCGTCGAGGTACGGCGCGGGGTGGCGGCCGTCCTGGACGGCGTCGAGCTGCCGCTCGGGCGGCTGCGGATCACCTACACCGGTGGCGTCGCGTCGCTCGGCTCCGGCCGCGCCGATGACAGCTCGCCGACGCTCGTCGTGGTCGCCGCCCCGATGGCTGCCGCGGCCGCCTCGACGCACGCGGTGACGGTGCCGTGGCCGCGCAACGAGAGGGGCGCGCTGGCCGGGCTGAAGACCACGTCGTACGCCGAGAACGTCGTCGCGCTCGCCCGCGCCCGCGAGCAGGGGGCGACCGAGGCGATCTTCGGCAACACGGTCGGCAACCTCTGCGAGGGCACCGGCTCCAACGTCTTCTACGTCGTCGACGGCGAGCTGCGCACGCCCACGCTGGGGTCGGGCTGCCTGGCCGGGATCAGCCGTGCCCTCCTGCTCGAGTGGTACGACGCCGTGGAGGTCGACGAGCCGCTCGACGTGCTGACCCGCGCCGACGAGGTGTTCCTGGTGTCCACGACGCGCGACGTCCAGCCGGTGCACCGGCTGGACGACCGTGACCTGCCGGCCCCTGGCCCCGTGACGGCGGAGTGCGTGAAGGTCTGGGCCGACCGCGAGGCCGCCGACGTCGACCCCTAGGTCCGCCGCTACTGCGCGGCGCGCTGGCGCTCGCGGTAGGCCGCGACGTGCAGGCGGTTGCCGCAGGTGCGCGCGTCGCAGTAGCGCTTGGAGCGGTTGCGGGAGAGGTCGACGAGGACCTGCTCGCAGTCGGGCGCCTCGCACCGGCGCAGCCGCTCGTGCTCGCCGCTGGCCACGACGTGGGCGAGGGCCATCCCGCAGTCGATCGCGAGGTGGTCGGCGAGGCTGGCGCCCGGGGTGAAGTAGTGGATGTGCCAGTCGTAGCCGTCGTGGTCGGTCAGCCGCGGGGTGACACCCGCCTGGGAGACCAGGGTGTTGACGACGGCGGCAGCGGTGCGGTCGTCGGGGGCCGAGAAGACGGGACGGATCGCCTCGCGCAGGTCCTGGACGGCCTGCAGGTCGGCGCCGCTGAGCCGGCCCACCTCGCTGACGTCGTGGCGGACGACGAACTCCCGCAGCGCGTTCAGGTCGGGCAGGCCCTCGTCGTTGGCGCCCCGGGGCGCGGAGTTGACCAGCTCGACCGCGCAGGCGAGGGAGTGCTCGGTGTCATGGCTGAACAGCACCTGTCGTCACGCCTCACCTGTGCCGGCTCGTGGCCGGCAGGTCGGCCCGGTCGCCGGCGGTTCCGTGCGCTCCGGGGGTTGGTCCTCCCCGCCAACCCTAGGGCACGGACCGCCGTTCGACGGCGGTGCGGACAGCGGGTCGGCTCAGGCGGCCTCGGCCGCGAAGATCGACGCGATGGTGGCGTCGATGTCGATCAGCTCGGACTCGGAGCCCGGCTTGACCGCCTTGTTCATGCGGTCGACGAAGGAGCGCAGGTCCCCGGTGCGGGCCTGGACCAGCGCCTCGCCGTCAGGGGAGCAGAGCTCGATGATCACCACGGCGTGGCCGTTGCTGTCGAGGCACGGCCAGACGTGCACGTCGCCGTCACCGGCGGGCTCGTAGAGGCCCTCGGCCAGCAGGTCCCGACCGAAGGTCCAGCGGACCTCGCTGTGGCCGGTCATGAACACCGTCGTCACCGCGAACGGGTCGGTGGCGTCGTAGCGCAGCTCGGCCTCCAGCGGCGTCGCGGCACCCGACGCGTCGATCAGCTCGAGGCGCACCGGCTGCGTCACCGTGGCCGGCGCGGCGTTCATCGAGTAGTTCATCGAGTACTCCATCTCGTTCCTCCCAGGTCATCCCCTCCGGACTTCGGCAGTGAGACGCCAAGTAGTAGGCGTCGTGACGGAGTTCCAAACGAATCTCGGCACTTTTTTCAAGCAATGACCGTTCGGTTGGTCGATGTGTCCCATTTGGTCCACATCGACCCTCCGAACGGTCAACCAGAGGCTCGTTACGCTCGTCTCACCTGCCGGATGACACCCTCTGCGGAGGCCCACGAGACCCGAGGTGCCATGCCCGACGACGTCGCGGACCTTACGTCGGATGACCGTCCGGCGCACGGCCGGTCCGGTCCAGAGCCGGAGCCGCCGCACGGATTCCGCGCGCGGGTGCACCGGATCTTCCATGCCCACCCGGTCCTGTCCCTGTCCACCAAGATCGTCGTCGGCGTCGTCGGCACCCTCGTGACCGTCGTCGGCGTGGTGATGCTGGTCACCCCCGGCCCGGCCTTCGTGCTGATCCCGCTCGGCCTGGCGATCCTCGCCACCGAGTTCGCCTTTGCCAAGCGCTGGCTGCACTGGGCCCGCGTCCAGGCCGAGAAGGCGCAGCAGCGCGCGGCCGCGCTCGACCCCGCCGTACGCCGCCGGCGGCTGCTGCTCACCGGCGTCGCCGTGCTCGCCGTCGTCGCGCTGGTCGCGGTCTACGTCGCGGTCTTCGACTGGCCGCACTTCGCTGTCGGCGGCTGGAACGTGCTCCAGGACATAGCGGCCTGGGTGCCCGAGCTCCCGGGGATGTGAGGACGCCCCGGATCATGCGCTAACCTTTGCGGCGCACCGGGCGATTGGCGCAGTGGTAGCGCGCTTCGTTCACACCGAAGAGGTCACTGGTTCGAACCCAGTATCGCCCACACACCGGAGAGGCCGTCTCACTCGCGAGGCGGCCTTTTTTCGTGCGGCGGAAACCCGCGAGCGCCCCGCGCCGTGCGCTGGATACCCTGACCGAGTCCGCAGGACGAGCACCACTCCCGATCACCAGAGAGGTCCACCGTGTCCGAGATCAAGGTCACCGTCATCGCCGCAGACGAGCGAGACGAGCGCACCCTGACGACGGGCACCAAGGCCTGGGAGCTGTTCGTCGAGGACCCGAGCGTCATCGCCGCCCGCGTCGACGGGGCGCTGCGCGACCTGGCGCACGAGCTGGCCGACGGCGCCGAGGTCGAGGCGGTCGCGATCGACTCGGCCGACGGCCGCGACATCCTGCGCCACTCGACCGCCCACGTGATGGCGCAGGCGGTGCAGGAGCTGTTCCCCGACGCCAAGCTCGGCATCGGCCCGCCGGTCGAGAACGGCTTCTACTACGACTTCGACGTCGAGACCCCGTTCGTCCCGGAGGACCTCGAGAAGATCGAGTCGCGGATGCGCAAGATCGTCAAGGAGGGGCAGAAGTTCTCCCGCCGGCCGATCAGCGACGCCGACGCGGTCGCCGAGCTGAAGGACGAGCCCTACAAGATCGAGCTGATCGGGCTGAAGGGCTCCGGCAACGCCGAGGGCGCGGCCGAGGGCGCGAGCGTCGAGGTCGGCGCCGGCGAGCTCACCATCTACGACAACGTGCGCCGCAACGGCGACGTCGCCTGGGGCGACCTGTGCCGCGGCCCGCACCTGCCCACGACGAAGCGGATCCCGGCGTTCAAGCTGATGCGCTCGGCGGCGGCCTACTGGCGCGGCGACGAGAACAACAAGCAGCTCCAGCGCATCTACGGCACCGCCTGGGAGTCCAAGGAGGCGCTCGAGGAGCACCTGCACCGGATCGAGGAGGCCGAGCGCCGCGACCACCGCAAGCTCGGCCGCGACCTCGACCTGTTCTCGTTCCCCGACGAGATCGGCTCCGGCCTCGTGGTCTTCCACCCCAAGGGCGGCGTGATCAAGCGCGAGATGGAGGACTACGTCCGCCGCCGGCACATCGAGGAGGGCTTCGACTACGTCGGCACCCCGCACATCTCGAAGGAGGGGCTGTTCCACACCTCCGGGCACCTGCCGTACTACGCCGACACGATGTTCCCCCCGATCGAGTTCGAGGGCGCCAACTACTACCTGAAGGCGATGAACTGCCCGATGCACAACCTGATCTTCAGGTCGCGCGGGCGGTCCTACCGCGAGCTGCCGCTGCGGCTGTTCGAGTTCGGGTCGGTCTACCGCTACGAGAAGTCCGGCGTCGTGCACGGCCTCACCCGGGTGCGCGGCCTGACCCAGGACGACTCGCACTCCTACGTCACCCCCGAGCAGGCACCCGGCGAGATCAAGCACCTGCTCGACTTCGTGCTCGGGCTGCTGCGCGACTTCGGCCTCGACGACTACTACCTGGAGATGTCCACCCGCGACGACTCCAAGAAGGACAAGTTCGTCGGTTCCGACGAGGACTGGGCGGTCGCCACCCAGGTGCTGGAGGACGTCGCCAAGGAGACCGGCCTCGAGCTGGTGCCCGACCCGGGCGGCGCGGCCTTCTACGGCCCGAAGATCTCCGTCCAGGCCCGGGACGCGATCGGCCGCACCTGGCAGATGTCGACCATCCAGTACGACTTCAACCAGCCCAAGGGCTTCGGGCTCGAGTACCAGGCCGCCGACGGCAGCCGGCAGCAGCCGGTGATGATCCACTCCGCCAAGTTCGGGTCGATCGAGCGGTTCTTCGGCGTGCTGGTCGAGCACTACGCCGGCTCCTTCCCGCCCTGGCTGGCGCCCGTGCAGGTGCAGGCGATCCCGATCGCCGAGCGGCACAACGACTACCTCGCCGAGGTGGCCGCGCGGTTCCGCGCCGCGGGCGTGCGCGTCGAGGTCGACGACTCCGACGACCGCATGCAGAAGAAGATCCGCAACGCGCAGCTGCAGAAGGTGCCGTTCATGCTGATCGCCGGTGACGACGACATGGCGGCCGGCGCGGTGTCCTTCCGCTACCGGGACGGCCACCAGGACAACGGCGTCTCCGTCGACGACGCGATCGCCCGCGTCACCGAGGCGATCGCCGCGCGCACGCAGGTCTGACCGGTGGGCGACGACGACACGCACCACCAGGACGGTGCGGGGGTCCCCGACGAGCTCGAGCGGCTGTGGACCCCGCACCGGATGGCCTACATCCGCGGCCAGAACAAGCCCGCCGACAGCACGGCGGGGGAGTGCCCGTTCTGCCGGATGCCGACCCTCACCGACGAGGAGGGGCTGGTCGTCCACCGCGGCGGGACGGCGTTCGTCGTGCTCAACCTGTACCCGTACAGCCCGGGTCACCTGATGGTGTGCCCGTTCCGGCACGTCGCCGACTACACCGAGCTGACCGACGAGGAGACCGACGAGGTCGCGCGGCTGACCCAGACCGCCATGCGGGTGATCCGCGAGGTGTCCGGGGCGCACGGGTTCAACATCGGGATGAACCAGGGCTCGGTCGCCGGCGCGGGCATCGCCGCGCACCTGCACCAGCACGTGGTGCCGCGCTGGGCCGGCGACCAGAACTTCATGCCGATCATCGGCCGCACCCGCACGCTGCCCCAGCTGATGTCCGAGACGCGCTCGCTGCTCGCGTCGGCGTGGCCGGCCTGACCCGGGCCCGCTGCCGTTAGCCTGCTCTCGCCATGCTGAACCGCTTCCGTGACTTCTGGGCCCGCGTGATCTCCCCGGTCGCGCGGCTGTTCCTGCGCCTGGGCATCAGCCCCGACGCCGTGACCGTCGTGGGCACTCTCGGCGTCGCCTTCGGCGCGCTGTTCTTCTTCCCGCGCGGACAGCTGCTCGCCGGCGTGCTCGTGATCACCGCGTTCGTGTTCAGCGACATGGTCGACGGGCAGATGGCCCGGCTCTCCGGGAAGTCGTCCGCCTGGGGCGCGTTCCTGGACTCCACGCTCGACCGGCTGGGCGACGCCGCGGTGTTCGGCGGGCTCGTCCTCTACTTCATGGGGCCGGGGCACTCGGACCTGTGGGCGGGGCTCGCGCTCTACTGCCTGGTGATGGGCGCGACCACGTCCTACGCCCGGGCCCGCGCCGAGTCGCTGGGCATGGAGGCCAAGGGCGGGATCGCCGAGCGCGCCGACCGTCTCGTCGCGATCCTGGTGATGACGGGGTTCTCGGAGATCTTCGGGCAGGCCTGGTTCGTCCCCTTCACGCTCGGCGTGCTCGCGCTGGCCAGCACGGTGACGGTGGTCCAGCGGATCCTCGCGGTACGACGCCAGGCCCTCGCGGCGACGGCGTAGCCGATGGACGTCCAGGGCGGCCTGCGGCGGGCCGTGTCGGCGGCGTCGGGGCACGGTGTCACGGCGGCGTACCTCACCGGCTGGCGGGCCGTCCGGCTGCTGCCCGAGCCCGCCGCGCGCGCGACGTTCGACCGGATCGCCGACGGCATCCACGCCCGCGACGGGCGCAGCGTCCAGCGGCTGCGGGCCAACCTCGCGCGCACCGTTCCCGCCGACGACCTCGACGCGACGGTGCGGGCCGGTGTCCGGTCCTACCTGCGCTACTGGTGCGAGTCGTTCCGGCTGCCGTCGTGGGACATCGACGACGTCGTCGCCCGTACCCGCGTGCGGGGCGAGGAGCGGCTGCGCGGTCCGGTGTCGGCGGGGCGCGGGGTGGTCGCCGCGCTGCCGCACATGGGCAACTGGGACTGGGCCGGTGCCTGGGCGTGCGCCACCGGCATGCCGGTCACGACGGTCGCCGAGCGGCTCGAGCCGACCCGGCTCTACGACGAGTTCGTGGCGTTCCGCGCCGGGCTGGGCATGGAGATCCTGCCGCTGACCGGCGGCCCGCCGCCGCTGCGCCGGCTCATCGACGCCGTCCGCGAGGGCCGGCTGGTCTGCCTCCTGGCCGACCGGGACCTCTCGCGCGGCGGCGTCGACGTGGACCTGCTCGGGGAGCCCGCCCGGATGCCGCGCGGTCCCGCGGTGCTGGCGCGCGCCACCGGCGTCGACCTCGTGCCGGTCACCCTGGCCTACCGTGGCCGCGACCTCGAGCTCACCTTCCACCCACCGGTGCCGCACGCGCCGGGCGACGACGGGATCGTGGCGATGATGCAGGGCGTCGCGGACGCGTTCAGCGCCGGCATCGCCGCCGACCCGGTCGACTGGCACATGATGCAGAAGGTGTTCGTCGCCGACCTCGCGCCGCGGCCGCCGCGTCCCTCCCGGGACGGCGCCTGATGCGCGTCGGCCTGGTCTGTCCCTACTCCTTCGACACACCGGGCGGCGTGCAGAACCACGTGAAGGACCTCGCCGAGGCGCTGCTCGCCCGCGGTCACGACGTCGCGGTCCTCGCGCCGGGGGAGGAGGACCACGTCCCGGCCTACGTCACCCTCGCCGGGGGTGCTGTGCCGGTGCCCTACAACGGGTCCGTGGCGCGGCTGTCGTTCGGGCCGGTCGTCGCGGCCCGGGTGCGCCGGTGGCTCAAGGACGGCCGCTTCGACGTGCTGCACATCCACGAGCCGGCCACCCCGAGCATCGCGCTGCTCGCCCTGTGGCTGACCGAGTGCCCGGTGGTCGCCACCTTTCACACCTCCAACGTGCGCTCGCGCGCGATGTCCGCGTCCGCGTCGATCCTGCGGCCGTCGATGGAGAAGATCACCGCACGCATCGCCGTGTCCGAGCACGCCCGCGGCACCCTCGTGGCGCACGTCGGCGGCGAGCCGGTGGTGATCCCCAACGGTGTCTACGTCGACCACTACGCCCACGCGCAGACGCGCCCCGAGTGGCGCGGCGCCGATGGGACGGTCGCGTTCGTCGGTCGCATCGACGAGCCACGCAAGGGCTTCGCGCTGATGAGCGAGGCGTTCGCGCGCGTGGCCGCCCAGCGGCCCGGGCTGCGCCTCCTGGTCGTCGGCGGGGGAGACATCGACCGGGCCCGGGCCGCGCTGCCCGAGGGCGTGCGCGACCAGGTGACGTTCCTCGGCCGGGCCTCCGACGAGGACAAGGCGAGCGCGCTCCGCACCGCCGACGTCTACGTCGCGCCCAACACGGGCGGCGAGTCGTTCGGGATCGTGCTGGTCGAGGGGATGGCGGCCGGCGCCACCGTGCTCGCCAGCGACATCGGCGCGTTCAGCCGGGTGCTCGAGGGCGGCCGGTACGGCGAGCTCTTCCGGTCCGGGGACGTCGACGACCTCGCAGCACACCTGGCCGGCCTGCTCGACCACCCCGACCGCCGTACAGCGCTCGACGAGGCGGCCGCCGTCGGCGTGCGCCGCTACGACTGGAGCACCGTGGCGACGAAGATCGTCCAGGTGTACGAGACCGTGTCGGGAGCCGACTGATGCCCTGGGGCTGGTGGCTGACCCTCGCGCTGGTGCTCGTGGTGCTGGGGCTGTGGCTGTGGTGGACCGCGCACCGCCTCGACGAGATGCACCGGCGGATCGACGTCGCGCGCGGGGCCCTCGACGCGGTGCTGCTGCGCCGGTCCGGGGCCGCGCTGGAGCTCGCCACGTCCGACACCCTCGACCCCGCCCGGTCGCTGCTGCTGGTCGACGCCGCTCACCAGGCGCGGGCGGCCGCGCCCGAGGAGCTGGAGTCGGCCGAGTCCGACCTGTCGGAGACGCTGCGCGCCGTCCTCGCCGACACCGGCGAGGTGGCCGAGCTGCGCGCCCGCCCGGACCTCGCACCGCTCCTCGACGAGATTGCGGCGTGCTGCCGCAAGGTCGAGCTGGCCCGGCGCTTCCACAACGACGTCGTGGTCACGGCGCGGGCGCTGCGCAGCCGGCGCCGGGTCCGGTGGCTGCGGCTGGCCGGCCGTGCGTCCGAGCTGCGCACGGTCGACCTGGACGACGTACCGCCGCCGGCGTTCGCCGACTGAGCAGCCGCCTGCGCCCGGCGTTCACCGGACCGAGACCGGCGTGGGCGTCCCGGTTCCTGGGTCGTAGGCTGGCCGCACATCCCAGAACCAGAAGGTCGGACGAGAAGTGAACGACAGCAGCACCCAGGCCCGGACGGGCACCACCGGCGTCAAGCGCGGCATGGCCGAGATGCTCAAGGGCGGCGTGATCATGGACGTGGTCACCCCGGACCAGGCGAAGATCGCCGAGGACGCCGGCGCGGTCGCCGTGATGGCGCTCGAGCGGGTTCCGGCGGACATCCGGGCCCAGGGTGGCGTGTCCCGGATGAGCGACCCGGACATGATCGACGGGATCATCGAGGCGGTGTCGATCCCGGTGATGGCCAAGGCCCGGATCGGGCACTTCGTCGAGGCGCAGGTGCTGCAGTCGTTGGGCGTGGACTACATCGACGAGTCCGAGGTGCTGACCCCGGCCGACTACGCCCACCACATCGACAAGTGGGCGTTCACGGTGCCGTTCGTGTGCGGCGCGACCAACCTCGGTGAGGCGCTGCGTCGGGTCACCGAGGGTGCGGCGATGATCCGGTCCAAGGGCGAGGCGGGCACCGGTGACGTCTCCAACGCGGTCACCCACATGCGCACC
>NZ_SDPU01000026.1 GCF_004168035.1 Nocardioides iriomotensis | reverse complement strand
GGAGCTGCAGGCGCCGTACGTGCTGGTCAAGGAGGTCGCCGAGTCCGGGAAGCTGCCGGTGGTGCTGTTCACCGCCGGCGGGATCGCGACTCCGGCGGACGCGGCGATGATGATGCAGCTCGGTGCGGAGGGTGTGTTCGTCGGGTCCGGGATCTTCAAGTCCGGCAACCCGGCGCAGCGGGCCGAGGCGATCGTCAAGGCCACCACGTTCTTCGACGACCCCGATGTGGTCGCCAAGGTCTCCCGCGGTCTGGGCGAGGCGATGGTGGGGATCAACGTCGAGGAGATCCCGGAGCCGCACCGGCTGGCCGAACGCGGCTGGTGAGCGGGCGCACCCATGGCTGACCAGGCTCTCGCCGAGCAGCACGTCCGCGAGTTCGCGCGCGCCAGCGTGCGCGCCGGTCTGCTCGACACGGACGCCGTCCGCGACGAGGTGCGCCAGGCCATCGAGGTCGAGCTGCCTGCCCGTGCCGCGGAGTCGACCGACCTCGCCGCCGCCTGGGTCGACGAGGCCCGCGAGGAGCTCCGCGCCGACCAGCAGGGCTGGCCCGAGGCGACCGACTACGAGCGGCTCCAGTCCGCGTTCGCCGAGATCGAGCTGCTCGACGTCGTCGTCCTGCAGGGCTGCGACGACCACTGGTCGGCCAAGGCGGTGCTCGACGAGCGCGCGGCCGCCGGCTCGCCGCCGCGTGGCATCGCCTGGTTCACGCCGTCCGACGTCTGGCACGCCGTCGACGAGGGGATGCTCGAGGTCAACCTCTGGCACGGCGACACCGCCAACGCCGCTCCCGGCGACGCGCTGCTCGACGCGGTGATCGGCATCCTCGAGAAGCACGGCCTCGCCGCCCACTTCGACGAGGGCCGCATCGAGGTCGACGCGCACTGGCACAAGCGGCTGGCGTCATGACCGAGACCCCGCTCGTAGGGGTGCTGGCGCTGCAGGGCGACGTGCGCGAGCACCAGGCGATGCTGGAGCGCTCGGGCGCCCGCACGCTCGCCGTACGGCGTCCGACGGAGCTGGCCGAGGTCGACGGGATCGTCATCCCCGGCGGCGAGTCGACGACCATGTCCAAGCTCGCCCGGACCTTCGAGATCCTCGACCCGCTGCGCGAGGCGGTGCACGGCGGCGGACTCCCGGCGTTCGGCACCTGCGCGGGCATGATCATGCTCGCCGAGCACATCGAGGGCGGCGTCACCGGCCAGGAGACGGTCGGCGGGATCGACGTGGTGGTGCGGCGCAACGCCTTCGGCCGGCAGGTCGACTCGTTCGAGGCGGACCTCGACGTGGCCGGCTTCGACGCCAAGTTCCACGCCATGTTCATCCGCGCGCCGTGGGTGGAGAAGGTCGGCCAGTCGGTCGAGGTCGTGGCCCGCGTCGCGGGCGTGCGCGGCGGGGTGCGTCCGGAGGCCGTGGGTAGGATCGTCGCGGTTCGGCAGGGGAGCCTGCTCGCCACGTCGTTCCACCCCGAGATCACCGGGGACCACCGGATCCACGGCCTGTTCGTCGACATGGTCCGGGCGGCCCGGGAGCAGTCCAGCAAGCGGAAGTAGAGGCACAGTCATGTCCGGCCACTCCAAATGGGCGACCACGAAGCACAAGAAGGCCGTGATCGACGCCCGGCGCGGCAAGCTCTTCGCCAAGCTGATCAAGAACATCGAGGTCGCGGCGAGGCAGGGCGGTGGCGATCCCGCCGGCAACCCCACGCTGTACGACGCCATCCAGAAGGCCAAGAAGACGTCGGTCCCCAACGACAACATCGACCGGGCGGTCAAGCGCGGCTCAGGCGCCGAGGCCGGCGGGGCCGACTACCAGACGATCATGTACGAGGGCTACGGCCCCAACGGCGTCGCGATGCTCATCGAGTGCCTCACCGACAACAGGAACCGCGCCGCGATGGAGGTCCGCACCGCCACCAGCCGCAACGGCGGGTCGCTCGCCGACCCCGGCTCGGTGTCCTACCTCTTCAACCGCAAGGGCGTCGTGATCGTCCCGAAGGCGCAGGAGGGCAAGGAGGTCGGCGAGGACGACGTCCTCGAGGCCACCCTCGACGCGGGGGCCGAGGAGGTCAACGACCTCGGCGAGTCCTTCGAGGTGATCAGCGAGGCGACCGACCTCGTAGCCGTGCGCACGGCACTCCAGGCGGCCGGCGTCGACTACGACTCCGCCGAGGCGTCGTTCGTCCCGTCGATGAACGTCGAGCTCGACGCCGACGGCGCGGGCAAGGTGTTCCGGCTCGTCGAGGCGCTCGAGGACCTCGACGACGTGCAGAACGTCTACGCCAACTTCGACGTCTCCGACGACGTGATGGCCACGCTCGACGCCTGAGGGCTCACCCGACGAGTCACTTTCGCGGCGACACGCCGCCCACGGGGCGGAGCTGGTGGCCCCTCGCCGGATAGCCTCGTCCGAACACACGTTCGGACGGGACTGTCGACGAGAGGTGGCGGCATGCGCGTGCTCGGGATCGACCCGGGTCTGACCCGCTGCGGCCTCGGCGTGGTCGAGGGCTCCGTGGGCCGCCCGCTGTCCCTCGTGGGCGTCGGGGTCGTGCGCACGCCCGCCGACGCGCCCCTCGCGCAGCGCCTGGTGGCGATCGAGCAGGGCATCGAGGCCTGGCTCGACGAGCACCGGCCCGACGCCGTCGCGGTCGAGCGGGTGTTCAGCCAGCACAACGTCCGCACCGTGATGGGTACGGCGCAGGCCTCCGGGATCGCGCTGGTCGCGGCCGCCCGGCGCGGCCTGCCCGTCGCCCTGCACACGCCGAGCGAGGTCAAGGCCGCCGTGAGCGGCAGCGGACGGGCCGACAAGGCCCAGGTCGGCGCCATGGTGACCCGGCTGCTCAGGCTGACCGAGACCCCCAAGCCGGCCGACGCCGCCGACGCGCTGGCCCTGGCGATCTGCCACATCTGGCGCGGGGGCGCCCAGTCCCGCATCGACGCCGCGCTGGCCGCGGCCGGCACCGGAAGGACCCGCCCGTGATCGCGTTCGTCAGCGGCGAGGTGGCCGCGCTCACCCTCACCTCCGCCGTCCTCCAGGTCGGCGGCGTGGGGCTCGAGCTGCACTGCACCCCGCACACCCTCGCGACGCTGCGCGTGGGGGAGAAGGCCACACTGCCCACGAGCATGGTGGTGCGCGAGGAGTCGCTGACCTTGTTCGGGTTCGTCGACGACGACGAGAAGTCGGTGTTCGAGCTGCTGCAGACAGCCAGCGGCGTCGGGCCCAAGCTGGCCCAGGCGATGCTCGCCGTGCACAGCCCCGACGAGCTCCGTCGGGCCGTCACCAGCGAGGACGTCAAGACGCTGACCACCGTGCCCGGCATCGGCCAGAAGGGTGCCCAGCGGATCATCCTCGAGCTCAAGGACCGCATCGGCGTCCCCACCGGCGTCGCGCCGCAGCGCGTCAACGGCGCTCCCGTGGCTGACGACGCCTGGCGGGGTCAGGTCCACGCGGGCCTCGTCGGGCTCGGCTGGTCGGCCAAGGAGGCCGACAAGGCCGTCGACGCCGTCGCGCCGCAGGCTGCCGACGGCTCCGGAGCGCCCGACGTCGCGGCGCTGCTCCGCGCGGCCCTCCGCACGCTGAGCAAGGCCTGACCGTGACCAGCCCCGAAGACCTCGAGGCGGCCGAGATCGCCTATGCCGAGTCGCGCGCCCTGGTGGCCGCCGAGGCCGAGGGGGACGAGCGCGCCGTCGAGGCGGCGCTCCGTCCCCGCACGCTCGCCGAGGTCGTCGGTCAGGAGCGCGTCCGCGAGCAGCTCGCGCTGGTCCTCGAGGCCGCGCGCGGACGCGGCCGCGCCCCCGACCATGTGCTGCTCTCCGGGCCGCCCGGCCTCGGCAAGACCACGCTGGCGATGATCATCGCCGCCGAGATGCAGAGCCCGCTGCGGCTCACCTCGGGCCCGGCGATCACCCACGCCGGCGACCTCGCCGCGATCCTCTCCGGGATGAACGACGGCGACGTCCTCTTCGTCGACGAGATCCACCGGATGTCGCGCCCCGCCGAGGAGATGCTCTACATGGCGATGGAGGACTTCCGGGTCGACGTCGTCATCGGCAAGGGGCCCGGCGCGACCGCGATCCCGCTCGAGATCCCGCCGTTCACCCTCGTGGGCGCGACCACCCGGGCCGGCCTGCTGCCCGGTCCGTTGCGCGACCGGTTCGGCTTCACCGCCCACCTGGAGTTCTACGAGCCCGCGGAGCTCGAGCTGATCGTGCGCCGCTCGGCCGGCCTGCTCGACGTGCACCTCACCGACGAGGGCGCCGGTGAGATCGCCTCCCGCTCGCGTGGCACGCCCCGCATCGCCAACCGGCTGCTCCGCCGGGTCCGCGACTACGCCCAGGTCCGCGCCGACGGGGTCGTCACCCTCGACATCGCGCACCGCGCGCTCGACCTCTACGAGGTCGACCAGTCCGGGCTCGACCGCCTCGACCGGGCCGTGCTCGACGCGCTGTGCCGCCGGTTCGGCGGGGGACCGGTCGGGGTCAGCACCCTCGCGGTGGCCGTCGGCGAGGAGCGGGAGACCGTGGAGGAGGTCGCCGAGCCGTTCCTGGTGCGCTCCGGCTTCCTCGCCCGCACCCCCCGGGGCCGGGTCGCGACCCCGGCGGCCTGGCAGCACCTCGGGCTCACCCCGCCGCCCGACGGCGGCTCGCCGTACGCCGACGCGTCGCTGTTCGACACCGACTGACCCCGGCTGGCCCTGTCCGGACCCGTCCGGCGGAACTCCCGGGCCCGTCCGGGAGTTGCCTGATCGTGACCCGCGGGACTCCGCCCGTGTCGTAGCCGTCACACCGAGACGGTTAGACTCCTCTGTCGGCCCGGCCCGCCTCTCGGGGACCGCGGGTCCGTGACATGCCCGCGTGCAACGCCATCGCTAGGAGAGTTCCGTGAGTGGTTGGGAGTCCATCCTCCCGTTCGTCCTGATCGTCGTGGTCTTCTGGTTCCTGGTCGTGCGGCCCGCCCGCAACCAGCAGAAGCGCCTCGCGGCCACTCAGGCCAGCGCCGAGGTCGGGGCGGAGGTGATGCTCGGGTCGGGCATCTACGGCACGGTGGTCGGCGTCGGAGACGACACCTTCGAGGTCCAGGTGGCCCCGGGCACGTCGATCAAGGTGGCCAAGCAGGCCGTCGTGCGCGTCGTCGAGCCGGCGCCCGAGCCGGAGGACAGCGCGCCCGAGATCGAGCGCACCGACGACGACGCCCCCCCGGCGGACCAAGACCGCTAGGCGCCCGGCCGCACCCGGCCGCGTCAGCATCAAGGAGCATTTGCAGTGGCGAAGAACGCGTCCCGCCCAGGGCGCCGGCTCATCGTGTTCGCGATCCTGATCGCGGCGATGTACGGCGGAATCGCACTCCAGGGCGTCTGGGCCCCCAAGCTGGGCCTCGACCTCCAGGGCGGCACCCGGATCACGCTTGAGGCCAGCACGGCCACCGGCGACGAGATCACCCCGGAGAAGATGGAGGAGGCCCGCGGGATCATCGACCAGCGGGTCAACGGCCAGGGTGTGGCCGAGGCCGAGGTGGCGGTCCAGGGCAACCGCAACATCGTGGTCGAGATCCCCGGCGAGCGCCGTACCGACCTCGTGGACGACGTGTCGCAGACCGCTCAGCTGCGCTTCCGCCTCGTTGCGCTCGCCGCACCGGGTCAGGCCCAGCCCAAGCCGAGCGAGCAGCCCAGCGGCAGCCCGAGCGAGCAGCCCAGCGGCAGCCCGAGCCCGAAGCCGACCAAGAAGCCCTCCGACGGGGCGTCGCCCCGCAACCGGGCACTGTCGAGCGGCCTCGTCGCCGCCGACCAGAAGGCCGGCAGCAAGAAGGACGGCAAGAAGAACGACGGCAAGGGCGGCAAGGGCGGCAACGCCTCCGACCAGCCGTCGCCGTCCGCGGAGCCCGCGCCGCAGGAGGGCCTGCCCGGCACCACGCCGG
This sequence comes from Nocardioides iriomotensis, assembly GCF_004168035.1. Classification (GTDB taxonomy): domain Bacteria; phylum Actinomycetota; class Actinomycetes; order Propionibacteriales; family Nocardioidaceae; genus Nocardioides_B; species Nocardioides_B iriomotensis. The sequence goes on along the minus strand of NZ_SDPU01000026.1, from coordinate 6,052 downwards.
AGGGCGCGCCGGTGGACCAGCCGCTGAAGTGGCAGGACAACCCGGGCGACGAGTGGATCCAGAAGTTCAGCACGTTCTCCTGCGACGACAAGCCGATGCCGGACCAGAGGGACCAGCCGCTCATCGCCTGTGACGAGGACGGCAACAAGTACCTCCTCTCCGCCTCGATGATCCAGGGCACCCAGCTCACCGGCGCCGAGGCCGGCATCCCGCAGCAGCAGGTGCAGTGGGTTGTCAACCTGACCTTCGACAAGACCGCCCGCGAGACCTTCGCCAACGTCACCCGCCAGATCGTCAACGCCAGCAGCCCGCTCACCGGGCAGCAGAAGCAGTTCGCGATCGTGCTCGACGGCAAGGTGCTCAGCGCCCCGGTCGTCAACGGCGTGATCCCCAACGGCCGCGCCGAGATCTCCGGTGACTTCAACCAGGAGTCCGCGCAGTCGCTGGCCAACAGCCTCAAGTACGGCGCGCTGCCGCTGACGTTCACCGCACCCGCCGTGACCGAGGAGGGCCCGACCCTCGCGGCCGACCAGCTCTCCGCCGGTCTGCTCGCGGGCGCGATCGGCCTCGGCCTGGTGCTGATCTACTGCATGCTCTACTACCGCGGCCTCGGCATCGTGGTCGTCGCGTCGCTGGGCGTCGCCGCGATCGTGACGTTCGGGGTGATCCTGGCGATGAGCCAGGCGGTGAACTTCACGCTCACCCTGCCGGGCATCGCCGGACTGATCGTGGGTGTCGGCATCACCGCCGACTCGTTCATCGTCTACTTCGAACGCATCCGGGACGAGATGCGCGAGGGCAAGTCCATGCGCGTCGCCGTCGAGGTCGGCTGGGTCCGCGCCCGGGCCACCTGCCTGGCGGCCGACGCGGTGTCGCTGCTCGCGGCGGTCGTGCTCTACATCTTCGCGATCGGCGTCGTGAAGGGCTTCGCGTTCGCACTTGGCATCACGACCCTGATCGACCTCGCGGTGTTCTTCCTCTTCACCAAGCCGATGGTGACGTGGCTGGCGAAGTTCACCTTCTTCAACTCCGGCCACAAGTGGTCCGGCCTGTCACCGGAGACGATCGGCATCGACTACATCGCCGGCGCCAAGCCGCGCACGTCGGCCGCAGGAGGTAACGCCTGATGGGCAAGATGTCCCGCCTCGGTCAGCACCTGTACGACGGGTCCGTCTCGATCGACTTCGTCGGCAAGCGCCGCCTCTGGTACCTCATCTCGGCGGCCATCGTCGCCGTCGCACTCAGTGGCCTGTTCTGGAAGGGCCTCAACCTCGGCATCGAGTTCGAGGGCGGCGTCGAGTACCGCGTCACCGTCTCGAGCAGCCGGGTCAGCGACGACCTCGCCGCGACGATCCGCGAGGCCGTCGCCCAGACCGCCGAGGACGAGGGGATCCCCGCGGCCGCGTCGCCGGTCGCGAACACCTCCGGCGACAGCAACATCCGCGTGCAGACCGAGCCGCTCACCAACGACCAGGCCACGGTCATCAACCGGTCGATCCAGGAGGCCGCCGGCGTCACCGCCGACGACATCAGCCAGGACGCCATCGGCGCGACCTGGGGCGCCGCGGTCGCCGACCGGGCGCTGCTCGGCCTCGGTGTCTTCCTCGTCCTCGTGGTGCTCTTCATCTGGGCGTACTTCCGCGAGTGGAAGATGTCGGTCGGTGGTCTGGTCGCGTTGTTCCACGACGTGATCATCACCGTCGGCGTCTACGCACTCTCGGGCTTCGAGGTCACCCCGGCGACCGTCACGGGCATCCTGACCATCCTCGGTTTCTCGCTCTACGACACGGTCGTCGTGTTCGACAAGGTGCGTGAGAACACCAAGAACCTCGCGCGGACGCACCAGACCTACGCGCAGGCGGCCAACCTGGCGGTCAACCAGACGCTGGTCCGGTCGATCAACACCTCGATCGTGGCGCTGCTCCCCGTGGGCGCGCTGCTCTACGTCGGTGTGGTGACCCTCGGTTCCGGTGCGCTCAAGGACCTCGCCCTCGCGCTGTTCGTCGGCATGGCGGCGGGTCTCTACTCCTCGGTGTTCATCGCGACGCCGCTGGTCGTCCAGCTCAAGGAGATGGAGCCGGGCGTCAAGGCCGGCGACGCCCGCGCGATCCGGCACAACAAGCGCAAGGAGGCGGACCGCTACGCGGCCGTGCCGACCTTCACCGAGGACATGCCGGTGTACGACGAGCCGGGCGAGCGCTCGACGCGGCCGGTCCCCGACGACGTCGACGGCCCGGGCAGCGACACCGAGCGCGGCGTCGGGCAGACCCAGCCCAACCGCAGCCGCTACACCGCGGGGGAGCGCCCCGCTGGCCGGCCGGTGAGCCCGTCGGCGTCGTCGAAGCGGGCGCAGCCCGAGCGGAAGCCCCGCTCCCAGCGCGGCAAGAAGTGACCCGAGGGATGACCGACGTCGGGGCGCACCTCGACCGGCTGATCCGCGACGTGCCCGATTTCCCGGAGCCGGGCGTGGTGTTCAAGGACATCACGCCGCTGCTCGCCGACCACGACGCGTTCACCACCGTCGTGCAGGCGCTGGCCGACGTCGGCCGCGACGAGCACGGCGCCCCGGTCGTCGACAAGGTCGTCGGGATGGAGGCGCGCGGCTTCATCCTCGCCGCGCCGGTCGCGCTGGCCCTCGGCGCCGGGTTCGTCCCGGTCCGCAAGGCCGGCAAGCTGCCCGGGCCGACTCACGCCGTCTCCTACGCGCTGGAGTACGGCGAGGCGACGCTCGAGGTGCACCAGGACGCCTTCGACGACGGCGAGCGGGTGCTGCTCGTCGACGACGTGCTCGCCACCGGTGGCACCGCCGCGGCGACCCGGGAGCTGGTCGAGCGGTGCGGCGCGACGGTCACCGCGCTCGCCGTACTCATGGAGCTGTCGTTCCTCCCCGGACGCGCCGCCGTGGGCGATCTTCCGCTGCACAGTCTCAAGACGGTCTGACCGGCTGGACCTCCCCCCTAGACTGGAGGTTCCGGCCGGCGGGAGGAGGGCAGCCATCACCGAGAAGAGCGGCGTGGTGCAGTCCTCGGTCGAGCCCGAGGACCAGCAGGAGCAGCCTGCCCAGCAGCAGGAACAGACCGAGAGCCCGGTCCCCAGCGGACCGCCGTCCGGGCGGCGCATGCGCGCCCGCCTGGCCCGCATGGCGACCAAGAACCAGCCCGGCAACCCGGTCCTCGAGCCGCTCTTCCGCGCCGTCCGCGCCAGCCACCCCAAGGCCGACCTGGCCCTGCTCGAGCGGGCGTACATCACGGCCGAGAAGCACCACGCCTCGCAGACCCGCAAGTCCGGCGACCCCTACATCACGCACCCGCTCGCGGTGGCCACGATCCTCGCCGACATCGGCATGACCGAGCCGACGCTCGTCGCGGCGCTGCTCCACGACACGGTCGAGGACACGCCGTACACCCTCGACGAGCTCCGCCGCGACTTCGGCGACGAGGTCGCGGCGCTCGTCGACGGCGTCACCAAGCTCGACAAGGTCAAGTACGGCGACAGCGCCCAGGCCGAGACCATCCGCAAGATGATCGTGGCGATGAGCCGCGACATCCGGGTGCTCGTCATCAAGCTCGCCGACCGGCTGCACAACATGCGCACGCTGCGCTACCTCAAGCAGGAGAAGCAGGAGCGGATCGCCCGCGAGACGCTCGAGATCTTCGCGCCACTGGCCCACCGACTGGGCATGAACACCCTCAAGTGGGAGCTCGAGGACCTCGCCTTCGCGACCCTGCACCCGAAGATGTACGACGAGATCGTCCGGCTCGTCGCCGAGCGGGCGCCCTCGCGCGACTCGTTCCTGGCCCAGGTCATCGAGCAGGTCGAGGGCGACCTGCGCGACGCCAAGATCAAGGCGGTCGTGACCGGGCGGCCCAAGCACTACTACTCGATCTACCAGAAGATGATCGTCCGGGGCCGCGAGTTCTCCGACATCTACGACCTCGTCGGCATCCGGATCCTCGTCGACTCCGACCGCGACTGCTACGCCGTCCTGGGTGTGCTGCACAGCCGCTGGAACCCCGTGCCCGGCCGGTTCAAGGACTACGTCGCGATGCCGAAGTTCAACATGTACCAGTCGCTGCACACGACGGTCATCGGGATCCAGGGCAAGCCGGTCGAGCTGCAGATCCGCACCTTCTCGATGCACCGCCGCGCGGAGTACGGCGTCGCGGCGCACTGGAAGTACAAGGAGTCGTTCTCCGCCGCCACCGACAGCCGCGAGACGCCGGACACCTCCAACGCCGACATGGCCTGGGTCCGCCAGCTGCTCGACTGGCAGCACGAGACCGAGGACCCGGGGGAGTTCCTCGAGTCGCTCCGCTTCGAGATCAACTCGGCCGAGGTCTACGTCTTCACCCCGCGCGGCGACGTGATCGCCCTGCCGACCGGGTCGACCTCCGTCGACTTCGCCTACGCCATCCACACCGAGGTCGGGCACCGCACGATCGGCGCCCGGGTCAACGGTCGGCTGGTACCCCTGGAGTCCAAGCTCGACAACGGCGACGTGGTCGAGGTGTTCACCTCCAAGGCTCCCAACGCCGGCCCGAGCCGCGACTGGCTCGGCTTCGTGAAGTCCCCACGGGCGCGCAACAAGATCCGGCAGTGGTTCACCAAGGAGCGCCGCGAGGAGGCCATCGAGCAGGGCAAGGACCAGATCGCCCGGCTCATGCGCAAGGAGGGCATGCCGCTCAAGCGCGTGCTGACTCACGAGTCGCTCGGCACGGTCGCCGCCGAGCTCCGCCTCGCGGACGTGTCCGCGCTGTACGCCGCCGTCGGTGAGGGCAACCTCGGCGCGCAGACCGTCGTCCGCCGGGTCATCGACCTGTTCGGCGGCGAGGAGGGCGCGGCCGAGGACCTCGCCGAGGGCGTCCAGATCACCAGCGCCCGCTCGCGGGCCAAGGCCGGCTCCGGCGGCGACGCCGGCGTCATCGTCAAGGGCCTCTCCGACGTGTGGGTCAAGCTCGCGAAGTGCTGCACCCCGGTGCCCGGCGACGACATCCTCGGCTTCGTCACGCGCGGCGCCGGCGTCTCGATCCACCGCGCCGACTGCACCAACGCCTCCAGCCTCAACGCCCAGCCCGAGCGGCTCGTCGACGTCGAGTGGGCGCCGACCGCGCAGTCGATGTTCCTGGTCAACATCCAGGTCGAGGCCCTCGACCGGGCCCGGCTGCTCTCGGACATCACCAAGGTGCTCTCCGACGTGCACGTGAACATCCTCGCCGCGTCACTGAACACCTCCCGCGACCGGATCGCCAAGTCCCGGTTCACCTTCGAGATGGCCGACCCCAAGCACCTCGGCCACGTGCTCAAGGCCGTCCGCTCCGTCGACGGCGTCTTCGACGCCTACCGCGTCACCCAGTAGCCCGCGGGGCTCACGACAGCACGTTCACGGCGCGGGCGACGACCAGGCCGAGGACGGCGAGCGAGATGCTCGACTGCAGGCCCATCGCGGCCTTGGCCCAGGGCGCGAACGGCATGACGTCCGTGGGGCTGAAGGCCATCGAGGTGGTGAGCCCGAGGTAGAGGTAGTCGATGAACCTCGGTCGCCACCCCCGCGGCGCCAGCTCGGGGTTCAGCTGCTGCGGGAAGGCCAGGTCGACGGGCCCGGACCCGCCGCGGGCACGCGCGAGCTCCCCGCCCCCGTCGACGAGCCAGTACAGCAGCGCGAAGGCCACCACGTTGGTCAACCAGACGATGCCTCCCGCGGTGAGCAGCTCCGTCGCGGAGTTGGTCGCCTGGCCGCCCTCGATGAGTGCCGTCACCAGCAGGCCGGTCGCCAGCAGCGCGTCCGCCACCAGGACGGCGACGATCCCCATCGCCAGGCCGCGCAGCAGGCCGGCTCGCCGGCTCAGCCGTCGTGGTCGGTTGGCGGCCACCGCGAAGATCAGGATCACCTCGCCGGCGGGCAGCACCCATGCCGGGAGCACCAGCAGCTCCCGCGGCCGCAGCAGCGACAGCACCATCACGGTGACGATCGCGGCGAGGATGGGCCACAGGGCGTCGTCGGGGAGGCTCACCGGGTCGGACCGGTCATCCTTCGCGGTGTCCGACACCGGGT
>NZ_SDPU01000025.1 GCF_004168035.1 Nocardioides iriomotensis | reverse complement strand
GCCCCCGACTCGGGCGTGCTGCGAGGGCAAGACGCGCCGACTCGCGGGGAGACGGCGTCAGCCGGAGAACTCGTCGAGGGCCTTCTGGGCCTCGGTGAGCCAGGACCGGCGGGCCTCGATGGCGGCGGCGTGCTCGCCGGCCTTCTTGTCGTTGCCGGCAGCGACGGCCTTGTCGTGCTTGGCCTGCAGGTCGGCGATCGACGACTCGAGCTGCGCGACGGTGTCGGCGGCGCGGGCCCGGGCCTCGGGGTTGGAGCGGCGCCACTGGTCGTCCTCGACGCCCCGGATCGCCTGCTCGACGGCCCGGATGCGGCCCTCGAGCTCCTTCATCCGGTCGCGCGGCACCTTGCCCGCGGCGTCCCAGCGCTCGGCGATGTCGCGGAACGACTCCTTGGCGGCCTTGAGGTCGGTGACCGGCACGAGCTTCTCGGCCTCGACGAGCAGGGCCTCCTTCTTCTCCGCGTTGGCCGCGAACTCCTTGTCGAGCTCGGCGTTGGCGGCGTCGCGGGCGCCGAAGAACTGGTCCTGCGCCGCCCGGAACCGCTTCCAGAGCTGGTCGTCGACGCCGCGCGGCGCGGGGCCGGCGGCCTTCCACTGGCGCATCAGGTCGCGGTACCGGCCGGCGGTCGGGCCCCACTCGGTGGACCCGGCCAGCGACTCGGCCTCGACGACGAGCTTCTCCTTCACCGCGCGCGAGCCCTCACGCTTCTCGTTGAGCTCGCCGAAGTGCGACTTCCGCCGCCGGGTGTACGTCGTCCGCGCGGTCGAGAAGCGGCGCCAGAGTGCGTCGTCGACGGACTTCTCGAGCCGCGGGAGGCCCTTCCACTCGTCGAGCAGCTCACGCATCCGGTTGGCGCCGTTGCGCCAGTCGTTGCTCTCCGAGAGCCGCTCGGCCTCGGTGGCGATCCGCTCCTTCTCGCCGCGGGCGCGCTCGAGCTTGCGCGCGCGGTCGGCCTTGCGCTTCTCGCGCTGCTTGTCGATCGTCGCGGTGAGCGCGTCGAGCCGGGCGTCGAGCGCGGCGAGGTCGCCCACGGCCTGGGCGTCCACCAGCGACTCGTGCACCTGGCGCACCGACCCCGCGGCCTCGTCGGGAGCGAGCGTGCCGCCCTGGACCCGCTGCTCGAGCAGCTGCACTTCGAAGGCCAGGTCGTCGTACCGCTTGACGTAGAAGGCCAGCGCCTCCTCCGGCGTCGCGTCGGGCATCTGGCCGACGCTCCGCTCGCCGCCGTCGGCGGTGCGGACGTAGACCGTGCCGTCCTCGTCGACGCGGCCCCAGTCGGCGCCGGAGCCGGACGACGCGGGCTCCGACTCGCCCGTGGGCGCTGCCGGCGCGGACGGCGCGGACGGCGGCGGGGCCGGGGTGGGGACGGGGGTCGGCTGCTCCTGGTCGGGGGTGCTCACCGGGTTACCTCTATCGGGGTCGGGACGGCCGGGGCGGGCGCACTGGTGACAGTGACCCCCGGAGCCGCCGTGGACTCGCGGTCGCGGTCGTGGACGACGATCCAGGCGACGAGCCCGGACACCGCCACGAGCACCACGAGGGTGGCCGCCACGAGACGCAGCCGTCGCCGGCGGGTGGTGCGTACCGCCTGCCGGGCCGCTCGGCGCTGCGCGCTCGCCTGGGCGAGCTGCCGCCGACGCTGCTTCTTCGTGACCACGCACGCGAGTCTAGAGATACACGTGCGCAGGGTCACGGCCGTCCGATATCGGTTGTGTGACGCGACGAGCCCGTCGGTAGGCTGCACGGGTCCGTACCGCCGTCCCAGGAGCATCCTCGTGCTGATCGCTGGCTTCCCCGCCGGCCCGTGGGGCACGAACTGCTACGTCGTCGCCACCGGTCCCGGCACCGAGTGCGTCGTCGTCGACCCCGGCAAGGACGCCGCCGAAGGTGTCGCGGAGGTCGTGCGCGAGCACCGCCTCAAGCCGGTGTCCGTGCTGGTCACCCACGGCCACATCGACCACATGTGGTGCGTCGCGCCGGTCGCCGGCAGCTACGACAGCACCGCCTGGATCCACCCCGAGGACCGGCACCTGCTGACCGACCCGATGGCCGGGATCTCGCCCGAGACCGCGTCGATGCTGCTGGGCACCACGGCGGAGTTCGCCGAGCCGGACGACGTCCGCGAGCTCGCCGACCGGCAGACCCTCGAGCTCGCCGGGCTGGAGCTCGTCGTCGACCACACCCCGGGGCACACCCGCGGGTCGGTGACGTTCCGGACGCCGTACGGCGACCAGGGGATCAGCGAGCTGATGTTCTCCGGCGACCTGCTGTTCGCCGGCTCGATCGGCCGCACCGACCTGCCCGGCGGCGACCATCCGACGATGCTGCGCAGCCTGCGCGACCGGGTGCTGACCCTGCCCGACGACATCGTCGTCCTGCCGGGCCACGGCGAGCAGACCAGCATCGGCCGCGAGCGCGCCACCAACCCCTTCCTGCTCGACCTGATCGACACCCCCGCCCCGAACCGAGGCCTGTGAGATGAGCCGTCCCGCCGCGATGAGCGGCTTTCCCGAGTTCCTGCCCGCCCAGCGCACGGTCGAGCTCGCGGTGATCGACGCGCTGACCCGCACGTTCGAGCTGCACGGCTTCGCCTCCGTCGAGACCCGCGCCGTCGAGCCGCTCGAGCAGCTGCTCAGCAAGGGGGAGACCTCCAAGGAGGTCTACGTCCTCCGCCGGCTCCAGGCCGACCGGGATGGTGACGGCGGGTCCGACGCGGGCATCGGCCTGCACTTCGACCTCACCGTGCCGTTCGCGCGCTACGTCGTCGAGAACGCCGGCAAGCTGGAGTTCCCGTTCCGCCGCTACCAGGTGCAGAAGGTCTGGCGCGGGGAGCGGCCGCAGGAGGGCCGCTACCGCGAGTTCACGCAGGCCGACATCGACATCGTCGGCCGCGACACGCTCGCGTTCCACCACGACGTCGAGGTCGCGCGGGTGATGGCCGAGGCGATGGCCGCACTGCCCGTGCCGCGGCTGACCCTGCAGGTCAACAACCGCCGCCTGATCCAGGGGTTCTACGCCGGTCTCGGCGCCACGGACCTCGACGCGGTCATGCGCGTCATCGACAAGCTCGACAAGCTGCCCGCCGACGCGGTCGCAAAGATGCTCGTCGCCGAGGCCGGCCTCACCGACGACCAGGCGTCGCTGTGCCTGCAGCTCGCCGAGATCCGCACGCCCGACACCTCGTTCGTCGAGCGCGTCCGGGCGCTCGGCGTCGAGTCCTCGCTGCTCGACCAGGGGCTGGCCGAGCTCGCCGCGGTCGTGGAGGGCTGCGCGTCGGTCTCGGGCGACCGGGTCCAGGTCGTCGCCGACCTGCGCATCGCGCGCGGGCTCGACTACTACACCGGGACGGTCTTCGAGACGCTGATGGAGGGCTTCGAGGGCCTCGGCTCGATCTGCTCGGGCGGCCGGTACGACGCCCTCGCGACCGACGGGCGGGCGACGTACCCCGGCGTCGGCATCTCCCTGGGCGTCAGCCGCATGCTCGTGCCGCTGCTGGCGGCCGGACGGATGACCGCCTCGCGGAGCGTCCCGAGCGCCGTCCTGGTCGCGCTCGTCGACGAGGAGTCCCGGGACCGGAGCGACGACGTGGCCAACCGGCTGCGGGCCCGCGGCATCCCGACCGAGGTCGCCGCCGCCCCGCAGAAGTTCGGCAAGCAGATCCGCACGGCCGAGCGCCGTGGCATCCCGTTCGTGTGGTTCCCCGGCAGCACGGGGTCGGGTGGTCCCGGTGATCCCGGGGATACCGAGGGGCGCGCCGACCAGGTCAAGGACATCCGGTCCGGAGACCAGGTCGACGCGGACCCCGACACCTGGACCCCACCGACCGACGACCTGCGGCCGCAGGTCGTGGTCTCGACCCTTCGACAGGCTCAGGACGACGCATCCTCGACCACCCGAAACAAGGAGCAGCAGCAGTGATCCGCACCCATGACGCCGGCGCCCTCCGCGCCGAGCACGTCGGCCAGACCGTCACCCTCGCGGGCTGGGTGGCCCGCCGGCGCGACCACGGCGGCGTCGCCTTCATCGACCTGCGCGAGGCCTCCGGCGTCGTGCAGGTGGTCATCCGCGACGAGGAGGTCGCCCACCACCTGCGCGCGGAGTACTGCCTCAAGGTCACCGGCGAGGTCTCCGCCCGCCCCGAGGGCAACCAGAACGCCAACCTCCCGACCGGCGAGATCGAGGTCATCGCCGACCTCGACGGCGGCGTCGAGGTGCTCAGCGCCAGCGCCCCGCTGCCGTTCCCGATCGACGAGCACGTCGAGGTGGGGGAGGAGACCCGCCTGCAGCACCGCTACCTGGACCTGCGCCGGTCCGGCCCGGCCGCCGCCCTCCGGCTGCGCTCCGAGGTCAACCGCGCCGCCCGCGACGTGCTCGCCCGGCACGCCTTCGTCGAGGTGGAGACCCCGACGCTGACCCGCAGCACCCCCGAGGGCGCCCGCGACTTCCTGGTCCCGGCGCGGCTGCGACCGGGCAGCTGGTACGCCCTCCCGCAGAGCCCGCAGCTGTTCAAGCAGCTGCTCATGGTCGGCGGGCTGGAGCGCTACTACCAGATCGCCCGCTGCTACCGCGACGAGGACTTCCGCGCCGACCGGCAGCCGGAGTTCACCCAGCTCGACGTCGAGATGAGCTTCGTCGAGCAGGACGACGTCATCGCGCTGTCCGAGGAGATCCTGGCCGCGCTGTGGAAGCTCGTCGGCCACGAGATCACCGGGCCGATCGAGCGGATGACGTACGCCGACGCGATGGCCCGCTACGGCAGCGACAAGCCCGACCTGCGGATGCGCGAGGAGCTCGTCGACTGCACCGACTACTTCAAGGACACGCCGTTCCGCGTGTTCCAGGCGCCGTACGTCGGCGCGGTCGTGATGCCCGGGGGAGCGAGCCAGCCCCGCAAGCAGCTCGACGCCTGGCAGGAGTGGGCCAAGCAGCGCGGGGCCCGCGGCCTCGCCTACGTGCTGTTCCAGGAGGACGGCGAGCTCGGCGGCCCGGTCGCCAAGAACCTCTCCGACGAGGAGAAGGCCGGCCTCGCCGCCCACGTCGGCGCGAAGCCGGGCGACTGCGCGTTCTTCGCCGCCGGACCCGTGAAGTCCTCGCGCGCCCTGCTCGGCGCCGCGCGGCTCGAGATCGGCCGGCGCTGCGGGTTGATCGACGAGGCGGCCTGGAGCTTCGTGTGGGTCGTCGACGCCCCGCTGTTCGAGCCGGCCGACGAGGCGACCGCCGCGGGCGACGTCGCGGTCGGCAGCGGTGCCTGGACCGCCGTGCACCACGCGTTCACCTCGCCCAAGGCGGAGTGCCTCGACTCCTTCGACAAGGACCCGGGCACGGCGCTCGCCTACGCCTACGACATCGTCTGCAACGGCAACGAGATCGGCGGTGGCTCGATCCGTATCCATCGCGAGGACGTGCAGAAGCGGGTCTTCGAGGTGATGGGGCTCGGCGAGGCCGAGGCGGAGGAGAAGTTCGGGTTCCTGCTCGACGCGTTCAAGTACGGCGCCCCGCCGCACGGCGGCATCGCCTTCGGCTGGGACCGCATCTGCGCGCTGCTGAGCGGCACCGAGTCGATCCGCGAGGTCATCGCCTTCCCGAAGACCGGCGGCGGCTACGACCCGCTGACGGCCGCGCCGGCGCCGATCACCGCCGAGCAGCGCACGGAGGCCGGCGTCGACGCCAAGCCCGCCCCGGCCGTACCGGTCGCTGTACCATCCGAGCCTCAGTAGTCACACGAGCAACATGTGTCGCACGCAGGCGTCCCGGGCACGGCCCGGGGCGCCTTCGTGCCCTCGGGAGGGTGTCCCGCACGCGGCGAGACGCCCGACTTGTCGGTATCAATTCGTTACCGCTTGTGACCCAAACGGAGTCCAACGGTCGTCTACAGTCACTTCGGTTTCGCGGTCCGTGACTGTGGCGCGCCTCACCCGGTCGGCCCAGGGATCTCTCGGGACCGGCCTCGACCCAGAAAGGTGACCATGGGTATCTCACCCACGGAGTTGTCGCAGCAGGACGTGCCGGCAGAGCCGGAGGTCGTCAAGCAGGAGATCGCCGGACGCTCACCCGTCCAGATCGCTCTCGGTCGTCTCCGCTCCGACAAGATCGCCGTCGCGTGCGTGGTGATCGTGGTCTTCTTCATCCTCATCGCCGTCTTCGCGCCGCTGCTCACCCGCCTCTTCGGCGTCGAGCTGCGGGCCGGCAGCCCCTCCGAGGACCTCGACCAGTTCAACTTCCCGCTCATCGGCCCGCCCGACCACGGCTTCACCTGGGAGGCCCCGCTGGGCCTGGCGCCCAACACCGGCCACGACAACCTGGCCGACTGGCTCTACGGCGCGCGCACCTCGCTGACCATCGCCACCGTCTCGACCCTGTTGGCGACGCTCATCGGCGTCTCGATCGGCCTCCTTGCCGGGTTCAGCCGCGGCTGGATGGACAAGGTCATCAACTTCATCATCGACGTCTTCCTGTCGCTGCCGTTCCTCCTGGTCGCGCTGGCCCTGGCCCCGATCATCGTGAGCCGGTTCGGCAACAGCCCCGACGCCCTGAAGTTCTGGCAGTTCACCGCACTGCTCCTGGTGCTGACGTTGTTCGGGTGGATGACGCTCGCCCGCCTGGTGCGCGGCGAGGTGCTGTCGCTGCGCGAGCGCGAGTTCGTCCAGGCGGCACGCGTGATCGGCGTGCCCACGCGCCGGATCCTGTTCAAGGAGCTGCTTCCCAACCTGATCGCACCGATCATCGTGTCGATCTCGCTGGGCCTGCCCGCCTTCGTTGCGGCCGAGGCAGGCCTGGCTTACCTCGGCATCGGTGTCGTCGGCATCCCCTCGTGGGGCCAGACGATCGACAACGCCGTGCCGTTCTTCAACACCTACCCGCTCTACCTCTACGCACCGTTGGTGGGGGTCTTCTTGCTGGTGGTCGCGTTGAACCTTCTCGGAGACGCCGTGCGCGACGCCTTCGACCCCAAGACTCGCCGGTGAACATGACACCGGAGGGATGCATCGACCAGCCAAGAGAGGTGGGTACACCTAGATGCGTATGAATAAGCCAGCAGCGGCCCTAGCCGTTGCTGCGATGATGACGCTCGCTGCCTGTGGTGGTGGCAGCAGCGACACCGGGAGCGACGAGCCCGGCGACGACGCGACCTTCCAGGAGGGTGGCAACGCCGGCGCGTTCAAGGACGAGTCGCGCGAGGCCCCGGCCCCGGTCCCGGACGACGCCGCCGAGGGTGGGACGCTGACGGTCATGACCGCGGTCGCCCCGTCGACCCTCGACCCGACGCAGGCCTACTACACGGACTCGACCGCGATCCTGTCGGACCTGGTCACCCGCTCGTTGACGCAGTACGCGTACAACGAGGAGACCAACGACATGCAGCTGATCCCGGACATGGCCACCGACCTGGGTCGTCCCAACGAGGACAACACCGAGTGGACCTTCACGCTGCGTGACGGCCTGAAGTACGAGGACGGCACCGACGTGACCGCCGAGGACGTGGCCTACGCCATCAAGCGTTCCTTCGCGATCGCCGAGCTGCCCGACGGCCCGACGTACCAGACCACCTTCTTCCTCGACGGTGACAAGTACAAGGGCCCGTTCTCCGACAAGGGCGAGTACGCCGGTGTCACCACGGACGGCAACGACATCACGATCAAGATGCGTCGCCCGTTCTCCGACATGGACTACTACGCGTCCTTCCCGGCCTTCACCGCCATCCCGGAGGCGAAGGACAACCCGGAGACCTACGGCCAGCACCCGCTTGCCACGGGTCCGTACAAGTTCGCGGACTACAAGGCGGGCTCGAGCCTGACCCTGGTCAAGAACGACCAGTGGGACCCGAACACCGACCCGGGTCGTATCCAGATGGTCGACGGCTGGGACTTCAAGTTCGCCCAGGACACCGCCAAGCTCGAGAACGTCATCATCAACGACAACGGCTCGGCCCAGACGACGCTGACCTACGACAACGTCTCCGCGGCGTCGTACCGTCAGATCCAGGCCGAGAAGGAGCGCCTGGTCACGGGCACCCAGCCGTGCACGTTCATGTGGTACATCGACATGACGAAGGTCAAGGACATCAAGGTCCGCCAGGCCATCGGCTACGCCTACCCGTACGAGGACGCGTGGAAGGCCGGCGGCGACATCGTCGGCGTCACCCGCGTCCCGGGTACCTCCATCCTCCCGCCCGGCACCGCCGGTCGTAAGGAGTACGACGCGCTGGGCATCGGTGGCGTGAACACCGACCCGGAGAAGTCGAAGGAGCTGCTGAAGGAGGCCGGAGCCGAGGGCTACGAGATCAAGTTCCTCTTCTCCAGCGACGACGAGCAGGCCGTTGCCGCCAAGGACGCCATCGTGAAGGGCCTGGAGGCCGGTGGCTTCAAGGCCACCCCGATCGCGTCGACCGTCGAGACGATCCGTACGGACCGGACCGACTACAACAGCCCGATCAACGTCCGCTCCAGCGGCTGGTGCTCCGACTGGCCGTCCGGCGGCTCGTGGTTCCCGGCCCAGTGGTCCGGCGACCTGGTCGGCCTGGAGGGTATGCCGAACCCGGCGAACTTCAAGGAGAAGAAGTTCGACGACGAGCAGAACCGCATCCTCGACGAGCTGTCCCCCGAGGACGCCACCAAGGCGTGGGGCGACTTCGACCAGTCGATGGAGGAAGAGGTCTACCCGGCCGTCGTCACCGGTTACGGCGGCGTGGCGATGATCCACGGCTCGAAGGTCGGCGGCATGGCCAACGACAACGTGCGTGGCATGCCGACCTTCTCCCGGATGTACATCACCCAGTGACGTACTCCTGAGAAGGAGCCTCAGCACCACCGAGGCGTAGTCTGACCCGATGGGGGGTGGGGTTACCCGCCCCCCATCGGCCAGCCGCCACCGCTGTTCCCCGCCCTCATCGTCGAGGAGTTTCTGCTCAATGTTCGGATACATCGTCCGGCGCATCATCTCGGGAGTCCTGGTGCTCCTGGTGGTGTCCGTGGCCGTCTTCGCCCTGTTCTTCTACGGGCCGGCGGACCCGGCACTGGCCTACTGCCCGGAGACCCGGTGCACCCCGACCCGGCTGGAGAACATCCGGCACTCGCTCGGGCTCGACCAGCCCGTCGCCGAGCAGTACGGCACGTACATGAAGAACATCGTGACCGGGGGTGAGTTCGAGCTCGGCGCCATCGGCATCGACTGCCCGGCCCCCTGCCTCGGCGTGTCGTTCAAGCTCAGGGTCCCGGTCACGGAGTATCTCGCCGACCGGTTCAAGGCGACCCTGTCGATCGCACTCGGTGGCGCCGCGATCTTCCTGACGGTCGGCCTGACGATGGGCATCCTGGCGGCACGACGACGAGGCACCCTCGCCGACAAGGGGATCGTGGGCGTCAGCCTGTTCATCAACGCGATCCCGTACTACCTCCTCGCACTGCTCGGCTGGCTCTTCCTGATCAGCCAGTGGGGCATCTTCCCGGAGAGCGGCTACTACGGACCGATCGAGGAGGGTCCCGTCGCCTGGGTCAAGGGCATGCTCCTGGCCTGGGTCATCCTCGGCCTGGCCTACTCGACGGCGTACGCCCGCTTCAGTCGTGGTTCGATGATCGAGTCGCTCAACGAGGACTACGTGCGGACCGCCCGGGCCAAGGGACTGTCCGAGAGACGGGTCACCATGCGCCACGCGATGCGTGCGGCCATCGTGCCCGTGGTGACGATCTTCGGCCTGGACTTCGCGTTCCTGCTCGCCGGCACGATCTTCACCGAGCGCATCTTCGACATCCAGGGGATCGGCCTGAGCGCGCTCGACGCGATCAACGGCAAGGACCTGCCCATCATCTCTGCGACGGTGCTGATCGCGGCCCTCTTCATCGTGGTCATGAACATCATCGTCGACGTGATCTACAGCGTGATCGACCCGAGGGTTCGCCTGACATGACCGACAACGTCCTCAGCCAGCAGCAGCGCACCACGGCAAGCGGCTCCAGCACGGAGACCCCGGGCACCGAGCCGTACCTCGTGGTCGACAACCTGACCGTCAAGTTCCCGACCGCGGACGGCGTCGTCCAGGCTGTCACCGACCTCAGCTACACCCTCGAGCAGGGCAGCACGCTCGGCATCGTCGGCGAGTCCGGCTCCGGCAAGAGCGTGTCGTCGATGGCGATCATGGGCCTGCACGACTACAAGCGCACGCAGATGTCGGGTTCGATCCGGGTCGGCGGCCGCGAGATCCTCGGGCTGACCAACAACCAGATGCAGTCCGTGCGCGGCGCCGACGTCGCGATGATCTTCCAGGACCCGCTGACCGCGCTGCACCCGTTCTACTCGATCGGCGCGCAGATCAGCGAGGCCTACCGCGCCCACCACGACGTCTCCAAGTCGGCGGCGCGCGCGAAGGCGATCGAGATGCTCGACCGGGTCGGGATCCCGCAGGCCCGCAGCCGGGTCGACGACTACCCGCACCAGTTCTCGGGCGGCATGCGGCAGCGCGCGATGATCGCGATGTCGCTGGTCAACGACCCCAAGCTGCTCATCGCCGACGAGCCGACAACGGCTCTCGACGTGACGGTGCAGGCCCAGATCCTCGACCTGCTCCAGGAGCTCCAGCGCGAGTTCAACTCCGCGATCATCATCATCACCCACGACCTGGGCGTGGTGGCCGAGATGGCCGACGACACCCTGGTGATGTACGGCGGCCGGTGCGTCGAGCACGGGCCGACGAAGGAGATCCTCACGCACCCGGAGATGCCCTACACGTGGGGCCTGCTCTCGAGCGTGCCGGAGGTGTCCGGCGACACCGACGCCCGGCTGATCCCGATCCCGGGCAACCCGCCGAGCCTGCTGGACCCGCCGTCGGGCTGCTCCTTCCACCCGCGCTGCACGCACCGCGACAAGGTGCCGGGCGACCTGTGCCGCACCGAGCTCCCCGAGCTCGTGCCGGGCAACCGGGGTTCGCACCACCTCAAGCGCTGCCACCTCGCCGACCCCGACTCCATCTACGCGGCCGAGGTGCTGCCGGAGATCGCCCCCGACCTGGTCGACGTCATCATCGAGGCGCGCGAGGACGACACCCCGCCTGCGCCGGAAGGCCGGTAAGAGCACAATGACCTCTATGACACAGACGGACGTCACGCCTGCCTCCGGCTCGGAGCGCGGCACGTCGGGACCGATCCTCGAGGTCTCGAACCTGACCAAGCACTTCCCGGTCCGGTCCTCGGGCCTGATCCGCCGGACCATCGGTCAGGTCCAGGCGGTGGACGGCGTCTCCTTCCAGGTCCAGCGCGGCCAGTCCCTCGGGCTCGTCGGTGAGTCCGGATGCGGCAAGTCGACGACGGGGCGCCTCATCACCCGGCTGTACGACCCGACCTCCGGCTCGATGAAGTTCGACGGCCGCGAGATCGCGACCCTGAACAACAAGCAGATGCTCCCGCTGCGCAGCGAGATCCAGATGATCTTCCAGGATCCCTACAGCTCGCTGAACCCGCGGCACACCGTCGGCACGATCGTCGGCACCCCGCTGCGGGTGCACAAGGTGGTGCCGGAGAAGCAGGTCCTCAACCGGGTGCGCGAGCTCCTCGAGGTCGTCGGCCTGAACCCCGAGCACTACAACCGCTACCCCAACGAGTTCTCCGGCGGCCAGCGCCAGCGCATCGGCATCGCCCGGGCGCTCGCGCTGCAGCCGAAGCTGCTGGTGGCCGACGAGCCGGTCTCCGCTCTCGACGTGTCGATCCAGGCGCAGGTCGTCAACCTGCTCCAGGACGTGCAGAAGGAGTTCGGGATCGCGTTCCTGTTCATCGCCCACGACCTGGCGATCGTCCGGCACTTCTGCCCGGAGATCGCGGTCATGTACCTCGGCAAGATCGTCGAGATCGGCGACCGCGAAACCCTCTACAACCGGCCGCACCATCCCTACACGCAGGCGCTGCTCTCCGCGGCTCCCGACGTGAAGCAGGCGGCCATCGGCGGTCGCCGCGACCGGATCCGGCTCGAGGGCGACGTGCCCAGCCCGATCAACCCGCCGTCCGGCTGCCGGTTCCGCACCCGCTGCTGGCGCGCTGAGGACCTCTGCGCCAAGGTCGAGCCGCCGCTGCTGCAGATCGGCAAGCAGCACAAGGTCGCCTGCCACTTCGCCGGCGAGTTCGACGCGGTCGGCGAGAAGCCGGTTCCCTCGACGCTGGCGGCGCTCGGCGTGAACCGCGCGGGCGACAAGGTCGCCGACGCCACGGTCGACGTGGAAAGCCTCGACAAGGCCGGGTACGACGACACCTGGACGGACCTCGCGGAGCACCGCCAGGCGTCCGCGCAGGTGGCCGGCTGACCGGTCCGGAGCCGGTCGGACCAGCCGCCTAGGGTGGTCCCCGTGGACGGCCTGTTCGACATCGACGCCGCCGACGCCCCTTCCACCGCGGGGGCGTCGGGCGGCGGCACGCTCGCCGGCAACACCCACGCGTCCGCCCCGCTCGCCGTACGCATGCGGCCCCGGACGCTGGACGAGCTCGTCGGCCAGGAGCAGCTCAAGGCGCCCGGCTCACCGTTGCGCCGGCTCGTCGAGGGCGACCAGCCGATGTCGCTGCTGCTGTGGGGACCGCCCGGCACCGGCAAGACGACGATCGCCTCGATCGTCTCCGGGCAGACCGACCGTCAGTTCGTGGAGGTCTCGGCGGTGGCGGCGGGCGTCAAGGAGGTCCGCGCCGCGATCGACGCCGCCCGCCATCGCCTGACCCGTGGCGGCGGCGAGACCGTGCTCTTCGTCGACGAGGTGCACCGGTTCACCAAGGCACAGCAGGACGCCCTGCTGCCCGGCGTCGAGAACCGCTGGGTCACCCTCGTCGCCGCGACGACGGAGAACCCGTTCTTCTCGGTGATCTCACCGCTGCTCTCGAGGTCTCTGCTGCTGACCCTGGAGTCGCTCACGGACGACGACATCCGCGGCGTGATCGAGCAGGCGCTCGTCGACGAGCGCGGGCTCGCCGGCGAGGTGACGCTCGACGACGACGCCCGTGACCACCTGGTCCGGCTCGCGGGCGGCGACGCCCGCCGGGCGCTGACCTACCTCGAGGCCGCGGCCGGTGCCGCGACCGCGACCGGCGCGGAGTGTGTCGACCTGGCCACCGCCGAGAAGGCCGTCGACCGCGCGGCCGTCCGCTACGACCGGCAGGGCGATCAGCACTACGACGTGATCAGCGCGTTCATCAAGAGCGTGCGCGGCTCCGACGCCGACGCGGCCCTGCACTACCTGGCCCGGATGATCGAGGCGGGGGAGGACCCGCGGTTCATCGCCCGTCGGCTGGTGATCCTGGCGTCGGAGGACATCGGCCTGGCCGACCCGACCGCGCTGACCACCGCCGTGGCCGCCGCCCAGGCCGTCCAGCTGATCGGGATGCCCGAGGGCCGGCTCAACCTGGCCCAGGCGACCATCGCGCTGGCGCTCGCGCCCAAGTCCAACGCCGTCACCACCGCGATCGGCGCCGCGTCGGCCGACGTCCGCGCCGGCAAGGTCGGCCCGGTGCCCAGCCACCTGCGCGACGCCCACTACGCCGGCTCCAAGAAGATCGGCCACGGCAGGGGCTACCTCTACGCCCACGACGAGCCCTTCGGCATCGCCGAGCAGCAGTACGCCCCCGGCGTCGTCGCCGACGCCGAGTACTACCAGCCGACGAGCCTCGGCGCGGAGGGCGCGCTCAAGGAGCGCTGGCAGCGCGTCCGGCGGCTCGTCCGCGGCACCGGGGACGCCGGGCAGGGCGGCGCCGGCCGACCGGCGTCAGGGTAGGGTCGGGGACCATGGATTCCGGGCTCGGCTGGCTGCTCGCCGTGGGGGCGTCGGCCCTCGTCGTGGCGCTGCTCGCCGGCGTCGCGGTCGCGCTGTCCGCGCGCCGCGCCCGCGCCCGGCTCGAGGACCAGCTGGCCGCCTCGCGCGAGGAGCTCGCCACGGTGCAGAAGCGCCTCGACGGGCTCGCGCGGCGCCTCGACCCGGCCCCGCCGCGGGCCACTCCCCAGGAGTTCGTGATCACCACGGCCGGCCTGCCGGACACCCGCCGCGAGCAGGCCGCGCCGCCCGCCGTACCCGACCGGCAGCTGACCACCAGGGAGTTCGTGTCGGTCGCGCTGGGGGAGTCGCTGGTGACGATCGCGTCGTTCGGGTACGGCGTCCGCCGGGCGCTGTCGCCCGAGAACCGCAACCGGATCGCGTTCGAGATGCGCCGCGAGGTGCGCCGGGCCCGCAAGCAGCGCAAGGCCGACCTGAAGGAGGCCAAGCGGCGCCTGCGGGCCGAAGCGTTCGTCACCGACACCGCCGAGGACGCCGCATGACCACCCCACGAGCCTGCTTGCTGCGCTCGCACGCCCGCGGGGGCCCCGGATGAGCCGGGTGCTCTGGTTCGTGGCCGGCGCGGGTGCGGGGGTCTACGGCCTGACCAAGGCGCGCCGCGCGGCCGAGGCGCTCACCCCCGAGGGGCTCGCCGACCGGCTCGCCGGGCTGTCCGTCGGGCTGCACCTGTTCCGCGAGGAGGTCCGCGCGGGCATGGACGAGAAGGAAACCGAGTTGCGCGACCGGCTGGCCGTCGCGCTCCATGGGAACACCAGCACCGCAGGACGAGAGATCGAGGCACCAGGTCTCGACAGCACCGACCAACCGATGAGAGAGGGCAACGACTGATGGACACCGCGGAGGTACGCCGCCGGTTCATCGCGCACTTCGAGGCGCGAGGACACCAGGCGGTGCCGTCTGCCTCGTTGCTGCTCGACGACCCGAACCTGCTGTTCGTCAACGCCGGCATGGTGCCCTTCAAGCCGTACTTCCTCGGCCAGGTGACCCCGTCGTACAACCGGGCGGTCAGCATCCAGAAGTGCGTGCGCACGCCCGACATCGAGGACGTCGGAAAGACCACCCGGCACGGCACGTTCTTCGAGATGTGCGGCAACTTCTCGTTCGGTGACTACTTCAAGGAAGGCGCGATCGAGTACGCCTGGGAGCTGGTCACCGGCTCCGTCGACCGCGGTGGCTTCGGCTTCGAGGAGAGCAAGCTCTACCCCAGCGTGTACGAGGACGACCCGGAGGCGGTCGAGCTCTGGAGGAAGGTCACCGGCCTGCCCGACGAGCGCATCGTGCGACTGGGGAAGAAGGAGAACTACTGGTCCATGGGCGTGCCCGGTCCCGGCGGCCCGTGCTCGGAGATCCTGATCGACCGGGGCCCGGCCTACGGTGCCGACGGCGACTTCGGTGCCGAGGACCGCTACCTGGAGTTCTGGAACCTCGTGTTCATGCAGGACGAGCTGAGCGCGGTGCGTTCCAAGGAGGACTTCGACATCGCGGGCTCGCTGCCCAAGAAGAACATCGACACCGGGATGGGCCTGGAGCGCGTCGCCCTGCTCCTGCAGGGCAAGGACAACATGTACGAGATCGACGTCATGTTCCCGGTCATCGAGAAGGCCCAGGAGCTCACCGGACGCCGCTACGGGAAGGACCACGACGACGACGTCCGCTTCCGTGTGGTCGCCGACCACATCCGCTCGTCGATGATGCTGATCGCCGACGGCGTGACGCCCGGCAACGAGGCGCGCGGTTACGTGCTGCGCCGCCTGCTGCGCCGCGCGGTCCGCTCGATGCGGCTGCTCGGGTGCGAGGACCGGGTGCTGCCCGAGCTGATGCCGGTCAGCCGCGACAAGATGGGGGAGTCGTACACCGCGCTGCACTCCGACTGGGAGCGCATCAGCACCGTGGCGTTCGCCGAGGAGGACGCGTTCCGCCAGACCCTGCGCACCGGGACGTCGATCTTCGACCTCGCGGCGCAGGAGGCGAAGGCCGGGGGCCAGACCTCGCTGTCCGGCTCCAAGGCGTTCGCGCTGCACGACACCTACGGCTTCCCGATCGACCTCACCCTCGAGATGGCGGCCGAGCAGGGCCTCCAGGTCGACGAGGGCGAGTTCCGCCGGCTGATGACCGAGCAGCGGGAGCGCGCCAAGGCCGACGCGCGGGCCAAGAAGGGCCAGCACGCGTCGGGCGGGGCCTACCGCACCGTCGCCGACGAGCTCGGCCGCGCGGTCCAGTTCACCGGCTACGACGAGGTCGTCACCGAGGCGCGCGTCGGCGGCCTCATCGACGCCGGCGGCGCGTCCGTGCGCTCGGTCGGCGAGGGCAGCGAGGTCGAGCTCGTCCTCGACCGCACCCCGTTCTACGCCGAGGGCGGCGGCCAGCTCGCCGACCAGGGTGTCGTCGAGCTCGGCAACGGCGCGCGCGTCGAGATCCTCGACGTGCAGTCCCCGATCACCGGGTTGATCGTCCACCAGGCGCGGGTGCTGTCCGGCGAGGTAACCGTCGGCGAGCCGGCGCACGCGTCGGTCGACATCGAGCGCCGCCGGTCGATCAGCCGCGCGCACACCGCGACCCACATGGTGCACAAGGCGTTCCGCGAGGCGCTCGGCGAGACCGCGACCCAGGCGGGTTCCGAGAACGCGCCGGGCCGGTTCCGCTTCGACTTCTCCGCCACCGGCGCCGTACCCCAGTCGGCCATGGTCGACGTCGAGGCGCGGGTCAACGACCTGGTGCTCGCGGACCTCGCGGTCCACGCGGAGATCATGACCCAGGACGAGGCGCGCAAGAGCGGTGCGATGGCGCTGTTCGGCGAGAAGTACGGCGACCAGGTCCGCGTGATCTCCGTCGGCGACTGGGCGCGCGAGCTCTGCGGCGGCACCCACGCGGGCCGGTCCGGCCAGCTCGGCGTGATCAAGCTGCTCGGCGAGTCCTCCATCGGCTCCGGCGTGCGCCGGGTCGAGGCGCTGGTGGGCGGCGACGCCTACCGGTTCCTCGCGCGCGAGCACGTCCTGGTCGCCCAGCTCAGCGAGGCGCTCAAGGCGCGGCCCGAGGAGCTGCCCGAGCGTGTCAACGACCTCGTCGAGCGGCTCCGTGCGGCCGAGAAGGAGATCGAGAAGGTCCGGATGGCGCAGATCCTGTCCGCGGCCGGCGAGCTCGCCGCGGGCGCGAAGGACGTCTTCGGGGTCGGCTTCGTCGGCCACCGGGTCGACGGCGCCAACGCGGGCGACGTCCGCAAGCTCGCGCTCGACATCCGCGGCCGGATGGCGGCCGGCAGGCCCGGCGTCGTCGCGATCATCGGCTCCAGCAACGGCAAGCCCGCGGTCGTCGTCACCGTCAACGACGAGGGCCGCAGCTGGGGCATCTCGGCCAACGCGCTGGTCAAGGTCGCCGCCCAGGCGCTCGGCGGCAGCGGCGGCGGCAAGGACGACGTGGCGCAGGGCGGCGGCGCCGACCTCACCCACGTCGACCAGGCGCTCGTCGACGTCGAGCACGCCGTCGGGCGCGCGGCCACCGCGCGTTGAGCGACGGTGACCCGCGCCCCGGCTTCCGGCCGGGTGTGCGGCTGGGTGTGGACGTCGGGGACGTCCGCATCGGCGTGGCGCGGTCCGACCCCTCGGGCCTGATCGCCACGCCGGTGGAGACCGTCCCGCGCGGTCCCGGCGACCTCACGCGGCTGCGCGCACTGGTCGACGAGGAGTCCGCGGTCGAGGTGGTCGTGGGGCTCCCGCGCAGCCTCTCGGGCGGCGAGGGGCCCGCGGCCGTCAAGGTCCGCGCCTTCGCGGCGGAGGTCGCGGCGGCGGTCGCGCCGGTGCCGGTGCGGCTGTGCGACGAGCGGCTCAGTACGGTCTCTGCTGAGGCAACGCTGCGTGAACGGGGTAAGAAGGGCAAGAAGCGACGCGCGGTGGTCGACCAGGCCGCTGCGGTCGTGATCCTGCAGAATGCGCTGGAGACCGAGCGGAGCACGGGCTCCGCGCCCGGGGAGCTCGTCGGACCGGGTCCGCAGTGAGGAACGCAGGACTGTGACGTTGCAGGTACGGGGCCAGGCCACAGATAGGTGTGAACCAAGCCGTTGAGCGACATCGGACTACCACTCAAGTCCCACCGGGCGCGTCGCCCCCGCCGGGGACTGGGCTGCCTGGCGCTGCTCGTGCTGCTCGCGGTCCTGGCCGGCGGTCTCTACTGGGGCGCGACGACCGGCATCGAGGCGGTGCGCGACCGGTTCAGCGACCCCGAGGACTACCCCGGCCCCGGCCACGGCTCGGTCCTGGTCGAGGTCAAGGAGGGTGACAACGCCACCGACATCGGCCAGGTGCTGGTCGACGAGGGCGTCGTGGCGAGCCTGGAGGCGTTCACCGACGCCGCACGCACCAACCCCGACTCCACCGGCATCCAGGTCGGCTTCTACGAGGTGCAGAAGGAGATGCCCGCGGCGGACGCCCTCGACGTGCTCGTGGACCCGGACAACCTGATCCAGACCGCGGTGACCATCCCGGAGGGCCTGCGTCTGGAGCAGATCGTCGAGATCCTCGCGAAGCAGACCGACTTCAGCGCCAAGCAGTTCGACCGGGTCCTCGACCGACCCGACGCCATCGGGTTGCCGGCCTACGCCAAGGGCAACGCCGAGGGCTACCTGTTCCCGGCCACCTACGCGTTCGGGCCCAACGACAAGCCGGTCGACATGCTCAGCCAGATGGTCGCCCGCTGGCAGCAGGCCGCCGACGACGCGGACCTCGAGGGAGCCGCCGAGAAGCTCGGTTACACGCCGCACGAGCTGATGACGATCGCCAGCCTCGTCGAGTCGGAGGCCAACCGCGACCAGGACCGCGGCAAGGTCGCCCGGGTGATCTACAACCGGCTCGAGACCGACGCCACCAACGGCCTGCTCCAGATCGACGCCACGGTCAACTACGCCCTCGGGCGCGACCTCGGCCTCGGGCTGACCGAGGAGGACCTCCAGGTCGACTCGCCGTACAACACCAGGGTCAACCCGGGCCTGCCCCCGGGGCCGATCGAGGCTCCGGGCGACGCGGCGATCGAGGCGGCCGCGCACCCGACGGAGGGCGACTGGGTCTACTACGTGACCGTCGACCTCGACACGGGCGAGACCAAGTTCACCGACGACTACGACGAGTTCCTGAAGTTCAAGAACGTCGAGCTCGCGGAGTACTGCGACTCCTCGGACCGGTGCTGACCACGCGCTGCGCGGTGCTGGGCAGCCCCGTCGCCCACTCGCTCTCCCCGCTGCTGCACCGGGCGGCGTACGCCTACCTCGGCCTCGAATGGGAGTACGACGCGCGCGAGGTGCGCGAGGAGGACCTGCCGGGCTTCGTGGCGTCGCTGGACGCGTCGTGGCGGGGCCTGTCGCTGACCATGCCGCTCAAGCGCGCGGTCGTCCCGCTGCTCGACGAGATGGGCGACCGGGCCGTGCAGGCCCAGGCCGCGAACACCGTCGTGCTCGAGGGCACGGGGGAGCGGCGCCGGCTCGTCGGTCACAACACCGACATCCCCGGTGCGGCGGCGGCGCTGCGGGAGCGTCACGACGGCCCGGTGGACCGCGCCGTCGTGCTCGGCGGAGGCGCGACGGCCGCCTCCGTGCTGCTGGCGCTCGCGGACCTCGGCTGCCGCGAGGCCGTGCTGCTCGTCCGCGACCCGGCGCGCGCGGCGGACACCCTCGACGCCGTCGGGCGGCACCCGTCGCCGCCTGAGGTCGAGGTCGCCGCCCTCGGCTCCGCCGTACCCGCACCGGACGTGCTGGTCTCCACCGTGCCCGCGTCGGCGCAGCCCGGCCTCACCGGCCTGGTCGCCGGCGCCGGCGTGGTGTTCGACGTGATCTACGACCCCTGGCCGACGCCCCTCGCGATGGCCGCCGCCGACCGGTTCGTGCCGGTGGTGGGCGGTCACGACCTGCTCGTCCACCAGGCCGTGCTGCAGGTGGAGCTGATGACCGGGCGGCCGGTCCCGGTCGACGTCCTCCGCAACGCCCTCGGAGCGACGCCATGATCTGGGACTCGGGGGTCGCGCTGGCGTGCGCGCTGTACGGCCTGCTCGTCGGCCAGGCCGTGCCCACGATCATCGCGCGGATCCCCGAGCCGGAGCCGGACCCCGAGGACGAGGTGCCCGGCACCGACGAGCAGGACCACCCTCCGCGCGCCGACGAGAAGGTGCCCTACGCCGACATCGCCCGCGCACGTGGTCTGCGGGCCGGTTCGAGCATCGCCTGCGCCGCCGCGGCCGGAGCCATCGGCGGTGCCACCGGCTGGACGCCGGCCCTGTCGTTCCTGCTGTTCCTGGTGCCGGTCGGGGTCGCGCTCGCCGTGGTCGACTGGCGGACCCGGCGGCTGCCGACGAAGGTGGTCGCGCCGACGTACTTCGTGGTCGCGCCCCTCGCCGTCCTCGCCGCCTGGGCGGCGGACGACTGGTCCCGCGCGGTCGGTGCGCTGATCGGCTGGGCGGTGGCCGGCGGGCTCTACCTGCTGATGTGGCTGATCTACCCGGCCGGCATGGGGTACGGCGACGTCCGGCTCAGCGGCATCCTCGGCATCGCGCTGGGCTGGCTCGGCTGGCCCGAGCTGCTCATCGGGATCTGGGCCGGCTTCCTGCTCGGCGGCGTCGGCGGTGCGCTGCTCGCGCTGCTGCGCATCGTGGACCGCAAGGCGAACCCGTTCGGCCCGTTCATGCTGCTCGGGGCCCTGGCCGGCATCGTGATCGGGCCCGGTGTCGGTGCCTGGTACGCCTGACGGCGGCGCCTCCCACGCGTGAAAGACTGACCGCATGCTGCGTTGGCTCACGGCCGGCGAGTCCCACGGACCCGCCCTGGTCGCCGTACTCGAGGGTCTGCCCGCCCACGTCTCCGTGACGTCGGGCGACATCGTCGACGCGCTGGCCCGGCGGCGGCTCGGCTACGGCCGCGGCGCCCGGATGAAGTTCGAGCAGGACGAGGTCGAGATCATCGGCGGCCTGCGCCACGGCCGGACGCTCGGCAGCCCGGTCGCCATCCGGGTCGGCAACACCGAGTGGCCCAAGTGGGACAAGGTGATGTCCGCCGATCCCGTCGACCCGGTCGAGCTGGAGGCGCTGGCCCGCAACGCCGCGCTGACCCGTCCGCGGCCCGGCCACGCCGACCTCGTGGGCATGCAGAAGTACGACTTCGACGAGGCCCGCCCGATCCTCGAGCGCGCGTCGGCGCGCGAGACGGCCGCGCGCGTCGCCCTCGGGGCGGTGGCGACCCGCTTCCTCGAGCAGTCCGTCGGCGCCCGGGTGGTGTCCCACGTCGTCCAGCTCGGCGGCGTCGACGCACCCGAGGGCTCTGTCCCGACGCCCGACGACGTCGCCTACCTCGACGACGACCCGGTGCGCTGCCTCGACCCCGACGCGAGCAAGCAGATGGTCGCCCGCATCGACGAGGCGCACAAGGACGGCGACACGCTCGGCGGCGTGGTCGAGGTGGTCGTGCACGGCCTGCCGCCGGGCCTCGGCTCGCACGTGCACTGGGACCGACGGCTCGACGCCCGCCTGGCCGGTGCGCTCATGGGGATCCAGGCGATCAAGGGCGTCGAGGTCGGCGACGGGTTCGGCCTCGCCGCGACCCCCGGCTCCCTCGCGCACGACGAGATCGTCGCCACCGACGAGGGCATCCGCCGTACCTCGGGCCGCTCCGGCGGCACCGAGGGCGGCATGACCACCGGCGAGGCGCTCCGCGTCCGCGCCGCCATGAAGCCGATCGCCACGGTCCCGCGCGCGCTGCGCACCGTCGACATCGCCACCGGCGAGGCCACGGTCGCGCACCACCAGCGCTCCGACGTCTGCGCCGTGCCGGCCGCCGGCATCGTCGCCGAGGCCATGGTCGCGCTGGTGCTCGCCGAAGCCGTGCTGGAGAAGTTCGGCGGCGACTCCGTGCAGGAGACCCGGCGCAACGCCGAGAGCTACCTGGACACCCTGAGGTTCAGGTAGTGGCTCCCCGGGTCGTGCTGGTCGGCCCGATGGGCGCCGGCAAGTCCACCGTGGCCGCGATCCTGGCCGAGCGCTGGCACCTCACGGTGCGCGACACCGACGCCGACATCGTGGCCGCCGAGGGGCGCGAGATCTCCGAGATCTTCGTCGACGACGGTGAGCAGCACTTCCGCGCACTGGAGCGGGCCGCCGTCGCGGCGGCGCTGGCCGAGCACGACGGTGTGCTCGCGCTCGGCGGGGGAGCCGTGCTCGACCCGGGCACCCGCGAGGCGCTCGCCGGCCACCCGGTCGCCTTCCTCAACGTGGGGCTCTCCGACGCCGTCAAACGGGTCGGGCTCGGCGTCGGCCGCCCGCTTCTGCTCGGCAACGTACGGTCGCGGGTGAAGGCGCTGCTCGACGAGCGGCTGCCGGTCTACCAGGCCGTCGCCACGGTCCAGGTCGACACCGACGGGCGCACCCCGGAGGAGGTCGCCGACGACGTGGCGGCCGCGATCGAGACGAAGGAGCTCTCGTGACGGAGTCGCCCGAGCGCACGGCCATCCCCGTGCGCGGAGCATCCCCCTACGACGTCGTGGTGGGCAGCAACCTGCTCGGCGAGCTGCCCGGCATGCTCGGCAGCGGCGTGCAGCGGGTCGCGGTGATCCACCCGCGGGCGCTGGCCGCGACCGGCGAGGCGATCCGGCAGGACCTCACCGACCAGGGCTACGAGGCCCACGGCATCGAGATCCCCGACGGCGAGGAGGCGAAGCTCGCCCCGGTCGCGTCGTTCTGCTGGCAGGTGCTCGGGCAGACCGGGTTCACCCGCTCGGACGCCGTCGTCACCGTCGGCGGTGGGTCGACCACCGACATGGGCGGGTTCGTCGCCGCCACCTGGCTGCGCGGCGTGAAGGTCGTGCACCTCCCGACGACCCTGCTCGGCATGGTCGACGCGGCCGTCGGCGGCAAGACCGGCATGAACACCTCCGAGGGCAAGAACCTCGTCGGCGCGTTCCACGAGCCGGCCGGTGTGCTGTGCGACCTGGCGACGCTCGAGACGCTTCCGCGCAACGAGCTGATCAGCGGGCTGGCGGAGGTCGTCAAGTGCGGCTTCATCGCCGACCCGGCCATCCTCGACCTCGTCGAGAGCGACCCGATCGCCGCCGTCGACCCGACGTCGCCGCTGCTGCGCGAGCTGGTCGAGCGGGCGGTCCGGGTCAAGGTCGACGTCGTTGTCGACGACCTCAAGGAGACCGGCGGGACCGCCGGACACCCCGGCCGCGAGGCGCTCAACTACGGCCACACCCTCGGCCACGCGATCGAGAAGGCCGAGCGGTACCAGTTCCGGCACGGCGCCGCGGTCGCGATCGGCATGGTCTTCGTCGCCGAGCTCGCGCGCATGGCGGGCCGTCTCGACGACGCCACCGCCGAGCGGCACCGCTCCGTGCTCGAGCTCGTCGGGCTGCCCACGTCGTACAAGGGCCAGGCGCCGTGGGGCCAGCTCCACGAGGCGATGCGGATCGACAAGAAGTCCCGCGGCGACCAGCTGCGTTTCGTCGTCCTCGACGGGCTCGCCAAGCCCGCGGTGATGGCCGGGCCGGACCCGCAGCTGCTGACCGCGGCGTTCGCCGAGGTCGCGGCGGAGGCCGCGCGGTGACCGGCACGAAGGTGCTGGTCCTCAACGGGCCCAACCTCGGCCGACTCGGGCGCCGCCAGCCGGAGATCTACGGCACCACCACCCACGCCGAGCTCGCCGACCTCTGCGCCGGCTGGGGCCGCGACCTCGGGCTCGACGTCGACGTGCGCCAGACCAACCACGAGGGCGAGCTGCTCGACTGGCTCAACCAGGCCGCCGACGACCGCACCCCGGTCGTGCTCAACGCCGCCGCCTGGTCGCACTACTCCTACGCGCTGTTCGACGCCTGCGCCCAGCTCGAGGCGCCGCTCGTGGAGGTGCACATCTCCGACCCCGCGAGCCGCCCGGAGGAGTTCCGGCACACCTCCGTCGTGTCGCCGTACGCCGCCTCCGTCGTGACCGGGCAGGGCATCGACGGCTACCGGCAGGCGCTGGCGTTCCTCGCCGAACTCTGATCCGTCGATTCGGAGAGTCTCGGGGGTCGCGGATAGACTCCGTCAGTTCCCTGATCAACACCACGTAAAGGCTGACGCGCGCACATGGCAACGACCAACGACCTCAAGAACGGCATGGTGCTCAACCTGGACGGCCAGCTCTGGTCCGTCATCTGGTTCCAGCACCACAAGCCCGGCAAGGGCGGCGCGGTCGTGCGCACCAAGCTGAAGAACATCGAGTCCGGCAAGACCGTCGACAAGACCTTCAACGCCGACGTCAAGGTCGACGTGGCCAACGTCGACAAGCGGACGATGCAGTACCTCTACAACGACGGCGCCAACTACGTCTTCATGGACACCTCGACCTACGACCAGATCGAGGTCACGCCCGACATCGTCGGCGACGCCAAGAACTTCATGCTGGAGAACCAGGACGCCATCGTGGCGACCAACGAGGGCCGCGTGCTCTACATCGAGCTGCCCGCGTCGGTCGAGCTGCTGGTCGAGTACACCGAGCCCGGCCTCCAGGGCGACCGCTCCACCGGCGGCACCAAGCCCGCCCGCCTCGAGACCGGCCACGAGATCGCCGTCCCGCTGTTCATCACGAGCGGCGAGAAGGTCAAGGTCGACACCCGCGACAGCAGCTACCTCGGTCGCGTCTCCTCCTGATGGCGGCTCGCTCCAAGGCGCGCAAGCGGGCGCTGGACATCCTCTTCGAGTGCGAGGTCCGCGGCCTGCCGCTCGGCGAGACGCTCGACGAGCGGGTGATCAGCGGTGAGCCGCCGGTCAACGAGTACACCGTCACGCTGATCCGCGGCGTCGCCGAGCACCAGGCCAGGCTCGACGAGCTGATCTCGACGTACTCCCGGGGCTGGAGCCTCGGGCGGATGCCGGCGGTCGACCGCAACGTGCTGCGGCTCGGCGTGCTCGAGCTGCTGTACGTCGACGAGGTGCCCGACGCCGTCGCCGTGAGCGAGGCGATGGCGCTGGTGGGCGACCTGTCGACCGACGAGTCGCCGGCGTTCGTCAACGGCGTGCTCGGCGCGATCCAGCGCGACAAGCCGGCGCTGACCGCCTAGACCCGATTCGTCCGCGGTTCCGCGGGTCTCCACCGCGGGACGGGTGCGGACGAATCGGGGTGGGCTCAGGACGGTACGACGATCTGCTGCAGCGCCCAGCGGTTGCCGTCGGGGTCCTGGAAGTACACGAAGCGGCCCCACGGCTGCTCGTCGACGCCCTCGCACTCCACGTCGCGCTCGCGCAGGTAGGCCAGCGCCTTGTCGGCATCGTCGACGACGACCTGGATGAACTGCGACGACCCCTCGGGCAGCATCTGCAGGCCCACTCCGAAGCAGAACGAGCAGGCCGAGCCGGGCGGCGTGACCTGCACGAAGCGCAGCTCGGGGGAGACGACCTGGTCGTGGTCGACGTTCCAGCCGACCTTGTCGCCGTAGAACGCCTTGGCACGGTCGACGTCGGTGACGGCCAGCGGGACGAGCTCGATCCTGAAGTCCATGGTGGTTCCTTCCTCGGTGGTCTGGTTCGACCCTAGAGCGGGTTCAGGTCAGTTCCTGTCCTAAACCCTCAGAGGATCAGGCGGCGCGCGCGGAGGGCGTCGTACGCCGGGCGGCAGGTCGCGGCGACGGCGGCGTCGTGCGCGGACAGGTGCACCTGGCGCGGGCGCCACGGCTCGAAGCCGGTCGAGGCCTGCACGGCGGCGTACCAGTGCGGTGCCCAGACGCCGTCGGTGTCCCGAGGACCGGCGGGCCAGGAGAGCATCCGGTCGGTGAACGGCACGCCGACCCAGTCGCAGATCCAGCGCAGGTAGCCCTCCGGCGCGCGGAGGAAGTCCGCGGCGTCGATGACCGGCGGAGCGGCGTCGTGGGCGTCCCAGAACGCGACCATGCGTTGCTGCTGGGGCAGGCCGATGTCGTCGGGCTCGCAGGACTCCCGCGACTTCACGTAGGACGCGACCACCTCGGCCGGGTCCCGGATCAGCATCACGTTGCGGAAGCGCAGCGTCCAGAGCAGGTCGTCGTCGGGCCGGAGGTGGAGCGTCATCTGCTTGGCGTAGTGCAGGTCCCGGCCGTCCGGCAGCGGCGCCTCGAGCGAGGCGAGGATCGCGGCCTCGTCGGTGGGCTGGCTCGCGATCACCTCCTCGCGCGCCGGGTGGTCGATGCCGGTGCGGGCGAGGTAGGCGGCGTAGAACGGCTCGTCGACCACGACGGTGTCGGGCCGGTTCTCCCAGGAGCGCATCATCGCGGTCGAGATGTTCCGCGGGCCGCTCCACACGTGCAGCCGGGTCGCGCTCATGGCGCCGTGCGCCCGGCGACGTCGGCGGCGACGAGGTCGCGGTACATCCCCTGCAGCCGCTCGACGACCGGACCCCGCGCGCCGGTGCCGATGATGCGACCGTCGACGGTTCGCACCGGGACGACGCCGGCGAAGGTGCCGGTCACGAACGCCTCCTGGGCGCTGTAGACGTCGGTGAGGCTGAACGTCGTCTCGCGGGCCGTGATGCCGCCGTCGCGGCACATCGCCAGCACGTTGCCGCGGGTGATCCCGCCCAGGCAAAACCTCCCGTCGGACGTCCACACCTCGGGCTCCGCCGGCGTGCCCTTCACGACGAAGAAGTGCGTGCTGTTGCAGGTCGCGACGAAACCGTGGGGGTCGAGCATCAGCGCCTCGTCGGCCCCGGCCGTGTAGGCCTGGATGCACGCGGTGATGTCGTTGAGCTTGCTGTGCGCGTTGAGCTTCGGGTCGAGCGTGTCGGGCGTCGCGCGGCGCACGTGCGTGGTGAACAACGTGATGCCCTCGGTCACGGTGCGCGGCATCACCTCCTTGTGCTCGGCGATGATCACCACGGTCGCCGGGCCCACGGTGACCCGCGGGTCCTGGTACGGCGTCCGCTTCACGCCGCGCGTCACCATCAGCCGGACGTGCACGCCGTCGACCATGTCGTTGGCTCGCAACGTCTCGTAGATCGCGGCGGTGAGCTCCTCGCGGGAGAGCCCGATGTCGAGCAGGATCGCGGTCGCGCCCTCGTAGAGCCGGTCGAGGTGCAGGTCGAGGAACGCCGGGTGCCCGCCGCTGACGCGCAGGCCCTCCCAGACGCCGTCCCCGAGCACGAAGCCGGAGTCGAAGACGGACACGACGGCCCGGTCGCGGGGGAGCAGGTCGCCGTTGACCCAGATCAGGATCTGCTCGTTGCGGGGGTCGTCCTCGAAGTCGTGGGTTCCGTGCGCCATGCCGTCACCCTAGGGGCGGCGGCGCGGGTCCTCACGCGGCATGGGCGGCGATCGACGTGCCGCAGCGCGGGCAATGGAGTCCCGTGCAGGTGTCCAGGTCCTGGCCGCAGCCGCAGGTCGCGCTGACGCGGCTGACGACCGGCGGGTGCGCCTGGAGGGAAGCCCAGGCGTGGCGTTCGGTGGTCATCGTCGTCACCTCCTCCGCGGTGTGGTCGGTGTGTCCCTTCACGAGAGGAGACCGCCCGGCCGCCGCTGATTCATCGGTCTAGCCTGGCGGGATGCTCGACCTGCGCGACCTGTCCCGCCCGGTCGTCGCCGCCCCCATGGCCGGCGGCGCGTCGACGCCTGCACTCGCGGCAGCGGTGACGGAATCCGGCGGACTGGGGTACGTCGCGGCCGGCTACAAGACCGCCGCCGCGGTCGCCGACGACCTGGCCGCCGCGCGGGCAGCGACGTCCGGGCCGCTGGCCGTGAACCTGTTCGTCGTCGAGCGGTGCGACCCGGGTGCCGACGTGCTGGCCGGCTACCGCGCCGACCTGGAGCCCGAGGCCGCGCGGCTCGGCGCGACGCTCGGCGAGCCCGCCTGGGACGACGACGACTGGCAGGGCAAGCTCGACCTCGTCCTCGACGTGCGTCCGGACCTGGTGTCGTTCACGTTCGGCTGCCCCGACGCCGACGTCCTCCGGAGGCTCGCCGAGGCACGGGTGCACACCGCGGTGACCGTGACGACGGCCGACGAGGCGCGCGAGGCCGTCGCCCGGGGAGCGCGTTCGCTGCTGGTGCAGGGCCCGGACGCCGGGGCGCACCGCGGCACCTGGGACCTGCTGGCCGTGCCGGCCGCGCAGCCGCTGCCCGACCTGCTGCGCGACGTGCTGGCCGCCGTCGACGTGCCCGTGGTCGCCGGCGGCGGGGTCATGGACGCGACCGGCGTCGAGGCCCTTGTCCGGGCCGGGGCCGTCGCCGCGCTCTGCGGTACGGCGTACCTGCTGGCCGACGAGGCGGGCACCAACCCGGTGCACCGGGCCGCGCTCACGGATCCGGCGTTCGAGGCGACCGCGCTGACGCGGGCGTACACCGGCCGGTGGGCGCGCGGGCTGGCCAACCGGTTCATGGCCGAGCACCCCGACGCACCGGCCGCGTACCCGCAGCTGCACCACCTGACCTCGCCGCTGCGGAAGGCGGCCGTCGCGGCCGGTGACCCGCAGGTCGCGCACCTGTGGGCCGGGACGGGGCACACGCAGGCGCGACCCGGCCCGGCCGCGGAGCTCACGCGCTCACTGACGCCGTGATGACCCCAGGCCGTCGAGGGCGGCCATGTCGTCGTCGGACAGCTCGAAGCCGGCGACGTCGGCGTTCGCCGCGATCCGCTCGGGCCTGGTCGACTTGGGGATCGCGACGAACCCGTGCTGCAGGTGCCAGCGCACGATCACCTGCGCGGGCGTGCGCCCGAGCCGGTCGGCGATGCCGGAGATGGTCGCGTCGGTGAGGGTGCCGCCGCGCAGCGCGCTGTAGCCCTCGAGCACGATCTCGCGGTCGGCGAGCTCGCGGACGAGGCCGGCGTCGTACAGCAGCGGGCTCCACTTGATCTGGTTAACCGCGGGCTTCACGCCGGTGGCGTCGACCAGCTCGTCGATCTGGGCGGGGGAGTAGTTGCTGACGCCGATGTCGCGCACCAGCCCCGCCTCGCGGGCGGCGACGAACGCCTCCCAGACGGCGCGGCGCTCGTCGGCGGAGTCGGTCGTCCAGTGGATCAGCCACAGGTCGACGTGGTCGGTGCGCAGCGCCTCCAGGCTCTGCTCCAGCGTCTCCCGCTCGCGCCCGGCCCGGTCGGGCGGGCACTTGGTCGTGACGAACACGTCGTCGCGGGCGACCCCGCTCTCGGCCAGCGCCCGGCCGACCTCGGCCTCGTTGCCGTAGACGGTCGCGGTGTCGAGGTGCCGGTAGCCGGACTCGAGCGCGGCGGCGGTCGCCGTCACGGCGTCGGAACCGGTGATCTGCCAGGTGCCGAAGCCGAGCAGCGGCATCGCACCGGCGACGAGGGGAACGGTCTCGTGGGGGACGTGGGTCATCCCCCGACCGTAGTCTGACCGTCATGAGCGCCCGTGAGGTCGATGTCGTGGTCGTCGGGCTCGGTCCCGGCGGCGAGTCCGCTGCCAGCCAGCTCGCCCGGGCGGGCCTGGACGTGCTGGCCGTCGACCGGCGGCTGGTCGGCGGCGAGTGTCCCTACTACGGCTGCATCCCGAGCAAGATGATGGTGCGCGCCTCCGACGTGCTCGCGGAGGCCCGCCGGGTCGACGGTCTCGCCGGTACGGCGTCCGTCACCCCCGACTGGTCGGCCGTGGCGCGGCGCATCAAGGACGAGGCGACGGCCGACTGGGACGACACGATCGCCGTGGAGCGGCTGGAGAAGGCCGGCGCCACCGTCGTGCACGGCGAGGCCCGGCTGGTCGGCCCCCGGCAGGTCGAGGTCGCGGGCGAGACCTGGACCGCGCGGAAGGGCGTCGTGCTCAACACGGGCACCGAGCCGGCGGCCCCGCCGGTCGACGGCCTCGCCGACACGCCGTACTGGACCAACCGGGACGCGGTACCAGCCGAGCAGGCGCCTGCCTCGATGATCGTGCTCGGCGTCGGAGCGATCGGCGCGGAGATGGCGCAGGCGTTCGCCCGCTTCGGCACCCGCGTCACCGTGGTCGAGCTCTTCGACCGGATCCTGGCCCTGGAGGAGCCCGAGGCCGGCACGCTCATGGGGCAGGTGTTCGCCCGCGAGGGCATCCAGGTGCTGACCGGCACGCAGGTCGAGCGGGTGTCCTACGACGACGGCACCTTCACCGTCGAGGCCGCCGGGCAGCGCCTCACCGCCGACCGGCTCCTCGTGGCCACCGGCCGTCGCACCAACATCGCCGCCATCGGCCTGGAGACGGTGGGACTCGACCCCGAGCAGCGCGCCCTCGACACCGACGGCCGGATGCGGGTGACGGGCGCCGAGGGGCTGTGGGCGATCGGCGACATCACCGGCAAGGGCGCGTTCACGCACGTGTCGATGTACCAGGCCGCGATCGCCGTCCGCGACATCCTCGGCCAGGACGGGCCCGAGGCGGCGTACCACGCCGTCCCGCGCGTGACGTTCACCGATCCCGAGGTCGGCAGCGTCGGTCTGACCGAGAAGCAGGCCCGCGACGCCGGCCTGGACGTCCAGGTCGGCACCACCGACCTCAGCGCTTCCACCCGTGGCTGGATCGCGCGGGCCGAGGGCCTGATCAAGGTCGTCGCCGACGCCGACCGCGGCGTGCTCGTCGGCGCCACGGTCGTCGGGCCGTCCGGCGGGGAGGTCCTGTCGATGCTGGCCACCGCCGTGCACGCTGAGGTGCCGGTGACGACGCTGCGCTCGATGATCTACGCCTACCCGACCTTCCACCGGGCGGTCGAGGAGGCCCTCAAGGCGCTCGGCTGACCCGCCGGCGTGGTGCGGCCGCCCACACCTCGGGACGCGCCGCGGCGGATGTGAGAAGCACCCCGCCCGGCTGTTAGGGTGACCAGCGATCGACATCCTTTAACGAGCCGTCCCGTGAGGCGGAGAAGGAGGTCCGACGAGCTCGTGTGTGCCCAAGCCAACGCACCAGCCGCTCACCTCGGCAGCACTGCCCGCACCGTGATGGACGCGCGTGACGTCTCCCGCGCTCTCACCCGCATCGCCCACGAGATCCTCGAGCGCAACAAGGGCGCCTCGAACCTCCTGCTCCTGGGCATCCCGTCCCGCGGCGTCCCGCTCGCGCAGCGGATCGCCGCCAAGATCGCCTCGGTCGAGGGTCACGACGTCGAGGTCGGGTCGCTCGACGTGACGATGTACCGCGACGACCTGCGGATGAAGCCGGCCCGCGCCCTCATGCGCACCGACATCCCCTCCGACGGCATCGACGGCAAGGTCGTCGTCCTCGTCGACGACGTGCTCTTCTCCGGACGCACCATCCGGGCGGCGCTCGACGCGATGAACGACCTCGGCCGCCCGCAGGCCGTGCGGCTCGCGGTCCTCGTCGACCGGGGCCACCGCGAGCTGCCGATCCGCGCCGACTTCGTCGGCAAGAACCTCCCGACCTCCCTGGTCGAGAAGGTCTCCGTGCACCTCGCCGAGTTCGACGACGAGGACGCCGTGCTCATCTCCGGCACGTCCGCCGACGACGCGCCGAGCCGCGAGGAGGAGTCCCGATGAAGAAGCACCTGCTGAGCGCCGGCGACCTGTCCCGCGACGACGCCGAGCTGATCCTCACCACCGCCGAGGAGCTCCGGTCCCTGGCCGACCGGCCGATCAAGAAGCTGCCAGCGCTGCGCGGCCGCACGATCGTGAACCTCTTCTTCGAGGACTCGACCCGCACCCGGATCTCGTTCGAGGCCGCCGCCAAGCGGCTGTCCGCCGACGTCATCAACTTCTCCGCCAAGGGCTCCTCGCTGAGCAAGGGCGAGTCGCTCAAGGACACCGCGCTGACGCTGGAGGCGATGGGCGCCGACGCGGTCGTCGTCCGGCACTGGGCGTCCGGGGCGCCGCACCTGCTGGCCAACGCCGGCTGGTCCAAGAGCTCGGTGGTCAACGCCGGCGACGGCACCCACGAGCACCCGACCCAGGCGCTGCTCGACGCGTTCACCATGTGGCGGCACCTCGGCAACCTCGACGGCCGCCGGGTCGCGATCGTCGGCGACGTGCTGCACAGCCGGGTCGCCCGCTCCAACGCGCTGCTGCTGCGCACGCTCGGCGCCGAGGTGACGCTGGTGGCCCCGCCGACGCTGCTGCCGTACGGTGTCGACGGCTGGGGCGTCGAGACGTCGTACGACCTCGACGGCGTCCTGCCCAAGGCCGACGTCGTGATGATGCTGCGGGTGCAGCGCGAGCGAATGAACGCCGCGTTCTTCCCGACGGTCCGCGAGTACTCCCGTCGCTACGGCCTCGACGGTCGCCGGATGGCGAACCTCCAGGACCACACGATCGTGATGCACCCCGGCCCGATGATCCGCGGCATGGAGATCACCGCCGACGTCGCCGACTCCGACCGCTCGGTGATCGTCGAGCAGGTCACCAACGGTGTCGCCGTCCGGATGGCCGTCCTGTACCTGCTGCTGGGCGGCTCCGAGCCGGCCCTGTCGAAGAACGCCGAGGGAGACGAGTGAGCACCACCTACCTGATCCGCAACGCCCGCATCCTCGGCGGCGACGCCGCCGACATCCTCGTCGAGGACGGCCGGATCACCGAGGTCGGTGCGGGTCTGAGCGCCGACGGCGCCGAGATCGTCGACGGCGAGGGCCTGGTCGCCCTCCCGGGCCTGGTCGACCTGCACACCCACCTGCGCGAGCCTGGCCGCGAGGACGCCGAGACCGTCGACACCGGCACCCAGGCCGCCGCGCTCGGCGGGTTCACCGCCGTGCACGCGATGGCCAACACCGACCCGGTCGCCGACACCGCCGGCGTCGTCGAGCAGGTCTGGCGGCTCGGCCGCGAGGCCGGCCACTGCGACGTCTTCCCGGTCGGCGCCGTCACCGTCGGCCTCCAGGGCGAGCGGCTCGCCGAGCTCGGTGCGATGGCCGACTCCGCCGCCCGCGTCCGGGTGTTCTCCGACGACGGCAAGTGCGTCTCCGACGCGGTGCTGATGCGCCGGGCGCTGGAGTACGTCAAGGCGTTCGACGGCGTCGTCGCCCAGCACGCGCAGGAGCCGCGGCTCACCGAGGACGCCCAGATGAACGAGGGCGAGCTCTCCGGCCGCCTCGGCCTGCGCGGCTGGCCGGCCGTCGCCGAGGAGGCGATCATCGCCCGTGACTGCCTGCTCGCCGCCCACGTCGACTCCCGCCTGCACGTCTGCCACGTGTCCACCGCCGGCTCGGTCGAGATCGTCCGCTGGGCCAAGAGCAAGGGCTGGAACGTCACCGCCGAGGCGTGCCCGCACCACCTGCTGCTCACGGACGAGAAGGCGCTGACCTACGACCCGATCTACAAGGTCAACCCGCCGCTGCGCTCGGCCGCCGACGTCGAGGCGCTCCGCGCGGGCCTGGCTGACGGCACCATCGACGTGGTCGCCACCGACCACGCGCCGCACCCCCACGAGGACAAGGACTGCGAGTGGCAGGCGGCCGCCTTCGGCATGCTCGGCCTCGAGACCGCGCTGTCGATCGTCCAGGCGACGATGGTGGACACCGGCCTGCTCGACTGGGCCGGCGTCGCCGAGCGGATGTCCACCAAGCCCGCCGAGATCGGACGCCTCTCCGGGCACGGCCGCCCGCTCGCCGCCGGTGAGCCCGCCAACATCGTGCTGTACGACGCGGGCGCGACCCGGGTCGTCGACCCGACCGAGACCGCGTCGCTGAGCCGCAACACGCCGTACGCCGGCATGGAGCTGCCCGGCCGCGTGGTCGCGACGTTCCTGAGAGGCAAGCCGACCGTGCTGGACGGGAAGCTCGCCTGATGACCGAAGCGCCCACCTGGGTGCCCGTGGCGCTCCTCGGCCTGGTGCTGGTCCTCGCCTACCTCGGCATGTGGCGCGGCTGGAAGGGCCGGGCGACCAGGCACGACCTGCCGCCGCTCGTCGAGGTCCCTCCCGTCGCCGAGCTGCCCGAGGCGCGGTTGACCGGGGGAGCGCGCTACTTCGGCACCACCGTCGCCGGCGACTGGCTCGACCGGGTGGTCGCCCGGGGCCTCGGCGCTCGCAGCCAGGCCCGGCTGAACCTCTCCGCCGAGGGGCTCGACGTGGTCCGCCTCGCCGGGTCGTTCCGGATCCCCGCCGCGGCCGTGCGCGGCGCCCGCCACGACCAGGGCATCGCCGGGAAGGTCGTGCCGCCGCACGGCCTGCTCGTCGTCACCTGGGAGCACGGCGACCTCACGCTCGACACCGGCTTCCGCCTCACCGACGAGGCCGTCGCCGACAGGGGCACGACCGAGGCCCACAACGCCTGGGTCCGCGCCATCAGCAAGCTGACGAAGGAGAACGCACAGTGAGTCCCGCGATCCTCGTCCTGGAGGACGGTCGCACGTTCCACGGCGAGTCCTACGGCGCCGAGGGCGAGACGTTCGGCGAGGCGGTGTTCTCCACCGGCATGACCGGCTACCAGGAGACGCTCACCGACCCGTCGTACCACCGCCAGGTCGTCGTGATGACCGCGCCGCACGTCGGCAACACCGGGATGAACGACGAGGACCCCGAGTCCCGCAAGATCTGGGTCAGCGGGTACGTCGTGCGCGACCCCGCCCGCGTGCCGTCGAGCTGGCGGGCCCGGCGCTCCCTCGACGACGCGCTCCGCGAGCAGGGCGTCGTCGGGATCAGCGGCATCGACACCCGCGCGCTGACCCGGCACCTGCGCGAGCGCGGCGCGATGCGCGTGGGCATCTCCACGACCGAGACGGACCCGCAGACACTGCTCGCGCGGGTCCTCGACGCCGACGAGATGGCCGGCACCGAGCTCTCCGACCAGGTGACGACGACCGAGACCTACGTGGTCCCGGCGGTGGGGGAGAAGCGGTTCACCGTCGCCGCCGTCGACCTCGGCATCAAGGCCAACACGCCGCGCATGATGGCCGAGCGCGGCATCGAGGTGCACGTGATGCCGGCGACCGTCAGTGCCGAGGAGGTGCTGGCGGTGGACCCCGACGGCGTCTTCTACAGCAACGGCCCCGGCGACCCGGCGGCCACCACCCAGCAGGTCGAGCTGCTGCAGGCCCTGCTGCGCCAGGGGCTGCCGTACTTCGGCATCTGCTTCGGCAACCAGCTCTTCGGCCGCGCACTCGGCTTCGGCACCTACAAGCTCAAGTACGGCCACCGCGGCATCAACCAGCCGGTCATCGACCGCACCACCGGCAAGGTCGAGGTCACCGCGCACAACCACGGCTTCGCCGTCGACGCGCCGCTCGACGGGTCGACCCGCACCCAGTACGGCGACGCCTCGGTCAGCCACGTCTGCCTCAACGACGACGTCGTCGAGGGGCTCGAGCTCCGTGACGAGGCCGGGAAGCTCAAGGCGTTCTCGGTCCAGTACCACCCGGAGGCCGCGGCCGGACCGCACGACGCGGCGTACCTGTTCGACCGTTTCTGCGACCTGATGGGGGACAACGCCTGATGCCGAAGCGCACCGACATCCAGAGCGTCCTGGTCATCGGCTCCGGGCCGATCATCATCGGCCAGGCCTGCGAGTTCGACTACTCCGGCACCCAGGCGTGCCGGGTCCTCAAGCAGGAGGGCCTGCGCGTCGTGCTGGTGAACTCCAACCCGGCGACGATCATGACCGACCCGGAGTTCGCCGACGCGACGTACGTCGAGCCGATCACCCCGGAGTACGTCGAGAAGGTCATCGAGAAGGAGCGGCCCGACGCGCTGCTCGCCACGCTCGGCGGGCAGACCGCGCTCAACGCCGCGATCGCGCTGGCCGAGGCCGGGATCCTCGAGAAGTACGGCGTCGAGCTGATCGGCGCGAGCATCGAGGCGATCCACCGCGGCGAGAACCGCGAGTCGTTCAAGCACATCGTCGAGGACCTCGGGGGAGAGGTGGCCCGCTCGGTCATCTGCCACACGATGGACGACTGCCTCGGCGCCGCCGACCAGCTCGGCTACCCCATGGTCGTGCGGCCGTCGTTCACGATGGGCGGCACCGGCTCGGGCATGGCCTACGACGAGGACGACCTGCGTCGCATCGCCGGTGCCGGCCTGGCCGCGAGCCCGACCACCGAGGTGCTGCTGGAGGAGTCGATCCTCGGCTGGAAGGAGTACGAGCTCGAGGTCATGCGCGACAAGGCCGACAACGTGGTCATCGTCTGCAGCATCGAGAACCTCGACCCGATGGGTGTGCACACCGGCGACTCGATCACCGTCGCGCCGGCGATGACGCTCACCGACCGTGAGTACCAGCACCTGCGCGACCTCTCGATCGGCATCATCCGGTCGGTCGGCGTCGACACCGGCGGCTGCAACATCCAGTTCGCGGTCAACCCCGACGACGGCCGCGTGGTCGTCATCGAGATGAACCCCCGCGTCTCCCGCTCCTCGGCGCTGGCGTCGAAGGCGACCGGCTTCCCGATCGCCAAGATCGCCGCCAAGGTCGCGATCGGCTACACGCTCGACGAGATCCCCAACGACATCACCGCCGAGACCCCGGCGTCGTTCGAGCCCACCCTCGACTACGTCGTGGTGAAGGTGCCGCGCTTCGCGTTCGAGAAGTTCCCGTCCGCCGACCCGACGCTGACCACCCACATGAAGTCCGTGGGCGAGGCGATGGCGATCGGCCGCAACTTCACGGAGGCGCTGCAGAAGGCCTTGCGCAGCCTGGAGAACAAGGCCGCCGTCTTCGACTGGACCCACGAGTGGCAGGACCTCGACAAGGCGGCCCTGCTCGACGAGATCCGCACCCCGCACGACGGCCGGCTCAAGAAGGTCATGGACGCGATGCGCGCCGGCGCCACCGCCGAGGAGATCTTCGAGTCGACCAAGATCGACCCCTGGTTCGTCGACCAGCTCAGCCTGATCAACGAGGTCGCCGGCCAGATCGCCGCCAGCCCGGAGCTCACCCCCGAGGTGCTGCGGCTGGCCAAGCGGCACGGCTTCTCCGACGCCCAGGTCGGCAAGATCCGCGACATGCCCGAGGCCGTGGTCCGCGGCGTCCGGCACGCGCTCGGCATCCGGCCCGTGTTCAAGACCGTCGAC
The DNA here is from genome assembly GCF_004168035.1 of Nocardioides iriomotensis. Classification (GTDB taxonomy): domain Bacteria; phylum Actinomycetota; class Actinomycetes; order Propionibacteriales; family Nocardioidaceae; genus Nocardioides_B; species Nocardioides_B iriomotensis. The sequence goes on along the minus strand of NZ_SDPU01000025.1, from coordinate 81,393 downwards.
ACGTGCGCCGCCGAGTTCGCCGCCCGCACGCCGTACCACTACTCGTCGTACGACGAGGAGACCGAGGTGCAGCCGCGTGAGCGCGAGGCCGTGATCATCCTCGGCTCGGGGCCGAACCGGATCGGTCAGGGCATCGAGTTCGACTACTCGTGCGTGCACGCGAGCCTGGCGCTGTCGGCGTCGAAGGGCGGCGCCGGCTACGAGACGATCATGGTCAACTGCAACCCCGAGACGGTCTCGACCGACTACGACACCTCCGACCGGCTGTACTTCGAGCCGCTCACGCTGGAGGACGTCCTCGAGATCGTGCACGCCGAGCAGCAGGCCGGCCCGGTGGCCGGTGTCATCTGCCAGCTCGGTGGGCAGACGCCGCTCGGCCTCGCCCAGGGCCTGCAGGACGCCGGCGTCCCGATCGTCGGCACCTCCCCGCAGGCGATCCACCTCGCCGAGGAGCGCGGGGCGTTCGGCCGGGTGCTCGCCGAGGCCGGGCTGACGGCGCCGATGCACGGCACGGCGGCGTCGTTCGCCGAGGCCCGGGAGATCGCCGAGGCCATCGGCTACCCGGTGCTGGTGCGCCCGTCGTACGTCCTCGGCGGGCGGGGCATGGAGATCGTCTACAGCGACGAGTCGCTCGAGGGCTACATCACCCGCGCCACCGAGATCAGCCCCGAGCACCCCGTGCTGGTCGACCGGTTCATCGACGATGCGGTCGAGATCGACGTCGACGCGCTGTTCGACGGCGAGGAGCTGTTCCTCGGCGGCGTGATGGAGCACATCGAGGAGGCCGGCATCCACTCCGGCGACTCCTCCTGCGCGCTGCCTCCGATCACGCTCGGCGACCAGGAGATCGGTCGCATCCGCGAGGCCACCGAGGGCATCGCCCGGGGCATCGGGGTGCGCGGGCTGCTCAACATCCAGTTCGCGCTCGGCTCCGACGTCCTGTACGTCCTGGAGGCCAACCCCCGGGCGAGCCGCACGGTCCCGTTCGTCTCCAAGGCCACCGCGACGCCGCTCGCCAGCGCCGCCGCCCGGGTGATGCTCGGCGAGTCGATCGCCGACCTGCGGAAGGCCGGGGTGCTGCCGGCCGAGGGCGACGGCGGCATGCTCCCGTCCGACGCGCCCATCGCGGTCAAGGAGGCCGTGATGCCCTTCAACCGGTTCCGCACGCCCGACGGCAAGAACGTCGACACCGTCCTCGGCCCGGAGATGAAGTCGACCGGCGAGGTGATGGGCTTCGACGCCGACTTCGGCACGGCGTTCGCCAAGGCGCAGACCGCTGCCTTCGGGTCGCTGCCGACGCGCGGCAAGGTCTTCGTGTCGATGGCCAACCGCGACAAGCGCACGATGATCTTCCCGATCAAGGTGCTCGCCGACCGCGGCTTCGAGGTGCTCGCCACCCAGGGCACCGCCGAGGTGCTGCGCCGCAACGGCGTCGACGTCACGGTCGTCCGCAAGCACTACGAGGGGCCGGGTCCCCACGGCGAGCCGACCACCGTGCAGCTGATCCAGGCCGGCGAGGTCGACCTGATCATCAACACCCCGCACGGCTCGTCCGGCGGCGGCTCCGCCCGGATCGACGGCTACGAGATCCGCACCGCCGCCGTGATGGCGAACGTCCCGTGCATCACCACGGTGCAGGGGCTCGGCGCGGCCGTGCAGGGCATCGAGGCGCTCCGCAGCGGCGACATCGGCGTCCGCTCGCTGCAGGAGTGGGCGGCCCGGCGGTGACCGGCTACCGCGCGCTCTTCGACAAGGTCCTGGTCCGGCTCGACGCCGAGAAGGCGCACCGGGCCGGGTTCCGCGCCGTCCGCGCCGCCCGGCCGGTGCTCGGCCGCCTGCACCACGACCGGTGGCCCGTGAAGGCGATGGGGATCGAGTTCCCCGGCCCGCTCGGCCTGGCCGCCGGGTTCGACAAGAACGCCGAGGGCATCGACGCGCTCGCCGCCGTCGGGTTCTCGTTCGTGGAGGTCGGCACGGTCACCGCCGAGCCGCAGCCCGGCAACGACCGGCCGCGGCTGTTCCGGCTGCCCGAGGACCGCGCGGTCGTCAACCGGATGGGCTTCAACAACGACGGCGCCGAGGCGGTCGCCGAGCGGTTGGCCCGGCGCCGCCTGAAGCGCCGCCACGACCACGTGGTGCTCGGGGTCAACATCGGCAAGACCAAGGTCGTCCCCGAGGCCGACGCGGACGCCGTGGCGGCCGACTACGAGAAGTCCACGCGCCTGCTCGCGCCGTACGCCGACTACCTGGTCGTCAACGTCTCCTCGCCCAACACACCGGGGCTGCGCGACCTCCAGTCCGTCGAGCGGCTGCGCCCGCTGCTGGTCGCCGTACGACGCCAGGCGGACGCCGTGACGAGCGCGCACGTGCCGCTGCTGGTCAAGATCGCGCCCGACCTGTCCGACGACGACGTGCTCGCGGTCGCCGACCTCGCCGTCGAGCTCGGCCTCGACGGGATCGTCGCCACCAACACCACGATCAGCCGCGCGGGTCTTCGCTCGTCGCCCGCCGAGGTGGAGCTGGCCGGCGCCGGCGGTCTGTCCGGGCGGCCGTTGCGCGAGCGGGCGCTCGTGGTGCTCGAGCTGCTGCGCGACCGGGTCGGCCCCGACCTGACGATCATCGCCGTCGGCGGCATCGGCGACGCCCACGACGCTCGCGCACGGCTGGAGGCCGGAGCGACGCTGCTGCAGGCCTACACCGCGTTCGTCTACGAGGGCGCCGGCTGGCCCGCCCGCGTCCAGCGCGAGCTGGCCGGCCGATGACCGACGAGGACCAGGAGCCCGCCATGACCTTCGGCCGCCGTCTCGCGGACGCCTTCGACACCCGCGGACGCCTGTGCGTCGGCATCGACCCGCACCCCGGTCTGCTGGACGCGTGGGGCCTCACCGACTCGGCGTTCGGGCTGGAGAAGTTCGCGCTCACCGCCGCCGAGGTGCTCGCCGGCACGGTGCCGGTCGTCAAGCCCCAGTCGGCGTTCTTCGAGCGGCACGGCTCGGCCGGCATCGCCGTGCTGGAGCGGACGATCGCGGCCTGCCGCGAGCTCGGCGCGCTCGTCCTGCTCGACGTGAAGCGCGGCGACATCGGCTCGACGGCGCAGGCGTACGCCGACGCCTACCTGCACCCGGCGAGCCCGCTGGCCGTCGATGCCATCACGGTGAGCCCCTACCTCGGCTTCGGCTCCGTGCAGCCGATGATCGACACCGCGCTGGCCCACGACCGCGGCGTCTTCGTGCTCGCGATGACGTCCAACCCCGAGGGGCCGCAGTTCCAGCAGGCCGCCACCGCCGACGGCCGCACCGTCGCCGCCACCGTCCTCGACGAGGTTGCCTCCCAGAACGCCGGAGCCGAGCCGCTCGGCTCCGTCGGTGTGGTCGTCGGGGCGACCGTGCCACGCGAGGGCGTGACCCCGTCGTTCGACGTCAACGGGCCGATCCTGGTGCCCGGGTACGGCGCCCAGGGCGGCACCGTCGACGACATGCGCGCGCTGTTCGGCGACGCGTCCCCCTGGCTGCTCCCGAGCAGCTCCCGCGAGATCCTGCAGGCCGGGCCCGACCGCGAGGCGCTGCACGCCGCCGCGGTGCGCGCGGCCGACGACGTCGCCGGCCTCGATCGGCGCTGAGGTAGAAAGTCCCCATGCCAGACACCACCCTGGACCCGAACAACCCGTTCGCGACCGCCAGCACCCTGCCGTTCGCGTTCCCTCCGTTCGACGCGATCCGTCACGAGCACTACCGGCCGGCCTTCGACGCCGGCGTCGCCGAGCACCGCGCCGAGATCGACGCGATCACCGCCGACCCCGCGCCGCCGACCTTCGACAACACCCTGGTGCCGCTGGAGCGGTCCGGACGGCTGCTCGACCGGACCATGCGGGTCTTCTACGAGATGGCCAACTCGATGGCCACGCCCGAGATGCAGGAGCTCGAGGGCGACCTGATGCCGGCCTGGTCGGCACACCGCGACGCGATCCTGCTGGACCAGGCCCTCTTTGCGCGCATCGACGCCGTGCACGCCGCCCGGCACGATGGCGGCCTGACGCCCGAGCAGGTCCGCCTCGTGGAGCGGCACCACACCGACTTCGTCCGTGCCGGCGCCGCCCTGCCGGCCGCCCAGCAGCAGCGGCTCCGCGAGCTCAACGAGCAGATCAGCCGCGCCACCACGGCATTCGGGTCCACCCTGCTGGCCGAGGCCAACTCGATGGCCGTGCACGTCACCGACGTGGCCGAGCTGGCCGGCCTGTCCGACGACGCCGTCGAGGCCGCGGCGCTGGCCGCCAAGGAGCGCGAGGTCGACGGCTACGTCCTGACGCTGCTGTCTCCCACGATCCAGCCCGCGCTCGCCTCCCTGCGCAATCGCGAGACCCGCCGCCGGCTGCACCAGGCCGCCACCACGCGGGGCATGCGCGGCGGCGACCACGACACCCGTTCCCTGATCGTCGAGATCGCGGCCCTGCGGGCCGAGCGCGCCGGGCTGTTCGGCCACCCCGACCACGCGTCGTACGTCGTCGAGGACCAGACCGCCGGCACCACCACGGCCGTCACCGGCATGCTCGACGCGATGGCCGCCCCGGCGATGGCCAACCTCGACGACGAGCGCGCTGCGATCGAGGCGGCGATGCGGGCCGACGGCATCGACGGCCCCGTCGAGCCGTGGGACTGGACCTACTACGCGGGGCGGGTCAAGGCGGCGACCTTCGACGTCGACCCGCAGGAGCTGCGCCCGTACTTCTCGCTGGAGCGCGTGCTCCACGACGGCGTGTTCCTGGCCGCCGAGCGGCTCTACGGCCTCACCTTCACCGAGCGGCCCGACCTGCCCGGCTACGCCCCCGACGTGCGCACCTACGAGGTCTTCGACCACGACGGCAGCACGCTCGGCCTGTTCGTGTGCGACTGGTTCGCCCGGCCCACCAAGCGCGGTGGCGCGTGGATGGACGAGTTCGTCACGCAGTCCCACCTGCTCGACGAGAAGCCGGTGGTCGTGGTCTGCCTCAACGTGCCGAAGCCTGCGGCGGGACAGCCGGCGCTGATGACCGTCGACGAGGTGCGCACGGCGTTCCACGAGTTCGGTCACGCATTGCACGGGCTGTTCTCCGACGTCACCTACCCGCGTCTGGCCGGCACCGAGGTCCCGCGCGACTTCGTGGAGTTCCCCTCGCAGGTCAACGAGATGTGGATGTGGGACCCGGCGGTGCTGGCCAGCTACGCACGCCACCACGCCACGGGGGAGCCGCTGCCCCAGGACGTCGCCGACCGCCTGATCGCCTCCAGCGAGGCCGGCATGGGCTTCGACACCGTCTCGATGCTCGGAGCCGCCCTGCTCGACCACGAGTGGCACCGGCTGGTCCCCGACGCGAAGCCGGTCACCGTCGACGAGGTCGAGGCGTTCGAGCGCGGCGCGCTGGAGAAGCACGGCGTCGCGTCCCCGCTGGTGCCGCCGCGGTACCGCACCGGCTACTTCGCGCACGCGTTCACCAACGGGTACGACGCCGGCTACTACTCCTACCTGTGGAGCGAGGTGCTCGACGCCGACATGGTCGACTGGTTCCGCGACAACGGCGGGCTGCGCCGCGTGAACGGCGACGCGTTCCGCGCCGGGCTGCTGTCCCGGGGCGGTGCGGTCGACCCGATGGAGGCATTCGCGTCGATCCGCGGCCGCGGGCCGAGCACCGAGCCGCTGCTGCGCCGCCGCGGCCTGCTCGACTGATGCCGGCGGCCCGTGTCGGCACGGTCGCGGCCCTCGTCCTGCTGCTCGTGGCTCCGGCCGCGTGCAGCGACGAAGGCTCGACCGACGACTACTGCGCCGCCCTCAGTGACGAGAAGGCCACGCTCGAGCGGCTGTCCGGCCGGGACGGGGGCTCCGGCGGCGACGCGATCGAGCAGAGCGTGCAGGTCTTCGAGCGGCTCCGCGACGCCGCCCCGGCCGACCTGCGCGACGAGTGGACGACGTACGTCAACGCCTGGCGCGGTCTGACCGACGCCCTCGACGCGGCGGGCGCGGACGCGTCGGTGTTCCGGGACGGGAAGCGGCCGGAGGGTGTCGACCCCGAGGCGTACGACGCGATCCAGGACGCGGCGGGCAAGCTGACGTCGACACCGGTGCGGGAGGCGTCCGCGGGCATCGAGCAGCACGCCGCCGACGTGTGCGACGTCGACCTCGGCGGCGCCGTCGGCTGACGCCGCCCGGCCCGCGTTGCAGCGCGGGGGCCGGGGTCACTAGATTGCGACCTGTCCACCACCCACCCGCCGACCGACCCGAGGATGCACCGTGGCTTTGCCGGAACTCACGCCGGAGCAGCGCCAGGCCAACCTGGAGAAGGCCGCAGCCTCGCGGCGCGAGCGGGCCGAGGTGAAGAACCGCCTCAAGCACTCCGGCGCCTCGATCGTCGACGTGCTGCACCAGGGCCAGGAGAACGACGTCATCGGCAAGATGCGGGTGCTCGACCTGCTCACCTCGATGCCGGGCCTGGGCAAGGTGCGCGCCCGGCAGATGATGGAGCGCCTCAGCATCTCGGAGAGCCGCCGCGTGCGCGGCCTCGGTGCCAACCAGATCGCCGCGCTGGAGCGCGAGTTCGGCTCGCGTGGCTGACCGGCCCCGCCCGAGCCGCCTGACCGTCCTCGCCGGACCCACCGCGGTGGGCAAGGGCACCGTCGCGGCCCAGATCCGCGAGCACCACCCCGAGGTGTGGATCTCGGTCTCGGTCACCACGCGGAAGCCCCGGCCGGGGGAGATCCACGGCCGGCACTACTACTTCGTGACCGACGCGGAGTTCGACGCGCTCGTCGCCGATGGCCAGCTCCTGGAGTGGGCGGTCGTGCACAAGGCGGCGCGCTACGGCACTCCGCGCAAGCCGGTCGAGCAGGCGCTCGCCGAGGGCCGGCCCGCGCTGCTGGAGATCGACCTGCAGGGCGCCCGGCAGGTGCGGGAGACGATGCCGGAGGCCTTGTTCGTGTTCCTGAAGCCACCGTCGTGGGAGGAGCTGGTCCGCCGGCTCGTCGGGCGGGGCACCGAGGACGAGGAGGAGCGCACCCGCCGCCTGGAGACCGCTCGCGAGGAGCTGGCCGCCGAGTCGGAGTTCGACGTGACGGTGGTCAACACCGAAGTTCACGCTGCGGCGGAGGAGTTGGTAACCTTGATGGTTGAACCACCAGGACCGTCGCCGGTCCGGTAACCCCAACCCCCATCGTGAGGTAGTCACCGCGTGTCCGGAACCGCACCACTCGCCGAGGGCATCACCAACCCCCCGATCGACGAGCTCCTGACGAAGACCGACTCGAAGTACAAGCTGGTCCTCTACAGCGCCAAGCGCGCGCGTCAGATCAACGCCTACTACTCCCAGCTCGGCGAGGGCCTGCTCGAGTACGTCGGCCCGCTCGTGGACACCCACGTGCAGGAGAAGCCGCTGTCGATCGCCATGCGCGAGATCAACGACGACCTCCTGACCTGCGAGGACATCGACCCCGAGGCCGAGGCCGCCGAGGCAGCCGCGACCACCGAGGACTGACGGGACCTCCGTCGTGTCGGGCCCGGAGGAGCACGGCGGCGCGCCGCGCGTCGTGCTCGGGGTGAGTGGCGGCATCGCCGCCTACAAGGCCTGCGAGCTGCTCCGTCGCTTCACCGAGTCGGGCCACGACGTCACCGTCGTACCGACCCGGGCCGCCCTGGAGTTCGTCGGCGCCGCCACCTGGGCGGCGCTGTCCGGTAAGCCCGTTTCGTCCGACGTGTGGGACTCGGTCCACGAGGTCCCGCACGTCCGCATCGGCCAGGCCGCCGACCTGGTCGTCGTGGCGCCCGCCACCGCCGACGTGCTGGCCAAGGCCGCGCACGGTCTGGCCGACGACCTGCTCAGCAACACCCTGCTCACCGCGCGGTGCCCGGTGGTGTTCGCGCCGGCGATGCACACCGAGATGTGGGAGCACGCCGCCACGCAGGAGAACGTCGCCACCCTGCGCCGCCGCGGCGCCGTCGTGATCGAGCCTGCCGAGGGCCGGCTCACCGGCGCCGACACGGGCAAGGGCCGGTTCCCGGACCCCGCCGAGATCTTCGAGCTCGCCCGCGACGTCCTCGCCCGGAGCACGCTGGGCGGCGGCACGCCGCTGGACCTCGCCGGCCGCCACGTCGTCGTCTCCGCCGGCGGCACCCGCGAGTACCTCGACCCGGTCCGCTTCCTCGGCAACCGCTCCTCGGGCCGGCAGGGCTACGCCCTCGCCCGTGCGGCCGCTGCCCGCGGCGCCGAGGTGACCCTGGTGGCCGCCAACGTGGCGCTGCCCGACCCGGCCGGGGTCAAGGTGGTCTCGGTCGAGACCACCGGCCAGCTCCGCGACGCGGTCGTGGCCGCCGCGGCGACCGCCGACGCGGTCGTGATGGCCGCCGCCCCGGCCGACTACCGGCCCACCGAGACGGCCACGTCGAAGATGAAGAAGTCCGACGACGGCTCGGCGCCGACGATCCACCTCGCCCAGACGCCCGACGTCCTGGCCGAGATCTCCCGCGACCGGGCCAACCCGGCCGCGGTCATCGTCGGTTTCGCTGCCGAGACCGGCGACGACGCCGGCTCCGTGCTCGACCACGGCCGCGCCAAGCTCGCCCGCAAGGGCTGCGACCTGCTCGTCGTCAACGACGTGCGCGGTGGCAAGGTGTTCGGGGCCAGCGACAACGAGGCGGTCATCCTCGACGTCGACGGCGGCGCCCAGGAGGTGCCGCTGGCGAGCAAGTCTGTGCTGGCGCACGCGATCTGGGACCGCGTCGCGGCGCGGTTCGAGACCCCCGCCTGACGCTCCGGCACAGCAGGTAGGGTTCTCGACGGTTTCAGTAGGGTTTTCTGATGAATGGGGTAGCAGCACCGTGACAGGACGTCTCTTCACCTCCGAGTCCGTGACCGAGGGTCACCCGGACAAGATCGCCGACCAGATCAGCGACTCCGTGCTCGACGAGATGCTGCGCCAGGACCCGGGCAGCCGGGTCGCGGTCGAGACGCTGCTCACCACCGGTCTCGTGGTCGTCGCCGGCGAGGTGACCACCAGCGGGTACGTCGACGTCAAGGGCATCGTCCGCAAGCGGATCCTCGACATCGGCTACGACTCGTCGCTCAAGGGCTTCGACGGCCACTCGTGCGGCGTCATGGTCGCGATCGGCGGCCAGTCCGGCGACATCGCGCAGGGCGTCGACGCGGGCCACGAGTCGCGCACCGAGTCCTCCGTCGACCCGCTCGACAAGCAGGGCGCCGGCGACCAGGGCCTGATGTTCGGCTACGCCTGCGACGACACCCCCGAGCTCATGCCGCTCCCCATCACCATCGCGCACCGCCTGGCCGAGCGGCTGACCGCCGTACGCAAGAACGGCACGCTGTCCTACCTGCGTCCCGACGGCAAGACCCAGGTCACGATCGAGTACGACGACGAGGACCGCCCGGTCCGCGTCGACACCGTCGTGGTCTCCACCCAGCACGCCGCCGACATCGACCTCGAGGCGATGCTCACGCCCGACATCCGCGAGCACGTCGTCGACGCGGTCCTCGCCGACTTCGACATCCCGTCCGACGGCTACCGCCTGCTGGTGAACCCGACGGGCCGCTTCGAGGTGGGTGGCCCGATGGGCGACGCCGGCCTCACCGGCCGCAAGATCATCATCGACACCTACGGCGGCATGGCCCGTCACGGCGGCGGCGCCTTCTCCGGCAAGGACCCGTCCAAGGTCGACCGCTCCGCCGCCTACGCCATGCGCTGGGTCGCCAAGAACGTCGTCGCCGCGGGTCTCGCCCGCCGCTGCGAGGTCCAGGTCGCCTACGCCATCGGCAAGGCGCAGCCGGTCGGCTTCTACGTCGACTGCTTCGGCACCGAGGCCGTCTCGGTCGCAACGATCCAGAAGGCCGTCGAGGAGGTCTTCGACCTGCGCCCGGCCGCGATCATCCGCGACCTCGACCTGCTCCGCCCGATCTACGCCGACACCGCCGCCTACGGCCACTTCGGCCGCGAGCTGCCGAGCTTCACCTGGGAGCGCACCGACCGCGTCGACGCGCTCAGGACTGCTGCCGGCGTCTGACCCCAGCCCACCTCGCTCGCTCCCGGTCGCGCCTTTGCGCGGCCGGGAGCCTGCTGTAACGCGGGGTTATGGACGCTTCACAAGGCGAATGCCGCGTGGGAAGCGTCCATACGCCTCGGGAAGTGCTCGCGTACGGCGCCCTCTGCCCTGGCGTTGCGAGGGCAAGACGCGCCGACTCGACCCGTCTGCGAGGGCAAGACGCGCCGACTCGACCCGTCTGCGAGGGCAAGACGCGCCGACTCGACCCGTCTGCGAGGGCAGGACGCGCCGACTCGACGGGTTTCGGCGGGAGGTTCGGGCCGGGTCGGCGGGGTCGGTGGCGCCTGGGAGGATCGGGGCCGTGACCGAGCGGGACAAGCGGGGCGAGGGCGACGAGCCGCAGCTGGAGCTGCCCGGGCTCGCGTCCGCCCGCGGCACCGCCCGCGCGGTCAAGAAGCAGGCCGCAAAGCAGACGAAGGGCCCGAAGCCCGTCGATCCGGCCGAGACGCTGCCCGTCGCGCGGGTGCTCGTCGACGTGCCGCTGGCGCACCTCGACCGGCCGTTCGACTACCTCGTGCCGCGCAAGCTCGACGCCGATGTGGTGCCGGGTGCGCGGGTCAAGGTGCGGTTCGCGGGCCAGGACGTCGACGGGTTCGTGCTCGAGCGCGTCGCGGAGTCCGACCACCCGGGGCGCCTCGCGCCGCTGCGCCGGGCGGTCAGCGCCGAGCCGGTGCTGTCGCCGGCGGTCGGGCGGCTCTCGAAGCTCGTGGCCGCGCGCTACGCCGGCACCCGGTCCGACGTGCTCCGGCTGGCGGTCCCGCCCCGGCACGCCACCACCGAGAAGCAGGAGTCCGCACCCGCGCCGGCTCCCGGGTGTGGGGACACCGAGGCGGCCGAGCGCGCCTGGCAGCCGTACGGCGGGGGGCTGGTCGACGCGCTCGCCACGGGCGGCACGCCGCGGGTGGTGTGGACCGCGCTGCCGGGCGCCGACTGGCCGACCCTGCTCGCCCACGCCGCCGCCGCGACGCTGACGTCCGGGCGCGGCTCGCTGCTGTGCGTGCCCGACCACCGCGACGTGGCGCGCGTCGACGCCGCCCTCACCGCCGTCCTCGGCGCGGGACGGCACGCCGTGCTGACGGCCGACGCGGGACCGGCTGAGCGCTACCGGGCGTTCCTCGCGGTCAGCCGCGGGGCGGTGCAGGTCGTGCTCGGCACCCGCGCCGCGGCCTTCGCCCCCGTCCACCGCCTCGGCCTCGTCGCGCTGTGGGACGACGGCGACGACCTCTACGCCGAGCCGCGCGCGCCGTACCCCCACACCCGCGAGGTCCTCCTCACCCGCGCCCAGGAGGAGGGCACCGCGGCCGTGGTCGGCGGGTTCGCGCGCACGGTCGAGGGGGAGTACCTCGTCCGCACCGGCTGGGCCGCCGACCTCGCCGCCCCGCGCACCGTGGTCCGCGCGACCGCCCCCCAGGTCGCCGTCACCGGCGCGACCGACCGCGAGCTCGAGCGCGACCCCGGGGCGCGCACCGCCCGCCTTCCCCGCACGGCGTACGACGCCATCCGCACCGGTCTCGAGCACGGGCCGGTGCTGCTGCAGACCCCCCGCCAGGGGTACGCCGCCAGCCTCGCCTGCGACCGGTGCCGCACACCCGCGCGCTGCCGCACCTGCCAGGGGCCGCTGCACCTGCCCCGGCCGGCGGAGCCGCCGACGTGCCGCTGGTGCGGGACGCCGGAGCCGCAGTGGGCGTGCGGCGAGTGCGGCAACCGCGGCCTGCGGGCGCCCGTGCTGGGGGAGCGGCGCACCGCCGAGGAGCTCGGCCGGGCGTTCCCGCGCGTGCCGGTCCGCACCTCCGGCGGCGACCACGTCCTCGCCCAGGTCGACGCGAAGCCGTCGCTGGTCGTGGCCACGCCGGGGGCAGAGCCGGTGGCCGAGGGCGGCTACGCCTGCGTCGTGCTGCTCGACACCTGGCTGATGCTGTCCCGACCCGACCTGCGCACGGCCGAGGAGTCGCTGCGCCGCTGGCTCAACGCGGCCGCCCTGGCTCGTCCCGGGCAGCAGGACGGACGCGTCGTGGTCGTCGGGGACCCCGCCGACCCCGCGCTGCAGGCCCTGGTGCGCTGGGACCCGTCCGGGTTCGCCGGCCGGGAGATGGCGGAACGGCAGTCCGCCCACCTGCCGCCCGCTTCCCGGCTGGCCACGCTCACCGGTGCCGAGGACGACCTCGAGGCCGCCACCGCGGCGCTGACGCTGCCCGAGGGGGCCGAGCTGCTGGGCCCGGTCCCGGCCGACGACGACCAGCTCCGGCTCGTCGTCCGGGTGCCCCGCGCTGCCGGTCCCGCCCTGTCGCGGGCCCTGGTCGAGCTCCAGGGCGTCCGCGACGCCAAGAAGCTGCCCGCCCTCCGCGTGCAGATCGACCCGGTCGCCCTCGAATGACCCGCGCGCGACGGGTAACCCTTGACATGTGACCGCTTTCCGCGACGACTTCGGCGGCACCGACCTCGACCTCGGCGTCTGGGTGCCGCACTACCTGCCGGCCTGGAGCTCCCGGGCCGCGACCGCCGCCTCCTACGAGGTGCGCGACTCCCGCCTCACGCTCCGGGTCCCCATCGACCACCCGCTCTGGTGCCCCGACGACCACCCGACCCCGCTGCGGGTCAGCGGCATCATGTCCGGCAACTTCTCCGGACCGGTCGGCAGCACCGTCGGCCAGCAGCAGATCTACGCCGACCAGACCGTCAAGGAGGAGCAGCCGGCCCACTGGGGCTGGACGCCCGCCGGCGGCCGCATCGAGATGCGCTGCGCGATGCGGATCTCGCCGCGCTCGATGGCGGCGTTCTGGATGGTCGGCCGCGAGACGACGCCCGAGCAGTCCGCCGAGATCTGCGTGGTCGAGGTGTTCGGCAACGCCCTCGAGCCCGGCCGCTCCGCGGAGGTCGGGATGGGGCTGCACCGGTTCCGCGACCCCGACATCAAGGAGGACTTCGCGGCGCCGCGCCTGGACATCGACGTGACACAGATGCACGACTACGCCGTCGACTGGACCGCCGAGCGCTGCGTGTTCACCGTCGACGGCCAGGAGGTGCGCACCTGCCCGGACCCACCGACGTACCCGATGCAGATGATGGTCGCCGTCTTCGACTTCCCCGAGTGGTCGACCGGTGTCGACAGCCACCTCGTGCCCGAACTCGTCGTCGAGCACCTCACCGGGAGTCACCAGTAACCCCTCCGTAGACTCGCGCCGTGCCCGTCCAGCCCATCCGACTCTTCGGCGACCCCGTCCTCCGTACCCCGGCGACCCCCGTCGTCGACTTCGACAAGGAGCTGCGCCGGCTCGTCGAGAACCTCACCGACACGATGATGGCCGCGCCCGGCGCCGGCCTCGCCGCGCCGCAGATCGGCGTCGGCCTGCGCGTGTTCACCTGGCACGTCGAGGACGAGACCGGCCACCTGGTGAACCCGGTCCTCGACCTCTCCGAGGACACCCAGGACGGCGACGAGGGCTGCCTGTCGATCCCCGGGCTGACCTTCGACTGCCGGCGCGCGCTGTCGGTGGTGGCCAAGGGCTTCAACATGTACGGCGACCCGGTGATGATCGAGGGCTCCGAGCTGCTCGCCCGCGCGATCCAGCACGAGACCGACCACCTCGACGGCATCCTGTTCGTCGACCGGCTGGACCGCGAGGCGCGTAAGGCGGCGATGAAGGCGATCCGCGAGGCCGAGTGGTTCGGCGAGCCGGCGCCGACGGTCAAGATCTCCCCGCACGCGACGCGAGGTCTGGGCTTCTGATGCGGGTCGTGTTCGCCGGCACGCCCGAGGTGGCCGTGCCGTCGCTCGACGCCATCGCGGCCAGCCCGCACGACCTCGTCGGTGTCGTCACCCGCCCCGACGCCCCGGCGGGCCGCGGCCGGAAGCTCGTCGCCTCGCCCGTCGCGCAGCGCGCCGAGGAGCTCGGTGTCCCGGTGCTCAAGCCGGACCACCCGCGCGACCCGGAGTTCCAGGCCGCGCTGCGCGACCTCGCACCTGACTGCTGCCCCGTCGTCGCGTACGGGGCGCTGCTGCCGCAGTCCGCGCTCGACATCCCACGCCACGGCTGGGTCAACCTGCACTTCTCGCTGCTCCCGGCCTGGCGCGGCGCCGCCCCGGTGCAGCACGCGATCTGGCACGGCGACGAGGTCACCGGCGCCACGACGTTCCGGATCGTCCAGCAGATGGACGCCGGGCCGACGTACGGCGTGATGACCGAGGGCGTCCGGCCCACCGACACGGCCGGCGACCTGCTCGGCCGGCTCGCCACCGGCGGCGCGCAGCTGCTCGTCGCCACCCTCGACGGGATCGACAGCGGCGGCATCGAGGCGCGCCCCCAACCCACGGACGGCGTGAGCACAGCACCCAAGATCCGGGTCGAGGACGCCGAGGTCGACTGGACGGAGCCGGCGGCCGCCGTCGACCGGCGGATCCGCGCCTGCACGCCCGGTCCGGGCCCGTGGACGACCTTCGAGGGCGCGCGGTTCAAGGTCGGCCCTGTCCTGATCGAGGCCAACGTCGACTCCCTCGCCCCCGGAGAGCTGCGGGTGCAGAAGGACGCCGTCCTCGTCGGCACCGGCTCGCTGCCGGTCCGGCTCGGCGAGGTCAAGGCGTTCGGCAAGAAGCAGATGCCGGCCGCCGACTGGGCGCGCGGGGTGCGCGTCGAGTCGGGGGCGCGCTTCGGCGAAGGCGGCTGACGTGCCGGCGGACCGGGTCCGCGGCGCGGCGTACGACGTCCTCACCGCCGTCCGCGAGCAGGATGCGTACACCAACCTCGTGCTGCCGCCGCTCCTGCGCGCCCGGCAGATCACCGGTCGCGACGCGGCCTTCGCCACCGAGCTGGTGTCCGGCACGATCCGCCGCCAGGGCCTGTACGACGCCGTCCTGGCCGCCAACGTCGACCGCCCCCTCGCCAAGGTCGACCCGGGCGTGCTCGACGCGCTACGGCTCGGCACCCACCAGCTGCTCGCGATGCGCGTCCCGACCCATGCCGCGGTCGGCACGACCGTCGACCTCGTCCGCCGCAAGGTCGGCCACCGGCCGTCCGGCTTCGCCAACGCCGTGCTCCGCAAGGTCGCGCGGCACGACCTCGACGGCTGGGTCCGCCGGGTGGCCCCGGACCCTGGCAGCGACCCGCTCGGGTACGCCGAGGTCGCGCACGCCCACCCGCGCTGGGTCGTCGAGGCGCTGGCCGAGTCGCTCGGCGACCGCCGCGACGAGCTCGACGCCCTGCTCGCCGCCGACAACGACGCTCCGCGGGTCACCCTGGTCGCCCGGCCCGGGCTCGCCACCGTCGACGAGCTCGTCGCGGCCGGGGGAACGGCGTCCCGGCAGTCCCGCTACGCCGTCACGCTGCCCGGTGGCGACCCGGCGGCGGTGCCGGCCGTGGCCGAGGGCCGCGCGGGCGTGCAGGACGAGGGCTCGCAGCTGGTCGCCACCGCGCTGGCCGACGCTGCGCTCGACGGCACCGACGCCCGCTGGCTCGACACCTGTGCCGGGCCCGGCGGCAAGGCCGCCCTGCTCGCCGCCCTCGCTACCGAGCGCGGCGGCCTGCTCCTCGCCGCCGAGCTGCAGCACCACCGTGCGGTGCTCGTCCGCTCCGCCGTCCCGCGCGTGGTCACCGTGGACGGCACGCGGCCGGCCTGGCGGTCGGGCACCTTCGACCGGGTCATGGTCGACGCGCCCTGCTCCGGGCTCGGCGCGCTGCGCCGCCGGCCTGAGGCGCGCTGGCGCAAGCAGGCCGCCGACGTCGACGGGCTCGTGCCGCTCCAGGAGACCCTGCTGGACCGCGCGCTCGACGCGGCCCGGCCCGGCGGCGTCGTCGCCTACGTGACCTGCTCCCCGGTGCTCGCCGAGACCCGGGGCGTCGTGGCGGCCGTGCTGGCCCGGCGCGACGACGTACGCCTGGATGACGCCGCGCCGCTCCTGCCCGGTGTCACCGACGCCGCCGGCCCGCTGCCCGGCACCGTCCAGCTCTGGCCGCACCGGCACGGCACCGACGCCATGTTCCTGGCGCTCCTGCGACGCCACTAGGCTCGGCCGCATCATGGGCATCCAGATCTCCCCGAGCCTCCTGTCCGCCGACTTCGCCGACCTCGGCGCCGAGGCCGGCCGCATCGCCAGCGCCGACTGGCTGCACGTCGACGTGATGGACAACCACTTCGTCCCGAACCTCACCGTCGGCCTGCCCGTCGTCGAGGCGCTCGGCAAGGCGTCATCCACCCCGATGGACTGCCACCTGATGATCGAGGACCCCGACCGCTGGGCCCCGGCGTACGTCGAGGCCGGCGCCGGCAGCGTCACCTTCCACGTCGAGGCCGCGACCGCGCCGGTCCGCCTCGCGCGCGAGCTGCGGGCCAAGGGCGCCCGGGCTGGGATGGGGCTGCGGCCGGCGACGCCGATCGAGCCGTACGAGGACCTGCTGCCCGAGCTCGACATGCTGCTGGTGATGACGGTCGAGCCCGGCTTCGGCGGCCAGAAGTTCCTCGACGTGTGCCTGCCGAAGATCCGGCGCACCCGCGACCTGATCGACAAGCACGGCCTCGACCTCTGGCTGCAGGTCGACGGAGGCGTCTCGATGGAGACGATCGAGCGCTGCGCGGAGGCCGGGGCCGACATGTTCGTGGCCGGCTCGGCGGTGTTCGGCGCCGACGACCCCGACGCGATGGTGCGGCAGCTGCGGGCGACGGCGGAGGCCGCGGCGCGCTAGCTAGTCCGGGCGCCGTACCGGCAGCCGCACCCGCATCACGGTGCCGCGGCCGCGGGGCCCGCTGTCGACCTCGATCGTGCCCAGGTGCCGCTCGACGACGATCCGCTGGGCGATGTCGAGCCCCAGGCCGGTGCCCTTGCCGACGTCCTTGGTCGTGAAGAACGCCTCGAACACCCGCGCCGCCACCTCCGGCGCGATTCCCGGGCCGGTGTCGGCGACCGCCACCACCACGTGGTCACCGTCGAGCCGGGTCGTGATCGTCAGCGTCCCGGCGCCCTCCATCGCGTCGACCGCGTTGTCGACGAGGTTCGTCCAGACCTGGTTGAGCTCGCCCGGGTACGCCGCGATCTTCGGTACGTCGTCGGCGTAGTCGCGCACCACCGTCACGCCGTCGCGCAGCTTGTGGCCGAGCACGACCAGCGTGCTCTCGATGCCGTCGACGAGATCGACGTCCTGCGTGGCGGCACGGTCGACCTGGGAGTAGGACCGGACCGCGTTGACCAGCGTCGAGATCCGGCGCACGGCCTCGCCGGCCTCCCGCAGCACCAGCCCGACCTGCGCGGTGCGGGCCACCCAGGCGAACGCCGGCGTCAGCGCCGCGCCGGGCCCGACCACGTCGGCGACCCGCGCGCACCAGGCGGCGTCCGCGCCGGCCGGCACCAGCGCCGAGGCGAGCCGCCACGGGTCGGCCACGTCGCGGCCGCTCAGCCAGAGCCCGAGCTCCTGCTCGAGGTCGGCGTGGTCGAGCGCCGACAGCGGCGTGGCCGGTGGGCGCAGGTCGGTGCGCAGGGCGTCGAGGGCGGTGTACTGGTCGGCGGTGATCCCGGCGACGGCCAGGTCCCGCAGCGAGTCGAGGACCTGGCCGGCCAGCACCTGCACCTCGTCGACCGAGCGGGTGGCCGCGGCCGCGGGGTTGTTCAGCTCGTGCGCGAGGCCGGCGGCGAGGGTGCCGAGCGTGACCAGCGCGCCGTGCTGACGGGCGGTGGCGTCGATCGAGCGCGCGGTGTGGAAGACGCCGGTGATCAGGTGTCCGCCGAGCGGGAACCACTCGTCGGTCAGGGCGCGCAGCGACTCGGACGGCACCCGGAGCACGCGGCCCGGCTCCACCACGCGTCCGGTGGCGAGGTAGGTGCCGTGGTCGTCCCACGCCCGGAACCCACCCGCCCAGCGGCCCGGCACGTCCATCCGCGCGACGACCTCCTCGCGCTGCCCGACGCGGCGCGACAGCGCGATCGCGCCCTCGACGAGCACCCACCACTGCTCGGCCGGCAGGCCCTCGGTGAACAGCTCGGTGCCGGGCTCGGTCGCGACCGCCTCGCCGGCCTCGAGGAGCTGGGCGAGCTGGTCGTCGCCGAGCTTGGCGAAGATCGGCAGCGGCCGGAGCTCGTCGACCGTGAGCAGGGTGCCCATCAGACCGTCGCCAGGTAGCGGTGGACCAGGTGCACGGCCATCGCGCCCTCCCCGACGGCCGAGGCCACGCGCTTCATCGAGTCGAGCCGCACGTCGCCCGCGGCGAACACGCCGGGCAGGCTCGTCTCCAGGGCGTACGGCGCCCGGGGGAGCGGCCAGGCGGCGGCCAGGTCGGGCCCGGTCACGACGAACCCGTTGCCGTCCCGGGCGACCGTCGCGTCGAGCCAGTCGGTGCGCGGAGCCGCGCCGATGAACACGAACAGCCAGTCGGTGTCGACCTGCTCCTCGAGCCCGGCCGCCTCGTCGCGCAGCACGAGCGACTCGAGGTGGCCGTCGCCGCGGCACTCGGTGACCTGAGTCCGCAGCCGCACGTCGATGCCCGGGTGCGCCTCGATCCGGTCGACGAGGTACCGCGACATCGACGCCTCCAGCGAAGCGCCGCGGACCAGCAGAACGACCCGCTTGGCGTACTTGGCGAAGTTCAGCACCGCCTGGCCGGCCGAGTTGGCCGCTCCGACGACGTACACGACGTCGTCCTGGCACTGCGCCGCCTCCGAGGCGCTGGCGCCGTAGTAGACGCCCCGGCCGGTCAGCGCGTCGGTTCCGCCGGCCGGCAGCCGCCGGTAGGACACGCCGGTCGCCACGATCACCGTGCGAGCCTCCACGACGCTCTGGCCGTCGAGCACCACCGCCCGCACCGGGCCCCGCTCCTCGAGCGCCACCACGTCGCGGGCGACGACGAGCTCGGCGCCGAAGCGGCGCACCTGGGCGAGCGCCCGCTGGGCCAGGTCGGAGCCGCTCAGGCCGCGCGGGAACCCGAGGTAGTTCTCGATCGCGGCGCTCTGCCCTGCCTGGCCGCCGGGCGCCTCGCGCTCCACCACGACGGTGCTGAGCCCCTCCGACGCCGCGTAGACGGCCGCGGCCAGCCCGGCCGGCCCGCCGCCGACGATGCACACGTCGTAGAGCGGCTGCTGGGCCGCCGTGTTCAGGCCCAGCGCGCCCGCCAGGTCGAGGGTGGTGGGGGAGCGCAGCGTGCTGCCCGACGGCATCAGCACCAGCGGCAGCTCGTCCGGACCGGCCCCGGCCAGACCCGCGAGCCGGGCGCCCTCGTCGTCCCGCTCCACGTCGTACCAGACGTAGGGCACGTGGTTGCGCGCCAGGAACGTCTTGAGCTCGTGGCTGCGCTCGGACCACCGGTGCCCCACGACCCGAAGGTCGCCGGTGTGGTCGGGGTGCTCGCGCTGCCAGTCGCCGAGCAGGTCGTCGACGACCGGGTAGAGCCGCTCGTCGGGCGGGTCCCAGGGCTTCATCAGGTAGTGGTCGAGCCCGATCTCGTTGATCGCGGTGATCGCGACCTCGGTGTCGGCGTACGCCGTGAGCAGGACCTTCTTCGCCTGCGGCGCGTGCGTCGACGCCTGCTCGAGCATCTCCGTGCCGGTCATCTCCGGCATCCGCTGGTCGGTCAGGATCAGCGCGACCGGGTCGTCGCGGAGCGCGAGCTGGGCCAGCACGTCGAGGGCCTCAGGCCCCGAGGTGGTGCGCACGACCCGGTAGTCCTGGCCGTACCTCGTCAGCAGGTCGCGCGTGATCGCGGACGACACCTGCGGGTCGTCGTCCACGGTGACGATGGTCGGTCGGGCCATACCGGGTCCCCCCACGGTGGTGGGCCTCCCGAGTGGCCGAGCTGGTCATCGCAGCATAGGCGGTGACGACCACCTCGGGTGGTGGACCTCACAGCGCTCGTCCCTCGGGGTGTGGCAGGCTGGTCGCCGACGAGTGAACAGCTCGCGTGCTCTGGGGTCGGTGAAATTCCGAGCCGGCGGTGAAAGTCCGCGACCCGGCTGCAGCCAGCAGCCGGTTGACCAGGTGGAACTCCTGGACCGACGGTGAGAGTCCGGATGGGAAGCGCACGCGGCCGGTTCCGCACGACGACCGTTCCCCGGTCCGCCTGCGGTGCCGCCCCTGTCTTCCCTGCAGTGCCGACCCGGTCGCGCGAGACGCGACGAGAGGTCAGATGTTGAGCACCGGGAGCGGGCCGGGCACCAGCCCCGCCGAGCAGGCCGCGATGACGCGTGCGCTCGCGCTGGCCACCTCGCCCGGCGTCCCGCTCGGGCCGAACCCGCGCGTCGGCTGCGTGCTGCTGTCGCCGATGGGGACGACGCTGGCCGAGGGCTTCCATCGTGGCGCGGGCTCGCCGCACGCCGAGGTCGACGCGCTCGCTCGCGCCGGGGACCGCGCCCGTGGCGCCACCGCCGTCGTGACGCTCGAGCCGTGCAACCACACCGGCCGCACCGGACCCTGCGCCGAGGCGCTGGTCGCGGCCGGGGTCGCGCGGGTGGTGTACGCCCAGGCAGACACCAACCCGGTCGCCGAGGGCGGCGCCGCGACACTGCGGCGCGCCGGCGTCGAGGTGGTCGGCGGGCTCCTCGCCGACGAGGCGCGCGCGGTCAACCGCGAGTGGACCTTCGCCGTCGAGCACGGCCGCCCCTTCGTGACCTGGAAGTTCGCCACCACGCTCGACGGTCGCAGCGCCGCCGCCGACGGTACGTCGCGCTGGGTGTCGTCACGGCCGGCGCGGATCGACACGCACCGGCTGCGCGCCCGGTGCGACACGATCCTGGTCGGCACCGAGACCGTGCTCGTCGACGACCCGCAGCTCACCGTCAGGGACGAGGCCGACGAGAACCTCCCGCGCGAGCGCCAGCTGCTCCGCGCGGTGATGGGGCTGCGCGACGTGCCCGCCGACCGACGGGTCCGCGACGACGCCGCCGACTTCGTCCATCTCCGCACCCGCGACCCGCACGAGGCGCTGGGCGCGCTGTTCGCGCGCGACCGGCAGCACGTGTTCCTGGAGGGCGGCCCCACCCTGGCCGCGGCGTTCCTCCGGGCCGGGCTGGTCGACGAGGTCGTCGCCTACGTCGCCCCGATGCTGCTGGGCACCGGCCGCTCGGCCGTCGGCGACCTCGGGGTCACGACGATCGCCGACGCCTGGCACCTCGCCGTCACCGACGTGACCGTGCTCGGCGAGGGCGAGGAGACCAACGTCCGGCTCACCATGACGCCGCAGGACCGGAAGGAAGACAACGACTGATGTTCACCGGGATCGTCGAGGAGCTCGGCGTCGTCGAGGGGATCGAGCAGCAGGACGACGCGATCCGGCTCACCGTGCGCGGCGCGTTCGTCACCACCGACGCCTCGCTCGGCGACTCGATCGCCGTCAACGGCTGCTGCCTCACCGTCGCACAGCGGGACGGCGAGACGTTCACCGCCGACGTCATGCACGAGACCCTCAGCAAGACCTCGCTCGGCGTCCTCGACATCGGGTCGAAGGTCAACCTCGAGCGCGCCGTCACGCCCACCACCCGGCTCGGCGGACACGTCGTCCAGGGGCACGTCGACGGCACGGGCACCGTGCTGCGCCGTACCCCCAGCGAGCACTGGGAGGTCGTCGAGGTCGAGCTGCCCGCCGACCTGGCCCGCTACCTCGTGCCGAAGGGCTCGATCACCGTCGACGGCATCTCGCTCACGGTCGTCGACGTCCACGACGCCTCGTTCACCGTCAGCCTCATCCCCGAGACGCTGGCCCGCACCACCCTCGGCTTCAAGCAGCCCGGCGACCCCGTCAACCTCGAGGTCGACGTGATCGCCAAGTACGTCGAGCGCCTGCTCGAGCACCGACAGTCCCCCCAGGACCCCCAGGAGAACGCATGAGCATCATCGAGTGGCTGATCCACGGCACCTTCGCGGTGCCCGGGGGCGAGCTGCGCGTCCCCGAGGTCGTCGGCAACCTGTTCGGCCTCGCCAGCGCCGTCCTCGGCATGCGCCGGGTCGTCTGGGCGTGGCCGGTCGGTCTCGTCGGCAACGTCCTGCTGTTCACCGTCTTCGCCACCGGTGAGCTGAGCGGCGCCGTCACCGAGCCGCTGTGGGGACAGGCCGGCCGCCAGGTGTTCTTCGCCGCCGTGTCGATCTACGGCTGGTGGCGCTGGTCGCAGCTGCGCCGCCAGGGCGGCTCGGCCGACGGCCGCGCCATCACGCCCCGCTGGGCGACCGGCCGGGAGCGGCTGCTCCTCGTCGGCCTCGGCGTCGTCGGCTACGCCGTCGCGTACGCCGTGCTGACCCGGATCGGCTCCTGGGGCCCGACGACCGAGGCCTGGATCCTGGCCGGCTCGATGCTCGCGACCTACGGCATGGCACGCGGCTGGGTGGAGTTCTGGCTGGTCTGGATCCTCGTCGACGTGGTCGGCGTGACCACGCTGGTGCAGGCCGGCTACTACCCGACCGCGGCGATGTACCTCGTGTACGGCGGGTTCGTCATCCTCGGCTTCGTGGTCTGGCTCAAGGCGTCGCGCGCAGCCGCCGTACCGAAGCCCGACGAGCCGACCGTGGAGACCGTGGCATGAGCGTGCGGCTGGACACCGTCGAGCGCGCGATCGCCGACATCGCGGCCGGCAAGGCCGTCGTCGTGGTCGACGACGAGGACCGCGAGAACGAGGGCGACCTGGTCTTCGCCGCCAGCCGCTCGACCCCGGCGCTGATGGCGTTCACGATCCGCTACAGCTCGGGCGTGATCTGCGCCCCGATGGAGGCTGCCACCCTGGACCGGCTCGGCATCCCGCTGATGACCCCGCACAACCGCGACCGGCACCGGACGGCGTACACCGTCTCCGTCGACGCCCGCGACGGCGTCACCACCGGGATCTCGGCCGCCGACCGGTCGCACACCGTGCGGGTCCTGAACGACTCGGCCACCGAGCCGTTCGAGATCACCCAGCCCGGCCACGTGTTCCCGCTGCGGTACGCCGAGGGCGGTGTCCTCGCGCGGCCCGGGCACACCGAGGCGGCCGTCGACCTGGCCCGGCTCGCCGGGCTCACCCCGGCCGGCGTGATCTCCGAGATCGTCAACGACGACGGCACGATGAAGCGCGGCCAGGACCTCCGCGACTTCGCCGACGAGCACGACCTGGCGATGATCTCGATCGACGACCTGATCCACTACCGCCGCCGGCACGAGAGCCACGTACGGCGCGTCGCCGAGACCCACCTCCCGACCCGGGCGGGCGACTTCACGGCGTACGGCTACCGGATGACCATCGACGGCACCGAGCACGTCGCGCTCGTGCACGGCGACCTCGGCGACGGCGAGTCGGTGCTCACCCGGGTGCACTCCGAGTGCCTGACCGGGGACGTGTTCGCGTCCCACCGCTGCGACTGCGGGCCCCAGCTGGAGGAGGCGATGGAGCGGATCGTGGCGGAGGGCCGCGGTGTCGTCGTCTACCTGCGCGGCCACGAGGGCCGCGGCATCGGGCTTGTCGCCAAGCTGCAGGCCTACCAGCTCCAGGACGGCGGTCGCGACACCGTCGACGCGAACCTCGAGCTCGGCCTCCCTGCGGACGCGCGGCACTACGGCACCGCCACGCAGATCCTGCGCGACCTCGGTGTCGGCTCCGTGCGGCTGCTGACCAACAACCCCGACAAGGTCACCAACCTGCAGGACTACGGCGTGCCCGTCACCGAGCGGGTGCCGTTGACGCCGCACCCGAACGACCACAACATCGGGTACCTCCTGACCAAGCGGGACCGGATGGGCCACCACCTGCCGGACCTCACCGACCAGACCCCCGGAGCGACAGCATGAGCGGCCACGGCGCCCCCACCGACCAGCCCTTCGACTGCAGCGACCTGCGCGTCGCCGTCGTCGCGTCGAGCTGGCACACGCAGGTGATGGACGGCCTCCTCGCCGGCGCGCAGCGCGCCCTCGACGCCTACGAGGTCGAAGCACCCGAGGTCGTGCGCGTCCCCGGGTCGTTCGAGCTGCCCGTCGTCGCCAAGGCGCTGGCCGAGCGCGGCTACGACGCCGTCGTCGCGCTCGGCGTGGTCATCCGGGGCGGCACCCCACACTTCGACTACGTCTGCCAGGCCGCGACCGACGGGCTCACCCGGGTCACCCTCGACACCGGCATCCCCGTCGGCTTCGGCGTGCTCACGTGCGACGACGAGCAGCAGGCGCTCGACCGGGCCGGCCTCGAGGGGTCCTCGGAGGACAAGGGCTACGAGGCCACGTCGGCCGCCCTGGTGACCGCGACCACGCTCCGGGACGTCCGGAGCTAGCCCAACGGACCGTGGCCGTAGGGTTCATGCCGTGAAGACGTTCGACGAGCTCTGGACCGAGCTCTCCGAGAAGGCACAGACGCGACCGGAGGGCAGCGGCACGGTCGCCGCGCTCGACGCCGGCGTCCATGCCATCGGCAAGAAGCTGGTCGAGGAGGCCGCCGAGTCGTGGATGGCCGCCGAGCACGAGGGCAAGGAGCGCGCGGCCGAGGAGATCAGCCAGCTGCTCTACCACGCGCAGGTGCTGATGCTGGCCAGCGGCTTGTCGCTCGACGACGTCTACGCCCACCTCTGATCCCGAGGACCCACACCCCATGAGCATCACCAACGGAGGCGACACCCTCCGCATCGCGATCCCCAACAAGGGCTCGCTCTCGCAGTCCGCCTCCGACATGCTGCGCGAGGCCGGCTACAAGCAGCGCACCGACAGCAAGCAGCTCACGCTCACCGACACCGACAACGCGGTCGAGTTCTTCTACCTGCGGCCGCGCGACATCGCGCTGTACGTCGGGGAGGGCACGCTCGACGTCGGCATCACCGGCCGCGACCTGCTGCTCGACAGCGGCGCGAAGGCCGAGGAGGTGCTGCCGCTCGGCTTCGGCCGCTCGCGCTTCCGCTTCGCCGCCCCGGCCGGCACCGTCCGTGACCTCGACGGCCTCGCGGGCACGCGCATCGCCACGTCGTACGACGGGGTGGTGCGGCGCTACCTCGAGGAGCGCGGCATCGACGCGACCGTCACCCGGCTCGACGGCGCGGTCGAGACGTCGGTCCAGCTCGGCGTCGCCGACGTGATCGCCGACGTCGTCGAGACCGGCAGCACGCTGCGGCAGGCCGGGCTCGAGGTGTTCGGCGAGACGATCCTGGAGTCTGAGGCCGTGCTCGTCACGCGCGCCGGCTCCGCCGTACCGACGGGCTTCGAGGTGTTCCGGCGCCGCCTCGAGGGCGTCCTCGTGGCCCGGTCGTACGTGATGATGGACTACGACATCCCCGTCGAGCACGTCGAGCGGGCCGTTGCCCTGACGCCCGGCATCGAGAGCCCGACCGTGTCGCCGCTTCATCGGGAAGGGTGGGTCGCCGTGCGCTCCATGGTGCGCCGCGACACCGCCCACCGGGTGATGGACGAGCTGTACGACCTCGGCGCGCGGGGCATCCTGTCCACGGACATCCATGCCGCACGACTCTGAGTCGACGGGGCCGGCGCTGCCCGTGCGCCTGCCGCACACGTTCCGACCGCTCGGCGTCCGGATAGCGGTGTTCGTCTTCGGCGGCCTCCTGGTCCTGGTCGCCGCGGTCGTGTGGTTCACGTTCCCGCCGGAGATCCAGGCGAAGTTCACGACGTTCCAGCGCGGCACGATCATCGTGCTCGGACTCGGCTTCCTCGCGCTCGGCTGGGGGCTGGCCCGCAGCCGCGTCGAGGCGAGGGCCGAGGGCCTGCGGATCGTGAACGGCTACCGCTCCCGCTCGCTGGAGTGGAACGAGGTCGTCCGGGTCTCGATGCGCCCCGGCAGCCCCTGGGCGACGCTCGACCTCGCCGACGGCACCACCGCCCAGACCCTCGGCATCCAGTCGTCCGACGGCGCCCGCGCCACCCGGCAGGTCCGGGAGCTGCGCGGGCTGGTCGAGGTGCTGACCCGGACCGAGCGCGACGACTGAGAGCGGCCGGGACCAGCTGTAACGCGGGGTTATGGACGCTTCACAGGGCGTATGCCGCTGGGGAAGCGTCCATACGCCTGGGGAAGTGGTCCCGGGGCGGAGGCTGTACGGCGGGCCGCGGCACACGCACACTGAGCGCATGCCGACGAGCCAGGCGACCGCGCTGCGCGAGCCCCCGCGCACCGTGCCGCCGTGGCTCGCGCTGGCCGCGGGCGTGCTGCCGCTGATCGGCTTCGTGGTGTTCCTGCTGGTGCCGTACTACGTCAACGACCTCGACCGGCTGCCGCTGTCGGAGGTCGCGTCCGGTCTGCACGACCCCAAGGACCTCTGGCCGCGCAACGAGCCGGGCCTGGCCAGGTTCTTCGACCTGGGCGGCATGCTCACGGTGATGTTCGGGGCGGTCATCGCCGCCCTGGGCGTGTTCGCGAGCCTGCACGGGCTGGTCGCCGAGTGGCGGACCTCGGGGGCGGCGCGCAAGACGCTCTGGATCGTCGGTGCGACGAGCGCAGCGGCCATGCTGGGCCTCGGGCTGTCGCCGGTCGGCGGCGCGCTCTACGCGTGGTGGCTGGACTGACGAGCCGCAACTTCCCTAGGAATACGGACGCATCCCAAGCGGCATGCGCCTTGTGAAGCGTCCATAACCCCGCGTTACAGCTGCTTTGCCACCTCGCGTTACGGCTGCTGCGCCCGCGCCGCGAGCGCGTCGAGGGCCTGGGTGAAGCAGGCCATCGGGGGCGTGACCAGGCCGGCGCCGACCTGGCCCGTCCCGGCGACCCGGCCGGCCATCCCCGTGTTGATCTGCGGGAGCACGCCCGACCGGACGACGGAGGTGACGTCGATGCCCGTCGGGGCGCCGCGGAACTCGAGGATCGGGATGCCGAAGGCGGGGTTCTCGCCGACGGTGATGCCGTACATCCGCTGCGTCGTGGCCAGCGCGTCGGGCACCGAGCCGCCGACGAACCGGACGATCGCGGGCGCGGTCGCCATCGACATGCCGCCGATGCCGGCCGTCTCGGTGATCGCGGAGTCGCCGATGTCGGGGTTGGCGTCGTCGGGACCGTAGGCCCCGAGGTAGAGCCCCTCCGGCGTGTTGGCCGGCGCCGTGAACCACGCGTCGCCGGTGCCGGACACCTGGATGCCGAAGTCGGTGCCGTTGCGGGCCATCACGGTCACCACGGACGACCCGTCGATCCCGGCCGCGGCGCGGGTCTGCAGCTTGCACGCGGGCATCACGAGGTTGAGGAAGAAGTGGTCGTTGCCGGCCACGAACCGCACCGCCTCCGCGACGTCGTCCGACGGCGCGCCCGAGTCGACGAGTGCGGGCAGCACCTCGCGCAGGAACATCAGCGTCCCGGCCCGGTTGCGGTTGTGGCCCTCGTCGCCCATCTGGATCATCTGCGCGACGATCGCCTTCACGTCGACCGCGCCGGTACGGCGGACGGCGGTCTGCAGCAGCGGCCCGAGGACGTCGCCCATCCAGCGCAGCCGGTCGACCACCTCGGGGCCGTAGGCGCCGTACCGGAGCACCTTGCCGAGCCCCTCGTTCAGCGAGCACCACGACGCGTTCCCGTGCACGTCGTCACGCAGCTCGAACACCCACATCGACGGGGTCACCACGCCCGCCATCGGGCCGACCGCGCCACGGTGGTGGCACGGCTCCCAGGCCACGCCGTCGCCGGCGGCGAGCGCGGCCTCGGCCGCCTCCGGCGTCTCGGCGAGCCCCTCGAGCAGCATCGCGCCGATCAGCGCGCCCTTCATCGGGCCGGAGGCGCGCTCCCAGGTGACCGGGGGACCGGCGTGCAGGAACTCGCCCGGCCCGAGGCCGAGCGCCTCCGACGCCGGCCTCACGTCGACGAGCGACGCCTCGGCCGCGAGCATCCGGGACAGTGCGGTCTCGTTGGCCGAGGCCCGGCGCGGGTCGGCCATCACCGCGGCCAGCGCGTCGGCGTCGCCCTCGGGTGGCTGCCACGCGACGCGGCGGGTGTCGACGGCCTGCTGCGCGACCGCGTCGGCGAGCAGCTCGGCGCCGGCGGTCAGGACGGTGGTGGGCGTGCCGAGGCGCATCACGAGGCTCCCGCGAGGTCGGCGGCGGCCCGGGCGGCCGCGGCGTTGGACAGGAAGACGGCGGCGCCGGCGTCGGTGAGCGCTCCGGCGGTACGGCGCAGGTCCTGCGGGTCGTCGCGCGTCCCGATGACGCTGACCACGACGGGCAGGCCGGCCGCCGTCGCGCGCCGCACCGGCTCGACGAGCGCCGCGGCCGGGTCGGGGTCGGAGCCGAGACCGAGCACCACGTCGAGCAGCAGCACGCCGCAGGTCGGGTCATCGGTCTCGTGCGCGATCCGGTCGAGCCGCAGCGAGCCGTCGATCATGGGGTGCGGCCGACCGCGGGTGTACTCGTCGTCGCCGAAGTCGACCATCTCCAGAGACGCGGGCTCCAGCCCCAAGGCGGAGGCCGCGACCAGCCGGGCCTCGTCGCGCATGGTGCCGCCGACGAACAGACCCTTGAGCACGCCCTGACCGCGCCGTGAGGACACGGCTCCGCCCCAGCTCTCCGGCGCGGTCCAGGTGCCGCCGGCCGCCTCCACGACGGCCGCGGCCGTGGCGGTCAGGTCGGGCTGCCCGGGGCCGAGCAGCCCGAACACGACGGGAGTGCCCAGCGAGGCGGCGTGCGCGCGCACCTTCTCGGCGACCTCCGGCGCCGGTGGCTTGGAGATCACCACGACCAGCTCGGTGGCCTCGTCGGCGTCGAGCAGGTCGAGCGCGCGCAGCGTCGACAGCCCGCCGACGTCGGCCGACAGGTCGCGCCCGCCGACCCCGAGGCAGTGCGACACCCCGACGCCGGCCCCGTCGAGCAGGGCGAGCAGGTGCTGGGCGCCCGTGCCCGAGGCGGCGACGATCCCGACGGGTCCCGGCCGGACGACGTTGGCGAACCCGAGCCCGACGCCTCCGACGACCGCCGTACCGCAGTCGGGGCCCATCACCAGGGCGCCCGTCTCGCCCGCGCGCCGCTTGAGCGCGACCTCCTGGGCGACGGACACGTTGTCGCTGAACACCATCGTCAGCAGTCCGGCGTCGACCGCGTCGAGCGCGTCGGCGAAGGCGTACTGCCCGGGCGTCGACACCAGCGCCACGGCCGTCTCGGGGTCGGCGTCACGGGTCGCGGCCCGCATCGTCGGCGGGGGCGGCGCGTCCCCGAAGCCGCCCGCGGCCGGCCGGGACGCCGCGGCGAGCGCGGCGTCGACCTCGGTCCGTGCCGCGGCCAGCACGTCGTCGGAGGCGACGTCGAGCGCGACCAGCATGTCGTTGCCCGAGACCGTCGCCGGGACGTCGAAGCCCATCCCGGCGGCCAGCTCGAGGTTGAGGTCGGTCGCCATCGCGACCAGCGCGGCGGCGACCCCGTCGAGGTCCGCGACCCGCCGGCTCACCTGCATCAGGGTCACGGAGTCGACGTACGCCTTCCGGACGTCCACCTGCTTCATGCGGCTCCTTCCCAGGGCTGGGACGCGAGAACGTACAGCACCCCGTCGAGCAGCGACCGGCCCGACGACTGCCCGACGGCGAGCAGGGCGTCGACGGCCGGCGTCGGGTCGTCCGGTCCGCACAGCGCCCGGACGGCGCCGGCCAGCGGTGGAGCGGACCACCCGTCGAGGGCGGCGTGCAGCATGCCCACCGACACAGCCGTCGTACGGCGGGCCGCCAGCGCCGACCGGGTCGCGGCGCGCCACTCGCCCAGCCGGGGGTCGTCGACCGCCGCCGCCGCGACCAGGAGACCGGCGAGCACGTCGTCACCGTCCGGGGTCAGGCCGGCGCCCCGGCCGAGCAGCCGCGCGGGGTCCGGCGGCGGCAGCGGGCGCGTCCAGCGGGCGATCCGCGCCGGCGCCGGGGGAGCCAGGCCGGCCGGCCGGTCGGGCCGCCACCAGCGGCGGGGAGCCAGCGACACCGGCCCGTCGGGGAGCGCCTCCACCACCACGCCGTACGGCAGCCGGATCGCCTCGGGCAGTCCGACACAGACAATCGGGACATCCGGGGAACCGGTCTCGAGATGCACGCTCACCCGGGTGCGCGCCGCCTCGACCCACCGGTCGGCGGAACCCAGCACACCGGACACGAGCGACGACGCGGCGCAGGGCAGGAACGCTCCCATGGCGCCAGATTACGCAGCGTGTCGATCCTTTCGGTGCTGGCCGAACCACGGGCCCGGGTGCACAGTGACCCTGAACCGGGTCGACCGACCCGGGTGACGGGTGCGCCGGCGGCCGACCTCGACGTGAGGTCGGGTCTCGGGCCGGAGCTTGTGAGCAGGGAGGCCTGCCATGGCGTTTGGTTGGAAGGTCGTCTACGACGGAAAGACGCCGCCTCTCGGTGCGGCAGTGGCACCGGACGAGCGGCTGTCCTGGGGACGGACGGTCGGGCTCGGCGCCCAGCACGTGGTCGCGATGTTCGGCGCCACGTTCGTGTTCCCGCTGATCATGGGCCTGAACGCCCAGCTCGCGATCATGATGAGCGGCATCGCCACGATCTGCTTCCTGCTGATCGTGCAGGGCAAGGTCCCGAGCTACCTCGGCACGTCGGCGTCGTTCGTCGGTGGTGCGGCGGCGATCTACGCCCAAGGCGGCAACGCCGCGGACGTCACCGGCTCGGTCCTCGTCGCCGGCATCGTGCTCGGGATCATCGGTGTGCTGATCCACTTCCTCGGGTCCGCCGTCCTGCACCGGGTGCTGCCCCCGGTGGTCACCGGTGCCGTGGTCATGCTGATCGGCTTCAACCT
The DNA here is from genome assembly GCF_004168035.1 of Nocardioides iriomotensis. Lineage (GTDB taxonomy): Bacteria > Actinomycetota > Actinomycetes > Propionibacteriales > Nocardioidaceae > Nocardioides_B > Nocardioides_B iriomotensis. The sequence continues at coordinate 50,706 of NZ_SDPU01000025.1, read as the reverse complement.
CGCTCCCGTCGTCGCCGACATCTACTGGCCGCAGGACCAGTGGGTCGCGCTGCTCACGATGACCGCGGTCATCCTGATGGCGGTCGGGTTCCGGGGGTTCCTCGGCCGCATCGCAGTCTTCCTCGGCCTGATCTTCGGCTACGTGCTGTCGTGGCTCTTCGACCGGATCTTCGGCCCGATCACCTCGTTCGACCCCGCCGCCGGCAAGGTCACCACCCACTGGCGGGTCAACTGGGACGGTGTGAAGGCGGCTGACTGGGTCGGCTTCCCGCCGGTGAGCGACCTCGCCAACGGCGTCGTCGGCATCCACGCGCCGGCCTTCAACGTCGCGTTCATCCTGCTGATGCTGCCGGCCGTGATCGCCCTCGTCGCCGAGAACACCGGCCACGTCAAGGCCGTCGCGGAGATGACCAAGCGCGACCTCGACCCGGTCATGGGCCGCGCCATCGCCGCCGACGGCTTCGCCACCGTGCTCACCTCGTCGGTCGGTGGCTCGCCGACGACGACGTACGCCGAGAACATCGGCGTCATGGCCGCGACCCGCGTCTACTCGACCGCGGCGTACTACGTGGCGGCGCTGGTCGCGATCCTGTTCGGCCTCAGCCCCAAGTTCGGCGCGATCGTCTCCGCCACCCCCGGCGGCGTGCTCGGCGGCATCACGGTCGTCCTCTACGGCATGATCGGCCTGCTCGGCGCGAAGATCTGGAAGGAGAACGGGGTCGACTTCGCCAACCCCGTGAACCTCGTCCCCGTCGCCGCCGGCATCATCATCGCGATCGGCGACACCACGCTCAAGATCACGAACGACTTCTCCCTCGCCGGCATCGCGCTCGGCACCATCGTCTGCCTCGTCATGTACCACCTGGCCCGCGCGGTCGCCCCGGCCGAGCTCAAGGACGACGGCACGATGCTCGCGGTGGGTCACACGGGGGTTCACCACGACGAGGACGTGCCGGGTCACGAAGACGGGTCGCACCGCGCCCACTGAAGGCGTAGCCTGCCCGTCTCGTGCTCGGACCATGCCGTGAGCAGGCCCGTCCAGGGCGAAGGAGGCTCGTGAAACCGCCCGCGTTCACCTACCACCGACCGGCCACCGTCCAGGAGGCCGTGCAGCTCCTCGACGCGCACGCCGGCGAGGGTGCGAAGGTGCTCGCGGGCGGTCAGAGCCTCGTCCCACTGATGTCGATGCGGCTGGCCGCACCCGGGCACCTGGTCGACATCAACCATGTGGCCGGCCTGGACACCGTGGAGGTCACCTCCACCGGTGTCCGGGTCGGCGCCCTGGCCCGGCACTCCCGGGTCGAGCACGACGCCGCGGCCTTCGCCGCGCTGCCGCTGCTGCGCCAGGCCCTCGGCCAGGTCGCACACCCCACCATCCGCAACCGCGGTACGACGGTCGGCAGCCTGGTCCACGGCGACCCGGCCGCGGAGATGACCGCCGTGCTCGCGGTCCTCGACGGCGAGGTCGAACTGGTCGGCCCGCACGGCAGCCGTTCCGTCGGGGCCGCCGACTTCTTCGTCGGTCCGATGGAGACCGAGCACGCCGACGCCGAGGTCGCGGTGGCCGCCACCTTCCGCCGGCCGCCCGCCGGCACCGGCTCCGCCTTCGTCGAGCTCGCCCGCCGGCACGGCGACTACGCCATGTGCGGCGTCGCCGCCCTCGTCACCGTCGACGCCGACCTGGCCGTCACCGGCGCGCGCGTCGGGCTCATCTCCGTCGGCGCCGGCCCCGTCGTCGTCGACCTCGGTCCCGCGGTGAGCGGCTCCGGCGGCGGCGTCGACACGCCCCGCGCCCGCGAGCTCGTCGACGCCGCCATCGATCCCGAGGACGACATCCACGCCACCGCGACGTACCGGCGGCACCTCGCCCACGTCCTCACCGAGCGCGCCGTCGCCCAGGCGCACGAAGCGGCGCGTGGCACCCGGAGGAGCGCGGCATGAGTGACGTGGTCTCGACCGGCTCGACCACCCGGGTCTCGCTCACGGTCAACGGCGTCCGCCACGACCTCGACCTCCCGGCCCGACGGCTGCTGTCCGACGCGCTGCGCCACGACCTGCGGCTCACCGGCACCCACGTCGGCTGCGAGCACGGCGTCTGCGGCGCCTGCACCGTCCTGGTCGACGGCGCACCGATGCGCTCCTGCCTGCTGTTCGCGGTGAGCCTCGACGGCGCCGAGATCACCACCGTTGAGGGCTGCCGGTCCGCCGACGGCGGGATGGGACCGGTCCAGCAGGCGTTCCACGAGTGCCACGCGCTGCAGTGCGGCTTCTGCACGCCCGGGTTCATCACCACGATCACGGCGTTCCTCGACGACAACCCCGCGCCGACGCGGGACGAGGCGCGCGAGGCGGTGAGCGGCAACCTGTGCCGCTGCACCGGCTACGTCAACATCGTCTCCGCCGTCGAGCGCGCGGCCGAGCTCCGACGGGAGCCGACGCCATGACGACGCGCATGGTCGGCGAGCCCGTCAAGCGGGTCGAGGACCCACGCCTGGTCACCGGTAACGGCCGGTACCTCGACGACCTCGGCCACGACGCTTTCGAGGTCGCGTTCGTGCGCAGCCCGCACGCGCACGCCCGGGTGGTCGACGTCGACGTGACCGACGCGCTCGACGTCGAGGGACTGGTGGCGATCTACACCTACGAGGACCTCGTCGCCGACGAGGAGGAGCACGGCACCCGCGTCGCGCAGGCGCTGCCGCTGCTCATCCCGCACCCCACGCTGACCCACGGCCGCACCCAGCACGCCCTGGCGAACGGCGAGGTGAACCACGTCGGCGAGGCGATCGTCATGGTCGTGGCCAGCGACCGGTACGCCGCCGAGGACGCCGTCGAACGGATCCGGGTCGACTACGAGTTCCTGACCCCCATCGTCGGCGTCGAGGCCGCCCGGGCCGCCGAGCACCTCGTGCACGACGACGTACCCGGCAACGTCGCGGCCCGGATGGTCCAGGAGACCGGCGACGCCGACGCCGCCATCGACGCCGCACCCCACCGGCTCGAGCTCGACCTCGCCATCGAGCGCAGCGCGTCGATGCCGATGGAGGGCAAGGGCGTCCACGCCCGCTGGGACGCCGACGACGAGTCGCTCACCGTGCACACCAGCACCCAGACCTCCACGAGCGTCCGGCAGGCGGTCGCGGCCAAGCTCAACCTGCCGGTCGACCGGGTGGAGGTGGTCACGCCCGACGTCGGCGGCGGCTTCGGCGTCAAGATCGTGCACCCCTGGCCCGAGGAGGTGCTCGTCCCGTGGGCGGCGCTCCGGCTCGGCCGCCCGGTCAAGTGGACCGAGGATCGCCGCGAGCACTTCGTCTCCTCCGCCCACGAGCGCGGCCAGCTCCACCACGTGCGCGTCGGGTACGACGACGAGGGCCGGTTGCTCGGCCTGTCGGTGAAGTTCTGGCACGACCACGGCGCGTACATCCCGTACGGCCTGATCGTCCCGATCATCACCTCGACGCAGCTGCTCGGGCCGTACAAGCCCGGCGCCTACCGCGTCGAGTTCGAGAGCCTCTACACCAACACCGTCATCGTCACGCCGTACCGCGGCGCCGGCCGGCCGCAGGGCTGCTTCGTCATGGAGCGCACGATGGACGCGATCGCCGCCGACCTCGGCCTCGACCGGGCGCTGGTGCGGGAGCGCAACTTCATCCAGCCCGACGAGATGCCCTACGACCAGGGGCTGATCTTCCAGGACGGCCGCCAGCTGCTCTACGACTCCGGCGACTTCCCGGGCTCGCTCGCCAAGCTCAAGGAGCTCGTCGGCTGGGACGACTTCGCGGCCTACCGCGAGCAGGCGCGCGCCGAGGGACGCCGGGTCGGGATCGGGATGGCCTGCTACGTCGAGGGCACCGGCGTCGGTCCCTACGAGGGCGGCCACATCCGGGTCGAGACCGACGGCACCGTCGTCGTGTCGACCGGTCTCACCACCCAGGGCCAGGGCCACCAGACGATGCTCGCGCAGATCGTCGCCGACGAGCTCGGCGTGCCGTTCGAGCGGATCCGGGTGACCACCGGCGACACCCGCCGCTTCAAGTACGCCGTCGGCACGTTCGCCTCGCGCACCGCCGTCATGTCCGGCTCCGCCGTCGCCGTCACCGCGCGCGCCGTACGCGAGAAGGCGCTGCGGATCGCCTCCGACGCGCTCGAGGCCGCCGTGGAGGACCTCGAGATCGTCGACGGGAACGTCCGGGTCAAGGGCACCGGTGAGAACGGCGCGTCGGTCGACCTCGGCGCGGTGGCCGTGCTGTCCAACCCGCTGCGCTACGCCTTCGACGAGGCCGCCAAGCGCGCCACCCAGTTCGCCGCACCGGCAGACCCGGACAAACCGCCCGTCGCCGAGGGCGAGTCGCCTGGCCTGGAGGCGTCGCAGTTCTACTCGCCGCCACGGTCGACGTTCGCCAACGGCATGCACGCCGTCGTCGTCGAGACCGACCCGGACACCGCCGACATCAAGGTCCTGCGCTACTGCGTGGTCCACGACTGCGGCACCCTGATCAACCCGATGATCGTCGAGGGCCAGATCCACGGCGGCGTGGCGCAGGGCGTCGGGGGAGCGCTCTACGAGCGGATGGAGTACGCCCCCGACGGGCAGCTCCTCAACGCGTCGTTCATGGACTTCCTGATGCCCTACGCATCGGAGGTGCCGGAGGTCGAGATCGACCACCTCGTCACCCCGTCGCCGCTCAACCCGCTCGGCGTCAAGGGCGCCGGTGAGGCCGGGGTCATCCCCGGGGCGGCTGCCATCGCGGCCGCGATCGAGGATGCTGAGGGCATCACCATCCGGCGGATGCCGATCTCGCCGAGCGAGCTGTTCCACCTGAGGCTCGAGAACCAGGAGGCAGGGTCATGAAGGTCAGCGGCACCAGCACCCTCAAGGCCGATCCCGACACGCTCTGGAAGGCGCTCAACGACCCCGCCGTGCTGGTCGCGACGATCCCCGGCTGCCAGCGGCTCGAGGCGCTCGGCGGCGACACGTTCGCGATGACCGTCGCCGCCGGCGTCGGCTCGATCAAGGGCGTGTACGACGGGCAGTACTCCATCGCCGACCAGGCCGAGCCCGGCACCTACCTGATGCGGGCCCGCGGCTCCGGCGCCGCCGGCACGATCGACGCCACGGTCGCCGTACGCCTGCAGGAGGCCGAGGACGACAACGGCGGCACCCTGCTCAGCTACGACGCCGACGCGGTCGTCGGCGGGATGATCGGCGGTGTGGGCCAGCGGATGCTCACCGGCGTCTCGAAGAAGATGGCGACCGAGTTCTTCGGCAACATCGACCGCTACCTCGCCGGCGAGCGGGCGGCCGAGCCCGAGGCTGCGGTCTCGACGGGCTCGACCACCCGTGGCGCGGTGTTCACCGCACCGGCCGCCGCACCGTCGGCCAGCAACGACTTCGTCAAGGGACTGCTCGTCGGCGGCGCGATCGCGCTGGCCGGCGCGGTCGTCGGGGGCTGGATCGCGGGGCGTCGCCGTTGACCCCCACCACCACCGACCTGACCATCTGGTCGTCCGCCCGGGCGATGGCCGCGGCGGTCGCGACCAAGCAGATCTCCGCCCGCGAGCTGCTCGACCTGCACCTCGACCGGATCCGCGCGGTCAACCCGCGGGTCAACGCGATCGTGTCGCTCGACGAGGAGCGGGCCCGCGACGGCGCGGCCGCGGCCGACGAGGCGCTCGCACAGGGGGAGCGCGTCGGACCGCTGCACGGTCTGCCGCACGCCTTCAAGGACACCCACGAGGCCGCAGGCTGGCCGACCACGTTCGGGTCGCCGCTGCGGCACGACTACGTCTCCCGCCGGGACGACCTGGTCGTCGAGCGGATCCGGCGGGCCGGGGCCGTCACCATCGGCAAGACCAACGTGCCCGAGTGGGCCGCCGGGTCGCACACGTTCAACCCGATCTTCGGCACCACCCGCAACCCCTACGACCTGACCCGGTCCGCGGGCGGGTCCAGCGGGGGAGCGGCGGCCGCGCTCGCCTCCGGCATGGTGCCGCTCGCCGACGGCAGCGACATGGGCGGCTCGCTCCGCAACCCCGCCTCCTTCTGCAACGTCGTCGGGCTGCGGCCCAGCGTCGGACGGGTGCCGAAGTGGCCGGCCACCAACTACTGGGAGCTCACCTCGGTCAGCGGCCCGATGGCGCGCACGGTGGAGGACCTCGCCCTGCTGCTGTCGGTGGTCGCCGGCCCGTCCCGGCGCAACGTGATGTCGCTCGACGACCCGGGCGCGACGTTCGCGCCCCCGCTGGAGGGCCGGCTGGCCGGGCTGCGCGTGGCGCTGTCGACGGACCTCGGCGGCGCCTTCGAGGTGGACCGCCAGGTGGCGCACGTCGTCGAGCAGCAGGCCGCGGTCTTCGAGTCCGCCGGCGCCCACGTCGAGCACGCCCACCTCGACGTGACCGGTGCCGAGCAGGCGTTCCGCACGCTGCGGGCGTGGCTGTTCCAGGCGACGTACGGCCAGATGCTGGCCAAGCGACCCGACGGGTTCAAGGCCTCCCTCGCCGACAACATCCGGGCCGGTGAGCACCTGACCGGCGCCGACGTCTGGACCGCCCAGCAGCGGATGACCAGCCTCGGCGAACGGGCGCGGCGGTTCTTCGAGCGGTACGACGTGCTCCTGCTGCCGGTCAGCCAGGTGCCGCCGTTCGACGCCGACGAGGAGTACCCGCACGCCATCAACGGACGCGCCCAGGAGACCTACCTCGACTGGATGCGCTCCAACTTCCTCATCACCGTCACCGGCTGCCCCTCGATCAGCGTGCCGGCCGGGTTCACCAGCGAGGGCTGGCCGGTCGGCGTCCAGATCGTCGCCCCGCCCAAGGCCGAGCGCCGGCTGCTGGAGGTCGCGCACGCCTTCGAGCAGCTCACCCGCGTCGGCGAGCGGCGCCCGGACCTCGACCAGGAGCCGTCCTCATGAGCCGGATCCGGATCGGCATCGACACCGGCGGCACGTTCACCGACGTGGTCGCCGTCGACGAGCAGACCGGCGAGCTCGCCGTCACCAAGACGCCGTCGACGCCGCACGACCCCGCGGTCGGGTTCATGACCGGCGTGCACAAGGTGCTCGGCGACCTCGGGCTGGCCGGCGACGCGGTCACCGCGGTCAGCCACGGCACGACCGTCGCGACCAACAAGCTGCTCGAGGGCAAGGTCGAGAACCTCGGCTTCGTCACCACCGAGGGCTACGAGTTCATGCTCGAGATCGCCCGGCAGTCCGTGCCCGACGGCTACGGCAACTCCTACTTCTGGGTGAAGCCCGACCGGATCGTCCCCGCCCACCGGGTGAAGACCGTCCCCGGACGGCTCGCCGTCGACGGCAGCGAGATCCGGCCGTTCGACGAGGACGCCGCCGTCGCCGTCGCGCGCTGGTTCCGCGACCAGGGAATCAACACGCTGGGTGTCTGCTTCCTGCACTCCTACACCGACGACTCCCACGAGCTCCGGATGCGCGACGTGCTCGCCCGCGAGCACCCCGCGGCGATCGTGTCGATCAGCAGCGAGGTGCTGCGCGAGTACCGCGAGTACGAACGCTCCGTCACCACCCTCGTCGACGCCGCGGTGAAGCCGAACATCCGCCGGTACGTCGAGAACATCGCCGGGCACCTCCGCACGCTCGACGCGGCCCGGGCGGTCCCGTTCTACGTGATGAAGTCCAACGGCGGCGTGCTCTCGGCCGACGAGGTCGTGCACCAGCCGATCACCACCGTGCTGTCCGGACCGGCGGCCGGCGCGCTCGGTGCCGCGGTGGTCGCCGAGAGGGCCGGCTTCGCCCAGGTGGTCACGTGCGACGGCGGCGGTACGTCGACCGACGTGACCGTCGTGATCGACGGCCATCCCGCGCTGACGACCGAGGGCCACGTCGGTGCCTACCCGAGCAAGATCCCGATGATCGACGTCGTCACCGTCGGCGCCGGCGGCGGCTCCATCGCCTGGATCTCGCCCGAGGGGACGTTGAAGGTCGGCCCGCAGTCGGCCGGCGCCGACCCCGGCCCGATCTGCTACGGCAAGGGGGGCGAGGATCCGACGATCACCGACGCGCACGCCGTGCTCGGTCGGATCCCGCCGCACCTGCTCGGCGGTGAGGTTCCGCTCGAGGTCGACCTGGCCGACCGCGGCATCCGCGACCTGGCCGGCCGGCTCGGGCTCGGCTTCGAGGCCTGCGCGACCGGCGTGCTCGAGATCTCCGCGTGGAACCAGGCCAACGCGCTCCGGCAGGTCACCGTCAACCGCGGCCTCGACGTCCGCGACTTCACGCTCGTCACGTTCGGCGGCTCCGGCTCGCTGCTGGCCTGCCGGCTGGTCGACATCCTCGGTCTCCAGGGCGTGCTGGTGCCGCTCAACCCCGGCAACCTGTCGGCGTACGGCCTGCTCACCGTCGACGTGCGCAACGACTACGTGCAGACCGCCGTCAGCCGGCAGTCCGCGCTCGACCCGGCTCAAGTCCAGTGCGTGCTCGACGACCTGACCGCCAAGGCCGACGCCGCGCTGGCCCGCGAGGGGTTCGACCCGGCCGACCGGCAGTTCGTCCGCACCGCCGACCTGCGCTACTACGGCCAGGCCTACGAGGTGCGGGTCGACGTGCCGGACGGTCCGGTCACCGACGAGCTCGTCGCCGCCGTCGCCGACCGGTTCCACGACGAGCACAAGGCGCTCTACGACTACGACTTCCGCGGAGACGCACGCCAGGAGGTCGAGTGGGTGAACCTCCGGGTCACCGGCATCGGCCCGATCCGCAAGCCCGAGCTGCGCGAGATCACCGCCGGCAAGGGTGCCGAGGCCGCCCGCACCGGCAGCCGCAAGGTCTGGTTCGACGACGACTGGGTCGAGACGCCGACCTACGACCGCGCGCGGCTCGGCGCCGGCGACGAGGTGACCGGTCCGGCGGTGTTCGAGGAGTTCAGCTCGACGGTCCCGCTGCACCCCGGTTTCTCCGCGCGGGTGGACGGCTACGGCAACCTGGTGATCGGGAGGGCGACATGAGTGGCCTCGACCCTTCGACAGGCTCAGGACGGCGCACCCTCGACCACCCGGGGGTGGATCCCGTGCTCGTCGAGATCGTCGAGGGCTACCTGGCCTCGGTCGAGATGGAGGTGGAGACCGCCATCGGCCGGACGTCGCGCAGCCCGATGATCCGCGACGCCCACGACTACCGTGCCGGCATCCACGACCGCCGGCTGCGCAAGCTCACCGGTCGGTCGTACTCCGCGCTCGTGCACCCGGTCGTCCGGGACTACCCGCTCGAGACGATGAGGCCGGGTGACGTGTTCTTCCACAACGACGTCTACCTCTCCGAGGGCGGCATCGGCCACCTCCCCGACCTCTGCGTCACCGCCCCGGTCTTCCACGACGAGGGCGACGGGCAGGGGCCGCAGGTGGTGGCGTTCGTGCAGGCGTTCGGCCACCACGACGACATCGGCGGCGCCGTACCGGGGTCGATGCCCAGCCAGGCCACCTCGGTCTTCGAGGAGGGCCTGATGGTCCCGCCGATCCGGCTGTGGGACCAGGGCGTGCCCAACGAGGCGGCGCTGAAGATCATGACCCGCAACTCCCGGATGCCCGAGTCGCTGGCCGCCGACCTCGACGCCGAGTGCTCCGCGTGCCTGATGGGCGCGCGCCGGATGGCCGAGCTGTTCGCGCGCTACGGCCGTACGACGGTCGAGGCCTGCTTCGACGCGGTGCTCGACAAGACCACGGCGACGTTCCGCCGCGAGATCCTCGCCAAGATCCCGGTCGGCACGTACGTGTGGGAGGACTACGCCGAGCACGACGGCGTCGACGAGCCCAGGCTGCACACCCAGCGGATCACGCTGACCCGGACGCCGGCCGACGACCCGGACGGCGAGCGGCTGGTCTTCGACTTCCACGGCACCAGCCCGCAGGCGAAGGGCCCGATCAACCACTGCGGCGACTACGCCGACGGCAACTTCCTCAAGAAGTGGCTGGCGCCGATCCTGCGCAACCTCGCCGACACCCCGGAGCGGATGGCCGAGCTCGACGTCAACGAGGGCGTCGTACCCCTGATCGAGATGCGCTTCCCGCCCAAGGGCACGCTGCTGACCCCGGAGTTCCCGGCGCCGACCAACGCGCGCACGTTCGTGATCCTGCGGCTGCTCGGCGTGCTCGCCGGCGTGCTGGCCAAGGCGGTCGACGGCCGGATGCCCGCCGACCAGGAGACGATCCGCTACACCGGCGTCTACGGCACCGACCTCGAGGGCGCGCCGTACCTCATGCGCGAAGTGCTCGGCGGCGGCTCCGGCGGCCGCTACTACGCCGACGGCGAGGACACCATCCACGTCGTGCCCGACTCCCGGAACCTGCCGAGCGAGTTCTCCGAGGCACGCTTCCCGTTCGTCGTCGAGCGGCTCGGGCTGGCCGTCGACAGTGGCGGCGCCGGGCGGTACCGCGGCGGCCTCGGCTACGAGAAGCACATCCGGATGCTGAAGGACGCGCACTTCATGTCGATCGCCGACCGCTCGATCCTGGCCTGCTGGGGCGTCAAGGGCGGCAAGGCGGGACGGCCGTTCCAGGTCACGATCGACCCCGGCGGGCCGCGCGAGCGCGAGGTCGACGCGCTGGCCGACGCCGAGCCGGTCGCCGCCGGCGAGGTGATCCGGATCCGGACCACCGGCGGCGGGGGCTGGGGAGACCCCCTCGAGCGTCCGTACGACGAGGTCCTCCGCGACGTGCTGTGGGGCAAGGTGTCGCGCGACGGCGCCCGCGACGACTACGGCGTGGTCGTGACCGGGTCGGCCGACGCGCCTGTCGCCGACGAGCCCGCCAGCGACGCCCTGCGCGAGGAGCTGCGCGGCGCGCGCACCGGCGACGAGCCGTTCTTCGACCGCGGCCCCGGCTACGCCACCCTCGCGGCCGGTGCGACGTCGGCGGAGGTGGACTTCCTGCGATGACCAGACCGCTCACCGTGATCACCGGCGGCACCCGGGGCATCGGGGCCGCGACCGCCCGACGCCTGGCGCGCGACGGCCACGACCTGGTGCTCGGCTACGCCGGCGACGACACCGCGGCGAAGACGACGCGCAAGCACGTCGAGGAGGCCGGTGCCACCTGCCGCACGGTCAAGGCCGACGTCACCGACCCCGACCAGGTCGACGCGCTGTTCGACGCCGCCGCCGAGGCCGGGACGCTGACCGGGCTGGTCAACAACGCCGGCGCGACCCTGCACATCGGCCCCATGGTCGACACCCCGACGGACGTGATCCAGCGGGTCATCGACGTCAACCTCACCGCCGCCGTCTACTGCGCGCGGCGCGCGCTGCGGGACCTGGCCGCCAACGACGGCGGCACGATCGTCAACGTCTCATCCAGCGCCGCGACGCTCGGGGCACCGGGGGAGTACGTCCACTACGCCGCCGCCAAGGCCGGCGTCGACGCGCTCACCCAGGGCCTCGCCGTCGAGGCGGCGCCATACGGAGTCCGGGTCAACGCCGTCGCCCCCGGCATCGTGCGCACCGGCATCCACGAGGCCGCCGGCGAGCCGGGCCGGATGGAGCGCGTCGCCCCGCACGTGCCGTTGGGCCGCGTCGGCGAGCCCGAGGAGGTCGCCGAGGCGATCGTGTGGCTGCTGGGCGACGCCTGCCCGTACGCCACCGGCGCCGTGCTGCGCGTGGCAGGAGGTCGCTGATGAGGGTCCTGCTCGCCCTGGGTGGCAACGCGATGACCGGTCCCGACGGTCGGGCCCGGCCGGAGGACCAGGTCGCCGCCGCCAAGGTCGCGATGGAGTCGGTGGCCGACCTCGTGGCCGAGGGCGTCGACGTCGTCCTCACCCACGGCAACGGGCCGCAAGTCGGCAACCTGCTGGTCAAGAACGAGCTCGCAGCGGCCGTCGTGCCGCCCGTGCCGCTCGACTGGTGCGGTGCCCAGACCCAGGCCACCCTCGGCCTGATCCTGATGAACGCCCTGGACGACGCGCTCGCCCGTCGCGGCGTCCGCCGGCCGAGCGCGACCGTCGTGACGCGGACCCTGGTCGACGCCGACGACCCGGGCTTCGAGCGGCCCACCAAGCCGATCGGCCGGTTCCTGCCCGCCGACGAGGCCGCCCTGCTCGTGGAGCACGGCGAGACCTGGGAGGACCGCGGCGCCAAGGGCTGGCGGCGCATGGTCGCCTCGCCGGAGCCGCGCGAGATCCTCGACGCCGCCGCGACCCTCGCGCTCGTCGACGCCGGGTTCGTCGTGGTCGCCAACGGCGGCGGCGGCATCCCGGTCGTGCGCGAGGGCGAGTCCCACCGCGGCGTCGAGGCGGTCATCGACAAGGACCTCGGCGCGGCCCTCCTCGCCCGGACCGTCGCCGCCGACGTGCTCGTGGTGGCGACCGACGTACCCCACGCGGTGCTGCGGTACGGCGAGCCCGACGCCGAGGACGTCGGCCGCGTCACCGTGAGCCGGATGCGCGAGCTGGCCGGGGAGGGCCACTTCGCCAGCGGGTCGATGGGGCCGAAGGTCGACGCCGCCTGCCGGTTCGTCGAGCAGGGCGGCCGGTGTGCCGTGATCACCGACCTCGACTCCATCGTCGCCGCCGTCACCGAGCCCGACGGTCGCTCCGGCACCGTCGTCGTACCCGACAACAACCCTGAGGGAGATCCCGATGCCTGAGCCCATCGACGTGCGCAAGGTGCCGATCCTGACCGTGTCCGACGCGAGCGGCCTCGCCGACCTGATCGACGACGGGACGCTCGACGCCGACCGGGTGATCGCCGTGATCGGGAAGACCGAGGGCAACGGCGGCGTCAACGACTACACCCGGATCATCGCCGACCGTGCCTTCCGCGAGGTGCTCGTCGCGAAGGGCAGCCGCAGCGCCGAGGAGGTCAAGCAGGTCCCGATCGTCTGGTCGGGCGGCACCGACGGCATCATCAGCCCGCACGCCACGATCTTCGCTACGATGCCCGCGGACAAGGCGGAGCAGACCGACGAGCCGCGGCTGACCGTCGGGTTCGCGATGAGCGAGGTGCTGGCGCCCGAGGACATCGGCCGCGTCGCCATGGTGTCGAAGGTGGCCGACGCCGTGAAGGTCGCCATGGAGCGCGCCGGCATCACCGACCCCGCCGACGTGCACTACGTGCAGACCAAGACCCCGCTGCTGACGATCCACACGATCCGCGACGCCAAGAGCCGCGGCAAGACCGTGTGGACCGAGCACACGCATGAGTCGATGGACCTCTCCAACGGCTGCACGGCGCTCGGCATCGCCGTCGCCCTCGGCGAGATCGAGATGCCGACCGACGCCGACGTCATGCACGACCGGTCGCTGTTCTCCTCGGTCGCCTCCTGCTCCAGCGGCGTCGAGCTCGACCAGGCGCAGGTCGTCGTGGTCGGCAACGCCCGCGGCGTCGGCGGCCGGTTCCGGATCGGCCACTCGGTCATGAAGGACGCGCTCGACCAGGACGGCATCTGGGCCGCCATCCGCGACGCCGGGCTGGACCTGCCCGAGCGGCCGCACCGCGACGACCTGGGCGGGCGTCTGGTGAACGTGTTCCTCAAGTGCGAGGCCAGCCAGGACGGCCAGGTCGCCGGCCGCCGCAACGCGATGCTCGACGACTCCGACGTGCACTGGCACCGCCAGATCAAGTCCGCCGTCGGGGGCGTGACCGCGGCCGTGACCGGCGACCCCGCGGTGTTCGTGTCCGTCTCGGCCGCTCACCAGGGCCCCGACGGCGGCGGCCCGGTCGCCGCGATCGTCGACCTCGGCGACGACCCGACCGGGTACGTCCCGCCGGCGGGCTGAGGCCGGCGGCCAGCTGAGGCCGGCGGCCAGCTGTAACGCGGGGTTATGGACGCTTCACAAGGCGCATACCGCTGGGGAAGCGTCCACAGCCCTGGGGAAGTGGCTCGTGGCGCCGGCCGGGCTTCGTTCGCGATCGGCACCGGCGGCCGTCGTACCGCGCGATCGTGCGAGGGGCGGGCGAGACCGCGACTTCCCTAGGCAGGTGGACGGTTCCCTAGGCGCATTCCCCGTGTTGAGCGTCCATAACCCCGCGTTACAGCAACCGAGTCCGTTGCCCTCGATCGGTCGGGCGGCGGGATCGCCTGACGTCAGCCGATGCCGACGGTCCAGCGCACGGTCAGCGGCACGCCGGGCTGCAGCACCAGCAGGTCGTCGCCGCTCGCGAAGGCGTTGGGCGGCGAGGTCATCGGCTCCAGCGCGAGACCGTCGCGCCGCCCGGGCGGGCCGGTGAAGGCCTGCACCCACTTGTGGTGGCCGTCCATCCGCAGCACGACCTCGCGGTCGCCGCGCAACCGCACCTCGGCCCAGCCATCGTCGTCGCGGGTCAGCCCGCCGAACGCCGTGTCGAGCGCCTGCTCGCCGATCACCCGCCCGGTCCCGAAGTCCAGGTCCGTCCCGGCGACCTCGACCTCGCCGGTCGGGATCAGCCGCTCGTCGGTGACCAGCGCCGTCGCGCCGGGCAGCCACAGCTCCCACGTGTCGAGGTCGCCGGGGCCGGCGGTGAAGTACGGGTGCGCGCCGGCGGCGTACGGCGCCGGGGTGGTGCCGTGGTTCACGGCGGTGACCGCGACCGCCAGGCCCGCCTCCGAGAGGGAGTACGCCGCCATGAGGTCGAGCGTCCACGGGTAGCCGCCCCGGCTCATCAGCCGGTAGCCGAGCGTGACCGACCCGGCCGCGCGCTCGCGCAGCGTCCACGACTCCCAGCGGGTCAGCCCGTGGCTCGCGTGCCCGCGCGCCACCTCGGTCAGCGGCAGCTGGTGCTCGGCGCCGTCGAACGCGTAGCGCCCGTCGCGGATCCGGTTCGGCCACGGCAGCAGGAGCTGGCCGCGCCCCCACGAGCACTGCTCGTCCTCGGCGAAGCCGACCAGGAGCGGATGACCGTCGTGCGACAGCTCACGCAGCCCGGCACCGCACTCGGTGACGACGGCCCGGTAGCCGGCCGCGCTGATCTCGTGCTGGTCGCCACTCGGGAACACGTCCGCCATGCTCGTCAGCCTAAGGCCGCCGCGACAGCAGCACCGACAACGTGAGCCCGCCGACGAGGAGCGACACCAGCGCACCGTTCTCCGTCGGCACCAGCAGCAGCGGACCGGTGGTCAGCAGGATGACGTCGAGCCCGCGGAAGAGCGCACCGATCAGCGCCGGCGGGATCGCGCCGCCCGGCGACGACACCAGCGGCATCCGGTAGTCCGGCGGCCGCGCCACCATCCACCGCACGCACGCCGTCGTCGCCGCCAGGCCCGCCACCAGTCCCGCCAACCCGGACGGGACGCCGTGCAGCGCCGGCGCGACGGCGAGGCCCCAGGCCAGCACGACCAGCATCGGTACGGCGATCGCGGCCAGCCCCGCCTCCGCGGGCTGGAGCGGCAGGCACCGCTCCAGGATGGAGGTACGGCGGAGCACCCGGATGCCCGAGAACAGCCCGAGGCAGGCGACGAAGCCCGTCATGGCGGCCAGGAACACCACGACGCGCTGGCCGCCGAGCGTCGCGCCGACGTACGGGACCACCAGCGCGGCGGCCGGCGTGACGAGCAGGGAGGGCTTGCGGCGCAGCCGGGCGAGGTCGCGCTCGGCGAGGGCGAGCGGGCCGCGCCACCGGCCGCGCAGCGGGCGCACCCAGCCGCGCGAGCGCCAGCGCCGGGCGTGCAGCACGTCCCAGATCAGCGCCAGGTCCATCGCCGCGAGCGCGCCGGAGAGGCTCGGCGCCAGCGCGCCGGCGGTGGCGACGCTGCGCCCGGGCACCACGGCGAGCGCCCGCCAGCCCCCGACCAGAGCCAGGATCGACGCGGCCGTGACCGCCACGAGGGCGGCGGTCCACACGCCGGTCGAGGGCGACGGCGGCGGCGGGACCCGCCCGACCGCGAGGAAGACCAGCACGAGCCAGGCGAGACCGGCCAGCGAGCCCCCCGCCGCTCGGGAGACGCCTTCATGCCGCGCCTGCGCCCACGCGCAGAACCCGACCGCGCCGCCCGCGAGCGCGGCCGTCCCCACGGCGAGGGAGGCGGTCACCGCCACAGGCACCCCCGCGACGGCCGCGGCCAGCCCGGAGACGAGCGCGGCGGAGACCGTCGCGGCGGCGACCGCCGTGACGAGTCGCGGGCGAAGCACGGCCGCCCGGTCGGTGGGTGCCGGGAGCACCCAGGACGCGACGGCCGGCGTCACCGACACCGGGCCGACGAGCCGCGCCGCCGCCACGACGAGCGCCAGCACGACCGGGACCGCCAGCCACGGCGCCGTCGCCCGCCCCGTCCGGCAGGCGGCCGCGACGCACTCGTCCACGGCCATCCGTCGCAGGTGGAGCACGACGTTCCCGGCCATCGCGCCGATCATCAGGGTCGCGAACACCGCGACGTACGCGTCCTGCGCCGCCTCGAGCCACGAGGTGCTCACACGCCCCCGCCGCCAGTGCCGGATGTCCGCGCGCAGCTCGCGCGCTCCGGCCGGGTCGCCCGCGACTGGTCCGACGAGGTCGGGGACGGCGGTCACGAGGCACCCAGGTCGAGCACCGTGTCGGCGACCCGCTCGACGAGGTCCGGGTCGTGGCTGGCGAACACGAGGGCCGCGCCCGCGTCCACGTCGGCGCGCAGCCGGTCGCCGAGCCAGGCGACGCCGTCGGTGTCGAGCCGCTGCTCCGGCTCGTCGAGCACCATCAGCCGGCGCGGCCGCACGAACACCGTGGCCAGGGCGAGCCGCCGCCGCTGGCCGGACGACAGCGTCCCGGGTAGCTGGCCCGCCTGCGCGGAGAGCCCGATCGCGGAGAGCACCTCGTCGACCGCGGCGTGCACGTCGTCGACACCGTGCGCCGACGCGACCAGGTCGAGGTGCTCCACGACGCTGAGGTCGGGGAAGAAGTCCAGGTCGTCGGTGACCACCGCCAGGGCGCGGCGGGTGGCGACGGCGCGCTCGTCGAGCGGCCGCCCGTCCAGCTCGACCGTGCCGGCGGCGGCCGAGTCGAGCCCGGTGAGGCAGCGCAGCAGGGTCGACTTGCCCGAGCCGTTCGGCCCGACCAGCGCCACCGCGGTGCCGGGCGGCACGTCGAGGTCGAGGCCGTCGATCACCGTGAGGTCGCCGTACCGCTGGGTCAGGCCGCGCACCCGCAGCACCGGCTCCGACACCGAAGGGGAGTCCATCCAGGCAACCTAGCCAGGCCTCGAAAGTCGGGTGCGGACCCGCGGCCCGGCTCCTAGTCTCCTGGCGTGGACCTCACCCTGCGCCCGCTGCTCACCGACGACATCCCGGCCCTCGCCCGGCACCTGGCCGCCGTGGAGGCGGTCGACGCGACCGGTGAGCACTACAACGAGGCCGACCTCGAGGAGGAGTTCGCCAACCCCGACATCGAGGTCGGCAAGGACATCGTCGGCGCGTACGACGCCGGCGACCTCGTCGGCTACTTCGCGATCTACCCCCGCTCCACCGACGACACCCACCAGAAGGTGCACGTCGAGGGCTCGGTCAACCCGGCCCGGCGCGGCGAGGGGATCGGGGACCGGCTCGTCGGGGCGATGGTCGCCCGGGCCGACGAGGTGCACCACGAGAAGCACCCCGACCTGCCCGCGAAGTACTCCCTCTCCGGCCTCACCAGCAACGAGGCCCAGGCCGCGCTGCTCGCCGCGCACGGCTTCGAGGCGGAGCGCTGGAACTTCGTGATGCGCGCCGACCTGTCCCGGCTCGACGCGGGCGCCGACCTGCCGGAGCTGCCCGCGGGTCTCCGGATGCGGACCTACACGCCGGAGCTGGACCGGGCCATGCTCGAGGCGCACAACGCGGCCTTCGTCGACCACCCCAACTTCACGCCGTGGACCGACGTGATGTGGAAGCAGTGGGTCAGCGACAGCCGCAACTTCCGCCCCGAGCTGAGCCTGCTGGTGGTCGAGGAGTCCGCGCCCGACGTGGTCGTCGCCTACATCCAGTCCAACGAGTTCGACGCCTACTTCGAGGCCACCGGCCGGAGGGAGGCGTACGTCGCGAAGGTCGGCACCCGCCGCGAGCACCGCGGTCGCGGCGTGGCCGGCACCATGCTCCGGCACGCGCTGGTCCGCTACCGCGAGGCCGGCTTCGACGAGTCCTCGCTCGACGTGGACTCCGAGAACCCGACCGGCGCGCTGGGCATCTACGAGCGCTCCGGGTTCGAGGTCGAGAGCCGCTGGACCAACTACGCGCTGCACCGGGACCCCGTGCTTGGATGACCGGGTGCCCGAGCACCCCTTGCCCCGCACGTACGTCCACATCGGCCTGCAGAAGACGGGCACGTCCTACCTCCAGTCGGTCTTCTGGAAGTCCCGCGACGCGCTCGCCTCGCAGGGCCTGGCGATGCTCCCCGGCAGCAAACGAGCGACCTTCCGGGTGATGCTTGACGTGCGCGAGCGGGAGGCCGGGGGCCTGGCCGCCCTGGACACCCGCCTCGCGAGCCTGCTCGCCGCCGCGGGTCAACCGGGCGCGCCGACCCGCTACCTGCTCACCGAGGAGTCGCTGGCGCCGGCGACCGGGGAGCAGGTACGGCGGCTGGTCGAGCACCTCGCCGGCACCGAGGTGCACGTGGTGCTCACGGTTCGCGACCTCGCCCGCCAGGTGCCGTCGGTGTGGCAGCAGAAGGTGACCGCGCGACGCCGCTACACCTACGAGCAGTACCTCGACGTCGTCGTCGGGCGGCGCCGCCGCTCGCGCGACTTCTGGGCGTCCCAGGACGTCCCCGCCGTGCTCGAGCGCTGGACGGCCGCCGTACCCCCGGAGCGGGTGCACGTGGTCACCGTCCCGCCGTCCGGCACCGACCCGGCGGTGCTGCTGTCGCGGTTCTGCCAGGTGCTGGAGGTCGACCCGGCCGCGCTCGACACCCGCGTGCCGCGGCGGAACGTCTCGCTCGGGCTGGTGCAGACCGAGCTGCTGCGCCGGGTGAACGTCGAGCTCGGCGGCCGGCTGCGCAAGCGGCAGGCCTACCGCGCCGCCGGGAAGATGTACCTCGGAAAGCGGATCCTCTCCGCGCAGGGCGGCACTCCGGCACTGATGCCGCGCCGGCTCGACGGCTGGGCCCGCGGCGTTACCGACGAGCACCTCGCCGCGCTCCGCTCGGGCGGGTACGACGTGGTCGGCACGCTCGACGACCTCGTGCCGGTGCCGGCGTCGTACACCGACGACGCGCAGACGGTCACCGACGCCGACGTCGCGGCGGCCGCCGCGAAGGCGATGGCGACGATGCTCGTGCAGCCGCGCCGGGAGCGCCGTCGCCGCAAGAGGCGGCCGCGCCGGCCGGCCCCGCCGCCCAGCCTGTGGCGCCGGGCGCTGCGCCGGCTGCGGTAGACCGGCTACACCGTCAGCCGGTCCACGAAAGCCAGGATCTCGGGGTGCGCCGGGTCGATCAGGTGCCCGCCCGGGACGACGAAGGACATCGCGTCGGGCATCGCCGTCGCCAGTCGGGCCACGACCGCCCGCAGCGGGGTGGGGGAGTCCTCACCGGACACCAGGAGCACCGGCATCGGGAGCGCGGCGAGGGCGTCAGGGTCGACGACCAGCGGCTTCGGGCTCAGGTCCAGCCCCTCACCACGGGCCTCGGCGAGCACCGCCGCCGAGCTTCGCGTCAGCACGTCGCGCACCTGCGACGGCCAGGCCTCCCACACCCCCTCACCCAGCGCGTCGACCACGACGGCCCGAGCGGCCGAGCCGGGCTCGGCGGCCTCGGCGGCGAAGACGCGCTCGCGCTGCCTGGTCGTCCAGGCGCTCGCGACCCGGTCGAGCGTGACGACCGTGGGCTCCAGCAGCGCCAGGCCCAGCACCGCCTCCGGTTCACGCAGGGCGAGCGCGAGGGCGACGAGCCCGCCGGTGCTCCGGCCGACGACCACAGCGGGCCGCGCGGCCAGCGCGTCCAGCAGGGCCAGGGCGTCGTCGACGTGGTCGTCGAGGTCGAGCGCCGAGGTGCCGTCGGGCAGCGGGCTGCGGCCGAACCCGCGCCGGTCGTACGTGATGCAGCGCCCGTGCCGGCCCAGGTCGCGGGCGGCGTCCTGCCACAGGGCAGCCGAGCCCGGGCTGCCGTGGACGCCGAGGACCGGCGTCCCGGCGCCCCGCTCCTCGTAGTGGAGCCGCACCCGCCCCAGGGCGACCATGGGCACCATCCCAGGGTAGGTCGGTCAGGTGCGCACGACGAGGTCCGCGCGGGCGCGGGTGCGCTGCTCGTCGAGGTACGGCGCCTCGCTCGCCATCCACGCCACGAAGTCGTCGCGCGAGGCGACCCCCTCGCGCTGCACGCCGCGGGCCAGCCGGACGTCGTGGTCCGCCTCGACCCACACCAGCGTCGTGACCAGGTCGTCAACGAGCAGCGAGCCGGCGCCGACGCCCTCCAGCACGAGCAGGTCGACGAGCGGCACGTCCACCCAGGGGCCCGGCGCCGAGGCGTGCCAGTCCCAGCGCCGGTAGCGGCCGGGCCGTCCCTCGGCGAACGGCCGCACGACGGTCTCCACGACGTGCTCGACCCCGGCGCGCAGGCCGTCCCAGCCCGGGTACAGGTCGTCGAGGTGCACGACGCGGCACGGGACCTCGGCCGGCACCGCCCGGCGGACCCGGGCCGCGAGCGTGGTCTTGCCCGAGCCGGCGGGGCCGTCCAGGCACACCAGCCGACGCGTTCCCAGCGAGGGTGGCGCGGCCAGCGTGCGCCGGACGACCTCGGCCGCCGGGTCGTCGTCGTTCACCAGGCGTGGCCGGTGCCGCGGTAGGTCGGCACCACGTCGACGACCTCGTCCCCGCGCACCAGGTGGGCGTGCCGGACGTGCTCCGCGACCTCGCCGGACTTCGCGTGCCGGAACCACACCAGGTCGCCGATGCGCAGCGTCCCCGCGCCCGGGCCGACGAGCGGGGTCTGCACCTCGCCGGCGCCCTCGAGGCCGGTCAGGTGCAGCCCGGGCGGCGCCCAGGGCAGCGGCGACCGGTCCCTGCCGCTCGGGCCCGAGGCGACCAGCCCGCCGCCGGCTACCGTCACGCAGTCCTCCGCGGGACGCCGTACGACGGGGACGGCGAAGTACGCCGCGGGACGCGGGGTGAAGCTGCGGTAGTGGTCGAACAAGGCCGGCACGAGCAGGCCCGACCCGGCGGTCACCTCGGTGACGGAGGGGTCGCCCGTCGACGTCTCGATGCTGCCGGAGCCGCCGGCGTTGAGGAACTCCAGGTCCGCGAGGTCGCGCAGGGCGGCGACCACCTCGGCGCGGCGGCGGGCGAGCTGGGAGACCGACGCGTGCTTGATCCGCCGTACGACGAGGGACCGCGCGCGCTGGTCGGGGACGTCGTCCGGGACACCGGCGACCTGCCCCTCGTAGGTCATCGCGCCGACCAGCGCGAAGCCCGGCCGCTCGACCACGGCGCGGGCGACGTCGAGCACCTGGCCCACGTCGTGCAGCGGGGACCGCTTGGGGCCGACGTGGGTCGAGCCGACGCGCAGCCCGGCGTCGACGTCCAGGGCGACCCGCACCGGGACGTCGGAGGTGCGGGCGGCGTCGACGGCATCGAGCTGCGCCACGTCGTCGACCATCAGCGTGACCGCGGCGGCCGCGGCCGCGTCGCCGGTCAACCGGCCCAGGGCCGCCCGGTCGACGGTCGGGTAGCCCAGCACGATGTCGTCGCCGAGCCCCTGCTCGTGCAGCCACAGCGCCTCGCGCAACGCGTAGGCGAGGACGCCGTGGAAGCCGGGCTGCTCCAGAGCCCGGCTCACCAGTGCGGGGACGCGCAGCGACTTGGTGGCGACCCGGACCGGCGTGCCGGCGGCCCGGCGGGCGAGGTCCGCGGCGTTGGCGTCGAACGCGTCGAGGTCCACGACGTACGTCGGGGTCGACGGAGCCGGGTCGAGCGCGGCCACCGCCGCAGTGAGGCGGGTCGCGAGCCGGTGCCGGGCGACGAGCCCGTCCAGCTCGGCGGTCACGAGATGCCGTGCTTCTTCAGGATCGCCTCGATGTCGGCCATGTCGTCGTCCTGCGTGGCCGGCGTGCCCTGCTGCCGGGCCGGCGTCGTCCCGGTCGACGTGACGGCGGCGGGGGAGGAGCCGGCGGCCGCGGCCTTCTGCGCCTTGCGCTCCTTGCGGGTGGGCCGCCCGCCGCCGCGGCGACGGAGCAGGCCGGACACCACGAACAACGCCACCGAGACGCCGCCGACGACGATGCCGCTCCAGACGACCGGGCTGAACACCAGCCGGACCGCCCACGACGACACCGACTCGGTGACCTCGAAGACGACGCGCAGCAGCCCGGTCATCGCCGCCGCCAGGGGGATCAGCGACCAGGCCAGGCCGCGCAGGCCGGCAGCGGCTCCGCGGGAGCGCCAGGCCAGGAAGCTCAGCACCACCCCGACCACGGTCAGCGTGATGCCGATTGCCTGCCAGGTCGTCGCGTCGTACTCGCCCACGCGCCCAGCCTACGGGCCCCGCGGAGCCGACCCAGGTGTCACTTATGCGACGACACGCCGCCGAGGAGCCTGAAGAAGCGACTCCTCGCCGAGAAGTCCGCGGGAGCGGAGGACGGGCATGACGCCCTCGGCGAACCAGTACGCCTCCTCCACGTGCGGGTAGCCGGACAGCACGAGCTCGTCGACGCCGGCGGCGACGTACTCCTCGATCAGGTCGGCCACCTCCTCGTGCGACCCGACGAGCGAGGTGCCGGCCCCGCCGCGCACCAGCCCGACGCCGGCCCAGAGCCCGGGGTGGATCTCCAGCTCGTGGGCCGAGGCGAACGTCGTCCGGCCGCCGTGCAGCGTGCGCATCCGGGACTGCCCGACCGAGTCCATCCGGGCCAGCACGGCCTGGGCGTTCTCGATGTCCGAGGCGGACAGCCCGTCGAGCATCCACTGGGCGTGCTCCCACGCCGCCGCACTGGTGTCGCGGCTGAGCGTGTGCACCCGCAGCCCGAAGCGGAGGTCGCGGCCCTGGTCCTCGGCGAGCGCGCGGACCCGGGCGATCTTCTCCGCGACCTGGGCGGGCGGCTCGCCCCAGGTGAGGTAGACGTCGGCGTGCCGGGCGGCGACGGGCAGCGCGGCGTCGGACGAGCCGCCGAAGTAGATCGGCGGGACCGGGTCGAGCGGCCGGCGCACCTCGGCGTTCTCGACCTGGTAGTGCTCGCCGGTGAAGTCGTACGGCGCCCGCGTCCACGCCCCGCGCACGACGTCGAGGAACTCGTCGGTGCGCGCGTAGCGCTGGTCGTGCGAGAGGTGGTCGCCGAACCGCCGCTGCTCGACGGGGTCGCCGCCGGTGACGACGTTGAGCATCAGTCGGCCGCCGGAGATGCGCTGGAAGGTCGCCGCCATCTGCGCGGCCAGCGTCGGGCTGGTGAGCCCGGGCCGGAACGCGACCAGGAACTTCAGCCGCCGCGTCTCGCGGATCAGCGCCGACGTGACCAGCCAGGCGTCCTCGCACCAGGTGCCGGTCGGCGTCAGCGCGCCCTCGAAGCCGAGCTGGTCGGCCGCCCGCGCGACGGCGGCGAGGTTGTCGATGGAGGGCTCACGCAGGCCGGGCCGGCCGTCGCTGCCGAGGCCCTTGCTGACGCCGTGACCGCCGGCGCCCAGGCCGCGGGAGTCGCCGGTGGTGGGCAGGAACCAGTGCAGCTTCAGGGACATGCAGGGTGCTCCTTCTCGGGTGCGTCGGGTGCGGGTGCTTCGGGCGCTTCGGGTGTGGGGGCGAGCGTGGGGTCCAGCGGGACGACCCGGCCTCCGAGGGCCCGGGCCACGGCGGGGTCGTCGGTGGTGACGAGGACGGCCGGCCGCTCGCGCTCCCAGAGCCGGCGGACGGTGCGAGCGAGGCGGCGACGGTCCCCGGCGGCGAGCGGGGCGAACGGGTCGTCGACCAACAGCAGGTCGGGCCGGGACACGAGGCCGCGGGCGAGCGCGGCGCGGGCGGCCTCGTCCGGGGTGAGCCCGGCCGGCCACGCGGCGCGGCGGTCGCCGAGGCCGACGTCCTCGAGGACGCGGCGCGCCTTCTCCCGCCGGACGGCCTGCAGGCGGGTGCCCAGCAGGGCCAGGGCGACGTTGTCCTGCACGCTGCGCCAGGGGAGCAGGCGGGGCTCGCGGAAGACCGTGGCCACGCTGCCCGTGACCTGCACCGTGCCGGGGACCGGACGGTCGAGGCCGCCGAGGCAGCGGAGCAGGTCCGTGCCGGCGGTGCCGGACCGTCCGAGCAGCACGACGAGCTCGCCGTGGCCCACCGTCAGGTCGGTGCCGAACCGGCGGGTGACGTCGGTGACGACCGCGACCGACCCCTCGGGGATCTCCGGGTGCCAGACCGGACGCCGGCGCAGCCGCCGCTTGCCGCGCCGCCGCCCGCGGTGGGCCCGGCGTGGCTCGAGGGTCGTCGGCACGCTCATCGCCACGCCAGCACCCGCTTCTCCAGGCCGCGCACGAGGACCAGGGTCAGCGCGCCGAGCAGCGCCACGGTCGCGAGGACGAGCGCGTCTGCGGCACCGAACGTCTCGACGGCCAGCAGACCGAGCACGGCGGCGGCCGCCCCGATCCGCACACCGAGGAAGAGCCGGGGCAGGGCGGCCGGCAGCACGACGTGCCGCAGCACCTGCCGCCGGGAGAGGGGCAGCGTGCCCATCGCCTCGGCCAGCGCCACGTCCGGGTGCCGGAGTGCGGTGGAGGTCAGCACGAGCACCGGCACGCCGGCGCAGACGGCGGCCAGCGCCACGCCGGGCGCGAACCAGGCGGTCACCAGCACGATCTCGGGCACGACCGCGAGCCAGGTCAGCCCCGGCCGGGTCCGGGCGGCGAGCACGGCGAGCGCCGCGCCGACCGCGACGCCCAGGGCC
Organism: Nocardioides iriomotensis; assembly: GCF_004168035.1. GTDB lineage: Bacteria > Actinomycetota > Actinomycetes > Propionibacteriales > Nocardioidaceae > Nocardioides_B > Nocardioides_B iriomotensis. Next base: position 25,985 of record NZ_SDPU01000025.1, on the reverse strand, counting down.
AGGCCGGGCAGCAGCCGGCCGGAGACGTGGGCCGCGGCCGCCAGGAGGGTGTCGAGGAGCATCCGCCCATGATGCCACGATGCTGCTGTTAGTCGATCATGACACTCGACTATTGGGATTTGCGAGGATCGAGGCATGCGCTCGCTGCCCGACCCCGGCTTCGCCGGCGACGACGGTGCGGTCTCGCCCGACGTCGCGTCCGCCCTGGCGTCGTACGACGCAGATCCCGACGCCCGGCACTCGGCCACGCTCGCCGTGCTGCAGGGGGCCCGCCTGCTGGTGCCGGTCGTCGCGGTGCTGGGGGAGGTCGAGGTGGACGAGCAGGGACTGGCCCACGACAAGACCTCCGACATGGCCGCGGTGCTGATGCGGGGTCGCGACGGCCGGAACGCCCTGCTGGCGTTCACCGGCTCGCAGGCGATGGCGCGCTGGGACCCGCAGGCCCGTCCGGTCCCGGTGAGCGCGCGTGACGCGGCCCGGGCGGCACGTCAGGACGGCGCCGAGGCGCTGCTGGTCGACGTCGCGGGGCCCGTGATGTTCGTCGTCGAGGGCGAGGACCTCGAGGCGCTGGCGGAGGGCTGGACCCTCGCGGAGGTCAGGACCGGCGCGTGGGGGTGGGTGAGACCGGACCAGTGAGCTTCTCGCCCGGGCCGTCGCCCGGTGCGTCCGGGATCTCCGAGGCCTCGCGGAACGCCAGCTGGAGGCTGCGCAGCCCGTCGCGCAGCGGCGCGGCGTGGTGGTGACCGAGGCGCGGGGCGCCGGCGGTGACCAGGCCGGCCAGCGCCTCGATCAGCGTGCGGGCCTCGTCGAGATCCTTGTGCTCGGGCAGGTCCTCGGCGAGGCCGAGGTTCACCGCCGCGGCGCTCATCAGGTGCAAGGCGGCGGTCGAGACGATCTCGAGGGCCGGCACGTCGGCGATGTCGCGCGCGGACGCGGTCCCCAGGTCGGGCAGGTCGGCGACCTGGTTCTCGGTGGGCTGGTCGGGCATGGCGCCAGCGTGTCACGGCGCCGCCGATGTGCATCCGGAGGGTCCGTCGGGCTATCCTGTGCGGGACCGATCTGATGGGTCGGCCGTCAGTGCGCCCGGGGTGGAATATCCCGAGCGTGCCGCCGGTTGAGTCCAGCAGATCCGACAAGCGGGATCTGGCGCCACGGCACACGTCCCCACCCGCACGACCGCACCAGGTCGTCGGGTCCGGTCACGAGGCGCGAGCCGACGCACCACCGCAGTCACAAGGTGGGGGTGCAGCAGCCCGCGTCGCGTCATGGAGCACCTGCTCCGTGGGTTTCCGGCCTCCGCTTGTCAGTCAGCGGAGGCCTTCGTCGTTCCCGAGGGGGTTCGACCGGGTCGCCGCCGACGGGTCACCACCACAGCACTCGACCCAGGAGGACCCATCAGCACTGAGCTGCGAATCAACGACCGGATCCGGGTACCCGAGGTCCGTCTCGTTGGCCCCAACGGCGAGACCGTCGGCATCGTCCGCATCGACGACGCCCTGCGGCTCGCGCAGGAAGCCGACCTCGACCTCGTCGAGGTGGCTCCGACCGCACGCCCGCCGGTCTGCAAGCTCATGGACTACGGCAAGTTCAAGTACGAAGCCGCCCAGAAGGCGCGCGAGGCTCGCCGTAACCAGACCAACGTGATCATCAAGGAGATGAAGCTCCGGCCGAAGATCGACGCGCACGACTACGAGACCAAGAAGGGTCACGTCGTGCGGTTCCTGAAGCAGGGCGACAAGGTGAAGATCACGATCATGTTCCGTGGTCGTGAGCAGCACCGCCCGGAGCTGGGCTTCCGTCTCCTGCAGCGGCTGGCCGAGGACGTCGACGAGCTGGGCTTCGTCGAGTCGGCCCCCAAGCAGGACGGCCGCAACATGATCATGGTTCTCGGCCCGCACAAGAAGAAGGCCGAGGCCAAGGCGGAGGTGCAGGCTGCCAAGGCCGAGCGCGCCGCCGAGCGGCAGGCCGAGCAGGACGCCGAGCACGCGGAGCGGGTGGCGCAGCGCGCCGCCGCGACGCCCGCCGAGGACAAGAAGCCCCGACGCCGGTCGGAGAGCCTCGACCCGGACATGGACGCCTGAGACCAGGACAGACACGACGGCCCGCGACAGCAGGCCGCCCGCACAGAACGACGAAGGAACGACGATGCCGAAGAACAAGACCCACTCGGGCACGAGCAAGCGCTTCAAGCTGACCGGATCCGGCAAGGTTCGCCGGATGCAGGCCGGCCGCAAGTCCGGCGCTGCGTTCGCGTCCGCCCCCACCACCGGGAGCCGCAAGAAGCACCGCCGCAACGCCGGCATGGTCGATGTCGACGCTGCCGACGTGAAGCGCGTCAAGAAGCTCCTCGGTCGCTGAGCGCCGAACCCCTGACAACGATCCACCAGCAGCACCAAGCACTTAGGAGTAACACGTGGCACGCGTGAAGCGGGCGGTCAACGCCGCCAAGAAGCGTCGGGTGACCCTCGAGCGGGCGTCCGGCTACCGGGGTCAGCGTTCGCGGCTCTACCGCAAGGCCAAGGAGCAGGTCACCCACTCGCTGGTCTACAGCTACCGGGACCGCAAGGCGAAGAAGGGCGACTTCCGCAAGCTCTGGATCCAGCGGATCAACGCCGCGGCCCGCGCCGAGGGGATGACCTACAACCGGTTCATCCAGGGCCTCAAGGCCGCCGGTGTCGAGGTCGACCGCAAGATCCTGGCCGACCTGGCCGTCAACGACGCCGCGACGTTCGCGTCGCTCGTCGCGACCGCCAAGGCCGCCCTGCCCGAGGACGTCAACGCGCCTCGCGAGCAGGCCGAGGCGACCGCCTGACCGGCGACTCGCCCTCGAAGAACCGAAGCACCACCACGCACGTGGCGGGTCTCCCGGCGGACGCGCCGCTGCTCGGCAAGAGCAGTGGCCGCGTGAAAGCCGCCCGGAGGCTCGCCCGTCGTGCGTCCCGGGCCGAGCTCGGCCTGTTCCTGGCCGAGGGACCCCAGGCGGTCCGCGAGGCCCTCACCGTCCCCGGCTGCGTCCGCGAGGTGTTCGCCGTGGCCGGTGCCGCCGACGAGCACCCCGACATCCGGGCCGCGGCCGCCGACCTCCCGTGGCACCTGGTCGACGACGGCGCGCTCGCCTCGCTGGCCGAGACCGTGCACCCCCAGGGCCTCGTCGCGGTCTGCCGCTTCGTCGACCGCCCCCTCGACGAGCTGCTCTCGCCGGCCGGCACGGCCCCGAGGCTCCTGGCGGTCTGCGCCGACGTGCGCGACCCGGGCAACGCCGGCACGGTGATCCGCTGCGCCGATGCGGCCGGGGCCGACGGCGTCGTGCTCGCCGGCAGCTCGGTCGACCCCTACAACGGCAAGACCGTCCGCGCGACCGTCGGCTCGCTGTTCCACCTGCCGCTCGCCCTCGGGGGCGACCCGCGGGACGCCGTACGACGCCTGAAGGAGGCCGGGCTCACCGTCCTGGCCGCCGACGGCGTGGGGGAGACCGACCTCGACGCGGCCGAGGAGCGGGGCCTGCTCCAGCGCCCGACGGCGTGGCTGTTCGGCAACGAGGCGTGGGGCCTGCCCGACGACCTGGCGGCACTTGCGGACCACAGGGTCTCGATCCCCATCCACGGTCGCGCGGAGAGCCTCAACCTGGCGACGGCCGCCGCGGTCTGTCTCTACTCGTCCGCGAGGGTCCACCGGCGCGCCGATAGGGGATAGGTTGCTGCCATGTCGACCGCCGGGGACGCCGACCAGATGCTGCTGGACGCGCTGCCCGACGGTGTGGTGATCGCCGACGGGTCCGGCACCGTCACGGTGATGAACGCCGCCGCCGCGGACCTGCTCGGCAGGTCCGACGGAATCGGCAAGCACCTCGCCGACGTGGTCGCGCTGCAGGACCAGGACGGCAACGACTGGTTCGCCAACGCCGCGCCGTACGACGGCCTGAACACCCGCACCAGCCTCTCCGAGCAGGCCTGGTTCCTCTCCGACGGCACCGAGCTGCTCGTCACCGTCCGGATCATCCGGCCGTCGGCCAGCGAGGCGGTGCGACAGGTGGCGCTGTCGCTGCGTTCGGCGAAGGCCCGCGCCCGGCTCGACCGCGAACGCTCCGACCTGGTCGCCACCGTCGCCCACGAGCTCCGCTCGCCGCTCACCGGCGTCAAGGGCTTCGTCGCCACGCTGCTGTCCAAGTGGGACAAGCTCAACGACGCGCAGAAGCAGATGATGCTCGAGACGGTGAACGTCGACGCCGACCGGCTCACCCGGCTCATCGCCGAGCTGCTCGACGTCGCCCGGATCGACACCGGCCGGCTGTCGCTGTACCCGCGCCCGATGGACTTCCAGACCGGCATCGAGCGGGTGCTCGAGTCCGTCCGGGCCGGCACCGGGCGGGAGATCAGCCTGGACGTCGACGGCGAGCTGCCGCAGGTGCAGGCCGACCCCGACAAGCTCGCCCAGGTCGTGCACAACCTCGTCGACAACGCCATCCGCCACGGCGACGGCAAGGTCGCGCTCACGATGGCGCCGGTCGAGGAGCCGTTCTCCGGCGTCGTGCTGCACGTGGACGACGAGGGCGGCGGGATCAGCCCCGACATCCGCAGCCGGGTGTTCACGAAGTTCTGGAAGCACGGCACCCGCGGCGGCTCCGGCCTGGGCATGTACATCATCCACGGCCTCGTCCGCGCCCACGGCGGCACGGTGGAGATCGACGACGCCCCCAGCGGCGGCGCCCGCATCACGATCCTCTGGCCCGCCGCCAACCACGTGTGAAGGGCGTGAGGAGTCAGTTCTTCGGCCTCGTAGGTGGCCTGTCGCGGCACGACCGACGCCTCGGCGGTGAAACCCGGTCGAGGACCCAGCGCCGCGGTTCCTAGACTTCACCCCATGTCCGGCCCCAACTCCGACTACGACCCCGTCGAGGTGACCCCGCTCAAGGCGGAGGAGGTCGACGCCATGCGCGAGGCCGCCCTCGCGGCGATCGCCACGGCTCCCGACCTCGACGCGCTCAAGCACGCGCGCACCGAGCACGCCGGGGACCGGTCCCCGCTCGCCCTGGCCAACCGCGAGATCGGGGCGCTGCCACCGCAGGCGCGCAAGGAGGCCGGCATGCGGATCGGCCAGGCCCGCAGCGCGGTCAACCAGGCGCTGGCGGCCCGGCAGGAGGTGCTCGAGGCCGAGCACGAGGAGCGGATGCTCGTCGAGGAGACCGTCGACGTCACGCTGCCGTGGGACCGCACCCCGGTCGGCGCCCGGCACCCGCTCACGACGCTGTCCGAGCGGATCGGCGACGTGTTCGTCGGGATGGGCTGGGAGGTCGCCGAGGGCCCGGTCGTCGAGGCCGAGTGGCTGAACTTCGACGCGCTCAACCTGGGCCCGGACCACCCGGCGCGCACCATGCAGGACACGTTCTGGATGGAACCGGCCGACAACGCGATCGTGCTGCGCACCCACACCTCGCCCGTCCAGGCGCGCACCATGCTCACCCGCGAGCCCCCGATCTACGTGGTCTGCCCGGGCCGGGTCTTCCGCACCGACGAGTTCGACGCCACGCACAGCCCGGTCTTCCACCAGGTGGAGGGGCTGGTCATCGACGAGGGCATCACGATGGCCCACCTCAAGGGCACCCTCGACCACTTCGCCGCGTCGATGTTCGGCGACGGGATCACCACCCGGTTCCGCCCGTCGTACTTCCCGTTCACCGAGCCGAGCGCCGAGGTCGACCTGCGCTGCTTCGTGTGCCGGGGGCAGGAGCCCGCCGTGCAGTCCTGCCGGACCTGCCGCGGCGAGGGCTGGATCGAGTGGGGCGGCTGCGGCGTGGTGAACCCGCGCGTGCTGGTCGCGTGCGGCGTGGACCCCGACCGCTACACCGGCTTCGCGTTCGGCATGGGCATCGACCGCACGCTCATGTTCCGCCACGGCGCCGAGGACATGCGCGACATGTTCGAGGGCGACGTCCGCTTCACCACCGCATTCGGATCGGAGATCTGACCAGATGAAGGCCCCCGTCTCCTGGATCCGGGAGTACGTCGACCTGCCCGAGGACCTCACGACCGAGGAGATCGCGGCGCGGCTCACCGCGCTCGGCCTGAAGCTCGAGGCGCTGGACAAGCCCGGCCACGACGTCACCGGCCCGTTGGTCGTCGGCCGCGTGCTCACGGTCGAGCCGGAGCCGCAGAAGAACGGCAAGACGATCAACTGGTGCACCGTCGACGTCGGCGGCGCCAACGGCAGCGGCGACCCCCAGGGCATAGTCTGCGGCGCGCACAACTTCCGGCCCGGCGACCTCGTCGTGGTCGTGCTGCCCGGCGGCGTGCTGCCGGGAGGCTTCGAGATCAGCGCGCGGAAGACCTATGGCCACGTGTCCGCCGGCATGATCTGCTCCGCCAAGGAGCTCGGCCTCGGCGAGGACCACGCCGGGATCATCGTGCTGCCGCCCGACGCCGGTCAGCCGGGCGACGACGCGTTCGCCGTGCTGCCGCTGCGCGACGAGGTGATCGAGTTCGAGATCAACCCCGACCGCGCCTACGCCCTCTCCCTGCGCGGCGTCGCACGCGAGGCCGCGCTCGCCTTCGACGCGCCGTACCACGACCCGGCGCAGCGCGAGACTCCCGCGCCCGACGGCCACGGCTACCCGATCGCGATCGACGACCCGGTCGGCTGCCCGGTGTTCGTCGCCCGCGAGGTCAGCGGCTTCGACCCCACCGCGCCGACGCCGGACTGGCTGGCCCGCCGCATCCAGCTCGCCGGCATGCGTCCGATCTCGCTGGCCGTCGACGTGACCAACTACGTGATGCTCGAGCTCGGCCGGCCGATCCACGGCTACGACGCCGACAAGCTGCAGGGCACCGTCGGCGTGCGCCGCGCCCGCGCGGGGGAGCGGCTCACCACGCTCGACGGCACCGACCGCGCGCTCTCGGCCGAGGACCTCGTCGTCACCGACGACTCGGGCATCATCGGCCTCGGCGGCGTGATGGGCGGCGAGGCCACCGAGATGTCGGAGACCACCACCCGCGTGCTGATCGAGTCGGCGCACTGGGACGCCGTGTCGATGTTCCGCACCGGCAAGCGGCACAAGATCACCTCCGAGGCGGGCCGGCGCAACGAGCGCGGCGTCGACCCGACGATCTGCGAGGCCGCGGCCGACCGGGTCGCCGAGCTGCTCGTCCGGTACGGCGGGGGCACGGCGTCGCCGTCCGTCACCGTCGTCGGCACGCCGCCCGAGCCCGCCACGATCACCATTCCGGCGACCCTGCCCGCGGACATCATGGGCATGGACATCCCGGCCGACACCAGCGTCGCCCACCTGCGGGCGGTCGGCTGCGAGGTCACCGTCGACGGCGACCGCCTCACGGCGGTGGTGCCCCCGTGGCGTCCGGACCTCACCGACCCGTTCGACCTGGTCGAGGAGGTCGCCCGCGTCGTCGGCTACGAGGACATCCCGTCCGTGCTGCCCGACGCGCCGGCCGGCCGGGGGCTCAGCCCGGCCCAGTCGCTGCGCCGCCGGGTCGGCCGCACGCTCGCCGGCGCCGGCTACGTCGAGGTGGTGAACTTCCCGTTCGTCGGCGGCGCCGACCTCGATCGGCTGGGTCTCGAGGCCGACGACGAGCGCCGGCAGACGATGCGGATCGCCAACCCGATCAGCTCCGAAGAGCCGCTGATGACCACGACGCTGCTGCCGGGCCTGCTCAAGGCGCTGGCCCGCAACGCCGGCCGCGGCATCGGCGACGCCGCGCTGTTCGAGACCGCCACCGTCACGCTGCCGCGCGGCACGGTCGCCGCGCCGATCCTGCCCGTCGACCGCCGCCCCACCGAGGGGGAGTGGGACGACCTGCAGAAGGCGCTTCCCGACCAGCCGCTCCACCTCGCCCTCGGCGTCTCCGGCAACCGCGAGCCCTCCGGGTGGTGGGGCGACGGCCGCGCCGCGAGCTGGGCCGACGCCATCGAGGCCGTCCGCGTGGTCGCCACCGCCCTGGGCGTCGAACTCACCGTCCGCTCCGCGACGCGCGCCCCGTGGCACCCCGGCCGCTGCGCCGAGCTGCTCGTCGGCGACGTGTCGATCGGGTTCGCCGGCGAGCTGCACCCCCGGGTCTGCACGGCGTACGGCGTCCCGGCCCGCACGGCCGTCGCCGAGGTCGACCTCGACCAGCTGCTGCAGCGGGCGACGCTGATCGTGCCGGCGCCGCGGTTCTCGACCTACCCGGTGGCCAAGGAGGACGTCGCCCTCGTCGTCGACGCCGACCTCCCGGCCGGCGACCTGGCGGAGACCCTCCGCGAGGGCGCCGGGGTGCTGTGCGAGTCGGTCCGGCTCTTCGACGTCTACACCGGCGACCAGGTCCCCGCCGGCAAGAAGTCGCTCGCGTTCGCGCTGCGCTTCCGCGCCGCCGACCGCACGCTGACCGAGGCCGAGACCGGCGCCGCGCGCGACGCCGCGGTCAAGCTCGCCGCCGAGCGGCACGGCGCGGTCCAGCGCGCCTGACGGCCGGACGAAGGTGAGCCACAGCCTGGAGCTGCTGCCGGACGAAGCGTCCGACCGGCTGATCCGAGCGCAGTGGGCCGCCCTCGACGCCGCCGGGCTGGAGGCGCTCTCACGCCACCAGTCACCGAGCAACCGGCCGCACGTCACGGTCGCGTCCGTCGTGCGCCTGCCCGACGGCGCCGAACCACGGCTCGCCTCGCTCCTCGCGAGGTCGCTGCCCGTCGAGGTCCGGCTCGGCCCGCCCCTCGTGCTCGGCCCAGGCCCGCGGCCGCGCGTGCTCGCCCGGTCGCTCGTGCCCGACGGCTCGCTGCTCGCCCTGCACGCCGAGGCGGCGCTCGTCCTCGGCGTACCGGCGGACAGCCGCTACGCCACCGGCCGCTGGGTGCCGCACCTGAGCCTGGCCCGGCGGTTGACCGACGCCGAGGTGGGGAAGGCTCTCGGGGTGCTCGCCGACGACGAAGGCACCTTCGTGCGCTTCACCGGCGGCCGTCTCTGGGACTCCGGCGCCCGGGAAGAGACGGACCTCACGTCTCCCTCCGTGGGATGAGGTTCGCGGATCCATGCAGTCCTCTGTATGGTCATGCACATGTCGAAGCGCAGAGCCGCCGTCGCCGGAGCCAGTGGGTACGCCGGGGGTGAGGTGCTGCGCCTGCTGCTCAGCCACCCCGACGTCGAGATCGGCGCGGTGACCGCCGGCTCCAACGCCGGCGAGCGGCTGGGCGTGCTCCAGCCCCACCTCGTGCCGCTGGCCGACCGAGTCCTGGAGGACACCACCCCGGAGACCCTGGCCGGCCACGACGTGGTCTTCCTCGGCCTCCCGCACGGCCAGTCCGCCGTCATCGCCAACGCGCTGCCCGAGGAGACCGTGGTCATCGACTGCGGCGCCGACTTCCGGCTCACCGACTCGGCCGCCTGGGAGAAGTTCTACGGCGGCGAGCACGCCGGGTCCTGGCCCTACGGCCTGCCCGAGCTCGACGGCCAGCGCGACAAGCTCGCGCACGCCACCCGGATCGCCGTGCCCGGCTGCTACCCGACCGTCTCGACGCTCGCCCTCGCGCCCGCGGTCGCGGCCGGGATCATCGACGCGACCGGCATCGTCGTCGTCGCGGCGTCCGGCACGTCCGGCGCCGGCAAGGCGCCCAAGCCGCACCTGCTCGGCTCCGAGGTGATGGGCTCCGCCAGCGCGTACGGCGTCGGCGGCACCCACCGGCACACCCCCGAGATCGTGCAGAACCTCTCCGGCCTCACCGACGCCGAGGTGCGGCTGTCGTTCACTCCGCTGCTCGTGCCGATGCCCCGCGGCATCCTGGCCACCTGCTCGGCGCCGACCACGGTCACCGCCGAGGAGGCCTACGCCACGTACGAGAAGGCGTTCGCCGACGAGCCGTTCGTGCACCTGCTGCCCGCCGGCGTGTGGCCGCAGACCAAGTCCGTCATCGGCTCCAACGCGATCCACGTGCAGGTCACCGTCGACGAGGACGCCGGCCGCCTGGTCGCCGTCGCCGCCGTCGACAACCTCGCCAAGGGGACCGGCGGCGCGGCCGTGCAGTGCATGAACCTCGCGCTCGGCCTCGACGAGACCGCCGGCCTCTCCACCGTCGGGATCGCCCCGTGAGCCACACGCTCACGCAGTACGACGACGCCCTGGCGGTCGTGCGGCTCGGGCCCGGCTCCGACATCCCGTCCTGGGCCACCGCCTCGACGCTGTTCTCCGTCACCGCGACCAAGACCGAGACCTCGATCGTGTGCCACGCCAGCACCGTGCCGGCCAAGGCCCGGCGCGAGGGGCCGTTCGTGGCCTTCGAGGTCGCCGGTCCGCTCGACTTCGCGTTGACCGGCGTGCTCAGCGCGCTCGTCGTGCCGCTCGCCGACGCCGGGGTCAGCGTGTTCACGATCTCGACGTACGACACCGACTGGATCCTCATCAAGGCCGACGCCGCCGAGGCGGCGGTCCAGGCCTGGACGGCGGCCGGCCACACGGTCACCACCCCCGACGCGCAGGAAGGCGCCGACGCATGAGCATCACCGCCCCGAAGGGCTTCCGCGCCTCCGGCGTCACCGCCGGTCTCAAGGACTCCGGCGGCAAGGACCTCGCCCTGGTCGTGAGCGACGGCCCGGAGTACGCCTCGGCCACCGTCTTCACCGCCAACCGCTGCAAGGCCAACCCCGTCCTGTGGAGCCAGGAGGTCGTCAAGGACGGCGTCGTCCGCGCAGTCGTGCTCAACTCGGGCGGCGCCAACTGCTACACCGGCGCCGAGGGCTTCCAGACCACGCACGCCGTCGCCGAGCAGGTCGCCCAGGGTCTCGGCATCGGCGCCGTCGACGTGGTGGTCTGCTCGACCGGCCTCATCGGCCTGAAGAACCCCCGCGACAAGCTCCTCGCCGGCGTCGACGAGGCGGTCGGCGCGCTCGCGGCCGACGGCGGCGACGACGCCGCCCACGCGATCATGACCACCGACTCGGTCAGCAAGCAGGTGGTGGTCGAGGCCAGCGGCTGGAGCATCGGCGGGATGGCCAAGGGCGCCGGCATGCTCGCCCCGCAGCTCGCCACGATGCTGGTCGTGATCACCACCGACGCCAAGGTCGACGCCGCAACGGCCGACCGGGCGCTGCGGGCCGCCACCAGGGTCAGCTTCGACCGGCTCGACTCCGACGGCTGCATGTCGACCAACGACACGGTCACCGTGCTCGCCAACGGCGCATCCGGCATCACGCCGACCGAGCAGGACTTCACCGAGGCGCTCACCCGGGTCTGCACCGACCTCGCGATGCAGCTGCTCGCCGACGCCGAGGGCGCCGACCACGAGATCGCGATCACCGTGCTCAACGCCGCGTCCGAGGACGAGGCGGTGCAGGTCGGCCGCTCCGTGGCCCGGAGCAACCTGTTCAAGGCGGCGGTGTTCGGCAAGGACCCCAACTGGGGCCGCGTGCTCGCCTCGATCGGCACCACCGACGCGGCGTTCGACCCCGCGGACCTCGACGTCGCGATGAACGGCGTGTGGGTCTGCCGCGGCTCCGAGCCCTCCGAGGACCCGGCGAAGGTCGACCTGACCGCCCGCGAGGTGAACGTGACCATCGACCTCAAGGCCGGCGACGCCCGCGCGACCGTCTGGACCAACGACCTCACGCACGCCTACGTGCACGAGAACTCCGCCTACTCGAGCTGAAGAGTGATCACACCCATGACCGACCTGAGCGACCAGGACCTCGAGCTCACCCACGCCAAGAGCCCCGAGGAGTGGAAGAAGGCCACCGCCAAGGCCGCCACGCTGGCCGAGGCGCTGCCCTGGCTGAAGGCGTACCACGGCAAGACGATCGTGGTGAAGTACGGCGGCAACGCGATGACCGACGACACCCTCAAGCGGGCGTTCGCCGAGGACATCGTGTTCCTGCGCTACGCCGGCTTCCACCCGGTCGTCGTGCACGGCGGCGGCCCGCAGATCAGCACGATGCTCGACCGGCTGCAGATCGAGTCGGAGTTCCGCGGCGGGCTGCGCGTCACCACGCCCGAGGCGATGGACGTCGTCCGGATGGTGCTCGTGGGCCAGGTCGGCCGCGAGCTCGTCGGCCTGATCAACTCCCACGGCCCGCTCGCCGTCGGTCTCAGCGGCGAGGACGCCGGGCTGTTCACCGCCGAGCCGACCAACACCATCGTCGACGGCGAGGAGGTCGACCTCGGCCTCGTCGGCGAGGTCGCCAAGGTCCGCCCGGAGGCGGTGCGCGACCTGGTCGAGGCCGGCCGCATCCCGGTGATCTCCTCGGTCGCCCCCGACGAGCTGGGCCGCGTGCACAACGTCAACGCCGACACCGCCGCGGCCGCGCTGGCCGTCGCGCTCGACGCCGAGAAGCTGCTCGTGCTCACCGACGTGGAGGGCCTCTACCGCGACTGGCCCGACAGCGACGACGTGATCGGTCACATCAGCCCCGAGGGGCTCGAGGAGCTGATGCCGACGCTGGCCAGCGGCATGGTCCCGAAGATGAAGGCCTGCCTCAACGCCGTCCGCGGCGGCGTGCCCCGCGCCACCGTCGTCGACGGCCGCGAGCCGCACTCCGTGCTGCTGGAGATCTTCACCGACGACGGCATCGGCACCCAGGTGCTTCCCGGCGCCGAGACCAAGATCCGGCCGGCCCGCACCAAGAGCGAGGACCTTGCATGAACGACGTCCTGAAGAAGCGGTACGCCGCCTCCCTCATGAACACCTTCGGCCCGCCGAAGCTCGCGCTCGTGCGCGGCGAGGGCTCGGAGGTCTGGGACACCGACGGCAACCGCTACCTCGACTTCCTCGGCGGCATCGCCGTCAACGCTCTCGGCCACGGCCACCCGGCCCTGGTGAGCGCGGTGACCCAGCAGCTCTCGACGCTCGGCCACGTCTCGAACTTCTTCGCCACCGAGCCCCAGGTCGCGCTCGCCGAGCGGCTGCTCGACCTCGTCGCGGCCGGCACCGGCGGCAAGGTCTTCTTCGCCAACTCCGGCACCGAGGCCAACGAGGCCGCGCTCAAGCTGACCCGCCGCACCGGTCGCACCCACGTCGTCGCGATGGAGGGCGGCTTCCACGGCCGCACCATGGGCGCGCTCGCGCTCACCTCCAAGGCCGCCTACCGGGAGCCGTTCGAGCCGCTGCCCGGTGGCGTCCAGTTCGTGCCGTACGGCGACGTCGACGCCCTGGCCGCGGCGGTCACCGACGAGACCGCGGCCGTCGTGGTCGAGCCGGTCCAGGGCGAGGCCGGCGTGGTCGAGCCGCCCGCGGGCTACCTCGAGGCGGTGCGCCGGATCACCGCCGAGCACGGCGCACTGATGTGGGTCGACGAGGTGCAGACCGGCATGGGCCGCACCGGCACTTGGTTCGCGCACACCGCGCAGCTGCCGGAGGGCGTGACCCCGGACGTCGTCACCGTGGCCAAGGGCCTGGGCGGCGGCATCCCGATCGGCGCCTGCATCGCGCTCGGGGACGCCTCCGACCTGCTCCAGCCCGGCCACCACGGCACCACCTTCGGCGGCAACCCCGTCGCCACCGCGGCCGCGCTCGCCGTCATCGAGACCATCGAGAAGGACGACCTGCTCGGCAACGCCACCCGCGTCGGCGAGCAGCTGCGCACCGGTCTCGCCCACGAGCACGTCACGGCGGTCCGGGGGAGCGGCCTGCTGATCGGGATCGACCTCGACGCCGAGATCGCCCCGCAGGTCGTCGAGGCCGCCCAGGAGGCCGGCTTCATCCTCAACGCCACCGGCCCCCGCACCATCCGGCTCGCCCCGCCGCTCGTGCTCACCCGCGAGCAGGCCGCCGAGCTCGTCGAGGCGTGGCCGGCGATCCTCGCGAAGGCAGCGGCGTCGTGACCCGGCACTTCCTCCGCGACGACGACCTCACCCCGGCCGAGCAGGCCGAGGTGCTCGCGCTGGCCAAGCGGCTCAAGAAGGAGCGCTTCGCCGAGCGGCCGCTCGCCGGTCCGCGCACCGTGGCCGTCGTCTTCGACAAGCCGACGCTGCGCACGCAGCTGTCGTTCGCGACCGGGATCAGCGAGCTCGGCGGCTACCCGATGGTGGTCGACGGCAACCTCGCCAAGATCGGCACCCGCGAGTCCGTCGCCGACGTCGCGCGCGTGCTCGGTCCCCAGACCGCCGCGATCGTCTGGCGGACCTTCGACCAGTCCCGCATCGACGAGATGGCGGAGCACGCCGGTGTCCCGGTCGTCAACGCGCTCACCGACCAGTTCCACCCCTGCCAGCTGCTCGCCGACCTGCAGACGGTCGAGGAGCACAAGGGCAGCCCGGCGGGCCGGACGATGGTGTTCCTGGGCGACACGGCCAGCAACATGAGCCACTCCTACCTGCTCGCCGGCGCCACCGCCGGCATGCACGTGCGCGTCAGCGGCCCGGAGGAGTTCGCGCCCGACGCCGCGATCCTCACGAGGGCGGAGGAGATCGCCGCCGGGACCGGTGGGTCCGTGGCGTTCGTGGTCGACCCGGCCGCGGCGGTCGCCGGCGCGGACGTGGTCGCGACCGACACCTGGGTGTCGATGGGCAAGGAGGGTGAGGCCGACGAGCGGTCGAGGCCGTTCGTGCCCTACGCCCTCACCGCCGACCTGCTCGCGAAGGCCGCGGACGACGCGATCGTCCTGCACTGCCTGCCCGCCTACCGCGGCAAGGAGATCGCCGCGGACGTCATCGACGGCCCGCAGAGCGTCGTGTGGGACGAGGCCGAGAACCGGCTGCACGCCCAGAAGGCCCTGCTCACCTGGCTCCTCGCCCACCAGGGACCGACCGTGAGGGAGGCATGACCATGACCGCGACCATCCCGCTCACCAAGAGCGCCCGGCAGCAGAAGATCGTCGACCTCCTCGGCCGGCAGTCCGTGCGCTCGCAGACCGAGCTGTCCGAGCTGCTCAAGGAGGCCGGCGTGCAGGTCACGCAGGCCACCCTGTCGCGCGACCTCGTCGAGCTCGACGCGGTCAAGGTGCGGATCCCCTCCGGGCAGCTCGTGTACGCCGTACCCGCGGAGGGCGGCGACCGCACGCCCATGGTCGCCGACACCGCGGCCGCCGAGGCACGGCTCACCCGGCTCCTCGGCGAGCTGCTCGTCTCCGCCGACGCCTCGGCCAACCTGGCGCTGCTGCGCACGCCCCCCGGGGCCGCGCAGTACCTCGCGTCGGCGTTCGACAAGGCCGAGAACGACGACATCCTCGGCACCGTCGCCGGCGACGACACCGTGCTGGTGATCAGCCGACGACCCGACGGCGGCCACGCGCTGGCCGCCCGGTTCCTCGCGCTCGCCAGCGGCGCGCACGGGACCAGCTGACCCCCCGAACCCCCACCTCGAAGGAATCACCTTGAGCAAGGTCCTCACCAGCCTGCCCACCGGCGAGCGGGTCGGCATCGCGTTCTCCGGCGGCCTGGACACCTCGGTCGCCGTCGCCTGGATGCGGGAGAAGGGCGCCGTGCCCTGCACCTACACCGCCGACATCGGCCAGTACGACGAGCCCGACATCTCCGGCGTGCCCGACCGCGCGCTGCAGTACGGCGCCGAGCTCTCCCGCGCCGTCGACTGCCGCGGGATGCTCGTGGAGGAGGGGCTGGCCGCGATGGCGTGCGGCGCCTTCCACATCCGCTCCGGCGGCCGCGCCTACTTCAACACCACGCCGCTCGGCCGCGCGGTGACCGGCACGATGCTGGTCCGCGCCATGCACGAGGATGGTGTCGACATCTGGGGCGACGGCTCGACGTTCAAGGGCAACGACATCGAGCGGTTCTACCGCTACGGCCTGCTCGCCAACCCGTCGCTGCGCATCTACAAGCCGTGGCTCGACGCGCAGTTCGTCGAGGAGCTCGGCGGCCGGCACGAGATGAGCGCCTGGCTCACCGAGCGTGACCTGCCCTACCGCGACAGCCAGGAGAAGGCGTACTCCACCGATGCCAACATCTGGGGCGCCACCCACGAGGCCAAGACCCTCGAGCACCTCGACGTGTCCCTGGAGTCGGTCGAGCCGATCATGGGCGTGAAGTTCTGGGACCCGACCGTCGACATCGAGCCGGAGGACGTCACCGTCCGGTTCGAGGCCGGCCGCCCGGTCGCGATCAACGGCAAGGACTACGACGACCCGGTGGAGCTGGTGCACGAGGCGAACACGATCGGTGGCCGGCACGGCCTGGGCATGTCCGACCAGATCGAGAACCGGATCATCGAGGCCAAGTCGCGCGGCATCTACGAGGCGCCCGGCATGGCGCTGCTGTGGGCGGCGTACGAGCGGCTGCTCAACGCGGTCCACAACGAGGACACCATCGCCAACTACCACCTGGAGGGCCGTCGCCTCGGCCGGCTGCTCTACGAGGGCCGCTGGCTCGACCCGCAGGCGCTGATGCTGCGCGAGGCGATCCAGCGGTGGATCGCGTCGCTGGTCACCGGTGAGGTGACGCTGCGGCTGCGGCGCGGCGAGGACTACACGATCCTGCGCACCGAGGGCCCGGCGTTCTCCTACCACCCGGACCGGCTCTCGATGGAGCGCACCGACAACGCGGTGTTCGGGCCGACCGACCGGATCGGCCAGCTCACCATGCGCAACCTCGACATCGCGGACTCGCGGGCCAAGCTGGAGCTCTACGCCCTGCAGCCGGACGACCAGGGTCACGTGCTGGTCGAGCACGGCAACCTGCTGGGCGCGATCGAGGCCGGCGGCTACGACCGGATCGCGCGCCGCAACGGCGACGACCGGCTGGACGACGAGGCGCTGGACCACGCCGCGATGGAGGTGGGCACCGACTGATGGCCACCAACACCGGGGCCCTGTGGGGCGGCCGCTTCGCGGACGGGCCGAGTCCGGCGCTGGCCGCGCTGTCGCGGTCGACGCACTTCGACTGGCGGCTGGCGCCGTACGACCTCGCCGGGTCGAAGGCGCACGCCCGCGTGCTGCACCGGGCCGGCCTCCTCACCGACGACGACGTCGCCGGGCTGCTGGCCGGCCTCGACGCGCTGACCGCGAAGGTCGCCTCCGGGGAGGTGGTCGCCGACGAGTCCGACGAGGACGTGCACGGCGCGCTGGAGCGGCTGCTGCTCGACGAGGTCGGTGCCGAGCTGGGCGGGCGGCTGCGCGCGGGCCGGTCGCGCAACGACCAGATCGCGACGCTGTTCAAGGTGTTCCTGCGCGACCACGCCCGGGTCGTCGCCGGGCACGTGCTCGACCTCGTCGACGCGCTGACCGACCAGGCCGAGGCCCACCTCGGCGCGGTGATGCCCGGCCGCACCCACCTCCAGCACGCCCAGCCGGTGCTGCTCAGCCACCACCTGATGGCGCACGCCTGGCCGCTGGTGCGTGACCTCGCGCGGCTCCGGGACTGGGACGCGCGGGTCGCCGCCGACTCTCCGTACGGCAGTGGGGCCCTGGCCGGGTCCAGCCTCGGCCTCGACCCCGAGGAGGTCGCACGCGACCTCGGCTTCACGGGGTCCAGCGCCAACTCGATCGACGGCACGGCGGCGCGGGACTTCGTCGCGGAGTTCGCCTTCGTCACGGCGATGGTCGGCGTCGACGTCTCCCGGCTCGCGGAGGAGGTCATCCTCTGGGCGACCAAGGAGTTCGACTTCGTGCGGCTGCACGACGGCTACTCCACCGGGTCGAGCATCATGCCGCAGAAGAAGAACCCGGACATCGCCGAGCTCGCCCGCGGCAAGGCCGGCCGTGTGATCGGCAACCTCACCGGTCTGCTCGCGACGCTGAAGGCGCTGCCGCTGGCCTACAACCGCGACCTGCAGGAGGACAAGGAGCCGGTCTTCGACTCCGTCGACACCCTCGAGGTGCTGCTGCCGGCGTTCACCGGGATGGTCGCGACGCTGACCTTCAACACCGCCCGGATGGCCGACCTCGCCCCGCAGGGCTTCTCGCTCGCCACCGACGTGGCGGAGTGGCTGGTCCGCCAGGGCGTGCCGTTCCGGGTCGCCCACGAGGTCGCGGGGGAGTGCGTGCAGCGCTGCGAGGAGCTCGGGGTCGAGCTCGACGGCCTCACCGACGAGCAGTTCGCCGCGATCTCGCCGCACCTGACCCCCGAGGTGCGCTCCGTGCTCACCGTCGAGGGCTCGGTCGCCTCCCGCAACGGCCGGGGCGGCACCGCACCGGGCCGGGTCCGCGAGCAGCTCACCGAGCTGCGGGACGTCGTCGCCGACCACCGTGCCTGGCTGGCCTGACGTCCTGCTGCAGCCGGTCGCCGAGGTGGCGCCCGCGCTGCTCGGGGCCCACCTCACGCACGGCGGCGTCACCGTCCGGCTCACCGAGGTCGAGGCGTACGACGGCCCGGACGACCCGGCCTCGCACGCCTACCGCGGCCTGACCGCCCGCAACGCGGTGATGTTCGGTCCGCCCGGCCGGCTCTACGTGTACTTCTCCTACGGCATGCACTGGTGCGCCAACGTGGTCTGCGGCCCGGACGGCCGCGCCTCGGCGGTGCTGCTGCGCGCCGGGGAGGTCGTCGACGGACTGCGGGTCGCTCGTGAGCGGCGCGGCGGCCGGGCCGACGTCGAGCTGGCACGTGGTCCCGCGAACCTCACCCAGGCGCTCGGCATCCAGCGCCACCAGGACGGTCTCGACCTCTCCCGGCGCGTCACGCTGGCCGTCTCACCGGTCCCGCCGGAGCACATCGCGTCCGGCCCGCGGGTCGGCGTCACCCTCGCGCACGACGTGCCGTGGCGCTTCTGGGTGAAGGGCGACCCGTCCGTGTCGGCGTACAAGAGGAGCCCGCGGGCGCCCCAGGGCTGACCGGACCAATACGGTGGTGCCATGACGACCTTCGCCGACCTCGAGCTGGACCCGCGCGTGCTCAAGGCGGTGCAGGAGGTGGGCTACGAGACGCCGTCCCCGATCCAGGCCGCCACCATCCCGACCCTGCTCGAGGGGCGTGACGTCGTCGGGCTCGCCCAGACCGGCACCGGCAAGACCGCGGCGTTCGCGCTGCCGATCCTGTCCCGGCTCGACCTGAAGCAGAAGACGCCGCAGGCGCTCGTGCTCGCCCCGACCCGGGAGCTGGCGCTCCAGGTCTGCGAGGCGTTCGAGCGCTACGCCGCGCATGTCCCGGGCGTGCACGTGCTGCCCGTCTACGGCGGCCAGGGGTACGGCGTCCAGCTCAGCGCGCTGCGGCGGGGCGTGCACGTCGTGGTCGGCACGCCCGGACGGATCATGGACCACCTCGACAAGGGCACCCTCGACCTGACCGAGCTGCGCTACCTCGTCCTCGACGAGGCCGACGAGATGCTCAACATGGGCTTCGCCGAGGACGTCGAGACGATCCTCAAGGACACGCCGGACACCAAGCAGGTCGCGCTGTTCTCGGCGACGATGCCCGCGCAGATCCGCCGGATGTCGAAGAAGTACCTGCACGACCCGGCCGAGATCACCGTCAAGAACAAGACGGCGACCGCGACCAACATCACCCAGCGCTACCTGACGGTCTCGTACCCGCAGAAGGTCGACGCTCTCACCCGCTTCCTCGAGGTCGAGAACTTCGAGGGGATGATCGTCTTCGTCCGCACCAAGAACGAGACCGAGACCCTCGCCGAGCGGCTCCGCGCCCGCGGCTTCTCCGCCGCCGCCATCAACGGCGACGTCGCCCAGCAGCAGCGCGAGCGCACGATCAACCAGCTCCGCGACGGCAAGCTCGACATCCTGGTCGCCACCGACGTCGCCGCCCGCGGCCTGGACGTCGAGCGGATCAGCCACGTCGTCAACTACGACATCCCGACCGACCCGGAGTCCTACGTGCACCGGATCGGCCGCACCGGCCGCGCCGGCCGCAGCGGCGACGCGATCTCGTTCGTCACGCCGCGTGAGCGCTACCTGCTCAAGGCGATCGAGAAGACCACCCGCCAGCCGCTCACCCAGGTGTCGCTGCCGAGCGTCGACGACGTCAACACCACCCGCCTCGCGCGCTTCGACGACGCGATCACCGAGGCCCTCTCCGACGCCGACCGGGTGTCGTTCTTCCGCGACGTCGTCGGCCACTACGTCCGCGAGCACGACGTGCCCGAGGTCGACGTCGCCGCCGCCCTCGCCGTGGTCCTCCAGGGCGACACGCCGCTGCTGCTCGAGGCGGACGACCTCCGGCCCCCGCGCGAGGAACGCCCCGGTGCGGCCGCGGGCGGGAAGCCACGTCCGGAGCGCGCGCCTCGCCGCACGGACGGGCCGCCGCTGGCGACGTACCGGATCGACGTGGGGAAGCGGCACAAGGTCGAGCCCCGCCAGATCGTCGGCGCGCTCGCCAACGAGGGCGGCCTCAACCGCCGCGACTTCGGCCACATCCAGATCCGCCCCGACTTCTCCCTCGTCGAGCTCCCCGCCGACCTGCCGCCCGGCACCGAGGCCGCGCTCGCGAGCACCCGGATCTCCGGCAAGCTCATCGCGCTGCGCCTCGACGACGGCCCGCCCGGCCGCCGCCCGCCCGCTGGCCGCCCCGACCGGCGCGACAAGAAGCCCCGCCACAAGACCCGCGACCGCTGAGCCCTCAGAACCAGCTGTAACGCGGGGTTATGGACGCTCCACAAGGCGCATACCGCTGGGGAAGCGTCCATGCGCCTAGGGAAGAGCACCAGGTACGGCGTCCGCCCCGTCGCCCGCCGAGGGGCAGGACGCGCCGACTCGACCCCCACGCGAGGGCAAGACGCGCCGACTCGACTCCCTCGCGAGGGCAAGACGCGCCGACTCGACCCCCTCGCGAGGGCAAGACGCGCCGGGTCGGCAGGTCCGCGCGGCGGTCGCGCGACTGTGACCCACGCCCGCCCGGATGTCCCGGATTGCGCTGGGTCTGCATGAGAGCATGGCCGCGCCATGAAGTTCTCCTCGCGACAGCAGCCCGTCGACGGCCTGCCCGGAGTCTCCGGCACGGCCCGCGTGGACCGCCGCACGAGCGGACTGGTGCGCCGGCTCCGGCCGGGCGACATCGCGGTCATCGACCACCTCGACCTCGACCGCGCGCACGCCGAGCAGCTCGTCGACGCCGGCGTCGTGGCGGTGGTCAACGCGTCGCCGTTCATCTCCGGCCGCTACCCGAACCTCGGTCCCGAGCTGCTCGCCAAGGCGGGCGTCATCCTGCTCGACGACGTCGGCGCCGACGTGTTCAAGCGGATCTCCGACGGCGCCCACGTCCGCGTCGACGGCGACCGGCTGGTCCGCACCGACAAGAGCGGCGGCCGCCACGAGCAGGAGCTGATCGCCGAGGGGCACCGGCTCGGGGCCGACGAGATCGCCGAGCGGATGGAGGAGGCCCGCGGGGGCCTGGCCACCCAGCTCCAGTCGTTCACGCACAACACCACCGAGTTCCTCCGCCGCGAGCAGGACCTCCTGCTCCACGGGCAGGGCGCGCCCACCCTGAACACCCAGGTGCGGGGCCGTCCGGTGGTCGTGGTCGTCCGCGGCTACGACTACAAGCAGGACCTCCGCAAGCTCCGGCGGTTCATCCGCGAGCAGCGCCCGGTGCTGATCGGCGTCGACGCCGGCGCCGACGCGCTGCAGATGGCCGGCCACCGCGCCGACGTGGTCGTGGTGGGGGAGCAGGGTCTCGGCCAGGGCACCCACGCCACCGAGCAGGGCCAGACCGTCACCGACGGGGCCCTGCGGCACTCCCGCGAGGTCGTGCTGCACACCGACCGCGGCGGCCGCGCGATCGGCAGCGACCGGCTCGAACGCCTCGGGGTCCGCGCCCACCAGCTCGCGGCCTCCGGCACCACCGAGGACGTCGCCCTGCTGCTCGCCGATGCCGCCGGCGCCTCGCTGATCGTCACCGTCGGCACGCACGCGACCCTCGACGAGTTCCTCGACCGGCAGCGCGCCGGGCTGGCCAGCACCTTCCTCACCCGGCTCCGGGTCGGGCCCAAGCTCGTCGACGCGAAGGGAGTGCCGCAGCTGTACGCCGGCCGGGTCCGCCTCTGGCACCTCGCGCTCGTGCTGCTCACCGGGCTGCTCGCGCTCGGCGTCGCCATCGGCGCCACGCCGGTCGGCGAGGAGTGGTGGGGCTGGCTGCAGGGGGCGTTCTCCGACCTGATCGACTGGATCCAAGGACTGTTCTCGTGATCTCGTTCCGCTACCACATCGTCTCGATCGTCTCGGTCTTCCTGGCCCTGGCGGTCGGCATCGCGCTGGGCGGCGGGCCGCTCAAGGGCGAGGTGGACAACACCCTGGTCGACCAGGTCCAGGCCGACCGGGCCGTCAAAGCCGACCTGCGCGCCCAGATCGCCGAGGCGCGCAGCGGCAACGGGTTCGTCGACGGGTTCGCCGACACGGTCGCCCCGGGGCTGCTCAACCAGACCCTCGAGGGCCGCACGGTCACCCTCGTCGCGCTCCCCGGCGCGCAGCAGTCCGAGGTCACCGCGATCGGCGACATGGTCGGTACGGCGGGCGGCACGCTCGGCGGCACCCTCCGGGTCGGCGACGGCCTGCTCGACGTGTCCAACAAGGAGCTCGTCGACGAGCTCAGCAGCCAGCTGCTCGACGGCGCGAGCGACGTCAACGTGCCGGCCGACGCGAGCGGCTACGAGACCATGGGCGCGCTGATCGCGCGCGCGATCGGCACCGACAAGGAGCCCGGCGGCGAGGGCGTCGACGCGACCTCCGACAGCATCCTGGCCGGGCTCAGCACCGCGGGCCTGATGTCCGCCGACGGCGCGCTCGACCGGCGCGGCAGCCTGGTCCTGGTCGTCGCCGGCCCCGGCAGCGGGACCGAGGAGGAGAGGACCGCGGCCTCCACGATCACGACCACCCTCGCCACCGCGATCGACGCCGACACCGACGGCGTCGTGGTGGCCGGGCCGATGGCCTCGGCACGCGAGCACGGCGTGGTCCGCGCGATCCGCGACGACGTGGTCGCCGCCCGCGACGTCTCGACCGTCGACTCGCTCGGCCGTGCGGCCGCCCGGGTCGTGTCGGTGATGGCGCTGGCCGGGCAGGCGCAGGACCAGACCGGGCACTTCGGTGGGGTCGACGCCGCCGACGGCCCGATGCCGGGAGCCGGCGCCAGCGAGTAGCGGGTGTCGACGCTCCACCCGGTCGCCGTCCTTGATAGGGTGGAACCCCGTGGAGGACTGATCGACCAGCGCCCTTCATACCGCGCCAACCTCGACGCCACGGGAGATTCACTTGGCCGCATCGCAGCCGACCAAGCACGTTTTCGTCACCGGAGGCGTCGCCTCCTCGCTCGGCAAGGGCCTCACCGCCTCGTCGCTCGGCTCGCTGCTCAAGTCGCGCGGGCTGCGGGTCACGATGCAGAAGCTCGACCCGTACCTCAACGTCGACCCCGGGACGATGAACCCGTTCCAGCACGGCGAGGTCTTCGTGACCAACGACGGCGCCGAGACCGACCTCGACATCGGTCACTACGAGCGGTTCCTCGACACCGACCTGCAGGGCATCGCCAACGTGACCACCGGGCAGGTCTACTCCCAGGTGATCGCCAAGGAGCGGCGCGGCGACTACCTCGGCGAGACCGTCCAGGTCATCCCGCACATCACCAACGAGATCAAGGAGCGGGTCCGCGCGATGGCCGGCCCCGACGTCGACGTGGTGATCACCGAGATCGGCGGCACCGTCGGCGACATCGAGTCGCTGCCGTTCCTCGAGGCCGCCCGCCAGGTCCGGCACGACGTCGGTCGTGACAACTGCTTCTTCCTGCACGTCTCGCTGGTGCCCTACATCGGCCCCTCGGGGGAGCTGAAGACGAAGCCGACCCAGCACTCCGTCGCCGCGCTCCGCTCGATCGGTATCCAGCCCGACGCGCTGGTCTGCCGCTCCGACCGCGAGATCCCCGAGTCGATGAAGCGCAAGATCTCGCTGATGTGCGACGTCGACGACGAGGCGGTGGTCAACGCCGTCGACGCCCCGTCGATCTACGACATCCCCAAGGTGCTGCACTCCGAGGGTCTCGACGCCTACGTCGTACGCCGGCTCAACCTGCCGTTCCGCGACGTCGACTGGACGACCTGGGACGACCTGCTGCGCCGCGTGCACCACCCCAACGAGGAGGTCACGGTCGCGCTGGTCGGCAAGTACATCGACCTGCCCGACGCCTACCTCTCCGTGGCCGAGGCTCTGCGCGCGGGCGGCTTCGCCCACGCCGCCAAGGTCAAGCTCCAGTGGGTGCCGTCCGACGAGTGCCAGACGCCCGAGGGCGCCGCCCGCCACCTCGCCGAGGTGGACGCCGTCTGCGTCCCCGGCGGGTTCGGCATCCGCGGCATCGAGGGCAAGGTCGGCGCCCTGCAGTACACCCGCACCCACGGCATCCCCACGCTCGGGCTGTGCCTCGGCCTGCAGTGCATGGTGATCGAGTACGCCCGCCACGAGGCCGGCATCCGGCACGCCGACTCCACCGAGTTCCACCCGGGCTGCGACGAGCCGGTCATCGCGACCATGGCCGAGCAGCACGAGTTCGTCGAGGGCGGCAGCGGCGACATGGGCGGCACCATGCGCCTCGGTCTCTACCCGGCCGAGCTCAAGGACGGCTCGATCGTGGCGGAGGTGTACGGCGAGTCGAAGATCGAGGAGCGGCACCGCCACCGCTACGAGGTCAACAACGCCTACCGCGACCGCCTGGAGCAGGCCGGCCTGGTGTTCTCGGGCACGTCGCCCGACAACAACCTGGTCGAGTTCGTCGAGCTGCCCCGCGACGTGCACCCCTACTACGTCGCGACGCAGGCCCACCCCGAGCTGCGCTCCCGCCCGACCCGCCCGCACCCGCTGTTCGCGGGCCTGGTCGGCGCGGCGATCGAGCGGCAGAAGGAGCTGCGCTTCCCGATCGACGAGGCCGCGCTGCGCCGACGCACCGACGCGGCGGCGTCGGAGGAGAAGGCCTCCGTCGCCGACCCCGCCTGACGGCGCGCGCGGATGAGCGAGACGCTCGGCGACCCCGAGGAGCACTGGCCGGTCCACGCGACCGAGACGGTCTGGGACGGCGGCGCGCCGTTCTCGGTGCGCAAGGACACCATCTCGGCGCCGGCCGACCCGGAGGAGACGTTCGGCCGGGTCGTCCTGGAGCACCCCGGCGCGGTCGTCGTCCTCGCCGTCGACGACCGGGAGCGGGTGCTGGTGCTGCACCAGTACCGCCACCCGGTCGGCCGCCGGATGCTGGAGCTGCCGGCCGGGCTGCTCGACGAGCCCGGCGAGGACCCCGAGGAGGCCGCCCGGCGCGAGCTGCGCGAGGAGGGGCTGCTCGAGGCCGACCACTGGGAGCACCTGCTCTCGACGTACACCTCGCCCGGCATCACCAGCGAGCGCATCGAGATCTTCGCGGCGACCGGGCTCCGGGCCGCACCCGACCGCGGCGGCTTCACCCCGGCTCACGAGGAGGCCGACATGACCTCGTCGTGGGTGCCCCTCGACGATCTCCTGGCCGCGTTCCTCGAGCGCCGCATCACCAACGGTCCGACGGGGCACGCCCTGATGGCCTGGGCCCTGCGGCGAGGGCGCTGACGTTCACTATGCTCACGGCGTCGCCCCGACGACGTGGCGGCTCCACACCGAGAGGACACAGATAGCCGTGAAGGTCGGCGTTCCCAAGGAAGTCAAGAACCACGAGTACCGCGTCGCGCTGACCCCGGTCGGCGTCCACGAGCTCGTCCAGCACGGCCACGAGGTCGTCATCGAGGCCGGCGCCGGTAGCGGTTCCCAGATCCCCGACGAGGAGTACGTCGCCGCGGGCGCCACCATGCTCGGCAGCGCCGACGACGTGTGGGGCAGCGCGGACATGGTGCTGAAGGTGAAGGAGCCGGTGGCCGAGGAGTACCACCGGATGCGGGAGGGGCAGACCCTGTTCACCTACCTGCACCTGGCCGCGGACCAGCCGTTGACCGAGGAGCTGATGAAGCGTCAGGTCACCGGGATCGCCTACGAGACCGTGCAGCTGCCCTCGGGTGGGCTGCCGCTGTTGTACCCGATGTCCGAGGTGGCCGGATGTCTGGCCCCGCAGGTCGGCGCCTACTCGTTGATGAAGGCGCAGGGCGGTCGTGGGGTGCTGATGGGCGGCGTCGGTGGGGTCGCGAACGCGAAGGTCGTGATCATCGGCGCCGGTGTGTCCGGG
>NZ_SDPU01000024.1 GCF_004168035.1 Nocardioides iriomotensis | reverse complement strand
GGACACCGACCTGGACAAGCTGCGGATGTCGTTCTGGCGCTACAACAACCGGGTGCACGGCCTGGCGTCGTCGAAGCTGGCGATCGAGCAGCAGGTCCGCGAGGCCGACATGGTGATCGGGGCGGTGCTGATCCCGGGCGCCAAGGCGCCGAAGCTGGTCTCCAACGACCTGGTCGCGCAGATGAAGCCGGGCTCGGTGCTGGTCGACATCGCC
>NZ_SDPU01000023.1 GCF_004168035.1 Nocardioides iriomotensis | reverse complement strand
CTGGCCGACAAGGGCTGGCAGCAGGCGCTGCGCGAGGACAGGTCGCTCGCGCTCGGCCTCAACACCCACGCCGGCCGGCTCACCAACGCCCCGGTCGGCGACGCCCACGGGATCGACGCCGTCTCGCTCGACGAGGTGCTGGCCTGACCGTCGCGCCGACACCGACCGGGCTCCAGCGCGCGGTCCGCACCTACCTCGACCACCTGGTCGTGGAGCGCGGGCTCGCGGACAACACGCTGAAGTCCTACCGGCGCGACCTCCGCAGG
Source organism: Nocardioides iriomotensis (assembly GCF_004168035.1). GTDB lineage: Bacteria > Actinomycetota > Actinomycetes > Propionibacteriales > Nocardioidaceae > Nocardioides_B > Nocardioides_B iriomotensis. The sequence goes on along the minus strand of NZ_SDPU01000023.1, from coordinate 283,919 downwards.
TACGTCGCCTTCCTCGCCGACCGCGACCTGGACGAGCCGGGCGCGGTCAGCGAGGAGGTGGTGACGGCGTTCCTGCGTGCGCTGCGCGAGGGCGACGACGAGCACCCGCCTCTGAGCGCCGGATCCGCGGCGCGCACGGTCGTCGCCGTGCGCGGCTTCCACCGGTTCGCCGTGCGCGAGGGGCTGGCCGGGGCCGATCCGTCGGCCGCCGTACGACCGCCGGCGCCGGCCAAGCGACTGCCCAAGGCGCTGCCGCTGGCCGACATCGAGCGGATCCTCGACGCGGCCGGGGCGCCCGGCACGGCGCTGGCCCTGCGGGACCGGGCGCTGCTGGAGCTGCTCTACGGCACCGGCGCCCGGATCTCGGAGGCGGTCGGGCTCGACGTCGACGACCTCGACCTGCCCGCGCCCGCCGAGCGCCGCGGCGGCGAGACCGGCGCCGTACGCCTGCACGGCAAGGGCGGCAAGGAGCGGGTCGTCCCGGTGGGGACCTACGCCGCCGAGGCGATCGAGGCCTACCTCGTGCGCGGCCGGCCCGAGCTCGCCACGCTCACGACCGGACCGACGACCGGGGGAGCGGTGTTCCTCAACGCCCGCGGCGGCCGGCTGTCGCGGCAGAGCGCCTGGGCGGTGCTGGCCAAGGCCGCCGAGCGGGCCGGTGTCACCGCGGAGGTCTCGCCCCACACGCTGCGGCACTCGTTCGCGACCCACCTGATCGACGGCGGCGCCGACGTCCGGGTGGTCCAGGAGCTGCTCGGCCACGCCTCGGTGACCACCACGCAGGTGTACACGCTGGTGACGGTCGACTCGCTCCGCGAGGTCTACGCCACCGCGCACCCGCGCGCCCGCGACTGACCCCAGATCGGCGAAAAGTCGACAAATCCACGGCGCGCCTCCGCGGCGCGTCGCGCCCCGGGCGATTGACTGCTGGTACGTCCCCGTTGGCAGAGGAGAGGAAGCAGCGTGAACGACCACACCGGCACGAGCGCGAACGAGATCCCTCCCCTCGTCGACCCGGCCCGGATGTCGAGCTGGCCGCCCCCGAGCCCTGCCCCGCAGGCCTCGCCGACGAGCCCGACGCCGGAACCTTCCCCCCGTTTCGACGCAGGAGAGCACAACCGCGTGAGCGACCCGATCCCGTTCCGTCGCCCCGACCCGCAGGCGCCCGAGACCGTCCCGGACCCCGGCCCGGTCACCACGGCCGACCCCGAGGTCAAGCTCGGCCCCACCGGCCGGCCGATGCCCGACCTGCCGGAGCCCCGGCCGATCGGCATCCACGGCAACGCCCGGGTGATCTCGATGTGCAACCAGAAGGGTGGCGTCGGCAAGACCACCACCACGATCAACCTCGGCGCCGCGCTCGCGGAGTACGGCCGCAAGGTGCTCCTCGTCGACTTCGACCCCCAGGGGTCGCTGTCCGTCGGTCTCGGGCTCAACCCGCACGACATGGAGCTGTCGATCTACAACCTCCTGATGGAGCGCGACGTCGACATCGACGAGGTCATCGTCAAGACCAACGTGCCGGGCATGGACCTGCTGCCCAGCAACATCGACCTGTCGGCCGCCGAGGTGCAGCTCGTGCACGAGGTCGCCCGCGAGCAGACCCTCCAGCGGGTGCTGCAGCCGGCGATCGCGGAGTACGACGTCATCCTCATCGACTGCCAGCCGTCGCTCGGCCTGCTCACGGTCAACGCGCTCACCGCGTCCGACAGCGTGATCGTGCCCCTGGAGTGCGAGTACTTCGCGCTGCGCGGCGTCGCCCTGCTCAAGACCACGATCGACAAGGTCACCGAGCGGCTCAACCCCAAGCTCAAGATCGAGGGCGTGCTCGGCACGATGTACGACGGGCGCACCCTCCACGGCCGCGAGGTGATGGAACGCCTGGTGCAGGCCTGGGGCGACACCGTGTTCCACACCGTCATCCGGCGCACCGTGAAGTTCTCCGACTCGACCGTGGCCGGCGAGCCGATCACCACCTACGCGTCGTCGTCGACCGGTGCGGACTCCTACCGGATGCTGGCCAAGGAGGTGCTGGCCCGGTGCCTCGACGGGTGACCCTGCCGACCGCCGACGACCTCTTCCGTCCCACCGTCGTCCCCGACCCCGTCGAGGACGACACCCGCGCTGGTGCCGACCGGGCGGCGCCCCTGCGCGAGCCCGAGCCCCACGAGCCCGAGCCGGCCGCCAAGGGCACCGGCTCCGGACGGGTCAAGCACGACGAGAAGATGACCGTCTACATCACCTCCGACGAGCTGCTCGAGATCGAGCACGCCCGCCTGATGCTGCGCCGCGCCCACGGGCTCGGCGTCGACCGGGGCCGGCTCGTCCGGGCGGCGGTCGCGATCGCGCTGGCCGACCTGGAGGCGAACGGCGAGGACAGCGTGCTGGTGCAGCGGCTGTCCGACCGCGCCGCGGGCTGACCCCGGTGGGTGTGCAGACCACCGAGACGGTGGATGCTGGGGGCGTGGAGCAGGACCAGATGACGGCCGCAACGGCGGACTCGCCGGGCGCGGGGGAGACCGCTGCGACGGTCGACCCGGCCGACCCGGTCGCCACGGAGCCAGCTGTCGTCGCGGGCGTCGACACCGGGGAGACCGCCGCCGCCGGCGGGTTCGCCGTACGCCTGGACAACTTCGAGGGCCCGTTCGACCTGCTGCTGAGCCTGATCGCCAAGCACAAGCTCGACATCACCGAGGTCGCGCTGTCGAAGGTCACCGACGAGTTCATCGCGCACATCAAGGGAGCCTCCGAGAAGGGCTGGGACCTCGAGCAGACCTCGTCGTTCCTGCTCGTCGCGGCCACGCTGCTCGACCTCAAGGCGGCCCGGCTGCTGCCGCAGGGCGACGTCGAGGACGAGGAGGACCTCGCGCTGCTCGAGGCCCGCGACCTGCTCTTCGCGCGGCTGCTGCAGTACAAGGCCTTCAAGCAGGTCGCCGGCGTGCTCGAGCAGCGCCTCGCGGGGGAGTCCAAGCGGCACGCCCGCGCGGTCGGGCTCGAGGAGCGGTTCGCGACGCTGCTGCCCGAGGTGCTCATCGGGCTCGGGCTGCAGGACTTCGCCGCCCTCGCGGCGAAGGCGATGGAGCCCAAGCCGGTGCTCGAGCTGTCCCTGGGCCACATCCACGCGCCGACCGTCTCGGTCAAGGAGCAGGCGACGGTCGTCGTCGACCGGCTCCGGCGCAGCGGCACGATGACGTTCCGGTCCATCGCGCGCGACGCGCCCGACACGCTGACCCGGGTGGCGCGGTTCCTGGCGCTGCTGGAGCTGTTCCGGGAGGGCGCCGTGGCGTTCGACCAGGTGACCCCGCTCGGCGAGCTGACGGTCCGCTGGACCGGCGCCGACGACGGCGAGGTCGAGATCACCGACGAGTTCGACGGCGCGCCGCCCGAGAACGACGCGGCGGACGAGGCGCCGCCCGAGAACGACGAGGCGCCGGACGACGCAGACGCGAATGAGGACGAGGAATGACCGACGAACAGGTCTCGACCGGCTCGACCGACCGGGACGAGGAGGAGACCGGCAGCGAGACGTTGGACGTCCCGCTCGCCGAGCTCCGCCCGGCGCTGGAGGCCGTGCTGATGATCGCCGACCAGCCGCTCGACCACGTGACGCTGGCCAGCGCGGTCGGCTACCCGCCCGAGGAGGTACGCGCCGCGCTCGCTGAGCTGTCGGCGGAGTACGCCGAGCAGGGCCGCGGCTTCGACCTGCGCAACGTGGCGGGAGGCTGGCGCTACTACACCCGCGAGGAGCTCGCCTCCGTCGTGGAGCGGTTCGTCCTCGACGGGCAGCAGGCCCGGCTGACCCAGGCGGCGCTCGAGACGCTCGCCGTCGTCGCCTACAAGCAGCCGGTGAGCCGCGCCCGCGTCTCCGCCATCCGCGGCGTGAACGTCGACGGCGTCATGCGCACCCTCGTCGCCCGCGGGTTGGTCGAGGAGGCCGGCCACGACAGCGAGACGACCGCGACGCTGTACCGCACCACGTCGTACTTCCTCGAGCGCATCGGCATCACGTCGCTGGAGGACCTGCCCGAGCTCGCGCCGTACCTCCCCGAGATGGCCGACCTCGAGGACCTCGAGTCCACCGAGTCCGCATGATCACCCGAGTGACCCGCGAGTGACCCGCGACATCCAGACCGACGACGAGGGACTGATCCGGCTGCAGAAGCTGCTCGCGCAGTCCGGCGTGGCCAGCCGCCGCAAGTGCGAGGAGCTGATGCTCGACGGCCTGGTCGAGGTCGACGGCGAGGTCGTCACCCGGCTCGGCACCAAGGTCGACCCGCGCACGGCGGTGATCCGGGTCGACGGCCGGCGGCTCCCACCGGTCAGCGCGCACGTCTACCTCGTCCTCAACAAGCCGCGCGGCGTGGTGTCCACCATGAGCGACCCCGAGGGCCGGCGCACGCTGGCGGACCTCGTGGCCGACCGGCCCGAGCGGCTCTTCCACGTCGGCCGGCTCGACACCGACACCGAGGGCCTGATCCTGCTCACCAACGACGGCGACTTCGCCCAGCGGGTCGCGCACCCGTCGTACGAGCTCGACAAGACGTACGTCGCCGAGGTCGACGGCCGCGTCACCAAGGCGGTCGTCCGGCGGCTGCGCGACGGCGTGACGCTCGAGGACGGGCCGGTGCAGGTCTCCGCCGCCCGCGTGGTGCAGGAGAACCCCCGGCGCTCGATCGTCGAGCTCACCATCCACGAGGGCCGCAACCGGATCGTCCGGCGACTCCTCGACGAGGTGGGGCACCCGGTCCGCAAGCTCACCCGCACCGCGATCGGCCCGGTCGTGCTGCGCGGCCTGCGGTCGGGCGAGCTCCGCGAGCTGACCAACGACGAGCTCGGCGCGTTCCTCGACGCCGCGGAGCTCTGACCGCCCTACGGCTCGACGTCGCCCTCCAGGGCGGCCGCGGTCTCCTCGGCGATCTCCTCCCGCTCCGCCCGCTGCAGCGCGGCGTCGCCGTGCTCCTCGCGACGGGAGGCGCCCCGCGGCTCGTGAGCCATGCCGGCGCCCTGGGGCCCCTCCCCGCGCTCGGCCGCGGCTTCACGGGCGAGCGCCTCGCCGACCACGTCGACGGGCGCCTCGTCCGGGACGTGCGGCTCGGCCCGGACCACAGCCGGCTCGGGCCGGTCCTCCAGGTCACCGACCACGTCGGCGCCAGGACCCGGCCGCAAGGCGAGTCGGGTCTCGCGCACCACGGAGCCGGCGAGGCCAGCGGCGGCGCCCGCGACGTGGAAGGCGCCCCTGGCCACCCCGACGGGAGCGTGGACGGCCTCGCGGGCCACGGTGCCGGTCAGCCCGACCGCCGTACCGGCGAGGTGCGCCACGCGCTTGGTCACGCCGACGGGGTTCACTGCGTCGAATGCGTTCATCTGCCTCGGCCCTCCTTGGTCGATCCCGGGCGGTGCCCGTGATCCTCACCCGCAAACGCGGATGCTGCTCCCGTTCGCCGCGCGATGCAGGAGGCTTACGCCCCTGGTGCCCGGACGTGCGCGGTGCAACCGCCTCACGGCGGACACCGCAGGGCCCACCTCCACCACCTCGTTAGGGTGCTTCCCGTGGCAGTCCGGGCAGTGCGAGGAGCGACCCAGCTCGACGACGACGTGCGCGAGCACATGCTGGAGCGGGTCGCCGAGATGGTCGTGGACGTGATGGAGGCCAACGGCCTCGGCGTCGACGACTTCATCAGCGTGATCTTCACCGCGACCTCGGACCTGGTCTCGGAGTTCCCGGCGTACGCCGCCCGGCGGCTCGGCTTCGGCGAGGTGCCACTGATCTGCGCCCGCGAGCTCGAGATCGCGGGCTCGATGCCACGCGTGGTCCGGATGCTCGCGCACGTCGAGACCGACCTGCCCCGCGCCGACATCACCCACGTCTACCTGCACGGTGCCGCGCAGCTCCGCCGCGACCTCACCCGGGTCCGCGAGGTGCCGGATGCCGAGCAGTAGCCCCGCGGGCACGCTCAGCGGTCCCGTCCTCGTCGTCGGCGCCGGCCTCCTCGGCACCTCGATCGGGCTGGCCCTGCGGCGGCGGGGGGTCGACGTCGCCCTGGCCGACCTGAGCCCCGAGAACGTCCGCATCGCCACCGGCCTCGGCGCCGCCAACGTCAAGCCCGACGACAGGACCGAGCCGGCCCTCGTGGTCGTCGCGGTCCCGCCGGACGCGCTCGCCCCGGTCGTGGCGGAGGCGCTGCGCGACACCGACGCGGTCGTCACCGACGTCGGCAGCGTCAAGGCGGCGCCGTACACCGCGGTGGCGGACGCCGTCACCGCCGCCCAGCTCACCCGCTACGTGGGCAGCCACCCGATGGCCGGCAGCGAGCGCTCCGGGCCGCTGGCGGCCAGCGCGACCCTGTTCGACGGCCGCCCGTGGGCGGTCACCGCGCACGGCACCGCCGACCCGGCGGCGGTCGCCCAGGTGACCGCGCTGGCCGCGGCGTGCGGCGCCACGCCCCTCGCGTTCAGCCCGGAGGAGCACGACGCCGCCGTCGCGCGCACCAGCCACCTGCCGCACCTGCTCGCCGCGCTGGTCGCCGGGCGGCTCACCGACGCGCCGCGCAGCCACCTCGCGCTGTCCGGCCAGGGCGTCCGCGACGTCACCCGGATCGCCGCCGGCGACCCCGCGCTGTGGCAGCAGATCATCGCCGGCAACACCGCCGCGATCACCGCGCTGCTGCACGAGGTCCGCGACGACGTCGACACCCTGCTGCTCGCCCTGGACCGCGACGACCGGGACGCGGTGGCGGCGCTGCTCGACCGCGGCGTCGCCGGTACGGCGGTCATCCCGGGCAAGCACGGCGGGCCCGCGGTCGTCGAGACGAGCGTGTTCGTGGCGGTCCCGGACCACCCGGGCGAGCTGGCCCGGCTGCTGGCGGACGCCGGCGAGATCGGCGTCAACATCGAGGACCTCCGCATCGACCACGACCCTGGCCGCCCGGTCGGCCTCGTCGAGCTGTTCGTCGCGGCCGACAGCGTCGAGCACCTGCTGGGGTCGCTGGAGGAACGGGGCTGGACCACCCACCGGTAGAGTGCGCCCGTCCCGCAACCGGCCCCTCAGGAGCAGATACCCGTGGTCTCGACGAGCTCGACCAGCCGCCTCTCGCAGGTCGTGGTGGCGATGGACGGACCGTCCGGCTCCGGCAAGTCGAGCACCTCGCGAGGCGTCGCGACCCGGCTCGGCCTGCGCTACCTCGACACCGGCGCGATGTTCCGGGCGATGACCTGGTGGATGCTGCAGCAGGGCGTCGACGTCGACGACCCGGCAGCCGTCGCGGCCCGCGTCGACGCGCCCCTGATGGTGTCCGGCACCGACCCGCAGGCACCCACGATCACCGTCGACGGCACCGACGTCGCCGCCGCGATCCGCACCCAGGAGGTCACCTCGTCGGTGAGCCAGGTCAGCGTCGTCCCGGAGGTCCGTGAACGACTGCTGCGCGAGCAGCGCGACATCATCGGCAGCGGCGGCATCGTCGTGGAGGGCCGCGACATCGGCACCGTGGTGGCGCCGGACGCCGACGTGAAGGTCTACCTCACCGCCGACCCCGAGGCACGCGCCACCCGGCGCACCGCCGAGATGGCCGGCTCCACCGTCCAGGCCACCCAGGCCGACCTGCTCCGCCGGGACAGGATCGACTCGGGCCGCGCGACGGCGCCGCTGACCATGGCGGACGACGCGCACCACATCGACACCACGCCGTACACCCTCGACGAGGTGATCGCCCAGGTCGTCGCGCTCGTCGAGCAGGCCCTGGAGCCGTGACGACCGACCCGTTGCGCACCGACGAGGTGCCGCTGCCGCCGGTCCGGCTGCTGCGTGCTCTGCGTCCGGTGGCGCGGGCGTACTTCCGCCGGCGCTACGACGTCCGCGTCCACGGCGAGCAGCACGTCCCGCGCAGCGGCCGCGCGATCATCGCCTCCAACCACATCGGCCTGCTCGACGGGCCGCTGCTCGGCGCCTTCGCCCCGCGGCCCGTCCACGCGCTGACCAAGAAGGAGATGTTCGAGGGCCGCACCGGCCGGTTCCTGCTCGCGGTCGGCCAGGTGCCGCTGTCGCGCTACGACGTCGACCCGGAGGCGGTCAAGCGGTGCGTGCGCGTGCTGCGCGCCGGGGGAGTGGTCGGCATCTACCCCGAAGGCACCCGCGGCGACGGCGAGATGCGCCACGTGCACACCGGCGCCGCCTACCTCGCCCTCGTGACCGGCGCGCCGGTGGTGCCGCTGGTGATGTTCGGCACGCGTCACCCCGGCGGGCACACCGACTCGATCCCCGACAAGGGGGCGCGATTCGACTTCGTGTACGGCGAACCGGTGTACTGGGAGGCGCACCCGTGGCCCCGGACCCAGGCGGACGTGCGCCGCACCACGGCCGAGCTGCGGAACAGATTCGTCGAGCACCTCGTTGAGGCGAAGGCCGTCACCGGCCGGGACCTCCCCGGACCGCTGCCGATGATCACCGAGCACGACGTACGGGACGCCCGCGGCGTCTCCCGAAGGAACGAAGAAGCATGACCACCGACCCCCAGCCGACCGACCTCGACGGCACCGACGAACCCACCGGCCCGACCCCGGTCCTGGCCGTCGTCGGGCGCCCCAACGTCGGCAAGTCGACGCTGGTCAACCGGATCATCGGCCGCCGCGAGGCGGTCGTGCAGGACGTCCCGGGCGTGACCCGCGACCGGATCTCGTACGACGCCACCTGGAACGGCCGCGGGTTCACCGTGGTCGACACCGGCGGCTGGGACCCCGACGCCAGGGGCCTCGCCGAGCGGATCGCTGCCCAGGCCGAGGTGGCCGTGTCCGTGGCCGACGCCGTGCTCTTCGTCGTCGACGCGACCGTCGGCATCACCGACGCCGACGAGGCCGTGGTGCGCATCCTCCGCAAGGCCAAGAAGCCGGTCATCCTCGCCGCCAACAAGGTCGACGACCAGCGCGCCGAGGCCGAGGCCTACGGCCTGTGGAACCTCGGGCTGGGGGAGCCGTACCCCGTCTCCGCCCTGCACGGCCGCGGCTCCGGCGACATGCTCGACGCGATCCTGGCCGCGCTGCCCGAGACCCCGCCGGAGTCCTTCGCCGAGGTCGGCGGTCCCCGCCGCGTCGCGATCGTCGGCAAGCCCAACGTCGGCAAGTCCTCGCTGCTGAACAAGCTCGCCAAGGAGGACCGCGCGGTCGTCGACGACGCCGCCGGCACCACGGTCGACCCGGTCGACGAGCTGGTCGAGCTCGGCGGCCGCACGTGGCGCTTCATCGACACCGCGGGCATCCGCAAGCGGGTCAAGGAGGCGTCGGGCCACGAGTACTACGCCAGCCTGCGCACCGCCGGCGCCGTCGAGCGCGCCGAGGTCTGCGTGATGGTCGTCGACGGCTCGCAACCGATCTCCGAGCAGGACCTGCGGATCATCACCCAGGTCGCCGAGGCCGGTCGGGCGCTGGTCATCGCGTTCAACAAGTGGGACCTCGTCGACGAGGAGCGCCGCTACTACCTCGACCGCGAGATCGAGCGCGAGCTCGTCCGCGTGCAGTGGGCCCCGCGCGTCAACATCACCGCCCGCACCGGCTGGCACGTCGACCGTCTCGTCCCGGCGCTCGACGCCGCCCTCGAGGGCTGGTCGACCCGGGTCGGCACCGGCGCCCTGAACTCCTTCCTCGGGAGGCTCGTCGCCGAGCACCCGCACCCGGTGCGCGGCGGCAAGCAGCCCAAGGTCCTGTTCGGCACGCAGGTGTCGACGGAGCCGCCGACGTTCGTGCTGTTCACCTCCGGCATGCTCGAGGCGGGCTACCTCCGCTACATCGAGCGCCGGCTCCGCGAGGAGTTCGGCTTCACCGGGTCGCCGATCCACCTGGAGCAGCGGCCCCGGAAGAAGGGCAAGAAGTAGATGCTCCGTCGCGCGCTGGCCGCCGTCCTCGTCGTCTCGACCGGGGTGGCCGGCGCCGCGGCGCTGCACTCGCCCGCCGACGCCCGGCCGGTCGCCGGCACGGGCTGCTCGACGTTCCCGAAGGACAGCTGGTGGCGCGCCGACGTCAGCGACCTGCCCGTGCACGCGCGCAGCCGCGCGTGGCTGTCGCACATGTCGACCGACCGTGACCTGCACCCCGACTTCGGTCCGTCGTACGGCGACGGGCCCGACTACGGCATCCCGGTCACCGTCGTCGGCGGCGGACACCCGAAGGTCGACGTCAAGTTCGACTACGCCGACGAGAGCGACCACGTCGGCTACCCGTTCGGCGACGACACCCGCATCGAGGGCGGCCGCGACTCCTCGGGCGACAAGCACGCCGTCGTCGTCGACCAGTCCACCTGCCGCCTGTACGAGACCTGGAACACCCGCGTGACCGGCAACCGTTGGGTCGCCGGATCCGGCGCCACCTGGAAGCTGACCAGCAACAAGCTGCGCCCCGACACCTGGACCTCTGCCGACGCCGCCGGGCTGCCGATCCTGCCCGGTCTGCTGCGCCACAACGAGGTCAAGGCGCGCCGGGTGAACCACGCGATCCGGTTCACCACCGACGTCACCTCGCGGCACCACCTCTGGCCCGCCAGGCACGACGCCGGCTCGCAGGACAGCCGCGACTACCCGCCGATGGGCGCCCGCTTCCGGCTGAGGTCCTCGTGGCAGCCCGCAGGGCTCGGCGCCGGCGCCAAGGCGGTGGTGAAGGCGATGAAGACCTACGGCCTCGTGCTCGCCGACAACGGGTCGCCGTGGTACTTCCAGGGCGAGCAGCACAAGAAGTGGTCCGACCGGCTGATCAGCGACCTCAAGCAGATCCCGGCGTCCGCCTTCGTCGCCGTCGACACCTCGTCGCTGAAGGTCTCGCGCGACAGCGCGCAGGTCCGCTGAGCCCACCCTCCCGATTCGGGGGCGGGGGAGTCGTTGCGGTAGGGTTCACACGCCCTCGAGCCGCTCCGCCCGGAGCGTCTGAACGAGGGCATCGGGCTGTGGCGCAGCTTGGTAGCGCACTTGACTGGGGGTCAAGGGGTCGCAGGTTCAAATCCTGTCAGCCCGACCGGCCGGGCCCCGATCTGTTCACGCAGGTCGGGGCCCGTTTTCATGCCCCTTCGCAGGCAGGCCTGACGACGGCCAGGTTCGGCATTCTCACCGCCGCCACCATTCGAGAGTAGGCAATCCCGAGCCGCTTTTATCGGTCCCGCTTTGCCGTTGCCGGAGGAGGGTCACTGGTTTCCGCGAGTCGGCTTGCCCGCTGCTGGGCCAGCTGCAGGATGTAGTGATCGATGGCCAGGGTCGGGTCCGCGCGGCTCGGGTCGTCCGGCCATTCCTGGACGACCTCGGTTGCCCATGCGGCCCATCGGTCGACGAGGTCGTAGAAGTCGACCAGGAACCTCGCGCCGACAGAGGTCACCGCCGACCTCTGGTGAAACTCTCCTTCTCCGGCCAGGTATGCGCGCGCCGACTCGATGAACACGTCGAGCTGCTGCTCGGCCCAGGCGCGCGACGCGGCAAGGCCCGCCAGTGCGTCCTCCCGGGTGCCGAAGTCGGCGAAGAAGAGCTTGAGGTGCTGCTCGAACTCGAGGCTGGGGCCCTCGCCAGGGCTCTGTAGCCACTCCGCCAGCGCCGCGCGGCCCTGGTCGGTGATGGTGTAGACCGTGCGCGGTCGACGTCCGACGGACTCCTTGGTCGCGGTGGCGAGCCCATGCGCGACCAGCTTCTTCGGCTCTTCATAGAGCCGGCTGCGCGCCCGCGGCCAGACCCGGTTGAGGGTGCGTTCCATCTGCACGGCCAGCTCGTAGGTCGTCCAGGGCTGGATCGCCAGAAGGCCCAGGATCGCGAACGATGTGGTGGTCAGTGCAGGGGCCCGCTCCACCCTTGACACATGGTCTCCTTGAGAGTATTTCTGGATAGTCCCATTGAGATTATCCAACCGAGGCTCCGATGACCACCATCCGACGGATGCAGGACCAGCCCGGCGCCGTGGACGGCGGCCTGGCCGCGGGCAACGAGGAGCAGTACGCCGCCTGGAACGGCGACGAGGGGAGGCACTGGGCCGCTCACCCGGAGTTCTACGACCGGTCGATCCGCCGGCTGCACCGACCGCTGATGGAGGCGGCCGACATCGGTGCCCGCGACCGGGTACTCGACATCGGTTGCGGCAACGGCGAGTGCGCACGTGAGGCTGCCCGGTGTGCCTCTCGGGGGACGGCGCTCGGGATCGACCTCTCGCTGCCGATGATCCGCGTCGCAGAGGCGGCTGCGGAGCGCGAGGGTCTGACGAACGCCAGCTTCGTTCAGGGTGACGCTCAGGTCCATCCGTTCAGGTCCGCCGCGTTCGACGTGGCTATCAGCCGCACCGGTGCCATGTTCTTCGCCGACCAGGTTGCCGCGTTCCGCAACATCGCACGTGCGCTGCGCCCCGGCGGTCGATTGGCCATGGTCTCCTGGCGGACGGCACGTGAGAACGAATGGATCGCCTCCCTGTTCGGCGCCCTGACCCCCGATGCGCCTCTACCCGCCCCTCCGGCCGACGCGCCGACCCCGTTCCGCCACGCCGATCCGGCGAACACGACGAGGATCCTGACCGTCGCCGGGTTCGACGAGGTCGCACTCCAGCCGCTCGACACGCCGATGTACTTCGGGCGCGACGCCGACGAGGGTTTCCCGATCCTTCGCGACCTGCTCGGATGGACCGTTCGTGACCTGGAGCCGACAGACGCCGAAAAGGCCATGACCCGTCTGAGCGACCTCCTCGTCCAGCACGAGACCCCCGACGGCGTTGCCTTCGGATGCGCCGCGTGGCTCATCACAGCCCGCCGAGCCCCCACCACCTGACAATGAAGGGGACAGACGCCATGGGACGCGAGAACGAGGACCTGCTGCACGAGTTCATGGCGGCCTTCGCCGCCGGGGACGACGGCACGCTGCGCCGACTGGTGCACGCCGACATCGTTGATCACACCCCGCCGCCAGGCGCGGCACCCGGCATCGACGGGCTGCTCTACGCCGTCGCTGGCTACCGACAGGGCTTTCCCGACCTTCGAATCAGTCTCGAGAAGGTGGTGGCAGATGGACAGGACGTCGTTGGCTACGGACGCATCAAGGGCACGCACAGCGGCAGCTTCTTCGGCCAGGAACCGACCGGACGGGCCGTCGACTTCGGGTACATCGACATCTACCGCGTCCGGGACGGGAAGCTCGCCGATGCCTGGCACCTCGAAGACATCGCCGGGCTCACTCGGCAGATCGCGGCGACAGGCCTGGAGCGGAGCGCCTGACATCACCCGTCAGGAGGTCCGCTTGGACGATGTGGCGGTCTGATCCCTGCGACGAACGTCGCCACCTCGGCCTCGCCCGTGATACCCGCCGCGATGACCGCGCCGGCGGCCACCGCGGCCAGTCCGGCGCTCGGGCCCAGCGAGATCTGTCGGCAGGTGCCGAAGACGGCGTACAGGATCGCGGCCGCCGCAGCGGCGTAGAGACCGTTCTGGAGCGGAACCCCGGCGATGGTCTCGTCGCGCCGCTGCCGGAGGGCCGGGCCGCGCTAGCCCGCCGCGCCCGACTGCGCAGCCTGCTGGGTCCCGTGCACGGGGATCCGGCCGGCGTTGTCGAGGTCGACGGTGAGGTTGTCGCCGGAGGCCGGGTCGAACAGCTGGACCTTGCGCCCGTCGACCCAGATCTCGGCGTCCTCGCCGGCCTTGATCCGGCTGGAGCCGTCGAGCGACACGACGAGCTGGGTGTGCATGGTCTCCCCGTCGAGGTCCCGCTCGAGCTGGCGCAGCTGGGCCTCGACCTCGGGCGGCGCCTCGTAGGGGATGTAGGCGTAGGTCTCGTTGCCGAGCCACTCGACGACGTCGACCTCCGCCCGGAACGTCGACCCCCCGCCCTTGTCGGTGCGCACCGACGCGTCCTCGAAGTTCTCCGGGCGGATGCCGGCCATCAGCAGCCCCTTGCCGGCAGCCTTCTCCGCCCGCTCGGGCGGCACGTCCACGGCGCCGAACGGCAGCTTGACGGTGTTGCCCTCGACGGTCGCCGGCAGGAAGTTCATCGGCGGCGAGCCGATGAAGCCGGCCACGAAGAGGTTGCAGGGGTTCTCGTAGAGCTCGCGCGGGGTCGCGAGCTGTTGCAGCACGCCACGCTTGAGCACCGCGACCCGGTCGCCCAGGGTCATCGCCTCGGTCTGGTCGTGGGTGACGTAGACCGTGGTGATGCCGAGCCGCTTCTGCAGACGCGTGATCTCGGTGCGCATCTGCCCGCGGAGCTTGGCGTCGAGGTTCGACAGCGGCTCGTCGAACAGGAACGCGTCGGCCTCGCGGACGATCGCGCGGCCCATCGCCACGCGCTGGCGCTGACCGCCGGAGAGGTTGCCCGGCTTCCGGTCGAGGTGCTCGTCGAGCTCCAGGGTCTTCGACGCGTCGCGCACCTTCCTGTCGATCTCCGCGTCGGGGACGTGGGCCAGCCGCAGCGGGAACGCGATGTTCTCGTAGACGGTCAGGTGCGGGTAGAGCGCGTAGTTCTGGAACACCATGGCGAGGTTCCGGTCCCGCGGTGCCAGGTCGTTGACCAGCTTGTCGCCGATCATCATCTCGCCCCCGGTGATGTCCTCGAGGCCGACGATCATCCGAAGGAGGGTCGACTTCCCGCAGCCGGACGGCCCGACGAGGATCATGAACTCTCCGTCCTGCACGTCGATGCTGACGTCGTTCACCGCCAGGAACCCGTCGCCGTACTCCTTGACGATGTTCTTCATGTCGATGGCAGCCAACCGGCTCACCCCTTCACAGCGCCGGACGTGAGTCCGGCGACGATCTTTCGCTGGAACAGCAGGACGATGACGATGATCGGGACGGTGACCACCACGGAGGCGGTGGCCAGCTGTCCGTACGGCGGGTTGAACGGGTCGGGGCCGACGAAGAACGACAGCTGCGCCGGGACCGTGCGCGCCTGGGTCGTCGAGGTCAGCGAGAGCGCGAGCACGAACTCGTTCCAGGCGAAGAAGAACGTCAGGATCGCCGCGGTGAACACGCCGGGTGCCGCGAGCGGCACGATCACCTTGCGGAACGCCTGCCACGAGGTCGCACCGTCGACCTGGGCGGCCTGCTCCATCTCCCACGGGATCTCGCGGAAGAACGCCGACAAGGTCCAGATCGCCAGCGGCAGCGTGAACGACATGTACGGGATGATCAGGCCCGGCCAGGTGTTGAACAGGCCGAGCGTCCGCCACAGGTCGAACAGCGGTCCCACGAGCGCGACCACCGGGAACATCGCGATCGCCAGCGCGATCGACAGCACCAACCGCTTGCCCTTGAAGTCGAGACGGGCGATCGCGTACGCCGCGAGCGTCGCCAGGATCACGGACAGGAACGTCGAGATCGCCGCGATGCCGAACGAGTTGATCAGCGAGTCCTTGAAGTCCGGGTTGTCGATGATGTCCGAGTAGTTCTGGAGCGTCGGCTCCTTCGGCAGGAACTGCGGGCTGCCGGCGGCGGTCTCCGTCGGCCCCTTGAAGGACAGCGAGATGATCCAGACGACCGGGAGGAGGCACCACACGAGGATGAGCAGGAAGCCCAGCCAGGTGCCGATCTTGGCCCGTGTCTCGCCCATCAGCCCTCACCCCTCGCCTGCGCCAGGTCGACCTTGAAGAGCTTGACGATCAGGAAGGCCAGCAGCAGCACCGAGATGAACAGCAGCACCGAGAGAGCCGACCCGAGACCGAGCTGCATCTGCTCGATCACCTGTCGATAGGTCAGGAACGACGACGACTCGGTGTCCTGGGCACCCTTGGTCATCACGTAGATGTTGTCGAAGATGCGGAAGGCGTCGAGCGCCCGGAACAGCACCGCGACCATGATCGCGGCCTTCATGTTCGGGAGGATCACCTTGAAGAGCCGCTGCCACCAGGTGGCGCCGTCGACCTTGGCCGCCTCGATCATGTCCTCGGAGATCTGGGCCAGTCCTGCCAGCAGCAGGAGCGCCATGAACGGCGTCGTCTTCCAGATCTCCGAGATCATGATCGCGAACATCGCCGGCCAGTGGCTACCGAACCAGTTCGTGTCCGGCTCGAGCCAGGGCAGCCAGGCGAACCATGAGTTGACCCAGCCGTTGTTGAGGCTGAACGCGAACTGCCAGGCGTACGCCGAGACCACGGTGATGATGCCGTAGGGGATCAGGATCGACGTGCGCACGGCGCCGCGGGCGAACACGATGCGGTGCATCACCATCGCGAACGCGAAGCCGATGACCAGCTCCACCGCGACCGTGACCACCATGATCAGGAGCGTGTTGAAGGTGTCCTGCCAGAACAGCTGGTCGGTGAGCACCGTCCCGTAGTTGCTGAGGCCGATGAAATCCTTGTCGTCGGGTGACGTGAGCCGGTACCGGAACAACGAGAGGTAGAGGGCCTGGATCATCGGCCACGCCGTGACGGCCAGCATCACGACCACGGCCGGCGCCACGAGGCGTTGACCCAGCCGGTTCTCGGACCGTGCCCGGTCGCTCCGCTTCTTGGTGACGGTCTTCCCAGTGGCCTTGACCCCCGCGGTCGCGGTGCTCACAGCAGGCTCCTTCCGTGCAGCACGTCCTCGATCAGCTGCTGCGAGTCCGGCGGCGTCTGCGCCCGGACGGTGTCGGGCGGGTGCCAGGAGGCCAGGAGCGCGCCGGAGATGTCGCTCCAGTACGGCGTGACGGTGCGAGGCGCCGCCGCGTCGAGGCTCTCCTGGAACAGCGCGAGCAGCCGTGGGGGGTAGATCTTGGCCAGCGCCGGGTAGTCGTAGCCGGCAGCGCTGGCCGGCATGTTGCCGGTGATCTCCGCGTTCACACCCTGGTTGTCGGGCGAGGTGATGCACTCGATCGCCTGCATCGCCTCGTCGACGTGCTGCGAGTAGGCACTCACGCCGACGCCGATGCCGCCGTACGGCGGGCGGGAGTCCTCACCCTCCGTGGACCGCGGGTACCGGGCGAAACCGAGGTCGTCCTTCACCTCGGGCTGGGTGGCGTCGTAGTTCGTCCAGATGTAGGTCCAGTTGACCATGAACGCCCCTTCCGGCCCGCCGAACGTGCCGCCCGCCGTGCCCTCGTTCGAGACCGACAGGTCGGCCGGTGCGGCGGGGGACGCCGCGAGCCTCTCGATGATGCTCGCCGCGTCCTCGCCCGCGGGGGAGGCGACGTCGACGGTCAGGTTGATCCCTCGGTCGGTGTTGGTCGCGATCTCGCCGCCGGCACCGGAGATCAGGGCGTTGATCCACACCGAGTAGCCCTCGTACTTGTTGGCCTGCACCGCCACCGTGCCGCCGTTGTCCGCGGCGGTCTCGGTGAGCTGGTCCCAGGTGACCGGCTGCGTCATGTCGATGCCGGCCTTCTCGGCGAACGACTTGCGGTACCAGAGCACCTGGGTGTTGGACCAGAACGGTGCGACGACGAGCCGGCCGTCCCAGACGGCTGCGTCTACCGCGCCCTTGAAGGACTGCTTCTCCAACCTGGACTGCAGGTCGTCGGGGATCGGGGCGAGGAAACCGGCGTTCGCGAACTCCGCCGTGTAGGGCGGGTCGATGCTCATGATGTCGATCTCGGGGTCCTCCGCCGCGAGTCGCCGCGAGAGCTGGATGCGCTGCTCGCTGGCGCTCTGCGGCAGGACCTGCACCGCGATCGTGTAGTCGTCGGTGCTGCAGTTCTCCGCGACCTTCTCCTGGCCCCCCGCATCGGGGTTGATGTACCAGGTCAGCGTCGTGCCGGAGCCGCCCTCGGTCGCGCAGGCAGCCAGCAACCCCGAGGCGCTGATCAGTGCCACCGAGGCGGCGAAGCGACGGCGTACCCCGTCCATGCGCCCTCCCATGTCTCGCCTGCACCACACTTAACCGGTGGTGCACGGCGGCCGGTCACCCTTCTTGGGTGAGCCCCGCGACGCCGGGGCCGGGTGACCGTCGCGACCAGTCGGCGCTGGTCATCCGCCGCGTGGGTGCGCCCAGGAAAGCGCCTGGACCAGAGGAGGAACCGTGACCGCGAAGAGCGACTTCGACGAGCAGGACTGGGCCCGGATCGTGCGTGCGCCGTTCGTGGCGGGGGCCGCGATCACCCTCGCCGATCCCGGCGGCCCGATCGAGGCGGCCAAGGAGAGCATGGCGAGCCTCAAGGCCGCCACCAACCCGCCCAGCCGCGAGCAGCTGCTCTCGGACGTCGCGCTCGACCTCCAGGCCATGGTGCAGGAGCATCAGAACCCGCTGAAGGGGTTCAAGCCCGAGGGTTCCGGGCCGGCCGGCGACCAGGTGGTCGACGAGCTGCGCACCGTGCAGGCGTTGGTCGCGGCCAAGGCCGAGCCGGGGGAGGCGGAGGCGTTCGGCCGGTGGATGGTCGAGGTCGCCCAGGCAGCCGCGAACGCTGCCAAGGAGGGCGGGTTCATGGGGTTCGGCGCCGAGCAGGTGAGCCAGCGTGAGGCGTCGATGATCGACCAGGTGCGGGCGGCCGTCACCCTTCCCGGGTGACGCCGCAGCGGCTCCGGTCTCTCTAGCGTCTGCTCGAGCGCCCCGCCGGGAGTCCGCACCCGCTCACGGGAGAGGGGTGCCGCGATGCGCGCACGACGGGAACGTGTCTGCGCGGTGGCCATGGCCATCGCCCTCTCGGCTGCGGGCTGCGGCAGCGGCGATCCCGAGCAGCAGGTGCAGCGCGCCGAGGCTCAGGTGACCCTCAAGCAGCAGGCGCTGACCGACGCCCGGAGCGCGTTCGAGGAGGCATCGAGCGCGTTCTGCGGGTCCTCCCGCAGCTATGTCGTCGCCCTCGACCGCTACGGCGACATCCTCCACTCGACCGCTCCCACGGTGGGCGACGTCCGGGACGCCGGGACGGACCTGGCGGCTCCCGGGGGAGAGGCCCTCGCGGCGGCCGAGACCGCCGTCGACGCCCACCAGGGGGTGGCCGACGCCGAACAGGACCTGGCGGACGCGAAGGCGGCTCTCAAGCGCGCCAAGAACGGTCAGAAGGCCACGAACTCGAACGCCACGCCGGAGAGCGAGCCGTCAGCCTCACCGTTGGTACCGGCCTCGACGGTCAACCAGGTCGAGGCCGCGGAGGCCGATCTCGACGCGGCCGTGAACGCGGTCACCGACAGCACCCCGCTGGCACAGGCGACCCGGGAGCTCAACGCCGCCGCCGTCGCGCTCGAGGTCGCGTGGATGGGGCTGGTCGTGGACGCGGGCTGCCTGACCCCCGAGGAGGAGCAGCAGGCCCAGGCAGCCGTGCACGACTACACGAAGCGACTCCAGCAGTCCCTGGAGCAGGCCGGCTACTACGACGGACCGGTCGACGGTGCGTACGGCCCGGCCACGGTCGAGGCCGTCGAGTCCGTGCAGAGGGAGCACGACCTCCCGGTGACCGGTGCCGTCGACAAGGCGACCCAGGCCGCCCTCCAGTCGGACCTGTCGAAGGCCGGTGGTGCGGCGGCCCAGGAAGCAGTGGCGAGCACCGCCGCCGTGCAGCAGACCCTGAAGCTGGCCGGCTACTGGGACGGCCCGGTCGACGGGGAGTGGACCCCGGAGCTCACCGAGGCGCTGACCCGGTTCCAGAAGGAGCTCGGGGTGAAGCAGACCGGCGCCGTCGACCCCGCGACCCTGGCCGCGCTCGAGGAAGCCATCGCCACCGCCGGGCAGGTGCTCGCGGACATCCGCGACGCCGTCCCGTCCCCCGAGCCGTCCCCCTCGGCAGCGTCGACGACGACGGGATCACCGTCGACGTCGCCCTCCGACGGCACGGGCTGACGGCGACGTGACCGAGGAGGAGCGTGAGGACGCCGTACGGCGTGCACGGCGCGCGGCGACGGCGGCGGGCCAGGAGATCGTGCACCTGGAGCTGCCGTCGTGGTTGCGCGTCCTCGGCCTCGGGGCGTGGCTCATCGTGGGCGTCGTCGTCCTGGTCGGGATCGTCCTGCTCCTCCTGGCGCGCGTCACGCCGCTGCTGATCCCGCTCGTCCTCGCCGCGGTCCTGGCGGCGGTCCTCGTGCCGGTCGTCGACCGGCTGCAGCTCTGGCACGTTCCGCGCTGGCTCGGGGCTGCCCTCGTCCTGCTCCTGGGGCTCTCGCTCGTCGTGGTCGTCGCGGTTCTCGTGATCCTGGTCCTCCTCGACGAGAGCGCCGACATCTGGCAGGACGTCGCGACCGGGCTGGAGTCCGCGAGCGACCAGGTCGACCCCGAGACCAGCCGGGGTGCTGCGCTCGGCGGCGTCCTGCGGGGTGCGATGCGCGCCCTGCTGGTCGGCTGGCTCGGTTCGGCGATCTCCTCGGTGGCCGCGGTGCTCGTCGGGATCGTCCTGGGCACGTTCATGCTGCTGTTCCTGCTCAAGGACTGGGAGCCGCTCACCACCTGGGCAGCCGGCCACGTCGCCCTGCCGCCACGCCTGGCCGAGCAGGTGATGCAGGGGACCGTGCACGCCTTCCGCGGCTACGCACTCGGCCTCACCGAGCTCGGCGTGGCGAACGCAGTCGTCGTCGGTCTCGGCGCCCTCGTGCTGGACGTCCCCCATGCCGGCGCGATCGCGCTGGTGTCGTTCATCGGGTCGTACGTGCCGTACTTCGGCGCGTTCGTCGCGGGCGGGTTCGCCGTCGTCGTCGCGCTCGGGGCGCACGGGCTGCCCGTCGCGCTCACGATGCTGGCCATCGTCCTGCTGGCCAACAACACGATCCAGAACCTGCTCGAGCCCTTCGCGTTCGGACGGTCCCTGCGGCTGCACCCGCTGGTGGTGCTGATCACCACCACCGCTGGCACCCTGCTGTTCGGGCTGATGGGCGCCATCCTGGCGGCACCGCTGACCTCCGGGCTGCTCAACGCGCTGCGCCTGCTCCGGGACGCCGGCCTCTTCGACAACCCGGCACCACCCGGCGAGGCGCCGGTTCCGTAGGGGAGCGGCTTACCCCTCTTCTTGACTCGTTCAAGATCATGGGTAGGGTCGTGCCATGACCACGAACGAGCACCTCGCGGGCCTGCTGCGAGGGGTCGAGCTCCGGGTCACGCAGCCCCGGCTCGCCGTCCTGGCGGCCGTGCACGAGCTGCCGCACGCCGACACCGACGCGATCCTCGACGCCAGCCGCGCCCGACTCGGCCAGGTCTCCCACCAGGCCGTGTACGACGTCCTCCGGGCGTTGACCGCGGCGGGACTGGTCCGCCGCATCCAGCCGTCCGGCTCGGTCGCGCGCTACGAGTCGCGGGTGGGGGACAACCACCACCACGTCGTGTGCCGATCCTGCGGCGCCATCGCCGACGTCGACTGTGCCGTCGGCGAGATCCCCTGTCTGACCGCGTCCGAGGACCACGGCTTCACGATCGACGAGGCCGAGGTCGTCTACTGGGGCACCTGCCCCGACTGCAAGGCCTCCTGAACCGCACCCACACGAACGGAAGGGAAACACGTGTCTGACCAGACCGGCGGCGGCTGCCCCGTCGCCCACGACGGAGCGACCGCACAGGGCAGCGAGAGCGAGAACCCCGCGATCGACTCGCCGACCCCGAAGGCGCATCGCCCGAGCACCAACAAGGACTGGTGGCCCAACCAGCTCGACCTGACGGTGCTGCACGCGCACAACCCGGCGGGCAACCCGCTCGGCAGCGGGTTCAGCTACCGCACGGAGTTCCAGAAGCTCGACGTCGAGGCCCTCAAGCAGGACATCGTGGACGTGCTCACCACGCCCCAGGACTGGTGGCCGGCCGACTTCGGCCACTACGGCGGCCTGATGATCCGGCTGAGCTGGCACGCGGCCGGCACCTACCGCGTCCACGACGGGCGCGGCGGCGCCGGCGACGGCAGCCAGCGGTTCGCGCCGCTGAACAGCTGGCCCGACAACGCCAACCTCGACAAGGCACGCCGCCTGCTCTGGCCGGTCAAGCAGAAGCACGGCCAGAAGGTCTCCTGGGCCGACCTGCTCGTGCTCGCCGGCAACGTCGCGCTGGAGTCGATGGGCTTCAAGACCTACGGGTTCGCCTTCGGCCGCGAGGACGTCTGGGAGCCCGAGGAGATCATCTGGGGTCCCGAGGACGCCTGGCTCGGCGAGGACCGCTACGTCGGCGAGGGCGAGATGGCGCCCGAGGTCGGCGCCACCGAGATGGGCCTCATCTACGTCAACCCGGAGGGCCCTGCCGGCAACCCCGACCCGGTCAAGGCCGCGGCGTTCATCCGCGAGACCTTCAAGCGGATGGCGATGAACGACGAGGAGACCGTCGCGCTGATCGCCGGCGGCCACACCTTCGGCAAGACCCACGGGGCCGGCGACGCCGACGCGCACGTCGGCCCGGAGCCCGAGGCCGGCGAGCTGGAGAACCAGGGCCTCGGCTGGCTGAGCACATACGGCTCCGGCAAGGGCGTCGACACGATCACGTCGGGCCTGGAGGTCACCTGGACCGACAAGCCCACGCAGTGGAGCAACCGGTTCTTCGAGATCCTCTTCGGCTACGAGTGGGAGCTCACCGAGAGCCCCGCGGGCGGCAAGCAGTACGTCGCCAAGGACGCCGAGGAGATCATCCCCGACCCCTACGACGCGTCGAAGAAGCACCGCCCGACGATGCTCACCACCGACCTGTCGCTGCGGATGGACCCGACGTACGAGAAGATCTCGCGCCGCTTCCTGGAGAACCCCGACGAGTTCGCGCTGGCCTTCGCCAAGGCCTGGTACAAGCTGCTCCACCGCGACATGGGTCCGGTGGGTCCGCACCTGCTCGGCCCCTGGGTGCCCGAGCCGCAGCTGTGGCAGGACCCGGTGCCGGCCGTCGACCACGAGCTCGTCGACGACCAGGACGTCACGGCCCTGAAGGCGAAGCTGCTCGACAGCGGTCTCAGTGTCGCGCAGCTGGTCACGACGGCGTGGGCGTCGGCCTCGACGTTCCGCCGTACCGACAAGCGGGGCGGCGCCAACGGCGCCCGCATCGCGCTCGAGCCGCAGCGCGGCTGGGCGGTCAACGAGCCGGAGCAGCTCGCGACGGCCCTCGAAGCCATCGGCCGGGTGCGCGACGAGTTCAACGCCGCCCAGTCCGGCGGCAAGCAGGTGTCGCTCGCCGACCTGATCGTGCTCGGCGGTGTCGCCGCGGTCGAGAAGGCCGCGAAGGATGCCGGCCACGACGTCACCGTGCCGTTCCGTCCGGGACGCACCGACGCCACGCAGGAGCAGACCGACGTCGACTCGTCGCAGTACCTCGAGCCGCGTGCCGACGGCTTCCGCAACTGGGTCCGTCCCGGCGAGAAGCTGCAGCCCGAGACGCTGATGGTCGACAAGGCGTACCTGCTCGGCCTGTCCGCCCCGGAGATGACCGTCCTGGTCGGCGGCCTGCGCGCACTCGGGGCCAACGCCGGCGGCACCGAGCACGGCGTGCTCACCGAGCGGCCCGGCACCCTCACCAACGACTTCTTCGTCAACCTGCTGTCCCCGGGCACGCAGTGGAAGGCGTCGGAGTCCGAGGAGGGCGTCTACGAGATCCGCGACGTCAGCAGCGGCGACCTGCGGGGGACCGCGACCGCGGTCGATCTGGTCTTCGGGTCGAACTCCCAGCTGCGCGCGCTCTCGGAGGTCTACGCCAGCGAGGACGCCCGCGACAAGTTCGTCACCGACTTCGTCGCCGCGTTCGCCAAGGTCATGGAGGCCGACCGGTTCGACCTGCGCTGACCGCGCCACCACGCACGGACGGCCGGACCCCCGTGGGGTCCGGCCGTCCTCGTCGTTGCGCCTCCGGTTCCCGCCCGGTCGCGCTCAGGGGACGAGGACGTGGAAGGAGACGGAGTTCTCCACCGTGCTGTTGAGGTTGCCTCCGCCGCCGACGCTGAGCCGCTCGGTCTGCACCTGGATGCCGTTGGTGCCGCAGTCGTTCGTCCACTGCGCGCTCGCGTTGCCCAGCGCGCCCTCCGGCGCGGCCACGACCGCGACCGTGCGGTTGACGCCGGCGGCGAGCTCCAGGCAGTAGACGCCGGTCGACACGCGCGTCACGGACACGACGTTCTTCGTGCGACCCGCGTCGAGCGTCGGCACCACGCCGGTGGCGATGACCCGGGCGTACGCCGACACCGAGCCCGCGCCGATCCGCAGGTCCTTCGCCTTGATCGAGCCGTCGTGGATGTCCTTGGAGCGGAGCGTGTCGTTGTGCACGTCCTTGCTGCGGACGCTGTCGTTGCGGATGTCGCCCGACCCGATCCTCCGGGCCGCGTCGGCCACGACCGGGTTGGTCAGGGCGACGGCGGCGACCGCGACGGTGGCGACGGCGAACGAGATCTTCCTGCGCATGGTGGCGAGCCCCCTCGGAGAGTGCGGCGACCGCGGGAGTGCGGTAACGCTCGCTTGACCACCATGCGCCGGGGCGGGCCCGGTGTCACGCCTCGGACGCGAGGTTGCGCCGGCCGACCTCGCGGTGTGCAATATATTGCGTGCCCGTCCCCCTCGACTCCGACCGCCGGATCCCGCGCACCCTGCTGCGCGACGGTGTCTACCTCCGGCTCCGGGACGCCATCGTCGACGGCACGCTCGCGCCGGGGGAGCAGCTGCGCGACGGGGAGCTGGCGACCTGGCTCGGCGTGAGCCGGACCCCGGTGCGCGAGGCGCTGCTGCGGCTGGGCCAGGTCGGCCTGGTCCAGGCCCGGCCGGGACGCTCCACGACCGTCGCGCCGCTCGAGCCGGCCGAGATCCGCGACGCCCGCTCGGTGGTCGCGGCCATGCACCGGCTCGCCGTCGCCGAGTCGGTCGCCCGGCTGACCGACGACGACCTCGCCGCGATGCGAGCGGCCAACGACCGGTTCGCCGCCGCCCTCGCGGCGGGGGACACCGAGGCCGCCCTCGCCGCCGACGACGAGTTCCACGCCGTACCCGTGGACGTGGCGGGCAACGCCGCCGCGGCGACGGTGCTCGACCAGTACACCCCCGTGCTGCGCCGCCTCGAACGGCTGCGGTTCTCCTCCGACGCCGGTCGGGCCTCGGTCGACCGCCACGTCGCGCTCGTCGACCTGTGCGCGGCCCGCGACACCGAGCGCGCCGCCGAGGTCGCGCACGAGACCTGGCACTCCCTGCACGACCTGCCCGACATCAGCGACGAAGAGGCCTCATGAAGCTCCACGAGTTCCCCCGCCACCCCCTCACCTTCGGGCCGAGCCCGGTCCACCGCCTCGCCCGGCTCACCGAGCACCTCGGCGGCGCGGACGTCTGGGCCAAGCGCGAGGACGTCAGCAGCGGGCTGGCGTACGGCGGCAACAAGGTGCGCAAGCTGGAGTACATCGTCCCCGACGTGCTGGCCAGCGGCGCCGACACGCTCGTGTCGATCGGGGGAGTGCAGAGCAACCACACCCGCCAGGTCGCCGCCGTCGCCGCGCACCTCGGCCTCAAGGCGCGGCTCGTCCAGGAGAAGTGGGTGCCCTGGGACGACCCGGTCAACGACAAGGTCGGCAACATCCTGCTGTCGCGGATGATGGGCGCCGACGTGCGGCTCGATCCCGCGGGCTTCGACATCGGCATCCGGCAGTCGTGGGAGGACGCGATCCGCGAGGTCGAGGAGGCGGGCGGCACGCCGTACCCGATCCCGGCGGGCGCGAGCGAGCACCCGCTCGGCGGGCTGGGGTTCGCCAGCTGGGCGTTCGAGGTGGCCGAGCAGGAGAAGGCGCTCGGCGTGCACTTCGACACGATCGTGGTCTGCACGGTCACCGGCTCGACGCACGCCGGGATGATCGCCGGGTTCGCGGCCCTCGAGGAGCAGACCGGTGTACGGCGCCGCGTCATCGGCATCGACGCCTCCGCCACGCTGGCCAAGACGACCGACCAGGTCGCCCGGATCGCGCGGCACACCGCCGAGCTGATCGAGCTGGGCCGTGACCTCCGCGACGACGAGATCACCGTGCTGGAGGGCTGGGCGGGCGACCTGTACGGCATCCCCGTGGACTCGACGATGGAGGCGATGCGCCTCGGCGCGGAGCTCGAGGCGATGATCACCGACCCGGTCTACGAGGGGAAGTCCCTCGCCGGCCTCATCGACCTGGTGCGCAGCGCGGAGATCCCGCGCGACGCCACCGTGCTCTACGCGCACCTCGGCGGGCAGCCGGCCCTGAACGCGTACCACGCGCTCTGGGCCTGACCCGGACACGCGCGCGCCCCGGCCGCAGGAGGGCCGGGGCGCGCGCGTGCCGTGCGTGTCGTGCTGCGTCAGGGCACCAGCACCGTGAACGACACGTCGTTCGACGGAGCGGACTCGATGGCGGTGCCGTTGACCGACTGCGCCTCGGTGGTGACCTGGACGCCGTTGGCGCCGCAGTTGCCGGACGGCTGGGCCGTCTTGTTGCCGGAGCCGGTGGCGTGCTCGACCTGGGCCAGGATCGCCACGCTGCGGTCGACCCCGCTGGCCAGCTCGAGGCAGTAGACCCCGGGGCCGGTGCGGTTCAGCGACGCCACCTTCTGCGTGCGGGCGTCGTCGAGCGCCGGCGTCGCGCCGCCCGTGACCCGGGCGTACGCCGTCACCGGCAGCTCACCCGCCTTGAAGTCGGCCGCGGTGAGCGAGCCGTCCTTCACGTCCTTGCCCTGGATGTGGTTGTCGGCGATGTCCCAGGACTTCAGGGTGTCCTTGGCGACGTCCTTGCTCTTGATCGTCGAGTTCTTGATGTCGGCCGACCCGACGCTGCCGTTGCGGATGTCCTCGCCGCCGATCTTGCGGGCGGCGTCGGCGACGACCGGGTTGCTCACCGCGAGGGCGGCGAGGACGGCGACGGCAGAGCCGTAGGCGATCTTCTTGCGCAATGGAATCTCCCCCAGAGGAGTTGGTTGGACGGTCCGCGGACCGCGGCACCGCCGAATCGGCGCCTTTACCATCCGTCTCACAGGTCACGCGCGTAATCAAGTCCGACGCGGCTCGAAACTCGCTTTCATGCCCGGCGGAGGACGTCTCCCGCGGGTAGGGCGAGGGTGAAGTTCCGACCGTAGTCGTGCGACATGTCGCCGAAGTCCTCGTGCTTGAGCACCACGTGCGACGGCGTCACCGACACGATCCGCACCCGGATCTCGGCGCCGTCGGAGGTGTAGCGCCACTGGTCCGCGAGCATCGACAGGCCGGTGCGCTCGAGCACGTCGGCGGCCTCCCACTCGTCCGCCGGCTCGCCGAGCGGGTGGCCGAGCAGCGACATCGGGACGACCAGGTCGGAGTCGGTCACGTCCTCGGCGGGTGCCAGGTAGCCGACGACCTCCCCGTCGTCGGCCCGCCGGTGCGGGGCCCAGGTGCTCGGGATCATGCGGGCAAGTCTCCGGGAGCGGGTCGCCGTACCGCCAACGGGTTTCCGCATGCACACGACCTCCGGGGCTGACCCGGCGGGACCTGTGGATGACGGGCCACGCGCGGGGGCGCCCCTTGCCATCATGGCTGCATGACGCGCACCGTCCCCGCCCTCCTCGCCGCTCTCCTGGCGGCGTCGTCGCTCGCCGGCTGCTCGTTGCTCGGCGGGTCCGAGGGGGACGAGCTCGACCCCGCCTCGGGTGTCGCTCGCTGGGACGCGGCCGTGTCGATGACGCCCGCCGGGGTCGAGCTCGCCGAGGCGGCGGGCCTCGCGGACGACGCCCCGACCTACGACGTCGAGGCCGACGTGCGGCCGGGCTCCGGTGAGGTGTCCGGCACGGTGCGGCTCTCGCTCCTCGTGGGCGAGGCCGACGAGGTGCTGCTGCGCTGGTTCCCGGGCGTGCCCGACTTCGAGGCGAAGGCCGCGATCGGTGACGTCGAGGTCGACGGCGAGCCTGCCGACGCGACCGTCGACGACGCCCTCGTCACGGTGCCTCTTCCCGACGGGCACGGTGACCGCGTCGGCGTGACCGTGCCGTTCTCGTACACCCTGCCGGTCTCGGAGGGCGGTGGCGGCCTGCTCGACATGCTCGGCGGCATGGGCGGGCCGGCCGACATCGGGCTGCTGTCCCGCACCGCCGACGCCTGGAACCTCGGCCACTGGTTCCCGCTCTGGATCCCCGACGGCGGCAGCGCCGAGCCCGACCCGCGCGGTGTCGGCGACATCGGCAACTCACCGGCCGCGCTCATCCGGATGCGGCTGTCCGTCCCCAGCGCCTGGACCGTCGTCGACGGCGGGGTCCGCACCGGCGAGGCGTCCGAGGACGGCACCACCACCGTCACGTCCGAGGGCTACGGCATGAACGACCTCGTCGTGAACCTCCTCCGCGGGTACGACGTCGAGGAGCGCACCCTCGTCGGCGACCTCGACGGCGTCACCGTGCGTGCCTACGGACCGCCCGCCGCGCAGGCCGAGCTGGCCGGCGTGCTCGACGAAGCGGCCGGCGCGCTGGAGGTGCTGTCCGACCACTTCGTCGCCTACCCCTGGCGCGAGTTCGAGGTGGTCTCCGCCCCGCTGGGCTCGGGCGTGGGAGGCATGGAGTGGCCCGGCGCCACGTGGATCGAGCCGGCGCTGTTCGCCGGCGGCGTCCCCGGCCTCGGCGACCTCGAGGACCTGCTCGGCGGCCTCGGCGGCCTGGAGGGGCTCGAGGGCATGGAAGGCATGGAGGGTCTCGAGGACCTGCTGGGCGGGGGAGCGGGCGGACTCGGTGGGATGGTCGGCGGCGACACCGGCCGGATGCTCGAGACCATGCGGGCCTGGACGATCGCCCACGAGGTCGGCCACGAGTGGTGGCACGTCATCGTCGGCAACGACTCGGTGCTCGCACCGGTCGTCGACGAGCCGCTGGCCCAGTACTCCGCCTGCCTCGTCCTCCGCGAGCTGCAGGACGCGCCGCCCGACGAGGTCGACGAGCTCTGCGACACCCACATCGACAGCGGCTACGAGCAGATGCGGATGCTCCGTGACGCCGACGGCCGGGCCGACCGCGCGACCAGCGACTACGACTCGTCGTTCCAGTACGCCGGTCTCGTCTACGGCAAGGCCGCCGCCTTCTACCGCGCGCTGGAGGAGCGCTACGGCCCCGACCGGGTCGCGAGCGCGCTCGGCACGGTCACGGAGGAGCACGCGTTCGCCATGCTGACCTCCGACCAGCTCCGCGACGCCCTGGGTGCGGCGCTCGACGAGCCGTCGTTCGACCGGCTCTGGCGCCGGTGGATGCAGGGCAGCCACGGCGACCGGGACCTCGACGTCCGGCCGGGCGCCGATGACGGCGGGCTCGGCGGGCTCGGCGGGCTGGGTGGGCTCGAGGGCCTGACCGGCGGCGACACCGGTGACCTCGACGCCCTCATCGAGGACCTCCTCGGACAGCTCGACCAGGTGGGCCGGCCGGGCGGCGGCACCTGACCCGGCTGACCGGCCCGGCGCCGGACGGCTGCGGGGCGCCAGGACCGATCAGGTCGTTTCGCGTGACCCGTTCGGGCTATTCGGCGTGTTTTGCCGTCATGAGCGCCGGTCTCGTCGGTTCCATGGAAGAGCCGAGGGGAAACCAGGAGTACCAGGACCATGAAGACCGTGCGAAGCACCACCGAGAAGCGGCCCACCCTGACACGGGCCACCGGATCGACGTCCCGCAGCTGCACCTGCGGCCAGCAGCTCGACATCTGCGCCCGGGCCCACTGCCCGCGTTGCGGCCGCACGCTGCACCGCGACTGACCCGAGCGACGCGACCAACCGCCCGACGCGCCCTGCGTGCGCCGGGGCCGTGCGACCCCACCGGATAAGGTACTGACGACCGGTGGGACGACAGAGCATTAGGTGGGTTGGGTGGACGGCCAGGGCACGACGGCGACGAGTGGTCGCCGGGTCCTCACCATCCCCAACGTCATCAGCATCGTCCGGCTCGCCGGCGTCCCGCTCTTCCTCTGGCTGATCCTCGTGCCGGAAGCGGACGGCTGGGCGCTCCTCGTCCTCGCCCTGTCGGGGATCAGCGACTACCTCGACGGCTACCTCGCCCGGAAGCTGAACCAGACGTCCAAGCTCGGCGAGATCCTCGATCCGGTCGCCGACCGGCTCTACATCCTGTCCACCGTCATCGGCCTCGCGTGGCGCGACATCATCCCGTGGTGGCTGGCGCTCCTGCTGCCGGCCCGCGACCTGTTCCTCTGGGGACTCGTGCCGTTCCTGCGCACCCGCGGCTACAGCGCACTGCCGGTGCACTTCCTCGGCAAGGCCGCGACGGCCAACCTGCTCTACGCCTTCCCGCTGCTGCTGCTCGGTGACGGCAGCGGCCTGGTCGCCATGCTCGCCAAGGTGTTCGGCTGGGCGTTCGCCATCTGGGGGACGGCGCTCTACTGGTGGGCCGGGTTCCTGTACGCCTGGCAGGTGCGCAAGCTCCTGGCCGATCACGACCGCAGGGCACCGAGCCTCGATGGCTCCTGACCTGCCCACCTCCGACCGGAACGACGCCGGCTCGTCGGGCAAGCCCGGACGCCGGCCCGGCGCCGAGCACGCCGGACGTGGCGAGCGCACGCTGCCGGAGCCCCCTCCCCAGGCCGTGATGGGGCTGATCAACTACCTCACCGTGACGTCGCTCGACCAGGACTACGCCGTCGTCGCCGAGCGCCGCGAGGCGGCGGGGGAGAGGCCTCCGTCGCGCGCGGCAGGCGCGGTGCTCGCGGTGCTCGCCGTCTTCGGCGTCCTGATCGCGACGGCCGCCGTGCAGACCGCTCGCAGCGCCGACGACACCGCCACCTCCCACGAGGAGCTGGTCAAGCAGGTCCAGGCGCGCAAGGCCCAGCTCGCCGACCGCCGTGAGCGGGTCAACCGGCTCGCCAACGAGACCGAGACGCTGCAGACGCAGTACCTCGAGGCCACCGCGCAGGGACGGTCGGTGCAGTCGCGGCTCACCTCGCTCGGCGTCGCGACCGGCGCGGACGCCGCCCGCGGCCCCGGGGTGCTCGTGCGTGCCGACGACGGGCCGCCCCTGGCCGACGGCGAGAACGAAGTCATCGACCTCGACCTGCAGAAGCTCGTCAACGGCTTCTGGCTGGCCGGCGCCGAGGCGATCTCGATCAACGGTGAGCGGCTGACCGCCCTGACGGCCGTCCGCCAGGGCGGCGCCGTGATCACGGTGAACTTCCGGCCGATCTCCCCGCCGTACAACCTGCGCGTCATCGGCGACCCGGACACCCTGGCGGCCCGCTTCGCCGACACACCTTCGGGCCAATGGTGGAGCGATCTGCAGGCGCTCTATGGTGTGGAACTCGACATCACGAACAGCGAGGACCCCCTGACCGTGCCCGCGGCCCGTCGCAGCACCCTGCGCTACGCCCACACCCCGGAGAGACTGCGATGATCGCGGGCCTGGGCCTGGTCGTCGGCGTCCTCCTCGGCCTGCTCCTCCAGCCCGAGGTGCCGGTCTGGCTGCAGCCCTACCTCCCGATCGCGGTCGTCGCCGCGCTCGACGCGGTGTTCGGCGCGCTCCGGGCGTTCCTCGACGGGATCTTCGACGACAAGGTGTTCGTGGTGTCGTTCGTCAGCAACGTGCTGATCGCGGCCCTGATCGTCTACCTCGGCGACCAGCTCGGCGTCGGCGGTCAGCTGTCGACCGGGGTCATCGTCGTCCTGGGCATCCGCATCTTCTCCAACGTCGCCGCGATCCGGCGCCACCTGTTCCATGCCTGACGAGCCGACCACGCACCCGCCCGAGCCGGGACCGACCAAGGTCACCGGACGCGACCGGCTGGCCGCCTCGCTGCGCAAGCCCGGTGGCCGCGGCCAGGTCACCGCCGGCGTCCTGCTGCTCGTGCTCGGCTTCGCCGCGGTGGTGCAGGTCCGCTCCAACACCAGCGACGCGGAGTACGTCGGCGCACGGCAGGACGAGCTGATCAGCCTGATCAACTCGCTGTCCCTCGCCAGCGACCGGGCCGAGAACGAGATCGCCGAGCTCGAGCAGACCCGCAGCTCCCTGCTCAACGACACCCAGGCCCGGCGCACCGCCCTCGAGCGCGCCCGGCAGCGGGCCGACGAGCTCGGCATCATGGCCGGGACGCTCCCGGCGGTCGGGCCCGGCATCCAGGTGACGATCCGGGACCCCGACAACGCGGTCGGCTCCAACAACCTCATCAACGGCATCCAGGAGCTGCGCGACGCCGGCGCCGAGGCGATCGAGCTCAACAACACCGTGCGCATCGTCGCGCAGACCGCGCTGCGCGACGCCCCCAACGGTGGCGTCGTCGTCGACGGCGAGACGATCACGGCGCCGTACGTCATCGAGGCGATCGGCGGTCCGCACAACCTCTCCAGCGCGCTGGACCTGCGGCGCGGGTTCACCTACGAGGTGGAGCGCGTCGGCGGTGAGGTCGGCGTCGCCCGCTCCGACAGCGTCGAGATCGCCTCGGTGCACGAGGTGCCCCCGTCCCAGTACGCCGACCCGGTGCCGACCGAGTAGCCTGCCCGCGTCGCCGGTGCGACCCACCAGCCCTGCCCAGTTCGATCCCGTCCAGCCCCGTTCGATCCGTCCAGCACAGAGGAGCCGGTTGCCGTGTACCCCGAGGACCTGAAGTACACCGTCGAGCACGAGTGGGTGCGCAGCCCCGGCGAGAGCGACGGCTCGGTCCGCGTGGGGATCACGCACTTCGCCCAGGATGCCCTCGGGGACATCGTCTACGTCCAGCTGCCGGACGTCGGCACCGACGTCGAGGCCGGTACGGCGGTCGGCGAGCTCGAGTCGACCAAGTCGGTCTCCGACGTGTACGCCCCGGTCACCGGCACCGTCGTCGCGCGCAACGAGAACCTCGACGGCACCCCGGAGCTGGTCAACACCGACCCCTACGGCGACGGATGGCTGTTCGAGGTCACCCCGAGCGACCCGTCGGTCGTCGACGGGCTGCTCGACGCCGAGGCGTACCAGCAGCAGCTCTGACCGAACGGGGTTGATCGACTCCGCGCCCCTGATAGGTTCGGGGCCACCGTCAACCTCGATGAGCGGTTGAGGGTTGGCAACGTCCGACGGCACGACAACGGGAGGCAACCGATGCCGTTCTGCACCGAGTGCGGACATCAGAACCCCGACGGTGCGCGCTTCTGCTCGCAGTGCGGTACCCGCCTCGAGCAGCCGGCCGCGCCGGCCACCGAGTCGCCGAGCGAGACCACGGCCACGATCACCTTCGGCGCGCCGCAGAAGGAGGCCGAGCACCGCGAGGAGCGTTCCCTCAACGACGCCGACGCCGCGGCCGTCGACGCGCTTCCGGCCGGCAGCGCCCTGCTCGTCGTGCAGCGTGGCCCGTCCGCGGGCAGCCGGTTCCTGCTCGACACCGACGTGGTCGCCGCGGGCCGCCACCCCGACAGCGAGATCTTCCTCGACGACGTGACCGTGTCGCGCCGGCACGCCGAGTTCCGGCGTGGCGCGCAGGGCTACACCGTGGCCGACGTCGGCAGCCTCAACGGCACCTACGTCAACCGCGACCGCATCGACGAGGTCGCCCTCCAGGGCGGCGACGAGGTGCAGATCGGCAAGTACCGGCTGGTCTACTTCGCCAGCCACGCGGGTGCGGGCACGCCTCAGTGACCAGCCCGGCGACCAACCGTGCGTCGACCGTCATGACCTCCTCGAGCAACGGCTCCGGCAGCGCAGCGACCTCGCACTCGCGGAGCGGGCGCTTCAGCATCGGTGAGGTGCTCGAGCAGCTGCGCCCGGACTTCCCGGGCCTGCACATCTCGAAGATCCGCTACCTCGAGACCGAGGGACTGGTCTCGCCCGAGCGCACACCGGCGGGCTACCGCAAGTTCTCCGCCGACGACGTCGCCCGGCTCCGTTACGTGCTGACCGCGCAGCGCGAGCACTACCTCCCGCTCAAGGTGATCCGCGAGCACCTCGACGCGATGGACCGCGGCCTCGAGCCGCCGGAGCTGCCGGTCACCGGGCCGCAAGTGCCGCGGGTGGTGCTGTCCGGCGACGGGATGCCCAGCCCCGAGGCGTTCGCCGCCGGAGGACCCGAGCTGCGGCTGTCCCGGGCCGAGCTGGTCGAGACCGCCGGCATCGACGACGAGCTGCTGCAGCAGCTCGTCGACTTCGGCATGGTGCGACTGCGTCCCGGCACGAAGTACTTCGACGGTGACGCCCTCGTCATCGCCAAGGCCGCGGGCGAGCTGGCGTCGTACGGGCTCGAGCCGCGGCACCTGCGCGCCTTCAAGACCGCCGCCGATCGGGAGGTCGGGCTCGTGCAGCAGGTCTCCGAGCCGTTGCGCCGGCAGCGTGACGCCGGAGCCCAGGCCCGCGCCGAGGAGGCGGTCCGCGAGATCGCGGCGCTCTCCGTGAAGCTGCACGCGACGCTCGTGAAGTCCGGCCTCCAGTCCGGACGCTGACGCCCCCAACCCACTCGCACGGGCGGTTCCCCTGTCAGGGGTCGGGAGTACGCTGATCTCGTGCGTGAAGTCGATGTGATCGGTGTCCGCGTGGAGATGCCGTCCAACCAGCCCATCGTGCTGCTGCGCGAGGTGGCGGGGGACCGGTACCTCCCGATCTGGATCGGCGCGGTCGAGGCCACGGCGATCGCCTTCGCCCAGCAGGGCGTGGTGCCACCCCGGCCGTTGACGCACGACCTGATGAAGGACCTCCTCAGCGCGACCGGCAACGACCTCAGCGAGGTCCGCATCACCGAGATGAAGGACGGCATCTTCTACGCCCTCCTCGTCTTCGCGAGCGGTGTGGAGGTCAGCGCACGGCCGTCCGACTCGATCGCCCTGGCGCTGCGCACCGGCAGCAAGATCGTCTGCGCCGAGGACGTCCTCGACGAGGCCGGCCTCGAGGTTCCCGACGAGCAGGAGGACGAGGTCGAGAAGTTCCGCGAGTTCCTCGACCACGTCACGCCGGAGGACTTCGAGGCCCACTGAACCCGCATCCACGGCGGGCGGACCGGCACCGGCCGGTCGATGGTGGCCTTCGCGTCTCGGGTGGGGAGTAACCCTCTAGTTGAGGTTGAGGGTTGCGACACGCCGCCCCGAAGATGCCGGAGTTCGTTGACCACCCTCAACCCCAGGTTTACCTTGGGGAGTGTCTTCGCTGTAACTCCACCGTTGTTCTCCGCCGGGGAACGGACGGCTTCCCCCTCGGAGCGACAGGCAGAGCGAAGGAATGACGGAGGTCAACCGTGACAGGCAACGGCGACAAGGCCGCGCACGAGCGCGAGGCGGAGAGCGCGGCCGCCGAGGCCGCCCAGGCTGCGGACAGCCAGGGGCTGCTCTTCGACGACGACGTCTCGCCGCTGCCCAGCGACGCCGGCTACCGCGGCCCGACCGCGTGCAACGCCGCCGGGATCACCTACCGCCAGCTCGACTACTGGGCCCGCACCGGTCTCGTGGAGCCCAGCGTCCGCGGGGCGAGCGGCAGCGGCTCGCAGCGCCTCTACAGCTTCCGCGACATCCTGCTGCTCAAGGTCATCAAGCGGCTCCTCGACGCGGGCATCTCCCTGCAGCAGATCCGCACCGCCGTCCAGCACCTCCGCAAGCGTGGCACCGACGACCTCACCCGCGTGACGCTGATGAGCGACGGCGCGAGCGTCTACGAGTGCACCAGCAACGACGAGGTCATCGACCTGCTCCAGGGCGGTCAGGGTGTCTTCGGCATCGCGATCGGCGGTGTCTGGCGCGAGATCGAGGGGTCGCTCGCGGAGCTGCCCAGCGAGCGCACCGCCGAGGACCCCGATGGCCACGCCGAGGACGAGCTCGCCGCCCGGCGCCGCCGCCGCGAGGTCGGCTGACCGGCACCCTCCTAGCTTCCCTGCCTTCCGACTCCGGAGCCCCCGCGACCCACGGTCCCGGGGGCTCCTGCATGCCGGGACGACGCCGGGCCATGCGGTAGCGTTGACACCGCTGACGACACCGCGCGGGAGAGACTCCGCCACACGCAGCGGAGCGCCGAAGGGGCAAATCCTCCCCGGAACCTCTCAGGCGCCCGGACCGCGCGGGACAGGCAACTCTGGAGATCGGCCGCACCACGCGCGGGCGTCCCGACAGAGGGGGAGGGCGACCTGCACCGGCACCAGATGCGACCAGGAGCCCCCGTGTCCGACCACCCCAGCCTGTCCGAGCTCGACGACGCGCAGCCCTTCCGCGAGCGCCACATCGGTCCCGACGACGGCGGCCGCGCGACCATGCTCGCCGCGCTCGGCTTCGACAGCCTCGACGACCTCATGCGCGCCGCCGTCCCCGGCGGCATCCGGGCGTCGGCCGAGCTGGACCTCCCGGCCGCCGCGTCGGAGGAGCAGGCCGCCCGCGAGCTCCGCGCTCTCGCCGCGCGCAACACGCCGCGGGAGCCGATGATCGGTCTCGGCTACCACGGCACCACCACGCCGCCGGTCGTGCGGCGCAACGTGCTCGAGGACCCGAGCTGGTACACCGCGTACACGCCGTACCAGCCGGAGATCTCCCAGGGCCGCCTCGAGGCGCTGCTGAACTTCCAGACCATGGTCGGCGACCTCACCGGGCTGCCCACTGCCAACGCGTCGCTGCTCGACGAGGGCACCGCCGCCGCCGAGGCGATGACCCTGGTACGCCGCGGCAACCGGAGCGCCGACGGGCCGTTCGTCGTCGACGCCAACGCGCTGCCGCAGACGATCGCCGTCGTCGAGACCCGGGCGGCTGCGCTCGGCATCGAGGTCGTGGTCGCCGACCTCGGCGACGGGCTGCCGGAGGGACCGCTGTCCGGCGTGCTGGTGCAGTACCCGGGCGCCGACGGCGCGATCCTCGACCCGCGCCCGGTCGTCGAGGCCGCACACGAGCGCAACGCGCTCGCGGTGGTCGCGGCCGACCTGCTCGCCTTGACCCTGCTCGAGTCCCCGGGCGAGCTCGGCGCCGACGTCGTGGTCGGCAGCACCCAGCGCTTCGGTGTGCCGCTGTTCTACGGCGGCCCGCACGCCGGCTACATGGCCGTCCGCGCCGGCCTCGAGAGGCACCTGCCCGGCCGTCTCGTCGGCGTGTCCGTCGACGCCGAGGGCCGTCCCGCCTACCGCCTCGCGCTGCAGACCCGCGAGCAGCACATCCGCCGCGACAAGGCCACCTCCAACATCTGCACCGCGCAGGTGCTGCTGGCCGTCGTCGCGTCCATGTACGCCGTCTACCACGGCCCCGAGGGCCTCCGCGCGATCGCGCGGCGCACCCACCGCTACGCCGCCGTCCTGGCCGCCGCGCTCCGCGAGGGCGGGGTCGAGGTGACGCACGAGGCGTTCTTCGACACCGTCACCGCCCGCGTGCCGGGCCGGGCCGACGCCGTCGTCTCCGCCGCCCGGGAGGCGGGCCTCCACCTGCGCCTCGTCGACGCCGACACCGTGGGGATCAGCACCTCCGAGACGACCCGCCGCCCGCACCTCGACGCCGTGCTCGCGGCGTTCGGCGTGGACGCCGACGTCGACGACCTCGACGCCCGGGTGGGGGAGGACCTCCCGGCCGGTCTGCTCCGGCAGACGCCGTACCTCACGCACGAGGTGTTCAGCAGCCACCACTCCGAGACCGCGATGCTGCGCTACCTGCGCCGGCTCTCGGCCCGCGACTACGCGCTCGACCGCGGCATGATCCCGCTCGGCTCGTGCACGATGAAGCTCAACGCCACCACCGAGATGGAGCCGGTGAGCCTGCCGGGCTTCGCCGACCTGCACCCGTTCGCGCCCGCCGAGGACGCCGAGGGCTACACCGCGATGATCGAGGAGCTCGAGGGCTGGCTCGCCGAGGTCACCGGCTACGACCGGGTGTCGGTGCAGCCCAACGCCGGCTCGCAGGGCGAGCTCGCCGGCCTGCTCGCGATCCGCGGCTACCACCGCGCGCAGGGCGACGACCAGCGCGACGTCTGCCTGATCCCGTCGTCCGCCCACGGCACCAACGCCGCGTCGGCCGTCATGGCCGGGATGCGGGTGGTCGTGGTCAAGGCCGCCGCCGACGGCTCGGTCGACCTCGACGACCTGACCGCCCAGTGCGAGAAGCACGCCGAGGACCTCGCCGCGATCATGGTGACCTACCCGTCGACGCACGGCGCCTACGAGGACGGCATCACCGAGCTGTGCAAGATCGTCCACGACCACGGCGGCCAGGTGTACGTGGACGGCGCGAACCTCAACGCCCTGCTCGGGCACGCCAAGCCCGGCGAGTTCGGCGGCGACGTGTCGCACCTCAACCTGCACAAGACGTTCTGCATCCCGCACGGCGGCGGCGGTCCCGGTGTCGGCCCGGTCGCGGTCCGCACGCACCTCGCGCCGTACCTCCCCAGCCACCCGATGCACCCCGACGCCGACCGCCGCGACGGGATCGGCCCGATCAGCGCCGCGCCGCACGGCTCGGCCGGCATCCTGCCGATCTCGTGGGCCTACGTGCGGATGATGGGCGGCGCCGGCCTCACCGACGCGACGTCCGTCGCGGTGCTCAGCGCCAACTACGTCGCCAAGCGGCTCGGCGAGCACTACCCGGTGCTCTACAAGGGCCACAACGACCTCGTCGCGCACGAGTGCATCCTCGACGTCCGCGGGCTCACCAAGACCTCCGGCGTGACGGTGGACGACGTCGCCAAGCGGCTCATCGACTACGGCTTCCACGCCCCGACGATGAGCTTCCCCGTCGCGGGCACGCTCATGGTCGAGCCGACCGAGTCGGAGGACCTGCGCGAGCTGGACCGCTTCTGCGACGCGATGATCGCGATCCGCCAGGAGATCGACCGGGTCGAGGCGGGCGAGTGGAGCCCGGAGGACTCGCCGCTGCGCGGTGCCCCGCACACCCCGCGCGCGCTCGTCGGTGCGTGGGACCGCGCCTACAGCCGCGAGCTGGCGGTGTTCCCGACCGGCTACGACCCCGACAAGTACTGGCCGCCCGTGGCCCGCGTCGACCAGGCGTACGGCGACCGCAACCTGGTCTGCGCCTGCCCGTCGCCGGAGGCCTTCGCGGAGTGAGCTCCTCAGAGACCGTCTCGGACCTCACCGCCCGCCGGCTGCACCTCCTCCTCGCGAAGGACCAGGTCGCGGGACGGCTCCCGTCGGTCGTCGGCGGTGTCGTCCGTGACGGCGAGCTCGTCTGGCACGGCTCGCACGCCGCCGCCGGGTTCGCCACCGGCCCCGAGGTGCAGTACCGCATCGGCTCGATCACCAAGACGCTCGTCGCCGTGCTCGTGCTGCAGCTGCGCGACCAAAGTCGGCTCGACCTCAACGACCGGCTCGACGCGCACCTGCCCGGCGTGCGGTACGGCGACCGCACGATCCGGTCGCTGCTCTCGCACTCGTCCGGCATGCACTCCGAGCCGGCCGGGGAGTGGTGGGAGCGCACGCCGGGCGGCTCGTTCGACGACCTGGCCGAGCACCTCGCGGACGTGCCGCCGGCGTTCCCGGCCGGCGCGACGTTCCACTACACCAACGTCGCCTTCGGCCTGCTCGGCGAGCTGGTCGCGCGGCTCACGGGCAGGCCGTGGTTCGACGCGGTGCGCGAGCGGCTGCTCGCGCCGCTGGGCATGACGCGCACGACGTACCTCCCGGAGCCGCCGCACGCCGACGGCTGGAGCGTCCACCACTTCGCCGGCACGCTCGACCCCGAGCCGAGCCACGACGCCGGCGCGATGGCACCGGCCGGTCAGGTCTGGAGCACCGTCGAGGACCTGGCCCGGTACGCGGCGTTCCTGGTCGCCGGGCACCCCGACGTGCTGTCGCCGGCCACGCTCGAGGAGATGAGCACGCCGCAGTCGGGCAGCCTGGCCGGCGCGCTCGCGGGCGGTTACGGCCTGGGCTTCCGGCTGGTGTCCGGCGGCAGCGGGCTGCTGCACGGCCACACCGGCTCGATGCCTGGCTTCCTGGCCGGCCTGTTCGTCGACCGCAAGCGCCGCACCGGGGCGGTCGTGCTCGCCAACGGCACCGCCGGCCTGCGCGCCGAGGGACTGCCCGTGGACCTGCTCAACACGCTCGAGGAGCTCGAGCCGACCGTTCCCCAAGCCTGGCAGCCCGTCACCGAGGTGCCGGAGGAGGTCCGGGAGGTGCTGGGTGTCTGGCACTGGGGCAACACGGCCTTCGCGTTCGCGTGGGACGGCAGCCACGTGGTCGCCGGCGGCCTGCAGTCCGGGCTGGAGAGCTACCGCTTCGCGCTGCGCGACGGCGTGCTCGTCGGCACCAGTGGCTACCACCACGGCGAGACGCTGCAGGTCGGCCGCGCCGCCGACGGCACGGTGACCCACCTGGTGTGCGCCACGTTCGTCTACACCCGGGTGCCCTACGACCCGGCCGCACCGGTGCCGGGCGGCCTGCCCGCTACTGGGCCTGGCTGACCGTGCTCATGTTGAAGTCCGGCACGCGCAGCGCCGGGGTCGCGGTGCGCGGGAAGTAGTCGCCCCACTCGCGCGAGAAGCTCGGCACGGTCGCGGACGCCTGCGAGAACCGGTCGAGCAGGCCGACCGGGCTCTCGTTGAACCGGAAGTTGTTCACCGCGCCGGTCACCTCGCCGTTCTCGACGAGGTACACGCCGTCGCGGGTCAGGCCGGTGAGCAGCAGCGTCTGCGGGTCGACCTCGCGGATGTACCAGAGGCAGGTCACCAGCAGGCCGCGGTCCATCCCGGCGACGAGGTCGTCGGTCGTGCCCTCGGCGCCGTCGACCTCGACGACCAGGTTGTCGACGTACGGCGTGACCGGCTGCTCGGTGATCCCGGCGGAGTGCCGGGTCTGGAGCAGGGCGGCGAGCTTGCCGTCGCGCACCCAGTCGGTGCGGTCGAGCGGCAGCCCGTTGTCGAAGACGCTCTCGAGGTTGCTGCTGGACGAGGCGG
Source organism: Nocardioides iriomotensis (assembly GCF_004168035.1). Lineage (GTDB taxonomy): Bacteria > Actinomycetota > Actinomycetes > Propionibacteriales > Nocardioidaceae > Nocardioides_B > Nocardioides_B iriomotensis. The sequence goes on along the minus strand of NZ_SDPU01000023.1, from coordinate 243,386 downwards.
TGACGAAGGTGCCGGCGCCGAGGCCGGGGTAGGCCGGATCGGAGTAGACCTGCACCGGCTTCGAGGACAGCGCGTCGCCGATGCGGGTGCCGCCGCCGCGCCGCGAGAACACCGTCTGGCCGTCATGCGCCTCGCGCGCGCCGGCGGTCCAGTAGGCGTAGATCATCAGGTCGCTCACCGCCGTCGGCGGCAGCACCGTGTCGTAGCGGCCGGCGGGCAGGTCGACGCGGCGCTCGGCCCAGCCGAGCCGGCGGACCAGCTCGGCCTCCATCGCGCCGGCGTCGACGTCGGTGAAGTCGCGGGTCGCGCCGCCCACCCAGGCGCTGCTGGTGAGGTCGGCGTTCTTGCCGGTGCAGCCCCAGTGCCCGGTGGGCTGGACGTGCCGGAGCCGGAGGCCGGTGCTGGAGCCGAGGTACGTCGTGGTCACGTCGTGGTCGACGAAGCCGTAGAGCACCCGACCCTCGGCGTCGGCGCGGCCGAACGCCTCGCCGAGCGCGGGGGCGAAGTCGGAGTACACGTCGATCGAGGTGCTGCCGGGCGTGTCGTCCCAGTCGGCGGCCGCGTCGCCGTCGACGAGCGTCTGGGCGTCCTCCGCCGGGCCGCTCGCCGCCGCGGCGGCGTCGGCCGCCTCGACGATCCGGGTGACCTGCTCGGACGAGGCGGCGCTCGCGGTGACCGAGCCGGTCGCCGTACCCTCGCCGCCGTCCTTGAAGGCGACCACCGTCACGCTGACGCCGTGCATCACGCCGTTGGTCGTGAGGGTGTTGTTGGCCCAGCGCAGGTTGGCGCTGGTGGAGTCCTGGACGATCGCGATGCAGTGGTCGGACGTCGAGGTCTTGAGGGCGTGCTCGACGAGCTTCTGCGGGGTGCTCATGCTGCTCCCTCGGCGGTGGTGTTGAGGACGTTGACGTCGCGGAACAGGGCGGTGGGGCAGCCGTGCGAGACGGCGGCGACCTGGCCGGGCTGGGCCTTGCCGCAGTTGAACGCGCCGCCGAGCTCCCAGGTCTGCGGGCCGCCGACCGCCTCCATCGATCCCCAGAACTCGGTGGTGGTGGCCTGGTAGGCGACGTCGCGGAGCTGGCCGGCGAGCCTGCCGTTCTCGATCTTGTAGAACCGCTGCCCGGTGAACTGGAAGTTGTAGCGCTGCATGTCGATCGACCACGACTTGTCGCCGACGACGTAGATGCCGCGCTCGACGTCACCGATCAGCCCGTCGGTGTCCGGGCCGTCGCTGGCGGGTTGCAGGGAGACGTTGGCCATCCGCTGGATCGGGATGTGCCCGGGGGAGTCGGCGTAGGCGCAGCCGTTGGACCGGCCGCCGTTGAGCTCGGCCCCGTGGTCGCGGGCCATCGCCCGGTCGAGCTGGTAGCCGACGAGGACACCGTCCTTGACGATGTCCCAGCTCTGCGTCTGCACGCCCTCGTCGTCGTAGCCGATCGTGGCGAGCCCGTGATCGACGGTGCGGTCGCCGGTGACGTGCATGACGGGGGAGCCGTACCGGAGGGTGTTGAGCTTGTCGATCGTGGCGAACGACGTCCCGGCGTAGTTGGCCTCGTAGCCGAGCGCGCGGTCGAGCTCGGTCGCGTGGCCGATCGACTCGTGGATGGTCAGCCACAGGTTGGACGGGTGGATGACGAGGTCGTAGCGGCCGGCGTCGACCGAGGGCGCCTTGAGCTTCTCGGCGAGCAGCTCGGGCAGCTGCGCGATCTCGGCGTCCCAGTCGTGCAGCCCGCCGAGCATGTACTCCCAGCCGCGGCCGACGGGCGGCGCGATGGTGCGCATCGAGTCGAACGCGCCGGTCGCCTCGTCGGAGCCGAACGCCTCGAGCTCGGGCAGCATCCGGACCCGCTGCTGGGTGGTCGTGGTGCCGGCGAGGTCGGTGTAGAACTTGTTCTCCAGCACCTGCCGGAGCTCGCCGCTGGAGTGCGCGACTCCAGGAGCGTCGTACAGCCGACGGGAGAGGTCGCTGAGCAGCGCGACCTTGTCGGCCAGGGGTACGGCGAGCGGGTCGACGTCGTAGGCGCTGACCCAGGTGACGTCGGCGTGCACCGGCTCCGGGGCGAGCGCCACCGGGCGGGAGGTCATCGCCGCGGCGACCTGGGCGGTCTGCAGCGCGGTCTCGGCGACCTGGACGGCCGAGTCGGGGGTGAGCACCACGCCCGAGGCGAAGCCCCAGGCGCCGTTGAGGATGACGCGCACGGCGAAGCCGATGTCCTCGCGGTCGGAGGCGCCCTGGAGCCGTCCGTCGCGGACCCGGATGTCCTGGTAGCGGACCCGCTCGAAGCGGAAGTCTGCGTGGTCGACGTGGAAGTCCTGGCAGCGGGCGAGTGCTGCCTCCGCCATCTTCCGGTAGGGCAGAGCGGTGAACGTCGGGTCGATCTCGGCGTCCTGAGGCGTGGACGTGCTCGTCATGGGTCGAACCTACCGAGAGGGGTCTGGACCACCCCGCACCTGGGTCCCCGGCGAGGCGCGGGCCTCACGTCTCGCCGTCGACCTCCTGCGCCTCGAGCAGGGTGGGCGCCTCGCCCATCCAGGTCGCGGGCAGCACGTCGAACCCGGCCGCCCGCGCCGCGTCGCACACGAGCGGGTCGTCGTCGACGAGGACGGCGATCTCCCGGTCGCGGCTGAGCTCGCGCAGGGCGGCCACCTTCAGCTCCCGGGCGGGCCGGTGGTCGCCCCAGGGCCGGAGGTGGACCGGACCCTCGGGGAGCTCGTGCCGGGCGAGCCAGGCCTCGGTGTCGTCGCGGCAGTACTCCGGGCGGCCCGAGAGGTAGACCACCTCGTGCACGCCGGCGAGCGCCTCGACCACGCGCCGGCCCTCGTCGAGCACCGGGTCCTGCGGGGCGGCGCCGAAGAACCGGCGCCAGTCCTTCGGCCGCGACTCGACGTACCGCAGTCGGTGCCGGACGTCGGCGACGACGCCGTCGAGGTCGACGACCGCGAGCATGCGCGGGGGAGGGGGAGGGGTGCTTCCGGTCGGGGTGCGCGGCACCGGACCATCATCCGACGAGGGCGTGGGCACGGATCGAGGACCCTGCCGGGGTCTTGTCGACGTGGAGCTGGACGGGGATGCGGCTGCGCAGCTCGGTGACGTGGCTGACCACCCCGACGGTGCGGCCACCGGCGCGCAGCCCGTCGAGCCGGTCCATCACGTCGTCGAGGGTGTCGGCGTCGAGCGTGCCGAACCCCTCGTCGACGAACAGCGTCTCGATCTCCGTGCCGCCGGCCTCGTGGGTGACCACGTCGGCGAGGCCGAGCGCCAGCGACAGCGAGACCACGAACGTCTCGCCTCCGCTGAGCGTGGCGGGGTCGCGCACGTCGCCCGTCCACTGGTCGACGACCTCGAGCCCGAGCCCGGCCTGCGACCCGCGTCGGGCGGCGCGGCCGGTGCGCTGGAGGAGGTAGCGCTGGTCGCGGAGGTGTGACAGCCGTTCGTTGGCGGCGTCGAGCACCTGGTCGAGCCGGGTGGCCAGGACGTAGGACGACAAGCGCATCTGCAGCTGGTTGTCACCGCCGAGGCCACGCACGAGGCGCGACATGGACTCGGCGAGGAGGAACTCGTCGCGGGCGGGTGCCCAGTCGGTCAGGGCGGCGTCGAGCCGATCGACCAGGCTTCGGACCGAGGTCAGCCGCTGCTCGGCCAGGTGGAACACCCGGGTCGCCGCCTCCGCCGTCTCCTGCGCGGACCGGGCGGAGGCAGCCAGGTCGTCAAGGTCGTCGAGGCCGTCGAGCGTCTCGAGCTCGTCGAGCCCCTCGAGCGGTGCGTCCTCGGACGCGACGACGAGAGCGGCGACGGCGGGCTCGTCGAGCACCGACCGGGCGGCGGCCTCGCGGCGGGCGTGGTCGGCCAGCAGCTCCTCGTGGTCGCGGTGCCGGGCGTCGGTCAGGACCGCCGAACGTACGTCGTCGAGGTCGGCGAACCCCTCGGCGGTGGACGCCTCGACGGCGGAGGCGCGGACCTCGTCGACGCGGCTCGCCGCTCCGGCCGCCGCCTCGGCGGTGTCGTGGGCGGCCCCGGCGGCGGCGAGGTCGGTGCGCAGCCGCTCCACCAGTCGCGGCAGGTCGGACGCGTCGAGCCCCGGGTCGGGCCACGCCTCGGCCAGGTGCGTCTCGGCCCGGACGGCCCGGCCCTCGTCGGCGCGCAGGGTCTCGGCGAGCTCGGCCGCCCGGACGTCGTGGGCGCGCAGGGCCCGCTCGGCCTCGGCGAGCCTCTGCTCGACGCACACCAGGTCCTTCGCGAGGGCCTCGGCGCGGGCTGCGGACTCCTCGGCCGTCGCGAGCTCGCCGCGCAGTCGTTCCACCTCCGCGTCCCAGGTGGCGGCGTCGCGACCGGCAGCCAGCTCGCGCAGCGAGGCGACCTGGCGGTCGGCGTCGGCGGCGCGCGCGACGAGGTCGGCGTGGGCGGCCTGCGCGACGTCGAAGGCGGCGCCCGCGGCCTCCTGCTCGTCCGCCGTGACGCTCGCCTGATCGCTCGACGCCGGGTCGGGGTGCTCGGTCGCGCCGCACACCAGGCACGCCCGGCCGTCCTCGAGCCGACCGGCCAGCTCGGCCGCGATCCCGTCGAGCCGGCGCTGGACGAGGTCCTGCATGTGGTCGCGCGTGTCGGCGGCCAGGTCGCGCGCGTCGCGGGCCCGGTCGGCCAGCGTCGCCGCGGTGGCTTCGGCGGCCGGCAGGTCGGCGGCCGCACGGGCGCGCTGGCGCGTCGAGGCGAGCTGCAGCCGGAGAGCCTCGCCGCGGCCTGCCTCCTCGCGGGCCGCGTCGAGGGCGCGGCGCAGGCGGTCGCGCTCGCCGGGGAGTGCCTCGTGCGCCGTCGCCGCGCGGACCCGCGCGGCCTCGGCCTCGGCCAGCCGTCGGCGGGTGGCGCCCACGGCGTCGGTCGCGGCGGTGTGCTCGTCGAGCAGCGGGGTGAGCCGCTGCGTGCGGGTGACCTGCTCGCGCAACTCGGCCACGGTGTCGGCCCAGGCCGGCTCAGGGGCCAGGTCGCGGGCGCGGGCGGCCTCGGCCGATCGGGTGGCCGTGGCCGTCGCCTGGGTCGACTCACGCTGGGCGCGCTCGAGGACGGCCAGGGCCGGGAGGACGCGGACGGCGCGACAGTGGCCGTCGAGCGCAGCGGTGGCGGCGGTGACCGCGTCGACCTCCGCCTCCAACCGGCTCAGCTGTGCCTGCGCCTCGTCGCGACGGGCCCGGGCCGCCGCCCGCTCGCGGGCCCGGTCGAGGCGGCTCGCGGCCGCGGCGGCGGCCGCCGCGGCCTGGTCGTGGCCGGCCCGGGCGGCGACGTCGAGGCCGGCCGCGTCGTCCAGGCGCTCGTGTGCCCAGACGCTGACCTCGCCGCTGCCGGCAGCGGCGAGCAGACGGTCGGGGGAGAGGTGCTCGGGTGGTTCGACGGCGGCTCGCTCGGCGAGCGTGTCGACCAGCCGCTGCACGGTCGACTGCCCGTCGGCGGCCGCGTCGCGTCGCTGCCGGCTGTGGTCGGCGACCCAGTCCTCGATGCGCGAGAACCGGTCGGTGTGGAAGAGCCGCTGCAGCACGTCGTGCCGGTCCTGCGAGGAGGCCTGCAGGAACCGCTGGAACTCGCCCTGCGGCAGCATCGCGACCTGCTGGAACTGTGCGGCCTGCATGCCGACCAGGTCGGAGACGAGCTGGCCGACCTCCGCGGCGCGGTGGCTGAGCAGGTCCTCGCCGTCGGCGCGCACCTCGGCGATCGACGCGCGGGCCTTCTCGGTCGCGGTGCCCTCGCCGCGCCGCTTGGGGCGGGTCCACTCCGGCGAGCGGCGTACGACGAAGCGGCGGTCGCGCACGCTGAAGTCGAGCACCACCTCGGGCCGGGCCTCGTCGGCGGCGTGCTGGGACTTCAGCGCCTTGACGCCGCGGACGCCCGGCACCTGACCGTAGAGCGCGAAGCAGACGGCGTCGAGGATGCTGGTCTTGCCCGCGCCGGTGGCGCCGGAGAGCAGGAAGAGGCCGGCGTCGTTGAGGGCGTCGAAGTCGACGCGCTCGGTGCCGGGGAACGGCCCGAACGCCGTCACCTCGAGGTCGTGGAGGCGCACCGCGTCACCCGGTCCCGCGGACCTCGACGAACCCGTCGGCGTCGCGGTCGTCGTTGATGCGGCAGGAGTCGCAGGCGAGCTGGAGCAGCAGCGCCTCCTCGGTGGTGGCCTCCAGGTCGCGCACCTCGGCGACGAAACCGAGGGCGACGTCGAGGTCGGAGCGGCCGTCGACGCGGGGCAGCACCGGGCCACGGGCGCGGGGTGCTCCCTCGGGCTCGAAGGCGAGCAGCAGCGCGTGCGGGAACCGCGAGCGCAGCCGCTCCATCGCGTGCAGCGGACGGCGCGCGTCGGTGAGCGTGGCCTGCACCCAGGCGTCCTCGGCGTCGGCGAGCACCGGGTCGCGGAGCAGGTCGTCGAGCCGGCCGCGCACGCTGCGCAGGCGACGCGGCACCGGCGCCTCGACGAAGTCGGCGCGCTCGACCCCGTCACGACCGATCTCGACGAGCCAGCAGCCCTTGGTGTGGCGGGCCTCGGAGAACGAGTAGGCGAGTGGCGAGCCGCTGTAGCGGACGGCGTCGCTCAGCGTGTGGCGGCCGTGGAGGTGGCCCAGCGCGGTGTAGTCGACGCCGGCGAACAGGCTGGTCGGCGCGAGCTGGACGCCGCCGACGGAGATGTCGCGCTCGCTGTCGCTGGCCATCGCCGGGGCAGCGTCCGGGTCGCCGGCGACGAACGCGTGGGCCATCACGACCGAGCGGGTGCCGGGCCGGGTGTCGAGGTCGGCCCGGACGCGGCGCATCGCCTCGGTCAGGGCCGCCTCGTGGCTGCGGGCCGTGAGCTGCCAGGGTCCGCGGACGGCGTCGGGCTCGAGGTAGGGCAGGCCGTAGACGGCGACGGGTCCGTGCGCGTCGTCGAGGAGCACCGGCGTGCCGACGTCCTGGTGGCGGGTGCGCAGGTGCACGCCGGCGGCGTCGGCCAGGCGGGCGTTGAACCCGAGCCGGACGTGGGAGTCGTGGTTGCCGCTGGTGACGACCACCTGGGCGCGCGAGGCGGCGAGGCGCGCGAACGTCTCGTCGGCGAGCTCGACGGCGTCGACGGGAGGCAGCGCGCGGTCGTAGACGTCGCCCGAGACGACGACGAGGTCGACCTGCTCCTGCTCGACCGTCGCCAGCAGGTGGTCGACGAAGACCGCCTGGGCATCGAGCAGCCCCACCCGGTGGAAGGACCGTCCCAGGTGCCAGTCGGAGGTGTGCAGGACTCTCATCGCCACGAACGCTAATCGGGCACGCCGACAGTCCCCGGTTCACACGCCGAGCCGCTCCGGGGCGCTGTAGACGACGAACCGTTCGGGGTCGACGAACCCCACCGTGCACAGGCCGGCGCGACGGGCCAGGTCGACGGCGAGGCTGGACGGGGCGCCCACCGCGGCGAGCAGTCCGACGCCGGCGGCGACGGCCTTCTGGACGATCTCGAAGCCGATGCGGCCGCTCACCGCCAGCACGGGTACGGCGGTCGTCGCACCCGCCAGCAGCCGGGCACCGACGACCTTGTCGACCGCGTTGTGCCGGCCGATGTCCTCGCGCACCACGAGCGGCTCACCGTGGGCGGTGAACAGTCCGGCGGCGTGCAGGCCGCCCGTCGTGTCGAAGACGCGCTGCGCCTCGCGGAGCCGGTCGGGCAGGCCGTGGACGACGGCGCGGTCGACGGGCGGCGGTGTCGCGGCATGGTCGCGGGTCGGGAACGACGCCACCAGCGCGAGGACGTCGTCGATGCTCTCGGTGCCGCAGACCCCGCACGCCGAGGACGCGCCGGCGAGCCCGCCGTACCGCACCGCGGGGTGCCGGAGCGGGGGACCGGCGAGGTCCACCGTCACGACGTTGAACTCCTGCTCGGGCGTGAGGTTCGTGTCGGTGCAGTAGGCCACGGTGTGCAGATGCTCCTGCCCGCCCACGACGCCCTCGGCGAACAAGAAGCCCGCGGCCAGCTCGAAGTCCTGCCCCGGTGTGCGCATCGTCACGGCGACCCGGTGCCCGTCGACGCCGGGCCAGGAGCAGCGGATCTCGAGCGGCTCCTCGGTGGCGAGCCGGTCCTCGCGCACGACCGCGCCGCCGTTGCGCACCTCGCGCACGCGCGTGCGCACCGACGGTCCGGGGCGTCGGGGAGGGCTCATGTGGAAACCCTATATTTGGGGAGGACGGCGAGGCAGGAGTCTCGGGGTGCTGCGGACCGGCCGGGCACAGTCCACAGGTGCGAACGGAGGCGGAGTGCGCAGGCTGGGCAGGCGGGATGCGAGCGGCCCGGACGTCCCGGGTCCGCACGAGGGCTGGACGAGCGAGGCGTCGTCGGCGCTCGCGCTCGCGGGCTTCCTCGGCCTGGTGTTCACCGGCTTCACCCTGCTGGTCATGGGCCGGCTGATGGCGCTCGACCAGTACTTCAACCTCGCCCCGCCGCCGTCCGGCTGGGTCCCCGTGCTCCACCTGCTCGACCGCGTCGGGCAGCGGGCGATCTGCCTGCCGATCCTGGCGGTCGTGGTGTGGGTGTGCTGCCGCAAGGAGCGCTCCTGGCGGCCTGCGGTGATCGCCGTCGGGGCGGTGCTCTTGCTCAACCTCGTCGTGGGGATCCTCAAGCTCGCGCTGGGCCGAGGGCAGCCCGCACCTGCCGACCCGTCGTTCTTCATCGGCGGCATGGCGTACCCGTCGGGCCACACCGCCAACATCGTGCTGGTCTACGGGCTCGCCGTGTACCTCCTCGGCCGCTACTACCGGGTCAGCCGTGGTGAGTACGCCGTGCTGTGGTCGGCCGTCGCCGGCCTGTCGGTGATGATGGTGGTCGTGTCGCTGTCGCTGAACTGGCACTGGTTCGCTGACCTGATCGCCGGGCTCATCGTGGGCGGGATGATGCTGGAGCTCACGGTCGCTGCCGACGCGGCCCTGCCCGAGGACGCGTTCGCGCACGGGCTGCGCGCCTTCCTGCGCGACAGCCTCGCCGCGGTGCGGCGGGTCACCTCGAGCCTGGCCCGACGGAACCCACTGCTCTGACGATGCGTCCCATCGGCATGCGACGCCTTCTCGTGGTGCTGGCCCTGGTGCCGTCGGTCGCGCTGGCCGGATGCGGGTCCCGGACGGGCGGGTCCGACGACGGTGCCGCGGACGGGTCCGGTACGCCGACGGGTGCGCCCGGGCAGGCGTGGGGCGACTGCACCGAGGAGGCGTTCGCGGCCGCGGGTTCGCCGGCCACGACGCTGCGGCACGACGGCTGGGGGGCGGACATGCAGCTCAAGCTGCCGTCGGACGGGCCCTGCGCCGGCGCCCTGGTCGCGTCCGGTCCCGGCGGGGTCGTCGGCGTCGACGTCGGCTCCGACGAGCTCGACGGCAGCACCATCTCGGTGCTCGACGCGGGACCGCTGGGCGGCGGCGTGCTCGTGCGGGTCGACGGCGGGATGCACCCGCGCGGCGGCTTCCAGCCGCACCTGTACCTGGTGGGTCCCGACGCGATGCGTGAGGTCACGGTGAACGGACATCCGGTCGTCCCGTTCGTCGCCACCGACGGCGGCATGGCACCCCTGGCGGTGCGGTGCGGCGACGACACGGTCGAGGTGCTCAGCGCCACGACGGCCGAACCGCCGGGCGTGATGCTGGCCTGGGACGTGCAGCGCACCACGTACACGCTCTCGATCGACGGGTCGCAGGAGCAGGGCTCGGCCTCGCTGGAGGAGGACGTCGCGGACCCGCTGCTGCGCCGCGACATGCCCGAGCTGTTCGACCCCGCCCGGCTGTTCACGGGCTGCTGACCGCGCTGTGGCAGAGTTCCCGCCATGACCGACGGGAGCGGACGCAGCGTCGAGATCACCCGGCTGGCCCTGGGCCGCTACGAGGCGGTGAACCCGCGCGGCGGCACGCTGCGGTTCGGGTCGGGCGGTGACAGCGACGAGTTCAGCCCGGTCGAGCTGCTGCTGACCGCCATCGCCGGGTGCACGGCGGCGGACGTCGACTACATCACCGTCAAGCGCGCGGAGCCGACGACGTTCCGGGTGCAGGTGCGCGGCGACAAGGTGCGCGACGAGACCGGCAACCGCATGGAGGACCTGGCGGTGACGATCGAGATCGCCTTCCCCGAGGGCGAGGCGGGCGACGCCGCGCGGGAGGTGCTGCCGAGCGCCGTCGAGCGATCGCACGACCGGCTCTGCACGGTGAGCCGCACGGTCGAGCGCGGCACCCCGGTCTCGGTGGAGGTGGTCTGAGTGGACTTCGGCGGCTACCGCGCGGAGACCGAGCGACTGCTGCTGCGCCCGTACTCCCTCGACGACTACGACGCGTTCCACGACCTGCACGGTCGCGACGACGTGGCGCGGTACCTGCCGTGGGAGACGCGGGACGCCGAGGCGTCGCGCAAGGCGCTCGACCGGCACCAGACCGCGGTCCTGGAGAAGGACGACGACGGCATGACGCTGGCGGGCTTCGACAAGGAGTCCGGCCGGCTGGTGGGGGAGTTCGTGCTGTTCCTGCGGAGCGTGGAGCACCGCGGTGGCGAGGTCGGCTACGTGCTGCACCCGGACTTCTGGGGCCGGGGCCTGGCCACCGAGGGTGCGCGGGCGATGCTCGAGATCGGTTTCGACCTGCTGGGCATGCACCGGGTCATCGCGCGCATCGACGCCCGCAACACCGGCTCGGCCGCGGTGCTCGAACGGCTCGGCATGCGCCGCGAGGCGCTGCTGGTGAAGAACGAGTGGTTCAAGGGGGAGTGGGGCGACGAGGCGGACTACGCGCTGCTGGACGAGGAGTGGGAGAAGATCGCGACCAGGTCGATCATCTCGTCGAACAGCACCGCCCCGGCGGCCGCGAGCGCGTCGGGAGCGGACAGCCCGCCGGCGTAGCCGTAGACCTGCATCCCCGCGGCGACGCCCGCCCGGACGCCGTGCACGCTGTCCTCGATGACCGCGCAGCGCGCCGGGTCGGTCCCCATCCGCTCGGCCGCGTGCAGGAAGAGGTCGGGTGCGGGCTTGCCGTGCGCGACCTCGGTGGCGCTGAAGATCCGCCCGTCGAACCGGTCCCGGAGCCCGGTCAGCCCGAGGGTGAGGGCCATCCGTTCGTGGCTGCCGCTCGACGCGACGCAGGTGCGGACGCCGGCGTCGTGGAGGTGGTCGACGAGGTCCGCGACCCCGGGGACGGCGACCAGGTCGGTCTCAAACGCGGCGTGCACCTCGGCGGTGGTCAGATCGTCGAAGCGGGCCGCGGTCTCGGGGCCGAGGCGCGCGGCGACGTCGGCGATCTGCGCGGCCGACGTACCTCCCATCCAGCGGGCGACGACCTCGGCGGCGTCCATCGGCCAACCGAGCTCGGTGAGCACGCGGGCCTCGACGCCGACGGTGAGCCGTTCGCTGTCGACGAGCACGCCGTCGCAGTCGAACATGACCAGGTCGGGGCGGTGGCCCTGGGCCGACGGGCTCACGTGTTGGCTCCTCGCGCGGCGACCTCCCAGGTGTCGACGACGCGGCCGTCCTGGACGACGACGAGCCGGTCGACGAGGTTGACGGCGTTGCAGACGTGGTTGGGTACGACGCGCAGGTGGCTGCCCAGCGGCGGCAGCGGGCCGGTGAAGCCGTCGACGACCGCGTGGTGCTCCGAGAGCTGCACGATCCGGGCGTCGGGGTGGTCGAGCAGCCGCCCGTGGCCGGTGGCCCACGCCGAGCGGTCCGCCCCGATGACCTTGCTGCCGGAGTCGAGGACGGCGCGGCCACCGGCGTGGCTGACCACGGTGGCCCAGCAGCTGAGCGCGATCCGGTCGGGTGTGGTGGTGCCGAGCTCCCACTGCTGGGCGTCGCCGAAGACGTAGACGCCGGGCCGCAGCTCGGTGAGCACGCCGGCGGAGGTGGCCTGCGCGCTGGGCGTCGAGCCGCCGCTGACGACCGGGGCGTCGATGCCTCGACGGCGCAGCGCGGCCGCGGCCCGGCCGAGCGCGTCGGACTCCTGACCGGCCACGTCGGCCTGGGCGCCGGGGGAGTAGGAGTGCCCCGGGAAGGTGAAGACGCCGTCGACGACCAGACCCGCGTGCTCGGCGGCCTCGGCGACGTCGCCGGCCTCCTCCGGGGCGACACCGCTGCGATGGTGCCCGCTGTCGACCTCGACCCGGACGCGGAGCCGGCCGCGGTCGTCGCCGAGCTGGGCGGCGAGCCGGCGCGAACCCTCGGCCGAGTCGACACCGAGGGTCAGCGCGGTGCGGCCGAGCAGCTCACGGATGCGGCAGGTCCGGTCGTGGTCCAGCCAGAGCGGGTAGGCCACGAACAGGTCGGTGTGGCCGGCGTCCGCGAACACCTCGGCCTCCGAGACCGTGGCGACGGTGAGCCCGACCGCGCCCGCCGCCCGTTGCAGGTCGGCGATCCGCGGCGTCTTGTGGGTCTTGGCGTGCGGGCGCAGCGCGAGGTCCTCCGTGGCGGCGTACGACGCCATGTCGGCGACGTTGCGCTGCAGCAGGTCGATGTCGACGACGAGGGTGGGGGTGGGCAGGTCGTGGAGGTCGGTCACAGGCCGACCGGGATGCGGCTCGACATGCCGCGAACCTACTGGACGGCGTCGTCAGGACGCGGCGGCGTCCCCGTGCTGGAGCGACTCGACCAGCGCCGAGACGAACGCCGGGAGGTCGTCGGGGTTGCGGCTGGTGATGAGGTTGCCGTCGACGACGACCTTCTCGTCGGTCCAGGTGCCGCCAGCGTTGGTGATGTCGGTGCGCAGGCTCGGCCAGCTGGTCAGCGTGCGGCCCTTCAGCACGTCGGCCTCGACGAGCGTCCACGGCGCGTGGCAGATCGCGGCGAGCGGCTTGCCGGAGGCGAGGAAGTCGCGGGTGAACCCGACCGCGCCCTCGTCGAGGCGGAGCGCGTCGGGTTTGCGACGCCGCCGGGCAGGACCAGCGCGGCGTACTCGTCGACGTTCGCATCGGCGACGGTCACGTCGACGGCCTGCTTGTCGGACCTGTCGAGGTGGTCGAAGGTCTGCACCTCGCCGGCCTCGGGGGAGACCAGGACCGGCTCGAAACCCGCGTCGGCGACGGCCTTCCACGGCTCGGTCAGCTCGACGCGCTCGATGCCTTCGGAGGCCACGAGGAACGCGACCTTGCGGGTGTCGTTCGTGGTGGTGGTCATGCGGCGCCCGTACCCAGGGCCTCGGCGGCCATTCACCGGGTGAGCCGTCTCACCCGCGGCCCTCGGCCTCCTGCTGCTCGTCGATCCGCTTCTTCATCCGGCTGATGCCCGGGATCTGGCTGAGCATCTCGTTGAGCTCGCGGGAGACGTCGAGCAGGTCGTGCAGGTCGGGCGCGACCGAGCCGAGGCTGTCGAGGACCGGCACGATGTCGGTCTCCATCTTGTGCGCGAGGTTGGGCAGGTGGTCGATCAGCTCGACGAGCGCGTCGACCTCGTGCGGGTCCGTCGTCTCGGCGAGCCGGTCGAGGGTGGGCTGCAGCCGGGTGAGCGGAGGCTCCAGCCGGTCGAGCAGCGCGGCCAGCCGCTGGTTGAGCGGCTCCACCGAGGTGACCAGCGCGTCCGCCCGGCCGACGGTGGCGTCGGTGCGCGCGACGACCTCGTCCGCGCCCTGACGCGTGCCCTCGATGCGGTCGAGCAGGCCGCCGACCCGGCCGAGGAGGTCCTCGGCCTGGTCGAGCAGGGAGAGCAGGCGGGGTACGGCGCCGAGCACGGTCTCGAGCGCGTCACCACCCCGCTCGACGAGCTGGAGGAGGTCGCGGGGACCGGGCACGGGCAGGCGCATGCGGGTCACGCTAGCCGTCGGTCGGCAGCGGCCTCGCCAGGAGAGGTCGGACCGGTCGGGCCAGGTGCGGTCGGGCCGGGCGGCGACGTGGGCGCGGTGGCTTTCGCCAGCAGGGCTCCGGCGATCCCGGCGACGGCCGCCACGACGATCGCCTGCAGCACCCCGAGGTGGTCGGCGAGCAGGCCGACGAGCGGCGGTCCGCCGAGGAAGGCCGCATAGCCGATGGAGCTGACCACCGCGACCCGGGCCGCGGCGCGGTGCTCGTCGTCGGCCGCGGCGCTCATGCCGAGCGGGAAGCCGAGCGAGGCGCCGATGCCCCACAGCACCGCCCCGACCATCGCGCCGGGGAGGCCGGGGGAGAGCACGACGACGGCCACCCCGGCGGTGACGAGGAGCCCGGTGACCCGCAGCGTGCCGACGCGTCCGACCCGTTCGACCACCGAGCCGCCGAACAGCCGCCCGACGGTCATCGCGGACACGAACAGCGCGTAGCCGAACGCCGCGAGCGACTCGCCCGCGTCGTGCCCGTCGACGAGCGCGAGTGCCACCCAGTCGTTGGCGATGCCCTCGGACAGCGCGAACGCCAGCACGACGAGCCCGATCATCAGGGTGCGTGGCTCGCGCCAGGCGACCAGCGCGCTCGGCTTCGGCTCCGCGTGCGGGTCCTCCTCGGGCACCGGCGTGAACCAGCGGGTCACCAGCGGTACGACGGCGAGCACGACGAATGCGGTGCCGATCAGCTGGTACGGCAGGTCGATCCCGACCCGGGCGGCGGCCGCGCCCAGGAGCGCGCCGGTCACGGTGCCCGCGCTGAAGCCGGCGTGGAAGCGCGGCATGATCGTGCGGCCCAGCCGGCGCTCCACGTCGGCGGCCTCGACGTTCATCGCGACGTCCCAGGTCGACGTCCCGATGCCGTAGACGACCATCCCCGCCGCGACGAGCGGGATCGCGACGGTCACCAGCCCGGCGGACATGACGAGCAGCCCCAGGGTGACCACCGCCGCCATTGTGGCGACCGTGCGGGCCGGGCCGAGCCGGTGCACGACGACGCCGGAGATCGGCAGCGCGATCGCCGTACCGGCGGAGAGGCACAGCAGCAGCAGGCCGACCTGGCCCGGGGTGAGGGAGAGCGTGTCGCGGATCGCCGGGACACGAGACACCCACGACGCGAACGCCAGGCCGTTGAGGACGAAGACGCCGGAGACGGCGACCTTGGCGGCCTGGGTGTGGGTGCTGCTCACGGGACGACCCTACGGAGTCACACGCGGGCGAGGATCTCCCCGTGCAGGAGCGAGATCCAGCCGTCGTCGGCGGCCGCCCAGGTGCGCCAGGCGTCGGCCATCCGGTCGAGGTCGTCCCGGGTCGCTGCGCCGGTGTTCAGTGCCTGGGTCGCGATCGCGGAGCCCGTGACGCGGTCGGCCCACATGCCGCCCCACCACGCCCGGTCCTCGGGCGTCGCGAAGCACCACGTCGACGACGACGCCGTCACCTCCTCGAACCCGGCCGCCCGGGCCCACGACAGCAGCCTCCGGCCGGCGTCGGGCGTGCCGCCGTTGGCGCTTGCGAGGCCGACGTACAGCTCGAGCCAGGCGGTGAGCCCGTCGCGCGCCGGGAACCACGCAAACGCCGGGTAGTCGCTGTCGCGGGCGGCGACCAGACCGCCGGGCTTGGTGACGCGGCGCATCTCGCGCAGCGCCAGCACCGGGTCGGCGACGTGCTGCAGAACCTGGTGGGCGTGCACCACGTCGAACGTGTCGTCGGGGAAGCCGAGGGCGTGCACGTCGGCGACGGCGTACCGGACGTTCGCCGCGTCCCCGACGCCGGCGCGGGTCAGGTCGAGCGTCGCCTCGTCCACCTCGGTGGCGGTGACCGTCGCGACCCGGCCCGCGAGGTCGGCGGTGATCGTGCCCGGCCCGGCGCCGACATCGAGCAGGTGCAGGTCGGGGGCGAGGTGCGGGAGCAGGTACGCCGCGGAGTTCTCCGCGGTGCGCCACCGGTGGGAGCGCAGCACGGACTCGTCGTGCCCGTGGGTGTAGTCGGCTGCCATGGAGCGACCGTAGCCCGCGGGGCCGTCAACTCACTCTTGACGACCAGGTGCCGTCAAGTCATCCTTGACACATGGTCAACGTGTCGCTCGAAGAGCTCGTCGCGCAGGTCGAGACGTCGGCGCCACAGGGGAGCGCGCTGCGGTTGCTGTCCCTGGCGGTGCTCGGCTCGCGGGAGCTGACCGAGGCCGCCGACGACCTGGTGGGGCACTTCGTGGAGAGGGCTCGCGCCGAGGGGGCGTCGTGGTCGGAGATCGGCGCGGCGATGGGGGTGAGCAAGCAGGCCGCCCAGCAGCGCGCTCAGTCGCGCGCCGACGAACCCGACCAGGGTGACCTGGAGGGGTACGACGCCGACGTCCGGACGGCCGTGCGGATCGCCCAGGAGCGGGCGCGCGCGCACCGGCACCACTACGTCGGCACCGAGCACCTGCTCGTGGGCGTGCTGGCGCTGCCGCCGGGACGCGTCGCCGCGGCGGTCGGCCTCACCGCCGACGCCGCGATGGACGCCGCGCTGGAGATCGTCGGCGAGGGAGCCCTGGACGTCACCCGGACGCCCGGGCTCACGGCCCGGGCGCTGAAGGTCATGCAGATCGCCGTCCGCGAGGCCCGGCACCTGGGCAGCGACGAGGTCGCGCCGGCGCACGTGCTGCTGGCACTCGTCCGCGAAGGCCGTGGCGTCGCCGCCCAGGTGCTCGACGAGCAGCTCGGCAGTCTCGACCGGGTGCGCGAAGCAGCGGCCGACCTGCTCAACGGATAGCAGGGACAGCGGGGAGGGCGGCCCAGGGCGGTCCGTTCCGGAATCCACGGTAGTTGACATAATGTCGCTTATCGGCGAACTACGCAGGAGGCGGCGACTCCGGAGAAGGGGCTGCCCTGAGCCCCTCGAAACCTCCGCCGATGCTCCCTGCACCTGCCGGCATCCTCCCTGCGGCGTTCCCACGACAGCACCGACGCTTTGACGACGTCGCCCGACGAGCGCCAGCCGACGCCAGCACCGGAGGCCACCAGTCACGCGCGCAGGGCCCGGACCTCGGGCCGACTGCCGCTCTCTCCGTCCTCAGTGACCACACTCCGGCGGGGTTGACATAACTCAGGCCTCCCCGTCCAGCAGCTCGCGCAGCCACGCGATCGACTGGTGCGTGTTGTCGTGCACCATCGCGTGCCACCCGTGGGTCTGCGCGGCGGCGACGTTGGTGGCACTGTCGTCGAGGAAGGCGACCTCGTCCGGCCGGACGCCGAGCCGCTCCGTGGTGAGCGCGTAGATGGCCGGGTCGGGCTTGGCCAGGCCGACCTCGTGCGAGTACACGAGCACGTCGACCTGGTCCGGGAAGCCGTAGCGGCGGCCTTCCTCGCGACGAGCCCCGTCCATGGAGTTCGACAAGATCCCGAGGCGGACGCCGCGTTCGCGCAGCGAGAGCCAGAACTCGTGCAGCGGCACGTCGAGCTCGCCGCAGTAGCCGTCCCACATCTCCGCCATCATCGCGGCCGCCTGCTCGTCGCTCAGCCCGAGCGCGGCGGCGTACGCCGTTCGGAAGTCGGCCTCCGACGCCGCGCCCGTGACCAGGTCGCCGACGGGCTCGTGCCTGGCCAGCGCGGTGTCCAGCCCGTCGAGGTCGAGCCCGGCCTCGCCGGCCCAGCGCTCGGCCCACCGGGTCGGCCAGGCGTCGTCTCCCACGCGTTCGAGCACGTCGCCCAGGTCCATCACCACCGCACGCACCACCATCCGGCGACCCTAGCCGGGTGGCGACGGCAGCGGTCCGAACTGCTCCTCGTAGGCCTTCTGCGCGCGCTTGGGCGCCGTGCGCCACCAGCTGTCGAGCAGCAGCTCTCGCACGACGGCGTCGTCGGCGCGGGCCAGGCGCACCAGCACGCCCGGGTAGCCGTCGTAGTGCGGCACGGTGAAGAACTGCTCGGGGTCGTCGGCGAGCAGCGCCGCCTTCTCGCCCAGGTCGCCGACGCCGACCATCAGCACCTCGCCGTACGGCGCCCCGGTGAGGTCGTCGACGTCGTCGGCCATCTCGCCGCGCAGCCGGGCGAAGAGCTTCTTGTTGACGCGCAGCGCGGGGAAGCCGCCGTACGACGGCGTGCTCGTCGTCTCCGGCCAGGCCAGCACCACCTGCTCCAGCTCGTCCCAGGTGGTCACCGGTCGAGGCCCCGCTCGGCCATCAGCTCCGCGCGCTTCCAGGCGTAGCCGACCATCCAGTGCGGCATGTAGCGGTACAGCACGATCTCGTCGCCCCACGACAGCGGCGAGCTGCCGTAGTGGCCGGTCCAGTACGCCAGCGTCTCGTCCCACTCCGGGTCGTCCTCGGCCAGCGGCTCGACGCGTCCGTGGCTGAACACGGCCAGCTTCTCGTTGTCGACGTGCGCGACGCTGACGTCCGGCCGTGCCTTCATGTGCCGGGCCTTGGCCGCGGTGCCGCTGGTGCTGAACGACCAGGTGGCGTGCAGGAAGTGGCCGTCGACGGCGCTGACCCGCGGGTGCCCCTCGGCGGTCACGGTGGCCAGCGACAGCACCCGCATGCCGGTGAGCAGGGCGACGAGGTCGTCGGCCCTGAGCACCCGGTCGCCGTGGATGATCGCGCGGAGGTGCTCGGTCGCCTGCGCGTGCGAGCGGTCGAGCAGGTCCTGCAGCCGGGTGATCTCGTCGGGCGTCTCCCTCATGGGCGCGACGCTACGCCGGTACGCCGCCGGACGGCTTGACCTTCCTTGCGGCTCAGGGCCGCAGCAGCACCTTGATCGCGCGACGCTCGTCCATGGCGCGGTAGCCGTCGGCGACCTCGTCCAGCGGCAGGGTCAGGTCGAAGACCAGCCCCGGGTCGATGCGGCCGGACAGCACCCGGTCGAGCAGGTCCGGGAGGTACGTGCGCACCGGGGCCATCCCGCCGGCGAGGCCGATGTTCTTGCCGAACATCCGCCGGACCGGCAGCTCGATGCCGTGCGGCACGCCGACGAAGCCGACCGTCGAGCCGGGCCGGGCGACCTTGAACGCCGTCTGGATCGCCGGGTCGTTGCCGACGCACTCGAGCACGGCGTCGGCGCCGACGCCGTCGGTCAGGTCGAGGACGGCCTGCTCCCCCTCCTCGCCGCGCTCGGCGACGATGTGCGTGGCGCCGAACTGCTCGGCGATCTTCTGCCGCGGCTCGTGCCGCGACATCGCGACGACGCGCTCGGCCCCGAGCTCGACGGCGGCGAGGACACCGCACAGCCCGACGGCGCCGTCCCCGACGACGACCGCGGTGGAGCCCTCCGTGACTCCGGCCGCGACGGCCGCGTGCCAGCCGGTGGCCATCACGTCGGAGAGCGTCAGCAGCGACGGGATCAGCGAGTCGTCGGGCATCCCGTCGGTCTTCACCAGCGAGCCGTCAGCCTGGTGCACCAGGGAGTACTCCGCCTGGCCGCTGCTGGTGAACCCCTGGTGCCGGCAGGCCGACGTCATCCCGGCCGCGCAGTGCGGGCAAGTGTTGTCGCAGTGCACGAACGGCACGATCACGAAGTCACCGGGCCGGAAGGACCGCACGTCGGCGCCGACCTCCTCGATAACGCCGACGCACTCGTGGCCGATCGTCGCGCCGGCGTCGATCGGGTTCTCGCCGCGGTAGGGCCACAGGTCGGAGCCGCAGATGCATCCGGCCAGGACCTTCACCACGGCCTGGTGCGGCGCGGTGATCGTCGGTGCGGGGCGCTCCTCGAGACGGATGTCGCCGGGAGCGTGGATCGTCGTTGCGCGCATGGCGCCGATCCTGCCACCGGGCGGTGAGCACGCGGCACACTGGTGCCCATGGGGGTCCGGTCCGCGCTGTACGTCGTCGTGCGCGGCCTGGTCGTGGCGGGTGCGTGGCTCCTTGTGGCGTGGCAGTTCGCGGGCCCTCGCAGCGACGACGCCGGCGGCCTGTACGTGCTGGTCCCCCTCGTCGGGCTGCTGTCGCTGGCGTGGGGCGTGGTCGACGGCGTGCTCGCCGGGCGACCGGGCGGTGCCGACGGGCTGCTCGCCATCGCCACCCGCTGGTTCGGCAGCGTCGTGGTCGCGGCGCTGGTGGTGGCGACGTTCGCCCCCACGCCGGACGCATCGCTCGACCTCGCCGGGATCGTCAACGCCGGCGGGTTCGCGGCCCTGCTCCTGCCCCTGTGCCTGGTGCCGGCCGTGCTCGGGGGCGGGCTCGGCATCGGTGCCCACAGCGCGGTGCGCCGGCTCCTCTCCCCCGGCTCGGGCTAGCGTGACGAAGGTCCCGCCGCGCCTGCGTTGACCTATCTCATATCTGAGATATCGTCGCGGCTATGACGGACTACCTCTCTCGGATCGGCAACCTCATCCGCGACGCCCGCAAGCACCGCGGGTGGACCCAGACCCAGCTCGCCGACGTGCTGAGCACCAGCCAGAGTGCCGTCAACCGCATCGAGAAGGGCCACCAGAACCTCTCCCTGGAGATGATCGCCCGGATCGGCGAGGCGCTCGACTCCGAGCTGGTCTCCCTCGGCACCGTCGGTCCGACGCACCTGCGCGTGACCGGACCGACGACCCTGTCCGGCTCGATCGACGTGAAGTCGTCGAAGAACGCCGGCGTCGCCCTGCTCGCCGCCTCCCTGCTCAACAAGGGCCGCACCACCCTGCGCAAGGTGGCCCGGATCGAGGAGGTCAACCGGCTCCTCGAGGTGCTCACCAGCATCGGCGTCCAGTGCACGTGGCTCAACGCGGACAACGACCTGGAGCTGGTCCCGCCGGCCGAGTTCGACCTCGCCGCGATCGACGTGGCCGCGGCCCGCCGTACCCGCTCGATCATCATGTTCCTCGGCCCGCTGATGCACCGTCGCGACGCGTTCGAGCTGCCGTACGCCGGCGGCTGCGACCTCGGCACCCGCACGGTCGAGCCGCACATGGCCGCGCTGCGGCCGTTCGGGCTGGAGGTCAAGGCGACCGAGGGCAGCTACCACGCCACGGTCAGCCGAAGCGTCGCCCCGACCCGACCGATCGTGCTCACCGAGCGCGGCGACACCGTCACCGAGAACGCCCTGCTCGCCGCCGCCCTCGAACCGGGCGTGACCGTGATCCGCAACGCGAGCCCCAACTACATGGTCCAGGACCTGTGCTTCTTCCTGGAGAAGCTCGGCGTGCGCATCGACGGCATCGGCACCACCACGCTGACCGTGCACGGCCGCACCGAGATCGACGTCGACGTCGACTACGCCCCGTCGGAGGACCCGATCGAGGCGATGTCGCTGCTGGCCGCCGCGATCGTCACCCAGTCCGAGATCACCATCCGTCGGGTGCCGATCGAGTTCCTCGAGATCGAGCTCGCGCTGCTGGAGGAGATGGGGTTCGTCTACGAGCGGAGCGAGGAGTACGTCGCCGCCAACGGCCAGACCCGCCTGGTCGACATCACCACCAAGGTCTCCGCGCTGCACTCCCCCATCGACAAGATCCACCCGATGCCGTTCCCCGGCCTCAACATCGACAACCTGCCGTTCTTCGCGGTGATCGCCGCGGTCGCGCAGGGCCAGACCCTGCTGCACGACTGGGTCTACGAGAACCGCGCGATCTACCTCACCGAGCTCACCAAGCTCGGCGCCGCGGTCAAGCTGCTCGACCCGCACCGGGTGATGATCGAGGGCCCGACGCACTGGTCCGGCGCCGAGATCGTCTGCCCGCCGGCGCTGCGCCCGGCCGTGGTGATCCTGCTGGCGATGCTGGCGTCGAAGGGCACCTCCGTGCTGCGCTCGGTCTACGTCATCAACCGCGGCTACGAGGACCTCGCCGAGCGGCTGAACAGCCTCGGCGCGAGCATCGAGACGTTCCGCGACATCTGAGCCCGGTCAGAGGAACAGCGACTCGACGTACGACCGGGCCTTCGGGGCGGAGGGCGGCGGGGCGATCATGTCGGCGGTGATCCGCGGCAGCGGCTGCGTCACGGGGCCGGCGTCGCGCGAGGCGTGCCAGTCGTTCTCGGCGTCGACGAGGTTCCACAGGTCCGCGCGCTCGAGGAAGATGCCCGAGCACCGCGGGCACTGGTGGACGGTCACGTCCCCGACGGAGCGGCTGGCCAGCTCGGCGTGGCACTTCGGGCAGGTCATCGCGTCGGTCGCCTCGGTCATGCACCCGACGATACTCAGCCCGGCCAGGCCGGTCCCGTCGCCGCGCGGACCTGAGTAGCACCGCTCATGCGGCACCCGCGATTCTCCGTCACCATCGCCGTGTGAACGTCGATACTGCCTGGGTGACACGACCCCGCACGGGCTTCGCGTACCTCGACGCCGGCCTCGACCAGCCCGGGGCGGTCCTGGCGTTCGCGCACCGCGGTGGGGCGTTCCACCCGGACATCGAGGGGCTGGAGAACAGCCTTGCGGCGTTCGCGCACGCCGTCGCCCTCGGCTACCGCTACCTCGAGACCGACGTGCACGCGACCCGCGACGGCGTCCTGCTGGCCTTCCACGACCACGTGCTCGACCGGGTGACCGGCGTGACGGGCAGCGTCGGGAAGATGTCGTACGTCGACGTCCGCGCGGCGCGCATCGGCGGCCGCGAGGAGATCCCGACGTTCGCCTCGCTGCTCGAGGAGTTCCCCGACGCCCGCTTCAACGTGGACCTCAAGTCACCCGCAGCGGTCGGGCCCCTCGCCGACCTTGTCCGCCGGGCCGAGGCCCACGACCGCGTGTGTGTCGCGTCGTTCTCCGACGCGCGGCTCAGGACGTTCCGCAGGCTGCTCGACCGGCCCGTCGCCACCGTCTGCGGCCCCCGGGCGGCCGCCGGCGTCCGCCTCGCCCCGACGCGCGCGCTGGCCGCCCGGCTGCGCGGCACCGGCGACGCACTGCAGGTGCCGCACCGCCGGGGCCGCGTCACCGTCGTCACCGAGGAGCTCGTGTCCCGCGCGCACGCGCTGGGCCGGCCCGTCCACGTCTGGACGGTGGACGACCCGACCGAGATGCACCAGCTCCTCGACCTCGGTGTCGACGGGCTCATGACCGACCGCACCGATGTGCTCCGCGACGTGCTGACCCAACGCGGTCAGTGGATGGGAGAGGCACCATGACCAGCACCGGACCCCGGGGGATCGCCGACCTCGAGCCGATCGCCCGGCGCCGCGAGCAGCGGGCCTGGTACTGGTACGACTGGGCCAACTCGGCCTACGTCACCACCGTGACCACGGTGCTGTTCGCGCCGTACCTGATCGCGATCGCCCGCGAGGCCGCGGTCGACAACCGGATCAGCGTGCTGGGTCTGTCCGTCGCGCCCGGAGCGCTGCCGTCCTACATCATCACGTTCTCCACCCTGATGTCCGCGCTGGTCCTGCCGCCGCTCGGCGCGCTGGCGGACCGCACCGCGAAGAAGAAGGAGCTGCTCGCCGGCTTCGCTTGGGTCGGCGCCGCCTTCGCGGCCCTGCTGTTCTTCGTCACCGGCGACAACTGGCAGCTCGGCGCGGTCGCGGTGCTCGTCGCGAACCTCTGCCTCGGCGCCAGCCTGGTGATCAACGACTCGATCCTCTGCCTGATCGCCAACGAGGACGAGCGTGACCGGGTCTCGTCGCGGGGCTGGGCGTTCGGCTACCTCGGCGGCGGCCTGCTGCTCACCGTCAACCTCGCGATGGTCACGTTGCACGACACGTTCGGCATGACCGAGGGGTTCGCGGTGCGGATCAGCATGCTGTCCGCGGCGCTGTGGTGGGCGGGCTTCACGCTGATCCCGTTCCTCCGGCTGCGCAACCACACGCCCACCCACGTGGTGCCCGAGTCGGGAAACGCGCTCAAGCAGTCGTTCGGCCAGCTCGGCCAGACCCTCAAGGACATCCGGAACTACCCGGTCACGCTGACGTTCCTGCTCGCCTACCTGTTCTTCAACGACGGCATCCAGACCGTCATCGCGTCGTCCTCGACGTACGGCGCGGAGGAGCTGGGGTTCGGCCAGTCGGTGCTGATCGCGACGATCCTGCTGGTGCAGTTCGTCGGGATGGTCGGCGCGCTGGTGTTCGGCAAGGCCGCGGAGCGGTACGGCGCCCGCCCGGTGATCCTCGTCGGGCTCGGCATCTGGATGCTGATCGTGACCTCGGCCTACTTCCTGCCCGAGGGCCAGGTCGCGCCGTTCCTCGCGCTGGCGTTCGGCATCGGCATCGTGCTGGGCGGCACCCAGGCGCTGGCCCGGTCGTACTTCAGCCTGCTGATCCCGCGTGGTCGCGAGGCGGAGTACTTCAGCTTCTACCACGCGATGGAGCGCGGCACGTCGTGGTTCGGCACGCTGGTGTTCGGCCTCGTCTACCAGCTCACCGACTCCTACCGGCCGGCGATCTTCGCGCTGATCGCGTTCTTCGTCATCGGCGGTGGGCTGCTGCTGAAGGTGGACACGAAGAAGGGCATCCGCGACGCCGGCAACGAGGTGCCGAGCGTCGTCAGCTGACGCTGCCGCCGGTGCGCCAGTAGACGCCGGCCTCGCGGGTCATCAGGCCGTGGTCGACGAGGTAGCGGCGGACCGACACGTGGTCGGTGTCGCCACCCTCGGACCGGTCGACGAGGACACCGAGCAGCACCGCGTCGACCTGGCTCTCGGGGTAACGCACCCCCGGCTCGAACCGCTGGGCGAGGTGGTCGAGCACGACGAGCCGCTTGGCCGCCTTGCTCGGCAGCCGGCGCAGCCGCCCGTCGGGCATGAACCGCGCGACCACGACGTCGGCGGGTACGCCGGCGGGTGTGGTGTCCGTCTCCATGCCCGCCACGGTAGGCCCGCCCCGCAGGCGTGGACCACCGGTTTTCAGGCGGCCGGCGCGCCGTCGGGCCGCCCGAACAAGGTGTGCCGACGAGCCGATCCGGGTACCTTGGCTCGTGGGATGGACACGGTCCAGCGCCTCTCGGGGAATCTCTCGACGGGGGTGTTCGTTGGGACCTTTGGGACGACGTACACGAGCCGCCTCGCGTGCCGACGTGAGCACGGCCGGCCGTCCCGCTGATGCACACGGGGAACCAACAGGGAGTGGAGGACGCTCATGGGAGAGCGGACACTGCGTGGCGCCCGCCTCGGGGGCCAGAGCTTCGAGGACGAGCGCGGGATCGAGTTCGCGGCTCGTCAGAACATCGGGTACGCCTGCCCGCAGGGGCACGAGTTCGAGATCCCGATGTCCGTCGAGGCCGAGGTGCCCGCGGTCTGGGAGTGCCCGCGCTGCGGCGCCGAGGCGCTAAGCAAGCACGGCCAGACGCCGGAGGCCAAGAACGAGAAGCCGGCCCGCACGCACTGGGACATGCTGCTCGAGCGGCGCTCCATCAAGGAGCTCGAGGAGATCCTCACCGAGCGCCTGGAGCTGCTCCGCGGTGGTGAGATCGGCCCCGCCCATCTGCACCGCCCGAGCAAGAAGAAGGCCAGGACGGCCTGACCGTCCCGACGGCTCAGTCGTCGACGACCTCGCCCCGGACCACCCCGTCGTGGCCGGGGCTTTGTCGTGCCCGGGCCTCGGAGTAGCCGAAGCGGACGTCGGCCCCGGCGACGAACTTCCGGGTGATCACCCCGGTCAGCGCCGCCCGGGCGACCGGCCGGGTGAACGGCAGGATCGCGAACGCGCCGACGATGTCGGACAGGAATCCGGGCGTCAGCAGCAGCGTGCCGCCGATCAGGATGAGGGCGCCGTCGGCGAGCTCCTTGGCGGGCACCCGGTGCTCGGCGATGGCCTCCTGGAGCGCCCGCCAGGCGCGGCCGCCCTCCCGCTTGACCAGCCAGCTGCCGGCGAACCCGGAGGCGATCAGCAGTAGCACCGTCCACCAGGCCCCGATCACCTGGCCGACCTGGATCAGCACGTAGATCTCGAGCACGGGCACCACGACGAACAGCAGGGCCAGGAGCCACCACGGCACCAGTCGTCGCATCGTCGTCCCTCTCGCTGCCGGCCTGGTCATGCGGGTCGTTCCCGTCGTCCCCGTGCCTTCGAGAGTACGTCGCGGGCCTGACGGCCCCGCTCGGCCAGACCCCACCGGGTGATCCGGCGCAGCGACTCGGTGGCGACGGCGCGGTCCATCTTGGACTCGCCGCGCACCCGCTCGACGAACTCGATCGGCACCTCGACGACCCGCAGCCCGGCCTTGTGGGTGCGCCAGGCGAGGTCGGCCTGGAAGCAGTAGCCGGCCGACTCGACGGTCGCGAGGTCGATCGCCTCGAGTGTGGCGCGCCGGAACACCCGGTAGCCGGCGGTGACGTCGCGGACCGGGATGCCCAGCGCGAGCCGGGCGTAGATGTTGCCGCCCACGGACAGCGCCTTGCGTGTGAGCGGCCAGTTGACCACCGAGCCGCCCGGCACCCAGCGCGAGCCGATCACCAGGTCCGCGTGGGACAGCGCGTCGAGCAGCCGGTGCAGCTGCTCGGGCTGGTGGGAGCCGTCGGCGTCCATCTCGCCGACGACGTCGTAGCCACGGTCGAGCGCGACCCGGAAGCCGTGCAGGTAGGCGGCGCCCAACCCGGCCTTCTCGGTGCGGTGCAGGACGGTGACGGCCGGGTCGTCGGCCGCGAGCTCGTCGGCCACGTCGCCGGTGCCGTCGGGCGAGCCGTCGTCGACCACGAGCACGTCGACGTCCGGCCGGGCGGTGCGCAGGCGGCCCACGATCCAGGCGATGTTGTCGGCCTCGTTGTAGGTCGGGACCACCATGACCGTCCGCGGGGGACGACGGTCGTCAGGAGTGCTCATGGACCTTCTCGGGCTGGGCGACGGGCGACCGACGACGGTAGCCGACCAGGCCGGCCAGCGTGGCCAGAACGGCCAGGCCGGCGAGCCCCAGCTCGATCCCCCGACCGAACCGGACGGCGGGGAGGACGACGCTCCGCAGCTGGACCCCTTCCTCCAGCACGACGGTCTCCTGCTCCGGGGCACGCCGCACGACGGAGCCGTCGGGGGCGATGATCCCGGAGATGCCGTTGGTGGAGGCCACGACGACGTACCGGCCCGTCTCGACCGCCCGGACGCGGGACATCGCGAACTGCTGCTCGATCTGGCCGGTGCCGGTGTAGGTCGCGTTGTTCGTCGGGACCAGGATCACGCTGGCCCCGTCGTCGACCAGCGCGTGCATGAGGTCGTCGTAGGCCACCTCGAAGCACATCGCCACGCCGGCCTGGAACCCGACGTCCAGGACGCCCGGCTCGGTGCCCCGGACCATGTCGGTCGGGATCTGGTCGAGGGCGGAGATGTACGGCGCGAGCAGGGGGCGCAGCGGCACGTACTCGCCGAACGGGACCGGTCGCTGCTTGTCGTACGACGCCTCGGGCCGCCCGTCCGGCGACCACACGATCGCGCGGTTGAACCATCCGTCGTCTGCCCGGTCGCCCACGGCCGCGCCCATCAGCAGCGGGGCACCGACGGCCCGGGCGGCGTCGGCGACGTCCTGCTCGACGGTCGGGTCCGCGAACGGGTCGATGTCGGAGGAGTTCTCCGGCCACACGACGAGGTCGGGCTGCGGGGCCTCGCCCGCGTCGACGCGGTCGGCCAGGTCGTGGGTCGCCTGGACGTGGTTGTCGAGCACCACCCGGCGCTCGCTGAACGCGTCCAGGCCGACGCCGGGGACGTCGCCCTGCACCGACGCGATCGTGACGATGGCCGGGTCCTCGGTCGGCCCGGGTGCGCCGGGCAGTGACGCCGCGGAACCCGCGCAGAGAAGCACGACGGTGGCGGCGAGGACCCCGACGCCGCGCAGCAGGTGAGTCCTCCCCCGCAGCACCAGCCAGGCCAGGGTCGCGCCGACCAGGGCGACCAGGAAGGTCGTCCCCGGGACGCCGACGTACGCCGTGGTCGGCAGCGCCGGCGTGTCCACCACCGCGAAGCCGAGCCGGCCCCACGGGAAGCCGCCGAACGGCACGCTGCTGCGCAGCAGCTCGACGAGCACCCAGACCGCGGCGACCCACAGCGGCCAGCGGGGCAGCCGGGCGACGACGGTGGTCGCGAGGCCGCCGAGCCCGTAGAACAGCGCCTCCAGCGCGGCCAGCGCCGGCCAGGCCGCGGGGTGGATCATCTGCAGCCACGGCAGCAGCAGCCCCATGAACGCCAGGCCGAACACCAGGCCGACGAGGAAGCCGCGCGACGGGCGCGTGCCGACGGCCGCGAGCGTGACGCCGGCGACCCCGAGGGGCGCGAGCCAGGCGATCGCGAACGGCTCGAAGGCCAGCGCGGTGACGAGTCCCGCGGCCACCGCGAGCAGCAGGCGGGCGGGGAGGCTGGTCACCGCTCAAATCTACCGAGCCGCGCGGATTTCGTGACGCCGCGGTTGTCCCCTCGCGGGCTCGGGCCCAACCCGGCTCCTCAATCTCGCGTCCCTGGCTGGTTTCGAGCTTGCTCGAAACCAGCCGGACGCGAAAAGAGCCCGACACCCTTCGGACCGACCACGCTCTCGCTGGCTGCGGGAGTCGGTGCCGTTGTCTACTGGGCTTCGGGCTCTCTTCGTGTACCACCCCGTCGTCATGCAACCGACATCCCGGGATCGCCACCTCCGGGCCGTGGTACCCGACCCGGTGTCACGACCACCTGGACGACAGCTCACGGCCGCGGCCTGCTTGGTGGACGCCCGGAACGATGCTGAATCCTGCACACGTGTGTCAACTGGCCGCTGACCTGCGGGAACGGACGAATCTGCAGGTCAACGCGGGGTAGGCGACATCTGGAATTCATCGACCATTTTGCTCTTTCCCGGCGTGTCGCCTCACGACACGCCGGGCCGTCCCGGGTCGACGTGTGTCGCTGTCAGCCCCGGTCGGTGGGTGGTGGTACGACGACGACCCCCGTCGCCGTCGTGGCCACGATCGGCTCGGCCAGCATCTCCGCCGAGGACTCCCCGAGGTCCGGCCGGCCGCGGCCGACGACCAGGCAGCGCAGGTCGAGCGTGCGCGACCGGGTGCCGACCTTGACCAGCTCGGCGGTGATCTCCAGGACGTCACCGGCGCGCACCGGCGCCGTGAACTGCACGTCGGCGTAGGACGCGAACAGGCCCTCGTCGCCGTCGGTGACGATGCACATCTCGGTGGCGACGTCGCCGAACAGACCGAGCGAGTAGGCGCCGTCGACGAGGTTGCCGGCGTAGTGCGCGTGGGAGTACGGCACGTAGCGGCGGTGCGTGACGGTCTGGCCGACCTTCGGCTGGTCGAGCCTGTCGAGACCACTCACGAGGCTCTCCTCTCGGTGCGGGGCGGGCGGTGGGTGACGAGCTGGTCGACGAGGTACGACGCCACCTCCCCCGGCGTCGTACCGCGGGCGAACACCCGGTCGACGCCGAGCTCGGCGGCCATCGTCTCGTCGAAGCGGGGGCCGCCGACGATGAGCAGCGGCTGCTTGTCGCGCGGGTAGGACTCGCGGAACGCCGCCGACATCTCCTTGGTGTTGAGGATGTGCGCGTCGCGCTGGGTGACGACCTGGGAGACGAGGATCGCGTCGGCCTTCTCGGCGCGGGCGCGCTCGACGAGGTGCGGCACGGAGACCTGGGCGCCGAGGTTCACGACCTTGAGCTCGCGGTAGTACTCCAGGCCCTTCTCCCCCGCGAACCCCTTGATGTTGAGGATCGCGTCGATGCCCACGGTGTGCGCGTCGGTGCCGATGCAGCCGCCCACGACGACCAGGCGCCGGCGCAGGCCCTTGCGGATCGCGAGGTTGACCTCCTTGGGCGACAGCAGCGGGTAGTCGCGCTCGACGACCTGCACCTTGCTGGTGTCGACGAGGTGGTTGACCCGGCCGTAGACGACGAAGAACGTGAAGTCCGGCCCCATCGGCTTGGCGTGCACGACCAGCGCCGGGTCCATGCCCATCTTGTTGGCCAGCTGCGCGGCAGCGCCCTCGGCCACCTTGGAGTGCGGCATCGGCAGCGTGAAGGACAGCTGCACCATGCCGTCGCCCGTCGTGTCGCCGTACGGGCGCAGGATGTGGCCGTCCCGGGTGGTCGAGCTTGTCGAGACCACGTCACTCATCGTCCGTCCTCCAGGATCTCGCTGGCCGGGTTGTAGTACGCCGCCGACTTCCTCGCCACGCCGTCGAGGCCGCGGCCACCCTGCGGTGGTCGCTTCATCAGGCCGAACGTGCCGTCGGCGATCGCCGCCAGCAGCGGCGGGTCGCCGGCCTTGTCACTGTCGTGCACGATCCGCTCGAGCAGGTCGATGCTCTCGGCGAGCACCTGCCGGGCGCGCTCGACGATGAAGCCGTCGGGCGCCGGCTGGAAGTCCTCGTGCAGGTTGCCGGCGGCGTTGAGCACGTAGCGGACGTTCTGCAGCGCGAGGTCGCGGTCGGACAGCCACGGCGTGACGACGGCCTCGGTCATCATTCCGACGAGCAGGATGCCCTGCCCGGTCAGCGCGCCGACGAGGTTGAAGAACGCGTCGAGCATGTAGCCGCGGAACACGTCGCCGGTCATGTGCCGGGTCGGCGGCATCCACTTCAGCGGCGCGTTCGGGAAGAGCTGGCGGGCGAGCAGCGCGTGCGCGAGCTCCATCCGGAAGCTGTCGGGCAGGTCGGGGTTGATCTCGAACGCGTGGCCGAGGCCGAGCTGCCAGTCCTCGAGGCCGGCCTCCTTGGCGAAGTACTCGTTGAGGAGCTGGCTGACCGTCACCGTGTGCGCAGCCTCGACCGCGTCGGCGGTGGTGAGGTAGTTGTCCTCGCCGGTGTTGATGATGATCCCGGCGCGGGCGTGCACCTGGCGGCTGAACCGCTGGTCCACGAACGTGCGGATCGGGTTGATGTCGCGGAAGAGGATCCCGTACATCGAGTCGTTGAGCATCATGTCGAGCCGCTCGAGCCCGGCCAGCGACGCGATCTCGGGCATGCAGAGGCCCGAGGCGTAGTTGGTGAGCCGGACGTAGCGGCCGAGCTCCTTGCTCGACTCGTCGAGGGCCGCCCGCATGAGCCGGAAGTTCTCCTGCGTGGCGTAGGTGCCGGCGAAGCCCTCCCGGGTGGCGCCCTCGGGCACGTAGTCGAGCAGCGACTGGCCGGTGGACCGGATCACCGCGATCACGTCGGCGCCCTCGCGGGCGGCCTGCTGCGCCTGCGGGATGTCCTCGTAGATGTCGCCGGTCGCGACGATCAGGTAGATCCACGGCTTCTGTTTCGGGTCGCCCCAGCGCTTGACCAGCCGCTCGCGCTCCTTGCGGCGTCCGTCGATCCGCCGTACGCCGGCGCCGACTGAGCGGCGGGCGGCCGACTGCGCGCGCGTGGCGTCGCGGCCCTCGGGCAGCCGGAAGCGGACCGAGCCGGCCGACGCCTTCTGGGCGAGGACGGAGAGGTCGTCGGCCTCGCCGCGCAGCAGCGCGTCCCAGACCGGCAGCGCGACGCCGTGCTCGATGCCGACGTCGGCGCGGACCGCGTCGAGCAGCCGGTTGACCCACGGGGTGCCGTCCGCGTCGGCGCCCTGGAGCCCGGCGAGGCGCAGGGTGGCCCGCTCGACCGAGACGGTGGTGTGCTTCTTCGCCAGGTCGACGATCGGCTTGCCGGCCTTGCGCGCGAGGCTGCGTGCCTGGCGGACGGTCGTCGGGTCGAGGTCGAGCTTGTTCTTCCGGGTCGAGCCTGTCGAGACCACTACAAGGCCCCTTCTCGTTCGTAGGCGACCTGCCCGTGCACCATCGTCAGCACGCAGGTGGGCAGGTCCTGGTCGGGGTGGAGGTCCGGGAGGTGCGGCACGCCGGCGCGCGGGTCGGTCGACCACGCTGCGACCCGCGCGTCGGGGGTCTGCACGACGAGGTCGCCCGGGACGTCCCAGACGGCGATCGACGCGGGCGTGCCGAGGTCGATGACGCCGCCCTCGTCGCGGGCGGCGGCGCGCCAGCCGCCGCGGGTGTGGGCGTTGAACGCCGCCCGCACGGTGACGCGCTCCGAGGGCGTGCGGTGCCACGCGGCGGCGCGCACCGCGGCCCACGGGCCGAACGGCGTGACCGGGCTGTCGGAGCCGAACGCGAGGGCGACGCCGGCTCGGTTGAGCGAGGCGAAGGCGTTCATGCCGGCGGCGCGCTCGGCACCGAGGCGCTGGGCGTACATGTCGCTGCCGCCGCCCCACAGCGCGTCGAACACCGGCTGTTGGCTGGCCGTCACGCCGAGCCGGCCGAGCGTGGCCATGTGCTCGGGCGCGACCATCTCGACGTGCTCGAGCCGGTGCCGGCCGCGGACGACCGCGAGGTCGCCGATCTTGGTGGCGGCCGCCTCGAACCCGGCCACGACGGCGTCGACGGCCCGGTCGCCGATGACGTGGAACCCGGCCTGGAGACCGGCTTCGGTGCAGGCGAGCACGTGGTCGGTGACCTGCTCGGCCTCGACGTACAGGTGGCCGGCGTGGGCGGGGTCGTGCGGGTGGTCGGCGTACGGCGCGCGCAGGGCGGAGGTCCACGAGCCGAGCGAGCCGTCCATGCAGAGGTCGCCGGCGAGGCCGACCGCGCCGAGCTCGCGCGCGGTCTGCACGGCGCCGTCGGAGGCCAGCTCGCCCCAGTAGGCGACGACCTCGGGCAGCGCACCGGTGCGGCTGAGCGACTGGGCGACGAGGAGGTCCTCGGGTGGGCAGATGTGCGGGGCGCCGAGCTCGTGCACCATGCCGATGCCCTGGGCGGCGGCGAGCCGGAGTGCCCGCAGGATGGCGTCCTCGCGGGCCGACGGCGTCAGCAGCCGGGCCAGCCCGTCGCGGGCGACGTGGTGGGCGTCGCGCTCGACCCGGCCGGTGACGTCGTAGCCGTCGGCGTGCACCACGTCGGGGCAGACGTCGAGGAACGCGGTGGAGACGACGGCGGAGTGCTCGTCGACGCGGGCGAGGTAGGCGGGCCGTCCACCGGTGGCGCGGTCGAGCTCCTCGCGGGTGAACGGGCGCTGCTCGGGCCAGGTCGTGTCGTCCCAGCCGTGGCCGACGACGACCGCGTCGGTGGTGGCCCGGGCGTGCGCGGCGATCGCGTCGAGCGCCTCGTGCAGCGTCGCGGGCGTGGTCAGGTCGACACCCGCGGCGGCGAACCCGGTCTGGGCGAGGTGCGCGTGGCTGTCGACGAACGCCGGCGTGACGAGGCGCCCGTCGAGCTCGATCACCCGGTCGGCGCCGTCGGCGAAGTGCGTGGACGCGTCGTCGTCACCGGTCCAGACGACGTGGCCGTCCTCGACGCACAGGGCGGTCGGGTGCGGTCCGGTGCTGTTGGAGCCGGGTGTGTGGACGTAGCCGCCGCGCAGGAGTGTCCGCTGGGTCGCCTGCGGCGTCAGGGGGGTCGTCATGAGGGCGATTCTCCGTCAGAGCCGCCGCTCGAAGAGACCCCGCACCCCGTCGTGCCCGCGCAGCAGCGACAGGGCGTAGTCGGCGTGGCCGGGCACGTAGCCGTTGCCGACGAGCATGGTGACGTCGGCGGCGAGACCCTCGGCGCCGAGCGCGGCGGCGCTGAACGACGTCGCCATGGAGAAGAAGACGACCGTGCCGCCGTCGCGGGTGGAGAGGATCGCGCCGCCCTCGCAGCCGGGTACGTCAACGCACACGACGGTGACGTCGGCGGGGCCGCCGGCGGCCGTCACGGCCTCGGACAGCGCCACCGGGTCGCGGGCGTCGGCGATCGTGATCTCGTCGGCCAGACCGGCGCCGGAGAGCAGCTCGGCCTCGGCGGCGTGCGGCACGACGCCGATCGTGCGGGCCGCGCCGGCGTCGCGGGCGGCCGCCAGGCTCAACGAGCCGGACTTGCCGGCGCCGCCGATGACCACGACCGTGGGCCGCGTGGTCGAGCCTGTTGAGACCACTCCCCCGCGCTCGACGTACTCCCGGACCACCCGCGCGGTCAGCGCGGGCGCGCCGCACACGTCCATCACCGACAGCGACAGCTCCGGGGCGAGGTCGTCGGGGATGCGGGCGGCGATGGAGCGGCCGAACAGGATCGCGTAGCCGTCGGCCGGGACCTGCTCGCTGCGGCCGTCCCAGGAGGCCAGGTCGTCCTCGATCACGAGCGGGGTCAGGGTCAGCGACACGAGCGTGGCGACCCGGTCCCCCACCGCCAGCCCGAGCGGCGAGTCGGGACCGACCTCCTCGACGGTGCCGACGAGCATCCCGCCGGACCCGGTCTCGGGGTTCTGCATCTTGCCGCGGGTGCCGATGATGTCGAGCACCTCGGCGCGCACCTTGTCGCCGTCTCCCCCGTGCTTGTGCTCGAGCTGGCGGAACGACGCCGCGTCGAGGTTGAGCCTTTCGACGCGCACCCGCACCTCGTCGTCGGCGAGCTCGCGCCGGGTGTCGAGGCGCTCGGCGGCCTGCGGGAGCACGCCCGCGGGGGCGAGCACGCGGTGCAGACCGACCGGACTAGTCGGCGGCAGGTGGGTCACGGGTCGTCCTCGGGTCTATCGCGGTGTTCACGGGAAATCTTACGGCGGGTCATTGGACGGGCCGGAGATTCTTTGCGTACTCTGGCATGGAGGGCGTGATCCCGACAAACGGGCGCGCCCGCCCTCGCACCGACTGTTGCGCCGCACATCCGCAGGAGACCTTGCATGAGCATCGAGACCGCCATCGACCTCGAGACCGGTCAGCCGTACCCCTACCACCGGGTCGAGCTGGTCGAGCCCGACTGGACCCGTTTCCCGGGGTGGAAGGACGTCACCGCCGAGGACTGGGCGTCTGTCCAGTGGCAGCGCGCGCACTGCATCAAGAACGTCAAGCAGCTGCGTGCCCTCTGGGGCGACCTGGTCGACGAGGCGTTCTACGCCGACCTCGAGCGCGACCAGGCCGAGCGCGCCACGATGTCGATGCTGGTGCCGCCGCAGATGATGAACACCATGGCGCCGCGGGTCTCGCCGAACGGCCCCGGCTCGCTGACCGAGGCGATGTACGCCGACCCGGTCCGCCGCTACATGCTGCCGGTGTTCTCCGACCGCCGCACCGACTGGCCGTCGCACCCGCACGCCACCCGCGACTCGCTGCACGAGCACGACATGTGGGTCGCCGAGGGCCTGACCCACCGCTACCCCACCAAGGTGCTCGCCGAGCTGCTGCCGACGTGCCCGCAGTACTGCGGCCACTGCACCCGGATGGACCTCGTCGGCAACTCAACGCCGGTGATCGACAAGCTGAAGTTCCTCGGCAAGCCGGTCGACCGGCACGCCGAGATGCTCGACTACCTCCGCCGTACGCCGTCCGTGCGCGACGTCGTGGTGTCCGGCGGCGACGTCGCCAACATGCCGTGGCCGCGGCTGGAGGAGTTCCTCACCAAGCTGCTCGAGATCGACAACATCCGCGACATCCGGCTCGCCACCAAGGCGCTCATGGGCCTGCCGCAGCACTGGCTGCAGGACGACGTCCGCGCCGGCGTCGAGCGGGTCGCCCGGATCGCCCGCGACCGCGGCGTCTCGCTCGCGATGCACACCCACGTCAACCACGCCCAGTCCGTGACGCCGATCGTGGCCGAGGCGACGAAGGCGATGCTCGACGCCGGCCTGCGCGACGTGCGCAACCAGGGCGTGCTGCTGAACGGCGTCAACGCCGACCCGCACGCGCTGCTCGACCTATGCTTCGCGCTGCTCGATGGCGCGCAGATCATGCCGTACTACTTCTACATGTGCGACATGATCCCGTTCAGCGAGCACTGGCGGGTCTCGCTCGCCGACGCGCAGCGGCTGCAGCACCACATCATGGGCTACCTGCCGGGCTTCGCGACGCCGCGGATCGTGTGCGACGTGCCGTTCGTCGGCAAGCGCTGGGTGCACCAGAACGCCGACTACGACGCCGAGCTCGGCATCTCGTTCTGGACGAAGAACTACCGCACGTCCATCGAGGCCCACGACCCCGAGGCGATGTCGCGGACCTACGAGTACTACGACCCGATCCACACGCTCCCCGAGGCCGGCCAGGCCTGGTGGCGTGAGCACGGCACCGCGCCCGACCTCGTCGAGGCCGAGCGTCAGGCCGCCGCGTCCCGGCTAGCCGCCGAGTCGCAGAAGACGCTGACGATCGTCTGATCCCGCGTCGTCAGCGGGGCTGCGTCCGTCCAGAGCGGGGCGACCGCGGACGGATCGGGCGGGGGCGAGCCCGATGAGGGTGCCGACCGCGCCCACGAGCAGCCCGACGACGCCAACGGCGACGAGCAGCCGCGGCGAGGTGGCCTCCACGGGGGCGGCGACCTCGGCCGCCGGCTCGGGCTCGGCCTGCGCGGCCGCCGCCGGGTCGGTGTCGACCTGGGTGTCCCGCAGGTAGCCGTTCCCCGTCGGCAGCAGCTGGTCGAGGATCCGCGTCAGCCCGGGCCCGGCCCTGTGCAGCACCGAGGTGCCCTCGCTGAGTGGGCCGCCGCCGACGTTCTCCTGGGTGAGGACGTAGGTGGTGCCGTCGTGCACGTACACCTGGTCCACCCGCCAGACCATCACGTCGTGGATCAGCCAGGTGAGGATGACCGGCGGGCCGTCGCGGAAGTCGTTCGGCGCGTCTCGCACCTCGCGGACCCGCTGTCCGACCCCCAGCGCCTCGGAGAGCCGCTCGTAGGCCGTGTCGGTGTAGTACAGCGCGGTCGACCGGCCCTCGCCGGGCACCGTGACCAGCACGCTGGTCGGTCCGCCGGCGGAGGCCGGGGCGGCGGCGAGCAGGGCGGAAAGAGTCAGCACGAGGAGGATCGCTGCGCGTCGCATGCCGGTGCTACACCGCCGCGGCCGAGCGGGTTCCCGCTCGTCAGCGCACCGGACGCAGCGAGCGGGCGAGGTCGGCCGCCTCCGCGTAGGTGAGGGGCCCCTCCAACCGCAAGGTCGAGTCGGGCAGCGGCACGAGCATCGTGCGGTCGGCGACCCAGAACGCGGCGGCCGGGTCGCCGTCCTCGTCGACCAGCGCTACCCGGTGCGCGGTCGGGAACCACAGCACGTCGCGGCCGTCGACGGTGGCGAACCGCAGTCGTGGCGCGGTCTTGACCATGGCGTAGTCCGGGGTGCCGGCGAGCTGGTCCACCCGCACCGTCCCGTCGCCGCTCCCCCACGACATCGACACCCGGTTGCCGTCGTCGGCCACCGCGACCCCGTCGGGGTCGCCCAGGGCGGTCGGCGCGACCACCTCGAAGTCCGCGAGGGCAGCCGCGTCCGCGAGCGACAGGCCTCCGTCGACCGGGGGCACCTCCGGCTCCCCCGGCGGCGGAGGCCCGCCGGGTTCGACCCGGACCGCACCGAACCCGAACCACTCCGCCACCGTGGCCCGCACCGGCGGCGTCGCCACCAGCGCGACGAGCACCGCCAGCGCGGCGAGCGCGACCCGTCGGCCGGTGCGCGGGCGGGACGCGGCGGCGCTCGGCAGCCCTCCGACCACGCGGGCGGTGAACAGGTCGGGGTCGACGTCGGGCTGGGCCGCGCGGCCCAGCGTGCGCAGGTCGTCGGTCAGGGTCGGCTCAGGCATCGACGTCCACCTCCAGGTGGGCGCGCAGGGCGGCGATGGCCCGGTGCAGCCGCGACTTCACGGTGCCGCGCGGCCAGCCCAGGACCTCGGCGGTCTCGGCCTCGTCGAGGTCGAGCAGGTAGCGGCAGGTGACGACCTGCCGGTGTGGTTCGGAGAGCCGGCCGAGCCCGGCCACCAGCGCCTCCCGACGGGCGGTGCCGAGCACCGCGGCCGCGACGTCACCGCCGTCGGGTCCGGCGCCGTGCAGCAGGAGCGGTGCCGTCGCCGCCCAGGCCCGCTGCTCGCGGGCGGCGCGGCGGCCGGCGGAGCGGTGCAGGTTGCGGGTCTCGTTGGCCACGATGCGCAGCAGCCAGGGTCGGAACGGCGCGTCCGGCCGGAACCTCCCCAACGCGGCGTACGCCTTCACGAACGCCTCCTGCGCCACGTCCTCGGCGTCGGCCCCCGCCCCGAGCAGCGCGGCCGTGCGGATCGCGACCGGGGCATGACGGCGCACCAGGTCGGCGTACGCGCCGGGGTCGCCGTCGCGCACGCGCGCCAGGATCTGCGCGTCGTCGGTGGTCAGGGTCGTTGACCTCCTCCTGTCGACGGTCCTACACCGCCGCGGCGCGCGGGGTTCCCTCGGCTAACGGCGCAGCGACGTCAGCGTCTCCACGAGCCGGGCAGCGGGGCTGTCGAGGCCCCAGCGCTCCGACAGCGCGGCCAGGCCCTCGGGGTCGACGGGCGTGAGCGGCAGAGTGAGGTCAGGCGCACCCAGGTCGAGGTCACGGGCGACCGCCACGACGCGGGGCGCGACCTCGAGGTAGTCGGCGGCGTCGAGGAGCTTGCGGCGCTGCCCCGGCGACAGCTCCGCCCCGTCATCCTCGGCCGCCGCGCGCAGGCTCTCCATGTCGCCGAACTTGCGGAGCAGCGACGCGGCGATCTTCTCGCCAATGCCGGAGACGCCAGGCAGGCCGTCGGAGGCGTCGCCGCGCAGCGTGGCGAGGTCGGCGTACTGCGTCGCGTCGACGCCGTACTTCTCCTTGACCACGCCGTTGGTGATCCGCTCGTGCCGTCCGACGCCGCGGGCGACGTAGAGCACCCGGACGTCGGCGTCGTCGTCGACGAGCTGGAACAGGTCGCGGTCGCCGGTGACGATGTCGACCGGCATGCCGGCCCCGGTGGCGAGCGTGCCGATCACGTCGTCGGCCTCGTAGCCGTCGGCGCCGACCACCGCGATCCCGAACGCCGCCAGGACGTCCTCGATCACCGGGATCTGGGTCTCGAGCGGGTCCGGGACCTCCTCGAGCCAGTGCTTGCCGCCCTCGCCCTCGGTGCGGAGCGGGGCGACGACCCGGTGGGACTTGTACGACGGGATCAGGTCGACGCGCCACTGCGGCCGCCAGTCGTTGTCCCAGCAGCAGGCCAGGTGGGTGGGCTGGTAGTCCCCCACGAGCCGGCTGATGAAGTCGAGCAGGCCGCGGACCGCGTTGACCGGCGTGCCGTCGGGCGCCTTGAACGAGTCGGGCACGCCGAAGTACGCGCGGAAGTAGAGCGAGGCGGTGTCCAGCAGCATCAGCCGCGTCGCCGAGTCAGTCACAGGGCTCGTCACGCGGGCGAGTCTTCCATGCCGAGACGACAGGTTCCGGGCCGGACGAACAGTAGGGTGTCGGCCGTGGAAGACCTGGATGCGCAGATCCTCAAGCTCCTCGCCGCCGACGGCCGGATGTCCTTCACCGACCTCGGCAAGGCGACCGGGCTGTCGACGTCCGCGGTGCACCAGCGGGTGAAGCGGCTGGAGCAGCGCGGCGTGATCAAGGGGTACGGCGCGTCGATCGACTACGACCAGGTCGGCAAGCCGCTCACGGCGTTCATCAGCATCCGGCCGATCGACCCGTCGCAGCCCGACGACTCACCCGAGCGGCTGCGCGACATCACCGAGATCGAGTCGTGCTGGTCGGTGGCCGGCGACGAGTCCTACATCCTCAAGGTGCGCGTCGCGACTCCGACCGACCTCGAGGACCTGCTCGCGCGGGTGCGCGCCGCGGCCAACGTGTCCACGCGGACCACGATCGTGCTGTCCACGCCGTACGAGCACCGCCCGACCAGCTGAACCCGATTCGTCCGCACCTGCTCCGCGTGGGACGGACGCAATTTCGCGGACGAATCGGGGTTGTCAGCGCAGCTGGGTCGCGCGCTGGACGGGCATCGCCTGGCCGACGCGGACCTCGCTGCGCAGGGCGGAGGCGACGCGGTTGGCGCGGGCCAGCGTGACGTCGAAGGTGTCGATGCCGCTGTTGAGCTCGTCGTAGAGCGCGACGTCGGTGATCCGCGGCAGGTTCACCAGCACGGTGAGGTGCGCGGTGCTGGCGGCGGCGCGGGTCTGCTCGACCGCGGCCATCAGGGTGAGCCGGCTGCCAGGGCGGCGGATGACCAGCAGCTTCTCGGACAGCCCGAGCAGCGTGTGGCAGGCGTCGACGAGCATCGCCGAGGCGCGGACGGCGCCGGTCAGCGCGTTGGTGAGCACGCGGGCCCGGACGACCGGGTCGGTCTCCCCCGCCAGCGCCTCGTCGGCCTTGCGGCCGTGCGCCACGACGTCCTCGTCGAGCATCCGGGCGAGGTCCTCGAGCACGCGGGCCTGGTAGCGGGCGGTCGCAACGTCGTCGTACTCGGCGCGCGTCAGCCCGACCCGGTCCTCGGCGACCCGGGCCACCTGCTGCGCGGACGTGATCACCTGCACGAACGGGTTGTTGACGTCCTCGCGCAGCACGAACTGGTCGATCCACGACGTGCGACGGCGGTTGGCCACCCATTGCTCCCGAGGCGCTCGACAGAAGGGCGCGCGCCGCAGGAGGACGACGCGCAACAGGGAAGGTTAGGCCCCGAATGCTACCCAACGGACACCGCCCCCACGCCGCCGGTCTCGACCGGGTCAGACCGCCTGAAAGCGTCCGCTGAGCGGTCAGTCGGCGAGCATCGAGTAGGCCACCACACCCCGCCGCAGCGCCGCCGCGGAGGCCCGCGCGGTCTTCCGGAGCGCGCTGTCCCCGGCGGCGTCCGCGACCTGGTCGGTGAGGTCGAGCAGCTGCTTCATCCAGCGGACGAAGTCGCCCGCCGCGAGGTCGGTCTCCTTGAGCACCTCGTCGAGCAGGGCGCCCTCGGCCCAGCGGTACGCCGCCCACGCGAAGCCCAGGTCGGGCTCGCGCAGGAAGTCGAGCTTGTGCTCGCGCTCGAGCGCGTCGAGGTCGGCCCACACCGACACCGTGTCGGCCAGGACCTGCTTGACCGGGCCGCCGGGGATCCGCGGCTGCTGGGCGTCGTCCGGGCGCCGGGCCTCGAACACCAGGGCCGACAGGGCGGCCGCCAGGCCGCTGGGCCCGAGGTCGTCCCACAGCCCGTTGCGCAGGCACTCGGCGGCGACGAGGTCCATGTCGGTGTAGATGCGACGCAGCCGGGCGCCGGCCTCGGTGACGGTGTCGCCGTCGAGGTAGCCGAGGTCGGTCAGCACCTCGCACACCCGGTCGAACTGCCGGGCGATGGTGTTGGTGCGCTGCTCGATCCGGCGCCGCAGCGTGTTGGTGTCGCGGTCGAGCTTGGCGTGCCGCTCGGCCCAGCGGGCGTGGTCCTCGCGATCGGGGCAGGCGTGGCAGGGGTGGGCGCGCAGCTGCTCGCGGATGCGCGGGACCTCCTTCTCGGTCGCCTGCTCCGGCCCGCGGCCCCGTCCGCGCGACCCTCCCGACGTGCCGCCCGGAGGCGGGGTGAGGCCGTGCGTGCGCTGCCGCAGCGTCGAGGCGAGGTCACGGCGGGCCTGCGGGTTGCGGCCGTTGAAGGACTTGGGGATCCGCAGCCGGGTGAACGCCGCCACCGGGACGGGGAAGTCCGCCAGCGAGAGCCGCCGGGCGTGCCGGTCGGCGGTCAGCACGTAGGGCCGCGGGCCGTCGCGGTCGGAGCGCACGCCCGGGTCGATCACCACGGCCATTCCGGAGAACCGACCGGCGGGCACCTCGATCACGTCGCCCGGCCGCAGCTCCTCCAGCGACGTGACCACCTCCTCGCGACGGTCCGCCCGCCGCGCCTTGGCCATCTCGGACTCGATCTGGGACAGCCGCCTCCGGAGCCCGGCGTACTCCATGAAGTCGCCCTTGTCGCAGGTGGCGGCCTCGGCGTACCCGGCCAGCGCCTCCTCGGCCTTCCGCAGCTGCCGGGCCAGCCCGACGACGGCCTTGTCGGCCTGGAACTGCGCGAACGACGACTCCAGCAGCTCGCGGGCGGTGGCGCGGCCGACCTGGTGCACGAGGTTGACGGCCATGTTGTACGACGGGCGGAACGACGACTTGAGCGGGTAGGTGCGCGTCGAGGCGAGGCCGGCGACCGACTTGGGCTCGAGGCCGGGCTGCCAGAGCACGACGCCGTGGCCCTCGACGTCGATGCCGCGGCGGCCGGCGCGGCCGGTGAGCTGGGTGTACTCCCCCGGCGTGATGTCGGCGTGCGTCTCGCCGTTCCACTTCGACAGCTTCTCCAGCACGACGCTGCGGGCCGGCATGTTGATGCCGAGCGCCAGCGTCTCGGTGGCGAAGACGACCTTGCAGCGGCCGGTCGCGAACAGCTCCTCCACGCACTCCTTGAACCGCGGCAGCATGCCGGCGTGGTGCGCGGCGATGCCGCGGGACAGGCCGTCGACGAAGTCGTGGTAGCCGAGGACGTGCAGGTCCTCCTCGGGGATGTCGC
Source organism: Nocardioides iriomotensis (assembly GCF_004168035.1). Classification (GTDB taxonomy): domain Bacteria; phylum Actinomycetota; class Actinomycetes; order Propionibacteriales; family Nocardioidaceae; genus Nocardioides_B; species Nocardioides_B iriomotensis. The sequence continues at coordinate 201,611 of NZ_SDPU01000023.1, read as the reverse complement.
GGCAGCGGTCCTCGACGAACCGGAAGATCTCGTCGCGCTCCGCGGGGCTGGTCAGCCGGAGGTTCGCGTTGAGGCACTGCTGCACCGCGGCGTCGCAGCCGACCCGGCTGAAGATGAACACGATCGCGGGGAGCAGCCCCTGCGCGTCGAGCTTCTCCACGACGTCGTAGCGGCTGGGCAGGTACGGGCGCCGCGACCGGTTGCCGCCCTGTCCGTCGCGCCCGCCGCGTCCGCCCTTGCCCTGCTTGCCGCGTCGCCGGTCGCCGGCGCGGCCGGCCCGCCAGTCGTCGCGCGCGACCCGGAACAGCTCGGGATTGACCTTGGCGTCGGGGCCACCGAGGCTGCCGCCGCCGCTCGTGTCGTCGGCGAACAGGTCGTACATCCGGCGCCCGACCATCACGTGCTGGTAGAGCGGCACCGGCCGGCGTTCCTCGACGATGGTGGTCGTCGCGCCGCGGACGGTCTCGAGCCACTCGCCGAACTCCTCGGCGTTGGACACGGTCGCCGACAGCGACACCAGCGCCACCGACTCGGGCAGGTGGATGATGACCTCCTCCCAGACCGCGCCACGGAACCGGTCGGCGAGGTAGTGCACCTCGTCCATCACCACGTAGCCGAGCCCGTCGAGGGTGCGCGAGCCGGCGTAGAGCATGTTGCGCAGCACCTCGGTGGTCATCACGACCACCGGCGCCTCGCCGTTGACGGTGTTGTCGCCGGTGAGCAGGCCGACCTTGTCGGCGCCGTACCGGCGGACGAGGTCGTTGTACTTCTGGTTGGACAGCGCCTTGATCGGGGTCGTGTAGAAGCACTTGCGGCCCTGGGCCAGGGCGAGGTGGACCGCGAACTCGCCGACCAGTGTCTTGCCGGACCCCGTCGGGGCCGCGACGAGCACGCCGTTGCCGGCCTCGAGCTCGTGGCAGGCCCGCACCTGGAACTCGTCGAGCGGGAAGTCGTAGAGCCGGGCGAACTCCGTGAACGCCGGTGTCTCCTGGCCGCGCCGGAAGGCGGCGTACCTCTCCGAGGGCGATGTCGGGCCGGCCATCAGGGCACCAGCACCCGCAGGGCGCCCGGGGCGACGTCGACGGTCAGCGGCAGCGGGCCGAGCCGCTCGCCGTCGGCGTACGCGACGATGCCGGGCGCGGCGACGGTGACCGAGCGGACCCGGTGGTGCTCGTACTCCGGGATCCCGACGTGCTTGCCGGAGAACAGCATCGGGTAGACCCGCAGCAGGCGGGGCTTGCTCATCGGTTTCACGATCACCACGTCCAGCATGCCGTCGTCGAGCAAGGCGCCGTGCGTGATCCGCAGCCCGCCACCGAACGACTCGCCGTTGCCGACCGCCACCAGCATCGCGTCGACCCGCCGCTCGGTGCCGTCCAGGTCGAGCACGTAGGGCAGCGGCTCGAAGACCCGCAGCTCCGCCAGCGTGGCCAGGTTGTAGCGCATCTGGCCCCGCGGCCAGGTCATCGCGTTGGCGCGCTCGTTGACCTTGGAGTCGAACCCCGAGGCCAGCACCGTCGTGAAGTAGGTCGGCCCGGCCTTGGCCAGGTCGATGGTGCGCACCCGCGAGCCCACCACGACGTCGGCGGCGAGCTGCGGGTCGGTGCGCGGGATGTCGAGGTAACGCGCCACGTCGTTGCCGGTGCCGCACGGGATGATTCCCAGGTTGGTGCCGGTCCCGGCCACCGCCTGGACGCCGACGTGGACCATCCCGTCGCCGCCGACGACGACCAGGCTCTCCACGCCGTCGGCGACGACCCGGCAGGCCAGGTCGAGCGCCTCGTCCGCGTCACGCCCGGTCATCTCGAGGACCCGGAACCCCGCGTCACGGAGCCGCGGCAGCGCGATCGCCGCGGTGCGCGACCCCCGCCCCTTCCCCGACGTCGGGTTCGTCAGGAGCGCGATGGTTCGGGACACGCTCCGGAGGATACGCGGAGGGGACGGGTATGTTCGGCGACGCCACGACCCGGCGACACCCGGCGACGACGAGGGGATCCCATGACCGACCAGACCGGCCTGCTCCAGACGATGACGCTCCCCGACGGGCGGACGTTCGAGTACCTCGTCGAGGGCGACCCCGACGGCTACCCGCTCGTCCACCACCACGGCACGCCGGGCGCGAGCGTGCCGTTCCCGAAGTACGCCGACGCCGCGAAGCAGCGCGGGCTCGCGCTGATCCAGTACACCCGCGCCGGGTACGGCGGGTCGTCGCCGCGTCCCGGCCGGACGGTCGCCGACATCACGGACGACGTGACCGCCCTCCTCGACCACCTCGGCCACGACGACTTCGTGACGGTCGGCTGGTCCGGCGGCGGGCCGCACTCGCTGGCCTGCGCCGCACGCCTGCCCGGGCGCTGCCGGGGCGCGGTGACCGGCGCCGGTGTGGCCCCGTGGGGCGCGAAGGGCCTGGACTTCCTCGACGGGATGGGCCCGGAGAACCACGTGGAGTTCGGCGCCGCCCTGGACGGCCCCGACAAGCTGGTGCCCTACCTCGAGAAGGAAGCGGCGTCGCTGACCTCCGTCACCGCCGACCAGATCGCCGACGCGCTCGGCGGGCTGGTCTCCGAGGTGGACAAGGCCTACGCGACGGGCGAGCACGCCGAGCGCACGCTGAAGGTGTTCCGCCGGGCCGTCGAGAACGGCGTCGACGGCTGGCGCGACGACGACCTGGCGTTCACCCGCGACTGGGGCTTCCCGCTCGACGAGATCACCGTGCCGGTGTCGGTCTGGCAGGGCGCGCAGGACCGGATGGTGCCTTTCGCGCACGGCAAGTGGCTGGCCGCGAACGTGTCCGGCGCGACGGTGCACCTCGACGAGGGCATGGGTCACCTGTCGCTGTGGGCGCGGATCGGCGAGATCCTCGACGACCTGCTGGAGCGCCGCGCCTAGGTCGGTTCAGAGGCGGAGCGCGGCCACGAACCGGCCGGGCTTGACGCCGACGGCCTTGGCGAGCCGGCCGATCGCCTCGAGGGCACGGTCGGCGGTGAACGTCGTGCCGGGTACGGCCAGGGTCAGGCGGTCGTCGTACTCCACGAGCAGGACCTGGCCGTGGGTCCAGGCCTGGTGCACCCGGCGGCGCCACTCGTCGTCGAGGACGGGCTGCGGGAAGGCCTGGTCGGCGCCGAGCAGGTCGCACGGCAGCGGCGTCCCCCCGTCGTCGCCCGACAGCTCACCGGGGACGAGGTGACCGCCGTGCACGCTGGCGGTGGCGGTCCAGGTCACGTCGGCCGTGCCGAGCCACTCGGGCAGGTCGAAGGCGTCGACCGGCTCGACGCGAGGAGGAGGCAGGCTCATCCTCAGTCGTCCTCGTCCAGGTCGGAGCGTCGGACGTCCTCGACCTCGTCGTCGAGCTCGGAACGCTCGTCGTCGTCGAGCATCGCCAGCCGGCCGCCGGACCTCGCGCGGCGCCGGTCGACGCCCCGGGCGACCAGCTCGGAGAGCAGGAACAGCACCGACATCGGGACCGCGAGGAAGATCATCGAGAACGGGTCGGTCGACGGCGTGGCCACCGCCGCGAACACGAACGTGCCGAGCACGATCCACGGGCGGTAGGCACCGAGCGTGCGCCCGGAGACGATCCCGGCCAGGTTGAGCATCACCACGAACAGCGGGATCTCGAACGCGACCCCGAAGACCAGCATCATCCGGATCAGGAAGCTGAGGTACTTGTCGAACTCGATGAGGCTCTGGATGTCGGCCGGGGTGAACCCGATCAGCACCTCCATGCCCTTGGGGAGCACGTAGTAGGCGACGCCGACCCCGGCGACGAACAGCGGCCCGGCGATGACCGCGAACATCTTGGTCGACCGGCGCTCGTGCGGGTGCAGGCCGGGGACGATGAACGCCCAGATCTGGTACAGCCAGATCGGGCAGGTGACGATCACGGCGGCCAGGGCGCTGATCTTCAGCTGCAGCAGCAGCGACGTCGCCACGCCGGAGATGACCGGCTGGGTCTCGACGCCACGGGCCTCCAAGGTCTCCCGGGCGGCTTCGTAGGGGTGCAGCAGCAGGCCGAAGGTCTGCTCGTAGAAGAACCAGGCCACGACGATGCCGACCACCAGCGTGGTCGCGATGATCAGCATCCGGGCGCGCAGCTCCCGCAGGTGGTCGGCCAGGGCCATCTGGCCCTCGGGACCCACCGGATTGTGGGGCCTGACCCGGAACAGGCGCAGGGCACCGGCGATCGACATCGTTCGTCAGCCGTTCGGAGGCGGTACGTCGAGCCGCGTCAGCGGCTGGTGTCGGGGCGGTGCTGCTCCTCGACGGTGTCGTGGCTCTGCGTCGTCTCGTCGACCGGGGTGGCCGGCGGGGTGGAGCGCTGCGCGTCGATGGACCGCTGAGCCTCGGTCTTGGTGGACTCGTCGTCGTCGTCCATCAGGCCCTTGGTCTCGGCCTTGAAGATCCGGAGTGCGCGGCCGCTGCCCCGTGCGAGCTCGGGGAGCTTCTTCGCGCCGAACAGCAGCACGACGACAAGCAGGATCAGGATGATCTCGGGGGGACCGATGTTCATGACGTCCTCTCAGACACGGGTCGTGCGACTACGTCCCATCGTACGCAGTCGATCACATGTAGTTCGCGAGGGCGGCGGTGGCGGCTCGGTGAACGGCCCGTGAGATCTCGGGTGGCCCCTCCACGGTGACCTCGCTGCCGAGCCGCATCAGCAGCCGGACCAGCCACGCCTCGTCGCCGGCCCGCAGCCGCATCCGGAGCCTTCCGCCGGGCAGCTCCTCGCTGGACTCGGGCGGGTAGTACTCCGCGACCCAGCGCGCGTAGGGCTCGAGCAGCAGGTCGACGTACGGGTCGTGCTCGGACGGCCGGAAGATGCCCTCGGCGAGGTCGCGGGGGGCGACGTCGCCGTGGTCGTCGACCGGCGTGTCCAGCACGTCGGCCTGGGAGATGCGGTCGAGCCGGAACAGCCGCTGGTCCTCGGCCAGGTGGCACCAGGCCTCGAGGTAGTCGTTGCCCTGCGCCGTGACCAGACGCATCGGGTCGACGACCCGGGCGGTGGACTCGTCGCGGGCCGGGACGTAGTAGTCGATCCGGACCTGCCGGCCGGCGCTCACCGCGTCGGCGAGACGCGTGCGCAGCGGGCCGAGCGCCACGTCGCGGGCGGTGGTGCGGACCTCGACCTGGGCCGCGGCCGACGCGGCGTCGCCGGCGGCGACCTCGAGCTTGGCGAGGGTGCGGTCCACGATCGGGCGTACGTCGGTCGGGCTGCTGTCGCGCAGCGCCCGGAGCGCGACGATCAGCGCCGCGGCCTCGGAGCTCTCGAGGCGCAGCGGCCGCCGGAGGTAGTCGACGTTGGAGACCCGGATGACGCCCTCGCCCTGGACGGCGTCCATGTCGACGTCGATCAGGTCGCCCATTCCGAGACCGGGCAGGCCGCAGAACCAGAGGACGTTGAGGTCCTTGACGATCTGGGCGGGCTTCACCCCGAACTCGCGGGCGGCCTCCTCGACCGGGACCTCCTGGCGGGCCTGGATGTAGGGCACCAGTGCGAGCAGCCGCCCGACCTGGTCGCGGGCTCCGCTCATTCGGGGCCCCCGACGCGGTGCGAGCGCAGCGAGCCCTTCGACAGGCTCAGGAGGGTCCAGCGGGGTGGGGTGATCACGACGCCACCTCGGCCAGCGCGCGGAGCCGGGCGACGACCTCGCCGTGCACCTCGGGCGGCTCCAGCGCGACCACGTCGGCGCCGTACCCGAGGATCTCGTCGGCGAGCGAGCCGGCCGCGGCGTAGCGCACGGCCAGCCTGTCCCAGCCCTCCGGGGCGTCGCCCTCGACCGGGTCGCTGTGCCGGCGCAGCCCGAAGCCGGCGCCCTGGCGGACCAGCACCACGCCGGTCCGGTCGGCGCGGGCGGGGGCGAGCGTGGACGTGACCGCGCGCAGGTCGGTGCCTTCGGGCACGTCGTAGGTGCCGCGCCGGCGGGCCAGCGTCACCGGGCCCTCGACGCGGGAGAGCCGGAACAACCGGGTGGCCTCGCGGTCCGTGTCGTGGCCGACGACGTACCAGCGGCCGCGGTAGGAGACGACGCCCCAGGGCTGCAGGTGACGGGTGATGACCTCGGCCTCGTTGTTGCGGCGGTAGCCGAAGGTCACCGCGGTGCGGGTGCGGGTGGCCTCCCAGAACGGCTCGAACGCCGGCTCCTCGGCGGTCAGCTGCGGCTGCACCATGTCGAGCGCGGCCCGGTCGACGCTCACGCCGGCCGCCTTGAGCTTGACCAGCGCGTCGGAGGTGGCCGAGGCGAGCCCGGCGTGCTGCCAGACCCGGGCGGCCAGGCCGATGACGGCGGCCTCCTCGGGCTCGAGGTCGATCTCGGGCAGCTCGAACGCGGACCGTTCGATCCGGTAGCCCGGCTCGTCCTCGAAGGCGCGGTCGACGTGGCCGACCTCGATCGGGATGCCGAGCGACCGGAGCTCCTCCTTGTCGCGCTCGAACATCTTCTCGAACGCCTCGTCGTTGGCGTCCTGGTAGTCCTCGATGACCTCGCGGATCCGGGCCTTGGCGACGTAGGTGCGCGCGACGAGCAGGGTGATGAGCAGGTTCAGGAGCCGCTCGCTCTTCCGGGCCGTCACGCGGAGAACCTACCTCAGCGCGTTGCCGACGATTACTCGTCCACGCCGAGCACGTCGACGACGAAGGCGAGGGTGGAGTTGGCCGGGATGTTCGGCTGCTCGCGGTCGCCGTACGCCTCGTCGGCGGGGGCGATGATCAGCACCCGGCTGCCGCGCTTGAGGTCGGGGATCTTCTTGTCCCAGGCCGGGATCAGACCACCGACGCCGACACCGAACGGGCGCGGCTCGCGGCTGTAGGACTCGTCGAAGGGCTTGTCCTCGCCCCACACGGCGCCGTAGTAGTTGAAGGTCACCATCGACTCGGCCTCGGCGACCGGCCCGTCGCCCTCGACCAGCGGGATCACGGTGAGGTCCTTGGGCGCCTTCTTGGGGGCCGAGGACCAGTCCAGACCGGTGACCTTGCCGTCCTTCTCCTCGACGGTGGGGGCATCCGACGGCGGGTCGACCTCCTCGCCCGAGGGGCCGTCGATGACCTCCTTGGGCTGGACGCTGATGATGTCGGCGACGAAGACCGCCTCGTCGGAGGCCTTCAGGCCGAGCTGCGGCGCACCCTGGGCGCCCCAGACCTCCTTGACCGGGGCCGTGACCGCGACCCGGGAGCCGCGGGGCTGGCCGACGATCGCGTCGAGGACAACCTTGAACAGCTGGTTCTCGCTGGCCTGGACCTGGATCGGGTTGCCCTGGTCGTAGGTGCTGATCGCGTCCTTGCCGCTGGTCGCGTTGCCGATGTAGAGGTGCAGCAGGAAGTAGTCGCTGGTGGCGAGCGTGTTGCCGTCGCCCTCCGTGATCACCTGCGAGTCGGTGGTCTTCTTCAGCGGGGCGTCCATCGTGACGTCGACGCCGTCGCCGACCTCCCCCTTGACGGTCAGGCCGGGGATGCTGCCGCCGTCCGCCTCCGACGTACTGACGTCCGAGTCGTTGCCGCAGGCGGCGGTGCCGAGCAGCAGCAGGGACGCGACGGACAGCGCGATCAGACGACGCACGTGGGGAACACCTCGAAAAGGGGGACGGTCGGGGGGAAGACCGGTGAGAACCGGCACCGTCACGATAACGGGACGCTCCCAAGCCGCCGAACCGAGACGCCGCCCGGCAGGCGTGAGGAGACTTACATCCCCTCGATCAGCTTGTGCACCCGCTCGTCGTGCGCCCGGAACGGGTCCTTGCACAGCACGGTGCGCTGCGCCTGGTCGTTGAGCTTGAGGTGCACCCAGTCGACGGTGAAGTCACGACGGCGCTCCTGCGCGCGCTTGATGAACTCGCCGCGCAGCCGCGCCCGGGTGGTCTGCGGGGGCACGGACTTGGCCTCGAAGACGCGGAGGTCGTCGGTGACCCGCGCGACCGCACCACGCTTCTCCAGCAGGTAGTAGAGCCCGCGGCCGCGGTGGATGTCGTGGTAGGCGAGGTCGAGCTGGGCGACGCGCGGGTGGCTCAGCGGCAGGCCGTGCTGGGCGCGGTAGCGGTCGATCAGCTTCCACTTGATGACCCAGTCGATCTCGCGCTCGACCAGGCCGAAGTCGCCGGACTCGACGGCCTTGAGGCCGCGCTCCCACAGGTCGAGCGTGCGCGCGATGACCGGGGTGTCGAGCTGGCGGCGGTCGACGAAGTCGCGGGCCCGGGTGAGGTACTCCTGCTGGATGTCCAGCGCGGACGCCTCGCGGCCGTTCGCGAGGCGGACCTTGCGGCGACCGGTCATGTCGTGGGAGATCTCGCGGATCGCGCGGATGGGGTTCTCCATCGTGAGGTCGCGCATCACCACGCCCTCCTCGATCATCCGGAGGACCAGGTCGCACGTGGCGACCTTGAGCATCGTCGTGGTCTCGCTCATGTTGGAGTCGCCCACGATGACGTGCAGCCGGCGGTAGCGCTCGGCGTCGGCGTGCGGCTCGTCGCGGGTGTTGATGATCGGCCGGGACCGCGTGGTCGCGCTGCTGACGCCCTCCCAGATGTGCTCGGCGCGCTGGCTGACGGAGTACATCGCGCCGCGCGGGGTCTGGATGACCTTGCCGGCCCCGACGACGATCTGCCGGGTCACCAGGAACGGGATCAGCACGTCGGCGAGCTTGGAGAACTCGCCGTGCCGGCCCACGAGGTAGTTCTCGTGGCAGCCGTAGGAGTTGCCGGCCGAGTCGGTGTTGTTCTTGAACAGGTAGACGTCGCCGGCGATGCCCTCGTCGTGCAGCCGCCGCTCGGCGTCGACCAGCAGCCCCTCGAGGACCCGCTCCCCCGCCTTGTCGTGGGTGACGAGGTCGACGATGTCGTCGCACTCGGGGGTGGCGTACTCCGGGTGGCTGCCGACGTCGAGGTACAGCCGGGCGCCGTTGCGGAGGAACACGTTGCTGCTGCGGCCCCACGACACGACCTTGCGGAAGAGGTAGCGCGCAACCTCGTCCGGCGAGAGGCGCCTCTGCCCGCGGAACGTGCAGGTGACGCCGTACTCGTTCTCGATCCCGAAGATCCGGCGGTCCACACGAACACCCTAGGCGGTGGGTGGCTGTCACGCGGGGTTATGGACGCTTCACAAGGCGCATGCCGCTGGGGAAGCGTCCAGACACCTGGGGAAGTCAGCTGACCGGCGGCGCGATCGGCGGCTCCGGCTCGCCGCTCGTCGGGTCCTCCAGCGGCGGCTGCTGGGTGATCGTGTCGGTGGGGTCGGCCGGGTCGTCCGGACCGGACGGGTCGGTCGACGGGTGACCGGGGCCGTCGGGACCCGGCTCGGTGCCGCCGTCTCCCCCGCCGTTCTCGTCGGGCAGGATCCGCCGGAGCTGGGCGACGGTGAGCCGCTTGAACTTCCGCTGCTGGCTGCGGGTGCGGTCGAGGATGGCCACCTCGAGGTCGCCGGCGTTGATGGTGCGGCCGCCGTTGCCGTCCTGGCCGAGCGCGACGACCGCGAGGCGGATGCTGTCGTCGAGGCCGGCACCTTCGGTCCAGTGCTCCTTGAGGTACGTCGCCGCCTGCTCGGCCGACCCGCCCATCACGGCGTAGTCGTGCTCGTCGGCCACCTGGCCGTCGTAGGTGAGCCGGTAGACCTGGTCGTCGGCGGCCCGGTCGCCGACCTCGGCGACGAAGATCTCGACCTCGTAGGGCTTCTCGCCGCCGCTTGAGAAGATCGTGCCCAGGGTCTGAGCGTAGGCGTTGGCGAGGCCGCGGCCGGTGACGTCGCGACGGTCGTAGGCGTAGCCGCGCATGTCGGCGAGCCGGACGCCGGCGATCCGGAGGTTCTCGAACTCGTTGTAGCGGCCGACCGCGGCGAACGCGATCCGGTCGTAGATCTCGCTGACCTTGTGGAGCGCCTGGGACGGGTTCTCCGAGACGAACACGATGCCGTCGGCGTACTGGACGACGGCGACGGACCGGCCGCGGGCGATGCCCTTGCGGGCGAAGTCGGCCCGGTCCTTCATCAGCTGCTCGGGCGAGACGTAGAACGGCATGCTCATGAGTGGTCCTCGTGGTCAGGAGGGCGTGGTCTCGACAAGCTCGACCACCCGGGGATCGGGTCAGGAGTGCGTGATCTCGACAAGCTCGATCACCCGTTACGTCAGGGCGGCGGCGGGACCGTCGGGGCGGTTCATCCGGGCGGCGATCACGCGGTCGGCGATGCCCGCGACCTCGGTGTCGCCGAGCCGCTGGTAGCCCTCGTCGGTGATCACGCCGACCACGGGGAAGATCCGGCGGGTGACGTCGGGGCCGCCGGTCGCGGAGTCGTCGTCGGCGGCGTCGTACAGCGCCTGGACGACCGCGGTGGTGCAGCCCTCGGCGTCGAGGTCCTCGCGGTACAGCTTCTTCAGCGACCCGCGCGCGAACAGCGACCCGGAGCCGACGGAGTGGAACGCCGTCTCCTCGTAGCGGCCGCCGGTGACGTCGTAGGAGAAGATCCGGCCCTGCTCCTGGGTGTGGTCGTAGCCGGCGAAGAGGGGTACGACGGCCAGCCCCTGCATCGCCATCCCGAGGTTGCCCCGGATCAGCGCCGCCAGGCGGTTGGCCTTGCCGTCCATCGAGAGCGTGGTGCCCTCGATCTTCTCGTAGTGCTCGAGCTCGGTCTGGAACAGCCGGACCATCTCGACCGCGAGGCCGGCGGTGCCGGCGATGCCGACGCAGGAGTACTCGTCGGCGGGGAAGACCTTCTCGATGTCGCGCTGGGCGATGATGTTGCCCATCGTGGCGCGCCGGTCCCCGGCCATCACCACGCCGCCGGGAAACGTCGCCGCGACGATCGTCGTGCCGTGCGGGGCGAGGTCGGCGGCGCTCCCGTCGGGCAGCGCCCGTCGGTGCGGCAGCAGCTCGGGCGCCTGGGTGGAGAGGAACTCGGCGAAGGACGAGGTGCCGGGCGTCAGGAAGGCAGGGTCGAGACGCGGGCCGTGCGAGGAACCTGTCATCGGGAGGTCACTCGCCGCCCTTCTGGATGAACGACTTCACGAAGTCCTCGGCGTTGGTCTCGAGCACGTCGTCGATCTCGCCGAGGATCGCGTCGATGTCCTCGTCGAGCTGCTCCTTGCGCTCGGCGACGTCGGTGCTCGCCTCGACCTCGGTCGCTTCCTCGGTCTCCGAGGACTTCTTGGTCTGCTTGTGCTCTTGTGCCATGAGCCGCGCCTCCTCGCTGTCGGGCGGCCGGGTGCAGGTGCGGACCGGCCGCCAATCACGACCCTACCGAGTCAGAGCCTCGAACAAGGCCTCTGCGGTGTCACAACGGTCGAGGAGTTCGCCGACGTGCGCCTTGCTGCCGCGCAGCGGGTCGACGGTCGGCACTCGCTGCAGCGACTCGCGGCCGGGCAGGTCGAAGATCACCGAGTCCCACGAGGCCGCGGCGATCCGGTCGGCGTACTGCTCCAGGCAGCGGCCGCGGAAGTAGGCCCGGGTGTCCTCGGGCGGGTGGTGCATCGCCCGGGCGACCTCGTCGTCGGCGAGGAGCCGCTCGATCCGGCCCAGGCCGACCAGCCGGTGGTAGAGGCCCTTGTCGGGCCGGACGTCGGCGTACTGCAGGTCGATGAGGTGCAGCTTGGCGTCGTCCCAGGCGAGCCCGTCGCGGTCGCGGTACTGCTGGAGCAGCTGCAGCTTGGCCACCCAGTCGAGCTCGCGGGCGCACTGCATCGGGTCGGTCTCCAGCCGGGTCAGCACGGACTCCCAGCGAGCCAGGACGTCGGCGGTCTGGTCGTCGACGTCGGAGCCCATCCGGTCCTCGACGAACTTCTTCGCGAGCTCGAGGTACTCCATCTGCAGCTGCACGGCGGTCAGCTTGCGGCCGTCGTTGAGGGTGACCAGCTCCTTGAGCGTCGGGTCGTGCGACACCGCCCGCAGCGTGCGCACCGGCTGGTCGACGCCCAGGTCGCGGTCGATGAAGCGGGCCTCGATCATCGCGAGCACCAGGGCGGTGGTGCCGACCTTGAGGTACGTCGACACCTCGGCGAGGTTCGCGTCACCGATGATGACGTGGAGCCGGCGGTACTTCTCCGGGTCGGCGTGCGGCTCGTCGCGGGTGTTGATGATCGGCCGCTTCAACGTGGTCTCGAGGCCGACCTCGACCTCGAAGTAGTCGGCGCGCTGGCTGACCTGGAAGCCGTGCTCGCGGCCGTCCTGGCCGATGCCGACCCGGCCGGCCCCGCAGACCACCTGCCGGCTGACGAAGAACGGGGTCAGGTGCCGGACGATGTCGCTGAACGGCGTGCTGCGCCGCATCAGGTAGTTCTCGTGGGCGCCGTAGGACGCGCCCTTGTTGTCGGTGTTGTTCTTGTAGAGCAGCAGTGTGGGGGCGCCCGGGACGGCGGCGGCAAAGCGGCTCGCGTCGAGCATCACCTGCTCCCCCGCCTTGTCCCAGAGCACGATGTCGCGCGGGGTGGTGCACTCGGGCGTGGAGTACTCGGGGTGGGCGTGGTCGACGTACAGCCGGGCGCCGTTGGTGAGGATGACGTTCGCGAGCCCGAGGTCCTCGTCGGTCAGCTGCGACGGGTCGGCGACCTCGCGGCTCATGTCGAACCCGCGGGCGTCGCGCAGCGGCGACTCCTCCTCGAAGTCCCACCGCGCCCGGCGCGCTTTGAGCGTCGAGCCGGCGTAGGCGTTGACCACCTGCGACGACGCGACCATGGGGTTGGCCGTGGGCTGGCCTTGCACCGAGATGCCGAACTCGGTCTCGGTCCCCATCACGCGACGGACACTCATGTGCCGAGCCTACGCGGATGACTCAGCCGCATCTGTCGACCTCGGAAACCGGTGGTCGAGACCAGGCACATCGGAGGGTGGTACAGACACCTGTCCGTGCCACGGACCGGGGCCCGTTGGGGGCACAGACGTCGCACGACCGGCCGACCTACGTTGCGGGAAAGCCCTTCCGAGACAGGGGGCCCACCATGGGCATCAAGCTTCCCTCCCCCGCCGCGATCATCGCGGTGGCCGCTCTCGTCGTGGCCACCAGCGGGGTGAGCTACGCCGCCGGGAAGATCGACACGGGTGACATCGCGAACCAGGCGGTCACGAGCAAGAAGGTCAAGGACGGCACGATCAAGGTCAAGGACATGAACAGCGACGCCGTGACCCGTCTCAAGGGCCAGACGGGTCCCGCCGGACCTGCCGGGCCCGCCGGAACGGCCCGCGCCTACGCCACCGTCACGACAGGGGCGGCGTACGAGACCGCCCGGACCAAGAACTTCACGACCATCTCGCGACCCGCGACGGGCATCTACTGCCTCAACGTCATCGACTCGATCGACGTCACCACGACGTCGGTCGCCGTCTCGCCGCAGTGGATCGGGTCCACGGGCGACAACCTGAGTGCCCAATGGGTCGAGAACGACTTCGGGTGCCCGGCGGGCACCGACGTGGGCGTCCGTACCTTCACGTTCGCCGCAGGCGGCAACAACACGCTGTCGAACAACGTCTCGTTCAGCGTGGTGGTGCCCTGAGCCGGGACGATCAGCCCTCGCGGTCCCCGTGGTCGCGCCCGCCGGGCACGTCGAGGTCGGCGCCGGCCGGGGTGTCGCGGTGCCGGCTCTCGGTGCGGATCAGCGGGTCGGTGTGCGGCTCGGGCGGCGCGCCGAGCGGTTCGTAGCGCGGTTTGTCCCCGCCCGTGCGCAGCGCCAGCACGAGGCCGATGACGGCTCCGACGGCGAGGACGAGGACGAGGACGATCAGCAAGCCGGTCATGGCTCCCCCTGAGAATGAGTTGACTCGGTCAACGACCACGGTAGGAGTGACCACCGACACTTCCCAACCGGATCACCGGCATCCGGGACGCTGCGAGACCGGCTGCGGCGTCCCGGTCCGGTGTCAGAGCTTCTTGCCGGGGCGGAACTTCCCGAGCAGGAACAGCACGACGAGCACCACCACGATCAGGATGACGATGGTCTTCACGGGTCCACCTTCCACGGATTCGGATGTCGGTGCGTCGTACCCGTGACGTGCAGCGGCCAACCCCGGCCGGTCCGCGCCACTGGGTAGCGTCGTGGCATGACCGACGACGGCGGCACCGGCCGCACCCGCGCCGAGGAGGCCGCCGACGCGCTCGGCCTGGACCACAGCACGACCCGGCACGGCCCGGTGCGCTCGCTGGAGGAGGCCGCCGCGGCCCGGGGCGTCTCCCCCGCCGCCGTCGTGAAGACGCTGGTGGTGCGGGTCACCGACGACGACTACCGGTTCGTGCTGGTGCCGGGCGACCGCGAGATCTCCTGGCCCAAGCTGCGCGCGCTGCTCGGCGTCAACCGGCTGTCGATGCCCAGCGCCGAGGTGGCCCGGGACGTCACCGGCTACGAGCGCGGCACGATCACGCCGCTGGGCAGCAGCAGCGCCTGGCCGGTCGTCGCCGACGCGACGATGACCGGGGACGTGTCGCTCGGCGGAGGCGCGCACGGCGTGGCGCTGACCGTGCGCGCCGACGACGTCGTACGCCTGCTGGACGCGACGGTCGCGGACGTCACCGACCCCGTCGGTCGTCCCGGCGACGGCGGGCGTTGACGACGCTGGCGTGTGCGGCGTTGACGCCCACGATGCCCAGCCACGAGATCGCGAGGGCGCCGATGTTGTCGGTCAGCGCGAGCGGGATCGTGATCGGGATGCTGACGCCGAGGGAGACGATGCCGAGCGCGAGCTGGCGCTGCCGGTCGCCACGCTCGTCGTCGCGCTGCTGCTTGAGGTCCCACCCGGTGGACCCCACGCGCGTCTCGACGGCGCGCTCGATCCGCTCGGCGAACGCGTCCACCACCTCGCGCTCGTAGCTCGGCCCGAGCTCGCGGCGAGTCTCCAGGAACGCCTCGATCTCCTGGCGCTCCAGCTTGTCGTCCCTGTGCTCCACCCCGGAACCCTATGCCGGGGCGGGGCTGCCTAGAGGTACTGACCGGTGTTGGAGACCGTGTCGATCGAGCGGCCCGGCTCGGTGCCCTGCTTGCCGGTGATGAGCGTGCGGATGAACACGATCCGCTCACCCTTCTTGCCGGAGATCCGCGCCCAGTCGTCGGGGTTGGTGGTGTTGGGCAGGTCTTCGTTCTCCTTGAACTCGTCGACGCAGGCCTGCAGCAGGTGGGTGACCCGGATGCCCTTCTGGTCGTTGTCCAGGAGGTCCTTGATCGCCATCTTCTTGGCCCGGTCGACGATGTTCTGGATCATCGCGCCGGAGTTGAAGTCCTTGAAGTACAGGATCTCCTTGTCACCGTTGGCGTAGGTGACCTCGAGGAAGCGGTTCTCCTCGCTCTCGGTGTACATGCGCTCGACGGTGCGCTGGATCATCCCGTTGACGCACGCCTCGGTGTCGCCACCGAACTCCGCGAGGTCCTCGGCGTGCAGCGGCAGCGTCTTGGTGAGGTACTTCGAGAAGATGTCGCGCGCGGACTCCGCGTCGGGACGCTCGATCTTGATCTTCACGTCGAGCCGGCCGGGCCGCAGGATCGCGGGGTCGATCATGTCCTCGCGGTTGGAGGCGCCGATGACCAGGACGTTCTCGAGCGTCTCGACACCGTCGATCTCGCTGAGCAGCTGCGGGACGATGGTGTTCTCGACGTCGGAGGAGACGCCGGAGCCGCGGGTGCGGAACAGCGAGTCCATCTCGTCGAAGAACACGATCACCGGCGTGCCCTGCGAGGCCTTCTCACGGGCCCGCTGGAACACCAGCCGGATGTGCCGCTCGGTCTCGCCGACGTACTTGTTGAGCAGCTCGGGGCCCTTGATGTTGAGGAAGTAGGACTTCCCCTCCTGGCCGGTCCGGGCGGCGACCTTCTTGGCGAGGCTGTTGGCGACGGCCTTCGCGATCAGCGTCTTGCCGCAGCCGGGCGGGCCGTAGAGCAGCACGCCCTTGGGCGGCTTGAGCTCGTGCTCCTTGAACAGCTCGGGGTAGAGGTACGGCAGCTCGACGGCGTCCTGGATCTGGTCGATCTGGCCCTTCAGCCCGCCGATGCTGGCGTAGTCGATGTCCGGGACCTCTTCGAGGACGAGCTCCTCGACCTCGGACTTCGGGACCCGCTCGTAGGCGTAGCCGGAGCGGGTGTCGAGCAGCAGCGAGTCGCCGGCGCGCAGCTGCTCGCGCAGCAGCGGCTCCGCGAGGCGTACGACGCGCTCCTCGTCGGCGTTGGCGATGACCAGGACGCGCTCGCCGTCGGCGAGGACCTCCTTGAGCATCACCACCTCACCGACCTGCTCGAAGCGCAGGGCGGCGACGACGTTGAGGGCCTCGTTGAGCATGACCTCCTGGCCACGCTGGAGCTCGTCGAGGTCGACCGACGGGCTGACGTTGACCCGCAGCTTGCGGCCGCCGGTGAACACGTCGATCGAGTCGTCCTCGTTGCGGCTCAGGAAGGTGCCGAAACCGGCCGGCGGCTGGGCGAGCCGGTCGACCTCCTCCTTGAGCGTCATGATCTGGTCACGGGCCTCGCGCAGCGTCTGGGCGAGGCGCTCGTTCTGGGCGGTGACACCGGCCAGCGAGCGCTGCGTCTCGGCGAGGCGCTGCTCCAGCGCGCGGGAGTGGACCGGGCTGTCCGCCAGGCGGCGACGCAGGTCTCCGACCTCGGCCTCGAGGTACCCGACCTGTGTCTCCAGCTCCTCGGGCGTGCGACGCCCGCGGTCCGAGCTCTCCGATCCGGCCACGACCTCACCTCCGCAAAGTTAGGTTTCGTGACGCTTTCGACCCTACTCGGGGGCCGAAGCTTTTGAAGGCGCTTGGGTGGTTGTGTCGGTTACCTTTTCGTTGCGGTTCCAAGCACCTCGTGACCAACTTGTTTCAGTCGTCGTACGGCTCGTCGGCGATCGTGGGCGGGAGCCCCGCGGGACGGGGACCGGTGTAGTCCACCCCGTAGGCACCCGGGGCCGGGCGCCGCTTCTTCACCGGCGCGGTCTCGCCCGCCGCCATCCGCCGGGCGGTCACCAGGAAGCCGGTGTGGCCGATCATCTTGTGCCCGGGACGCACGGCGAGCCCCTCGACGTGCCAGTCGCGGACGAGCGTCTCCCACGGCTGCGGCTCGGTGAAGCCGCCGTGCGCGCGGACCGTCTCGACGGTGCGGCCGAGCTGGGTGGTGGTCGCGACGTACGCGCAGAGGATGCCGCCCGGGGCGAGCGCGCGGCCGACGCGGTCGACGCACTCCCAGGGGGCGAGCATGTCGAGGACGACGCGGTCGACGGTGCCGTCCTCCTCGCTCATCGCCTCGACCAGGTCGCCGACGGTCAGCCGCCAGGCGGGGTGGTCGCCTCCGAAGAACTGGGTGACGTTGCGGCCGGCCACGTCGGCGAACTCCTGCCGGCGCTCGTACGACGACACGGACCCCTGGGGTCCGACGGCGCGGAGCAGGGAGCAGGTCAGCGCGCCGGAGCCGACCCCGGCCTCGACCACCCGGGCGCCGGGGAACACGTCGGCCATCGCCACGATCTGCGCGGCGTCCTTGGGGTAGACCACCGCCGCGCCGCGCGGCATCGAGACGACGAACTCGCTGAGCAGCGGCCGGAACACGAGGTACTCCCCGCCCGCCGAGGACGTGACGCTGAACCCCTCCTCGCGGCCGATCAGCTCGTCGTGGTCGAGGTGGCCCTTGTTGGAGAAGAAGCGCTTGCCCGGCTCGAGGCAGATGTTGTGCCGGCGGCCCTTCTGGTCGGTGAGGCGGACCCACTCGCCCGCCCGCAGCGGGCCGCGGTGGACGCCGGACCAGGCGGGCGCGTCGGTGTCGTCGAGAGGGGGCACGCGCCGACCCTACAAAGGGCTCGGCCGGCCGGCCTCAGGTGGTCGCGGCGAACGCGCGGTCGACGTCGTCGGTGACCAGCACGCCGAAGATCGCGCCGTCGCGCTCGCGCAGGAGGTACTCCGACGCGGGGGTGCGCTGCATCGCCCGTATCAGCGGCTCGCCGGCAATGTCGGCGTCGAGCTGCAGCCCGGGCTCGACCGTGCGTGCGACCGTGCTGACCGCCACCCAGGGGCGTCGGTCCTCGGGCGTCGCGAGCACGGCGGCCTCGTTGACGATGCCCGACACGTGGCCGTCGACGTCGAGCACGACGAGGCTGCCGGCCTGCGCCTCCTGCGCCTGGCGCACCGCCTCGGACAGCGGCAGGTCGTGGGGTACGGCGAGCGCCCGGCGGGCGAGCTGGCGGGCGCGCAGCGCGGGCAGGCGGCGGCGTACCTGCGCCGAGAGGATCGCCTGGGTGGCGCCGCTCCACAGGAAGAACGCGATGACGAACGCCAGGATGTAGTCGGTGGGGATCGCCGGCCGGCCGGTGACGGGCTGCTGGACCAGCGGGAACAGGAACACGAGCACGGCGGCGACGCGGCCGCACCAGCCCGCGACGATCGTGCCGCGGTGCGGGTTGCCGGTGATGCCCCAGACGGCGGCGCGCAGGACGCGGCCACCGTCGAGCGGGAGCCCCGGCACGAGGTTGAGCACGCCGACCACCAGGTTGGCGCCGGCGAGCGCGTCGACGGCGAGCCGCAGCAGGCCGTCTGGGACGACCGGGTGCAGCAGGAGGAACACCACGCCGACGCCGATGGAGGTGATCGGGCCGACCACTGACACGACGAACTCGCGGGCCGGGGTGTCGGGCTCCCCCTCGATCTCGGTGACGCCGCCGAGGAAGTGCAGGGTGATCGACCGGACCGGCAGCCCGAAGCGCTTGGCCATCAGCGCGTGCGACATCTCGTGGAGCAGCACGGACAGGTACAGCAGCACCGCGAACGCGACCCCCGCGACGTACTTGCCGTTGCCGATGCCGGGCTCGACCGCCTCGATCGCCGGGGCGAGCATGAACGCGATCAGCGCGGCCACCACCAGCCAGGACGACCGCACCAGCACGTCGACGCCACCGATCTCGCCGATCTTCAGGGTCCCGGGCGGGCGGGAACGTTGCTGGCTCTCCGTCACGGCCCCAAACTATCGCGACGCACCGCCCGGAACTGTCCGTGCCGTCGCCTAGGGTCGGCGCCATGGAGACCGAGGTCGAGCCGCGCGACGCCGAGCACACGGAGCGCCCCGAGCGCCCCGAGCGCACCGTCGTCGACGGTGTCGACGTGCTCGGCTCGCTGTCGCCGAGCCGGGCGGGCGACTTCGTGACCTGTCCCCTGCTCTACCGGTTCCGCACCATCGACCGGCTGCCGGAGCGGCCGAGCCCCGACGCGGTGCGGGGCACCGTGGTGCACAAGGTGCTCGAGGACCTCTTCGACCTGCCCGCGGCGGAGCGCACGCCCGCGCGCGCCGCCGACCTGGTCCAGCCCTCGTGGGAGAAGGTCCTGGAGGTCGAGCCCGACATCGCCGAGATGTTCGGGGCAGAGGGGCCCGACGTCGGCGCCTGGCTGGCGTCCTGCCGGACGTCGCTCGACGCCTACTTCACCCTCGAGGACCCGACCAACCTCGAGCCGGCCGAGCGGGAGCTGTACGTCGAGAGCCTGCTCGACTCCAAGCTGCTCCTGCGGGGCTTCATCGACCGGCTCGACGTCGCGCCGGACGGGCGGATCCGGGTCGTCGACTACAAGACCGGCCGCTCGCCGCACGAGGGCTACGAGGCGCGTGCGCTGTTCCAGATGAAGTTCTACGCCCTCGTCGTGTGGCGCACCCGCGGGGTGATCCCGTCGATGCTGCAGCTGATCTACCTCGGCAACGGCGAGGTGCTCCGCTACTCCCCCGACGAGCAGGACCTGCTCGCCACCGAGCGCAAGGTGGAGGCGATCTGGGCCGCCATCGCGCTGGCGCGCGAGACCGGCGACTGGCGGCCCAACCGCAGCGCGATGTGCGGTTACTGCTCCCACCAGGCGATCTGCCCGGCCTGGGGCGGCACGCCCCCGCCGCTGCCGCCGGAGCCGAGCGCGGTGCTCGAGGAGGCCGGCGACGGCCTCACCGCCGAGGACCTGGACTAGACGTGGCCACGGTGCCCTCCGCCGTCACGACGCAGCGCGTCAGGCGGTGGGCACCTGGAGGGTCAGCACGGTCCCGCGACCCGGGCCGGACGACACCGAGAGGCTGCCGCCCGCCTCGGCGGCGAGGTCCTCCAGGCCGCGCAGCCCGAACCGGTCCGCCTGCCGGAACGCTCCCGGCACGAAGCCCACCCCGTCGTCCACCACGCGCAGCTCCAGGGCCGAGCGCGAACGGTGCACGCTGACGGCGAGTGACGTGCTGCGGGCGTGCCGGAGGGCGTTGCGCACGCCCTCGCGGGCCACCCGCCAGACCAGCGCCACGGCGTCGTCGGAGGTCGTGCCGAGGTCGTCGACCTCGACCTTGACCACCAGCCCGGCGTCCGCGGCCGGGGCGACCAGGTCGTCGAGGGCGTCGCCGAGCCGGGACGCGTCGAGGTCCGGCGGGTAGATGTCGAGCACGAGCGAGCGCACCGACTCCGCGGTCGCGCGCAGCCGGTCGTCGACGTCCTGCAGCCTGCGGGCCGTCCGCGGCGGCGTGGTCAGGTCGACCGCCTCGGCGGCGACCGCGTCGGCGGCCTCGCGGATCCGGTGGCCGACGCCGTCGTGCAGGTCGCGGGCGATCCGGCGGCGCTCCTCCTCCGACGCGTCGACGGCGGCCCGGAGCAGCCTCTCGCGGGCATCGGACGCGCGGCCGAGCCGGCGGTTGAGGCCGATCAGCAGCGGGATGGTCAGCAGCCCGACGGCCAGCGCGCCACCGACGGTGATCGGCCGGAAGGCGTCGAGGACGACCGCGGTGGTCCGTTCGAGGTCCTGCTCGGAGTAGTAGACCTCGAAGAGCAGTGGCTCACCGAGGGCGTCGATCCTCGTGTAGACCTCCAGCAGTCCGTTGTCCTCGACCTCGTAGTGGTTCTCCGGTCGCCGCAGGTCGGAGAGCTCGCCCTCCGAACGGCCGCTGGCCAGCACCTCGCGGGCGCTCTCGCTCAGCGTGAACTCGTCTCCGATCAGCTCGGCCTGGTCGGACCAGACGATCTTGCCCGAGGAGTTCCAGATCTTGACCCGCTCGACGTTGTCGACCTTCAGGCGGTCGCCAATCTGGGCGCCGAACCATCGTGCGGAGCTGTGGCTGCCATAGGCCAGGCCAGGCGGGACGAGCGGTTCGGCGATGGCCTTGGCCATCAGCTCGGTCGTGGCGCGCGCGTCGGCGATGGCCTCCCGCTCGGCAGCCCGGTGACTGAGCGCGTCAGAGACGAACACGACCGCCGTCACGATGACGATCCCGGCGGCGAGGAACTGCGCCACCGGGTTCTTGAGCACGCGCACCACTCGCCTCCTCCCAGACGTGACGAGTGTGACGGCTGGGACGGGGTCTGCGGAGCAAAACGGGTAAAGACGCCTTACCGCCCATGCGCCCTACAGCCCGTGCCGCTCCGCCCACAGCGCCGCCTGGGTCCGGTCGGCCACGCCGAGGCGCTGGAAGACCGACGTCAGGTGCGCCTTGACCGTGCGCTCGGTGATGCCCAGGCGTCGGGCGATCTGCTTGTTGGCGAGCCCCTGCCGCACCAGACGCAGCACCTCGACCTCGCGCACGGTGAGGACGGACGCGTCCTCGGCCTCGGCGGGGGTCGGCCGGCGGGCGCTCAGCAGGGCGCGGGCGGCGCGGGGGTGCAGCGGAGACTCGCCGCGGGCGACGGCGCGGATGCCGGCGAGGACCTCGTCGGGTTCGGCGTCCTTGAGGAGGTACCCGACCGCGCCGGCGTCGAGGGCGGCGATGATCCGGTCGCCGTCGGAGTACGACGTCAGCACCAGGACCTGGGCCGGCAGCCCCTCGGCCCGGAGCGCGCGGGTCGCGGCGACCCCGTCGGTGCCCGGCATCTGCAGGTCCATCAGCACCACGTCGGGACCGGTCTCCCGGACGACCTCGAGAGCCTCCGCGCCGTCGCCGGCGGTGCCGACCACCTCGATGCCGTCGGTGCCGGAGAGCAGCTGCGCGAGGCCGGTGCGCACGACGGCGTGGTCGTCGACCAGCACGACCCGGATGGGGTGCCCGGACGGGGACGAACGACCGCTCATGCCAGCTCCATCCGGACGGTGGTGCCGGCACCCGGCCGGGAGCGAACCTCGACCCGGCCGCCGGCGTCGCGGACCAGGCTCTCGAGGCCGCGGAGGCCGAAGTGGCTGCCGTCGGCGTCCGCTCGCGCGACCGCCGCGGGGTCGAAGCCGCGGCCGTCGTCGACCACCTCCAGCACCGTGGCGGCGCCCTCCCGGTCGACGCGCACCCGGACGTGGGTGGCGTCGGCGTGCCGGAGGGCGTTGCGCACGGCCTCCTGCGCGACCCGCCAGACCAGGGCGGCACCCCGGTCGTCGAGCCCGGACAGGTCGCCGGTCTCGACCTCGCCGGTGACGTCGCGGGCGTCACCGCCGGCGACGAGGTCCTCCAGCGCGGCGTGCAGCCCGGACGTGGTGAGCTCGGGCGGGTGGATCTCGACGAGCAGCGACCGCAGCCCGCGCAGCGAGCCGCGGACGGAGCCGCCGAGCCGGGCGAGCTCCTCCGGCGGGGCTCCCCCGGCCTTGGCCGCGGCGGACAGCGAGAACGCCGTACCGGCGAGGTCCTGCACCACGGAGTCGTGCAGGTCGCGCGCGATCCGGCGCCGTTCGGCGTCGGAGGCGTCGACGGCGGCGCGGAGCAGGCGTTCCCGTTCGCGGGCGCCCCGGTCGAGGCGTCGGGTCAGAACCCAGAGCAGCGGTACGGCGGCGAGCACGAGCGCGGCGATCCCGCCGAGCGTGATGGGCCGGAACGCCGCGAACACGGCCGCCCGCCGGGCCTCGATGTCGGCGGCGGAGTAGTAGACCTCGAACAGCAGCGGCTTCCCCTCCGGCGACTCGATCCGGGTGTAGACCTCGAGCAGGCCACCGTGGCCCTGCTCGAACCGGTTCTCGGGCTTGGTCAGGTCGGACTCCTCGGCGTCGTCGCCCCCGCCGGTGAGCACCGCCCACTCGTCCTCGTCCAGCTCGAACTTCTGGCCGATGAGCCGGGTGGCGTCGGAGTACACGACCGTGCCGCC
Organism: Nocardioides iriomotensis; assembly: GCF_004168035.1. Lineage (GTDB taxonomy): Bacteria > Actinomycetota > Actinomycetes > Propionibacteriales > Nocardioidaceae > Nocardioides_B > Nocardioides_B iriomotensis. Next base: position 178,682 of record NZ_SDPU01000023.1, on the reverse strand, counting down.
CTCGTCCCAGATCTTGATCCGCTGCACGTCGTCGACGAGCAGCCTGCGGAGGACGGCCCGGTCGAAGCGGTCGATCGCGGCGGCGTCGCCGTCGACGAGGCCGCGCGGAAGCTCCGGCTCGGCCACCGAGCGGGCGAGCAGTCGCGTGGTCGCGATGGCGTCGTCGATCGCCTCCTCCGACGCCGCGGACCCGCTCAGCCGGCCGGTGGCCACGAACACCACCACGACCACCACGGCGCCCGCGAGCAGGAACTGCGCGAGGGGTGACCTCAGGAGCCGCACCGGCTGCTGCCCTCCCCTCTCGAGCCCGTCGGGTGGCCGGGCAGCAGCCAGTATCGCGGCCCGGCCGCGCCGCGACCGGTGTTCCGGCTCAGAAGGTGACCGTGCCGCGGCAGACCTCGCCGCTGCCGACGTTGCGCGCACGGAACACGAAAGTGTCGGGCCCGCTCAGGTCGACGAGCACCCGGCGCACCTCGAACGACCCGCTGCGGCCGCCCGTCGTCGCGGTGCCCTTGGCGGACAGGCTGCCGTTGTGCCTGAGCCGCCAGCGCCAGGTCTGGCCGTTGTTGTTGCTGTCGATCTCGCCCTCGACCTCGATCCGGCCGTCCTCGGGGCTGGCCTTGACCTTCCAGTCGGTGCCGCCGCTGCAGCCGCCACGACGGATCACGTCGTCGTCGTTGGCCAGGGCCGGCCCGGCGACCAGCAGCGGCACGGTGACGGCCGCGGTGAGCGCGGTGGCGGCGATGCGAAGCGTGGAGCGGGTGTGCGACATGGGGTCCTCCGGTGTCCTCGTCCTGGTGGGAGCACCAGCGTCGCCCGGCCGCGCGGGCGCCCGCCATTGGACGGTGGTCCTACGACCTCCGGGCCCCCGACAGCCCGTCGACGCCGACCAGGGCGGGCAGGGTGCGCGCGGACAGGTCCGCGAGCGAGTCGACGAACACCCGCCGCTCCCCCTCGAGCACCGGGACGTGGTTGGGCACGACCAGCACGGTGCAGCCGGCCGACTCGGCCGAGCGGGTGCCGGTGTTGGAGTCCTCGATCGCGAGTGTCCGCGACGGCTCGACGCCCAGGATGGCTGCGGCCTTGAGGTACGGCTCCGGGTGCGGCTTGCCCTGCGAGACGGCGTCGCCGGTGACGACCACCTCGAAGGTGTCGTCGGGCAGGCCGGCCAGGATCGGGGCGACGAAGCGCCGGTAGGACATCGTGACGAGCGCGCACCGCACGCCGTGGGCGCGCAGGTCCGCCAGCAGCTCCAGGGCACCGGGCCGGAAGGGGACCTCCTCCTCGACCCGCCGTACGACGAGGTCGAGCAGCTCCTCGACGATGACCGACGGCTCGACGTCGATGCCGGATTGCTCACGGATGAACCGGCCGGAGTCGAGCAGGTCGAACCCGACGACCTGCATCGCGAGCTCGTGGCTCCAGGTGCCGCCGTACTTCTCGACGACCTCGTGCTCGGACTCGACCCAGTAGGGCTCGGTGTCGACCAGGGTTCCGTCCATGTCCCACAGCACGGCGTCCGGCAGCGGGGTGGGTGCGTTCACGGGCGGGTCAGTCCTCCGGTTCGTATCCGAGGTTGGGGGCCAGCCACCGCTCCGTCTCGGCGAGGCTCTGGCCCTTGCGGGCGGCGTACTCCTCGACCTGGTCCTTGCCGACCCGGCCGACGACGAAGTACTGCGACTGGGGGTGGCTGAAGTACCAGCCGCTGACCGACGCACCGGGCCACATCGCCATCGACTCGGTGAGCGCGATGCCGGTGGCCTCCTCGACGCCGAGCAGGTCCCACAGCTTCAGCTTCTCGGTGTGGTCCGGGCAGGACGGGTAGCCCGGCGCCGGCCGCACGCCCTGGTAGGACTCCTTGATGAGGTCCGCGTTGGCGAGGTCCTCGCCGGCGGCGTAGCCCCACAGCTCGGTGCGCACCCGCTCGTGCATCCGCTCGGCGAACGCCTCGGCGAGCCGGTCGGCCAGCGACTCCAGCAGGATCGCGGAGTAGTCGTCGAGCTGCTCCTTGAACTCCTTGACCTTCTCGCCGGAGCCGAGGCCGGCGGTGACCGCGAACGCGCCGACGTGGTCGGCCAGCCCGGAGTCCTTGGGCGCCACGAAGTCGCCGTTGGACCGGTTGGGCACGCCCTCGCGGTGCTGGCCCTGCTGCCGCAGGTTGACCAGGGTGGTGCGGACCTCGGAGCGCGTGTCGTCGGTGTAGACCTCGATGTCGTCGCCGACGGTGTTGGCCGGGAACAGGCCGACCGCGGCCCGTGCCTCCAGCCACCGCTCGGCGACCAGCCGGTCGAGCATCTCCTGCGCGTCGTCGTACAGCTTGCGGGCCGCCTCGCCGGTCGAGGGGTTGTTGAGGATGTCGGGGAACCGGCCCTTCATCTCCCAGGCGTTGAAGAAGGGCTGCCAGTCGATGTAGTCGCGGAGCTCGCTGAGGTCGTACTCGGTGAACACGTGCACGCCCGGCGCGCGCGGTGGCGGCGGCTGGTAGCCCTCCCACTCGACCGGGGTGCGGTTGGCCCGCGCCGCGTCGAGCGCGACGAGCGGCCGCTCCTGGTTCTTCGCCGCGTGCCGGGTCCGGATCGAGTCGAAGTCGGCGCGCACGTCGTCGAGCAGGCCCTGCCGCCGCTCGGCGGAGAGCAGCGTGGAGGCGATCGGCACCGACCGGCTGGCGTCCTTCACCCACACGACCGGGCCGTGGTACTTCGGGTCGACCTTGACCGCGGTGTGCGCGCGGGACGTGGTGGCGCCGCCGATCAGCAGGGGTACGTCGAAGCCCTGGCGCTCCATCTCGGTGGCGAGGTTCACCATCTCGTCGAGCGACGGCGTGATGAGCCCGGACAGGCCGATGATGTCGGCGTCGATCTCGCGGGCGGTGTCGAGGATCTTCTGTGCCGGCACCATCACGCCGAGGTCGACGACGTCGTAGTTGTTGCACTGGAGCACGACGCCGACGATGTTCTTGCCGATGTCGTGGACGTCGCCCTTGACCGTCGCCATGACGATCGTGCCCTTCTTCTCCACGGCGTCACCGGGCCGCTTCTCGGCCTCGATGAAGGGGATCAGGTAGGCGACCGCCTTCTTCATGACGCGGGCGCTCTTCACGACCTGGGGCAGGAACATCCTGCCGTCGCCGAACAGGTCGCCGACGACGTTCATGCCGTCCATCAGCGGACCCTCGATGACCTCGATCGGCCGGCCGCCGCGGGCGGCGATCTCCTGGCGCAGCTCCTCGGTGTCGGCCTCGGCGAACTCGTCGATGCCCTTCACCAGCGCGTGGGTGATGCGCTCCGCGACCGGCAGGCTGCGCCACTCCTCGTCGACGGCCTCCTGCTGGGCCCCGTCGCCGGCGTACTCCGGCGCGATCTCCAGCAGCCGCTCGGTGCTGTCCGGCCGGCGGTTGAGCACCACGTCCTCGATGCGCTCGCGCAGCCGCTCGTCGATCTCGTCGTAGACGACGAGGGCGCCGGCGTTGACGATGCCCATGTCCATGCCGGCCTTGATCGCGTGGTACAGGAAGACCGCGTGGATCGCCTCGCGCACGGGGTTGTTGCCGCGGAACGAGAACGACACGTTCGAGACGCCACCGGAGACCAGCGCGCCGGGCAGGTTCTGCTTGATCCAGCGGGTCGCCTCGATGTAGTCGACGCCGTACTCCGCGTGCTCCTCGATGCCGGTCGCGACCGCGAAGATGTTGGGGTCGAAGATGATGTCCTCGGGCGGGAAGCCGACCTGGTCGACGAGGATGTCGTAGGCGCGCTTGCAGATCGCCTTGCGACGCTCGAGGTTGTCGGCCTGACCGTCCTCGTCGAACGCCATCACCACGACCGCGGCGCCGTAGCGGCGGCACAGGCGGGCCTGCTCGACGAACTTCTCCTCGCCCTCCTTCATCGAGATCGAGTTGACGATCGCCTTGCCCTGCACGCAGCGCAGGCCGGCCTCGATCACCTCCCACTTGGAGGAGTCGATCATCAGCGGCACCCGCGAGATGTCGGGCTCGGACGCGATCAGCTTGACGAAGCGGTCCATCGCCGCGACGCCGTCGATCATGCCCTCGTCCATGTTGACGTCGATGACCTGCGCGCCGCTCTCCACCTGCTGGCGGGCGACCGAGAGGGCGGTCGCGTAGTCGCCCTCCTTGATCAGCCGGCGGAACCGCGCCGACCCGGTGATGTTCGTGCGCTCGCCGACGTTGACGAACAGCGACTCGTCGGTGACGTTGAGCGGCTCGAGACCGGAGAGCCGGAGCGCCGTCGCGCCCACGTCCTGGGTCGAGCGGGGCTCGACGCCCTTGGCCGCGGTCGCGATGGCCGCGATGTGGTCGGGCGTGGTGCCGCAGCAGCCGCCCATGATGTTCACGAGACCGTCGGCCGCGAACTGGCCGAGCACCTGGGCCATGTCGTCGGGTGTCTCGTCGTACTCGCCGAACGCGTTGGGCAGGCCGGCGTTGGGGTGGCACGACACGAAGCAGTCAGCCAGCCGCGAGAGCTCCTGGACGTACGGGCGCAGGTCACTCGCGCCGAGCGCGCAGTTGAGCCCGACCGCGACGGGGCGCACGTGGCGCACGGAGTTCCAGAACGCCTCGGTGGTCTGCCCCGACAGGGTGCGGCCGCTGGCGTCGGTGATCGTGCCGGAGATGATCACCGGCCAGCGCCGGCCACGCTCGTCGAACAGCGTCTCGAGCGCGAAGATCGCGGCCTTGGCGTTGAGGGTGTCGAAGATGGTCTCGACGAGCAGGATGTCGGCGCCGCCGTCGACGAGGCCGCGGGCCTCCTCGAGGTAGGACTCCACGAGCTCCTCGAACGACACGTTGCGCGCGCCGGGGTCGTTGACGTCGGGCGAGATCGACGCGGTCCGGTTCGTCGGCCCGATCGAGCCGGCGACGTACCGCGGCCGGTCGGGGGTGCTCGCCTCGTCGGCCGCGGTCCTGGCCAGCGCGGCCGCGGAGCGGTTGATCTCGTAGCAGTCGTCCTGCAGGCCGTAGTCGAGCTGGCTGATCGAGGACGCCGTGAACGTGTTGGTGCAGACGATGTCCGCACCCGCGGCGAGGTAGGTGCGGTGGATGTCGGAGATCACGTCCGGCCGGGTCACCGACAGGATGTCGGAGTCGCCCTTGAGGTCGTGGGCGTGCCCGGCGTACCGCTCCCCGCGGTAGTCGTCCTCGCCGAGCCCGTGGCTCTGGATCAGGGTGCCCATCGCGCCGTCCATCACCAGGATCCGCTCGCGCAGCACCGAGGTGAGCTCCTCGGTGGCGTCGGGCCGGACGGCGTCGGTGGGGGGCACGGGACTCCTCGAGACAGGGACAAGACGGTCAGTCAGCCTAGGCGCGCGCGTGCGGAGCGCCGGTGGACATACCGCAGGCTGATATCGCCGTCTCACATTCTGTCAGGTCGGGGAAGGTCGCCGGACCTCCCCCGCCCGCGGTGTGACCCGGTCTACGCTGATCGGGTGATCGAGATCGAAGAGGTGCCGGAGCTCCGCTCCCCCATCCTCGTCGCCGCGTTCGAGGGCTGGAACGACGCCGCGGACGCCGCCTCGTCGGTGATCGACCACCTCATGCGCGTCTGGAACGCCCGGGTGGTCGCCGCGATCGACCCCGAGGAGTTCTACGACTTCCAGATGAACCGTCCGGTCGTCGGCACCAACGAGGAGGGGCACCGCCGGATCACCTGGCCGTCGACCCAGCTGGCCGTCGCCTCGCCTCCCGGAGCCCTGCGCGACGTGATCCTGCTGCGCGGCATCGAGCCCAACATGCGCTGGCGGCAGTTCTGCGCCGAACTGCTGGCCGCTGCCGACGAGCTCGGCGCCGAGATCGTCGTGACGCTCGGCGCGCTGCTCGCCGACACGCCGCACACCCGCCCGATCCCCGTGACGGGTACGGCGACCGAGCCCGAGCTGATCGACAAGCTCAAGCTCGAGCAGTCCAACTACGAGGGCCCGACCGGCATCGTCGGGGTCTTCCAGGACGCGTGCACGCAGCTCGACATCCCGGCGGTGTCCTACTGGGCCGCCGTGCCCCACTACGTCGCGCAGCCGCCATGCCCCAAGGCGACGCTCGCCCTCGTCGGGCAGCTCGAGGACCTGCTGGAGATCAGCATCCCGCTCGGCGACCTCCCCGAGGAGTCCCGCGCGTGGGAGCGCGGGGTCGACGAGCTCGCCGAGGAGGACGAGGAGATCGGCGACTACGTCCGCGCGCTCGAGGAGACCCGCGACACCGCGGAGCTGCCCGAGGCGAGCGGCGAGGCGATCGCGCGGGAGTTCGAGCGCTACCTCAAGCGGCGCGACTCCGGCAACGACTGACCGCCCGCTTCAGCACACCACTTGTAACGCGGGGTTATGGACGCTCCACAAGCGGCATATGCCTTGTGAAGCGTCCATAACCCCGCGTTACAGCTAGAGCAGGAGACCCAGCGAGGCGTCGGCAAGACGCCGTACGACGTCGCCGGCGCCGTCCTCGGAACGGTCTCCCTCACGGGTCGCCCAGGCCCAGTCCCGCAGGGCGGTGACGGCCGTGGGCGCGTCGAGGTCGGACGCCAGGGCGGCGTGCACCTTCTCGACGACCGGGGCGGTCGGGGCACCGGCTCCGGCGGCCACCGCCTCCCGCAGCGTGGCGAGCAGGTCCTCGGCCGACGACAGGTCGGCGTCGGTCCACTCCCAGTCGCCGCGGTAGTGGTGCCGCAGCAGCGCGAGGCGGATGGCCATCGGGTCGACGCCGGCCTCACGGAGCTTGGAGACGAGGACCAGGTTGCCCTTGGACTTCGACATCTTCTCGCCGTCGTAGCCGACCATCCCGACGTGGGCGTAGGCCTGCGCGAAGGTGAGGCCGGTGAACGCCGCCTGCGCCTCGGACGCGCTCATCTCGTGGTGCGGGAAGATCAGGTCGCTGCCCCCGCCCTGCACGTCGAACGCCTCGCCGAGGTTGGTCAGCGCGATCGCGCTGCACTCGACGTGCCAGCCGGGCCGGCCGCGGCCGAGGTCGGTGTCCCATGCGGGCTCGCCGGGGCGCTCGGCCTGCCACAGCAGGCAGTCGAGCGGGTGCTTCTTGCCGGGACGGTCCGGGTCGCCGCCGCGCTCGCCAAACAGCGCGACCATGCGCTCCTCGTCGAGCCCCGAGACCTGGCCGAACCGCGGGTCGGAGTGCACGGCGAAGTAGAGGTCGCCGTCGACGTCGTAGACGAAGCCACGGTCGCGCAGCTGCTGAACCAGCTCGACGACGAGCGGGATCGACTCCACCGCCCCGACGTACTCCGCCGGCGGCAGCACCCGGAGCGCAGCCATGTCGGCGCGGAACAGCTCCGTCTCGCGCTCGGCCAGCTCGACCCAGTCGACGCCGGTCGCGTCGGCCCGCTCCAGCAGCGGGTCGTCGACGTCGGTGACGTTCTGGACGTAGCGGACGTCGAGGCCCGCGGCGCGCCAAGCGCGGTTGAGCAGGTCGAAGGCGACGTACGTCGCGGCGTGCCCGAGGTGCGTGGCGTCGTACGGCGTGATGCCGCAGACGTACATGCGCGCGGTGCCGCCGGCGGGGTCGGTCGTGGCGAGCGCACCGGTGGCGGTGTCGTGGATCCGGACGGACGGCGCCGGCGGGAGGCCGGCGGGGTCAGGCAGGTCCGGACTGCTCCACGCACGCATGTCGGGAAGCGTAACCAACGCCTTCGCCCGACTCCGGAGCCCGTCCGGTCAGAACGCCGGCCAGGGGATCGCGGGCCAGTCCCCCGACGGCAGCGGCATCCGGCCGAATGCCAGCAGCCACTCGCAGCGCCCGATGAAGGCGTCGACCTCGTGGCCGGCGAGCAGGTCGACCAGCCGGGTGCGCAGCGGGCTGCCCGCGGTCCCTGCGGCGTCGAGCACGCGGCGCACGCCGTCGGCGTCCTCGTCGCGCAGCGGCTGCTCGGCCCAGCCCCACAGCACGGTGCGGAGCTTGTCGTCGACGTGGAAGCTCACACCGTGGTCGACGCCGTAGCGGTGGCCGTCGGGCATCGCGAGCACGTGGCCGCCCTTGCGGTCGGCGTTGTTGACCAGCACGTCGAAGACCGCCATCCGCCGTAGCGCGGCGGAGTCCTCGTGCACCAGCGAGATCGGCCGGTCGCGCTGGTCGAAGGCGTCCAGCACGTGCAGGAAGCCCTCGGGGCAGGTGCCGGCCGGGACCAGGTCGACCGCGTCCTGCGAGCCATCGGTCTCGCACCACGCCTGGACCATCCCGACACCGGCCGGACCGTCGCGCAGCACCGTGGGCGGGACGACGTCCCAGCCCAGCGCCTCGGAGACGGCGTACGCCGCCACCTCGCGGCGGGCCAGCGTCCCGTCGGGGAAGTCCCACAGCGGCCGCTCCCCCGACACCGGCTTGTAGACGCACGGCACCGGTCCGGTCGAGGCCATCACCCGGCCGAAGAAGGTGGCGTTCGACGCCGGCATGATCCGGCCCTCGATCGCGACCTCGCCGTCGAGCAGGGCGACGGTGCCGGTGTCCGGTGAGGTGTCCATGCGGGCTGGGTCAGTCGGGCGTCGTACGACGGAAGCCGTTGGCGCGCGGGCACAGGTGCCCCGCCGGGTCGACGGGCCCGCCGCAGAACGGGCAGGACGGCCGGCCGGCGCCGACGACGGCCTGCGCGCGCTTGCAGAACGCGCGGGCCATCCCCGCGGGCATCCGCACGACGAGGATCTCGTCGGGCTCCGGCTCCTCGATCTCCTCCTCGGGCGTGCCGGGCTCGACCACCGACTCCTCGGTGAACGGGAACACCTCGACCACGATCCGCTCGTCGTCGGAGTCCCAGGACAGCGTCATCGTGCCCGCGCGGAACTCCTCGTCGATCGGCTGCTCCAGCGGGGCGTTGTCCTCCAGCGCGACCGGCGAGACGGCCGGGATGGTGGCGCTGCCCTCGTCGGCGCGGATCAGCTCGTCGAGCAGCTCGTCGATGCGCTCGGCCAGCACCTGCACCTGCTGCTTCTCCAGCGCCACGCTCGTGACGCGGGCACCGGTGCGCGCCTGCAGGAAGAAGGTGCGCTGGCCGGGCGGGCCGACCGTGCCGGCCACGAACCGCTCCGGCGGGTCGAAGCTGTGGATCACCGATGCCATGGCGCCGAGCCTATGCCCGCCGCCCAGTGGCCCCGGCGCCCCGCCCGGGCACCGAGCCGGCGCCCGCCCCGCCGCCGACGGCCGCGTCGCTGCTGACCTTGCGCCGGCGCGCCTTCCTTGCCGGAGGCTTCAGGTGCGACAGGTCGCCCTCGGTGGAGTTCATGGCGACGACGAACGGCCGCAGGGGCGTGTAGCGCACCACCGACAGCGACGCCGGGTCCACGACGAGCCGCTGGAACCCGTCGAGGTGCATGCCGAGCGCGTCGGCCAGGATCGCCTTGATGACGTCGGCGTGGCTGACCGCGACCCACACGGCGTCGGGGCCGTGCTCCTCGGTGACCTTCGCGTCCCAGCGTCGTACGGCGGAGACGGCGCGGGCCGCCATGCCGGCCATCGACTCGCCCTCGGGGAAGACCGCGGCGCTCGGGTGCGCCTGCACCGTCCGCCAGAGCTCCTCCTTGGCCAGCGTCTTGAGCTCGCGACCGGTCCACGCGCCGTAGTCGCACTCGAGCAGGCCCTTCTCGGCGACCGGCCTCAGCGCCGGCTGCTGCGCGGCCGCGATCGCCTTGGCCGTCTCACGGGTGCGCTCGAGCGGGCTGGTCACCACGGCGGCGACCGTCAGCACCGCGAGCCGCTCCCCGGCCGCGCGGGCCTGCTCGGCGCCGAGGTCGTCGAGGTGCACCCCGGCGCTCCGCCCGGCCAGCACGCCGCCGGTGTTGGCGGTGGTGCGGCCGTGTCGCGCCAGGATCACAGTTGCCATGGCGACGAGGCTACTGGGCCTAGGGTCGGGAGCATGATCGTCGACAGCGCGCTCTACCGCGACGGTGTCCGCATCCCCCTGTCCTGCGACAAGGCGGACCTGCACGAGGTGCGGGCCGCGACGACGGGGCCGCACGACTTCGTCTGGGTGGGCATGCACGAACCGTCCGGCGACGAGCTCGAGCAGGTGGCCGCGGCCTTCTCGCTGCACCCGCTCGCCGTCGAGGACGCGCTGCACGCGCACCAGCGGCCCAAGCTCGAGCGCTACGACGACGGCATCTTCCTGGTCCTCAAGACGCTCTGGTACGTCGACGAGGAGGACGCCGTCGAGACCGGCGAGATCAACGTGTTCGTCGGCCGCGACTTCGTGATCAGCGTCCGGCACGGCGAGGGCACCGCGCTGGACACCACCCGGCTCCAACTGGAGGCGCGCGAGGGGGTGCTGGGGCACGGTCCGTCGGCGGTCGTCTACGCGATCGTCGACCATGTCGTCGACACCTACGAGGAGGTCGCCACCCAGCTCGAGATCGACGTCGACGAGGTCGAGGCCTCGGTGTTCTCGCCGCAGCGCACCCAGGACTCCCGACGGATCTACATCCTCAAGCGCGAGCTCGCGGAGGTACGGCGGGCCGTCAACCCGCTCAGGGAGCCGATGAAGCGCTTCGCAACCGGCTCGGTCCCGGCGGTGAGCCAGGAGGCCGCGCCGTTCTTCCGGGACGTGGCCGACCACCTGGTGCGGGTGTCGGAGTCGGTGGAGACGCTCGACTCGCTGCTGTCGACGGCGTTCGACGCGCACCTCGCCCGGATCAGCGTCGAGCAGAACGAGGACATGCGGAAGATCTCCGCCTGGGTCGCGATCGCCGCGGTCGGCACGCTGGTCGCCGGCATCTACGGCATGAACTTCGTGCACATGCCCGAGCTGCACTGGCGGTTCGGCTACGGCTACGCGCTGGCGCTGATGATCGTCGCGTCGGTCGTGCTGTACCGGATGTTCAAGAAGTCCGGCTGGCTCTAGCGCGCGCGGCGGTCAGGCGGCCAGGACGCCGGCGGACAGCAGCAGCAGAGTGCCGCCGCCGAGCAGGATCCGGTAGATGACGAACGGCAGGTACGACCGCGTGCTGACGTAGCGGAGCAGCCACGCGATGGCGGCGTACCCGACCACGAAGGACACGATCGTCGCCACCAGCGTCGGCCAGGGGCCGTAGGCGTTGTCCCCGTGCGGGATCTCCGGGAGCTCGAAGAGCCCGGCGCCGACGACGGCGGGGATAGCCAGCAGGAACGCGAACCGGGTGGCCGCCTCCCGGTCGTAGCCGAGGAACCGGCCCATGCTGATCGTCGCGCCCGAGCGCGAGACGCCCGGCACCAGCGCTGCGGCCTGGGCGAGGCCCATGAGGACCGAGTGCCTGAGCGTCATCCGCTCGATGGTGCGGTCGGTGCGGCCGACGCGGTCGGCGATGCCGAGGATGATGCCGAGCACGATCAGGGTGGTGCCGATCACCCACAGGTTGCGGAAGTGCGTCTCGATGTAGTCCTTGAGGATCACGCCGAGGACCACGATCGGCAGCGAGCCGATGATGATGAACCAGCCCATCCGGCTGTCGAGCTCGCCGCGCAGCTCCGGCTTGTACAGCGACCGCACCCAGGACGAGCCGATCCGCCAGATGTCCTTGCGGAAGTACAGGAGCACCGCGATCTCGGTGCCGATCTGGATCACGGCGGTGAACGCGGCGCCGGGGTCGCCCCAGCCGAACAGCTCCGGGAAGATCCGCAGGTGGGCGGAGCTGGAGATCGGCAGGAACTCCGTGAGGCCCTGGAGCAGACCGAGGAAGACGGCTTTGAGGAAGTCGGCCACGGCCCACACCCTAGATCCCGCCGCGTGCCGACCCGTGGCACCCCCGGCGAGGCGGCGGCCGGGCGCGGCGGACGCCAAATAGAGTTCTGCCCATGCAGCAGCGCTTCCTGGGCAACACCGGCCTCCAGGTCTCCCGGATGGGCCTCGGCACGCTCACGTGGGGGCGCGACACCGACGAGCACGAGGCCCGCGACCAGCTCGTGGCGTTCGTCGACGCCGGCGGCAACCTGCTGGACACGGCTGCCGGGTACGGCGACGGCGCCGCGGAGGAGCTGATCGGCGCGCTCGTCGGTGACGTCGTGCGACGCGACGACGTGGTGATCGCCACCAAGGCCGGCATCGGCCGCGCCCGCGGCGAGCGCCGCACCGACACCTCACGCCGGGCCCTGGTCGCCACGCTCGACGCGTCGCTGCGCCGGCTCGGGGTCGACCACATCGACCTGTGGCAGGTGCACGCCTGGTCCGACGACACCCCGCTGGAGGAGACGCTGTCGGCGCTGGACTACGCGGTCTCGACGGGACGGGCGGCGTACGTCGGCATCTCCAACTACACCGGCTGGCAGAGCGCGCAGGCCGCGACCTGGCAGCGGGCGGTGCCCGGGCGGGCGCAGCTGGCCTCGCACCAGGTGGAGTACTCCCTGCTCAACCGCCGGGCCGAGCAGGACGTGCTGCCCGCGGCTCGGGCGATGGGGCTGGGCCTGCTGCCCTGGTCGCCGCTGGGCCGGGGCGTGCTGACCGGGAAGTACCGGACCGGCACCCCCGCCGACTCCCGCGCCGCCTCCCCGCACTTCCAGGGGTTCGTCGCCGGCTACCTCGGCGACCGCAGCAAGCGCATCGTCGAGGCCGTCGCCCGCGCCGCCGACGGCCTGGAGTGGACCCCGCTCGAGGTCGCCCTGGCGTGGGTGCGCGACCGCCCCGGGGTGGTCGCGCCGATCGTCGGCGCCCGCACGGCCGCCCAGCTGAAGGGGTCGCTGACCGCCGAGCAGTGCACGCTGCCCGACGAGCTCGTGGCAGCCCTCGACGACGTGTCGTCCGACTGACGGGCGATTCGCGGACAGGGCTGGGGCCGACGTGCCACGATGAAGGGCATGTCCCACTCGGCGCTCCACACCACCGCCCAGCGGCGGGCCACCGGTCCCGGTGTGGAGTACGAGTTCGAGCGGCTGACCATCCCCCGCGACTTCTCGCGCAGCTTCGTCACCAGGCTGCTGGTCGAGCGCGCCGAGCACGGCGGCTGGGTCCTCGACCGGGTGCGCATCGGCCACGACGGCACCCGCCGGGTCGTGCTGAAGCGCAAGATCATCCGCCAGCGCCGGACGACGCTGGTCTGACCCCCCGGCTCGGACCCGGCTCAGACCTGGTCGAGGAACCGGTCGAGCACCCGCGCGCCGAACTCCAGCGCGTCGGTCGGCACCCGCTCGTCGACGCCGTGGAACAGCGCGGTGAAGTCGAGGTCGGCCGGCAGCCGCAGCGGGCTGAACCCGAAGCAGCGGATCCCGAGCTTGTCCCAGTGCTTGGCGTCGGTGCCGCCGGACATGAGGTACGGCGCGACCGTGGCGCCGGGGTCCTCGGCGAGGATCGACGCGGTCATCGCATCGACCAGGTCGCCGTCGAACGTCGTCTCCAGGCCGGACTGCTTGCTGACGAAGTCGATGTCGATCCCGTCGCCGACGAGCTCCTGCAGGGTGGCGAAGAACTCGTCCTCGTGGCCGGGCAGGAAGCGGCCGTCGACGTGGGCGGTCGCCTCGCCGGGCACGACGTTCACCTTGTAGCCGGCGCCGAGCATCGTCGGGTTGGTCGTGTTGCGGATCACCGCGCCGAGCATCCGCGCGGCCGAGCCGAACTCCTCGACGAGCACCTCGGCGTTCTCCGGCGTCGCCTCGGTGCCGGCCACGTCGCCGACCGCCGCGAGCAGCACCTGCATCGACGGGGTCAGCCGCACCGGCCACTCGTGGGTGCCGATCCGGCCGACGGCCTGGGCCAGGCGGGTCACCGCGTTGTCCGGGTGCCGCATCGAGCCGTGGCCGGCGTTGCCGGTCGCGGTGAGCCTCATCCAGGCCATGCCCTTCTCGGCCGCCTCCACGAGGTAGAACCGCCGGCCACGGATGGTGGTGCTGAACCCGCCGACCTCGCCGATCGCTTCGCGGCACCCCTCGAGCAGGTCGGGACGCTGCAGGACGACCTGCTCGGCGCCGTCGTGGCCGCCGGCCTCCTCGTCGGCGGTGAAGCAGAGCACCGTCGGGCGGTCGGGCTCGCGGCCGGCCCGGGCGCGGGCGCGCACCAGGCTGAGCAGCATGGCGTCGAAGTCCTTCATGTCCACCGCGCCCCGGCCCCACAGGTAGCCGTCCTGGATCTCGCCGCTGAACGGGTGCACCTGCCAGTCGTCGGCCTCCGCCGGTACGACGTCGAGGTGGCCGTGCAGGAGCAGCGGGTCCTGCCGCCCGTTCGCCGTACCGCCCCAGCGGGCGATGACGTTGGTGCGCCCCGGCTTGCCCTCGAACAGCTCGGCCTCGATCCCGACCTCTTCGAGGAGCGCCGCGACGTGCTCGGCCGCCTTGCGCTCCCCCGGCCCGGATCCGTCACCGAAGTTGGTGGTGTCGATCCGGATCAGGTCGCGGCAGATGTCGACGACCTCTGCGGCCGGGTCGTACCCGCGTGCGTCCGTACCGGTGTCCGTGCCGTCGTGGGTGCTCATCTCCCCATCCTGGCACTTGCCCGACAGGGGCGCCCGATGCGAGGTTCCGGGGCTTCCTTTGCTACAGTTACCGCCGCGCTCGACGCCGTGCCCGGCACGTCGCAGGGCGCGAAACATCACCTTTGTCCGGGTGGCGGAATAGGCAGACGCGCTAGCTTGAGGTGCTAGTCCTCGTATAGAGGGTGGGGGTTCAAGTCCCCCCTCGGACACCACATCGTGGGACTCGTCCCACGCCCCGGCGGGCGGGATCCCCGTCGGGGAGCGGGACCAGACGGTCAGGGCCGGCGTCCCCGCCGCCACCATCCCGCACCGCCGGATGCACCGGACGCCCCGGAGGCTCCGCGTGGACCGGAAGTCTCGCCCGCGAGTCGCGTCCTCTTCTCGTCCTCAACGGTCGCGTCCCGCGTGCCGCCCAGGAGGAGGGCCGTCGCAGCCAGGTAGAGCAGCACGATGATCGGCTCTGCCCCGTCGGTCCCGACCGCACCGGGCACGTCCTCGGCGACCTGGATCGGCATGGCCACCAGGTAGCTGACCTGGTGCAGGATGCCGGGCAGCAGCGCCAGGCAGGCGAGGATGTAGCCCCACGCCAGGCGCCTCCACAGCAGGACCGCGGCGGCAGCGTACAACGGCACCAGCAGCGCCAGGTCCAACGCCATGCCCAGGTGGACGACGAGGCCGGTCTCGACCAGCTGGCTGCCGACCGGCACCACGTTGGTCACGGCGTTGTCCACCGCCCAGTAGACCCACATGCCACCGAGGGCCGCGGCGAGCAGCGCGAGGATGGCCGCGGCCGCGCGCCGGTGTTTCTGTGATCCGGAGCGACCCGCCAACGCCGCGCCGTCCACTCCGGTCAGCGTGAGCACGAGCAGCCAGAACGCCGCGCCGAAGACTGCTGTGTGGAGAAGGAAGAGGTCGTTGAACCCGGTGCCGAACAGGTAGTAGGCGTAGGTGTAGACGACGTAGGCAGCCAGCCCGGCGACGTTCAACCGGGAGCGCATCGAACCGCGCCGTGCTCCGACCGTTGCCAGCGCGAGGGCCGGGACCACAAGCGCCAGGCTCACCAGGTCGTACGCGCGCAGCATGGCCGACGTGGACTCGGCGCCGGCGTAGACGCCGTCGACAAGAACGCCCATCAGCGAGGCAACAAGCACGAGCACCGCCAGCGACCACGCCAGCACCTGTATGAGCGGGCTCAGGCCTCGAGCGGCACGCCCCGGGTTGGTACGCGGACGCGGGTCACGCGTGTCGATCGACATGACCGGTCCTTCCCGGGAGCGGCAGCGGTCCGTCGTCGGCCACCAGCTCGGTCGGCCCGGGCAACCCCTGCTCGGGACGCGGGCGCGCGAGCTCTGCTTCCGCGGCACAGCGTTCGGCGCGCAGGAGCAGGCCGAGCGTGACCAGCATGAACGGGGCCCACACCCACAGCACCCCGCCGAACGCGAGCTGTCCGACGTGGAACGCCATCAAGGACACCAGGCCGAGCTGGGTCATCCGTCCCCCGGCCAGGACGAGCAAGCCCGCCGTCGCCTCCGCGACGATCAGCACCGTGATGAAGAACCCCTGGTGGGGCACCACCAGCGACTCCCAGGTGTCCCGGACGAACGCGAACGGCGACGCGTCGGCGAAGGAGGCGTACGCGTCCGTGCCCACCGTCACGTAGATCGCGTTCACGGCCGCGCCGAACGCGATGAAGAGGACACCCACTGCCCAGCGACCGACCAGCCTGGCGCGCTGGCTGTCGCCGGCGCGCAGCGCCGCAACGAAGGCGACACCACCCAGCACGAGCCACATGATCTTCTCCATGACGCGCTCCTCTCAGGGCGTCCTCGTCCCGGTGATGGGATCGATCGTGGGCGGCGCCTCGGCCTGCGGCACAGGAGCGCCGAGGCGGCCCCTGGTGAGCACCAGCACGGCGCCGGCGGCCAGGAGGTAGGTGCCGAGGATGACCGCATCGACGGTCATCGAGTCAGGGGTCAGCAGCAGGCCGTCCTGGGCTGCGGTGAAGCTGCCGTGCAGGAGGACGCACATCAAGACGCTGCCCGTGCGGTTGAAGAGCCAGGTGTAGAAGAACGCCAGCACCAGGGGTACGACGAAGCCGGCCGGCCCGTAGAGGGGGACGTGCCACACACCCCAGGCGAGTCCGAGGAGCGTCGTGGCCACGAACGGCGTGTGCCGCTCCTGCAGACGGGGCAGCGCGTATCCGCGCCACCCGGGTTCCTCCAGCCCGCCGAGCAACGCGGCGGTGAGCACCAGGTTGACCAGATAGCCGGGAACCCGGGCGGGCAGGAGCGACCAGTTCACGTCCGCTCCGAGCGCCTGCATGGTGAGGTTCACGACTCCGTAGACGGCCGCAGGGAGCAGGAGCGCGTAGGCGTAGAAGCGCGGTCGAACCCGCCACGCCAGGAGTCCACGGAGCCAAGGGCGCAGCGGTCGCCCCGTCAGGCGGAGAGTCACGGCTGCGGCTCCGGCCGGGCCGAACCCGCCGAGCACCACCAGCGCGAACGACCCCGTCGCGTGGGCGAGGACCCACACCGGCCACGACAACAGGTAGGCGAGGAGGACGTACCCGAGCACCGGATGGGCCGTGAGCCAGCGTCCCGTGCGGGCCGCAAGGACGTTCGTCCGCGCGCGTTCGGAGGAGTCGGTGGTCGGGCCGGGCATCATCGCGCATCACCTTCAGGACCCAGTCCACCGCAGCGCGGGGCCGCTCGGCAGGGCGCAAGGTCACCGGATGACATGCCCCTCGGCCCTCGAGGTGTTCCCGCCTTGTCGTCTGACTGCCGGATCGCGCGAGCGGAGGGCGCGGGATCGTGACGAGGTGTCCGCATCAGATCTCCGGCGGCGCTGAAGGGGCCCGTCCGGGTTCACAGGTGGGCAGCCAGCCACCTGTCCAGGTCGGGGTCCGCCATCGCGCACGGTCTCGCCCCGGCGAGGCCTTCCGTGACGGATGCCTCGATCAGAGCGTCCCGATAGTCGTCGTCGATGCTGTTGTTCCCCGGGCGGGTCGCTCGTCACGCTTGGGACTCCACCCGCGTCCGGAATCGGGCGCGACGGTTGACCCGGACGACACCATCGAGAACCCCACTCCCGAGTCTCTCGGAGGTGGGGTTCGCTCGTGCACGACGTCGTGGCGGCACCAGGACGAGACGCGCAAGTCCCCGTTCACGTGGTCCAGACGGCGTTTGGGATCCCGGCCGGCTGTCCACACCCTAGGAGCACGAGGCGTCCACCGTTCAGGTTGGCGCCCGTCCGGACCGCGCCGAAGCTCGTCACGTCGCCGGATGTTCCACGAGATCCTCGTGGTGGTGACGAGCGCGGGAGACCCGGCAGCACGTCGTCAGCACCTCCTCACGGTGGCCGGCGGCTCGGGGTGAAGCACGACCGGACCGGCACGGTCCGGTCGGCCGAGGCACGGCGCCTCGAATCCGACAGGTCATCTCTCGTAGGCGTGCGCCGGAAACATCACTCATGCCCATCACCCCTGCCCGCCCGCGGGCCGTCCGATCCGTCCTGCTCACCATCGCCACGGCCGTCGCCGTGGCCGTCACCGGTCTGAGCGCCGCGCCGTCCATCGCCGACGAGCCCGCCTCCACCCGGGCGAGCCACAGCGACTCCCGGGCCGGCACCGACTCGCACCACCGCAAGCACTACCACAAGCACCACCACAAGCAGCACCGTGCGAAGCGTCACCACCGCGCCAAGCACGCCGGAGGCGCCGCGATCCGCGCCTTCCGCGTCGCCGCCGCCCAGAAGGGCGACCCGTACCGCTACGGCGCCGCCGGGCCGAACGCCTTCGACTGCTCGGGCCTGACGTCGTACGCCTTCCGCCGCGCCGGCGTACCGATCCCGCGTACCTCGTCCGCCCAGCGCGGCGCCACCCGGCCCATCCCGGCGCGGGCCGCCCGCCCCGGCGACCTGGTCTTCTTCCAGAGCGGCGGAAGCGTCTACCACGTCGGGTTCTACGCGGGGCACCACCAGGTCCTGCACTCGCCGTACTCCGGCACCCGGGTCCGCAAGGAGCGGATCTGGACCTCGGCGGTCTCCTACGGTCGGGTCCGGTAGCCGGTCAGCCGACGGACACGTCGCGGTGGCCGAACCACCGGCCCGCACCGGCGGTCAGCGCCGCCGCGACCAGGACCAGGACGGCGAACGGCGTCCAGTCCCAGGCGACGACGGGGTACGCCGGGAGGGCGGAGTACGGCGAGAGCCGGACCAGCCAGTCGGGCAGCTCGAGGAGCTCACCGACCAGGGTCAGCGTCACGAAGCCGACGAGGGCGGCCCACCCCACCCAGCCCGCGCGTGCGGCCAGGCCGACGAGGGCGACGCCCACGACCACCCAGACCGCCGGCGCCCAGCCGAGCGCCGCGGCGAGCGCCGGCGTGGTCGCGCCGCCACCGGCCGCGCGGTACCCCGCCCAGAGCGAGACGCCGCAGACCGCCAGCAGCCAGGTCGCCGCGAGGGCACCGAGCACGGCGGGCGCGGCGAACCACTGGGCGCGCGACGCGCCGGACGTGAGCGCGAGCTCCGCGCGGCCCTCGGCCTCGTCGCGCGTCACGCGCGTGACGACGGAGATCGGGAACGCGGTCACGGCCATCGCGGCGATCGGCAGCAGCGCCGCGATGAACGCCCCGCCCAGCCGGTCGACCAGCTCGCGGCCGGCGCCGGTGCTCAGCAGGTCGTCGAACCCGGGGGCCATCGCTCCGAACAGCAGGCTCATGGTCGCGGCGCCCACGGTCCACAGGACCAGGGAGGTGCGGTGCAGCCGGACGGCCAGGCTCCACGGGCTCGCCATCGTGCTGCCCGGACGGCCCGGTCGGGCCTCGACCAGCCCGGACCCGAGGTCCCGGTGTGCCCGCATGCCCTGCGCGGCCAGCACCAGGGCCGCGGCGACGCCGACGTGCAGGAGCGGCACCCACCAGCGCGGGTCCGACCAGGCCCGGAGCTGAGTGTTCCAGCCCAGCGGTGAGAACCAGGAGAGCCAGTGCAGGCGGTCCACGGCGTCTCCCAGCGCGCGGACGACGAACGCCCCCGTCAGCAGGGCCGCGGCGATCGCCCCGCAGGTGCGGGCGCTGGGCGACAGCTGGCACGCCACCGCCGCCGTTCCCGTGGCCACCAGTCCCGTGCCGGCCCAGGCGAGACCGAACCACAGCGACCCGGCGACCGGCAGGCCACCCAGCGCGTCCGCCGCGGCGACGAGCATCCCCAGGACGACCGCGACACCGGCACCCTCGGCGACGGCGGCGACGAGCGGGGCGCTGCGACCCGTGCTCGTGCCGGCGACGAGCTCGGCCCGACCGGACTCCTCCTCGACCCGCGTGTGCCGACGCACGACGACGACGTACAAGACGCAGCTGAACAGCGCGTACAGCACCGTGAGCTTCGACATCGCCAGCTCGCCGACGCTGCGCGGGTCGAGGATCGGTCCGTACAGCGCCACGAGCCCCGCCTGGTCGTTGACCAGGGCCGCGATCCGCACCCGGTCCTGCACGGTGCCGAACAGGGTCTCCGTCGCGCTGGCGGAGGCGAACGCCATCAGGACCAGGGCGCCCATCCAGACGGGCACGATGATCCGGTCGCGCCGGAGGTGCTGCCGCAGCAGCAGCACGCTGCCCGTCGCCGCGGTCACCGGTACGCCGCCAGGAACAAGTCCTCCAGCGACGCGTCCGGCGTCGCGTGCCGGGTCAGCCGGAGGTTCGCGAGGGTCCCCGACTCGACGGTCCGGCCGTCCCGGATGATCGTGACGCGGTCGGCGAGACGTTCGACCTCGCTGAGGATGTGGCTGGACAGCAGCACGGTGGCGCCGCGGGCCCGGTGCTCGGCCAGGCACTCGCGGAAGACCTCCTCCATCAGCGGGTCGAGGCCGCTGGTCGGCTCGTCGAGGACCAGGAGGTCGGTGTCCGCGGCCAGCGCAGCCACCAGGGCGACCTTCTGCCGGTTGCCGCGCGAGTACGCCCGGGCCCGGGTGGTCAGGTCCAGCCGGAAGCGCTCCACCAGCTCGTCCTTGCGGCCGGCGGCCGGGTCGAGGCCGCGCATCCGCAGCAGCAGGTCGACGGTCTCCCCGCCGGAGAGGTTGGGCCACAGGCTGACGTCGCCGGGCACGTAGGCGAGCCGCCGGTGGAGCCCCACGGGATCCCGCCACGGGTCCTCGCCGAACAGGCGCACCTCGCCGGCGTCGGCACGGAGGAGCCCGAGCAGGGTCCGCAGGGTCGTGGTCTTGCCGGCCCCGTTGGGACCCAGGAAACCGTGCACCTCCCCGGGCAGGACGGTCAGGTCCAGGCCGTCGAGAGCGCGCACGTGCCGGAAGCTCTTGACCAGACCCTGGGCGGACACCACCGGCGAGACATCGGCGTCGACGGGCACCTGTGACTGCAGCGACTCGGTCAACGTGCGCTCCTTCCACGGCTCTCCAGGCCCAGCATCCGAGGGGGCGCGCGGGCCCGCTCAGTGCCGAAGGTCCCGCACGGCGCGGCCAAGCGGCCCTGCTCCGGGGCGAGCTCGCCGTCCCAGGGTGAGGTGACCAGACCTGAGGAGGCCGTCATGACCCAGCACGCCGTCCGACCCGGACGCGGCACGGCACGCCGATCCCGCCAGGACCGTACCGACGCCCCGCCGACCGGCCTCGCCCTTCCGGCACTCATCGCCATCGTGGTCGGCTCGATGATCGGGAGCGGCATCTTCGCGCTGCCCTCGCAGATGGCGGGGAGCGCCGCCCCCGGGCCCTTGCTGATCGGCTGGCTGGTCACCGGGGTCGGCATGCTCATGCTCGCCTTCGTCTTCCAGACCCTCGCGCGGCGCAAGCCGGACGTCGACGGCGGTGTCTACGGGTACGCCCGCGCCGGTTTCGGTGAGTACATCGGCTTCACCTCCGCGTGGGGGTACTGGGTCAGTGCGTGGGTCGGGAACGTCGCGTACCTGGTGCTGCTGATGGCCACGCTCGGCTACTGGTTCGGCGGCTTCGAGGGCGGCACCACCGCGCCGGCGATCATCGGCGCCTCGGTCCTGCTGTGGGTCGTCCACGGCCTGACCCTCAGCGGGGTCCGCAACGCGGCGTTCGCGAACGTCGTCGTGACCATCGCCAAGGTCGTCCCCATCGTCACCTTCATCGCGATCGCCGCGGTCGGGTTCGAGGCAGGCCTGTTCACCGCGGACTTCTGGGGCACCGGGAGCGACCTGGGCGGCACGTGGGACCAGGTCAGGAACATGATGCTGGTGACCGTCTGGGTGTTCATCGGCATCGAGGGCGCCGCGGTCTACTCCCAGCGCGCGCGTCGTCGCCGCGACGTCGGCCGCGCGACCGTCGTGGGGTTCCTCGCCGTGCTCGCCCTCCTGCTCGCCGTCAACCTGCTGTCGTACGGGCTCCTCGCCCAGGCCGACGTCGCCGCTCTGAGCGACCCCTCGATGGCCGGGCTGCTCGAGCACGAGGTCGGCAGCTGGGGCGCCGGGTTCATCTCCGCCGGCCTGATCGTCTCGCTGCTGGGCGCGCTCCTCGCCTGGGTCCTGCTCGCGGTGGAGATCCTGCGGCTGCCGGCCCTGGACCGGGTCCTGCCCCGGGCGCTCGGTCGGGAGAACGGTCGCGGCGCACCGGCGAACGCGTTGTGGCTGACGAACCTCTGCATCCAGGTGCTGCTGCTGTGGACGCTGGTCAACGAGAACACCTACACCGACCTCGTCTACCTGGCCACCTCGCTGATCCTGCTCCCCTACCTGTGGTCGGCCGCCTACCAGGTGAAGCTCGCCGTGACCGGCGAGACCTACGACGACGGCACCGGTCGCGGGCGCGACATCGCCATCGGTGGGCTGGCCCTCGCCTACGCCGTCTGGCTCGTCTACGCCGGCGGCTGGCAGTACGTCCTGGTGGCCGGGCTGTTCTACCTCGTCGGCACCGCTCTGTTCGTCTGGGCGCGTCGCGAGACCGGTCAGCAGCCGTTCACCCGGCGCGAGCTCGGGCCGGTCCTCGTCGTCGTGGGCCTGGCGGTCACGGCGGTCGTCGGCCTCGTCCAAGGGTTCGTGACGGTATGAGCACCGCCGAGGTCCGTACGGCGGGGACGCCGGTCGCCCCCGCGTCGACCACCGCCCCGCGGGTGGGCGTCTGGTCCGAGGCCGGGCGGCTCCGTCGCGTCCTGGTGTGCTCCCCCGGGCTGGCTCACCTGCGGCTGACGCCCGACAACTGCGACGACCTGCTGTTCGACGACGTGATCTGGGTCAGCCAGGCCAGGCGCGACCACTTCGACTTCGTCGACAAGATGCGCGAGCGCGGCGTCGAGGTCCTGGAGCTGTCGGACCTGCTGACCGAGGTGGTCGCCCAGCCGGCCGCGCGGGCCTGGCTCCTCGACCGGAGGATCACCGCGCACCAGGTCGGCGCCGGACTCGTGGAACCGGTCCGCCACTGGCTGGACGATCTCACTCCGGCGCAGCTGGCCGAGCACCTGATCGGCGGGCTCACCTTCGCCGAGGTTCCGGCCGAGGCCGGTGGGACGTTCCTCGCCGCGCTGCGGGGGCAGGAGGAGCACCCGTTCCTGCTCGCACCGCTGCCCAACACCCAGTTCACCCGGGAC
The DNA here is from genome assembly GCF_004168035.1 of Nocardioides iriomotensis. Taxonomy (GTDB): domain Bacteria; phylum Actinomycetota; class Actinomycetes; order Propionibacteriales; family Nocardioidaceae; genus Nocardioides_B; species Nocardioides_B iriomotensis. The sequence goes on along the minus strand of NZ_SDPU01000023.1, from coordinate 155,754 downwards.
AACTCCTCGTGGGTGTTCGGCGGGGTCACCCTCAACCCGATGTACTGGCCGGCACGCCGCCAGGAGACCCTGCTCACGGCCGCGGTCTACCGGTTCCACCCGGCGTTCCCGCACGACGACCTCGAGATCTGGTTCGGCGACCCCGACCAGCAGCCGCTCGACTACGGGGCGGCGACCCTCGAGGGCGGGGACGTCATGCCCGTCGGCCACGGCACTCTCGTGGTCGGTATGGGCGAACGCTCCTCGCAGCAGGCGATCACCCAGCTCGCCAGTCGCCTGTTCAAGGCCGACGCCGCGGAGCGGGTCGTGGTCGCGGGCCTCCCCCGGGCGCGGTCGGCCATGCACCTGGACACCGTGTTCACGTTCTGCGACCGCGACGTCGTCACCGCCTTCACGCCCGTGGTCGACCGGATCCGGACCCTCACCATCCGTCGCGACGACGCGAGCCCGGTCGGGATGAACGTCACCGTCGAGCGGCGGCCGTTCGTGGACGTCGTGGGCGACGCCCTCGGCGTCGAGCTGCACGTGGTCCCCACCGGCGGCGACGGGTTCGGAGCCCGCCGCGAGCAGTGGGACGACGGCAACAACGTGGTGGCTCTGGAGCCCGGCGTGGTCATCGGCTACGACCGGAACACCCACACCAACACCCTGCTCCGCAAGGCGGGCATCGAGGTGATCACGATCGACGCCAGCGAGCTCGGTCGCGGCCGGGGCGGCGGGCGCTGCATGACCTGCCCGATCCTGCGCGACCCCCTGGAGTGACGGAGCCGGCCCGGCGTCAGGCCGGTCCCGGGTCGTGGAGGCCGAGGGGATCGCCCTCGCACAGGTCGTAGCTGCCGGCCGGCTCGTCGACGACCCAGCCCACGTCCGGCACCCAGACCAGGGGCTCACCACAGTGGCGGCACGTCACGGGCGGCTCTCCCTGCCGGTGGTGCACCTCGTCGCGGCCGAGCCGGGCCAGCTCGTGCTCGACCGACACCGGGCCTCTCGTCCGGTCCCGTCGTTCCTGTGCCATGGCGTGCTCCTGTCGGCTCGGCTCCCGTGCCCAGGGTGTCGGTCTGGCACGAGCGGGCTCAGTGCCGAACGTCCACGTCGAGCGGGGACGTTCGTCCCGTCACGGGGCGTCGGCGCCGGACGCCAGCGCCGCCAGGAGATCGACGTACTGCTCGAGGTGACGGTCCCCGAGGTACTCCCCCAGCACCCGGGCGTGCGCCGCGGCCCCGAGCCGGGCAGCCAGCCCGGCATCCGCGAGCGGGCGGCGCAGCACCGTCGCGAAGTCGTCGAGGTCCTGCGGGTCCTGCAGGAGCAGACCGTCGCGGCCGTCGGTGATCTGGTCCTGGATCCCGCCCAGCCTGCTGGCCACGACGGGCCGTGCCTTCCACATGGCCTCGGTGACCGTCAACCCGAACCCCTCCACCAGGCTCTTCTGCACCACCACGGCCGCGTGGCGTTGCAGAGCGTTGACGACGAGGGCGTTCTCGTCCGGGTCGTCCATCGGCACCGTGACCAGGTGGACCCGGCGCCGGACCACCGGCGGCAGCCTCCGCCACGCCTCCCGGCACTCGCCGAGCACCTCGGCACCCTCGGGGTCGTCGGCGACTCCCGAGACCTCGGGGCCCGCGAGCATCAGCTCCACACCGTCCAGGCCGTCGTCGTCGACCGCGCGTGCGAAGCCCTCCATCACGCCGGCCATGTCCTTCAGCCGGTCCCAGCGGCTCACCTGCACCACGAGCGGGGCGGACGGCGGAGGTGGACCGTCGTCGACGAGGAGCCCGCCCGTCCGCCAGTGCGGCCGCAGTGCGCCGGTCGTGCCGTCCCGGCGGACGAAGGAGATCCCCCCGTCCGGGTCGCCGCCGGAGACCAGGCCCACCTGCGCCAGGACCGCGTGGACCTGTCCGGGAGACAGCGGCATGTTCTTGACCGAGAGCGGGTCGATGGACGGAGGGATGATGGCGACGAGTCCGGTGCGCGCCCAGTCCGGGACGTACGCGTTCCGCGTGAACACGAAGGCGTGCGCCTGCTCGACGTACCCGCGCAAGAAGGCCCAGGCCGCCTCGCTGACCGCGTTCGGGTGGTCCCGTCCCACGTGGCACCGCCACACCACGAGGGCACCGGTCGCGCGCAGGCCGGCGGCGAGCCCGGCGGTCTGCGGGTCGTGGAGCACGACGATGTCGCGGGCGGAGACCCGTCCGGCGAGGTCTGCCAGGTTGGTGCGCAGGACGTCTTCGTAGAGGGCGTGCTCGTCGTCGCCGAGCGGACCGCCGTCGCCCGGTTCGCCGTGCAGCATGTTGTGCAGCCGCTTGGTGAGCGCGAAGAAGCGTGGCTCCGCGTCGAGCACCAGCCAGCGGTTCTCGACCCCGGCCCCGTTGGCGTAGGCGAGCAGGGTCTGCAGCAGCTCGGCGACCCCACCCCCGTGGGCGGTGGCGTTCACGTGCCACACGGTCCGGTCGCCGAAGACCGCGCGTGCCCGCTTCGCCGCCGCGAGGAACCGCTCGACCCGTGGGGTCGGAAGCATCGTCTCGAGCGGCCCCAGGCCAACGGGCCGGACATGCACCTCCTCCATGTGTCGCATTCTCTTCGCGGCGGGTGCGTCTCACCAGGCCAGGCTCGACCGGACGTGGGCCGTAAGTCACCCGCGTCCACGGAAGAAGGGCCCTCACGCCCGCGGCGTCGTGGCGGTGTCATGAGAGACGAGCACGCTCGGACGGCCGAGGTGCACGAGCGAGAGGACCCGCCATGAAGGCACTGGTGTACGGCGGACCGGAGTCGCGGTCGTGGCGGGACGTGCCCGACCCGGCGGTCAAGGACCCAGAGGACGCCATCGTCAGGGTCGACGCCGTGACGATCTGCGGGACGGACCTGCACATCCTCCGCGGCGACGTGCCCGAGGTCGAGCACGGCCGCGTCCTGGGGCACGAGGCCGTGGGCACGGTCCTCGACGTCGGCAGCAACGTGCGCACCGTCGAGCCCGGGCAGCGCGTCCTCGTCTCGTGCATCTCGTCCTGCGGGCGCTGCGCCCCCTGCCGCGAGGGCCGGCAGGGGCAGTGCCTGGGCGGCGGCGGCTGGGTGCTGGGCCACCTGATCGACGGCACCCAGGCGGAGATGGTGCGCGTGCCATTCGCGGACCACTCGCTGCACGCCGTACCCGAGAACGTGAGCAGTGAGGACGCCGCCATGCTGGCGGACATCCTGCCGACGGCGTACGAGGTCGGGGTCCTCGCCGGGGCGGTCTCGCCCGGTGACACGGTCGTCATCGTCGGTGCCGGTCCGATCGGTCTCGCCGCGATCACGACGGCCCGGCTCTACAGCCCGTCGAGGATCGTCGTGGTCGATCCCGCGGCGAGCCGCCGGGAGCAGGCGCTGGCCGCGGGTGCGGACCGTGCGCTGTCTCCCGAGGAGGACGTGCCCGCGGCCGTCGAGGCGCTCACCGGCGGCCGCGGTGCCGACGTCGCGATCGAGGCGGTCGGCATCCCGTCGACGTTCGAGCTCTGCACCGAGCTGGTGCGTCCCGGCGGGCACGTGGCGAACGTCGGCGTCCACGGTGCTCCGGCGACCTTGCACCTCGAGCGGCTCTGGATCCGCGACGTCACCATCACCACCGGGCTCGTGGACACCCGCACCACTCCCCTGCTCATGCGCCTCCTCAGCGAGGGCAAGATCTCGGTGGAGGGGCTGTGCACGCACCGCTTCGGCCTGCACGAGATGCAGGACGCGTACGACGCGTTCTCCCGGCCCGACGAGTCGGGCTCGTTGAAGGTCGTGCTGTTCGGCGACGCCACCTGAGCCGGAGCGCCTGGGCGCGCTCAGGCGCGCTCAGGCGCTCAGCGCCGCCCGCGAGCCGGAGGCGCCGGACGGGACCTGGCGCCCGCCCCTGCGCTCGGCGCAGACTCTCGGCATGGACCTCGCGGCCGGAGACACCACCCGACGGGACTGGCTGCTGTCCCGGGTGGACCGGGCGGTCGTCGAGGCGCTCACCGGCGTCCTCCAGGCCGTCACCGAGTACGTCGCCACCGCGACGTCCGACGCCGTCACCGTGCGGATGCTGTCGAGCGACGGGCTCACCCTGCGGGCCCTGACGGCTCACCACCCCGACGCCGGCATCGCCGACGAGCTGGTCGCCGTCATGCGACGCACGGACCAGCCGGCGGACGTGGGACTGTGGCGCCCGGTCATCGCGGAGCGCCGGCCACGACGCTGGCTGGTGCCCGAGGGGCGGCCGGTCGCGGAGGCGTCCGAGCGGCAGGCCGACTTCCTGTCCCGGTTCCCGGTGCGTGCCGTCCTCGGCGTCCCGTTGCTGCACGGCGACGAGGTCCTCGGGGGCGTGTCGCTCGTCCGGTTCGTCACCGACCGGCCGTTCGACGACGCCGACGAGCAGCTGGTGGTCGCGTGCGCGGCGCGCATCGCGCCGCTGGTCGCCGTCCTGCGCGAGCGGCTCGAGTCGACGGCGCCGGTCGAGCCCTGACCGCCGGCGGCCTCAGCGCGGGCCCGGGTGGGCCACCATCACGGGACCGTGGGCGTGCTCGATGAGGTAGCGGCTGACCGAGCCCCGGACGAGCGCCTCGGTGTCCCCGAGCCCGCGGGACCCGACCGCGACGAGGTGCGCGTGCCGTGAGGCGTCGACGAGCACCCAGCGCGGATCGGCCTCGATCTCGTGCACGGACACCGGTACGTCGGGGTACTTCTCGGCGAAGCCCGGTGGCAGGTCGTGCCACCGTCCCCGGTCGTCACGCGCGTGCAGCACCATCAGCGAGCGGCCCTCCAGCGAGGCCATCTCGAACGCCTCGCTCAGCGCGGCCTCCGAGGTGTCGGCCCCGTCGACGCCGACCACGACCTTGTCGAAGTACAGGCTGTGCCGGTCCGGCACCTCGGGCTCGCGGGCGACGACGACCGGACAGGTCGCGACTGCCGAGGTCCCCTCGCTCACCGAGCCGAGCAGGTAGGACACCAGCCGACCGTGCCCGCGGGTGCCGAGCACGAGCAGGTGCGCGCCCGCGGCGGCGACGTCGGCGAGCACGACGCGGGGCTCCTCGACGACCAGGTGCTCGCGCACCTCCACGGTCGCGTCGAGCTCGCGCGCCCGTGCGCACCCGGCGTCCAGCACCCGGCGGCCCGCCACGTGCAGGTCCTGGCGGTTCGCGGTCAGTGCCGCGCCGTCCGCCGTCCCGGCGTACCCGACCGGCAGTCCGCCCGCGTGCACGACCGTCACCGGCCGCCCGCTCCTGCCCGCGTAGCGCACGGCCCAGGCCAGCGCCACGTCACCCTGCGGCCGGCCGTCGTACCCGATCGCCACCGTCCCCGCGACCTCTGTCGTCGTCATGCCTCGACGCTGCTCCCGGTCGCGACGCCCGGGCAGGGCCGAAGGACCATGACTTCCGGCTGACTTTAGGCCCCTCACGCCACCGTGGCGATCGTGGCGCCCTGCCCCACCTCCGCACCCTCCGGCACCGTCAGGTGGATCCGTCCGGCGGCGGGCGCCAGCACCTCGACGTCGACCTTGTCGAGCTGCACCTCGGCCACGACCTGGTCGACGAGCACGTCCTCGCCCTCCCGGACGTACCAGCGGGCGACGACTCCCTGGGCGTCCGGCGCGTCGTGCGACATCAACGGGAAGCGGACGTCGGCGCTCACCCGCGCATCACCGTCCGGATCGCGGCCTCGATCCGGGCCGGTCCGGGGAGGACCGCCTGCTCCAGCGGACGCGCGTACGGGATCGGTACGTCGGGGACGGCGACGCGCTGCGGCGGTACGGCGAGCAGCCGCGGGTCGTGCTCGGCCACCGTGGCGACGACCTCACCCGACAGCCCGAACGACAGGTAGTCCTCGTCGACGACCACGAGCCGGTGCGTCTTGGAGACCGACGCGATGATCGCGTCCCGGTCCAGGGGCACCAGCGAGCGAAGGTCGAGCACCTCCGCCTCGATCCCGTCCTCGGCCAGCCGCTCGGCCACGTCGACGGCGTGGTGCACCGACAGCGACACCGTCACGACGGTGACGTCGGAGCCGGACCGCACCACGTTCGCCTTCCCGATCGGCACCACGTGCTCGCCGTCGGGGACCTCGTCGAGCGTCCGCTCGCTGCGGGTCATCCACGGCAGGCCCATGACGCCCTTGTGGAAGACGTAGACGACCGGGTTGTCGTCGCGGATCGCCGCGGCCATCAGGCCCTTCGCGTCCGCGGGGCTGCTGGGGACGACGACCTTCATCCCGGGCAGGTGCGCGAACGTGCCCCACAGGCACTGCGAGTGCTGGGCGCCGTCGGAGTACCCGCCGCCGGCGGCCATGGTGAGCACCATCGGCACGCGCACGTTGCCGCCGGACTCGAAGTGGATCTTGGCCATGTGGTTGTAGATCTGGTCGAGGCAGACGCCCATGAAGTCGGCGAACATCAGCTCGACGACGGGCCGCATCCCTTCGACCGCCGCCCCGATGCCCAGCCCGATGAAGGCGGTCTCGGAGATCGGGGTGTCGATGACGCGAGCGGGCCCGAAGCGGTCGAGCAGCCCCGCGGTCGAGGAGAAGATGCCGCCGTACTTCCCGACGTCCTCGCCGAGGTAGACGACACCGGGGTCGCGCTCCATCTCCAGGGCGATGGCCTCGACCATCGCCTTCGCGGTCGTAGTGCGGTGGGTCGGCGTCCCGACGGGCAGGGCGGGTTCGGTGATGGTCATGGTCGCTCCTCAGGCGAAGACGAAGCTGGTGGCGGTGACGGGCTCGGGCAGCGGGCTGTCCTTGGCGTAGGCGATCGCCTCGGCCACGAGGCCTTCGCACTCCTCGGTCACGTGGCGGACCCGGACGTCGTCGAGCACGCCGCGCTCGAGCAGCCGCGTCCGGTAGCGGTGCAGGGGGTCGCGGGCCGCGGCCTCACCGAGGTCGTCGCGGTAGCCCTGCGCGTCACCCTCGAAGTGGCCCCACATCCGGACCGTGTGCACCTCGATCAGCGAGGGGCCACCGCCACCACGGGCGCGCGCCACGGCCTCACCGGCCGCCGCCCAGACGGCCTCGACGTCGTTGTCCTCGATCCGGGTGCCGGGCATGCCGTACGCCGCCGCGCGGTCGGCGTTGGACGGGACGGCCGTCGATGCCTGGCGGTGGACCGAGATCGCCCAGTCGTTGTCCTCCACCACGAAGATCACGGGCAGCTGCCACAGCGCGGCCAGGTTGAGCGACTCGTGGAAGGCGCCCTGGTTGGCCGCACCCTCGCCGGTGACCGCGACGGCGACACGGTCGGTGCCGCGGCGCTGGAACGCGAACGCCTGGCCGAGCGCCGGCGGGAGCCCCTCGGCGATGATGCCCGAGCAGGAGAAGTGGGTGGCCGGGTCGAACAGGTGCATGTGGCCGCCCCGGCCGTGGCCGAGGCCCGTCGCCCGACCGAAGATCTCGGCGGCCATCCGGCGCATGTCCACGCCGTGCGCGATCGCGAGGTGGTGCGGCCGGTGCGTCGCCGTCACCGCGTCCTCGGCGGTGAGGTGCGCGCAGACACCGGCGGCGACGGGCTCCTGCCCGGCGGCCAGGTGCATCTCGCCCGGGATCAGACCGCGGCCGATGTCGAAGCCGGGACCTTTGTCGGCGTGGTACTCCCGCAGCACCGCTTCCTCGAAGGTGCGGCACAGCTGCATGGTCTCGTACAGGGCGAGACGCGTCGGGTCGTCGGGCGCGGAGGCGGCCGCCGCGGGCGTCGGCGCAGGGGTGCTGGTGGTCATGGGCCCTCCTGGGGTCGAGAGCACCCACGCTAGGAACCCCCGTCGGGGCCGCGCAGGGCGCAAGGTCGACCGGTCGAGGGACCAAGGTCCCTGGCGCCCGGCCACCCGAACGGCCGGGCACGGCAGCAGAGGCGGCGGGGCGCCAGCCGTCTGACACGGCGTGCGGTCGAGGCCTGATCGACGGTCTCCCGTCGTGACGGCCCTCCTTCTTGCCGGCGGTCCCCGCCGCCACTGCCATTCCACCGTGGCGGCACGAGCCGCGGCAGGGTACGACGTCACCAGTCCTGGGACCTCAGTCCCGGCGCCGGGCGGCCACCTGGCGGACGACGACCGTGACCGCGGCGGGCACCACCGCGACGGCCAGCAGCGTCGCCTGCGTCGACCACGGGAGCGCGTCGGTGCCGAGCACGGTCCGCAGCGGTCCCCACGTCACGGCGAGCACCTGGCCGGCGAGCGACGCCAGCACGGCCGCCTCGAGACCCCGGTGCGCGAGGTCGGCGCCGTCGCGGGGCGCGCGCAGCGCGAGGGCCAGGGCGAGCTGGGCGCACCCCAAGGTGAAGAACACGGCCGTCTGCACCGAGGCCGTGCCGGCCCCGGCGACGGCGAGCCCCGGACCCAGGCTGACGACGGCGATCAGCAGGGCGGTCCACCCGACCTGCCGGGCGAGCCCCAACCCGAGGACCGAGCGCTCCGGCGAGGGTGAGGGTCGCCGCATGAGGACCGGGTCCAGCGGCTCCCCGCCGAACGCGACGCCCGGGACCCCGTGGGTGAGCATGTTGATCCAGAGAATCTGGGCGGGCGTGAGCGGGAGCGGGAGCCCCAGGAACGGGGCGACGAGGATGACGAGGACCTCGGCCAGCCCCCCGGACAGCCCGTAGCGCAGGAACGCCCGGATGTTCGCGTAGATCCGGCGGCCCTCCGCCACCGCCCGCACCACGGTGCGGAGCTCGTCGTCGGCCAGGACCAGGTCGGCGGCCTGCCGCGCCACCTCGGTGCCGCGGTCCCCCATCGCCACGCCGATGTCGGCACGTCGCAGGGCCGGAGCGTCGTTGACGCCGTCGCCGGTCATCGCGACGACGTCCCCGCGGGCCTGCCACGCCGCAACGATGTCGACCTTCTGCTCGGGCCGGGTCCGGGCGTAGACCCCGATCTCCGCCACCCGGTCGACGTGCTCGCCCCGCTCCACCGCGGCGCCGTCGACGACGCCGTCGTCGGCGGTCGCGATGCCGACCGCGCCCGCGACCGCGCGGGCCGTCGCCGGGTGGTCGCCGGTCACGAGGATGACCCGGATGCCGGCGTCGGCGCAGGCGGTGACGACCTCGCGCGCGCCCGGCCGCGGCGGGTCCGCGACGCCGACCAGCCCCGCGAGCGCGTACGGCGATCGTGGGTCGTCGCGGTCCGCGACCGCGAGCACCCGGAAGCCGTTCGCCGCCAGCCGCTCGGCCGCCGCCCGACCGTCGTACGCGACCACCTCCGGCAGCCCCGGAGCCCCCTCCGCCAGCAGCCGCCAGACCGCCTCGGGTGCGCCCTTGACGACCTCGAGCCGGGCACCCGCGCCGTCCTGGTCGGTGGTGGACATCCACTGCCGCTCGCTGGAGAACGGGGTCTCCGCGACGCGCGTCCAGCGGCGGCGCAGGTCGGCGCCGGTGACCCCGTCCTGCGACGCCGCCACCAGCAGGGCGACCTCGAGCGGGTCGCCCACCGGAGGACCGGTGCCCTCCGCGGGCAGCACGGCGTCGTTGCACAGGACGAGGTCGCGCAGGAGTCGCTGCCATCGGGGGTCGGCGTCCTCCGGCGGACCGTCCAGCCGCCGCGTCGTGCCCTCGGCCCAGAGCACCTGGGCCGTCATCCGGCCCTCGGTGAGCGTGCCGGTCTTGTCGGAGGCGAGCACGGTCACCGACCCGAGCGTCTCCACCGCCGGCAGCCAGCGCACCAGGGCGGAGTGCCGCGCCATCCGGTGTGCGCCGAGCGCGAGCGCCACCGACACCACCGCGGGGAGCGACTCCGGGATGGCCGCCACCGCGAGGCTGACCGCGAGGATCACGCTCTCGACGAGCCCGCCGCCGCGCACCAGGCTGAGCACCGCGACGGCCACGCAGAGCACGGTCGTGCCCACCACGAGCTCGCGGGAGAGCCGGTTCAGCCGCCGTTGCAGCGGCGTCGGGCGCTTCTCGGTGCCGGCGATGAGCGCCGCGATCCGTCCCAGGCCGCTGTCGGCGCCGGTCCGCGCGACCTCCCCCACCGCGCGCCCCCGCGTGACGACCGTGCCGGCGAGGACCTCCTCGCCCAGCCGACGGGTCACCGGTACGGACTCGCCGGTCATCGCGGCCTCGTCCACCTCCACCGCGACGGCCTCGCGCAGCACGAGGTCCGCGGGCACCACGTCGCCGGCGTCCAGGCGCACCACGTCGCCGACCACCAGGGCGGCGGCGTCCACCTCGCGCACCTGCCCGTCGCGCACGACCCGGGCCCGCGGGGCGGCCAGCCGGTGGAGCGCGGCGATGGCGTGCTCGGCCCGGAGCTCCTGCACCACCCCGATCGTGGTGTTCAGCACGACGACGGCCGCGATGATCAGGGAGTCCGACCGGTCGCCGATCAGGACCACGACGGTGAGGGCGCCGCAGAGCAGCAGGATCATCGGGTCCCGCAGCTGGACGAGGACACGCTTCAGCACGCCCGGCGGCGGGGCTTGCGGCACGGCGTTGGGACCGAGCTCGTCGAGCCTCCGGGTCGCCTCCTCCTCGGTCAGCCCGGGCGTCGTCACCGTCGGCGGGCTCACGGCCGTCCGGCCTCAGCGGCGCGTCCGGTCCTGGTCGTACTCCGGCGGGTACGCCGGGCCGGCGTGGTCGACGTACGCGTCCGGCCCGGGGAAGAACAGCGCCTCGTGGCCGGTGTCGGACCACCGGACGCGGTATGGCGGCGAACCGTCGTCGTGCTCGACCTCGAGGACCTCGGCGTCCCGCTCCGGTTCCCCGATGTGCCGACTGCGGATGACCAGGCGATCGCCCTTGTGTGCGTGCAGCATGTTCGCGCTCCTCCTGCGCTGGTGGTCAGGTCGGTTCCACCCTGGTTCGCGCGGAGAGGCCAGGGCAGGGCCCTTGGTCACTCGTCGGTCGCGCCGGACGTCCCCGGGGTCCGGGCCGGGACAGGTGACCTTCGGCTCTCCCGCGACCGTCGCCGTCGTCCGATCGTGGCCGCATGAGGTACGACGTCTCCTTCGCAGACCTGCAGGTCCAGCCCCTCGCGGCCGTCGACCTGGACGTCCCCGCCCCCGAGCGGATCGCGGACCTGATCGGCCCCGCCTTCGACGAGGCGTCCGGAGCAGCCTCGCGCCAGGGCATCGCCCTCACGGGTCCGCCGGTGGCCGGCTACCTGCCCGGCGCCGACGGCTGGCGGGTGACCGTCGGGTTCCCGGTCGCGGGGGTCGTCAGCCCCGAGGGCCGCGTGCACGCCGCGACCCTGCCGGGCGGCCGTTTCGCCCTGGTCACCCACACCGGGCCGTACGACGGGCTGGTCGCGGCCTACGCGGCGGTCCGTGACTACGCGCTCGAGAACGGCTTCGCCTGCGAGGACGGCTGGTGGGAGCGCTACCTCGACACCCCCGACGTCCCGGCTCCCCGCACCGAGGTGCTCGTCGCCTGCCATCCCGTCCGGCCGCACGCGACCGCCCCCTGAGCGTCGGCTCGATACCGATATCGGTCGTCGTGACGTGGCTCCTGGGCCACTACCGAGCCACCGACATTGGTAGCCCACCCGTACGGACGTAGGTGCGGGACCACCAGTGCCGCCCGGTCGTGCCCGCCGGCGACCACCCCTCGACTCGTAGCCGCGCCTCCAGCTCGTCGAGGCGGGCGCGGGCCAGGTCCAGCCAGGCGTGCGGCTCGACCAGGTCATCGAGGTCCTGTGCGCGCAGGACCGGGAACGTGGCTCCGAGGACGATGGTCGCGTCGTCCGGCGCGTCGTCGGGCGGGCGGGCCACGAACCGGTACTGGGCGGTGCCGAACGAGCCGGTGAGCGTGCTCATGAGCGCCGCGACCCAGGACCGTCGGCCGAGCTCCTCGAGGTGGACCTCCAGCCGCGGTGCGCCCTGCGTGGTCACGTCCGTCCTCCCTCCGCCTGCGAGGACAGGGTCGCCCGCGGGCACCGCCCGGGTCAGGGGCGAAGGTCCCGGGCGGCCACCGTCGACGCGGGGACCTGAGGACGTTGGGCCCTGCTCGGCTCACGCCCCGCTCGCGCACGCTGGCCCCATGCCCGAGCCGACCACCGTCCCGGCAGCGGCCGAGGCGAGCCCGGTGCCTGCGGGCCTGAGCTCGGCCGAGGCGCGCCGGCGGCTCGCGGCCGGCGGACCGAACCTCGTGCCGCGGGTGGACGCGGTCCCCGCGTGGCGGGCCCTGCTCAAGCAGTTCACGCACCTGCTCGCCGTGCTGCTCGTCGTCGCCGCGCTCCTGGCCCTGCTGGCCGGGATGCCAGCGCTGACCCTGGCGATCGCTGTCGTGGTGGTGCTCAACGCCGCCTTCGCCTTCTGGCAGGAGTACCGCGCCGACCGGTCCGCCGAGCGGTTGCGCGAGCTGCTGCCCTCCGGCACCCGGGTAAGGCGGGACGGCACGGCCCTGGTCGTCCCGGCCGCCGACGTGGTGACGGGCGACGTGCTGCTCCTCGAGGAGGGCGACCGGGTGTGCGCCGATGCCGTCGTGCGACGTACCGACGCCCTGACGGTCGACGAGTCCCTGGTGACGGGCGAGAGCGTCGCCGTGCCGCACGAGGCCGGCGAGGACCTGCTCGCGGGGACCTTCGTCGTGCAGGGTGCCGCGGAGGCGGAGGTCACGGCCACCGGCACGGCGACCACCCTCGCCCGGATCAGCGAGCTCGCCGCGTCGGCGCACCGGCCGTCGAGCCCGTTGTCCGTCGCGCTGCGGCGGGTGGTGCGGTTCGTGGCCCTGACGGCCGTGGGCACCGGCGTGCTGCTCGGCGCCGGGGCGCTGCTGCTCGGCCTCGACGCCACCGCGGCGTTCCTGTTCGGCGTCGGGGTCGCCGTCGCACTCGTGCCGGAAGGTCTGCTGCCGACCGTGACGCTGTCGTTGGCCCACGGCGCCCAGCAGATGGCCGGACGGCACGCCCTGGTCAGGCGCCTCGACGCCGTCGAGACCCTCGGGGCGACGACCTACGTGTGCACCGACAAGACCGGCACGATCACGCAGAACCGGATGGCGGTCGTGTCGGTCTGGCAACCGTCGGGGTGGGTCCGTGTCGAGGGTGAGGGCTACACGCCCGAGGCCCGGGTCAGCGGCGACCCGGACGCCCTCGGTCGGTTGCCCGCGGTGGCTCGCTGGGCGGCGGCGTGCGTGCACGGGCGGGCACGGCTGCACGCGGACCGCTGGGTGGCCGACGGCGACCCGATGGACGCGGCGGTGCACGCCCTGCTGCTCCGGCTCGGCGGCGACGAGCCTCCGCGCGTGCTCGCAGGCGCGCCGTTCAGCCGGGACCGCATGCTGACCTCCGTCGTGGTCGAGGACGCCCTCGTCGTGCTCGGCGCTCCCGAGCAGGTCCTCGCCCGGTGCGTCGGGCGGCCCGAGGCTGCGTCAGGTCCGTTGTCGGAGATGACCGGCCGCGGGCTGCGGGTGCTGGCCGTGGCTCGACGCACCTGGCCAGGAGGCAGCCTCACGCCAGCCGCCGAGACCGGGCTGGACCTGGTCGCCCTGCTCGGCCTGGAGGACCCGCCGCGCCCCGACGTCGGCGTCGCCCTGGCCCGGTGCCGCGCGGCGGGCATCCGGGTCGCGATGCTGACCGGCGACCACCCGCGCACGGCAGAGGCGATCGCGCGCGAGGTGGGCCTGCTGCAGCCCGGTGGCCTGGTCGTCGACGGGCGCGGTCTCCCGGAGGACGACGCGTCGCTGGGCTCCCTGCTCGACAGTGCCGACGGCGCCGTCGTGGCCCGGGTGACGCCCGCGGACAAGCTGCGGATCGCCCGCGCCCTCCGCGGCCGCGGCCACGTGGTGGCCATGACCGGCGACGGGGTCAACGACGTGCCCGCCCTGCGCGAGGCGGACGTCGGGGTGGCGATGGGGGCCTCGGGCAGCGACGTGGCGCGGGAGGCCGCCGACCTCGTCCTGCTCGACGACCACTTCGCCACGATCGTGCACGCCGTGGAGCTCGGCCGAGCGACCTTCGCCAACGTCCGGCGCTTCCTCACCTACCACCTGACCGACAACGTCGCGGAGCTCGCTCCGTTCGTGGTCTGGGCGATGACCGCGGGCCAGGTGCCCCTGGCCATCACGGTGCTCCAGGTGCTCGCCCTCGACATCGGCACCGACATGCTGCCCGCACTGGCGCTCGGGACGGAGCCTCCGGGGCGCCGGGTGATGCAGGGCCCCCTCACCAGCCGCTCGGTCGTGGACCGGTCCCTGCTGTGGCGCAGCTTCGGTGTGCTCGGCCCCGTCGAGGCAGTCGCCTCGCTGGGCGTCTTCGTCCCCGTGCTGCTCACCGGGGGATGGACCTGGGGCACGATTCCGTCGCCCGCGTTGCTCGGGGTCGCGTCGGGCTCGACCTTCGCGGCGATCGCGCTGGCCCAGATGGCCAACGCCTTCGCGTGCCGCAGCGACACCCTCCCGCCGTGGCGGCTGCGGGTGACCGGGAACCCGGCGGTGCTCTGGGCGGTCGGTGCCGAGGCGGTCCTGCTCGTCACGTTCCTCGGCGTACCAGCACTCGCCGACGTGCTCGGCGGCACCTGGCCCTTGACCCTCGGCTGGGCCGGCGCCGCCGCGACCGCCCTCGCCCTGCTGGTCGCCGACGCGACCCACAAGCGGCTGCGGCACCGCCGTACCGTCGAGGCGTCAGCCGGCGTCAGTGACCGCCCAGGGCCTCGCCGATCCCGAGGGCCAGGACGAGCGACGACGTGAGCGCCGCCACGACGAGCAGGAGCAGCGACCGCTCGTGGTCCCGGACGACGGCAACGCCGGTGGTCGCCAGGGCCACCACGGCGAGCACGGCGAGCGCGACGACCACCGCGAAGGTGACGACCCGCCACGAGTCGGGGACGAGCGTGAGGACGGACCAGTAGAACGGGTAGAGGACCACGGGCAGCAGCAGCCACAGCGCGCGTCGCCCGGAGGGGGTGCGCGGCAGGACGTACACGGCGTTCATCATCTCGTCGGGCCCCCGTTGGTGCTCAGGCCTCGAGCCGCGGGAAGAGGTGGTTCACCGGTGCCTCGTCGCGGAGCGTCGATGCCCGGCCGACCAGCAGGGGGTCCGGCTCGCCGACCAGGTCGTGGTCCTTCTCGGGGTAGTCGAACGCGCTGAGCAGGACGCGCATCGCCTCGATCCGCGCGCGCTTCTTGTCGTTGGACTTCACCACCGTCCACGGGGCGTCAGCGGTGTCGGTGTAGAAGAACATCGCCTCCTTCGCGTGGGTGTACTCGTCCCACTTGTCGAGGCTGGCGAGGTCGGTCGGCGACAGCTTCCACTGCTTCACGGGGTCGTGCGACCGGGCGTCGAACCGGGCCAGCTGCTCGGCACGGGTGACCGAGAACCAGAGCTTGAACAGGTGGGTGCCCGAGCGCACCAGCATCCGCTCGAAGTCCGGGACCTCGCGCATGAAGTCGAGGTACTCCGCCGGGGAGCAGTAGCCCATCACCCGCTCGACCCCGGCGCGGTTGTACCAGGACCGGTCGAACAGCACGATCTCGCCGGCACTGGGCAGGTGCTCGACGTAGCGCTGGAAGTACCACTGGCTCTGCTCCCGCTCGGTGGGGACGCTCAGCGCGACCACGCGCGCACCCCGCGGGTTGAGGTGCTCGGTGAACCGCTTGATGGCGCCGCCCTTGCCCGCGGCGTCGCGGCCCTCGAAGAGGCAGACCACCTTGCGGCCGCTGTCCTTGACGTGGGCCTGCAGCTTGAGCAGCTCGATCTGGAGCAGGCGTTTGGTCCGCTCGTACTTCGCCCGGCGCATCTTGGTGTCGTACGGGTAGCCCTGACGCCACGGCGGCAGCCCGTCCGCGGCCAGCGTGTCGTCGAACTCGGCGCCCTCCTTGCGCAGGGCGTCGATGATCTCGGCGATCTCGTCGAGCTCCTCGGCGTGGCCGGGCCGACCCGGGCCCGCTGGTTCGGCGGCGACCGCCGACTCCCTCTCAGCCGTCATGTCCGTCAAGGTACTTCGCGGAGACCGATCTCGTGACCCCTCTGCAGCCGTGACCATGCCGGACGGCCCGCCTCAGCGGCGTTCGAGGACGCGCCGACGGCCGGTGACCTCGACGGGCACCAGGCGCAGCACCAGCTCGTCGTGACCGTCCGGCGGTGGCACCGCGTCGCGCGGCGCACCGGCCGCGGGGACCGGCGGGGTGCCGGGCGCCGGCTCCGACCCGCCGACGCGGGCGCCCACGAGGACGCTCCACTGCTCGACGGCCCCGTCGGCGATCTCGTCCAGCTCGAACGACACGGTCCCGCCGTCGGCGAACAGCGCGGCGAACATGCCGAGCTCCGAGTCGCGCGACGTCGTGACGAACAGGTCACCGCCGCGCACCGCGTAGCTGACCGGGTGGATCCGCGGGCCACGCCCCCGGTCGAAGCCGACCCGGCCCACGCGGTGCTCCCTCAGCCGGTCCCAGCACTCGCTGACGGTGAGGGGCTCCATCCGTACGACGTCGTGCGTCATCACTTCTCCGTTCCGATGGTTCTGTCAGCCAGGTCAGACGTGCAGGTGCTTGGCGGCGAACACGGCCGCCTGCGTGCGGCGCTCGAGACCGAGCTTGGCGAGCACGGCCGAGACGTAGTTCTTGACCGTCTTCTCGGCCAGGTGCATGGCCTCGGCGATCTGCCGGTTGGTCATGCCCTGCCCGATCAGCTCCAGCAGCCGGGTCTCCTGCGGGGTCAGCGGCGCGATCGCCGGGTCGACGTCGGGCCCCCGGCGCAGCCGCTCGAGCACCTGGCGGGTGACCGCCGGGTCCAGCATCGACTGTCCGCCGGCGACGCGTCGTACGGTCTCCACGAGGTCGTTGCCGCGCACCTGCTTGAGCACGTAGCCGGACGCGCCCGCCATGATCGCCGCGAACAGCGCCTCGTCGTCGTCGTACGACGTCAGGATCAGCGCAGCGATGCTCGGGTCCACCGACCGGACGTCGCGGCAGACGTCGATGCCCGACCCGTCCGGCAGCCGGCCGTCGAGGATCGCGACGTCCGGGCGCAGCGCGGGGATCCGGCGGGTCGCCTCAGCGGCCGAGGCCGACTCTCCGACCACGACGATGTCGCCCTCGCTCTCGAGCAGCTCCTTCAGGCCGCGGCGGACCACCTCGTGGTCGTCGAGCAGGTACACGCGGACGGGAGCCTTGTCGGGGTCGCTCATGGCGCCAACGTAGGTCGGTGACGGCGCGAGGACACGGGCCGAAAGTCACGCCGCGACCGGGACTCAGCGGGGCACGCTCCAGCGCACCGCGGTGCCGCGGCCGGGGACCGACTGGACCGTGCAGCGGCCGCCCAGGGCCTCCGCGCGCTCGCGCAGGTTGCCGAGCCCGCTGCTGATGTCCACGGCGTCGAACCCGCACCCGTCGTCGACCACCACCAGCTCGACCCGGTCGTCGTCGACCGCGAGGGTCACCCGGACGGACGATGCCTGGGCGTGCCGGACGACGTTGGAGAGCGCCTCGCCGAGGACGGCCGCGACCTGGCCGGACACGGCGTCGTCGATGACGGACTGCACCGGCCCGCTGAACTCCAGCGTGGGGCGGAACTTCAGCGAGGCGGCGGCCCGGTCGACCAGGTCCTGGCAGGTCTGTCGGACGTCGGGCGACGTGGACGGCGCGCCGAGCGCGAAGATCGAGTGCCGGATCTCCTTGATCGTGGCGTCGACGTCGTCCACCGCCCGCGTGATCCGCTGGGCCACCTCGGGCTCACGGACCATCCGGATGCTGCCCTCGAGCCCGAGGCCGATCGCGAACAGGCGCTGGATCACCAGGTCGTGGAGGTCGCGGGCGATGCGGTCACGGTCCTCGAACACGGCCAGCCGCTCGTGCACCTTGCGCGCACGGGCGACCTCCAGCGCGAGCGCCGCCTGCTCGGCGAACGCCTGAGGCAGCCGGATGTCGACCGCCTGCAGGTCCGCCATCCCTCCCGGGGCCCAGGCCAGGAAGAGCGCCCCGACGACCCCCTCGGCGGCGCGCAGGGGTACGACGATCGCCGGTCCGAGCGACGGCCAGCCCTCGCGGTCGAGCAGGTCCGGGTCCACACGCGGGTCGTCGCGGAGATCCTCCACGACGAGGCTCTGGCCGGTCTCGATCACGAACCGGGTCAGCGAGCTCTTGGTGGTCAGGCGCCCGGTGGGCTTGAAGCGGTCCTCGATCCCCGAGATCACGTCGAGCTCGAGCCGGTCGTCCGCGGCCGCCAGCACCACGCTCGCCACCGCGGCCCCGGCGAGCTCGCGAGCGCGGTCGGCGACCGTCTGCAGCGCGGTCTCGTGGCCGTCGGGCCGGACCACCCTGGCGGTGATCTCGGCGGTGGCCTCCAGCCAGCGCTCCCGTCGGGCGCCGTCCTCGTGCAGCCGCGCGTTGTCGATCGCGACGCCGGCGGCGGCCGCGAGCGCGACCACGACCGCCTCGTCCTGCTCGGTGAAGTCGCAGCCGTCCAGCTTCTCGGTGAGGTACAGGTTGCCGTAGACCTTGTCGCGGATCCGGATCGGGACACCGAGGAACGAGTGCATCGGCGGGTGGTGCGCCGGGAAACCGAACGACCGTGGGTCGTCGGCGATGTCGTGCAGCCGCACGGGCTCCGGACGGTCGATGATCAGGCCGAGCAGGCCCCGTCCGCGGGGCAGGTCGCCGATGGCCGCGCGCTCCTCGTGGTCGAGTCCGTAGGTGACGAAGGCCTCCAGGCGCCGGTCGGTGGCCGAGCCGAGCACGCCGAGCGCGACGTACCGTGCCCCGACCAGCTGCGCCGCCGTCTCGGTGATCCTGCGGAGCACGCTCTCGAGCGAGTGGTCGCCCGTCAGCGCCACGACGGCGTCCAGCAGCAGGTGCATCCGTCGCTGCTCGACCCCCAGTCGCCCCACCCGTTGACGGAGCTCGGCCAGCAGGTCGTCGAGACCGGCGTCGGCCAGCGCCGCGAGGGCGGCCGAGGGCTCCGGCGACGACGTGGCCGCCAGCGAGCCCGCGTCGCTCTCCGCGACCCGGAGCCGTCGTCGCGAGGGACCGTCGCCGGGTGCCACACCTTGATCGTAGGTAACACCCCACACCCGGCGTACTGGCCCGGACGTCCCAATTTCCCGGGCCCTTCTGCCCTAAGCCGCGGGCGGCGCCGCCCGCGACGCTGGAGCGGACGAAAGGGGCACCGATGACCGACTTGCGAACCACCCTGCTCGTCGCCATCGGCGACGACGACTCCTCCGCCGCGCTCGCCTGGGCCGTCGACCGCGCCGCCCGGTCCGGACAGGACCTGCGGCTCGTCCACGTCGCGCACGGCACCCACGGGCTCGCCGGGCCCGAGTCGCTCCTGCTGAGCTTCGAGGCCGCAGAGCTCGCCGGCCGCCAGATCGTGAGGGCGGCGCAGGAGCGCGCACTCGACGCGGCCGAGGGGCGCTTCGAGGTCGACGTCGACGTGCCCGTCGGCGGCATCGTCTCCGTGCTCACCGACCTCGCCGGCTCCCATGCCGGCGTCGTACTGCAGCACCGCCGGCGCACCCGGGTCGGCCAGGTGCTCGCCGGGTCCGTGACCTCCGCGGTGGCCGCGCGCGCCGCGGTGCCGGTCGTGTCCGTCCCGGACGGCTGGTCCGGCCCCGCCCCGGCCGGCAACGGGGTCCGGTCTCGCGTCGTCGTCGGGATCGAGGACCTCGACGGCGCCGACGACCTGATGGCCCACGCCGTCGACCTCGCCACCCGGACGCACGCCGACCTGACGCTGCTGCATGCCTGGGACGTGCCGACCGCCTACGAGCTGTCCCTGCTGGACCCCGAGCACATGGACACGTGGCGCGCCGAGACGACCCAGGCGCTCGAGGGACTTGCGGCACTGTGGCGCGACAAGGCGCCGGACGTCGGCGTCGACGCGCGCGTCACCCGGGGCCGCCCCGCCGAGGTGCTGACCGCGGTCTCGCACGACTGCGACCTGCTGCTCGTCGGCCACGCCCACCACCGCGTCCCGGGTCACCACCTCGGGTCGGTCGCCCGCGCGGTCCTGCGCGAGTCGGCCTGCCCGGTCGAGATCGTGCCCGTGCACCGGGAGCGTGAGTCGTCATGACCGCCCCGGCGCGGCCGCGGTCGGGTGACCGGACGGTCTCCGAGGGAGCACGAGCAGAGAGTCGGCCGCCGGTCGAGGACATCCTGACCCTGGCCGGCCGGGCACCGAGCGTGCACAACACGCAGCCCTGGCTGTGGCGCGTGCGCGGGACCACGGTCGACCTGTTCGGCGACCCGAACCGGCGGCTGCCCGTCCAGGACCCCGAGGGTCGCAACCTGGTGATCAGCTGCGGCGCCGCGCTGCACCACCTCCAGGTGGCCGCCGCGAGCCACGGGTGGCTGCCCCGGGTCCGACGGGTCCCCGACCCGGAGAACCCGTGGCACGTGGCGACGGTCCGGCTGGCCCCGGGTCCGACGGCGGACCTGGGAACGGTCGACGCCCAGACCATCTGGCAGCGCCGCACCGACCGGCGCCGGTTCACGTCCTGGCCGGTCCCGGAGGGTCGCGTCAACCGGCTCGCGGCGGAGGGGACCCTCTGGGGCGCCCAGGTCTTCCCGGTCAACAGCCTCGCCGTACGGCGGGACCTGCTCCGGCTCGCCTACGAGGCCGACCGCCTGCAGAGCCTGGACGAGGCGGCGCGGGTGGAGACGGCACAGTGGCGCGACGGCTCCGCCGACGGCGTCCCGTCCGACCACGTGCCGACCGCGGCCTCGGCCATGGAGCCGGCGGACCGCCTCTCCCGGCGGTTCGAGGGCGGCACGCTCGCGGACCCGCGCCGCGAGCCCGACACGACCGTGGGCGGGCTGCTCCTGATCTGCAGCTGGTCCGACGACACGCTCGCCTGGCTCCGCTGCGGCGAGTCGCTCAGCGCGGTGTGGCTGCGCGCCACCCAGGACGGGATGGCGCTGCTGCCGCTCAGCCAGGTGTTCGAGGTGGAGCGGACCCGGGCGGCTGTGCACGAGGACGTGCTCGGGCGGCTCGCCGTACCCCAGCTGCTGGTGCGCGTGGGCTGGCCAGCCCTGGACGCCACTCCCCTGCCGCCCTCGCCCCGCCGGCCGCTGAGCGACCTGCTGGTCGACGCGGACGTCCCGGGCGCCTGACCCGTGCGGGCCTGGATCGTCGAGTCCCCGGGACCGATCGCCTCCGGTCCCCTGCGGCTGGTGGAGCGGCCGGTGCCGGAGCCCGCGCGCGACGAGATCCTCGTGCGGGTCGTCTGCTGCGGCGTCTGCCGGACGGACCTGCACCTGGCGGAGGGCGACCTGCCACCGCGGCGTCCCGGCGTGACGCCCGGCCACCAGGCGGTCGGCGAGGTCGTGCGTGCCGGGGAGGACGTCGGTGACCTCGCGCCGGGCGACCGGGTCGGGATCGCCTGGCTGCGCCGCACCTGCGGTGCCTGCCGCTGGTGCCGGCGCGGCGCGGAGAACCTCTGTCCCACCCCGTCGTTCACCGGGTGGGACGCCGACGGCGGGTTCGCGGAGTACGCGGTCGCGCCGGCCGCGTTCACCTACCGGCTCCCCACCGACGTCCCGGCCGAGTCCCTGGCGCCGCTGCTGTGCGCGGGGATCATCGGCTACCGGGCCCTGCGCCGCGCCGCCCTCCCGCCCGGAGGACGGCTCGGTCTCTACGGCTTCGGCTCGAGCGCGCACCTGACGGCCCAGCTCGCGCTGGCGCAGGGCGCGGAGCTGTACGTCGTCACCCGGGACGAGGGCGGCCGGCGGCTGGCGAGCGAGCTCGGGGCCGTCTGGACCGGGGCGGCCGACGCGCGACCGCCGGTGCCGCTCGACTCCGCGATCATCTTCGCGCCGGCCGGTGAGCTCGTGCCGAGCGCGCTCGAGGCGATCGGCCGCGGCGGCACTGTCGCGGTCGCCGGGATCCACCTCAGCGACGTGCCCTCACTGGTCTACGACCGGCACCTGTTCCTGGAGAAGGACCTCCGCTCGGTGACCGCCAACACCCGGGCCGACGGCGCCGACTTCCTGCGACTGGCGCACCGCCTGGGGGTGTCCGCCCACGTGGTCGGCTACCCGTTCGAGGAGCTCGACGGCGCACTCGTCGACGTGGCTACCGGACGCGCGACGGGGTCGGCCGTGCTCCGGGTCGCGGGCTGAACGCCGACGGCCGGGACGATCTCGACGGGGGCGGTCGCGTGGGCGAGGAGCGCCCGTGCGGTCGTCCCGAGGTGCCGGACCGGGACGAGCGTGCTCGGCGACCGGAGCAGCACGACGAGGTCCGCGTGGTCCGCCTGGCCGAGCAGCGCCCGGGCCGGCTGCTCGTGCAGCACGACCACCTCGACGGGGACGTCGGCGTACCGGTCCCTCAGCGGGTCGAGCAGCCGGTCGATCTGCATCCGGCTGGCCGTCAGCCACTGGGCCGCGTGCGTGCGCTGCTCGATGCGGTCGCCGTACGGGTCCGGCAGCGACCAGGCGTGCACGACCCGCAGGGTGGCGCCGCGGGCCGACGCCGCCGCGAACGCGTGCTCCAGCAGCGTCGCGGCGCCGTGGGAGGACTTGACGCCCACGACGACCATGCCGCGTGTCGTCGTCGGCGTCCAGTCGGCCGGCACGGCCACCGCCGGGACCGAGGCGTGCGCGGCGACCGCCGCGGTGGTCGCCCCCAGGAGCCACCGGTCGAGGCCGTGGCGGGTCTCGCGGCCGAGCACCAGGAGCCCGGCGCCGTCGCCGGCGGTGACGATCTCGCTCACCCGTCCGCCGGACAGGAGGGCCGTCTCGACCCTCAGCGCGCCCGGCTCCGACGACTCCGACACCGCCGCCTCCGCCTCGCTGAGGACGGCACGTCCGGCCGCCGTCAGGTCGTCCGGAACGTAGGGAAGCATCGGGGTGAGTGGGACGTACGTCGGGCTCACGTGCACGATCCGCAGCGGCGCTCCGCGTCGCCCGGCCTCGTCGGCGGCGTACCGCAGCGCTCCTGCGCTGCCGGCGGTCCCGTCGACCGCGACGACGACGGCTCGCGTGTTCCCGTTCATGGTCCTGCTCCCTCCGGTGGGTGGTCGGTGCCAGAGTCGGTCGGACACGCCGGACCGGCCAGGGCAGAGGGTCCGGTCGGCGCCGGGACCTTCGGCCCGTGCCGCTGCGTCAGTCGAGCCGGACCCGCTCCCCCAGCCCCGGCACGACCGCGCAGATGCCGAGCTCGTCCTCGAGCCGCCGGGCCAGGACGCGCGAGGCGTCGGCCTCGCCGTGCACGACGTAGACCGTCCGGGGCGGCTCCTCCGCGGAGGCGACCCACGCGACGAGGTCGTCGGAGTCCGCGTGCACCGAGAAGTACGGCACCTGGACGATGTCCGCCCGGACCTGCACGTAGCGGCCGTGCATCTTGAGGTGCCCGGCACCGTCGAGGAGCTGCCGGCCGCGGGTGCCCTCCGCCTGGTAGCCCGCGAGCACGACGCAGTTGCGCGAGTCGTCGAGCTGGTGCTTGAGGTGGTGCACGACGCGACCGCCGGTGGCCATGCCGGAGGCGGAGACGACGATACTCGGGTACGTCGGACTGTTCAGCTCCTGCGACCCGGCGACGTCGCTCACCCGGTGCAGGTCGAGCACGTCGTCGAGGGTCAGCAGCGCCGCCGCTCCCTCGTCGAACTGGATCGAGCCCTCCCTCAGCGAGCGGCGGTAGACGTCCAGCGCGCGCAGCGCCATCGGGCTGTCGACGTACACCGGCACGCGCGGGATGCGGCCCTCCTCGGTGAGCCGGGCCAGCTCGAGGAGGACCAGCTCGGTGCGGTCCACCGCGAACGCCGGGATCAGCACCGACCCGCCGCGCCCGATCGTCCGGCGCACCGCCCCGGCGAGCAGCGCGGGGCCGGCGGCCGGGTGGCTGCGGTCGCCGTACGTCGACTCGAGCACCAGCGTCCCGGCCGTCGGGGGCGGGCCCGGCGGGCGCAGCAGCGGGTGCCCGGGACGGCCCAGGTCCCCGCTGAACGCGACGTGCCGGCCGTCCACGTGCAGGTCGACGACGGCGGAGCCGAGGATGTGGCCGGCCGGGTGCAGCGTGACCTCCACCCCGTCGCCGAGCGGCACCGGCCAGCGGTAGTCGACCGGGGAGAAGAGCCGGATGGATGCCTCGGCGTCGGCGGTGTCGTAGAGCGGCAGCGCCGGGTCGTGCCGCGACCAGCCGGCCCGGTTGGCGTACTCCGCGTCCTCCTCCTGCAGGTGCGCGCTGTCGCGCAGCACGATCTCGGCGAGGTCGGCGGTCTGGGGCGTGCACACCACCGGGCCGCGGAAGCCGTCGCGGACCAGCCGTGGCAGGTAGCCGCAGTGGTCCAGGTGCGCGTGCGTCAGCACGACCGCGGCGAGGCGGGACGCGTCGAGCGGCAGCGGCTCCCAGTTGCGGCGCCGCAGGTCGCTGGGACCCTGGTACAGCCCGGCGTCCACCAGCAGCAGGGGCTCCGGGCGGCCGACGAGGAACCGGCTCCCCGTCACGGTCCCCGCCGCGCCGAGGAACGTCAGCGTCGGCGTCGGCTGCTTCGCGCGGTCTGGACTCGGCCGCGTGGTGGGTCGGGTGGTCGGCTGGACCTGGGTCGGCGTCGTCATGGTGGCCCTCCCCCGGGCTGCTGGGTGGACCCGAGCATCGAACGGTCGTGCCGGGTCCGACCAGGGGACTTCGTCCCTCCCTCGCCGACCCGGCTCGAACCTCCCGCCCGACACCGCCGACCCGGCCCGAACCTCCCGCCCGACACCGCCGACCCGGCTCGAACCTCCCGCCCGACACCGCCGACCCGGCTCGAACCTCCCGCCGGCAGGGCGCGAGTCGGCGCGTCTTGCCCCCGCAGACCCGCCGAGTCGGCGCATCTTGCCCCTCCCGGCCGGCCGCGCCGACCGCCGTACCGGCGGCACTTCCCCAGGCATGTGGACGCTTCCCCAGCGGCATGCGCCTTGTGGAGCGTCCATAACCCCGCGTTACAGCTGCGTCGTGGGCCGGAGGTCCCTGGTTCGGGTTGGGGCCCGGTGCGAGGCTCGGCGAGGAGGAAGGGAGCAGGCGGATGGCGTCGCACGGGACGAGGCGGAAGGCGGCGGGGCTGGCCCTGC
The DNA here is from genome assembly GCF_004168035.1 of Nocardioides iriomotensis. GTDB lineage: Bacteria > Actinomycetota > Actinomycetes > Propionibacteriales > Nocardioidaceae > Nocardioides_B > Nocardioides_B iriomotensis. The sequence continues at coordinate 130,859 of NZ_SDPU01000023.1, read as the reverse complement.
CCCGGCAACGGACGGCCGAGCAGATCGTGCTCGCGCTGCTCGTGGCGGACGCGCCGTACGAGGGGGTCGTCCGGCTGGCGGCGCGCGCCGCGGAGGGCCAGGACCTGCCGCTGCACCTCGCCCTCCTGGCCGACGCCGGCACCACCGTCGCGCACAGCATGGTGGAGATGGACCACGCGCTGACGGTGGCCCGCTCCTCCAGCCCGGAGCTGCAGGTGCAGGTGTCCGGGCCGTTCGGCGACGAGCACGCCGGCGAGCTCGAGGAGCTCGGCGAGGCCCGGCTCCGGCTGGTCGTGTGCAGCCGCGAGGCGATGGCGCGGATCGACGCCGACCCGGCGCTGGCGTGGCTCGCGCGGACCCGGCTCACCGTGGTCTGAGCACAGGTCAGCCGAGAGGGACCATCCAGGTCGGGACCTTGGTCCCGGTCCCGACGCGCCCTTGCGCCCTGCCCACGGGCCCGGGCGTCGGCCGACGCTGGGCACATGACTGGACGAGCGACGCCCTGGTGGCACCGTCCCCGTGTCGGCGCCGTCTACGAACGCGGCTGGGCCGTCCTGACCGGAGCGGTCCTCGCCGCCGGAGGCTTCGTGGCGGTGCGCGAGCTGGGGTGGGCGCCCGTCGTGATGGGGCTGGCGTTCGGGATCATCTCGATCGGCGCCTGCATCGTCACGTTCGCCGGACCGGAACGGCCCGCGTCGTACCTGCTCGCACTGCGCGTCGGCGCGTTCGTCCCGGCCCTGGTCATCGCGGGCGCCGCACTGGTCGGCGTCGCCGGTCCGGTCGGCCTGCTGCCCACGACGCTGGTCTGCCTGCTGTGGCCCGGCTGGCCCGCCCTGCTCACCCGGGGCCGCGCGGCCCTCGACGAGGTGGGCGGTCGCGACAAGGCCGGCAGTCCCGCCTCCTCCGGTACGGCGGTTGCCGCCCCCGCGCGCGTGCCCGGCACGGCCGACATGTCCGACTACGAGGCGATGCTCGTGGACACCGGCAACGGGACCGCGGACCCAGCTGACTCTGCCGACCCGGCCGGGACCGACCACGCGTCGTCGCCGCTGCGCGACCTGCCCACGGACGAGGTGTGCCTGCTGTGGCGGCGGACCTTCGTGCTGCTGGCCCAGGAGCTGCCGCCGCGCTCCGTGCTGGAGCTGCTCGCCGTCCGGGACCAGTGCCTGCAGGAGCTGGAGGTCCGCGAACCGCGGGCGTACCGGCAGCTGATCGAGTCGGGCGCGACCCCGACGAGCGACCTGAAGGACTTCTTCCACGGCGACGCCGGCGGCGCACTGGCCTGAAGGAGCCATCCCCGGCAGGGACCAACGTCCTCCCGCCGTGCGGCCGTTCGGCCGTGTCGGCCGCCCCGCTGCCCGGGTGACGCTCGAGGCGACACGGCACCCGGTCGTGCGACACGGGGAGGAGCCCGCGATGACCGACCAGCCGATCACACGCCGATGGGACGTGGCGATCCACATCAGCGAGGACGACGGCCGGACCCGCGCCCGCGCGGTCCTGACGACCGGCGAGGCGGCCGAGGTCGTCGCCGTCGGCGAGGCCCGGTTGAACCCGGTGGACGGCGACGTCCCCGAGATCGGCGCCGAGCTCGCCACGTCACGCGCCCTCTCGAGCCTCGGCCACGAGCTGCTCGAGCTGGCCATCGCCGACATCGCCCAGGTCACGCACGGTCCGGTGCGCCTCGGCGGCTGACCGGGCACTCGGCAACGAAAAGGAGCTCCTCCATGACCACCACCGCGTATCCCACCGCGTACCCCGTGCACCTCGACGCGCGCCTCGAGACCGACCTCAGCCGCTGGCGCTGGCTGGTCAAGTGGCTGCTGCTCATCCCTCACTACATCGTGCTGGCCTTCCTCTGGCTCGCCTTCGCCGTGTGCAGCCTGTTCGCGTTCTTCGCGATCCTCTTCACCGGCCGCTACCCCCGCGCGATCTTCGAGTTCAACGTCGGGGTGCTGCGCTGGAGCTGGCGCGTGTCGTACTACTCGTACGGCGCGCTCGGCACCGACCGCTACCCGCCGTTCTCCCTCGAAGAACGGCCCGACTACCCGACCCACCTCACGGTGGACTACCCCGAACGGCTCTCGCGCGGTCTCGTGCTCGTCAAGTGGTGGCTGCTGGCCATCCCTCACTACATCGTGATCGGCTTCTTCGTCGGCGGCGCGAGCTACACGGTGTCCGAGCTGGACGGCGGTAACGGCGATCCGGTGCTGAGCACCGGTCTGATCGGCGTGCTGGTCCTCGTCGCGTCGATCGTGCTGCTCGTGACCGGGACCTACCCGCGGTCGGTGTTCGACCTGCTGCTCGGCCTGAACCGATGGGTCCTGCGGGTCGCCGCGTACGCCGGCCTCATGACCGACCGCTACCCGCCGTTCCGTCTCGACATGGGCGGCGACGACCCCGACGGCCATCTCGTGCTGACCCCGCCGCGGCCGGACGTGCCCGCGCAGGCAGGCCCTTCGGAGCCCACCCGGGGCGACGCCCCACCACCACCGCTGCCGCCGATGGAGGCACGCCCGGCCACACCACCGGCCACGCCGCCGACGTCGTCGGGCTGGGGTGTCGGTCGCGTCATCGCGCTCGTCGTCGGTTGCCTGCTGCTCTTCTCGGGGCTGGCGACCGGCGCCGCCGCGCTCGCGATGTCCCTCACGAACGAGGTCGCGCGCGACCAGGACGGCTTCCTCATGACGCCCGCCAAGACCCTCGACACGTCGACGTACGCGATCAGCTCGGACCGCATGGAGCTGAGCGTCGACGAGGGCGCGCCGAGCTGGGCCCCGGAGTCGCTGTTCGGCGACGGCCGGGTCGTCGCCGACCCGCAGGGCGACCACGACCTGTTCGTCGGCGTGGCGCCGACCTCCGACGTGAACGCCTGGTTCGGGGACACCTCCCGGGTCGTCGTCGACGACCTCAGCGGAGTGGTCCGCTACCGCGCGGAGGGCTCCGGCAAGCTCGACGGGCTGCCGGCTGACCAGGGCTTCTGGGTCGCGTCCCAGCAGGGCCCCGGTCGGCAGAGCGTGACGTGGCCGCTCAGCAACGGCGACTGGACGGTCGTCGTGATGAACGCCGACGGCGCCTCCGGTGTCAATGCACAGGTCCGGGCCGGGGCCACGCTCCCGGTGTTCGGCTGGGCGACCGCGGCGCTGTGGTGGACCACCGCCGGCCTCATCCTCGTCGGCGCCGTGATCGTGGTGCTGGCCGTCGCCACCCGCCGTACGACGACGGGACCATCGGCACTGTCAGGCTGAGCGTCGCCTGCCCAGGATGGAGCCGACCCGACCGAAGGAGTGAGCGACCATGCTGGTGCGAGACGTGATGACGAGTCCCGCCGTCACGGTGACCGAGGGCACGACGATCCGTGAGGCCGCGCGGGTGCTGGACGCCCACGCCGTCACGGCCGTCCCCGTGGTCGACGGCTCCGGCACCGTGGTCGGCGTGCTCAGCGAGGCCGACCTGATCCGAGAGATGCTCCTGCCCGACCCACGGGTGCACGTGGAGACGGCACCGACCGTCGACCCGCCGCGCGCCGGGCGGGTCGGCGAGGTGATGACCCGGATGCCCGTGGTCGTCGGACCGGCCGAGGACCTCAGCGTGGCCGTCGACCTGATGACGTCGACGACCGTCAAGTCGCTGCCCGTGCTGGAGCACGGGCGGCTGCTGGGCGTCCTCAGCCGACGCGACGTGCTGCGCGCGCTCGCCCGTGCCGACGACATGATCGAGACGGAGGTCAACGCCCTCCTGCGCGCGGACGGCACGGACTGGTGGGCCACCGTCGACAACGGCGTGGTCGAGGTCGCCGGGCCGCGGAGCGAGCCGGAGCGACGCGTCGCGGAGGTGCTCGCCGGTTCCGTGGCCGGCGTGGTCGCCGTCCGCTGCGTCAACGGCTGAGCACGCCGCCGGCCGGCGCCTCAGCGCTGGAGCAGGAAGCGCCGGCCGGTCACCTCGGCGGGCAGCAGCGCGAGCATCTCGTACTTCAGCGTGGGCACCCAGCTGTGCAGCCGGCTGTCGTCGACCTCGGCCTGCTCGTCCTCGGACAGCCGGTGGAACCGCCCGCGCACCACGACCGACCAGGCGTTGGTGTCGTCGACCCAGTCGATCTCCAGGGCCGCGTCGGACTGGAGCGCCGCGGCCAGCAGCTTGTTCCCCGACCCGGTCCGGACGATCAGCCGTCCGCGGTCGACGAGGTAGTTGATCGGCACGATGTGGACCTCGTCGACGAGCCGGTAGGCCACGCGTCCGAACTCCTGGGTCCGCAACAGGGCCCAGCACTCCTCGACGGAGAGGTCGAGCACCGGGTGCTCGTCGTCCAGGGTCTGCATGGTGACCTCCCGTGTGTCGAGTCGTGCTTCCACGCTAGGAGCGGCGGGTGCGGGCGGGCAGGGCCCTTGGTCCCGGCCGTGTCGGTTCCTGGTCGCGACCGGCCTCCAACCGCCGACCAAGGTCGCCCCCGGCTGGGTCCTTCGACCCTGGGACTGCCGCGACCGCGCTCCGACCCTGGAGTCGAGAAACGAATCAACGGAGAGAGGTGCGTCATGAAGGCGCTGGTCGTGTACGAGTCGATGTGGGGCAACACCCGGCAGGTGGCCGAGGCCGTGGCTGAAGGTCTCGGGGGCGTGCCGATGGTCGAGGTGCACGACGCGGCCGGCACCGACCTGGCCGAGCTCGACCTGCTCGTCGTCGGAGGCCCCACCCACGCGCTCTCGATGACCCGTCCGAAGACCCGGCACGACGCGCTCGAGCAGGGCGCGACCTCCGGCGCCGAGGACCGCGGGATCCGCGAGTGGCTCGCGGAGCTGCCGGCGGACCTGCGCGCCCCGGTCGCCACGTTCGACACCCGCGCGAAGCAGGCACGGCACCTGCCGGGGTCGGCCGCCAAGAGTGCCGGCAAGGAGCTCCGGAAGCACCACCACGGCCGGGTCCTGGCCAGCGCGAGCTTCTACGTCGAGGGCACGGAGGGGCCACTCTCCGAGGGCGAGCTGACCCGTGCCCGCGCGTGGGCGACCGACCTGGCCGCGCACGTCGTACCGGCGTCGTGAACGTCGCCCGCCGCGCGCACGAGCCGAAGCGGGAAGGAGCAGGACGATGATGTGGGACGGCTACCAGAGCGGTCTGCACTGGGAAGCGATGACCGCGGTCCTGATGGCGCTCGTGCTGCTCGGCGCGCTGCTCGCTACGGCCGGGTTCCTGCTGCTGTCCGGACGCGGCGGCCGCGCCGGCCGGCTCGGCGAGGGCGCTGCCCCCGACGCGCAGGCGGTGCTCGACCGCCGGTTCGCCGAGGGTGAGATCGACGAGGACGAGTACCTGCGCAGGACGGCGGCGCTGCAGCAGGTCGGCCACCCCGGCATCACGGGCTGAGCGTCCGGCCCGCCGGCGATGACGACCCTCGAGCTGTTCCAGTCCGCGGGCGTCGCGTTGGCGATCGGCCTGCTCGTCGGCGCCGAGAGGGAGCGCGCGAAGCGCGAGCACGGCAGCCCGGGCATCCGCACGTTCGCACTGGCAGCATTGCTCGGGAATGTTGCGACCCTCGTCCCCGTCGTCGTCGCAGCGCTCGCGCTGGGTGGGGTGGTCGTCGTCGTCGCGGCGGGGTACGTCGGCGGTCGCGAGGAGGACCGGGGTCTGACCAGCGAGCTCGCGCTGCTGGTCACGACGGCGCTCGGCGCCCTGACCCGCTACGAGGCCAGCCTGGCCGTGGCCGCGGCGGTCGCCACCGCCGTGCTGCTCGCCTCGAAGGAACGTATGCACCGCTTCGTGCGGCACACCGTGACCGAGCAGGAGAGCACGGACGCGCTGAAGTTCTTCGTCGTCGCCTTCATCGTGCTGCCACTGCTCCCGACCACCGCGGTCGGCCCGTACGACGTGTGGGTGCCGCGCCGGGTGTGGCTGCTCGTCGTGCTGATCACCGGCATCGGCTGGGCCGGCTACGCGGCGACGCGAGCGTTCGGCGCCCGCCGCGGGCTGCTGGTGGCCGGCCTCGCCGGCGGGTTCGTCTCCGGCACCGCCACGATCGGGACGATGGGTGCGCGGTACCGCGAGGCGCACGAGCTCCGCAGGGCCACCCTGGCCGGGTCGCTGATGGCGAGCGCCGCCACGCTCGTCCAGATCGCGGTGCTCGTCACAATCGCCGATCCCGCGGTGGCGGCCCGGCTCTACCTGCCGCTCGCCGCGGGCATGGTGGTGCTCGTGCTCGAGGCGGTGATCCTGTCCCGCCACCAGAAGGGCATCGGCGACCAGGCCGCGGCCGGGCGGCCCTTCGCGCTGGTGCCCGCCCTTGTCCTGGCCGCCGTCATCTCCCTGGTGCTGCTCCTCGCCACCTGGCTCAACCAGCGGTACGGCGCGTCGGGTGCGCTCATCGCGGCCGCCGCCGGCAGCCTGGCCGACACGCACGCCTCGGCCGTGGCCGTCTCGACGCTGGCCCGCCAGGGCACGGTGACCGTGTCCCTCGCGGTCACCGCCGTCGCCGTCGGCCTGGCCACCAACACCGGCAGCAAGGTCGCCGCGGCCGCGGTCACCGGCGGCCGCTCGTTCGCCGGGAGCGTCCTGCTCTGGCACCTGCCGCCCGCGCTGGCGATCGCGGCGGTCCTGCTCGCGTTCGGGTGAGCCCCGGACGTGAGCACGAGCACGGACCAAGGGCTCTGGACCCGGTGACGAAACACCCTTCAGCCGCACCGTCGCGCGCGTGACGCTGGAGGTGGAAGGAGGGATCGACATGCAGGACGACACGATGCTCGGCACGTACCGGTCCGACGAGGAGCTCCGCGCGGCAGCGGTGAAGCGGCTCAAGGACAAGCGTGACCTCAAGGCGCACCTGCTCGCCTACCTGATGGTGAACCTGCTGTTCGTGGCCATCTGGGCAGCGACCACGGCGGGCTTCTTCTGGCCGGTCTTCCCGCTCTTCGGTTGGGGCATCGGCCTGGTCTTCCACGCCTGGGACGTCTACTCCAAGCCCGCGACACCCGAGCAGGTGGCGGCGGAGATGGACCGGCTGCGCCGGTGACGCCACGCAGCGCTCTCGGCTGGACCCGGGTCCTTCGCCCCCGCGGACCGGGGACGTTCGCTCCTGCCCTCGCCGTTCGCCGGCGCGTTGGCTGGGGGCAGGAAGAACCCCCACCCGTCAGGAGAGACAGATGAGAGCAGCCGTCGTCCCCGCCCTCGGTGCGGACCTGGAGATCCGCGACGTCGCGGTACCGCAGCCCGGTCCCGGGCAGGTCCTCGTGAAGATCGAGGCCAGCGGGCTGTGCCACACCGACATCCACGCCGCGCGCGGCGACTGGCCGGTGAAGCCGAAGATCCCGCTCATCCCCGGTCACGAGGGCGTCGGCCTCGTCGAGGCCGTCGCGGACGACGTGAACGCCGCACTGGTCGGCACGCGGGTCGCACTTCCCTGGCTCGGGCACGCCTGCGGCCGGTGCCGCTACTGCGTCGGCGGCTGGGAGACCTACTGCACCAGCCCGTCGTACACCGGCTACACCATGGACGGGTCGTACGCCGAGTACGCCGTCGGCTACGCCAGCCACGTCGTCCCGGTGCCCGCTGGGGTCACCCCGCTCGACGCCGCGCCGCTGACCTGCGCGGGCGTGACGACGTACAAGGCGGTCAAGGTCGCGCACCCGCAGCCGAACGAGACGGCGATGGTCGTCGGTGTCGGGGGGCTCGGCCACCTAGCCCTGCAGTACGCCCGGATCTTCGGCACGACCACGGTCGCCGTCGACGTCGAGGACGCCAAGCTCGACCTTGCCAAGCAGCTCGGCGCCGACCACGTCGTGGACGGGCGTGGCGACCAGGCGTCCGCCCTCGCGGCGCTCGGCGGTGTGGACATCGCCGTCGTGACCGTGCCGTCGCCCGCGGCGATGCGGGCCGCGCACGAGGCGCTGAACCCGAACGGACGCCTGGTCCTGGTCGGGCTGCCGGCGGACAACCGGCTGGAGCTGCCGGTCTTCGAGACGGTGCTCAAGGGCATCTCGGTGATCGGGTCGCTGGTCGGCACCCGCAACGACCTCGCCGACTGCTTCGCGCTGCACGCGCACGGCCACACCCGGGTGATCGCCGAGACACGGCGGCTCGAGCAGGTCAACGAGAGCTTCGCGCAGGTGCTCGCCGGGCAGGTTCCGGCGCGGCTGGTCTTCGACATGAGCTGACGCGAGACGGTCGGACCACCCGGCCGGGAGGACGAGAGAAGGACGGACGGACATCACGACACGCAGCCGGCCAGGCATCGCCCCCAGGGCGGAGGGCACGCAGCCGGCGCGGTTGCCGCGAGCGGTGACGCCGCCGACCGGCATCGCGACTCGTCGCCGCGACCGCGGCGGTGTCCGACCTCCCCACACCCGGACTCCCGGCCGGGCCCGCGCCACGAGCGCCGCGTGCAAGACTCGCCGCATGACCGCTGCCACCGACGTGATCATCGACGGCCTGAACCGGGTCAAGGACAACGTGCACGCCGCCGTCGAGGGCCTGTCCCGCACGCAGCTCGCCGAACGGCTCGACCCCGAGGCCAACTCCATCGCCTGGCTCGTCTGGCACCTGACCCGCATCCAGGACGACCATGTCGCGGACGTCGCCGGTACGACGCAGGTGTGGATCACCGACGGCTGGGCCGGCCGGTTCGCGCTGCCCCTCGACAACCACGACCACGGGTTCGGGCACACGCCGAAGCAGGTGGCGCAGGTCGTCGCCGACGCCGAGATGCTGGTCTGGTACCACGACGCCGTCCACGCCCGCACCGTCGACTACGTGCAGGGCCTCGGCGACGTGGACCTCGCCAGGGTCGTCGACCTGCGCTGGGACCCGCCGGTCACGCTCGCCGTCCGCCTCGTCAGCGTCGTCGACGACTGCGCGCAGCACGTCGGCCAGGCGGCCTTCGTGCGCGGGATCCTCGAGCGCCGGTGAGCTTCACCCTCACGTTCGTCGAGGGCGTGACCCTCGACAAGTGGCGCCGGCGCTGGGAGGAACGCGTCTCCGGCACCCGGCTCGACCTCCGCCTCGTCGACGTCGCGGCGCAGCTCGACGGGGTCCGGGACGGGACGGCCGCGATGGCGTTCGTCCGCGACCTCGCCGAGGACCAGCGCGACGGGCTGCACCACATCCCGCTGTACCGCGAGGTGCCCGTCGTCGTCGTCAACCGTGAGCACCCCGTCGCGGCGTACGACGAGATCCCCCTGGCCGACCTCGGCGACGAGATCGTGCTCGACGACCCCGACCTGGAGACCCGGCTCAAGGTCGAGACCGTCGCCGCGGGCACCGGCGTGGCCTTCCTGCCGATGTCGGTCGCTCGGGTGCACCACCGCAAGGACGTCGTGGCCGTGCCCGTCGACGGGCTGCCCGAGTCGCAGGTCGGCCTTGCCTGGCGGACCGACACCGAGGACCCGCTGGTGGAGACCTTCGTCGGCATCGTGCGCGGCCGCACCGAGCGCTCCTCGCGGGGCGAGACACCGCCGGCGGCGCCTCGCGCGAAGCCCGGCCGGGACCGGGCCCCGCGCCGCTCGGGTGGTCGGCGTCACCGTCGCTAGGGGTGTAACCCCCGTTTGCACGGGTAGGGAACAGACGGGCCCGTGTGGCCCGCTCCCTGTCCTGACCCCCATCGTGACGTTGAGGAGGGTCGCCGCTCCGGGCGGCGTACACCTGTGAGTACCGACACCCGTGCAGAACGAGCCACGCCACCCGCGTCCGTCGACGCGACCGCGACCGCGGAGCCGGTGCACCCGGCCCTGGAGACCCCGGTCGTGCTCGACGAGAACGCCCGTGGCAGCAAGATCGACAAGGTCGTCTTCGGCGTCAGCGCCGCGATCGCCCTCGCCTTCGTCGCGTGGGGCTTCCTGAGCACCGACACCCTGGGCAGCGCGTCCGGCACCGCGCTCGACTGGACCGTGAAGAACATGGGCTGGATGTTCGTCGTCCTCGCGTCGGCGTTCGTGGTCTTCGTGATCTGGCTGGCGATGGGCCGCTTCGGCAACATCCCGCTGGGCAGCGACGACGAGGAGCCGGAGTTCAAGACAGTCTCGTGGATCGCGATGATGTTCAGCGCCGGCATGGGCATCGGCCTGATGTTCTACGGCGTCTCCGAGCCGCTCTCCCACTTCGTGACGCCTCCCCCGGGAACGGGCCCGGCCGGCAACCCCGAGGCCGTGCAGAACGCCATGGCCACCACGCTGTTCCACTGGACGCTGCACCCGTGGGCGATCTACGCCGTCGTCGGCATCGCCATCGCGTACGGCGTCTTCCGCAAGGGCCGGTCGCAGCTGATCAGCTCCGCGTTCATCCCGATCATCGGCGAGCGGCGCGCCACCGGCACCGCCGGCCGCGTGATCGACATGCTCGCGATCTTCGCGACCCTCTTCGGCTCGGCCGCCTCGCTCGGCCTCGGCGCCCTGCAGATCGGCAGCGGTGTGCAGATCGTCGCCGGCATCGGCGAGGTCGGCAACGGCGTCCTCGTCGGCGTCATCGCGCTGCTCACCGTCGCGTTCATCCTCAGCGCCGTGTCCGGAGTCGCCAAGGGCATCCAGTGGCTGTCCAACATCAACATGGTGCTGGCCCTCGGCCTGGCCGTCTTCGTCTTCGTCGTCGGCCCGACCGTGTTCATGCTCGACCTGATCCCCACCGCGGTCGGCTCCTACTTCCAGGACCTCGCGATGATGTCCGCGCGCACCGACGCCGCGGGCGGCGAGGGCATGGCCACCTGGCTCTCCGGCTGGACCGTCTTCTACTGGGCCTGGTGGCTCTCGTGGACGCCGTTCGTCGGCATGTTCATCGCCCGCATCTCGCGCGGCCGCACCATCCGCCAGTTCGTCACCGGCGTGCTGCTGGTGCCGTCGCTGGTGAGCCTGGTCTGGTTCGCGATCTTCGGCGGCGCGGCGATCCGCGCCGAGCAGGGCGGTGCCGACCTGGCCGGCGCGGCGACGACCGAGGGCCAGCTCTTCGGCCTGCTCGACACGATGCCGCTGGCCGGCGTCACCACGATCGTGGTGATGATCCTGGTCGCGATCTTCTTCGTGTCCGGTGCCGACGCGGCCTCGATCGTCATGGGCACGCTGTCGCAGCGCGGCACGCTCGAGCCGAGCAAGGGCAACGTCATCTTCTGGGGCGTCGTGACCGGGGCGGTCGCCGCGGTCATGCTGCTCGTCGGTGGCGACGACGCCCTGACCGGGCTCCAGAACATCACGATCGTCGCGGCCCTGCCGTTCGCCGTCGTGATGGTCGGCCTGGCCTGGGCGCTGGTCAAGGACCTTCGCGACGACCCGCTGATGGTGCGCCGCCGGTACGCGGAGGCCGCCGTCGAGAAGGCCGTCGTGTACGGCGCCACCGAGCACGGCGACGACTTCGAGCTCTCGGTGCGCAAGGCAGAGCAGCCGCTGCTCACCGAGGGTGCCGACGCCGCGCAGCAGGAGGACGCCGTCACCCGCTGACGCGGCAGCGCTGCCCGCACGCCCTCACGGACGCCCGTTCCTCACCAGCCGGTGGGGAGCGGGCGTCCTTCGTGGAAGCCCGCGGCGGACTGGATGCCCACCCACGCCTTGTCGTGCAGCTCCTCGAGCGTGCGCGCACCGGCGTAGGTGCAGGCCGAGCGGACGCCCGCGCAGATCTGGTCGATGAGGTCCTCCACGCCGGGGCGGTCCTTCTCCAGGAACATCCGGCTGGAGGAGATGCCCTCCTCGTAGAGCCCCTTGCGGGCCCGGTCGAACGACGTGTCCGCGCTCGTGCGGTTGGCCACCGCCCGCGCCGACGCCATCCCGAAGCTCTCCTTGTAGGCCCGGCCGTCGGCGTCGACGTGCAGGTCGCCCGGCGACTCGTGGGTGCCGGCGAACCAGGAGCCGATCATCACTTGCGAGGCGCCGGCCGCGAGCGCGAGGGCGACGTCGCGCGGGTACCGCACTCCCCCGTCGGCCCAGACGTGGGCGCCGATCTCACGCGCCGCTTCCGCGCACTCCAGCACGGCGGAGAACTGCGGCCGGCCGACGCCGGTCATCATCCGGGTCGTGCACATCGCGCCCGGTCCGACGCCGACCTTGACGATGTCGGCCCCGGCGCCGACGAGCTCGCGGACGCCCTCGGCGGACACCACGTTGCCGGCGACGACCGGGACCCCCGGGTCCAGCGACCGCACCGCCTTGAGCGCGTCGAGCATCCGGTGCTGGTGGCCGTGGGCGGTGTCGACGACGAGGGTGTCCGCGCCGGCGTCGACCAGCCCGGCGGCCTTGGCCGCGACGTCGCCGTTGACCCCGATCGCGGCGGCCACGCGCAGCCGTCCGGCATCGTCGACGGCGGGCGTGTAGAGCGTCGCGCGGAGGGCCGCGAGCCGGGTCAGCACCCCGACGAGGCGACCGTCAGGATCCACGACCGGGGCGACCCGGCGGCGGGCCTGGTCGAGCCGGTCGAACGCCTCGCGCGGGTCCACGGTGTCGGGCAGGGTCAACGGGTTGGCGCTCATCACCTGCGAGACCTGGGTGAACCGGTCCACGCCGGAGCAGTCCTCCTCGGTCACCACGCCGACCGGGCGGCCCTGCTCGTCGACGACGAACGCCGCCCGGTGGGCCCGCTTCGGAAGCAGCGCCATCGCGTCGCCGACGGTCATCGTGGGCTGGAGCGTGATGGGGGTGTCGAAGACCAGGTGCCGCTGCTTGACCCAGTCGATCACCTCGTGGACGACCGGCAGCGGGATGTCCTGCGGGATGACGGCGAGACCGCCGCGCCGGGCGATCGTCTCGGCCATCCGCCGCCCGGACACCGCGGTCATGTTGGCGACGACGAGCGGCAGGGTCGTGCCGGTGCCGTCGTGGGAGGCCAGGTCGACGTCGTAGCGGGAGGCGACGTCGGACCGCCGCGGGACCATGAAGACGTCGTTGTAGGTCAGGTCGTAACCGGGCGAGGACTCGTTGACGAAGCGCACGAGTCCACGATCCTACATGCGGCCAAGACCTCCTATCCCTGCAGCCGCCGGGGCATCGGGGCCGAGCACGACCCGCCCTTGCAGTCGCGCAGCCGGGCCAGGGTGGCGGCGAGCGCCTCCTCGTCCTCGCGGTACGCCGGCCGGCCGGCGACGTTCACGAGCTGTCCCGGGTCCTCGCGCATGTCATAGAGCTCGACCTCGTCGCTGGCGTGCTCGACGTAGAGGTAGCGGGCGGTCCGGATGCCCTGCGAGAAGCTCCGCACGGCGGGACCGATGTCCTGCGGGCGCGAGCCCGGCCCGGCCTCGTCGACATCCGCGACGATGTCGCGCGGACCGGTCTCGGTGAGGACCGCGCGGCGCCAGCCCCGGTCGCCGTACCGCGCGACGTCGAGCAGGGACTGACCGTTGAGCGGCCAGTCGACCGTGTCGAGGCTGACGCCGGCGGCCTGCAGGATGGTCGGCGCGAAGTCGATCGAGGTGTACGGGTCGCGGCGCACCTGGCCGGCAGGGATGCCGGGGCCGCGCACCAGCAACGGCACCGCGAGCGCCGGCTCGTACGGCAGGATCTTGCCCTGCCGGATCCTGTGCTCGCCGAGGAAGTAGCCGTTGTCGGAGGTGAACATCACCATCGTCCGGTCGAGCTCGCCGGTGGCCTGGAGCGCGGCGATCGTCTTCTCGACCTGCTCGTCGACGACCGCGAGCGCCTCCGCCCGCTGCCGGGTGACCTCGAGCAGCCCGTCGAGCTCCGCCTGGTTGAGCGGCGGCAGGTCCCGGATGAAGAACGGCTTGTCCGACACGTCGTCCTCGCCGGACGCGCCGGGCGCCTTCGTGATCACGCCGTCGAAGATCCCCCGGACGCGCGGCGGGCGCGCCGTCGTCACGAACCGGGTCTTCTCACCGTCGGACCGGGTGATCGGCTTCGGGTCGTCGGCCTCGTCGGGCTTGCCGTGGTGCGGCGCGACGTAGTTGGCCCAGAGGAAGAACGGCTTGTCGTCGCCGGCGCGCTCGGTGACCATGCGCGCGGTCAGGTCGCCGAACACCTCGGTCTGGTAGCGGCCCGGCTCGAGGTAGTACTGGCCGTTGGCGTTCAGCGTGGTGTTGAAGAACCGGTAGGTGCCGCCGTCCTGCGGGTGACCGGGCCCCGGGCCGCCGTCGATGGCGCCGCGCCAGTCGGTCCAGCCCGGCGGGACGTAGGTCGTGGACGTGGGCGCGCTGCCGTCCGGTGCCGGCTGGCTGCCGTAGCCGTTGAGGTACTTGCCGAGGAAGAGCGTGTCGTAGCCGGCGGCCTGGAGCCACACGGGCAGCGTCTGCCGGTCCTTCAGGCTGTGGAAGCCCCACGGATCCTCGTGCGACCACACCTCGTGGTTGTGCGTGTAGAGGCCGGTCAGGAACGACGAGCGCGCCGGGCAGCACAGCGGGTACGGCGAGAAGGAGTTCTCGAACGTGACGCCCTGGTCGGCGAGCAGCGCCCGGGTGCGCGGCATGAAGGCGAGCTCGTCCTCGCGCATGTCGTCGAGGGTGATGACGAGGACGTTGGGCTGCCCCGCGGCGAGTGAGGCCGAGGTGGGCGGACCGTCACCCCCGTCGGTGGTCGTGCCGGCCGCCGGCGTACGGACGTCGAGCACACCGACGGGCAGCAGGACGGCTGCCGTCAGCAGGGCGAGCAGGGACAGGGCGCGGCGCATCGTTCCCCCGAGAGAGTGGGTCGGTCGGCGAATTGTCGAGCAACCTACTACACATTGGACGGGCAGCCGCGCACCCGTCTCAGGCCAGCGCGGCGAGCGCCTCCTGGGCGTGCACCTGCATGTCGAGCTCCGACGCGATCACCTTGCGGATCGTCAGGTCGCGGTCGATCACGAACGTCGCGCGCTTGACCGGCGTGACGAACCGCCGCTTCACGCCGTACGCCGTTGCCACCTCGCGGTCCCGGTCGGACAGCAGCGGGTAGTCGAAGGAGTGCTGCTCGGAGAACTCCTTCTGCCGACCCACCGGGTCGGCGCTGATGCCCAGCCGCTGGGCGCCCGCGTCGGCGAAGTCCTGACCGAGGTCCCGGAACGTGCACGCCTCCCGGGTGCAGCCGCCGGTCATCGCCGCCGGGTAGAAGAACAGCACGACCGGTCCCTCCCTGACCTTGTCGCTGAGCCGGACGAGGTCGCCGTTCTCGTCGGGCAGCTCGAAGTCGGGCGCGGTGGAGCCCTCCGAGATGGTCTTCATGTGCGTTCCTCCTGGGTGCGGGTGTGCGACGGGCGGGTCAGGTCTTGCGGGGCGGGAGCGGGAAGAAGCCGGAGGTACGGCGGACGTAGTCGGCGTAGCCTGGCCGCCGGTCGGCCATCCCCTTCTCCAGCAGCGGCTTGCCGGTGCCGCGTGCGAGGAACCAGGTCATCAGGACCGGCGACGCGATCGTGAGGATCCCGGGCCACGCGCTGACCGCGACCAGGGCGATCCCCCACCACACGCAGGCGTCGCCGAAGTAGTTGGGGTGTCGCGTGTAGCGCCAGAGGCCGGTGTCGAGCACCTGGCCGTTCGAGGCGGGGTCGTCGCGGAACCGCTGCAGCTGGGCGTCGCCGACGGCCTCGAAGAACAGCCCGACCGCCCAGACCAGCACGCCCAGCCAGGTCAGCCAGGTCGGGCCCGGGGTCGAGAACATCCCGACCTGGATCGGCAGCGACACGAACCACATGACGGCGCCCTGGGTCAGGTAGACCCGGCGGAAGGCGAACCAGGCCTTGTTGCCGGTCGCCCTCGACATCAGCGCCTCGTAGCGCGGGTCCTCGCCGTGCCCGCGCGAGCGGCGGGCGATGTGCAGCCCGAGCCGGAGTCCCCACAGCCCCGGCAGGACGAGGAGCAGCAGCCGGCGGGTGGGGTCGCCGTCGTCGGCGGAGGCGAGGTAGGAGGCGACCGCGATCGCCACGAAGCCGAGGCCCCAGGCGACGTCGACGACCGCGTGCCGGCCCACGCGCAGCGCGACGGCGAAGGTGGTGCCGAGCACGAGGAGGACGGCCAGCAGCGTGAACGGCAGCGACGCCGCGAAGGCTGCCCAGGGGTAGGCGGCCATCAGAAGTCGCGCACCGGGGGCAGGCCGCTCCGTCCGTCGCGGGTCGGCTTGACCATGAGGACCTGGTCGACGCCCATCCGGCCCTCCTCGAACGCGAGCGCGCCGCCGACGAGGTACAGCCGCCACACCCGGGCGACCTCCTCGCCGACCATCGCGACGGCCCGGTCCCAGCTGTCCTCGAACGTGGCGTACCAGTGGTCGACGGTGCGGACGTAGTGCTCGCGCAGCGCGTGCACGTCGCGAACCTCCAGCCCGGCCGCCTCGAACAGCTCGACGGTCTCGCCGACCGGCCGCATGTGCATGTCGGGGGCGATGAACGCCTCGATGAACGGACCGCCGCCCGGCCGGGTGCGGCGCGACATCTGCTGCACGACCGCCCGGCCGCCCTCGCGGAGCAGCCGGTGGATGCCGCCGGCGAACAGCGGGTAGTTGCGCCGGCCGACGTGCTCGCCCATCTCGATGGACGTGACGGTGTCGAACGGGCCGTCGTCGACGTCGCGGTAGTCCTGGAGCCGGATCTCGACCCGGTCCCGCAGGCCGCGCTCCTCGATCCGCCGGTCGACGAACGCCTTCTGCTCGGCGGCGATCGTGACACCGACGACACGCACGCCGTACCGCTCGGCGAGGTGGAGCGACATCGACCCCCACCCGCAGCCGATGTCGAGGTGCCGGTGGTTCGGACCGGCGTCGGCGAGGCCGAGCTTGCGGGCGACGAGGTCGAGCTTGTCGCGCTGCGCGTCCTCGAGCGTGTAGCCGGGGTCGTCGCTGGTGAAGTAGGCGCAGGAGTACGCCATGTGCGGGTCGAGGATCAGCGAGTAGAACTCGTTGGACAGGTCGTAGTGGTGGCTGATGGCGTCGCGGTCGCGGCGCAGGGAGTGCAGGCTCCCCCGGAGCCGGGCCTGCGAGGCCGGCGGCTCCGGGGGGCGACCGAGGGCGCCGAGTCGGCGCGCGGTGCGCAGCCCGTCGGCGAGGTTCGCGGGCGACAGCCGGCGGGATGCACCGTCGTCGCGGACCGCACGCCACACGCGCCGGAAGCCGTCGAGGAGGTCGCCCTCGACGTCGATCTCACCGGTGACGTACGCCTGGGCCAGTCCCAGCTCGCCGGGCCGGCGCACGAGACGGCGCAGCGCCGCCGGGTCGCGGACCACGACGACGGGAGCCCCGTCGGGACCTGCCTCGCTGCCGTCCCAGGCCCGCAGCCGCACCGGCAGCCGACCGGAGAACAACGGCGCGACGACGGCCGCGAGCTGCGCCGCGACCCCGTCCACGGCGTCCGGCGCGGCGGTGACGGACTCGGAGAGCGTCATCGGGTCCCTTCCCAGGAGAGTGCGGTCCGTCGGTGGTTCGCACCCCTGGTCTGCCCGGATGGGTCGTCCCGGAAACAAGGGACGGCCCCGCCCGCTGGGTGGTTCCGGGCGGGGCCGCTTCATCCCCCCCGCGTCAGGGTGCGATCGCGCCCGCCGCCGCGACGACGTCGACGAGGCCGTGGCCCTTGTCGTACGACGAGCCGCCGACGTACGGCGCACCGAAGGAGAACTGGTAGGCGGTCGAGGTGATCGCGTCCTCGACCTGGCCGGGCGTCGCCGACGGGTTGGCCTGGAACAGCTGCGCGACGATGCCGGCGATGTGCGGGGCCGCCATCGAGGTGCCGCTGATCGTGTTGAAGTCGCCGTTCTCCTGGGGGTCGAGGCCGGTGCTGCAGATCGGCAGGTAGATCCGGCACGACGAGGTGATCGTGTCACCGGGGGCCGAGATGTCGGGCCAGGTGGACCGGTCGGACTCGAGGCCGCGCGAGGAGAAGTCGGAGAGCTCGCCGTCGCGGGTGCCGGTCTCGAGGTCGTTGTAGGACGCCACCGAGATCACGCCACCGGTCGGGTCCTGGCCGGGCGGGTTGGTCAGGCTCTCCGAGCCGTCGCCGCCGTCGTTGCCGGCCGC
Organism: Nocardioides iriomotensis; assembly: GCF_004168035.1. Taxonomy (GTDB): domain Bacteria; phylum Actinomycetota; class Actinomycetes; order Propionibacteriales; family Nocardioidaceae; genus Nocardioides_B; species Nocardioides_B iriomotensis. The sequence goes on along the minus strand of NZ_SDPU01000023.1, from coordinate 112,989 downwards.
CCAGACGGTCGCGACACCTTCGGCGGCGAGGGCTCGCTGCAGCTTGACCGTGGCGCTGTCGGGGTCGAACTCGCCGCCACCGGAGGGGCCGTAGGAGTTGTTGGTGACCTTGATCGGCGGGCACTCGGCCGCGGGCACGCCCTCGCCGCACGGTGCGTCGTGGTTCTCCAGCACCCAGTTGAGCGCGGTGTCGGCGCCGACGATCACGAGGGCGGCACCGGTCGACAGCGACACGAGCTTGGCGCCCGGCGCGGCACCGTGGAGGGTCTTGCCGTCGGACAGGGTGGTCTCGCGGCCCGCGATGATGCCGGCGACGTGCGTGCCGTGGCCGCCGACGGACAGCGTGTCGGTGTCCACGGTGTTGGGCACGTCGAGCACCTGGCAGGCGGCCTCGAACGGGTCGCACAGCACCTTGTGGTTCGACACCACGACCGAGGAGCCGTCGGCCTCGGTGAGGTAGGGGTGGGTCGGGTCGACGCCGGAGTCGATGAGCCCGACGGACACGCCCCGGCCGCTGAGCGCGGTGCCGTCGGCGCCGGTGAGGGTGCGGTAGGCCTCGTCGCCGCGGGTGGCGGTGTTGGAGGTGGTCTGGGTCAGCTCGATCGGTGCGTTGCCCTCGAGGTAGGTGACACCGGGGACAGCGCGCGCCGCGGCGATCTGCGCCTTGGTGCCGCGGGCCACGACCACGCCGATCTGGTCAAAGCTCGTCGACCTCGTCAGGCCCGCGACCCGCACAGCGTTGTTCGCGGCCGCCAGGTCGGTCCCGTGCACGAGCACCGTGGTGCGCTCGCCGGACACCAGGTCGGCGAGCTGGCCCTTCAGGAAGTCCTGCACCGGGGCGAGGGTGGTGCCGCCGAGCAGCCCGCGTGCCGGGGCCGGCGTCGAGGCGGTGGCGGGGAGTGCGGCGGTGGTGATCGCGGTGACGGCGGCGACGCCGATCCCGAGACACGTGCGTACCGAGCGACGCATGGATCCTCCTGTTCCGGCCGGGAGGGGGTCGCCCGGCGTACCAGGTACAACGCCTGACAGTGGCTGAGGTCACGCCCTGCGAGCCGGGTCCTAGGGTTGGCGCCATGCCGACCCGCCCTCTCCCCGTCGAGCCCGGTGACCCGCAGCAGATCGCCCAGGCGCTGTCGACCGCGTTCGCGGCCGAGCACGACCGCTCCCCCGACGGCGTGTACGCGGCCCCCGGGCGGGTGAACCTCATCGGGGAGCACCTCGACTACAACGGCGGCCGGGTGCTGCCGATCGCGCTGCCGCACGCCTGCTACGTCGCCTCCGGACTCCGTGAGGACGACCTGGTGACGGTGCGGAGCCTGCAGGCCGACGAGGTCTGGGAGGGCCGGCTCGACGAGGTGACGCCGTCGTCGGTCACGGGCTTCGTCGCCTACGTCGCGGGCGTGCTGTGGGCGCTGCGCGAGGACGGTTTCGACGTCCCCGGCCTCGACCTGGTCATCGACGGCCGGGTGCCGCTGGGTGCCGGGCTGTCCTCGTCGGCGGCGCTCGAGGTCTCGGTCGCGCTGGCCGCGGGCGTGCCGCGCTCCCCCGATGTGCGCGAGCGGCTCGTGTCCGCGTGCATGCGGGCCGAGAACGACATCGTCGGCGCGCCGACCGGCGGCATGGACCAGGCGATCGCGGCGTTCGCGACGCCCGACCACGCGTTGCTGATCGACTTCGCGACCCGCGAGCGGCGCGACGTGCCGTGGGACCCGGCGTCGGCCGGGATGTCACTCCTCGTGCTCGACACCCGGGTGCAGCACTCGCTCTCCGACGGCTCGTACGGCGACCGCCGGTCCGAGTCCTCGGCGGCGGCCGAGGCACTCGGCGTCGGCTCGCTCGCCGAGGCGTCCCGCGACGCGGTGGAGGCGCTCGACGACGACACGTTGCGCCGCCGGGCGCGGCACGTGGTCACCGAGGACGCGCGGGTCGGCGCCGCGGTCGACGCGCTGGAGGCGGGCGACTACACCACGGTCGGCACGCTGTTCACCGCCTCGCACGCGTCGATGCGCGACGACTACCAGATCTCCTGCGACGAGCTCGACGTCGTCGTCGAGACCGCCCTGGCCGCCGGCGCGGTCGGCGCGCGGATGACCGGCGGCGGCTTCGGCGGCTCGGCGATCGCGTTGGTGCCGTCCGACCGGCTCGGCCTGGTCGAGCGGGCGGTGGCTGCCGCGTTCGCGGACCGGGGCTGGGACCTTCCGGCGGTGCTCGAGGCGCCCGCCTCGGGGGCGGCCGACCGGCTCCGGTAGACCGATTTCGGTAGTCCGAGCGTGACCCATGGGTCACGCTCGGACTACCGATTTCGGTGGTGGCGGCGCCTACGCACCCAGCACGACGGAGACGCCGGTCAGCACCATCACCAGCCCGGCGACCACCTCGACGACACGGCGGCCGACCGGACCGGTGAAGAGCCGGCGGCCGCGGGCGACGAGGGCTACGCCGACGAGGTTCCAGAGCGTGGCGAGGCCGGCCCACACGAGGCCGAGGACGAGCGTCGTCGTCGCGACCGGCGCGCCGGGAACCACGAACTGCGGCAGCACGGCGACCGCGACGACCCCGGCGCGCGGGTTGAGCAGCCCGGTCGCGAGCGCGCCGGCGAAGCTCCGCCGGTCCGTGACGCCCTCGTCCGCCGTAGGTCGCCGGGCCTTCAGCAGCGAGCGGGCGCCGAGGACGACGAGCCAGCCGGCTCCCGCCCACTGGACGGCGACCCACAGCGTCGCGCTGGCGGTGACGAGCGCCCCGAGGCCGAGCGCGACGGCGACCGCCCAGGCGAGCACGCCGAGGCTCGTGCCCGCGGTCGCCAGCGCACCGCCGCGGACGCCGCCGCCCACGGTGCTGCCGATCACGACCAGGTTGTTGACCCCGGGCGTCACGACGAGGAAGACCGCGACCGGGAGGAAGGCGAGGAGCGAGGCGTTCACAGGTACGACTCTGGTTGTCGACATGACGTAACGGAACTGAGTCTGGTGGCAGCCAGTATTAAGATTCCTTGCATGCAGCACGAGGCCGCCCAGCTCCGCCTGCTCGCGCTGGTCGCCGCGCACGGCTCGCTCTCCGGCGCCGCCGCCGAGCTACGGCTCACCCCGGCCGCACTGTCGGGCCAGGTGGCCCGGGCCGAGGAGCACTGGGGCTACCCGCTCGTTGTCCGCACCGCTCGCGGTGCGCACCTGACCGAGGCCGGCCGGGTGCTCGCGCGGTACGGCGAACTGGTGGACGACGCCTGCGTCGCCGCCCGCCGGGACCTGGAGGAGACGCTGGGCCGCGTGTCGCTGCGGCTGCGGATCGGCACGTTCAGCACCGCCGCGATCCGGCTGCTCCCGGAGGCGATGACCGCGCTGCGGCACCGGCACCCGGGCAGCGACCTCTCGATCGAGGAGGTGAGCAGCCCCGTCGGCGGCGCCAAGGTGGCGTCCGGCGACCTGGACGTCGCGGTCGTCGCGACCTACGACAACGAGCCCGACTGGCCGGCCTGGCTGACCGCCGTACCCCTGCTGAAGGACCCGCTGGTGGTCGCCCTCCCCGTCGAGCACCGGCTGTCCCAGGGCGACCCGCACCGGCGGATCCGCCTCGCCCAGCTGCGCGGCGAGCGCTGGGTGGCGGTCCGTCGCGGCGACAACGCGCGGCTGCAGTTCGACCGGGCCGCGGAGGCGGTGGACCTGCAGCCGCAGGTGCAGTTCGAGACCGAGATGTACGACGTCGCGCAGTCGCTGGTGGGCACCGGGCTCGGCGTCGCGGTGCTGTCGCAGCTTGGCGCGCGGTCGGCGGACGGCGTGGTCTACCGAGAGCTGGAGCGGCCGCGGCTGCACCGGCGGCTGTGGGCGCTGCACCAGCGCGACCTGCGGCTCACTCCCCTGGCCGGCGAGTTCGTGGGGCTGCTGCGCGAGACCTCCGCCGAGCTCGAGGAGCGGTGGGCGACCAGCACGCTGCAGGAGGCGGTCAGGTCGCGCTGACCCCGCCGATCCGGCCCTCCCGGAACGCGTCGACGAACAGCGCGTGGTCGGCCTTCACCGTGTCGGCGTAGGCGACGGCGAAGTCGGTGAGGTCGGCGACGAACTCCTTGCGCCGGCCCTCCAGCACCGTCGCGATCGCCTCCTCCGTCTGGAAGGTCACCAGGTCCTGCTCGCTGTCCTCGTCGGAGGCGCAGTGCACCTTGGCCGTCGCGGCGCCGAGCGCCTTGACGACGGCGTTCATCTCGTCGGGCTCGGTGAACGAGGACCAGTCGAGGTCGGCCTCGTAGGGCGACACCTCGGCGACGACGTACCCGACGCCGTCGAGGCTGGTGTAGCCGAGCAGCGGGTCGGTGTGCACCTGCAGGGCGCGCTGGCTGACGACCGTGCGGTGTCCCTCGTGGTCGAAGTACCTCTCGACCTCGCCGCTGTCGACGAAGCGGCTGACGGCGGGGACGTTGGCCTGCTTCATCGACAGGATGACGTCGTTGTCGAGCGACTGGTTGTAGCCCTCGACCAGCACGTTGTACGCGGGCAGCCCGGCGCTGCCGATCCCGAAGCCGGACTTGCCCACGACGTCGCGCACGTCGTAGAAGAGCTCGCGGTCGAAGCGCTTGGACTCCGGGATGCTGTCGAGGTACGACGCGAACGCCTCATCGACCTTGCGGCGCTCGGCCTTGCCCAGCCGTCGCACCGAGACGTCGTCGCGGAACGCGCGGACGCCGCCCTCGATGCGGGTGATCCCGTCGAGCAGCGCGACCCGGCTGGACAGCCGGGCGGCGACGAGGATGTCGTGCACCGGACCGTCGGTGTTGCCGAGGTGCAGCGCGAAGTCGTCGTCGTCCTCGCTCTCGAGGTAGTGGTTGACCTGCGCGAGGTAGGCCCGCAGGTAGGTGCCGACCAGCCGCCGGATCGCCTCCTCGGGCAGTGCCTTCTGCCAGCCGAGCAGGGCCAGGCTCGCCACGAACCGGCGCAGGTCCCATGAGAAGTGCCCGATGTAGGCCTCGTCGAAGTCGTTCACGTCGAACACGAGCCGGCCGTCGGAGTCCATGTAGGTGCCGAAGTTCTCGGCGTGCAGGTCGCCGTGGATCCACACCGCGCCGGCGCGCTCGTCGGCCCACGTGTCCGCGGCCTTGGTCATGTCGGCGTAGAACAGGCAGGCCGAGCCGCGGTAGAAGGCGAACGGGTCGGCGGCCATCTTGCGGAACTTCCCGCGGAAGGCCCTGGGGTCGGCCGTCATCAGATCGGCGAACGCGTCCTCGAGCACGTCGACGATGAGCTGCTGCCGGGCCTTGCGGGTGGTGCGAGCCATGGCCCGAACGTACCCAGGGCGCGGGCGGGTGAAGCGCTACCAGACCGTGGGCCGGCCGAGCAGGAAGCCCTGGGCCAGGTCGACGCCGAGCGCCCGCAGCACCTCGAGGTTCGGCTCGGTCTCCACACCTTCCGCGACGAGCAAGACCCCGGTGCTGCGGGTGAACTGGACCATCGCCTCGCACATCGCCCGCCGCCCGGCGTGGTGGGCGACGCCCTGGACGAGGACGCGGTCCAGCTTCAGCACCTCGGGTCGCAGGTGCAGGATGTGCTCGAGCCCGGCGTAGCCGGAGCCGGCGTCGTCGACCGCGATGCGCGCGCCCGCTTCTCGGAGCGCCGCCAGCCGGGCGTCGAGCAGGTCCGACCGGGGCACGCGCTGGTGCTCCGTGAGCTCGACGACCACCCGCGCAGCCGGTCCGTCGGCGACCATCGCGGCGATCGCCTCGTCGGCACACAGCGCCTCCGCCGACACGTTCACCGCCAGCATCGCGTCCTCGGGCAGCCGGTCGATCGTGCGCAGCGCGGCGGCGACGGCTGCCGACTCGAGTGTGACGCCGTACCGGACACCGTGCGCCTCGGCGAACCACTGGTCGGGCGTCCAGCCCACGTCGTCGGGGAACCGGGCGAGCGCCTCGAAGCCGGCGACGCGGTCGGTGCGCAGGTCGACGATCGGCTGGAGCGCGATCTGCGGCCCGCCGCTGGAGAGCACGCCGACCACGCGGCTGCTCGCGAGGTCCGCGGACTCCTCGCGGCTGATCAGGAACCGGACGTGCGGCTCGATGACGTCGGCGACCAGGCGCAGCAGGTTCAGGTCGCGCCGGCGGAGCCGGTCGTCGGGCGTCCGGCTGAAGCAGCAGAGCGTGCCGAACGCCGTACCGTCGAGGCGGCGCAGGGGAACCGACAGCTGCGCACCCACCGGGAACGGCATGACCGGCAGGTCGCCCGTGTCACGGAGCGCGCCGGCATCCGGGATCAGCTCGGGGAGCCGGCCGTCGACCACGCGGGCGCAGTAGGTCGCCTCGATCTCGTCGCTCTCCCCGGCCCGGATCGGCACGAAGCCGGGGTCGCTGTCGACGAACGCGAAGTGCCGGCGGCCGTCCTGGAAGCGGCCGACGAAGGCGACCTCCATGCCGAGGTGGACGCGCACGGCGGTCAGGCTCTTGGCCACCAGGTCCCGGGACGCGGTGGCCTCCCCGGCGGGCTGCAGCACGTCGGCCGCCCAGCCAGCAGTCAGCGACATCGCACTGGCTCCTTCCCCCGAAGGTCCCTTTCACGATACGCACGCGAGCCGTGCAGTCGATCGGCCCGTCGGTAAAAATTATGCGACCAAAGCAGCCCTCAGCGCGGACGCGAGGGTCGTTCCAGACGGGGCAGGCCGAGCCCGGTGTCGCGCAGCTCGAGGGCGGCGAGCGCGCGGACGACCTCGGGGTCGCCGTCGCGCCAGGCGCGGACCGGGTCGTCGCTGATCCTTGCGATCCGGTGCATCGGCTGGTTGCTCATGGCCCGCAGGGCGAACAGGTCGAGGTCGGCGCTGGCGTCGATGAAGCGCCGGCCCGCGGTGGCCTGGCGGACGAAGCGCCACCGGAGCGGGACGTAGACGGCGAGGACGATCAGGATCGGGATCGCCCCCACCGCGAGCGACAGCCAGAACGCCAGGGTGTGCACGGCCTCGACCTGCGCGGCTCCGGCCGCGGCGATCTTGTCGGCGGCCGAGCCGGCCCCGTCGAACGGCGCGCGGGCCTGGTCGCCGACCAGCGGCAGGTCGCCGACGGTCGCGCCCGCGTCGCGGAGCTTCCCGGCCAGGCCGTTGCCGGCGTCCTCGATCTGCTCCCCCGGGGCCGCGAGCGCGAGCGTCGCGTCGCGCACGACCGTGGCGAGCCGCACCCAGAGGGCGACCCAGAGCACGAGGAGGAGGTCGCCGATGACCTGCCGGGCCTGGCGACCGGGAGCGTCCGCGTAGAGCTTCATGGGGGCATCGTCCCCCGACCGGAGCCGGGCTACGCCGACCCGGGGACCGTCACTTGGACGGCTGGGGCGTCTTGCAGTCCTCGATCTTGGGGTTGACGCCGACATAGTTCAGCGGTCCGGCGACGATGTTGACCGCGATGGTCCCCGCGTCGGCACAGCTCTTGTTCTCGCCGCCGAGGTAGCCGCGCTGGAACGCCGCGAGCAGTCCGATCAGCAGCCACACCACGACCACGATTCCACCGATACGCATGTTGACCTCCTGGGCCCGAAGTGCCCCGCTTCGGGTGGGTTCAAACGGTGAGCGCTACTTCAGCTCGGCGGAGGTCTTGCCGAGCAGGCGGCGCGCGACGATCAGCTGCTGGATCTGCTGGGTGCCTTCGAAGATGTCGAGGATCTTGGAGTCGCGGGCCCATTTCTCGAGCAGCTCGTGCTCGCCGTACCCGAGGCTGCCGGCCAGCTCGACGCAGCGCAGCGTGACGTCGCTGCCGACCCGGCCGGCCTTGGCCTTGGCCATCGACGCCTCGAGCGAGTTGGGCTCGCGGTTGTCGGCCATCCAGGCCGCCTGGAGGGTGAGCAGGTACGCCGCCTCCCAGTCGCTCTCCAGCTGGAGGTACGTCGCCGCGGCGGCCGGCTGGGTCAGCGCCGGCCGGTCGTAGTCGACCGTCACGCCGGCCTGCTCGAGCAGCTCGCGGGTCAGCTCCAGCGACGCGCGGGCGCAGCCGAGTGCCATCGCGGCGACCAGCGGGCGGGTGTTGTCGAAGGTCGCCATCGCCCCGGCGAAGCCCTGCTTGACGTCGATCTCGGGCGAGCCGAGGAGGTTCTCCTTCGGCACCCGGCAGTTCTCGAACCGGATCGTCGCGGTGTCGGAGGCGCGGATGCCGAGCTTGTGCTCCAGTCGCCCGACGGTCAGGCCGGGCGTGCCCTTGGGCACCACGAACGACTTGATCGCGGCGCGGCCCTTGGACTTGTCGAGGGTCGCCCAGACCACGACGTGGTCGGACCGCTCCCCCGAGGTGACGAAGATCTTCTCGCCGTCGAGGACGTACTCGTCGCCGTCGAGGCGCGCGGTCGTCGTGATGTTGGCCGAGTCGGATCCGGTGCCGGGCTCGGTGATCGCCATGGACGCCCAGACGCCCTTGAACCGCTCCGCCTGCTCGTCGTCGGCGACCGAGGCGATCGCGGAGTTGCCGAGGCCCTGCCGCGGCATCGAGAGGAGGAGGCCGACGTCGCCCCAGCACATCTCCATCACGGAGAGCACGGAGGCCAGGTTGGCGCCGTTCTTGGTGCCACCGTCGTTCGTGGCCGGGTCGTCCTCGCCGCGGCGTACTCCGGACGCGCCCGCACCGCTCGCCTGGCCGGACTCCGACAGCCCGTCGATCATCGCGGCGAGCATGTCGAGCTCCTTGGGGTACTCGTGCTCGGCGGTGTCGTACTTGCGGGAGTTGGGCCGCAGCAGGTTCATCGCGACCTGGTGGGCGTTGCCGATGAGCGGCCGGAACTTCTTGGGGGTCTCGAGGTTGATCATCAGATCAGCACCGTGCCTTCCATGACGCCGACGGCCCGGAGGTCGCGGTACCACCGCTCCACCGGGTGCTCCTTGACGAACCCATGACCGCCGAGCAGCTGCACGCCGTCGTTGCCGATCTGCATGCCGCGCTCGGCGCACAGCCGGCGGGCCAGCGCGGCCTCGCGGGCGAAGTCCTTGCCCTGCGCTGCCCGCGAGGCGGCGCGGTAGGTGACCAGCCGCATGCCCTGCAGCTCGATGCCGATGTTGGCGACCATGAACGCGACGCTCTGCCGGTGGCTGACCGGCTCGCCGAACGCCTGCCGCTCGTTCACGTACGGGACGACGTAGTCGAGGACGGCCTGCGCGGTGCCGACGGCCAGCGCGCTCCAGGCGATCCGCGCCAGGCGGACGCACTCGACGTGGTCGTCGGTGGTGCCGAGCAGCGCGATCTCCTCGACACGGACGCCGTCGAGCACGACCCGGGTCAGGGCGGCGGCACGCAGGCCCATCGCCGGCTCCGCCTCGATCTGGACGCCCGCCGTACCGGACTCGACGAGGAACATCCGAGGCGCGCCGTCGAGCATCGCGCCGACCACGAACAGCTCGGCGTCGGCGCCGCGCGGCACCATCGACTTCACCCCGTCGAGGACGTAGCCGTCGCCGTCCCTGGTGGCGGTCGTGGCGGGGGCGAGCGGGTCGAACAGCGGCCGCGGCTCGGTGAGCGCGAGCGCGGCGGCGGGGACGTCGTCGCCGGTGAAGGCGGGGAGGTACGTCGCCTGCTGCTCCTGCGTGCCCCACAGGGAGAGCGCCGTGGCGACCGCACCCGGGGCGAGCGAGGCGACGGCGAGGCCCATGTCGCCGCGGGCGAGCGCCTCGGCGACGAGCGCGCCGGCCATCGCGGAGCGTTCGGCCGAGATGCCGCCGAGCGACTCGGGGACGCCGAGCAGCGGCAGGCCGAGCTCGCGGCCGGCGGCCAGCACCTTGTCGGGCGTCGCGCCGGCTTCGTCGGCCTCCGCCGCGGCGGGGCGCAGCACCTCGTCGGCGAGCTCGCGCACGACGTCGACGAGCATCTGCTCGTCCTCGGTCGGCGTGAGGTCGAACCGGCTCGTGCCCGGCGCGCTCGGCACCCGGGTCGGCTTCCCGCGGCGCTTGCCGGCGCGGGCGAACTGCCGGTTGACGGCGCCGACGGTGCGGAAGCCGGAGCGGGTGGCCTCGAAGACGACCCGCTCGGTCGGCCGGCGGAGACCGAGCCGGTCGAGGGCCGGGAGCTGGGCGAGCCGGTTCAGCAGGGAGACGGCGACGCCGATCGGGTCGGCCTTGTCCTTCGCCGTCAGGCCGTGCCGGCTGCGGCTCGGGGTGGGGGTCGGGGCGGTCATGCCAGAAACTGTAACTGCGAGTTACACACAGCGCCACCATCGGCCGTCGTGGCGCGGGTCACGCGCCTGCCCGGGCCCGTTCGGCCGCTCCCTAGGATGGCCGCCATGTCCGACGTACCGGTCTCGCCCGACTCCCCCACGCTGCCCGACGGCGGCACGGTCCGCCCGATCACGCGCTGGGGCGAGGACGTGATGCACCGGATGCAGGAGCCGGTCACGGAGTTCGACGACAGCCTGCGGGCGCTGGTCGCCGACATGGTCGCGACGATGTACGCCGCCGACGGGGTCGGGCTGGCGGCCTGCCAGATCGGCGTGGACCGGTCGGTGTTCGTGTTCGACTGCCCCGACGACCAGGGCGTGCACCACCGCGGCGTGGTCTGCAACCCCGAGCTGTTCCTGCCGGAGGGGCGCAGCCGCAAGCTCGACGACGGCGACGAGGGCTGCCTGTCGCTGCCCGGCGCGTTCGTCCCGCTCGCCCGGCCCGACTTCGCGGCCGTCGAGGGCCAGGACGAGCAGGGCGGCCCCGTGCGCTACGCCGGCAACGGCCTGCTCGCGCGGTGCCTGCAGCACGAGACGGACCACTGCCGCGGCACCGTGTTCGGCGACCGGCTCAACCGCCGGGCCCGCAAGAAGCTGTTCAAGGAGCACGACGAGACGGCCGCCGACTTTCCCGCGGAGTGGCCGGTCGTGGGTGAGGGCTGGGGCGCCGGGGCGGAGTAGCCCGTCAGCGGAACCCCTTCAGCCACCGTGCGGGCGGCATCGTCGGCGCACCAACCGAGCACGTGCGCCGTTGTGACACGTTCCGAGCCCGCCCGGGTGTCACAACCACGCACATGCGCTGTCGTGCGCACGCGCGAGGTCAGCGACCCGGCGGCGGTGTCAGGTGGTACCGCTCGACCACGTCGTCGAGCCAGTCCGGCCGTTCCAGCACGAGCCCGTAGCGCTCGGCGAGCGCCCTGACCTCCTCGGGGTCGGGCGGGCCGGACGCCACCAGGCCGCCCATCCGGCGGAAGAAGTGCTCGAACCCGGCCGGGGAGATCACCTCGATCATGCGCGCCGGGACGTCCCCGGCGTTCCACATCGTGTGCGTCTCGCCGCGCGGCTTGGTGATGTAGCCGCCGGCGCCGAGCACGACCTCGCGGTCACCGGAGCGGAACCCGATCTCGCCCTCGGTGACGACGGAGTACTCGTCCTCCCGCGTGTGCCGGTGCGGAGGCACGCAGGCGCCGACCGGGAACGGGTGCTCGACGAGCGACACCTGCCCGTTGGTCTGCTCGCCGTCGAGCTTGAAGACCACTCCGATCGTGCCGAGGTCGACCTGCTCTCCCACTCCGGGGCGGACGACCGTGAGCTCGGGCGCCTGGGTCAGCTCCATGTTCCACCTCCACTTTCGTCGTACACTGGTGTTCTCTCAATGTCTGCCTGCACGGGAGCGGTGTCAAGATCTATGGACCAGCAGGTCGGGTCGACCAGACGGCCCTACCGGAAGACCCGACGCGCCGACGACGAACGGCGTACGCGGGCACGGATCGTCGACGCCGCCGAGACCTTGCACGGCTCCGTCGGCCCTGCGCACGCGAGCATCGCGGCCGTCGCCCGTACGGCGGGGGTCACGCGCGCCACGGTCTACCGGCACTTCCCCGACGACGAGTCGCTGTTCCAGGCGTGCTCGGCCCAGTGGCTCGCCCGGCAGCGACGGCCGGACCCGGACCGGTGGACCGTCCATCCGGACGCCGAGGAACGCCTGACGGCCGGTCTGACGGACGTCTACCGCTACTACCGCGAGGGCGCGGCGATGCTGCGCCTCGTCATCCGCGACGCGGAGGTGGTGCCAGAGGCCGTCCGGGCGGCGCGCCTGGGGGCGGAGCGCGCCTGGGTGGAGACGATGCTCGAGCCGTTCCCCGGCCGCAGCAGGGTCCGCCGGACCGCGGTGACGCACGCGGTGTCCTTCGCGACGTGGCAGTCGCTCTGCGTCGACGGCGGGCTGTCGGACCGCTCCGCGGTCGCGCTGATGACCGCGATGGTGCGCGAGGCCGGGCTCAGGCCCTGAGCACCAGCAGCGCCACGTCGTCCTCGGTGGCCGAGGCGGTGTCCAGCAGGTAGTCGCACAGCTCGTCCGGGCTCCGGCCGTGCTGGCCGGTCAGCGTCTGCACGAGCCAGGCCAGGCCGTCGGCGATCGGGACGCCGCGCCGCTCGACGAGCCCGTCGGTGTAGAGCAGCACGGACGCCCCCGGCGGCAGCTCGATCTCGTGGTCGTCGCGCCGCGCGTCGACGTCGAGGCCGAGCAGCAGATCCGCGGGCCGCTCGAGCAGCGTCGCGGTGCCGTCCGCCGCGAGGAGCACCGGCGGCGGGTGGCCGGCGTTGGACCAGCGGAGCAGCAGGGCTCCGTTGTCCGCCTCGCCGGACACCTGGGCGACCACGCCGGTGGCGACCACGTCGGCGGCCGAGCCGGCCATCGCCCGGTCGATGCCGCGCAGGACCGGCGCCGGCGTCGCCGCGTCGAGGGTGTAGGCCACCCCGCGGGTCATGTTCCGTACCTGCGCCATCGCGGCCGCCGACTGCTGGTCGTGGCCGGCGACGTCGCCGATGACCACCATCAGCGAGCCGTCGGGGATGCGGAAGAGGTCGTACCAGTCGCCGCCGACCTGGGCCTGCTCGGCCGCCGGGCGGTAGCGCACGGCGACGTCGGGCCGGTTGCCTGCGGCCGGGATCGGCAGCAGCGAACGCTGGAAGGCCTCGGCCATGTCGCGCTGCGCCGCAACCTCCCGCAGCTCGGCCTGGCGCGACCGGGCCCGGTCGATCGACTGCCGCAGCGCGGCCGAGATCAGGCGCAGGAAGCCGACGTAGTTCTCGTCGGGGTGCAGCATGTCGCTCAGGCGTACGACGAGCGTGGCGGCGTCGCCGGACTCGGCCGTCTGCAGCGGGAACGTCGCCAAGCCGCCCCGCTCGATCTTCCCGTCCCCACCCGGCAGCTGGGTGCCGAGCACGATGTCGACCTCGGGCAGGTCGCGGGCCTCGGCGCGCAGCACGGGCAGGGCGAGCTCGCGCACGGCGGCGATGTCGTGGACGTCGGCGAGCGCCTCGTTGAGCTGGGTGAGCAGCCAGAGCCGCCGGCGCGCGAGCACCTGAGCGGTCGTCTCGGTGGTGATGTCGACGATGCCCTCGACCTCGCCGTCGAGGTTGCGCACCGGGGAGTAGGAGAACGTGAAGTAGCACTCCTCGAGGAAGCCGTGCCGCTCCAGCGGGAGCAGGGTGTCCTCGACGTACGTCGAGTGCGAGGTCGCCCCGACGCCCTCGAGCATGGGGCCGATCAGGTCCCAGGCCTCCGGGAAGACGTCCCGCGTCCTCGCGCCGAGGGCGGCCGGGTGCTTGTCGCCGATCAGCGCCGCGTACGCCGCGTTGTACACGAGCACGAGCTCGGGACCCCACAGCAGCGTCACCACGAACTGCGTGTGCAGCATCCGGTCGACGACGCCGCGCAGCGTGTCCGACCACTGCGACGGGTCGCCCACGGGCGTGCTGGACCAGTCGGTCTCGTCGTAGAGACGGCCGATCTCACCGAACGCCGCGAAGGAAGGCACGCCGAAGGTTAGCCCGTGGCGCTCCCGACGCTGCACGGGATCGCGGCCGGCCTCAGCGCCGCTCCATCGCGTAGCAGGCGACCGCGGTCGCCGCGGCCACGTTGAGGCTGTCGATGCCCGGCCGCATCGGGATGATCGCGCGCCGGTCGGCCGACTGCTCCCAGCGAGGGGAGAGCCCGTGCCCCTCGCCGCCGAGCACGAGGGCGACCCGGTCCAGACCGCGCACCGCCTCCTCCAGCGGTACGGCGTCCGGCGCGAGCGTCATCGCGACCGTCGTGAAGCCACGGGCGGTGAGGGCCGGGAGCGCGTCGTACCACTCGTCCAGCCGGGTCCACGGCATCGAGAACACCGCACCCATCGCCACCTTCACGGACCGCCGGTAGAGCGGGTCGGCGCAGCGCGGCGACAGCAGGACGGCGTCGACGCCCAGGGCCGCGCCGGAGCGGAGGATCGCGCCGACGTTGGTGTGGTCCACGATGTCCTCGAGCACCAGCACGGTGCGCGCGCCGTCGAGCACCGCGTCGACGGACGGCAGCGGCCGGCGCTCCAGCGACGCAAGCGCGCCGCGGTGCACGTGGAAGCCCGTCACCTCCTCCGCCAGTGCCTCGGTGACCACGAAGCAGGGCGCCTCGGTCGTCGCCAGCACGTCGGACAGACCGTCGAGCCAGCGCTCGGCCATCAGGAACGACCGGGGCGCGTAGCCGGCCTCGACGGCCCGCCGTACCACCTTCTCGCCCTCGGCGAGGAACAGCCCGTGCTCGGCCTCCAGGCTCTTGCGCAGCTCGACGTCGCGCAGGTCGCGGTAGTCGGCGAGCCGCGGGTCGGCAGGGTCGGCGACCTCGACGCGGGCCGCCATCAGTCGCGGCCGGCGTACGTCGCCGGGTTGGCGACCGCCACCACGTCGCCGACGACCACGATCGCCGGGGGCCGGACGTCCTGGGCGACGACCGCCTCGCCGACCTCGCCCAGCGTGGAGAGCACGGTGCGCTCCCCCGGCATCGTGCCCTCGGACACGATCGCCACCGGGGTGGCGGCGTCGCGGCCGCCGTCGAGCAGGGCGGCGGCGATCGCCGGGAGGTTCTGCACGGCCATCAGCAGCACGACGGTGCCGCGCAGCCGCGCGACCGCGGGCCACTCGACCAGCGACTCGGGGTGCCCGGGCGGGAGGTGGCCGGAGATGACGGTGAACTCGTGGGCGACGCCGCGGTGCGTGACCGGGATGCCGGCGACCGCCGGCACGGAGATCGCGCTGGTGAGGCCGGGGACGACGCGGCAGGGGACGCCGGCCTCGGCGCAGGCGATCGCCTCCTCGTAGCCGCGGCCGAACACGAACGAGTCGCCGCCCTTGAACCGCACCACCCGCTTCCCGGCGAGGGCACGGTCGACGATGACCCGGTTGATCTCCTCCTGGGCGGCGGAGCGGCCGCGGGGCAGCTTGGCGACGTCGATCAGCTCGACGTCGGGCGACAGCTCGTCGAGCAGCTCGCGCGGGGCGAGCCGGTCGGCGACCACGACGTCGGCCTCGGTCAGCGCCCGGCGGGCGGCGACGGTGACCAGCTCCGGGTCACCCGGCCCACCGCCGACGAGCACCACCTCGGCGGTGCGCTCGTGGTCGTGCGGGGCGGCGATCGCGCCGTCGCGCAGCCCGGCGACGATGGCGTCGCGGATCGAGGCGGAGCGCCGCGGCTCGCGGTTGCCGACGACCGCCACGGTCACCCCGGCGTGCCGGCCGACCGCCGGCGTCCACGCGGTGGCCTTGGGCGCGTCGTCGCTGCGCACGCAGAAGATCCGGCGTTCCTCGGCTGCTGCGCTGACGCGCTCGTTGACGGCCGCGTCGTCGGTCGCGGCGATGACGTACCAGGCGTCGTCCAGGTCGCCCTCCGCGAAGCCGCGCTGGTGCCAGGTGATCTCGCCGCCGCCCACCAGGCCCTCGACCGCCGGGGTCACCTCGGGCGACACGACGACCACGTCGGCGCCCACGGCGATCAGGCCGGGCACCCGGCGCTGGGCGACGTGCCCGCCGCCGACGACGACCACCCGGCGGCCCGCCAGCCGCAGCCCCGAGGGGTACGGCGGGAACTCGTCCTGGTCGGCGGCGGGTCCGGTCACTTCCGGGCCACCCCGGCCGCGTCGAACGTCGCCATCTCGCGCAGGGTCGCGCCGGCCGCCTCGACGAGCGGGAACGCGAGCGTCGCGCCCGTCCCCTCGCCCAGGCGGAGGTCGAGGTCGACGAGCGGCCGCAGGCCGAGGTGCTGCAGGGCGACGCGGTGGCCCGGCTCCGCGCTGCGGTGGCCCGCGAAGCAGTAGTCGAGGGCGCCGGGCGCGATCGCCTGCACGACCAGCGCGGCGGCGCCGGCGATCAGCCCGTCGAGCACCACCGGGACGCCCATGGCCGCGGCCGCGAGCACGAAGCCGACGAGGCCGGCGTGCTCGAAACCGCCCACCGACGCCAGCGTCTCCAGCGGGTCTTCGCTCGCCGGGCGGCGCTCCAGAACGACCTTGACGATCGAGATCTTGTGGGCGTGGGTCGGGTCGTCGATGCCGGTCCCCCGGCCGGTCACGTCGGCGGCCTCGGCACCGGTGAGGGCGGCGATCAGGGCCGCGGACGCCGTGGTGTTGGCGATGCCCATGTCGCCGGTGAGCAGGCAGTCGTGCCCGGCGGCGACCAGCTGCTGGGCCACGTCGGCGCCGAGGAACACACCGGCGGCGGCCTCGTCGCGCGTCATCGCGGGACCGGCCGCGAGGTCCGACGTACCGCGGCGGATCTTGCGGTCGAGCACCCGGTCGTCGGCGGCCACGTCGGCGTTGACGCCCATGTCGACGACGTACACCTCGGCCCCCACCTGCCGGGCCAGCACGTTGACGGCCGCGCCGCCGGCGCGGAAGTTCTCGATCATCGACGCCGTCACCTCCTGCGGCCAGGGGGTCACGCCGCGAGCGTGCACGCCGTGGTCGGCGGCGAACACCGCGACGACGGGCTTCGCCAGCGGACGCGGCGGGCAGGTGCGCTGGATGCCGCAGAGCCGGACGGAGGTCTCCTCCAGCACGCCGAGCGCGCCGGCGGGCTTGGTCAGCTGCGCCTGCCGCGCCTCGGCCTCCTGCATCGCCCGCGCGTCGAGCGGCGCGACGGCGGTGAGGAGGTGGTGCAGCAGCGGGTCCGAGTAGCCCGGTGACGTCGAGGACATGGCCGCCATTGTCCCCGCCGTACGGCGAAGTCTGGAACCCGCCCAGGGGCCGGACTACTGTCCCTTCGTGGTAACCGTCCGCACCAGACCGACCCGCAGGAGGCCGCCGAAGTGAGCACCCTCGACCGTCCCGTCACCCCGAACCCCTACGACCTGCTGCCCGCCACGGCGTCCTTCACGGTCACCAGCGACGACGTGACCGACGGCGCGCCGCTGAAGGACGACCAGGTCGCGGCGAAGGGCAACACGTCGCCGCAGCTGTCGTGGTCGGGCGCCCCCGAGGGCACCAAGAGCTTCGTCGTCACCTGTTTCGACCCGGACGCCCCGACGCCGTCGGGCTTCTGGCACTGGGTGCTCGTCGACCTGCCGGCCGACGTGACGTCACTCGACACGGGAGCGGCGGCGGGCGACCTGCCGGGCAGCGCCTTCCACGCCCGCAACGACGGCGGCGAGCACGGCTTCATGGGCGCGGCTCCCCCGGAGGGCGACCAGGTGCACCGGTACTTCTTCGTCGTGCACGCCGTCGGTGAGGAGACGCTCGGCGTCGACGCGTCCGCGTCCCCGGCGGTGGTGTCGTTCAACCTGGCGTTCAAGACGCTGGGCCGCGCGATCCTGCACGGCACCTACCAGCACTGACCGCCACTCGGTTGGTCGAGCCTGTCGAGACCAGGGTCTCGACGGGTCGACCACCGGGGCGCCTCAGCCGGCCAGGCGGCGGTAGGTCTCCGACTCCAGGAAGCGCGGCAGCGCGAACGACGACGCGATCGCCAGGTCGAGCTCGCCGGCCCGGATCCGTGCCGGGTCGACGAACACGATCTGCCGCCCCTCGCCGAGCACGATGTCGGCGTCGCTGACGTCGGCCCGGCCGACGTGGATCTGCCAGTGGTCGGCGAGGTGGGAGGACACCTTCGGCGAGTGCTGAACGACCTCGTCGAACCACAGCTCGAGGCCGTCGACGGCGAGCCCGGTCTCCTCGGCCAGCTCACGCACCAGCGCCTCGTCGAACGTCTCGCCCTCCTCGACGTGCCCGCCGACCAGGCCCCACTGCTCCGGGGCGACCGGCGCAGCCGCGTCGCGCTCCTGCAGCAGCAGCCAGCCACGGTCGTCGACGAGGATCACCGACACGATGCGGCAGTTGCGCTCCGCGCACGGCGTCGCGTCCTCGACGACGGTCGTGGCGGTGGTGCCGGTCCGGACGGGCGTGTCGGTCACGGGCAGGTCCCCTCGAGAAGGATCGTGATTGATCGGGCGGGTCGGCGTGCTGCACACTGACCCTCCCCACAATCTCACAGCGGCACTCCCACCCCCCTGGCCGGCGCGGTTCAGGGGTCTTGCCGCGCGCTCCAGGAGGTCTCGGTGCTCTACGTCGCGGTCGCCGTGCGCGCGTTCCGCCGCTACGCGACCTACACCGCGGCGACCCTCGCCGGCATCTTCACCAACTCGGTGTTCGGCGTGATCATCAGCTACACCTACATCGCGGTGTGGACGCACAACCCCAGCGCCGGAGGGTACGACGTCTCCGACGCGGTCACCTACGCGTGGCTGGGCCAGGCGATGATCATGACCGTCGCGGTGTGGGGCGGCGGCGCGACCGACGACCTCGCGGCCCGGATCCGCACCGGCGACGTCGCGCTCGACCTGTACCGACCCGTCGGCCTGCTGGGCTGGTGGCTCGCGACCGACCTCGGCCGCGCGGCGTACCACCTCCTCACCCGCGGGCTCGCGCCGACGCTCGTCGGCGCCGTCCTGTTCGACCTGCGCTACCCCGACGGCCCGGTGACCTGGCTGCTGTTCGCGGTGTCGACGGTGCTCGCCGTGGTGGTGTCGTTCGGCATCCGGATGCTCGTCACCGCCAGCGCCTTCTGGCTGCTCGACGACACCGGCGTCAAGCAGCTGCAGATCGTCGTGGCGATGTTCTTCTCCGGGCTCGTCGTGCCGCTGGTGCTCTTCCCGGGCTGGACCCGCGACCTGGCGATGGCGCTGCCCTGGGCGGCGTTCCTCCAGGTGCCGGCCGACATCTGGCTCGGCCGCCGCGCCGGTGACGAGGCGTGGTGGGGCCTGATCTTCCAGGCGGCGTGGGCGGCGGCGCTCCTCGGCGTCTGCCAGGTCGTGCTGCAGCGGGCGCGCCGCAAGGTGGTGGTGCAGGGTGGCTGAGGTCCTGACCCGCCTGTCCTGGGCGCTGCGCGCCTACCTGCTGCTGGCCGCGGCCTGGGTCCGCGTCTCGATGGCCTACCGGGCGTCGTTCTGGATGATGACCGTCGCGCAGTTCGTGGTGACCGGCCTCGACTTCGTCGCGATCGTGATCATGTTCGCCAACGTCGACGCGCTCGGCGGGTTCTCGCTCGCCGAGGTCGCCTTCCTGTACGGCGGGGCGGGGTTGTGCCTCGGCATCGCCGACCTCCTGCTGGGCAACATCGAGCGGCTCGGCACGCGGATCCGGATGGGCACGTTCGACGCGATGATGGTGCGGCCGGTGTCGCTGTTCGCGCAGGTCGCCTCCGACCAGTTCGCGCTGCGCAGGCTGGGCCGGATCACCCAGGCCGCGGTCGTGCTGCTCTGGTCGATCGTCGCGCTCGACCTCGACTGGACCCCGTCGAAGGTGCTGATGATCGGCTACCTGGTCGCGTGCGGCACGGCGATCTTCACGGCGTTCTTCACCCTCGGCGGTGCGATGCAGTTCCTCACCATCGACGCGGCCGAGGTCGCCAACGCGTTCACCTACGGCGGCAACACGTTCGCGCAGTACCCGATGACCATCTACCCGCGCGAGATCGTGAAGGCGCTGACGTTCCTGGTGCCGATCGGGTTCGTCAACTGGTACCCCTCGCTCTACGTCCTCGGCCGGCCCGACCCCTTCGGTCTGCCCGAGTGGCTGCAGTTCGCCTCGCCCGTCGCCGCCGTCGTCCTCGGCCTGGTGGCCGCGTGGGCGTGGCGCGCGGGCGTCCGCCGCTACCGATCGACAGGGAGCTGACCGCCATGGCGCTGATCGAGGTCGAGGACCTCAGCCGCACGTTCGTCGTACGCCGCCGCACCGGCCGCGTCCGCCGTACCGCCACGGAGGTGCGCGCGGTCGACCACCTGTCCTTCGAGGTCGAGCGCGGCGAGATGGTCGGCTACATCGGTCCCAACGGCGCGGGCAAGTCGACGACCGTGAAGATGCTGACCGGCATCCTGGTGCCGACGTCGGGTCGGCTCAGCGTCGCCGGCGTCGACCCGTCACGCAACCGGGTCGACCTCACGCGGCGGATCGGCGTGGTCTTCGGCCAGCGCACCACGCTGTGGTGGGACCTGCCGCTGCGGGACTCGTTCGAGCTGCTGCGCCGCATCTACCGCATCGACGGCACCCGCTTCCGGCAGAACCTCGCCGAGTTCTGCGAGCTGCTCGACCTCGGCGACCTGCTCGACACCCCCGTGCGCCAGCTCTCGCTCGGCCAGCGGATGCGCGGCGACATCGCCGCGGCGCTGCTGCACGACCCGGAGATCCTGTACCTCGACGAGCCGACCATCGGGCTCGACGTGGTCAGCAAGAGCCGGCTGCGCGCGTTCCTCCGCGAGGTGAACGCCGCCCGCGACGTGACCCTGCTGCTGACCACGCACGACCTCCAGGACATCGAGCAGCTCTGCTCCCGGGTCATGGTGATCGACCACGGCTCGTTGGTGTACGACGGCTCGCTGGCCGGTCTGCACACCCAGGGCGGGTCCACCCGCACCCTCGTGGTGGACCTGGTGGACCCGCTGCCGGACGAGGGCCGGATCCGGGTGGAGGGCGCCAGCGTGCACAAGGTCGAGGGGCCGCGGCAGTGGCTGAGCTTCCCCACCGACGCGTCCGCCGCTCCGTTGGTCGCGGCCGTCGCGGCGTCGTACGACGTCGCCGACCTGTCGATCCTCGAGCCCGCGATCGAGGACGTGATCGCGGAGCTCTACTCGCGGCGCTGACCCGGCGTCAGAGGATCGGCCGGCCGCCGGTCACGGCGATCCGGGCGCCGGACATGTAGCTGCCCTCGCCGGACGCCAGCAGCACGTACGCCCCGGCGAGCTCCGCCGGCTGGCCGGGCCGGCCGAGCGGAGTGTCGTCGCCGAACGCCTCGACCTTCGCCTCCGGCATGGTCGACGGGATCAGCGGCGTCCAGATCGGTCCGGGCGCGACGCTGTTCACGCGGATCCCGCGCGGGCCGAGCATCTGCGCGAGGCTGGCGCAGAAGTTCGCGATCGCGGCCTTGGTGGCGGCGTACGGCGCCAGCTGGGCCGACGGCATGTCGGAGTTCACCGACGAGCTGCCGATGATGCTCGAGCCCTTGCCGAGGTGCGGGAGCGCGGCCTTCACGAGGTAGAACATCGCGTGGATGTTGGTGGCGAAGGTGTGCTGCCACTCCTCGTCCGTGACCTCCTCGATCGTCTCGTGGTTCATCTGGAACGCCGCGTTGCTGACCAGCACGTCGAGCCCGCCGAGCTCGTCGACCGTGCGCCGCACGATCTCCCGGCAGTGCTCGGGGTCGGACACGTCGCCGGGCAGGAGCAGCGCCTTCCGGCCGGCCTTCTCCACCCAGCCGGCAGTGTCCTCGGCGTCCTCGTGCTCGGAGAGGTAGGAGACCGCGACGTGGGCGCCCTCCCGGGCGTAGGCGATGGCGACCGCCCGCCCGATGCCGGAGTCGCCGCCGGTCACGAGGGCGATCTTGCCCTCGAGGCGGCCGGCGCCGACGTAGCTGGCCTCGCCGCAGTCCGGTACCGGTTCCATGGCGGCCTGCGAGCCGGGCGGGGTCTGCTGCTGGCGGAGCTGCGTCATGCGCGGTCCTCTCCCTCGAGTGCGGTCCGACCGCGCCGGTACCCCGCCCGTGCGCGCGCATGCTCGTGCTCAGCTGCGTTCGGCCAGCCAGGCCTTCGCCTTCCGCCTGCCCACGCGCGCCAGCCAGGCGTCCTGGACCTGCTCGACCAGCTCGTCGTGCGTGAGCTCGCCGATCCGGGAGCCGCGCAGCAGCACCGCCCGGTAGCCGTTCCAGTGCGGGGTGGTGAACCAGGGCGTGCCGACGTCGTTGACCAGCGCGTCCTTGGTGTCGAGGTCGGCGACCCAGAACGCGATCACGTCCTCGTACCACTCCCCCGTCTCCGGGTCGACAGCGTCCTTGCGCGGCTCGCGGTGGAACAGGAACGTCTTCCCGTCCACGGCGTACGACGGGAGGTCGTCGTCGCCGCCGCGCACGACGTCGGGCAGGGCGAGCGCGGCCTCCGCGACGTCGGCGAGCCGGGCCTTCCGCGAGCGGGCCACGTCAGCCCGGCACCATGCCGGCGATGTGTCCGGCGGACCCGGGCGTGGAGATGCGGCGGTGGGCGTACCAGCCGCCGTCGCTGTGCCGCAGCCACAGGTCGGACGTCGTGAACAGCCCGCTCCGGTCGGCGCCCAGCACCGTCGCCACCATGTCGACCCGGCTCAGCACCAGCGCGCACGCCCCGGCGACGTACGTCTCCCGGTCGAGCACCGTCCACTCGGTGACGGCGTAGTCGCGCAGCACCGCCAGCCACCGCTCGCGCGACATCGTCCGCGGCGCCGGCTCGGTCACGACCAGGGCGAAGTCGTCGGACAGCAGCGACCCGGCCAGGTCCGCGTCGCGCTCGATCACCGACCGGTCGAAGTCCTCCACCCGCCAGGACAGGTCGTCCACGAGCGGGAGTATCGCACCGGCCGGCGACCGGGGGTAGGGGAAGATGACGCCATGGCACGCAGTGGAGGCGACTGGCAGCCCGACGTCCTCGGCAAGCCCTACTACGCCGAGACGATCGAGCTGCCCGCCGACGACGAGGGCGAGGTCGTCGCGACCCTGGTGCGCCGCCGCGGGCGGTCGCGCAGCACGAAGGCCGTGCTGCACGTGCACGGGTTCGCCGACTACTTCTTCCAGACCCCGCAGGCCGACTACTGGCTGTCCCGCGGCTACGACTTCTACGCCCTCGACCTGCGCAAGTACGGTCGCTCGCTGCGCCCGCACCAGACCCCCAACTTCGTCACCGACCTGACTGCGTACTACGCCGAGCTCGACGAGGCGTTCCGGCGGGTGACGGTGCGCGACGGGCACGACCACGTGATCATGTCGGGTCACTCCACCGGCGGCCTGGTCGTGCCGCTGTGGCTGCACGACCACGAGGTGCCGGCTGCGGGCCTCGTGCTCAACGCGCCGTGGCTCGACCTCCAGGGCAGCCTGCTGCTGCGCACCGCGGGCACCAAGGCGATCGACCAGATCGGCGCCCGCCGGCCCTACATGGTGATCCCGCGGGAGGTGTCCGGCTTCTACGCCCGGAGCCTGCACCACGAGCACGACGGCGAGTGGCCGTTCGACCTGGCGTGGAAGCCCCTGGAGAGCTGGCCGGTGTACGCCGGGTGGCTGCGCGCCGTACGACGGGGGCATGCGCGGATCCACCGCGGCCTCGACCTCGACGCGCCGGTGCTGGTGCTCACGTCGTCGGAGTCGGGCCACCCGCGCGAGTGGGACGAGTCGTGCGCGAGCACCGACATCGTGCTCGACGTCCGGCAGATCCGGAAGTGGGCGCACAAGCTCGCCCCGCACGTCACCCTGGTCAGCCTGGCGGGGGCGCTGCACGACGTCACGCTCTCCCGCAAGGAGGTCCGCGAGGAGGCGTTCGACCAGATCACCCGGTGGCACGACGCGTACGTCGACGGCCGCTGAGCCCGTCATGAGGCAGTGCGGTCTTCCGGAGTCGTACCGCGCCGGAAACTCGCGCGACACTGTCGGTACGGCCGCCTAGCCTGCGGCCATGAGCCTCTCCGTCGACGACTGCACCTCCGCGATCGCGCGCTACTCCACCGCGCTGGGCGACGCCGCCCGCGGCAACCTCGATGCCCGGGTCGAGCACTGCCCCGAGTGGAGCGTGGCCGACCTCGTCCATCACGTGACCGACGTGCACTGGTTCTGGCGCACGATCGCCGCCGAGACGCTCGACGCGCCACCCGAGGACGACAGCCATCCTCCGCGCGCCGAGGACGACCGCCTCGTCAACGTCTTCGAGGCAGGTGCCCGCGAGATCGTCGACGTGCTCGCCGGCGCCGACCAGTCCGCCGCCTGCTGGACCTGGTACCCCAGCCAGCAGGACGTCGCCTTCATCACCCGCCACCAGGTGCAGGAGGCGATGGTGCACGCCTGGGACGCCGCCAACGCGGCCGGCCGTCCCCTCGACCTCGAGCCCCGGCTGGCGGCCGACAGCATCGACGAGTTCCTCACCACCTCCCTCGCCGAGGAGGACGACGCCCGCTCCGGCGACTTCCCGCCGTTCGAGGCCACGATCTGCCTCCGCGCGACCGACACCGGTGACGCGTGGACGCTCACCGACGGCGGCGTGCCCGGCTCGTTGGTGATGATCCGGGGCGGCACCGAGGGCGTGCCCACCCTCACGGCACCGGCCGGCGACCTGCTGCTGTGGATCTACCAGCGGCGCGACGCGGTGCCGGGCGACGTCCCCGCCGACGTGGTCGACCGGTTCCGCCGGCTCAGCGGCACCGACTGACCGGGCTGGCCCGAACGGGTCTGCCCCGGCGGCCCGCCCCGGCCTAGCGTCGAGGGGACCGCCCGGGATGGGCGGCGGGGATCCAGGAGGTGTGCCGTGTTCGTACAGGTGATCCAGGGGAAGGTGTCCGACCCCGACGCGGTCCGCGCCCGGTTCGACACCTGGATGTCGGACCTCGCGCCCGGTGCCGAGGGCTGGCTGGGCAGCACCGCCGGCGTCACGGACGACGGTGACCTCGTCGTGCTGGCCCGCTTCGAGTCGGCCGAGGCCGCGCAGCGCAACAGCGACCGGCCGGAGCAGTCCGCGTGGTGGGAGGAGACGGCCCGGCTGTTCACGGGCGAGCCCACCTTCCTCGACAGCACCGAGGTCGACGTCGACACGCCGGGCGACCCGGGAGCGGCCACGTTCGTGCAGGTGATGCAGGGCCGCACGAGCGACCCCGACCGCGCCCGCGAGCTGATGGCCGAGGAACCGGCGGACTTCTCCGACTTCCGTCCCGACGTCCTCGGCAGCGTGACCGCCGCGCACGAGGGCGGCGCGTGGACGATGGCGATCTACTTCACGTCCGAGGCCGACGCGCGCGAGGGCGAGAAGAAGGAGCCGCCGCCCGAGATGGCCGCCATGATGAAGGAGATGGACGCGCTCAGCGTCGGGGAGACGACCTTCCTCGACCTGAGGGACCCGTGGCTGCACGCCCCCGGGTGACTCGCATCGCCGTCGCCGCCGTGACTGGTGCCCTCGTCGCCGCCTGCGGCGGGGGCCCGGCACGCGAGGCGACGCCCGCTCCCTCGCCCGGAGCGTCCACGTCGGTTCCGGGGTCCGCCGGTCCGGACGCCGGTGCGCCGTCCGATGCCGGGTCGTCGCGCTCGCCGTCGCCGGCTTCGGCCACGGGTCTCGTCGTGAAGACCGGCGCGAGCGCGTACGGCACCATGCTGTTCGACGGGCGCGGCCAGGCGATCTACCTGTTCGACCGCGAGACGTCGTCACGGCCGCGCTGCTACGGCGCGTGCGCCGCGGCGTGGCCGCCGGTACTCGCCCGCGGGCTGCCCCGGGTGCGCGGGTCGGTGCGCGACGAGCTGCTCGGCACCGTCCGCCGTCGCGACGGGCGTCGGCAGGTGACCTACGGCGGCCACCCGCTCTACTACTACGCCCACGAGGGGCCTGGGCAGGTGCTGTGCCACGACGTCGCGGAGTACGGCGGCACCTGGCTGGTGGTCACGCCGGCCGGCCGTGCGGCACCCGCCTGACCAACGTGCCTGGACATCACAACTAGCCGAGGGCGAACATCGTGATCGCGACGACGCCCACCGTGACGATCACGCCGCGCAGCACGACCGGGTGGAGCCGACGCCCCACGTGCGCCCCCAGGAGGCCGCCGATCGTCGAGCCGACGGCGATCAGGCCGGCGACCAGCCAGTCGACGTCGGTGACGGCGATGAAGACCAGCGCGGCCACCCCGTTGTTGAGGCTGGCGAGCACGTTCTTGGCAGCGTTGTTGCGCTGCAGGGACTGGTTCAGCCCGACGCCGAGCACGGCGATGAGCAGCACGCCCTGCGCGGCGCCGAAGTAGCCGCCGTACACGCCGCACAGGAGCACCAGCACCCAGACCCACAGAGCGCCGTGCTCGGGGCGCACCTTGCCCAGCGCCTCGGCGCGGGCCGCGACCGCCTTGGAGATCCGCGGCTGCAGCACGACGAGCACGCAGCCCAGCGCGATCAGCACGGGTACGACGGCGTCGAAGACCGCCTCGGGCAACAGCAGCAGCGCGGCGGCGCCGACGAAGCTGCCCAGGATCGACGCGATGCCGAGCCGGATCAGGCGCGGCCTCTGGCCGGTGAGCTCGCGGCGGTAGCCGAACGCTCCGGCGACCGCCCCGGGCACCAGACCGACGTTGTTGGACACGTTGGCCAGGACAGGGGGCATTCCCATCGCGAGCAGGGTCGGGAACGTGATCAGCGTCCCCGACCCGACGACGGAGTTGATGGTGCCGGCCGCCGTACCCGCGAGGAGCACGGCGACCATCTCGAGAGGTGTCACTGGGCGGGCGGCTCCCCCGGGTCGCCGGCCGGCGGCGTGTCACCCGGTGCGTTCCTCGTGACGGGCGTGCCGGTCGGCGTGGTGGTGGAGGCCTCGGCCGCAGCGATGGCCGCGGCGACCTCGTCGTGCGCCCTGGCGAGCGCTTCCTTCTGCTCGCTCTCGATCTCCGCGACATCCAGGCTCGCGGGGCCCATGTCGACGCGCTTGGCGGGGCCGTCGACGTCGTCGGGGATGCCCTTGAGGCTGTTCATCGTGGAGCCGAGGCCCTCGAGCGCCTTGCCGATCTCGCTCGGCACGATCCAGACCTTGTTGGCGTCGCCCTTCGCGATCTGCGGCATCATCTGGAGGTACTGGTAGGCCAGCAGCGACTGGTCGGGACGGCCGTCGTGGATGGCCTGGAAGACCGTCTGGATGGCCTGGCCCTCACCCTGCGCCCGGAGGATCTGCGACTCCCGGTCGGCCTGGGCCCGGAGGATCTGCGACTCGCGGTCACCCTCGGCGTTGAGGATCGCCGACTGCTTGTTGCCCTCGGCGGTGAGGATCGCGGACTGCCGCTGGCCCTCGGCGGTGAGGATCAGCGCGCGCTTGTCGCGGTCGGCGCGCATCTGCTTCTCCATCGCGTCCTTGATGGACGGCGGCGGGTCGATGCCCTTGATCTCGACGCGGTTCACGCGGATGCCCCACTTGCCGGTGGCTTCGTCGAGGACGCCGCGGAGGCCGCTGTTGATCTCCTCGCGGCTGGTCAGCGTCTGCTCGAGGTCCATGCCGCCGACGATGTTTCGCAGCGTGGTCATCGTGAGCTGCTCGACGGCCTGGATGTAGTTGGCGATCTCGTACGTCGCCGCGATCGGGTCGGTGACCTGGAAGTAGATGACCGTGTCGATCGACACCACCAGGTTGTCCTCGGTGATCACCGGCTGCGGCGGGAAGGACACGACCTGCTCGCGCAGGTCGATCATGTAGCGCACCTTGTCGACGAACGGCACCACGACGTTGAGGCCTGCGGGCAGCGTCGCCTTGTACTTGCCGAAGCGTTCGACGATCCCGGCGCGTGCCTGCGGCACGATCCTGATGGTCTTGCCGAGCCCGGCGATGACGAACACCACCAGCAGCGCGAACAGCACCAGGCCGATCGGAAAGCCGTCCACAACAGTCCCCTCTCAGTCGTTGTCGGACTCGATCGCGGGCACCGGGTGCACGTAGGCGGTGGCGCCCTTGATCTGGAAGACGTCCACGCGGGCGCCTTCGTGGATGGTGACGGTCTCGTCGTACGGACGGGCCGTCCACAGCTCGCCGCCGATCTTGATCTGCCCGGCGTCGGCGGAGACCTCGGAGACGACGACGCCCTGGCGTCCGACCAGGGCGTCGTGGCCGAGCCGGAGCTCGGGCCCGGAATGGAGTCTCTTGACGATGCCCGGCCGGACGAACAGCAGCATCGCTGTGGCCGCGCCGACCGCGGCCAGGATCTGGGCGGCGACCGGCAGCCCGATCAGCGCGGTCAGGACACCGACCCCGGCGCCGACCGCGAGCATGAGCAGGACCAGGTCGAGGCTGAGCAGCTCGGCGAGGGCCAGAAGGATCGCGAGAGCCGTCCAGGTCTCCCACGCGTGATCCTTGAACCACTCCATGCGTCCAGCCTATCCGGGCTGCGCCGGGACCCGGTGCCGCGCGCGCCGACGCGCCGACCAGCGGCCGTCGCTGTGCTCGAGCAGGATCGGCATCCCGAACGTCGAGGACACGTTGTCCTCCGTCATCACGTGCTCCAGCGGACCGGACGCGACGATCCTCCCCTCGCGCAGCATCAGCGCATGGGTGAACCCGGGCGGGATCTCCTCGACGTGGTGCGAGACCAGCACCGTGGCCGGCGACATCTCGTCCATGGCCAGCACGGACAGCGTGGAGACGAGGTCCTCCCGGCCGCCCAGGTCGAGCCCCGCCGCCGGCTCGTCGAGCAGCAGCAGCTCCGGGTCGGTCATCAGCGACCGCGCGATCTGCACGCGCTTGCGCTCCCCCTCGCTCAGGGTGCCGAACGTCCGGTCGGCCAGGTGCAGCACGCCCAGCTCGGTGAGCAGCTCGTCGGCCCGCGCGTGGTCGAGGTCGTCGTAGTGCTCGCGCCACCGGCCGATCACGGCGTACGAGGCCGACACCACCACGTCGTGCACCCGCTCGTCGCGCGGGATCCGCTCCGCCAGCGCCGCGCTGGTCAGCCCGATCCGCGGCCGCAGCTCGAACACGTCGACCGTCCCGAGCACCTCGCCGAGGATCCCGACAACCCCGTCGGTCGGGTGGATCTGCGCCGACACGACCTGCAGCAACGTCGTCTTGCCCGCCCCGTTCGGCCCGAGCACGACCCAGCGCTCGTCCTCCTCGACCGTCCAGTCGATGCCTTCGATCAGCGTGGCCTCACCACGCCGCACCGAGACGTCGGCGAGCTCGAGAACGGGGTCCATGTCTCCCTCACGTTGCTGGGCGGTCGGCGGGCTCCAACCTACGACACCCACCCCCTCCCACCGCCCCGCGACTCGGCCTTAGGAAGCCCGTCGGTTTACCACCACCTGTTGGGATGCCGTCGCTCCCGGGCCGAAACTTCGCACGGGGCGCGACAGGTTTTGCAGGTACGTCGCTCATGCCGACCGCTGACCGAACAGGGCGTGGTTCAGCTCACGCACGATGCGCGCCGGCCGATCGACGTCTGCCCATGTCGCCCTGACACAACTCCACCCCGTCAGTCGGCAGATGAGCCGTTCACGGTCACGTTCCCGGAGCACGACGTCGCTGGCGCGCTCCCCTTCCCGGAGGAGTCCTTCGTACTTCACTCGGCCGTCGAACTCGAGGAACACACCGAGGTCGGGCCAGGCGAAGTCGACGCGCGCCACGACCCGCCCGCTCGGGTCTCGGACCTCGTACTGCGGAACCGGCCGGGGAAGCCCGGCCTGGAAGCACACCCACAGGGCGCGCGACTCACCCACGCTTTCTGGGCGCGGGTCAGCGAGACGCAGCACCATCTCGGCGCTACGCGCGTTGGACCAGTTCTCCTTGCCGACAAATTCCCGCTGCAGCTCGGGCACCGTCGTGTACCCCTGGTGCAGCATGAAGTTCGCGATGCAAAGACCTGCCTCGGGCGGCACAACGGTGATTGTCTCGAGGACCGCGCGGGCCGGGGCAGTCACCAAGCGATCCTCAATGATCACGAGCGCTTCGCTTGGTAGCCGACTTTCGTGCTGCCGCACGTCCGCGGCTCGGCGCCCGGTCAGGCCGTCTGTGCGCGTGACGTGCACCGTGGTGGGGTCAACGCCCCAGAGTGGAGCGTCGTACTCAGCGATCGCCGACGTGTGCGAAAGGACCGCGCCCGTACGACTCTGACGTACGACCGCTCGTCCTCGAAGGATGAAGCGTCCGCCCTCGTCCAACGCGCTCCAAGCGGGTGCCGCGACGTACGCACCATGTCGGACGCGCGCGAGCTCCCGAGCGCCTACGGCTCGCCGGATCATCCGGTCGTTCCATCCGAGGCCGATCAAGTCGCGCCTCAGGAGGAGCGGAGTGCAGCGGAGATCGTTTGGATCACGGGGTGGCGGCAGGTGCATGCCTCGACGGTGCCGGGCGAGCGCTGCGGCGGTGTTGGCAATCGTGCACCCTGTGGATGACGTTGATCGTCCACAAGACGCCCTGCGTTTACTGGCGCATCCCGTGCGAAGTTTCGGCCCGGTTGCACGGGAACCCCACCATCTGGTGGGAAGCCGCCAGGCTCGGCGTAACGTCCACGGTCGTGAGCGCATCCCTGCCCGTGTCCGCGCGGTTCGCGCTGTGGTTCACGGCGTTCGCGGCGGGGCGGGCGTCGCTGGACGAGGCGCGGGACCGGATCGTCGAGGACGACGCGGCGCACGACGTCGTCGGGCTGCCGGAGCAGGACGAGCCGGTGCCGCTGATCCTCGGGCTCGGGCTGCTGAGGGCCGAAGGGGCCAGAGCGGCCGGGCTGGCGCTGCCCGTCGCGGGCGACCCGCTGGGGCTGGCCGGGCCGGCGGCGTTCAACAACGAGGTGCTGGAGTACGGCGAGGGCGTGGTGCTCGACGGCGGGGAGCTCGGGCTGGTGCCGCACCGGGCCGGCGCCGGCGTGCAGTGGCTGGCGCTGCCGGCGGCGACGCACCGGCAGGTGCCGGACCCGTCGGAGGCGGAGGCGGCGCTGCGGCACAGCCTGCTCGGCACGACCGAGGCGCTGGTCGACCTCGACGTCGCGCGCTGGAGGCCGGAGGTGGCCGACGAGCTGATGGCGCTACGCAAGAGCACCGACCTCGTGCTGCCGCACGCCATGGCGCCGCGCGCGGTCCGCCTCGCGGGGCTGGCGGCGCGCTGCCGGGTGATCGTCGAGCTCGCGCTCGAGGACGACGGCGGCGCGGTCACCGCGACCGAGATCGACGCCCGCCGCGAGGCGCTGCTCCCGCTCGACCACGCTGCGAGACGGGGACTGGTGGCGGCGTGCGCGTATCCGTTCGACGCATAGGGTGACGCGCGTGTCCGACCACCCCCAGACACTGCTCATCACGCTGACCGGCAAGGACCGGCCCGGCGTGACGTCGACACTGTTCTCCACGCTCGCGGCGTACGGCGGAGCCGTGCTCGACATCGAGCAGATCGTGCTGAGGCGCAGGCTCGTGCTCGGCGTGCTGGTCACGGCCCCCCGCGACCCCAAAGCGCTACGCAAGGCGGTGGAGCGCGTCGCCGGCGAGCTCGACATGCACGTCGAGGTCGAGTCCGGCACCGGCGACAACCGGAGCCGCGGCGGCGGGCGCAGCCACGTCACGGTGCTCGGCATGCCGCTCAAGGCGAAGGCGGTCGCGGCGATCGCGGGCCGGATCGCCGACGTCGGCGCGAACATCGACCGGATCGAGCGGATGGCGCGCTACCCCGTCACCGCGATCGAGCTGCACGTCTCCGGCGCGGACCCCGACTCGCTGCGGCTGATCCTCGCCGAGGAGGCCGCCGTCCAGGAGGTCGACGTCGCGGTCCAGCCCGCCAACCTGCTGCGGCACGGCATGCGCCTGGTCGTCATGGACGTCGACTCCACGCTCGTGCAGGGCGAGGTCATCGAGATGCTCGCCGAGCACGCCGGCTGCCTCGACGACGTTGCCCGGGTGACCGAGGCGGCGATGCGGGGCGAGCTCGACTTCGAGCAGTCACTGCGCGAGCGGGTCGCGCTGCTCAAGGGGCTCGAAGCGTCGGCGCTGGACCGCGTCTACGACGACATCGTGCTGTCCCCGGGCGCGCGGACGATGGTCCGCACCCTCAAGCGGCTCGGCTACCGGTTCGCCATCGTGTCCGGCGGGTTCAGCCAGGTGACCGACCGGATCGCGGCCGACCTCGGCATCGACTTCGCCGCCGCCAACGACCTCGAGGTCGTCGACGGCCGGCTCACGGGCCGGATCGTCGGTGACGTCGTCGACCGTGCCGGCAAGGCCGCGGCGCTGCGCCGGTTCGCCGAGCAGGCGGGGGTCACGACGGCGGCCACGGTCGCGATCGGCGACGGCGCCAACGACCTCGACATGCTGTCCGCGGCAGGCCTGGGCATCGCGTTCAACGCCAAGCCGGTCGTGCAGAAGGCCGCCGACACGTCGGTCAACGTGCCGTACCTCGACGCGATCATGTACCTCCTCGGCATCTCCCGCGAGGAGGTGGAGGCCGCCGACGCGGAGGCCGGCTACACCACCCCGTCTCCCCCGGTCTGACTCGCGCGGTCAGGGGGCGTGGAAGGCGACGACCCGCCCC
This sequence comes from Nocardioides iriomotensis, assembly GCF_004168035.1. Taxonomy (GTDB): domain Bacteria; phylum Actinomycetota; class Actinomycetes; order Propionibacteriales; family Nocardioidaceae; genus Nocardioides_B; species Nocardioides_B iriomotensis. The sequence goes on along the minus strand of NZ_SDPU01000023.1, from coordinate 80,808 downwards.
GCCTCCGGGCGGACGTCCGCCCAGCTGCCGGTCAGCTCGAACACCACGACGGCGCAGGCCGGGAAGCCGCGCAGCATCCCGCTGATCGCCTCCTCGTCGCCGTCGCCGTCGTCGAGAAAGTGGCTGAGGTACGCCGCCGTGGGGTTGTGCCCGATGAACATCACCGTCTCCGCCTCGGGGTCGACCACCTGGATCGCCTCGACCGCCGCGTCGACGCCGCCGTGGTACAGCGCCTCGTCGAACGACACCTCGGCCTTGGCTCCTGCGGACTCCGCGACGGCGGCCCAGGTCTCGCGGGTGCGGGCGGCCGTCGAGACCAGGACATGGGTGGGCAGCGCGCCCAGTCCGGCCAGCCAGCGACCCGCCTCGGCGGCGTCGGCGTGACCACGATCGGTCAGCACGCGGGCATGGTCTGTCGACGCGAAAGGCTCCGCCTTCGCATGCCTCATCACAATGAGTCGCCGGCCACCACCCACGGGCCCCACCCTGCCACCCCGTAGGCTGCCGTGCATGCCGAACGGGCCAGAACCGACCCAGTCGACCACACCACCGGCGCCGGGGCGGGGTCCGCTCCTCGCGATCGGCGGAGCCGAGGACAAGCTGGGCAAGCGGTCCGTGCTCAGTGAGTTCGTCCGGCTCGCCGGCGGACCCGACGCCCGGATCGCCGTGATCCCGACCGCGTCCTCGCTCGGTGACGAGATCGTCGACGTGTACGACGCCCTCTTCCGCAAGATCGGCGCGGCCGACGTGTGGGGCGTGCGCCCCGAGTCGCGGGAGCAGGCCGAGGACCCGGAGGTGGTCGGGCGGCTCGCCGACGCGACCGGCATCTTCATGACGGGCGGCAACCAGCTCAAGCTGTCCGCGATCGTGAACGGCACCGCTTTCGGCGAGGAGATCAAGGCCGCCCATGAGCGCGGCGTCGTCGTCGGCGGCACGAGCGCGGGCGCCAGCATCCAGTCCTCGCACATGGTCGCGTTCGGCACCGGCGGCGCCACCCCCAAGCAGCGGATGACCCAGCTCGCCGGCGGCCTCGGCCTGATCCGCGACGTCGTCATCGACCAGCACTTCGGCCAGCGCAACCGCTACGGCCGGCTGCTCATGCTGGTCGCGCAGAGCCCGCACCTGCTCGGCATCGGCGTCGACGAGGACACCGGCGCGCTGATCACCGATGACGACGACGGCCACACCCGGCTGCGCGTGCTCGGCCGGGGCGTCGTGACGATCTTCGACGGCCGCGCCATCGTGTCCAACGCGCACGAGGCCCGCCGTACCGCTCCCCTCCTCGCGTCCGGCGTGGTCCTGCACGTGCTCCCCGCCGGCTCGGCGTTCGACCTCACCGACAAGGCGCTGGTCCGCCAGGCCCCGGTCGTCGATCCCGGCGAGGCCGAGGAGCTCGCGGTTGCGGGACGCGACCTGAAGCGATTGGCTCGGGACATCGCCGCCGATGACGTGTCGCCGACGGTGCTCCGACGCCGCCGCGCCCGACAGCATTCCGAAGGAGACCTCCCGAGTGACTGAGCAGCCCCGTCCGGCCACCCGCCCCTCCCCCGACCTCGCGATCCTTGAGACCCGCGTCTACCGCGGCGCGAACGTCTGGTCCTACGACAAGGCGATCCACCTGGTCGTCGACCTCGGGTCCCTGGAGGACTTCCCCACCAACAACCTCCCCGGGTTCACCGACGAGCTGCTGCAGATGCTGCCCGGGCTGCGCGAGCACTCCTGCTCCCGCGGCCGGCGCGGCGGGTTCGTGGAGCGGCTCAACGAGGGCACCTGGCTCGGCCACGTCGCCGAGCACTGCGCGCTCGCGCTGCAGCAGGTCGTCGGCCACGACATCCGCCGCGGCAAGACCCGCCAGGTCAAGGGCAAGCGGGGGCACTACAACATCGTCTACGGGTACGTCGACGAGCAGGTCGGTCTCGCGGCCGCCCGTCTCGCCGTCCGGCTGGTGAACCACCTCGTCGAGGCCGATCCGGAGTTCGACTGGGAGAAGGAGCTCGAGGCCTTCATCCTGCGCGCCGAGCGCACCGCCTTCGGCCCGTCCACCCAGGCGATCCTCGACGAGGCGGTCTCCCGCGACATCCCCTGGATCCGGCTCAACCAGTACTCCCTCGTGCAGCTCGGCCAGGGCGTCCACCAGAAGCGCATCCGCGCCACCATGACCTCGGCCACCAGCGCGATCGCCGTCGACGTCGCCTCCGACAAGGACCTCACCACCCGCCTCCTGGGCGCGGCCGGCCTGCCGGTGCCCAAGCAGGAGTCCATCCGCACGGCGGACCAGGCGGTCACCGTCGCCAACCGGATCGGCTACCCCGTCGTCGTCAAGCCGCTCGACGGAAACCACGGCCGCGGCGTCTGCCTCGACCTGCAGAACGAGGACGACGTGCGCGCGGCGTTCCCGATCGCCAAGGAGCAGTCGCGGCGCGGCTGGGTGATCGTCGAGTCCTACATCACCGGCCGCGACTACCGCTGCCTGATCATCGACGGCCGGCTCGCGGCCGTGGCCGAGCGCGTGCCGGCGCACGTCATCGGCGACGGGCAGACCACGATCGAGCAGCTCGTCGAGGAGACCAACGCCGACCCGCGGCGCGGCGTCGGCCACGAGAAGGTGCTGACCCGGATCAAGGTCGACGACGCTGCGCTTGCCCTCCTCAAGGAACAGGGCTACGGGCTGGAGGACGTCCCGCCCGCCGGCGAGATGGTCAAGCTGACCCTGACCGGCAACATGTCGACCGGCGGCATCTCGATCGACCGCACCTTCGAGGCGCACCCCGAGAACGTCGAGATCGCCGAGGAGGCCGCCCGCATGGTCGGCCTCGACATCGCCGGCATCGACTTCATCTGCCCCGACATCACCGAGCCCGTCCGCGAGACCGGCGGCGCGATCTGCGAGGTCAACGCCGCCCCTGGCTTCCGGATGCACACCCACCCGACGATCGGCGACCCGCAGTTCATCTCCAAGCCGGTCGTCGACATGCTCTTCCCGCCCGGCGCGCCGAGCCGGATCCCGATCGTCGCCGTCACCGGCACCAACGGCAAGACGACGACGTCGCGGATGATCAGCCACATCTTCAAGGGCCTCGGCCGCAAGGTCGGCATGACCTCGACCGACGGCGTCGTCATCGACGAGCGGCTGGTCATCCGGGCCGACGCCTCGGGCCCCAAGTCCGCGCGGATGGTGCTGCAGAACCCCCGCGTCGACTTCGCCGTCTTCGAGGTCGCCCGCGGCGGCATCCTGCGCGAGGGCCTCGGCTACGAGCGCAACGACGTCGCCGTGGTCCTCAACGTGCAGCCCGACCACCTCGGCCTGCGCGGCATCGACACCGTCGAGCAGCTCGCCGACGTCAAGGCCGTGCTCGTCGAGGCCGTGCCCCGCGACGGGCACGCCGTGCTCAACGCCGACGACCCGCTGGTGCGCGAGATGCGCCGGCGCTGCTCCGGCCAGGTCGTGTGGTTCTCGATGGAAGAGCCCGGCACCGAGGTCCGCGACATGATCGACGCGCACTGCCGCCGCGGCGGCAAGGCGATCGTCCTCGAGCCCAGCGAGCGGGGCGAGATGATCGTGGTCCGGCACGGCCGGCGCGACATGCAGCTCGCCTGGACCCACCTCCTGCCGGCCACCTTCAACGGCCGGGCCCGGATGAACGTCCAGAACGCCCTCGCCGCGGCCGCCGCGGCCTTCGCCGCCGGCGCCCCGCTGCACGACATCCGGCAGGGGCTGCGGACGTTCTCGACCAACTACTACCTGTCGCCCGGCCGGCTCAACGAGGTCGAGGTCAACGGCCGCCACGTCATAGTCGACTACTGCCACAACGCACCCGGCATGCGGATGCTGGGCGACTTCGTGGACCGCGTCGGCGACGGCCTGGCCACGACCAGCGAGCTCGGCAAGCCGTCGCGCATCGGCGTCATCGCCACCGCGGGCGACCGGCGCGACGACGACATGCGCGAGCTCGGCGCGATCGCGGCCCAGCACTTCGACGTCGTCGTCGTCCGCGAGGACGTCGCGCTCCGCGGGCGGGAGCGCGGCGCCACCGCCGACCTGGTCGCCGAGGGGGTCCGGGCGAGCATGGCCGCCGGGGCGCGCTGCAAGCAGGTGGAGGTCATCCTCGAGGAGATCGAGGCGGTCCGGCACGCCATGTCACGCGCCAACGCCGGCGATCTCGTGGTCGTGTGCGTCGACAAGCACCCGCTCGTGATGGCCGAGCTGGAGAACTGGTCCAACCAGGCCCAGGCCGGCTCCGGGACCCCCGACGACCCGGTCGGCGACCCGGACTTCACGCCGGCCGGCTGACCAGCACCCCGGATCAGGCGCGCGCGGCCCGCACCTTGTCGCGCAGCGTCTCGGGGGTGTCCGTGCTGAAGCCGTTGTCGGCCAGCCAGTCGTACACGCCCTGCCGGTCCTCGTGGCACATCAGCCCGACGACGTCACCGGGCTTCGCCTGGTCGACGAGAGCCGCGAGGCCGGCGACCTCGGTCGGGTACGACGGGAGGTCGTCGACGCCCACCCTTGCCGCGCCCTGCCGGAACAGCACGTCGAGCTCGTCGGTGGTGCGGCCACGGAGGTAGCCCGCCTTGTGCGCGATCACCGCGACGTCGGCGTCCCGCGCGCCCATCTCGCCGAGGCTGCCGACGATCTCGTCCTGCCGGTCGCCCACGGCGCCGAGCCCGAGCAGCAGACGTGCCCCGGGTCGCCGTACCCCGTTCATGATCTCGAGCAGCGCCTCGAGGCCGGCCTCGTTGTGGGCGAGGTCGATGACGACGCTGATGTCGTCGTGGGTGAAGAAGTTCATCCGCCCGGGGTTGTGCTCGGGGTCGGGCCGGAACGACGTCAGCCCGTCGACCACGGCCTGACGGGGCAGCCCGACGCCGAGCGCGGCCGAGGCAGCGCCCAGCGCGTTCTCGACGTTGAACCGCGACAGCCCTGCCAGCGTCATCGGGACGTCCACGACCTCGACGAGCGGGTCGGGGTCGTTGTTGGCCTCCATGACGCACACCCAGCCGTCGATCACCGTCGTCGCCCGGCCGCCTTCGGAGAGCACCTCGCGCAGCGCCGGTGAGTCCGGGTCGCGGGAGAACACCCAGGGACGCGCGCGGATGTTGGTGCGGGTCGCCAGCACGCGCGGGTCGTCGGCGTTGAGCACCACCCAGCCGTCCGGTCGGGTGATCCGGCAGACGACGCTCTTGACCTCGGCCAGCTGGTCGACGGTGTCGATCCCGTGCAGGCCGAGGTGGTCGGCGGAGACGTTGGTGAAGACCGAGACGTGGTTGAAGGCCAGCCCGATGCCCTTGAGCAGGATCCCGCCGCGGGCGGTCTCGGTGACCGCCAGCTGCACCTCCTTGTGCGCGAGCACCCGGCCCGCGCCGCTCGGACCGGAGTAGTCGCCCGGCTCCACCAGCTCGCCGTCGATGTAGATGCCGTCGGTGCTGGACCACCCGACGTGCATCCCGTGCGTGCGCGCGATGTGCGCCACCATGCGGGAGGTCGTGGTCTTGCCGTTGGTGCCGGTCACCGCGACGATCGGGATCTTCGGCTTGATGGTGGTGGGGCCGGGGCCCTTCTCCGCGGCGCGCACCCGGGCCGCCTCGTCGCTCACCAGCTCGTCGAGGTCCGCGCTCGGCAGCGCGTCCAGCACCGCTGCCACAGCCCGGCCCAGGGCCTGCGCGCGGGTCCGGTTGCGCCACGGGTACGCGACCACGATCCGGTGCACGTCGTTCGTCGGCCGCACGCGTACGGCGAGCCGGGTGGCGCCGGCCTCGCCCGCGACGTGCCGCACCAGACGCCCCACCGCGCGGGCGGCGAACCGTTGCCGGAAGCCGCTGCCCGGCTCGCCCGGACGCGCCCGAGGAAGCCCGATCCGGGACGCGAACCGCAGCGCCCGGTCGGTCGGCGCCTCGATGAGGCCGGTGAGGTCAAGCGTCAGCTTGATGGCCGCACGCGGGAAGTACAGGTTGGGGCCTTCGAGGACCCGGAGCTCGACGAGGGAGGACGTCACGGTGGTGACGTTAGCGAAGCCGGGCGGTCACGCGCCCATCGCGTGGTACCCGCCGTCGACGTGCACGATCTCGCCGGTCGTCGCCGGGAACCAGTCGGAGAGCATCGCGACCACGGCGCGGGCGGTCGGCTCGGTGTCCTTCTCGTCCCAACCCAGCGGCGAGCGGTCGCTCCACATCGACTCGAGCTCCTCGAAGCCCGGGATCGCCTTGGCGGCAAGCGTCTTGAGCGGCCCGGCGGAGACCAGGTTGACCCGGATCCCCTTCGGACCGAGGTCGCGGGCGAGGTAGCGCGAGCAGGACTCCAGCGCCGCCTTCGAGAAGCCCATCCAGTCGTAGGCCGGCCACGCCACGGTCGCGTCGAACGTCATCCCGACGACCGACCCGCCCCCGCCCATCAGCGGCAGGCAGGCGGTCGACAGCGACTTCAGCGAGTAGGCCGACACCTGGACGGCCTGGGCGACGTCGTCCCACGGCCCGTCGAGGAACTTGCCGCCGAGCAGCGTCTCGGGGTTGCCGTACGCCACCGAGTGCACCACGCCGTCGAGCCCGTCCACGTGCTCGCGGACCAGGTCGGGCAGCCGGTCGAGGTGCTCCTGGTCCGTCACGTCGAGCTCGATCACCGGCGCCGGCTCGGGCAGGCGGTTCACGATCCGCTTCGTGATGCTCAGCGCGCGGCCGAAGTTCGACACCAGCACGGTGGCGCCCTCCTGCTGCGCGACCCGCGCCACCGCGAAGCCGATCGAGCTGTCCATCGTGACGCCGGCGACCAGGATCCGCTTGCCGTCGAGAATGCCCATGCTGCTCCTCCAGGGACGAGATGAGAGGTGGTCTCGACAGGCTCGACCACCCGGACTGTGGGGGTGGTGTCGACAGGCTCGACCACCCGGACTGTGGGGTCAGTGACCCATGCCGAGGCCGCCGTCCACCGGGATGACGGCGCCGGTGATGTACGCCGCCTCGTCGGAGGCGAGCCAGCGCACCACCGCGGCGACCTCGTCGACGTCGGCGTACCGGCCGAGCGGGATCTGCGCCTTGTACTCCGCCTGCTTCTCCTCCGGCAGCACCGCGGTCATCTCGGTCTCGACGAACCCGGGCGCCACCACGTTGGTGGTGATCGAGCGGCTGCCGAGCTCGCGGGCGAGCGACCGGGCCATGCCGACGAGGCCGGCCTTGCTGGCGGCGTAGTTGACTTGGCCGGCCGAGCCGAGCAGGCCGACCACGGACGAGATCAGCACGATCCGTCCGCGGCGCAGCCGCAGCATGCCCTTGGCCGCGCGCTTGGCCACCCGGAACGTGCCGGTCAGGTTGGTGTCGATGACCGACGACCAGTCGTCCTCGCTCATCCGGAGCAGCAGCGTGTCGCGGGTGATGCCGGCGTTGGCGACGAGCACCTCGACAGGCCCGTGCTTCTCCTCGACCTCCGCGAACGCCGCCTCGACGGAGTCGGGGTCGGTGACGTCGCAGCGCACCCCGAGGGCGCCCTCGGGGGCCTCCCCGTTGCGGGTGGTGACCGCGACCTTGTCGCCCGCGGCGAGGAAGGCGACGGCGATGGCGCGGCCGATGCCGCGGTTGCCTCCGGTGACGAGTACGGATCTGCTCACGGCCGCGACGCTATCGGCTACCGGGGGGTAGGCAGAATCCCCCGCGGCGTCCTCCGCGACAGGAGGGTCCGGCGCCCGACCCGGTCAGTCGTCCTCGAGGCGGAAGCCCAGCTTCAGGCCCACCTGGAAGTGCTCGACGGCCTCGTCCTTGACCTGCCCGCGGATCTGGGTGACCTCGAACCAGTCGAGGTGGCGCAGCGTGCGCGACGCGCGCTCGATGCCGTTGCGGATGGCCTGGTCGATCCCGTCGGGCGAGGTGCCGACGATCTCGGTGACGCGGTAGACACGGTTCGACATGCCCCCAACCTAGACCCGCCGCCGCCGACCTGGGACGCCCCGACCGAGCGGCGTACGGTGGAGACATGGCCCGCAAGGAGCCGGAGCCGATCCGGATCACCACCGCGACGCGCAGCCACAGCGACGACATCGCCGGGCGTCAGCGCCGCTACGTCATCTCCATGACGATCCGGACGATCTGCTTCCTGCTCGCCGTGGTGAGCATGGGCCACTGGTTCATGTGGGTGTTCCTGGTCGCCTCCTTCGTCCTGCCGTACGTCGCCGTGGTGATCGCCAACGCCGGTGTGAGCCCCGACCCGGGCGGTCCCGACGAGGTGCTGCCGGACTTCACGACCCGGTCGCTCGAGGGGCCGGACCACGCCTGAGCGGCCCCGCACGCCCGCGGAATTCGTCCCGATGGTCGGGACGCGGACACTGGTCCAGACAGTTGCCGACTCGCCGACCAGCGGGTTCGCCTGCTGGTGGATTTGCCTGATTGAGCGTGCAAGAATCCATCGGCGCGAGCTCAGCCTCCCCCGTCTGAGCTCGCGTTCTGGCGGTGCCGGACGGCTTCCCCCGTGGTCGTCCGGCACCGCCGTTTTCGTCCCCGAGCCTGAGCGAGGAGCCCCGTCGTGACCGACGAGCCGCCGACCTGCTCGTCGAAGGGCTGCCGGGCCGCGGCGGCCTGGGAGCTGCGCTGGAACAACCCGCGGCTGCACGAGCCGGAGCGACGCAAGGTCTGGCTGGCCTGCGACGAGCACAAGGAGTCGCTGGGCGACTTCCTGGCGGCCCGGTCCTTCCTCCGCGAGGTCGTGCCGCTCACGCCACCGGCCTGACCCCGGCGTGACCCCCGTGGGGCATCCCGTCGGGAAGTCGGACAAAACACCGCTTGTCGGCCGGGTGCTGGCCGATACTGGTAAAGCCATGTCTCAGTCAGAGTCGCTGCAGCCGCCTGCGCCGCCGACCCCGTCGGTGCCGTTGCAGAGCCGCCTGTTCGACCTCGGCGTCCTCGTCCTGGGCGTCGGGTCGGTGCTCTATGCCCTCGTGACGATGGGTCCCCCGGACCTGAAGCTCGGGGTCCTCTCGCTGCTCACCGTGCCGCTGATCATGGTCATCGCGCGGTTCCCCCTGGTGCTCGACCGCGCCGATGGCGGCATCGAGGTCGGCTTCGACTCGTGCGTGCTGATGTTCCTGCTGTGCACCGTGAGGCCCGAGGAGTCGCTGGTCCTCTGGGGCCTCGGTGTGGTCGCCACCCAGCTGACCAACGACAAGCGCACGGTCATCAAGTTCTTCAACATCGGGGTCGGCACGCTCGGCGGTGCCGCGGCGGCGCTGGTCTTCACAGGGATCGGCGCCGACGAGGGCTCCTGGCTCGAGATGGTCGGCGTGCTGGTCGCCGCGACGGTCTACTTCAGCCTCGACTTCCTGGTTTCCGCGGTCTCGGTCGCGCTCGAGGAGAGCGCCCCGATCCGCGAGCAGGTGCTCCAGCGCGGCACGCTCATCGCGGTGTCCTGCTTCGTGCCGTTCGACTCGCTCGGCTACCTCGCCGCGGTCGTCGTGCGCGAGACCGACGCCTTCACCCTGATCCCGCTCGCCGTACCTCTGGTCACCCTGCTCATCGCCACACGCTCGGTCACCCGAGGCACCGAGAACGCCCGCCGCCTGCAGGTGCTCTTCGACGCCGCGGTGCGCGCCCAGACGCTCTCCGACACCCGCCAGGTCGTCGACGCGCTCCTCGAGGACGCCCGGCGCCTGCTCCGGCTCACCGCCTCCGAGGTCGAGGTCCGCTCGACTCCTCCGACCTCGCACGAGATCGGCGCGCAGCTCCAGGACGGTCACCGCGACCGCTGGCTGGTCGCGCCCGGCAAGCACCGCGCCCGCTCGACCACGACCGCGGACCAGCAGGCGCTGGAGGCCCTCGTCGCGGTCTCCTCCGACGCGTTCGCCCGGCTGCGGCTGACCCAGGACATGACCCACCTGGCTCGGCACGACCTGCTCACCAACCTGCCCAACCGCGGCCTGCTGCTCGACCGCGTCGAGCACGCGCTGCAGCTCTCGCGCCGCCGGGGCACCCGCATCGCGCTCCTGTTCGTCGACCTCGACGGGTTCAAGCCGGTCAACGACCGGTTCGGCCACGCCGCCGGCGACGCCGTCCTGATCGACTTCGCGCAGCGGCTCACGTCGTGCGTGCGCGCCAGCGACACCGTCGCCCGCCTCGGCGGCGACGAGTTCGCCATCCTGCTCGAGGACGTCCGCCCCATCGAGGTCGACTCGGCCTGCGAGCGGATCCTCACCGCGCTGTCCTCCGGAGCCCACGTCGCCGGCCACCGGCTCTCGCTCAGCGCCAGCGTCGGCGTCGCGTTCGGCGAGCCCGGCGACACGTCCGAGAGCCTGCTCCGCAACGCCGACCTCGCGATGTACGAGGCGAAGGCACGCGGCAAGAACCAGTTCGTCACCTACGAAGGTGCCCTCGGCCGCACCCGCCTGCAGCGCCTCGAGCTCGTCGAGTCGCTGCGCGCCTCGGTCGCCGCGGGCGAGCTCACGCTCGTCTACCAGCCGGTCGTCCGGGCGTCGACGGGTCGGATCACCGGCGTCGAGGCGCTGGCCCGCTGGAACTCCAACGGCGTCGACGTACCCCCGGACGTCTTCATCAAGGTCGCCGAGGAGAGCGGCCTGATCGTGCCGCTCGGCGACGCGATCCTGGAGCGCGCGGCGAAGGACGCCCCGGCGCTGCTCGAGGCGGCCGGCGGCGACCTCACCATCGCCGTGAACATCTCCGCCAAGCAGCTGCGCGAGCCGGACTTCGTCGACCGGGTGCGCTGGACGCGCGACCGGATGCAGGGCGCCACCCTGGTCCTCGAGATCACCGAGCGCGACATGATCGGCGACGACCTGGAGTCCATCGAGGCGATGGCCCAGATCGCCGACCTCGGCGTGCACTTCGCGATCGACGACTTCGGCGTCGGCTTCTCCTCGATCGGCTACCTGCAGGACATGCCGGTCCGGATCATCAAGACCGACGCGTCGTTCTCCGACGCGATCGACCGCGACGAGCGCTCGTGCGCGCTGCTCTGCTCGATCACGATGATGGGCCAGGCCCTCGGCCTCGACGTCGTCATCGAGGGCATCGAGCGCAGCTCCCAGCTCGAGCACCTGCGCGACCACGTGCACGCGCCGTTCGCCCAGGGCTACCTGCTGCACCGCCCGATGTCCCCGGACGCCGTCGCCCGCGTGCTGCGTGCGAACCACGGCCTCGTCGACATCGACGCGGAGACCATGCCCGCCTGACGGCGAGCCCGCCGAGTCGGCGCATCCTGCCCTCGCGGGCCTGCCGAGTCGGCGCATCCTGCCCTCGCGGACCCGCCGAGTCGGCGCATCCTGCCCCGCGTCGCGGAGCCGGTCCAGACGGGACCACGACGTCGAGGTCCGCCGAGTCGGGTGGGACCGACAAGCAGCCCTCGGCTGGCTCCAGGTCGCGTGCATCGCCACGACTGCGCCACCTGTCCCGGGAACCAGCCCGCCGTCCAGCGGCCGCGGCATGACTCACCGCCCTGGTTGCCGCTTCAGAGCAACGCCTCGGCGGTGCGGGTCGTCATGCGGCGCCGGAACCGGCTCCGATGAGCGGGTAGGTGCAGGCCGTGCCGACGATGACCACCGCCGCCGCCAGCACGAACGCCCATTCGAGGAGCGCCGGCCTCCGGCGGAGGTCCCCTGCTCGGAGGAGATGCACGAGCGCGACGACGACGCCGATGGTCGCCCAGGCCATGAGCACCCAGCCGAGCACGAAGAAGAGGATGACGAGCCCATCGGAATCCGGAACAGCACGGAGGACCGCATCACTCAGGACGAGTGACACGGCGGCGCACCCGGCCAGCCCCAGCGAAACGATGGCCATGACCGGCATGGGACGCGCCTCATGCCGGATCGTCATCATGCTGCAGGATGCTAGCCGAGGTCCGCGGCTCCGCTCGATGATGGCGCGGGGCGCAGAAATCCCGCCCGCGGGGTGTCAGCTGCCCGAGCTGCCGAGGGGGATCTCGTCGAGGACGATCTCCTCGACCTTCCCCGACTGGTCGAGCGGGACCTTGCGGACGATCGTGAGCGTCTCGAGGGTCCACAGCGAGCCCTTGAACTCGTCGAGGTCCCCGACCAGCTTCTCGAGGTACGGCGCCGTGGTGTGGTCGGTGATCGCGCCCACGGCCATCCACGGGCGGAACGCGCGACGGTCCACGAGGAAGCCGAGGCGCTTCACGGCCGGCGGCACACCGCGGCCGATGGTGAGGGCGCCGTCGACGTCACCGTCGAGGCGGGCCCAGACGTTCTCGTCGCCCGGCCACTCCAGCGCGGCGCTGCCCGCGAAGCGCAGCTCGGGGCGCGGCCAGGCCGCCGCCGTGCGCGCGAGGGTGCTGATCAGCTGCAGCGCGTCGCGCTGCGACACGTTGCCGAAGCCGGTGACGGGGATGCGCATGTCCTCGACCGGGACGGTGGCCAGCTCGGGGCTGTCGGGCCCCGCGGCGCGCACGGCCTCGGCGAGCTCCTTGCGTGCCAGCTCCGGTGGCACGATCGCGGCGAACAGACGCATGTGCACATGATCGGCCAGCGCGCCCCCGGTCTGCGGGAACCTCGCCCATCAATCGTCCGCACGGAAGAGGAACCGGACGATCGGTCGCGAGAAATCATCCCAACCGGCCATCAAGTCGGGCGCTCAGCCGCCGATAGCACTCATCGGGCGACTCGGCTGGAGGAAGCTCACGTCGTCGATCCCGTGCCCGGGGCGCTTGCCCAGCATGGCGACCCGCCAGCGGTCGGCGAGCTCCTCGTCGGAGGCTCCCGCGCGCAGGGCGCCGCGGAGGTCGGACTCCTCGCGGGCGAACAGGCAGTTGCGAACCTGCCCGTCGGCGGTCAGCCGCACCCGGTCGCAGTCACCGCAGAACGGCCGGGTCACCGAGGCGATCACGCCGACGGTCGCGGGGCCGCCGTCCACGGCGAACAGCTCGGCCGGGGCGCTCCCCCGCGGCTCCTCGGCGGGCGTCAGCACGAACTCCCGCTCCAGCGTCGCGAAGATCTCGTCGGCCGTGATCATCTCGGTCCGGCTCCAGCCGTGCTGGGCGTCGAGCGGCATCTGCTCGATGAACCGCAGCTCGTAGCCCTGCTCGATGCACCAGCGCAGCAGCTCGGGCGCGTGGGCGTCGTTGATCCCGCGCAGCAGGACGGCGTTGACCTTGACCGGGCCGAGGCCGGCCTCCTTGGCGGCGGCCAGCCCGGCGATCACGTCGTCGAGCCGGTCGCGCCGGGTGATCGTCAGGAAGTCGTCGCGGCGGATGGTGTCGAGGCTGACGTTGACCCGGTCGAGCCCGGCCTCGGCCAGGGCCGCGGCGGTCCGCTGGAGGCCGAGCGCGTTGGTGGTCAGCGAGGTCTCGGGGCGCGGCCGGAGGGCGGTGGTGCGGCGGACGATGTCGACCAGCCCGCGCCGCACGAGCGGCTCGCCGCCGGTGAAGCGGACCTCACGCACGCCGAGCTGCTCGACGGCGATCCGGACCAGCCGGACCACCTCGTCGTCGGTGAGCACGTCGTCGGTGGGCAGCCAGTCGAGGCCCTCGGCCGGCATGCAGTAGCTGCAGCGCAGGTTGCACCGGTCGGTCAGCGAGACGCGCAGGTCGGTCGCCGTACGGCCGAACCTGTCGACGAGTGCTCCGGTGTCCATCCCCATCCCCCCACTCTAGTGACTCCGTGGTGACTCCACCCACACCGGCGGGCAGGGTAGGGGGATCGACCGACGGCCCGGACTACTGTCGTCGCCGTGAGGTTCATGCTCAGCCGCCGGTGGGTGCTGTTCGCGCTGGCCGTCGCCGTGCTGGCGTACGGCTGCTGGTGGCTGGGCGAGTGGCAGTTCCACCGCCTCGAGGACCGCAAGGAGAGCAACGCGGTCACCGAGCACAACATCGTCGCGGACCCGCAGCCGGTCGAGGACGTGCTGGCCGTGGGCGAGCCCGTCGGCTCCGACGAGGAGTGGCTGCGGGTGCGGGCCAGGGGCGAGTACGACGACAGCCAGACCGTCATCGTCCGGTACCAGACGCGCGACGGGGCCTCGGGTGTCGACGTCGTGACCCCGCTACGGCTCCAGGACAGCGGCCGGCTGCTGCTCGTCGACCGCGGCTGGGTGGCCACCGAGAACCGCGGCGACGCCTCGCCCGACGTCCCGGCGCCACCGACGGGCACCGTGGACGTGGTCGGCTGGGTGCGTGCCGACGCGACCGGCGACTCGACGGCCGTGGACCACGGCTCCACCCGGGCGATCTCGAGCGCGACCATCGGGCCGACGCTGGACGGCGAGGTGCTCACCGGCTTCGTCGACCTCGTCTCCGAGCAGCCCGAGGCGGCCCGGCCGCTCACCCTGACCGAGACGCCCGACCTGGGCAACGGGCCGCACTTCTTCTACGGCCTGCAGTGGTGGTTCTTCGCCGCGCTGGCGGTGTTCGGGTTCGGTTACCTCGCCTTCGACGAGCGCCGCAAGCTCCGGAGCGCCGCCGCCGCGAAGGACGACGCCCCGGAGCCCGTGCGACGCTGACTACGGCACGACGGTGGTGTCGACCGCGACCACGGTCGGGGCCAGTGCGCCGTCGTAGCCGAGCACGCCGAGGTAGCGGGCGTTGGGCTCGAGCCCGGACCAGCGCGCCTGGAACGTCGTGCGCTGGTTCTCCACGACCGGCACCGGGTTCGGCACCGCCTGGAAGCCGCCGGCCGTGGCCGCCGCGTTCACGTCGTAGAAGTCGAGCCGCCAGGCCAGCGTCGGCTCGCCCGGTGCGGCCGAGAACGGGTCGACCTCCACGAGGTAGTAGCCGGCAGCCGGCTCCTCGAGGGTGACCTGCTCGTCGGCCGAGCCGGTGGCGGACTGCCCCACCACATCGGTGAGGACCTCGCACGCGGCGTCCTCGGCAGAGTAGACGAACAGGTCCATGTCGGCCGCGTCGTTGGCCGCGTCGAGCGTGAACCGCGCCAGCTTGGACCCGGCCTGGACCTGCACGCAGAAGAACTGCGCGTCGTCGGGGCTGGTCGTGATGTTGCTGCTGGTGCCGTTGGTCGACTGCGCCTTGGCCAGTCCGTTGACCTGGACGGGCAGGTTGCCGGTGAAGCCGGCCTTGATCGGCACGTCCACCGCCCCGGTCACGCCGGCGCCCTGGACCTCGGCCGGCGCGGTCACCGCGACCGGGCGTACGGCGATCGGCAGGCGGAGCCGGGTCGGGCCGTCGAGCGTGAGGAAGCCGGTCGCCCAGCGGCCGAGCGGGGCCGACGTGCGGAGCAGGTCGACCCGCAGGTTGACCTTGTCGCCCCGGCCCTGGGACACCAGCTTCTTCGGCGCGTGCGCCTTGAAGCCGCGGACGTTCACCGAGACCTTCCAGGTGCCGGCGCGGTCGGCGCTGAACTTGCGCTTGAACGACGTCGACGAGGTGACCTGACCCTGCGCCATCGAGGGACCGTTGAAGTCCTTGGCGGCCACCGGCTCGTAGCCCGTGGGCAGGCCCTGCGCGGCGAGGAAGCCGCGCCAGTCGACCGTGCCGGAGGTGACGAACAGGCCCGGGTCGAAGGCCTTCTTGATCTGGACCTGGCCGGCGCCCTGCGCGAACGGGTCGCGGACCGTGCCGCCGTTGGCGCCCTTGAGGCTCGTGGCCGTCGTCATCATGGCCGACTTCACCTGCATCGGCGACCAGCTGGTGTGCTCGCCCATGATGAAGGCGGCCAGGCCGGCGATGTGCGGGCTCGCCATCGACGTACCGGAGTAGAGGTCGTACTTGCGGTCCTCGTTGGCCGGCGGCGCGACGGCGGCGAGGACGCTGACGCCCGGTGCCGCGATGTCGGGCTTGAGCAGGTCGCTGTCGTTGGCGAGGGCGGGACCGCGGGACGAGAAACCGGCGATCTGCGGGATCGGGGTCGGCTTCTTGCCGGTGGTGTCGCCGAGCTGGAACGCCGCGGTGGCCTTGGGGCCGGCCTTGGCGAGGTAGCGGTAGACCTTCGGCGACTCGTCGTCGGCGATGTGGATCGTCGGCACCGAGTGGAAGTCGGCGTCGAGGCTGCCGGGCGCGACGTTGGCGAGGATCATGCCGACACCGCCGGCCTTCTTGACCGCCTTGCTCTTGTCGACGCGGTCGTTGATGCCGCGCTCGCAGACGACGATCCTGCCCTTGACCTTCGCCGGGTCGAGCACGCCACCGAGGAAGCAGAGCGCCGCCGCGTCGGGCTCGGCGCCCGGTGCGGCCGCCTTGGCGGCGTCGATCAGCCGGGTCTGCGGCAGCGTCTTCTGCGAGATCGAGGCGCCGCGGATCTTGCGGCCGTTGCCGAGCACCACGGTGTTCTCGAAGTTGTAGTGCGTCGAGCCCGCGACGGTGGTCAGCCACGGGCTGTTGTGCGCGACGGTCGAGGCGCCCGGGCCGTTGTTGCCCGCGGAGGTGGCGACGAAGATCCCCGCCTCGGCGGCGCCCTCGAACCCGATCTCGACCGGGTCGACGACCGTGTCGAGCTCACCGGAGATCGAGAAGTTGATGACGTCGACGCCGTCGGTCACCGCGTCGTCGAGCGCGGACAGGATCGAGGAGTTGAAGCAGTCGCCCGTGTCCTCGTCGCGGTCGCTGAAGCAGACCTTGTACGACGCGATGCGGGCGGCGGGTGCCATGCCGCTGACGTCGCCGAAGTCGACGTCCTCGGTGGTGACGTGGTCGACGTGGTCGCCCGCGGCGGTGCTGGCGGTGTGGCTGCCGTGGCCGTCACCGTCGCGGGTGGAGAGGAACTCGTCCGGGGAGCGCTGCCCCCGCGGCACCTGGGCGAGGAACGCGTCGGGGTAGTAGCGCGCGCCGATGATCTTGGTGGAGCAGTCGGAGGCCTTCCAGCCCTTGGCCTTCGTGCGGGTGCCGGCGAAGCTGTGGCTGAGCTGGCAGCGGCCCTCGAAGACGCCGCCGTCGGCCTTCTCCATGCGGGTGTTCTCTCCGACGCGGGAGATCTTCCAGCGGGTCTTCGGAGCGCGGGTCAGGCGCTGGCCGCGGAACGACTTCGACTCGGGCCAGATGCCGGAGTCGATCGAGCCCACCACGACGCCGTCGCCGGCGTTGTCGCGCCCGCCGGCCTGGCGCTGCCAGGCTCCGTTGCGGCCGGTCAGCCCGAGGAAGTCAGGGGTCTGCCAGGTGTCGAGGCTGAGCCGCGCCTCCTTGCTGAGCAGCAGCACGTTGCGGTCGGAGGCCAGGTCGAGGGCCTGCGCGCCGGTCAGCTGGGCGAGGAAGCCGTTGGCCGCGACGGTGTAGTGCTCCGCCGGGGTGGCGCCGACCGACCGGGCCAGCGCGTCCTGCGTCGTGACCAGGTGCGCGCGGTAGCGGGCGACCGCCGCGGAGCGCGCGAGGTAGCGGCCGCCGGGGGCCATCCGGGTGGCGGGGAAGCGCGGGTCGGAGCCGTCGTACTGGGTGGCGGCGGGCGCCCGCAGGAGGACGATGTAGCGGCCGGCCGCGAAGCCGGACGCGCGCGGGCTGACCCGCGCGAGGCTGTCGTCGCCTCCGGCGGCGGTGGCCGCCGGGACGCCGGTCAGGGCGCCGGCGGCGAGGGCGGCCGTCGCCAGCACGGCGAGCGCGCGACGGAGGGGCTGCGAACCAGGCATGTGCTCTCCCAGATGGTCGGTGCGAACACCCCACCCCACCGACGGGGTCCGGTCAAGCACTTCCGCGTAATCGGTACGGCGGGGTTGCGCCCCCGACGCGTCAGGCCGTGCGGCTGAACTGGGTGGCGTAGAGGTCGGCGTAGAGCCCGCCCTCGGCCAGGAGCGCCGTGTGGCTGCCGGACTGCACGACCCGGCCGTCGTCGACGACGAGGATCAGGTCGGCGCTGCGGATGGTGGAGAGCCGGTGCGCGATGACCAGCGAGGTGCGGCCCTCGAGCGCCTGGTCGAGCGCGCGCTGGACCGCCACCTCGGACTCGGAGTCCAGGTGTGCGGTGGCCTCGTCGAGCACCACGATGCCGGGCGCCTTGAGCAGCAGCCGGGCGATCGCGAGCCGTTGGCGCTCGCCGCCGGAGAGGCGGTAGCCCCGGTCGCCGACGACGGTGTCGAGGCCGTCGGGCAGGCTGCGCACGAGGCGGGCGATCTGCGCGGCCTCGAGCGCGGCCCAGATCTCGTCGTCAGTGGCGGCGGGACGGGCGTAGGCGAGGTTGGCGCCGATGGTGTCGTGGAACATGTGCGCGTCCTGGGTGACGTAGCCGACCGCGTCCTCCAGCGACTCGAGCGTGACGTCGCGGACGTCGTGACCGCCGACGCGGACCGCTCCCCCGGTGACGTCGTACAACCGGGCGACGAGGTGGGTCATCGTCGTCTTGCCGGCACCGGACGGGCCGACGAGCGCCACCATCTGGCCGGGCTCCGCGACGAACGAGACGTCGCGCAGCACCTCGCCGGTGTCGCGCGACTCGGTGCGCGCGACCGACTCGAGGCTGGCCAGCGACACCTCGTCGGCGCGCGGGTAGCGGAAGGCGACGTGGTCGAACTCCACCCGCCCGGTGCTCGCGGGCAGCGCGACGGCGTCGGGCTTCTCCTGGACCATCGAGGGCAGGTCGAGCACCTCGAAGACGCGCTCGAAGCTGACCAGCGCGGTCATCACGTCGATGCGCACGTTGGACAGGCCCTGCAGCGGGCCGAGCAGGCGCAGCAGCAGCGTGGCGAGCGCGAGGAGGGTGCCGACCGTCAGGGTCTGCTGGATCGCGAGGTGGCCGCCGACGCCGTAGACGAGGGCGGTGGCGAGTGCGGGCAGCAGCATCAGGCTGGCGCCGAAGATCCGCGTGATCAGCGCGATGCGCACGCCGAGGTCACGGACGACGCCGGCCTTGCGCGCGAAGAGGGCGTCCTCCTCGCCGCGACGACCGAACAGCTTGAGCAGCAGCGCGCCGCCGACGTTGAACCGCTCGGTCATCGTGTTGCCGAGGTCGGCGTTGCCCTGCATCTGCTCGCGGGTGAGACCGGCCAGGTTGCGGCCGACCCAGCGGGAGGCGAGCCAGAGGAACGGGAACAGCGCGAGGCAGAGCAGCGTGACCTGCCAGGACAACGCGAGCATCGCGATGCCGACGACGACCACGCTGATGCTGTTGGAGACGGTGCTCGACAGGGTCGAGGTGAACGCACGCTGGGCGCCGATCACGTCGTTGTTGAGCCGGGACACGAGCGCCCCGGTCTGGGCGCGCGTGAAGAACGCGACCGACATCCGCTGCACGTGGGCGAACACCGACGTGCGGAGGTCGTAGATCAGGCCCTCGCCGATGCGGGACGACAGGTAGCCCTGGCCGACCGCGAGCGCGGCGTCGACGAGCGCGACACCGGCGATCGCCAGCGCGGTCGTCGTGACCACGCTGCCGTCCTGCTTGAGGATGCCGTCGTCGACGAGGTGCTTGACCAGCAGCGGGGTGACCACGACGAGGGCCGCGTCGATGACGGTCAGCACGAGGAAGACCGCGATCAGCCCGCGGTGCGGCTTGGCGAAGGCGGCCACGCGGCGGACGGTGTCCTTGGCGAGCCGCTGCTCGGTGATGCTGCGGTCGGTGCGCAGGTGGCGCCAGACCGGTCCCATGCCGGAACCCATCGACATGCTCGGCTCCTCCTCTCCCGATCCGTCCGTCTCCCGACCCGCGCGCCCAGGGCTGCGGTCTCGGCTACTCCCCCATCAGTGCGGCCAGCTCCCGGAAGCGGCGGACCTGGGCCTCGCGCTCCAGCCTGCGCTGCTCCTCCAGGTCGAGCTTGTGCGCGCTCTGCAGCAGTGCCTTGGTCTCCGTGACCGCGCCGTACAGCGGTGCGGTCAGCGCCGCGACCAGGTCGGCCACCGCGTCGGACAGCTCCTCCGCGGGGACCACCGCGGTCGCCAGGCCGATCGCGTGGGCCTCCTCGGCGGACACCCAGCGCGTGGTCGCGCAGATCTCCAGTGCCCTGGAGTAACCAACCAGCTCGACCAGGGGTTTTGTTCCCGTGAGGTCGGGGACGAGGCCGAGGATCGGCTCGCGCATGGAGAACCGCGCGTCGTCGGCCAGCACCCGGAGATCGCACGCCAGAGCCAGCTGGAAGCCGGCGCCGACGGCGGAGCCGCGCACCGCGGCGACGCTCACGATGTCGCTGCGGCGCAGCCAGGTGAAGCCCTCCTGCCAGCCCGCGATCGACTCGGCCAGCTCGGCGTCGGGGATGTCGAGGAGGTTCATGATCGACGACTCGCCCTCGACGCCCTCGGCGCTGAGCATCCGCCGGTCGAGCCCGGAGGAGAAGGTGTCCCCCTCGCCCTGGACCACGACGACGCGGACGGCGGGGTCGAGGCTGGCGCCGATCGCCCGCAACGCCATCCACGTGGAGGGGGTCTGGGAGTTCTTGGTGGCGGGCCGGTTGAGCGTGATGGTCGCGACGAGGCCGTTCTCCTCGAGCCGGACGCCGCCGCGCTCCAGGACCTCCGGGTCCACGGTGGGATTCATGGGGAGAGCGTAGGGGCAGCCACCCCCGGTCCCGGCCGTCGGCACGGGCTCTGGACCCGCCGCTGGGCCCGGGCGAACGACCGGAGGAGTCGATCCGCCTCGTGCGCGACGGGTCCCGGTTCCAAGGGAGGCTCACATGCGGACGTGGACACGGTGGCAGGGCTGGGTGGCGCTGGCCGCCGGCGTCGTGGCGGGCACGCCTGTTGCAAACGTGTGCAGCACGCCGCTACGGTGCGGCGCGTGACCGCGTGGGAGCCGCACCAAGTGCTGATGACCGAGGAGGTCGCAGGGTCCGACCGGCCGGCGCACTACCTCCTCGCCGAGACGCTCGACGGCCTCTACACGCCGTACGCCCTGCGGCTGCCGGAGGGCGAGGGGCCGCACCCGTGCGTGCTCGTGGCCTACGGCAACGGCGGCGGCGGGATCGGCTGGCTGCAGGACCGGGTGCACCGCTTCCGGCACGTCCAGGACCGGCTGCTGGAGGCGGGCTACGCGAGCGCGTGGATGCGCTACCGGACCGAGGTGGAGCTCGGCTACCAGCACGGCGGCCGGCTGCGGGTGCACGGCCGCCAGGGCATGGAGCTGATGAACCGAGCGCCGCTGGAGTACGAGGACGAGCTCGCGATCCTCCGCCACGTGGCTCGCCATCCCGCGGTCGACGGCGACCGGCTGTTCCACCTCGGGGTGAGCCACGCCGGCGAGATGCTGCTCAAGCTCTGCTCGCAGTACGACGTACCGCTGCGGGCCGCGGTGGCGGCGGAACCGGCGTCCCACGAGGTGCTGACGCTGCGGCTGGACGACGAGCCGACCGTCGCGAACGACGGCGGCATGCGCGACATCGAGCGCCTGCTGATGCGCGACGTCGAGCACGCCCGGAGCCGGGTCGCCGACCCCGCGGAGGTGTCGGCGCGCGTCGACGGCGTGCGCATCCCGGTGCTGGTGCTCGGACGGGAGGAGGACGAGCTGCAGGGCGTGTTCCGGCTGACCTACGACCTGCTCGCCGACAGGCGCGACGACGTCGAGTGGCGGTCGTGGAGCCACGACGTGCACGGCTACATCTACCCGGAGGTCGACGCGGCGGGCGTCCCGCAGGTCGACGACGTGCAGCGCGAGGCGCTCGACGCGATCGTGGCGTTCTTCGACCGGTACCGCTGACGCGGAGGTCAGGCGAGCGAGATCAGGTCGGCGTAGTCCTCGGTCCAGAGGTCCTCGACGCCGTCGGGCAGGATCAGCACCCGGTCGGGCTCGAGCGCGTGCACGGCACCCTCGTCGTGGGTGACCAGCACGATCGCGCCCTCGTAGGACCGGATCGCCGCCAGCACCTCCTCGCGGGAGGCCGGGTCGAGGTTGTTGGTCGGCTCGTCGAGCAGCAGCACGTTGGCCGTCGAGACCACCAGCGTCGCCAGCGCGAGCCTGGTCTTCTCACCACCGGACAGCACCTTGGCCGGCTTGTGCGCGTCGTCGCCGGAGAACAGGAACGACCCGAGCACGCTGCGCGCCTCGGTGTCGGTCAGGTCGGGCGCGGCCGAGCGCATGTTCTCCAGCACGGTGCGGCCGGTGTCGAGGGTCTCGTGCTCCTGGGCGTAGTAGCCGAGCTTGAGCCCGTGCCCGGGCTGCACCTCGCCGGTGTCGGGCCGGTCGAGGCCACCGAGGATCCGCAGCAGCGTGGTCTTGCCGGCGCCGTTCAGGCCCAGCACGACGACGCGGCTCCCCCGGTCGATCGCCAGGTCGACGTCGGTGAAGACCTCCAGCGAGCCGTAGGACTTCGACAGCTCGGCGGCGGTGAGCGGCGTCTTCCCGCACGGCGCGGGCTTGGGGAACGCGATCCGGGCGACCTTGTCGCTCTGGCGCTCGGACTCGACGCCGGCGAGCAGCTTCTCGGCGCGCTTGAGCATCGACTGCGCGGCCTGCGCCTTGGTCGCCTTCGCGCGCATCTTGTTGGCCTGGTCGGTGAGCGTCTTGGCCTTGTTCTCGGCGTTGAGCCGCTCGCGCTTGCGGCGCTTCTCGTCGGTCTCGCGCTGCTCGAGGTACGCCTTCCAGCCCATGTTGTAGACGTCGACCTCGGCGCGGTTGGCGTCGAGGTGCAGCACCTTCGTCACGCACGCCTCGAGCAGCCCGACGTCGTGGCTGATCACGATGAGCCCGCCCCGGTGGGTGCGCAGGAACTCGCGCAGCCACACGATCGAGTCGGCGTCGAGGTGGTTGGTCGGCTCGTCGAGCAGCAGCGTCTCCGCGCCGGAGAACAGGATCCTCGCGAGCTCCACCCGGCGGCGCTGGCCACCCGAGAGCGTCCGCAGCGGCTGGGTCAGGATCCGGTCCTCGATGCCGAGGCTCGACGCGATCTGCTTGGCCTCGGCCTCGGCGGCGTACCCGCCGCCCGCGTGCAGCTCGTTGTCGGCGTTGGCGTACCGCCGCATCCCCCGCTCGCGGACGGTCTCGTCGTCGGAGGCCATCTCCCGCTCGGCCTCCCGCAGGCGCCGTACGACGTCGTCGAGACCGCGCGCGGACAGGATCCGGTCGAGCGCGGCGACCTCGGGGTCGCCGGTGCGCGGGTCCTGCGGCAGGTAGCCGACCGACCCGGTCGCGGTGACCTGGCCTCCGGCCGGGAGGCCCTCGCCGGCGAGGATCCGGGTGAGCGTGGTCTTGCCCGCGCCGTTGCGCCCCACCAGGCCGACCTTGTCGCCGGCCGCGACGCGGAACGACACGTCCTGCATCAGCAGGCGCGCGCCCGCGCGCACTTCGATCTGGTGGGCGGTGATCATGGGTGGTTACCTCGTGGACGGGTCGGGGAACAGGACGGGCGTCGAGAGAGCGGGCGCGCCGGTCAGTGCGTCACACGTGGCATGGGCCCAGGGTACGTGCCGGTGCCCCTGGCCGTTGCGAGCGGCTGCCGGGCGAGGTCCTCGCCAGGCGGAGGAGAGGCGGGGCGAAGCCCCGTTGACCGACGACATCGCCGCGAGGGCCCGGCCGGGGGCCGCGTAGCGGGGCAGGGGCGCGGGTACGTGCCCTAGTCTACGGACACCCAACGGGAGGTCGGACTGTGCGTTACAACCCGAAGGCGAAGCTGGACCGCAGCCAGGTGCAGGTACGCCGGGGCGGCGGCAGCGGCGGCGGCATGGGCGGACTCCCGATCGGTGGCGGTGGCGGCCGCGGCCTCAAGGTCGGTGGCGGCATCGGCGGCCTGATCATCCTCGTCATCATCTTCCTGCTGCAGAGCCAGCTCGGCGGCTCCCCCTCGATCGGTCCCGGCGAGGGCGGCGGCGGTGCCGGCAGCGAGACGTCCCTCGACCAGTGCGAGAGCGGCGCCGACGCCAACCAGGACCGCAACTGCGCGCTCCTCGCCGACGTCAACTCGATCCAGGCGTTCTGGGCCGAGGCGTTGCCGGAACAGGCCGGGGTGCGCTACCGGAAGGCGACGACCATCCTGTTCCCCGAGGGCGCCGTGAGCACCGGCTGCGGCAACGCGACCTCCGACGTCGGGCCGTTCTACTGCTCGGCCGACGAGCAGGTCTACCTCGACCCGGCGTTCTTCGACGAGATGCTCGAGGGTCAGCTCGGCGCGCGCGGCGGACCGTTCAGCGAGGCCTACGTCCTCGCCCACGAGTACGGCCACCACATCCAGGACCTCCTCGGCACGATGGGCCAGGTCCGCACCCAGCAGGGCCCGACCAGCGACGCCGTGCGGCTGGAGCTGCAGGCCGACTGCTACGCCGGCGTCTGGACCAAGCACGCCACCGAGGTCCCCGACGAGAGCGGCGAGCCGTTCATCCTCGACCTCACCGACCAGGACATCGCCGACGCCCTCGACGCGGCCCGGGCCGTCGGTGACGACCGGATCCAGAAGCGCACCTCCGGCCGGGTCGACCCCGACCGTTGGACGCACGGCTCGGCCGAGCAGCGGATGCGGTGGTTCAGCACGGGCATGCGCACCGGCTCGCTGCAGGCGTGCGACACGTTCTCCGCGTCCCGGCTCTGACCCGCTTCCCGTCCCTGTACGTTCGCGGCATGGCCGCGACCTCCACCCCCGAGCTGCTCACCCTGCACGGGGTCCGGCTCCTCGGAATGGCCCAGGCCTCGCACATCGCGCGCCGGTTCGGCCTCGACGCCGACGAGGTGGAGGAGCTGCTGCTCGACGCGGAGGCGTTCGGCCAGGTCTCGCGGGCGTCCTTCGCCGACCTCACCGGTTGGGGGCTGACCGACCGCGGCCGCGCCGAGGACGACCGGCGGCTCGCCGCCGAGCTCGACGAGGCCGGCGCGCGGGACGTGGTGACCGAC
Organism: Nocardioides iriomotensis; assembly: GCF_004168035.1. GTDB lineage: Bacteria > Actinomycetota > Actinomycetes > Propionibacteriales > Nocardioidaceae > Nocardioides_B > Nocardioides_B iriomotensis. Next base: position 56,191 of record NZ_SDPU01000023.1, on the reverse strand, counting down.
GCCCACGCGACCTTCGCGCGGCTCAACGCCCGATTCCTCGACGCGACCACCCGTTGGCAGATCCGGCCGACCCCGTGGGACCGGATGGCCGCCAACGACCACGACGACTGGTCCTGGGACGAGCGGGTCCTCGACGACCTGACGTCCCTCGGTCGCCGGCTGCAGCCGGTGGGCGACGCCCTCGCCGGGGCGCTCGACCGGTTCGCCGGCTACCCGGAGCGGTTCGCCGCCGCGCTCGTCCGGGTCGACGCCGGCGAGCGCAGGTACGTCGACGAGCCCCGGATCGACTCCTGCCACACGGTCTGGTTCGAGCTGCACGAGGACCTGCTCGGCACGCTCGGCCTCGAGCGCGGCGGGGACCACTGATCGCGGACTGGACCGCGCTGATGCGTCTCGGATCGGGCCTCCTAGACTGCGGCGCGTGACCCGCGCCTCCGCCCCGTCCCCCTCCCCGCGCTTCACGTCCCGCGACCTCGCGCTCGTCGCGATGTTCGCCGGGGTCGTCGCCGCCCTCGGGCTGGTGCCCGCCTTCACCCCACCCGGCTTCAGCGTGCCGATCACCGCGCAGTCGCTCGGCGTGATGCTGGCCGGCGCGATCCTCGGCGCCCGTCGCGGCGGGCTGGCGCTCGTCCTGTTCCTCGCCCTGGTCGCCGTCGGCCTGCCGTTGCTGGCCGGCGGCCGCGGCGGCCTGGGCGTGTTCGCCGGGCCGTCGGTCGGCTTCCTGATCGGCTATCCCGTCGCCGCGTACGTCGTGGGGTGGCTCACCGAGCGCGCCGGTCCGACGTACAAGCTGCACTGGGGGATCGTCGCCAACTTCGTCGGCGGCGTCGTGGTGCTCTACCTCCTCGGCATCGCCGGGATGGCGGTCGTCCTCGGCATCACGCCGTGGGCGGCGACCGTGGCCAGCTGGATCTACCTGCCCGGCGACCTGGTGAAGGTGGTCGTCGCGGCCGTCGTCGCGCGCGGCGTGCACGCGGCGTACCCGGGGCTGCTCGGCGAGGGCCGCGCCGCCCGCGAGTCGGCCGAGGCGTCGGAGCAGCAGGCTGTCTGAGCACGACCTGACGACGGCGGCCGACCCGGTCGCCGCCTTCCGGGACGCGCACGCGCGCGGGGAACCGGTCACGCTCCGCACCGCCGGATCGACGACCCGGCCGCGGACCGTCACCCGCACGACGACGTCGTGGGTGGTGTCGTTCGACGCGGTCACCGACCTGTCCGGGATCGGCCCGGGGACGCGCCTGTGGGTACCCGGCCCGTCGACCGGGTCGATGAACGTCTTCGCGCGGGTGCACGCCGCCTGGACCGGCGCCGTGCTGGTCGACGACGTCGCCGACGCGAGCCATGCCGTGCTCACCCCGACCGCGCTCGACGTGCTGCTCGACCGCACCGTGCCCGACGGGCTCACCGTGGTGGTCGCGGGTGCCCCGCTCGGGCCCGGGCTCGCGACGCGTGCCGAGGGCGCGGGCCTGGTGGTGCACCACTACTACGGGGCGGCCGAGCTGTCGTTCGTCGCGTGGGGCCGGCACGCCGCGTCGCTGCGCCCGTTCCCCGGCGTCGAGGTCGACGTGCGCGACGGCGAGGTGTGGGTCTGCTCGCCGTACCTCGCCCTCGGTCGGGCCGACGCCGAGGGCTGGGCGACGGTCGGCGACCTCGGCACGTTCGCCGATGGCGTCCTGGTGCTGCACGGCCGCGCGGACGCCGTGACCACCGGCGGCGTGACGGTGCGGATCAGCGAGGTCGAGGCGGTGCTGCGCGCGCACGCTCGCGGCGAGCTCATCGTCCTCGGCGTCCCGCACCCGACGCTCGGCGAGGTGCTCGCGGTGGTCCTCACCGACGCCGACGACCACGGCCGTCTCGTCGCCGCCGCCCGTGAGGAGCTCGTCGACGCCGCCCGGCCGCGCCGCTGGTGGCATGTCGACGCCCTGCCGCTGACCGCCGCCGGCAAGGTCGACCGGGACGCGGTCGCGGAGCGGGCGCCGACGCTGCGGCCGCTGACCGGGCTCTAGGTTGGGACCGTGACCCTGACCGCCGCCGACGCCCCGGTCGTCGTCGCCGCGCTGCGCACGCCGATCGGCACCGCCGGCCGGGCGCTGCGCGACGTCACCGCGGCCGACCTCGCTGCGCCGGTGCTCGCCGCGCTCGCGGGCTCGCTCGACGGGCTGCTCCCCCACGACGTCGTGCTCGGCAACTGCACGGGTCCCGGCGGCGACGTGGCGCGGGTCGCCTCGCTCGCCGCGGGTCTGCCGGTCGCCGTACCCGCCCTGACGGTCGACCGCCAGTGCGGCAGCGGCCTGGCCGCGATCGACGTCGCGACCGCGCTGGTGCGCGCGCGTCCGGGACTGGTGCTGGCGGGTGGCGTCGAGTCGGCGTCGACGGCGCCGTGGCGTTTCCGGCCGCCGGCCGACGGCGCGGACCCGGTGCGCTACACCCGCGCGCCGTTCGCGCCGGCCACGCTCGGCGACCCCGACATGGGCGTGGCCGCGGACCAGCTCGCCGCGAAGTACGGCGTCACCCGGGAGCGGCAGGACGCCTACTCCGCGCGCTCCCACGCCCGCGCCGCCGCCGCCTGGGAGGCCGGCACGTTCGGCGCCGAGGTGCTGCCCGTGGCCGGCCTCGCCCGCGACGAGCGGGTCCGCGCCGGGCTGACCGTCGAGCGGCTGGCCCGGCTGCGGCCCGCGTTCGTGGACGGCGGGACCGTCACGGCCGGCAACGCCTGCGGCGTCAACGACGGCGCGGCCGCCGTGGCGATCGTCGACGCCGCCACCCACGCCGAGCTGGGCCTCCCCGGCCTCCGTGTGCTCGCCACCGCCACCGCGGGCGTCGACCCGCAGCTGCCCGGGCTCGGCCTGGTGCCCGCCGTCCGCGCCGCGCTCGACGAGGCCGGGCTGACCCTCGACGACGTCGACGCGGTCGAGCTCAACGAGGCGTTCGCCGGCCAGGTGCTCGCCTGCTGCGACGACCTCGGGCTCGACGAGGAGCGGGTCTGCCCCGACGGCGGCGCGCTCGCGCTCGGCCACCCGTGGGGTGCGTCCGGCGCCGTGCTCGCGGTGCGGCTGTTCAGCCGGCTCGTGCACCAGGACCGGGGCGAGATCGGCCTGGCCGGGATCGCCGTCGGCGGCGGCCAGGGGGTCGCGATGGTGGTGCAGGCGTGCCGCTGATCGAGGTGGAGGGCGTCGGCCACGTGTACGGCGCGGGCGCCGCCGCGCGGACCGTGCTGGCCGACGTGACGGTGACGCTCTCCGAGCAGCGGGTCGGGGTGATCGGCGCCAACGGGTCCGGCAAGTCGACGTTCGCCCGGCTGCTCAACGGGCTCGTGCTTCCGACGTCGGGGCGGGTCCGCGTCGACGGCCTCGACACCCGCTCGCAGGGTCGCGGGGTGCGCCGGCTGGTGGGATTCTGCTTCACCGACCCCGACGCCCAGATCGTGATGCCGACCGTGGCCGAGGACGTCGCGTTCGGGCTGCGCCGGCGCGGCGTCCCCAAGGACGAGGTCGCCGCCCGCGTGGCGAGCGTGCTGGCGGCGTACGGCCTCGACGGCCACGCCGACCACCCCGCGCACCTGCTGTCCGGCGGCCAGAAGCAGCTGCTCGCGCTGGCGTCGGTGATGGTGACCGAGCCGGCGGTGCTGGTGATGGACGAGCCGACGACGCTGCTCGACCTGCGCAACGCCGCCCGGATCGCCGAGGTGGTCGCCGGGCTGCCCGAGCAGGTCCTGCTGGTGACCCACCACCTCGACCTGCTGGACGACTTCGACCGGGTGCTGGTGTTCGACGAGGGCCGGCTGGTCTGCGACGACGCGCCCGGTGCGGCGGTCGCGCACTACCGGTCCCTGATGGCGGCCACGCCGTGACACCGCTCGGGCTGTTCCTCCCCGGCACCTCGCCGCTGCACCGGGCTCCGGCGGGGCTGAAGCTGCTGGGGCTCGTCGCCGCCGGCGTGGTCTCGGTGCTGCTCGACGAGCCGTGGCAGGTGCTGGTCGCCCTCGGCGTCGTCACGGTGCTGTACGGCGTCGCCGGGATCTCGCTGCGCGTCGCCGTCGCGCAGGTGCGCCCGCTGCTCTGGATCGCGCTCGGCACCGCGGTCTTCCACGTCCTGGTCAACGGGCCGGCCCGGGCGTTCGTGGTCGTCGGCGTGCTCGCCGTGCTGGTCCTGCTCGCTGCGCTGGTCACGCTCAGCACCCGCACCACCGACCTGGTCGACGCCATCGTCGCGGTCTGCCGGCCGCTGCGCCGGGTCGGCGTCGACCCCGACCGGGTCGGGCTGCTGCTGGCGCTCGGCATCCGGTGCGTCCCGGTCGTGGTGGGGCTGGCGCAGGAGGTCCGCGACGCGCAGCGGGCGCGGGGGCTCGGGGCCAGCCCCCGGGCGTTCGTCGTACCGCTGATCGTGCGGTCGCTCCGGCACGCCGACGCGCTCGGCGAGGCCCTGGTCGCACGCGGCGCCGAGGACCCGGTGCCCGACGAGGGATGAGCCGGGGCGCGAGCGGGCACCAGGAGGCATGGCGAAGTACGAGGTCAACCCCGACGCCGTCGCCCACGCGCGCAAGCTGATCCGGGCGAGGCAGTACGTCCTCGACAGCGACTGGGGCGCCGTCCAGCCCGCGGCCGACGCCCAGAACGCCTACCTCGAGCGGCACTCGTGGGAGGAGTACGCCGCCTGGCACCTCGGCCTCACCGTCGGCGCGAAGGACCGGACGAAGGGCCGCTGCGCCTTCGTGTACGGCGACCTGCGGCGCGTCCACCGCACCGGCCTGATCGCCTGCGTGTACCGCGCGTCCGAGTGGCGGCACAAGCAGGTCGAGCTCGCCGCGCACGACTTGCTGCAGGAGCTCGACGAGGTCGCCGGGATCCGCTAGTCGTGGCCCCACTCCTCGAACGCCGGCGTCACGCCGTAGAAGCGCTCCGGCGGGACGCCCGCGTCGCGGGGCGGCCAAAAGCGCCGTGCCGTCCTGGTCCGGTGGCGGGTGCTGTTGCCGGCGGTGATCACCGGGCGTCGGGCGACAGGTCGAGTGTCATGAACGTGCTGTTGCGGCTCGGGTTGTAGTCGCCGAACGGCTCGCACGCGACGAACCCGGCTCGCGCGTACATCCGCCGGGCCGGCGCGAACGCCTCCATCGACCCGGTCTCGAGGCTCACCCGCTCCAGCCCGAGCGCGCGGGCCTCGTCGAGCAGCCGCCGCACCAGCGCGGCGCCGACGCCGCTCCCCCGCGACGCGGCCAGCGTGTGCATGGACTTCAGCTCACCGTGCGTCGGGTCCAGGACCTTCAGCGCACCGACCCCGAGCAGCACGCCGTCACGCCGGGCCGCGAGGAACGTGATGCTCGGGTCCCGAAGGCCGTCGAGGTCCAGCGCGTGCACGTCCTCCGGCGGGCTGTGCTCGGCCGCGAACGACAGGTGACCCTCCAGCAGCGCCACCACGTCCGGATCCCCCGGGTCGGTCACCACCATCTCGAGCTCGCTCGCCACGGAGGAAACCTAGTGGCTGCCCGCCCCCGACGGACCGACAGGCCACTCGGCGCGCGACACACCCGCAGACCCGGTGGGAAACTGGCCTCTCGCGCTAGCCCAGGGTGATCTGCACCGACCGGGCGGTGGCGATGGCGTCGTCGAGGACGGACCGGCGGGGATCGGGTACCGGCAGCCACGGGTCGACGATCACGTCGCGCCACGTTGCGAGCCGCCGGTCGTCGAGCACGGCGTCGACCGCCTGGCGGTCCCCACCCACGACCAGGGCGCGAGAGGCCACATTCCCACCGTGCTGGTCGGTGTGTCGTGCGTGATGTGGCCCCTCACCGAGGATGCGTGCGGCGTGGTCGGCGGCGGCCTCGTAGGCCTGGCGGGCCTGGTTGTCCCGGCGTCGCGCGAACCGCTGCTGGGACTGGCCGCCGGCCTTGGTGCGGCCCTGGACGTGCCGCTGCCCGACCTTGGACGCGACGACGTGGTCGGTCGTGTCGAGCAGCGCGACGGCGAAGCCGCCCTTGCGCACGAGCAGGACTCCCCAGGTCAGCGGCGCCGCGGCCGCGTCGGCGACGACAGCCGGGTCGGGCGCCCCGTCGTACCGCCTCCCGAACGGCAGCACGGCCGACGCGGACTCGCCGTCGTCGGCCGTGAGCAGCAACCTGCCGTCCACCACGTCGAGCGTGGTCGGGCCGTGCCGGGTGGTGAAGTTGTCGCACCAGCGCGCGAGCCGTTCGGGCGGCACCGCGACGGTGCGCGTGGACATGCGCCGGCTCGGGGTCGGGACGGTCAGACGTTGAACCCGAGCGCGCGGAGCTGCTCGCGGCCGTCGTCGGTGATCTTGTCCGGGCCCCACGGCGGCATCCAGACCCAGTTGATCGCGACGTCGTTGACCAGGCCCTCGAGCGCCTGCTCGGTCTGGTCGGTGATCACGTCGGTCAGCGGGCAGGCCGCCGAGGTCAGCGTCATGTCGAGCACGACGTTGGCCCCCTCGTCGAGGTGCACGTCGTAGACGAGGCCGAGGTCGACGACGTTGATGCCGAGCTCGGGGTCGACGACGTCCTTCATCGCCTCGGTGACGTCCTCGACGGTCGTCGTGGTGCCGCCGCCGGTGGTGTCGACCTCGGGCAGGTCGGCGTGCGGGTCGGTCTGGGCGTCGGTCATCGGTGCGCCTCCTTGTCGTCCGTCGCGACCGCCTGCGCGGTCGCGTCCTTCCACGCCATCCACGAGAGCAGGGCGCACTTCACGCGGGCCGGGAACTTGGCGACGCCCGCGAAGGCGATGCCGTCCTCCAGCCGGTCCTCGTCGGGCTCGACGGTGCCGCGGCCCTGCATGAGGGTCAGGAACTCCTCGTGCAGCGACGCCGCCTCCGCCACGGTCCTGCCGATGACCAGGTCGGTCATCACCGAGGCCGAGGCCTGGCTGATCGAGCACCCCTCCGCGGCGTACGACACGTCCTCGACGACGGCCTCGGCGCCGTCGCCGGACAGGTGGACGCGGAGCGTCACCTCGTCGCCGCACGTGGGGTTCACGTGGTGCACCTCCGCCTCGTAGGGCTCGCGGAGCCCTGCGTGGTGGGGGTTCTTGTAGTGGTCCAGGATGATCTCCTGGTACAGGGTGTCGAGGTCCACTCAGCCCACCTTGAAGTAGTGCTTGGTGTACTCCAGGCCCTCGACCAGCGCGTCGATCTCGGCCGGCTTCGTGTAGAGGTACGACGACATCCGGGTCGAGCTCTGCACGCCGAAGCGCTTGTGCGCCGGCTTCGCGCAGTGGTGCCCCGCGCGCACGGCCACGCCGCGCGAGTCGAGCACCTGGGCCACGTCGTGCGGGTGCACGCCGTCGAGCTCGAACGAGATCGCCCCGCCGCGCAGCGCCGCGTCGGTCGGGCCGAGGATCGTGAGCCCCGAGACCGAGCCGAGCCCGGCCAGGGCGTAGCCGGTGATCGCCTCCTCGTGGGCGCGGACGGCGTCCATGCCCACGGCGGCGAGGTAGTCGACCGCCGCGCCGAGACCCACGGCCTCGACGATCGGCGGGGTGCCGGCCTCGAACTTGTGCGGGATCGGGGCGTACGTCGACTTCTCCATCGACACGGTCGCGATCATCTCGCCGCCCCCGAGGAACGGCGGCAGCTGCTCCAGCAGCGAGCCGCGGCCCCACAGCACGCCGATCCCGGTCGGGCCGGTGACCTTGTGGCCGGTGAACGCCAGGAAGTCCGGGCGCTCGACGTCGTCCATCGCGGCCAGGTCGACCGGCATCTGCGGCACCGCCTGGGCGGCGTCGACCACGACCACGGCGCCGACCTCGTGGGCGCGGCGCGCGATCGCGGCGATCGGGTTGACCGTGCCGAGGGCGTTGGACACCCAGGTGAGCGACACGATCTTCGTCCGCTCGGTGATCAGCTGGTCGAGCCGCGAGAGGTCGAGCAGGCCGTCGTCGGTGACGGAGAACCAGCGCAGCGTCGCGCCGGTGCGCTCGGTGAGCAGCTGCCACGGCACGATGTTGGAGTGGTGCTCCATCTCGGTGATGACGACCTCGTCGCCGGCACCGAGCTGCAGGTCACCGCGCGCCCACGCGAACGTGTTGGCGACGAGGTTGAGCGCCTCGGAGGCGTTCTTGGTGAAGATCACCTCGTCGCGCGACGGGGCACCGATGAACGCCGCGACCATGTCGCGCGCGCCCTCGAACGCCGCCGTCGACTCCGCGCCCAGCTGGTGCATGGCGCGCGCGACGTTGGCGTTGTGCCGCTCGAGGTGGTCGACCATCGCGTCGATCACCACCTGCGGCTTCTGCGAGGTGTTGGCGCTGTCGAGGTAGACCAGCGCCTTCCCGTCGGCCAGCGTGCGCGACAGGATCGGGAAGTCCGCGCGGATGAGGTCGAGCCCGGGCAACAGCCCCGACAGCCCGGCGGCCACCTGCGAATCAGGCGTTGACGTAACGCTCATAGCCCTCGGCCTCCAGCTGCTCGGCGAGCTCCGGGCCGCCCTCCTCGGCGATCCTTCCGTCGACGAAGACGTGCACGAAGTCCGGCTTGATGTAGCGCAGGATGCGCGTGTAGTGCGTGATCAGGAGGACGCCGCGGTCGCCCTGCTCGACGTACCGGTTGACGCCCTCGGACACGATCTTCAGCGCGTCGATGTCGAGACCGGAGTCGGTCTCGTCGAGCACCGCGACCTTGGGGTTCAGCAGCTCGAGCTGCACGATCTCGTGGCGCTTCTTCTCGCCACCGGAGAAGCCCTCGTTGACCGAGCGCTGCGAGAACGACGCGTCGAGCTTCATCTGCTCCATCGCGCCGTTGACGTCCTTGACCCAGGTGCGCAGCTTCGGCGCCTCGCCGTCGATGGCGGTCTTGGCGGTGCGCAGGAAGTTGGCGACCGAGACGCCGGGGACCTCGACGGGATACTGCATCGCGAGGAACAGGCCGGCACGGGCGCGCTCGTCGACGGTCATCGCGAGGACGTCGGCGCCGTCGAGGGTGACGGTGCCGCCGGTGACCTGGTACTTCGGGTGACCGGCGATGGAGTACGCCAGGGTCGACTTGCCCGAGCCGTTGGGGCCCATGATCGCGTGGGTCTCGCCGCCCCGGATGGTGAGGTCGACGCCCTTGAGGATCTCCTTCGGTCCGTCCTCGGTGTCGACGCTGACCTGGAGGTTCTTGATCTCGAGGGTGCTCATGAAGGGGTTACTCCGTTCAGGGGGGTCTCGGTGTCGACGTACACGTCCTGTCCGCGTACCTCGATGGGGAAGGTCGCGACCGGCTCGGTCGCGGGAAGTCCGGTGGGCTTGCCGGTGCGCAGGTCGAAGCGCGAGCCGTGCAGCCAGCACTCGACCGTGCAGTCCTCGACGTCGCCCTCGGAGAGCGCGATCGCCGCGTGCGAGCAGAGGTCCTGGATCGCGAAGAACTCGTCGCCGTCGCGGGCGATCGCGAGCTCGAGCGGGCCGGCGAGGACCCCCAGCGGGGTGTCCGCCGGGACCTCGCTGACCGAGCAGACGCGTTCGAAGGTCACAGCGCGACGTCCTTCAGGACGTTCTTGGCCAGCTCGGTCTCGACCGTCGCCATCAGCTTCTGCTCGAGGGCCGGGATGCCGATCTTGCGGATCAGGTCGTTGAAGAAGCCGTGCACGACGAGGCGCTGGGCCTCCTCCTCCGGCACGCCGCGCGAGCGCAGGTAGAACAGCTGCTCGTCGTCGAACCGCGCGGTCGCCGACGCGTGACCGGCGCCCGCGATCTCGCCGGTCTCGATCTCCAGGTTGGGGATCGAGTCGGCCTGGCAGCCGTCGGTGAGGACGAGGTTGCGGTTCTCCTCGTAGGTGTCGATGCCCTCGGCGACCTTGCGGATCAGCACGTTGCCGACCCAGACCGTGTGCGCCTTGTCGCCCTGGAGCGCGCCCTTGTAGGTGACGCGGCTCTTCGTGCGCGGCGCGTCGTGGTCGACGAACAGGCGGTGCTCGAGGTGCTGGCCCTCGTCGGCGAAGTACAGGCCGAGCAGCTCGGCCTCGCCGCCGGGACCGGAGTACGACGCGTTGGCGTTGACCCGCACGACGGAGCCGCCGAACGAGATCATCACGTGCTTGAAGCGTGCGTCGCGGCCGACGAGCGCCTCGTGGGTGCCGACGTGGACCGCGTCGTCGTCCCAGTCCTGCACGGAGACGACCGTGACGTCGGCACCGTCGCCGACGACGACCTCGAGGTTACCGGCGTGGACGCCGGAGCCGCGGTGGTCGAGCACGAAGGTGAACGTGGAGTGTGCGCCGGCCTCGACGACGTAGTGCGCGTTGCTGCGCCGGCCGGCGGCCCCGGTGACGGTCAGGCCGAGCGGTTCGTCAAGAATCGTGTCGGCCGGCACCTTCACGTGGAGGGCGTCGGCGGTGTTGCTCGACGCCACCGCGGAGGCGCGGTCGTCGGGCACCAGCGCGCGGCCGCGCGGGGCCTGGCCGACGGCGAGCGTGCCGGGGAAGAACTCCTCCGGACCGGTCGTCTCGTAGGTCGCGGCACCCTCGTCGGTCGGCGCGTCGTCGAGCGCACCGGCGAGGCGCTTGAGCGGGGTGAACCGCCAGATCTCCTCGCGCCCGGTGGGCATCGGGTGGTCGGCGAGGTCGAAGGAGGACACCGGGTGCAGGTGGGACTGCACCGGAGCTACTTCGAGGGCGGACTCCACGCTCTCGCGGGCGTCGGTCAGGGTCACTTCTCAGCGTCACTTTCTCTCGGGTCGGGGGGTCGCGACGGGTGGTTCCTGAGCTTGTCGAAGGGTTCGACCGCCCGAGTGGGCAGGGCAGCGGGCAGGCGTCAGCCGACCGCGCCCTCCATCTGCAGCTCGATCAGGCGGTTCAGCTCGAGGGCGTACTCCATCGGGAGCTCCTTGGCGATCGGCTCGATGAAGCCGCGCACGATCATCGCCATCGCCTCGTCCTGCTCCATGCCGCGCGACATGAGGTAGAAGAGCTGGTCGTCGGAGACCTTGGAGACCGACGCCTCGTGACCCATCGACACGTCGTCCTCGCGGATGTCGACGTAGGGGTAGGTGTCGGACCGGCTGATCTGGTCGACCAGCAGCGCGTCGCACAGCACGTTGGACTTCGAGCCGTGCGCGCCCTCGTTGACCTGGATCAGGCCGCGGTACGACGTACGCCCACCGCCGCGGGCCACCGACTTCGACAGGATCGAGGACGAGGTGTGCGGCGCGGCGTGCACCATCTTGGCGCCGGCGTCCTGGTGCTGGCCCTCGCCGGCGAACGCGATCGACAGCGTCTCGCCCTTGGCGTGCTCGCCCATGAGGTAGACGGCGGGGTACTTCATCGTCACCTTGGAGCCGATGTTGCCGTCGACCCACTCCATCGTCGCGCCGGCCTCGCAGGTCGCGCGCTTGGTGACGAGGTTGTAGACGTTGTTCGACCAGTTCTGGATGGTCGTGTAGCGGCAGCGGCCGCCCTTCTTCACGACGATCTCCACGACCGCGGAGTGCAGCGAGTCGGAGGAGTAGATCGGGGCGGTGCAGCCCTCGACGTAGTGCACGTAGGCGTCCTCGTCGACGATGATCAGCGTGCGCTCGAACTGGCCCATGTTCTCGGTGTTGATCCGGAAGTAGGCCTGCAGCGGGATGTCCACGTGGACGCCCTTGGGCACGTAGATGAACGAGCCGCCGGACCACACCGAGGTGTTGAGCGCGGCGAACTTGTTGTCGCCGACCGGGATGACGGTGCCGAAGTACTCCTTGAAGAGCTCCTCGTGCTCCTTCAGCGCGGTGTCGGTGTCGACGAAGATGACGCCCTGCTCCTCCAGGTCCTCGCGGATCTGGTGGTAGACGACCTCGGACTCGTACTGCGCGGCGACGCCGGCGACGAGGCGCTGCTTCTCCGCCTCGGGGATGCCGAGCCTGTCGTAGGTGTTCTTGATGTCCTCGGGCAGGTCGTCCCAGGACGCGGCCTGCTTCTCGGTGGACCGGACGAAGTACTTGATGTTGTCGAAGTCGATCGCGTCGAGCTCCGCGCCCCAGGTCGGCATCGGCTTGCGGTCGAAGAGCTTGAGGCCCTTCAGGCGCAGGTCGAGCATCCACTGCGGCTCGCTCTTCTTGCCCGAGATGTCGCGCACAACCGCCTCGTTGAGACCGCGCTGGGCGATGGAGCCGGCGTCGTCCTTGTCGGCCCAGCCGTACTCGTATCGGCCGAGGCCGGCGAGCTCGGGGTTCATCTGCTCGATGGTGGTCACAGTCAGCTCAACCTCTCGTAGCGGAGACAGTGCTCGTGCGGGTGCGGGGCACTTCGGGGATGCAGGTGGTGCAGACGCCGTCGCCGTGGGCGATGGTCGCAAGGCGCTGGACGTGGCGGCCGAGCACCTTGCTGAAGAACTCGGTCTCGGCCTCGCACAGCTGCGGGAACTCGTGGGCGACGTGCGAGACCGGGCAGTGCTGCTGGCACAGCTGCTGCCCGACCGGGCTCTCGCGCACCGACGCGGCGTAGCCGCTCTGGGTGAGCGCCTCGGCCAGCGCGACGGCCGGCTCGACGTCGGGGCGAGCGGCCAGGATCTCGTCGTAGCGGGACTCCAGCGTCTCGATCCGCCGGCGAGCGAACGCGAGGACCGCGTCGTCGCCGCCGGTCTCCGACAGGAACCGCAGCGCCTGGACGGCCAGGTCGTCGTACTGCTGGTCGAACCGGTCCCGGCCCACCTCGGTCAGCGCGAAGAGCTTCGCCGGGCGGCCCCGGCCCCGGGCGCCGTACACCCGTGGCTCGCGCGGCTCGACGACGCCCTCGTCGGTCAGGTGGTCGAGGTGCCGGCGCACGGCGGCAGGCGTGAGGTCCAGCCGCTCCGCGAGGACGGCGGCCGTGCTGGGCCCGAGCTCGAGGATCGACCGGGCCACGCGCTCCCGGGTGGGAGCGTCGCCGGGGGCGTTGCTCTCGAATTCCACAACAACATTGTGTCGTTAATGGTGGGTCGGCTTCAAATAAGGTCCACCTAACCTGTCCGCCTGCCCCGCGGGCCGCGTGACCCGTCCCACAGCAGACCCCGGTCGCGCCCGCCGCGGCCGGCGCCTTCCTACACTCTCCCCCGTGCCTACGACCCCTGCCGCGCCGGCCCCGTCCGGGGCTGCCGTCGTGGTCGAGGGTCTCCGAATGGCGTACGGCGACACCGTCGCCGTCGACGGCCTCGACCTGACCGTCGAGCGCGGCACCATCACCGCCGTCCTGGGCCCCAACGGGGCCGGCAAGACAACGACGCTCGAGACCTGCGAGGGGTACCGCCGCCCGCAGGCCGGCACGGTCCGCGTGCTGGGCCTCGACCCGCAGGCCGACCGGACCGCGCTGCTGCCCCGGATCGGCGTGATGCTGCAGAGCGGCGGCGCCTGGTCCGGCGTTCGCGCGGTCGAGATGCTCCGGCACGTCGCGTCCCTGCACGCGCACCCGCTCGACGTCGGCCTGCTGGTCGACCGGCTCGGCCTCGACGAGTGCGGCCGGACGCCGTACCGGCGGCTCTCGGGCGGCCAGCAGCAGCGCCTCGGCCTCGCGATGGCGGTCGTCGGCCGTCCGGAGCTGGTGTTCGTCGACGAGCCGACGGCCGGGATGGACCCGCAGCTGCGGCGCGCGACGTGGCAGCTGCTCGAGGAGATGCGCGGCGACGGCGTGACCGTCGTGCTGACCACGCACTACATGGACGAGGCCGAGCGGCTCGCCGACACCGTGCACGTCATCGACCACGGCCGGCTGATCGCGAGCGGGACGCCGTTCGAGCTGACCCGCGGCACCGGGAACAGCACGATCCGGCTGGTCGTGACCGAGCCGTTCCCGCCCGGCGCGCCCGCCTCGCTGCAGGCGACGCTGGGCCCGGACACCGACGTCCGCCCGGTCAACGCCCAGAGCCTGCTGATCACGGGACCGGCCGACGCGAGCACGCTCGCGAAGGTGTCCGCGTGGTGCGAGCAGCACGGGGTGCTGCCGGAGTCCCTGACGCTCGGGCAGCGCACCCTGGAGGACGTGTTCCTCCAGATCACCGGTCGGGAGCTGGCGTCGTGACCGCCCCGGTGAGCAGCGGCACCTTCACCCCGCGCCCTGGTGCCGCGCCGTACCCGCGGATGGTCACCGCGCAAGCGCGCATGGAGACCAAGCTCCTGCTCCGCAACGGCGAGCAGCTGCTGCTGGCCGTGGTCATCCCGCTGATCGTGCTGATCGGCGGCCTGCTCGCGAGCCGCCGCTTCGACCTCGGGATCGAGGGTCACCCCATCGACCTGCTCGTCCCGGGCGTGCTCGCGCTGGCGGTGATGTCGACGAGCTTCACGTCGCTGGCGATCGCGACCGGCTTCGAGCGCCGGTACGGCGTGCTGAAGCGGCTGGGCTCGTCGCCGCTGCCGCGGTCCGGCCTGCTGCTCGGCAAGGTCGGCGCCCTGCTCGTCGTCGAGCTGCTCCAGCTCGTCGTCCTCGGCGGCACCGGGCTGCTGCTCGGCTGGCAGCCGAACCTCACCGCCGCCGGGGTGGTCGGCGCCCTGCTGGTCGCCCTGCTCGGCACCGCGGCGTTCGCCTCGCTCGGACTGCTGCTCGCGGGCACGCTCCGGGCCGAGGCCACGCTCGCCGCCGCCAACCTCGTCTACCTCTTGCTGCTCGCCGGCGGTGCCGTCGTGCTGCCCGCGTCCGCCTACGGCGGCGCCGGCGGCTCCCTGGCCTGGCTGCCGTCGGGAGCGCTCGGCGAGGGGCTGCGCACCGCCTTCATCGACGGCGCCCTCCCCGTCCGCGACCTCCTCGTGCTGGCGGCGTGGGCCGTCGCCGGCACCCTCCTCACCGCCCGCACCTTCCGATGGGAGTGACCGTGACCTCCAGCCCTGCCGCGAACCGGTGGCTGCGCCCGGCCGCGATCGCGAGCGTCCTCGGCAACATCGCGATCGTGCTCACCGGCGGCGTCGTCCGGCTGACCGGCTCCGGTCTCGGCTGCCCGACCTGGCCGCGCTGCACCGACGAGTCGTTCGTGCCGCACGGCGCGCTCGGGATCCACGGCGCGATCGAGTTCGGCAACCGGATGGTCACCTTCCTGCTGGCCGCGATCGCCGTCGCGACGTTCCTCGTCGCGCTGCGCTCGGGGCGCTCGTCGCTCGTGAAGCTGTCGGTCGTGCTCGGCCTCGGCGTCCCTGCCCAGGCCGTGATCGGCGGGATCACCGTGCTGACCGACCTCAACCCGTGGATCGTCGCGTTCCACCTGCTGGTGTCGCTGGCGATGATCGCCGTGGCCGTGACGCTCCTGCGCCGCGTCGACGAGGGGGACGGCCCCGCCGTACCCACGGTGCCGCCGGCGATCACGCACCTGGCCCGGCTCACCTTCGTCGTCGGCTGGGCGGTGCTGTACCTCGGCACCGTGGTGACCGGCAGCGGCCCGCACGCCGGCGACCTGTCGTCCCCGCGCAACGGGCTCGACCCGCGCAGCGTGAGCCAGCTGCACACCGACGCGGTGTTCCTGCTGCTCGGCCTGACCGTAGCGCTGGTGTTCGCGCTCCGGGCCGTCTCGGCCCCGCAGCGCGCACAGCGGGCCGCGGTCCTGCTGCTGGCCGTGGAGCTGGCCCAGGGCCTGGTCGGGTTCGTGCAGTACTTCACCGACCTCCCGATCGTGCTGGTCGCGTTCCACCTGCTGGGGGCCGCGCTGACGTCGGCCGGGCTGGCCTGGGTGCTGGTCAACCTGCGCGAGCGGCGTGCCGTCGCCGAGCCCGCGGCGGAACCCGCGCTCCGGGCGTGACGGAGCCGGGCATGACAAGACGGGCCTTCATCGGCACCCCCGTGGCTCCGATGACGGCCCGTCTACTTTTCCTAGACGCGTCGTCTCCGGGAAAGGTTGCAAAAGGAGTCAAGTTGATTTCTTGACTACTTTCCGGACGTCTCGGGCGGCCCGTCCGTGGGCTCGACCGGCAGCCACAGCGCCGCCGTGCCCCGGGTGCCGTCCGGGTCCAGCCGGGTGCTCAGCAGCTCCGGCCCGGGCCGGGTCCGGTAGGGATGGGACGGGAACCACTCGACGTACGCGTCGCGCCACAGGTGCTGGAACGCCTCCGGCACCGGCCCCTCCCCCTCGAACACCACCCAGGTCCCGGCCGGCACCTCCAGCCGTTCGACGCCGGGCACCCCGTCGGGAGCCTCCGCGCCGGTGACGACGGCCTGCCAGTAGTCGAGCTCCGAGCCCTCGGCCCGGTCGTCCGCGATGCCGTCGCTGACGCTCACCAGGCCGGCCGGCTCCTGGTCGGCGAGCGCCTCGACGCGGGCGCGGGCGGCGGGGTCGAGACCCCGGACGAACTCCATGATCGCGGCGTTGGGCCCTTCGTGGACCAGGGGCACGCGTGCCCTGAACCCCACGAGCCCGAACGCCGGCTTCTCCACGATGCGGTACCGCATGCTGCTGCTTCCCTCCACGACGAGACGGAAGGAGATGGGTGGCTGCGAGACGAGCGCCGCTCCCTCGCGGCGGGCCTCCCCCGGCCCGACGCCGTGCACCGCCCGGAACGCCCGCGCGAAGCCCTCGCCGGACTCGTAGCCGTAGCGCACCGCGATGTCGAGCAACGTCTCGTCGCCGCCGACGACCGCGGGGCCGGCGAGCGTCATCCGCCGGCGGCGCACGTACTCCGACAGCGGCATCCCGGCGAGCGCCGAGAACATCCGCCGGAAGTGGTACTCCGACGTCGCCGCGACCCGGGCCAGCTCGCGGGGGTCGACGTCGCCGTCGCGGGCCACCTCCAGGTGGGCCTCGACGTACGCCATCGCCTCGTTGAACCGGTCCAGCACCCCGTCATCCTCCCGTCGTTGGACCTGACGCTTCCGACGCTAGGAGCCGGGAGCGGTCGCGGACCCGACGCCTCCTGCCCGATCCGGTCGGACGACGCCGGCGGCCTCGCCGAGGCGGTGGAACTCGCCCGCGAGAGCTGTGGCCGACCAGTGGGCGTTGAGCCCCGACGGGTTGGGCAGCACCCAGAGCCGGGTCGGTCCCCAGGTGACGGCCTGCTCCCCCACCTGGGCGGTCCGGTCGCCGAAGGCAGCGCGATACGCCGTCACGCCGAGCACCGCGAGCCAGGCGGGCGCGTGCCGCTCGACCTTGGCCCGGAGGGCGGCGCCGCCGTCGACATACTCCTGCCTGGTCAGCTCGTCGGCGCGCGCGCTCGCCCGCGGCACGACGTTGGTGAGTCCGAGGCCGAGCGGGAGCAGCTCGGCCTGCTCCGCGGGGTCCAGCCGCCGCGGGGTGAGCCCGGCGTCGTGCAGGGCCGGCCAGAACCGGTTGCCCGGCCGGGCGAAGTGGTGGCCGGTCGCCGCGGACCAGAGGCCGGGGTTGATGCCGCAGAAGACGATCCGCAGGCCGGGGCCGAGCAGGTCCGGCAGCACCCGGTCGCGCGCCGCCTCGAGGTCGTCCTTGCTCGGGCGGCTCACCACGGGGACGAGCCTAGGCCGACCGCGTGGCCGGTGTGAGAGCCTGGGGGCAGAGCCCCGACGGGCTCCCGGACGAGCGGTGCCGTACCCGGCTTGCGACAAGACGGCGCCAAGGAGACATCCGATGTCGTGGCTCGTGCTGGTCCTCTCCGGTGTCCTCGAGTCGGTCTGGGCGGTCGCGCTCGGCCGCTCCGAGGGCTTCACCAGGCTCGGACCCAGCCTCACCTTCCTGGTCGCCTGCGCGGCCTCCATGGCCGGCCTCGCGTACGCCATGCGCACGCTGCCGACGGGCACGTCGTACGCCGTGTGGGTCGGCATCGGTGCCGCCCTCACGGTCACGTGGTCGATGGCCACGGGCGACGAGGCGGGCTCGGCGCTGAAGGTGCTGCTGGTGCTCGGGATCGTCGGCTGTGTCGTGGGCCTGAAGCTGCTGCACTGACCGCGCCGTGGCGTACCGTCGGCGCACCCGGGCAGTCCGGGGAGGGGACGGGGAGGCGCCGTGGCGGCGTACGAGAGCAGGCTGAGCATCGGGTACGACGAGCCAGCCACCGGTGGCGGCGGCGAGGCCGAGGACGAACGGCTGCGGTTCTCCGACGTCGCCAAGCTCGCGCGCCGTGCGCAGCGGCGGGTGGTCGCGACGGCGCGCGCCGACGACCGAGAGACGTTCCGGCGGCTGTTCGCCGAGCACCTCGGCGTCGACGGCGAAAGCGCGACGCTGGTGAAGGAGTCGTGGGCGGCCTACGACCACGTCAACGTCCAGGCCGGGCTCGACGCCTGGCTGGCTGAGGCCGGTCGCACGCACCGGGTCGTCGGCGTCACCAACAGCCGGCACCACGAGATCGGCTTCTCCGAGCTGGTGCGCAGCCTGCCGGTCGAGCACTTCGGCCCCGCGCCGGGCAACGTCGCGCGGGTCAACCTTCCGTGCGGGCCCGGTGGCCAGGTGCGCGCGTGCGTGGTCTGCGCGGCGTACCTCGTCGACGACGGCGGCACCCCCGTCGTGCTGCTGTTCCGGCTCGGCGACCCCGAGATGGGGCAGAGCGCGACCACCCTGGAGGTGGCGGCCGCCGACGAGGAGACCGTCACCCGGGTCGCCGCCGACGTGCGGCGGCTGGCGCTGGAGCACAACGTCTACCGCGGCCAGGTCGTGTCGTTCGCGCAGCACATGTTCGGCGAGCCCCGGGGCGCGCTGACGTTCCACGAGCGTCCCGCGATGACCGCCGACGACCTGGTCCTGCCGCCCGACGCGCTCGCCGCCGTCACCCGGCAGGTGGTGGGGGTGCGCGAGCAGCGCGACCGGCTGCGGGCCGCCGGCCAGCACCTCAAGCGCGGCCTGCTGCTGTTCGGCCCGCCGGGCGTCGGCAAGACCCACACGGTGCGCTACCTGACCAGCGCGCTCGACGACACCACCATCGTGATCCTGTCCGGCGAGAGCCTGGGCATGATCGGTGTGGCCTGCTCGGTCGCGCGGGCGCTCCAGCCGGCGATGATCGTCGTGGAGGACGTCGACCTGATCGCCGAGGACCGCGGCCGGCACCCCGGCCATCACCGCTGCTGTTCCAGCTGCTCAACGAGATGGACGGACTGGCCGACGACGCCGACGTGGTGTTCCTGCTCACCACCAACCGCGCCGACGTGCTGGAGCCGGCGCTGGCGCAGCGTCCGGGCCGGGTCGACCAGGCGGTGGCGATCGACCTGCCGGACACCGACGCGCGGCGCCGGCTGTTCGCGCTCTACCGGGGCGATCTCGACGTCGACGACTCGCGGCTCGACACCGTGCTGGACCGGCTCGAGGGAGTGACCGCGTCGTTCCTCAAGGAGCTGCTGCGCCGGGCGGCCCTCATCGCGGCGGCCGACCAGCCGGACGGGGACGGGCTCCGGGTCTCGGCTGACCACCTGGACGAGGCGCTGGACGAGCTGCTGCACACCCGGAACGCGATGACCCGGGCGCTGCTCGGCTCCCCGGGAGCGGGGTCCGGCTAGGGCCGACGCTCCGTCGAGTCGGCGCGTCTTGCCCTCCGAGACGTGCCGAGTCGGCGCGTCTTGCCCTCCCGGACGTGCCGAGTCGGCGCGACTTGCCCCTCGCGGCTCGCCGCGCCGACCGCCGTACCCGGGGGCACTTCCCTAGGCATACGGACGCTTCCCCAGGCGCATGCGCCTTGTGAAGCGTCGATAACCCCGCGTTACAGCTGGCTGAGCAGCTCCAGCACGGCGAGCTCGCGGCGGACGAAGCGGTGCGGGCCGTCGGCCCGGGCGCGGTTGGCGGCGACGGCCTCAGGCAGCGGCAGCCAGACGGCGCCGAGGCCCAGCTCCCGCTCACCGGCGGACAGGGCGGTGCGTCCCGACCCGGGGCCGACGCGGCAGCGGTAGTAGCGCGAGACCTGCACGAACGCCGGCTGTGCGTCGTCGGGACGGGAAGCGGAGTGCTCGGTGACGACGCCGGCGCACCCGTCGACGGCGGTGACCGCGAGGCCGGTCTCCTCGTCGACCTCACGGCGCAGGGCGGTCTCGTCGGACTCGCCGTCGTCGACGCCGCCGCCGGGGAGCTTCAGCGCGCCGTCGGCGGTGCGCATCAGCAGGAGCGCGCCGTCACGCACGACGACGGCGCGGACGGCGTGCCGCTCGAGGGCGCGCAGGGACGGGTCGAGGCCCTCGTCGTGGACGAGGGTCAGGTCGAACGGCGTCACCGAGTCAGCAGCGGGTCGAGCGCGACGCCGACGAAGAGCAGCGAGAGGTACATGTTCGACCAGTGGAACAGCCGCATCGGCCTGAGGTCGACGACGTCGTCGCTGCGCCGGGCGCGGCCGAGCAGCAGGTGCGCCTCGACGAGGAACGCGGCGCCCAGCACGGTCGCGACCGCGGGGTAGAACCAGCCGGTCGGCGCGACCGGCCACAGCGCGAGCGAGGTCGCGACCATCACGTAGGAGTAGGCGACGATCTGCCGGGCCACCACCCGCGCACCGGCGACCACCGGCAGCATCGGCACGTCGGCGGCGGCGTAGTCCTCGCGGTAGCGGATCGCCAGCGCCCAGAAGTGCGGCGGCGTCCAGAAGAACACGACGAGGAAGAGCACCACCGGCGCCCAGGCGAGCTCGCCGGTGACGGCGGTCCAGCCGATCAGCGCCGGGAAGCAGCCGGCGGCCCCGCCCCAGACGATGTTCTGGGTGGTGCGGCGCTTGAGGATCATCGTGTAGCCGACGACGTAGAACACGTTGGCGGCCAGCGCCAGCCAGGCCGAGAGCCAGTTGACGAGGAGGCCCAGCCACAGCGTCGAGACGACGCCGAGCGCCAGGCCGAAGACCAGGGCGGCCCGGGTCGACACGACGTGCCGAGGGAGCGCCCGCCGGCGGGTGCGGCGCATCCGCTCGTCGATGTCGGCGTCGTACACGCAGTTCAGCGCGTTGGCGCTGCCGGCCGACAGGGTGCCGCCCACGACCGTGGCGACGACCAGGCCGAGCGGCGGCACACCGCGCTCGGCGAGGAACATCACCGGCACCGTGGTCAGCAGCAGGAGCTCGATGATGCGCGGCTTCGTCAGCCCGACGTACGCCGCGAGCACGTCCTTGACCCGCGTGAGGCCGGCGGCAGAGGTCGTCGCGTCCGCCACGGCGCGCCCATGACGGGCCACCGAGACGTCGGGATCGACGGCGGTCACACACACCTCGGAAATGGGAGGGAACGGCTGACGAGCGTCGCCGAGTCTAGTGTGTCCGCCCCGTTTCCCGGGTACCGGGCGGGCACGGACACCCTGTGCCATCCATCACCGCTGCTGAGTAGGCTCAACCCGGTGCCCGACCCGGCACCGCAGCAGTCGTCAGGACCCGTCGGAAGGACCCCAGCCCCGTGAGCAAGCTCGAGTGGACCGATCTCGACCAGCGAGCCGTCGACACGGCCCGGGTGCTGGCGATGGACGCCGTCCAGAAGGTCGGCAACGGACACCCCGGTACGGCGATGTCGCTCGCGCCGGTGGCGTACACGCTCTTCCAGAAGGTGATGCGCCACAACCCCGCCGACCCCGACTGGGTCGGCCGCGACCGGTTCGTGCTGTCCTGCGGCCACAGCAGCATCACGCTCTACACCCAGCTCTTCCTCGGCGGCTTCGGACTGGAGATCGACGACCTCAAGTCGCTGCGCACCTGGGGCAGCAAGACCCCTGGCCACCCCGAGCACGGCCACACCGCCGGCGTCGAGACCACCACCGGCCCGCTGGGCCAGGGCGTCGCCAACGCGGTCGGCATGGCGATGGCGGCCCGCCGCGAGCGCGGCCTGTTCGACGCCGAGGCACCGGCCGGTGAGAGCCCGTTCGACCACTTCGTCTTCGCCCTGTGCAGCGACGGCGACCTGGAGGAGGGCGTCTCCTCCGAGGCCTCCTCGCTCGCCGGCCACCAGCAGCTCGGCAACCTGGTCCTGATCTACGACGACAACAGGATCTCGATCGAAGGCGACACCGACATCGCCTTCTCCGAGGACGTGTCGGCCCGCTACCGCGCCTACGGCTGGCACGTGCAGAACGTCGACTGGACCAACGACGGCACCCGCTACGAGGAGGACCTCCAGACCCTCTGGGAGGCGATCGAGAAGGCCAAGCGGGTCACCGACCGGCCCAGCTTCATCAACCTGCGCACGATCATCGCCTGGCCCGCCCCCAACGCGCAGGGCACCGGCAAGGCGCACGGCTCGGCGCTGGGCGAGGCGGAGGTCGCCGCGACCAAGAAGGTGCTCGGGTTCGACCCGAACCTGACCTTCGAGGTCACCGACGAGGTGCTCGCGCACACCCGCGCGCTCGTCGAGCGCGGCCAGGCCGCCCAGGCCGCCTGGCAGGAGGGCTTCGACGCCTGGGCCACGCGCTACCGCCAGCGCGCCGAGCTGCTCGACCGGCTCCGCAGCCGGGCCCTGCCCGCCGGGTGGGACGCCGCGCTGCCGACGTTCGACGCCGACGACAAGGGCGTCGCCACCCGCAAGGCCTCCGGGGAGGTGCTCAGCGCGCTCGCCCCGGTGCTGCCCGAGCTGTGGGGTGGCTCGGCCGACCTGGCCGAGTCCAACAACACCACGCCCAAGGGCGAGCCGTCGTTCATCCCCGAGGAGCGCTCCACCAAGGACTTCCAGGGCGGCCTCTACGGCCGCGTCCTGCACTTCGGCATCCGCGAGCACGCGATGGGCTCGGTGATGAACGGCATCGCCCTGCACGGCGGCACCCGCGTGTACGGCGGCACCTTCCTCGTCTTCTCCGACTACATGCGTCCGGCCGTCCGGCTGGCCGCGCTGATGCAGCTGCCGGTCACCTACGTCTGGACCCACGACTCGATCGGCCTCGGCGAGGACGGCCCGACGCACCAGCCGGTCGAGCACCTCGCCGCGCTCCGGGCGATCCCGGGGCTCGACGTGGTCCGCCCCGCCGACGCCAACGAGACCGTCGCCGCCTGGCGCACCGTGCTCGAGCACACCGACCGCCCGGCCGGCCTCGCGCTCACCCGGCAGAACGTCCCGACGTTCCCCCGCGGCCGCGACGGCTGGGCGACGACCGAGGGCGTCGCCAAGGGCGGTTACGTCCTCGTCGACGCCGACGGCGGCGTCCCCGACGTCGTGCTCATCGGCACCGGGTCCGAGGTCCAGCTCGCCGTCCAGGCCCGCGAGGCACTGGGCGCGAAGGGCGTGCGCGCCCGGGTCGTGTCGATGCCGTGCCGCGAGTGGTTCGACGCCCAGGACCAGGCCTACCGCGACTCGGTGATCCCGCCGATCGTCAAGGCCCGGGTCAGTGTCGAGGCCGGCATCGCGCTGGGCTGGCGCGAGGTCGTCGGCCCGCACGGCCGGATCGTCTCGCTCGACCACTTCGGCGCCTCGGCCGACTACGCCACGATCTACCGCGAGTTCGGCATCACCGCCGAGGCGGTCGCGCTCGCGGCCGAGGACAGCATCCGCGCGGCCCAGGCGAGCGACGCCTGACCCCGCACGCTCAGCACGCCCCAGGCACCACGAACTGAATACCGACCCACGGGAGGATCCGATGTCTGAACGTCTCACCGCACTCGCCGACGCGGGTGTGTCGATCTGGCTGGACGACCTGTCCCGCGAGCGCATCGAGACCGGCAACCTCGCCGACCTCGTCAAGGAGAGCTCGGTGGTCGGCGTGACCACGAACCCGACGATCTTCGCCGGCGCCCTCTCCGACGGCGAGCGCTACGACGACCAGGTCAAGCAGCTCGTCGACGCGGGCGCATCGGTCGACGACGCGATCTTCGAGCTCACGACGACCGACGTCCGCAACGCCTGCGACGTCCTGAAGCCGACCTTCGAGGCAACCGGCGGCGTCGACGGCCGGGTCTCGATCGAGGTGGCCCCCGGCCTCGCCTTCGACACCGAGGCCACGATCGCCGCGGCGAAGAAGCTCTGGGCGGCGGTCGACCGACCCAACCTGTTCATCAAGATCCCGGCCACGACCGAGGGCGGCCCCGCGATCACGTCGGTGCTGGGCGAGGGCATCAGCGTCAACGTGACGCTGATCTTCGGGCTCGACCGCTACGACGCGGTGATGGACGCCTACCTCGCCGGCCTCGAGCAGGCCAAGGAGGCCGGGCGCGACCTCTCCCACATCCACTCGGTCGCGTCGTTCTTCGTCTCCCGCGTCGACACCGAGATCGACAAGCGGCTCGACGACGGCAACGCCGACCCGGCGCTCAAGGGCAAGGCCGCGGTGGCCAACGCCCGGCTGGCGTTCGAGGCGTACGTCGAGAAGTTCGGCGGCGAGCGGTTCGCCGCACTCAAGGCCGACGGCGCCAACACGCAGCGTCCGCTCTGGGCGTCGACCGGCGTCAAGAACCCCGACTACCCCGACACCCTCTACGTGACCGACCTCGTGGTCGCCAACACGGTCAACACGATGCCGGAGAAGACGCTGCAGGCGTTTGCCGAGCACGGCGAGGTCGACGGTGACCAGGTCACCACGCGCTATGACGACGCACGCCAGGTGATGGCGGCACTGAAGGACGCCGGCATCGACTACGACGACGTGATCGCCACCCTCGAGCAGGAGGGCGTCGACAAGTTCGTGAAGTCCTGGGACGAGCTGGTCGAGACCGTCCGCGGCCAGATGGGCTCCGCGAAGTGAGCAGCGGGCCCGAGGCCCCGCTGGAGCTCGCCGCCCACGGGGCCGCCGCCGACGCGATCTCGGCCCACGTGCCGGCCCTGGTGGCCGACAAGTTCGCCAGCCGGCTGTTCCAGAAGGACGCCACGCTCTGGGGCGAGGCCGCCGAGGACGAGTCCGGCAAGCGCCTCGGCTGGACCGGGCTGCACCGCACCTCACGACCGTTGCTCGGTGAGATCGCCGCGCTGCGCGAGGAGCTCGCCGGCGAGGGCGTCGACCACGTCGCGCTGTGCGGGATGGGCGGGTCGTCGCTCGCCCCGGAGGTCATCTGCGCGACCGCGGGCGTCGAGCTCACCGTGCTCGACTCCAGCGACCCCGGCCAGGTGTCCTCGGCGCTCGAGGACCGCCTGGACCGCACGGTCGTGGTGGTCTCCAGCAAGTCCGGCTCGACCGTCGAGACCGACTCCCAGCGCCGCGCCTTCGTCGACGCGTTCAACCGAGCCGGACTCGACCCGACCCGGCGGATCGTCATCGTGACCGACCCCGGCTCGCCGCTCGACGCGCAGTCCCGAGCCGACGGCTACCGCGTCGTCAACGCCGACCCCGAGGTCGGCGGCCGCTTCTCGGCCATGACCGCGTTCGGGCTGGTGCCCTCCGGGCTCGCCGGCGCCGACATCGAGGCCCTGCTCGACGAGGCCGACGCCGTCGCCGACCTGCTCGCCGACGACGACGAGGCCAACCCGGCGCTCCGGCTCGGCGCCGCCATGGCCGGCACCTCCCCGCTGCGCGACAAGCTCGTGGTCGTCGACGAGGGCTCCGGCCTGGTCGGCTTCGGCGACTGGGCCGAGCAGCTCGTCGCCGAGAGCACCGGCAAGGACGGCACCGGCATCCTCCCGGTCGTCGTCGCCGACGAGACCGACCCGGAGGTCGCCGCCCAGCCCGGCGACGTCACGGTCGCCCGCCTGGTCGCCGACCCCGACGACGACGGCGACGGCACGGGCAGCTCCTCCGGCTCCGAGGTGTCCGTCACCGGCTCGCTCGGGGCGCAGATGCTGCTGTGGGAGGCCGCCACGGCCGTCGCCGGCCGGATCCTCGGCATCAACCCGTTCGACCAGCCCGACGTCGAGAGCGCCAAGAAGGCCGCGCGCTCCATGCTCGAGGGGGAGCCCGACCAGACCCCGCCGTTGTTCGTCGACGGTCCGGTCGAGGTCCGCGCGCTCGGCGGCGACTGGGCCGGCAGCGCCACCACCCTGAAGGAGGCCGTCGACGCGCTCCTCGCCCAGCTGGACCCGCAGCAGGGGTACGTCGCGGTGATGGCCTACCTCGACCGGCTCCGGCACGCCGACCTCGCGCGTGTCCGCCGCACGGTCGCCGCCCGCACCGGCCGGCCCGCGACGTTCGGCTGGGGGCCGCGCTTCCTGCACTCGACCGGGCAGCTGCACAAGGGCGGCCCGGCCGTCGGCGTGTACCTCCAGGTCACCGGCGCACACGCCGAGGACCTCGCCGTGCCGGGCCGCGACTACACCTTCGGCCAGCTGATCGCGGCCCAGGCCGCCGGCGACGCCCGCGTGCTCGCCGAGCACGACCGGCCCGTGCTGCGGGTGCACCTGACCGACGTACCGGCGGGGCTCGACGCCCTCCAGGAGGCGCTTTCATGAGCGATGACGCCACCAGCGTCTTCGTCAACCCGCTCCGCGACCCGCAGGACCGCCGCCTGCCCCGGATCGCCGGCCCCTGCGGCCTGGTGATCTTCGGGGTCACCGGCGACCTGTCCCGCAAGAAGCTGATGCCGGCCGTCTACGACCTCGCCAGCCGCGGCCTGCTGCCGCCCGGCTTCTCGCTCGTCGGGTACGCCCGCCGCGACTGGGCCGACCAGGACTTCGCCCAGGTCGTGCACGACTCGGTCAAGGAGCACGCCCGCACGGAGTTCCGGGAGGAGGTCTGGAAGCAGCTGGCGGAGGGCATCCGGTTCGTGCAGGGCGACTTCAGCGACGACGTCGCGTTCGACCAGCTGAGGCAGACGATCCTCGACCTCGACCGGGTGCGCGGCACACGCGGCAACCACGCGTTCTACCTGTCCATCCCGCCGCGGTTCTTCTCCGACGTGATCGGCCAGCTCAAGGAGCACGGGCTCACCGATCCGAAGCCGGGGGCGTGGCGACGCGTCGTGGTCGAGAAGCCGTTCGGTTCCAACCTGGAGACGGCCCGCGAGCTCAACGCGATCGTGTCCGAGGTGTTCCCGCCCGACTCGGTGTTCCGGATCGACCACTACCTCGGCAAGGAGACGGTGCAGAACATCCTGGCGATGCGGTTCGCCAACGCGATGTTCGAGCCCGTCTGGAACGCCAACTACGTCGACCACGTCCAGATCACGATGGCCGAGGACATCGGCATCGGCGGCCGGGCGGGCTACTACGACGGCATCGGCGCCGCCCGCGACGTGATCCAGAACCACCTCCTCCAGCTCCTGGCGCTCACCGCGATGGAGGAGCCGACGTCGTTCGACGCCAAGAGCCTGCGGATCGAGAAGCAGAAGGTGCTCGAGTCCGTGGTGCTCCCCCGCCGCCTCGACCTCGCCACGGCCCGGGGGCAGTACACCGAGGGCTGGTCCGGCGGCGTCAAGGTGCCCGGCTACCTCGAGGAGGAGGACATCCCGGGGTCCTCGCACACCGAGACCTACGCCGCGATCACCCTGGGCGTGGAGACCCGGCGGTGGGCCGGCGTGCCGTTCTACCTGCGCCACGGCAAGCGGCTGGGCCGCCGCGTCACCGAGGTGGCAGTGGTGTTCAAGCGGGCGCCGCACCTGCCGTTCAGCGCCACCGCGACCGAGGAGCTCACCCAGAACGCCCTGGTCATCCGGGTGCAGCCCGACGAGGGCGTGACGATGCGGTTCGGCTCGAAGGTGCCCGGCACCGCGATGGAGATCCGCGACGTCAACATGGACTTCGCGTACGGCGGGTCGTTCACCGAGTCCAGCCCGGAGGCCTACGAACGCCTCATCCTCGACGTGCTCCTCGGTGAGCCACCGCTGTTCCCGCGGCACGAGGAGGTCGAGCAGTCCTGGAAGATCCTCGACCCGATCGTCGACTACTGGGCGGAGCACGGGAAGCCCGACACCTACGAAGCCGGCACCTGGGGCCCCGCCTCGGCCGACAAGATGCTCGCCCGCGACGGGCGGGTCTGGAGGAGGCCGTAAACGATGATCGAGCTCAACGACACCACCAGCAGCGCGATCGCGGCCGAGTTCGTGCGGGCCCGCCGCCGTGCGGGCAGCCCGGCGATGGGCATGGTCATGACCCTCGTGTTCGTCGTCGAGGAGGAGGACGCCGAGACGGCGATGGACATCGCCCGCTCCGCCTCGCGCGAGCACCCCGCCCGGGTCCTCGGCATGATCCTCGGCGACGGCCGCGGCGCCGCCCGGGTCGACGCGAAGGTCGGCATCGGCTCCGGCTGGACCGGCGAGACGGCCCTCATCACGCTCAGCGGCGCGGTCACCAAGCACCCCGAGTCGGTCGTGCTGCCGCTGCTCCTCCCCGACTCACCCGTCGTCGTCTGGTGGCCCTCGCGGGCCCCTGCCGATCCCGCGGCCGACCCGCTCGGCCGGCTGGCCCGACGCCGGATCACCGACGCGGCCGCCGTACGGACAGGGAAGGCCAAGGCGATGCTCACCCAGTGCCGCGCCTACGCGCCGGGCAACACCGACCTCGCCTGGACCCGGCTCACCGGCTGGCGCGCCCTGCTCGCCGCCGCGCTCGAGCAGGCGCAGTCGAAGGTCACCGCCGCGTCGGTCAGTGCCGAGCGGATCAGCCCGAGCGCCGACCTGCTGTCCGCCTGGCTCAGCGACCGGCTCAAGGTGAAGGTCGCGCGCCGAGGCTCCGAGGGCCCCGGAATCACCCGCGTCGTGCTGACCACCAAGCAGGGCGACATCGTGATCGCGCGCCCCGACGGCAAGCTCGCCACGCTGTCCGCCCCCGGCGAGCCCGACCGGCCGGTGGCGCTGAAGCGGCGGGAGCTCGACGAGCTGCTCTCCGAGGAGCTGCGCCGGCTCGACCCCGACGAGGTCTATGCCCGCACCGTGAAGCGGATGGTGAAGGAGGACGCGAAGTGACGGCCGCCGCGCAGCAGCCCGAGGTGGTCGTCCGGCCCGACGCCGCCGACCTCGCCCGCACCGTCGCCGGCGCCCTGCTCGACCTGGTGGAGCACGCGCAGGCGGCCGGCGAGATCCCCGGCATCTGCCTGACCGGCGGCACCATCGCCGACGCGATCCACCGCGAGGTCGCCCGGCAGACCGTGTCCCGCAACGTCGACTGGCGCCAGGTCGAGCTGTGGTGGGGCGACGAGCGCTACGTCCCGGCCGACAGCCCCGACCGCAACGCCGCGCAGGCCCGCGCCGCGCTGCTCGACCACGTCGACCTCGACCCGGCCCTGGTCCACGAGATGCCGGCGTCGGACGCCGGGCACACCGACGTGGCGGCCGCCGCCGACGCGTTCTCCGCCGACGTCCGCAGCCACGGCCGCGGCGGCTTCGACCTGGTGATGCTGGGCGTCGGCCCCGACGGGCACGTCGCGTCGCTGTTCCCGGGCTACCCGCAGCTCGACGTCGACGCGATCGCCCTCCCTGTCACCGACTCCCCCAAGCCGCCGCCCGAGCGCATCACGTTCACCTTCCCCGCACTGAACCGCAACCGGCAGGTCTGGTTCGTCGCCTCAGGCGACGGCAAGGCCGACGCGGTCGCCCGCGCGCTGGGCGGCGCCGACCCGCACGACATCCCGGCAGCCGGGGTCACCGGCGTCGAGCGCACCGTCTGGTGGCTCGACGACGACTCCGCCTCGGCCCGCTGACCCGTCGAGTCGGCGCTAGTTGCCCCTGGAGACGCCTCGAGTCGGCGCTAGTTGCCCCGCACGTGCAGGGCAAGATGCGCCGACTCGACGGCCCCGGAGGGGCAAGATGCGCCGACTCGCGGGATGACGCGGAGCGTCAGAAGACGATCTCGCCCTTCTTGCGGCGGTCGCGCAGGAGCTGGATCGCCTCGTCGAGGATCGCCTGCGCCTCCTTGTCGGAGCGCCGCTCCTTCACGTACGCCAGGTGCGTCTTGTAGGGCTCGATCTTCGGCGGCGGGGGCGGGTTCTCCGCGTCGAGGCTCGCCGGCAGGCCGCAGCGCGGGCAGTCCCACGAGTCGGGCACGGCCGCCTCCACGGCGAAGGTGATCACGGACTCGTGCTCGTGGGCGCAGAAGTAGACCACCCGCTGACGCGGCGCGGCCTCCCCACGCTCCGCCTCGCCCATCGGGCCGGCGCCTACCCGGCTGCCGCGAATGGCGTTGCCACCACCTGCCACGCTACTGACTCCTGTCGGTTCGGGGGGCTCGACTGGTGTTGCGGGGTGCTGCTAGCTGCCGGCCTTCAGCAGGAGGCCGAGGGCGATGATGCAGGCGGTCCAGATCAGCGCCGTCCCGACCGTGATCCGGTCGAGGTTGCGCTCCGCCACCGAGGAGCCGCCGAGGCCGCTCGAGACGCCTCCACCGAACATGTCGGAGAGCCCGCCGCCCCGGCCCTTGTGCAGCAGCACGAGCAGGATCAGCAGCAGGCTGGAGAGGATCAGCAGAACGGTGAAGGTGATGACCACGGTGGGAAAGCCTAACTCACGGGTGCGGGGAGTCGTACGACGGTGGGACGGGCGGTCAGATGACCGGCATGTCGTAGAACCGGCAGATCCCGCCGAACTCGTCGGCCTGCAGCGACGCGCCGCCGACCAGGCAGCCGTCGACGTCGGCCTTCTCCATGATCCCGGCGACGTTGGCGGCCTTCACCGACCCGCCGTACAGGATGCGCACCTTGGCGGCGACCTCCTCGCCGTGCACCTCCTCGATGCGGCCGCGGATCGCGGCGCACACCTCCTGCGCGTCGTCGGGCGTGGCCACCTCGCCGGTGCCGATCGCCCAGACCGGCTCGTAGGCGATGACCAGGTCACCGACCTGCTCGGCGCCGATCCCGGCCAGCGAGCCGTCGACCTGCGCGAGCGTGTGCTCGACGTGGCGGCCCTCCTTGCGGACGTCGAGACCCTCGCCCACGCAGACGATCGGGGTCATCTCGCCGGCGATGGCCTTCTTCGCCTTCTCGTTGACGACCTCGTCGGCCTCGGCGTGGTACTCGCGGCGCTCGGAGTGACCGACGACGACGTAGGAGCAGCCGAGCTTCGCCAGCATCGCGGCGGAGATCTCACCGGTGTAGGCGCCACCGTCGTGGGTGGAGACGTCCTGCGCGCCGTACTTGATCTCCAGCCGGTCGCCGTCGACCAGCGTCTGCACGCTGCGCAGGTCGGTGAACGGCGGCACCACGACGACCTCGACCTTGCCGTAGTCGTGCTTCTTGTCCGACAGCGTCCAGGCGAGCTTCTGCACCAGGACGACCGCCTCCTGGTGGTTGAGGTTGCTCTTCCAGTTGCCCGCCATGAGCGGGATGCGCGCGTGCTTGGCCATGAGATTCCTTCGTGTCGACGGTGTGGTCTCGACAGGCTCGACCACCCGAGAGGTGCGTCAGGACAGGACGTCGATGCCCGGGAGCGGCTTGCCCTCGAGGTACTCCAGGCTGGCGCCGCCGCCGGTCGAGATGTGGCCGAAGGCGCCCTCGTCGAAGCCGAGCTGGCGGACCGCGGCCGCGGAGTCGCCACCGCCGACGACGGTCAGGCCGTCGCCGTCGACCAGCGCCTGCGCCACCGCGCGGGTGCCGCCCGAGAACGCGTCGAACTCGAAGACGCCCATCGGGCCGTTCCAGAAGACGGTCTTGGCGTCGGCGAGCGCCGCGGCGAAGGCCTTGCCGGACTCGGGGCCGATGTCGAGGCCCATCTGGTCGGCCGGCATGGCGTCGGCGGGTACGACGGTGGGCGGCGAGTCGGCCCTGAACTCCGGCGCGACGACGATGTCGGTCGGCAGGACCAGGTCGACGCCGGCCTCCTCGGCGCGCCGGATGTAGTCGCGGCAGGTGTCGAGCTGGTCGGCCTCGAGCAGGCTGGTGCCGACCTCGTGACCCTGGGCCTTGAGGAAGGTGAACACCATGCCGCCGCCGATCAGCAGCCGGTCGGCCTTGCCGAGCAGGTTGTCGATGACGCCGAGCTTGTCGGACACCTTGGAACCGCCGAGCACGACGGCGTAGGGCCGCTCGGGCTCCTCGGTGAGCCGACGCAGCACGTCGATCTCGGCCGCGACCAGACCGCCCATCGCGGAGGGCAGCCGCTCCGCGACGTCGTACACCGACGCCTGCTTGCGGTGCACGACACCGAAGCCGTCGCTGACGAACACGTCGGCCAGCCCGGCGAGTCGGTCGGCGAACGCCCCGCGCTCCGCGTCGTCCTTGCTCGTCTCGCCGGCGTTGAACCGGACGTTCTCGAGCAGCGCGACCTGGCCGTCGGCGAGGCCCGCCACGGTGGTGGAGGCGGACTCCCCCACCGTGTCGGTCGCGAACGCGACGTCCTGGCCGAGGAGCTCGCCGAGGCGCTTCGCGACCGGGGCGAGGGTGTACTTGTCGTCGGGCTCGCCCTTCGGCCGGCCGAGGTGCGCGGTCACCACGACCCGGGCTCCGGCGTCGACGAGCTTCTGGATCGTCGGCACGGAGGCCCGGATCCGTCCGTCGTCGGTGATCGTGGAGCCGTCGAGCGGGACGTTCAGGTCGGACCGGACGAGGACGCGCTTGCCGCGCAGGTCGCCGAGGTCGTCGATCTGCTTCATGGAGCGGGCGTCCCTCAGAGGCCGGCGCCGACGTGGGTGATCAGGTCGGCGAGGCGGTTGGAGTAGCCCCACTCGTTGTCGTACCAGCCGACGACCTTGACCTGGTTGCCGATCACCTTGGTCAGGCCGGCGTCGAAGATGCAGGACGACGGGTCGGTGACGATGTCGGCGGACACGATCGGGTCCTCGGTGTACTTGAGGAAGCCCTTGAGCGGGCCCTCGGCGGCGGCCTTCACCGCGGCGTTGACCTCGTCGACGGTGGTCTCGCGGCCGGCCTCGAAGGAGAGGTCGGTGGCGGAGCCGGTCGGGATCGGGACGCGGAGGGCGTAGCCGTCGAGCTTGCCCTTGAGCTCGGGCATGACCAGCCCGATCGCCTTCGCGGCGCCGGTCGACGTCGGCACGATGTTCAGCGCGGCGGCCCGGGCCCGGCGCAGGTCCTTGTGCGGCGCGTCCTGGAGGTTCTGGTCCTGCGTGTAGGCGTGGATGGTCGTCATGAGGCCCTTGACGATGCCGAACTCGTCGTGAAGGGCCTTCGCCATCGGCGCGAGGCAGTTGGTGGTGCACGACGCGTTGGAGATGATCGTGTGCTTCTCGGCGTCGTAGTCCTGGTGGTTCACGCCCATCACGATCGTGATGTCCTCGTTGGAGGCCGGCGCGGAGATGATGACCTTCTTGGCGCCGCCGTCGACGTGCGCCTTCGCCTTGGTCGCGTCGGTGAAGAACCCGGTGGACTCGACGACCACGTCGACGTTCAGGTCCTTCCAGGGCAGGTTGCCCGGCTCGCGCTCGGCGAGGATCTGGAGGGTCTTGTCGCCGTACCGGATGCCGCCGTCGACGACCGAGACGTCGGTCGGGAAGCGACCGAGGATCGAGTCGTACTTCAGCAGGTGGGCCATCGTCTTGAGGTCGCCAAGGTCGTTGGCGGCGACGATCTCGATGTCGGCTCCGGAGGCCTGGACGGCCCGGAAGAAGTTGCGGCCGATCCGGCCGAATCCGTTGATACCCACGCGAACGGTCACGAGGACTCCTGTTGGCTAGTTCGGGGCTGCGTCACGTCACGGCCGACCCTACCCCCAGCGCGCGGGGTGCCCGCACCCTCGGTCCGAGGTACGTGCGGGTAACGAAACGGGGGCCGTGGGGAGCCTGCGGCTACTGCTGCTCGGCGAGCATCTCCGGGGTCAGGCTCGACTCCGTGTCGGGGACACCGGTCTCCTGCGCCTTCTTGTCGGCCATCGCGAGGAGCCGACGGATCCGGCCGGCGATGGCGTCCTTGGTGAGGGCCGGCTCGTGCAGCTGGCCGAGCTCCTCGAGGGACGCCTGCTTGTGCTCGAGGCGGAGGTCGCCGGCGAGCTTGAGGTGGTCGGGCACGTCGTCGCCGAGGATCTCGAGCGCGCGCTCGACGCGGGCGCCGGCAGCGACGGCCGCGCGGGCGGAGCGGCGGAGGTTGGCGTCGTCGAAGTTGGCGAGCCGGTTGGCGGTCGCACGCACCTCGCGGCGCATCCGGCGCTCCTCCCAGGCCATCAGCGACTCGTGGGCGCCGAGGCGGGTGAGCAGCGCACCGATGGCGTCGCCGTCGCGGATGACCACGCGGTCGACGCCGCGGACCTCGCGGGCCTTGGCGGAGATCCCGAGCCGGCGGGCCGCGCCGACGAGCGCGAGGGCGGCCTCGGGCCCCGGGCAGGTGACCTCGAGGGCCGACGAGCGGCCGGGCTCCGTCAGCGAGCCGTGGGCGAGGAAGGCACCTCGCCACGCGGCGACGGCGTCACAGCCGGCGCCGGACACGACCTGCGGCGGGAGGCCGCGGACCGGACGGCCGCGGGTGTCGAGGAGACCGGTCTGGCGCGCGAGCGCCTCACCGTCCTTGACGACGCGGACGACGTAGCGGCTGCCCTTGCGGATGCCGTTGCCGGACACCATGACGACGTCCGAGGAGTGGCCGTAGATCTCGGCGATGTCCTTGCGGAGGCGCCGGGCGGCGGCGCCGGTGTCGAGCTCGGCCTCGACGACGATGCGGCCGCTGACGATGTGCAGCCCGCCGGCGAAGCGGAGCATCGACGAGACCTCGGACTTGCGACAGCACGACTTGGTGACTTGGGTGCTGGCCAGCTCTGCCTTGACCTGTGCCGTCATCGCCATGCGTCCGATCCTGCCACGTCGTTCCTTCTTTCCCCGAACCGTGCTGTTGACGTCACGACCGCCCTCGCGACCCGGCCAAGACTGCACCCTAAGCCTGCTTCATCACCTGTGCATACGCATCCGCCAACTTGTCTGGATCGTGCCGGGGAGTGCCGTCCCCGGCGGCCACGTCGGCGACCACGAGCTCGGCGCCGAGCGCCTTCGCTGCGTGGCGCAGCCCGGCCTCGTCGTCCACCGAACGGCGGTCGGCGAGCACGACGTCGACCCGCAGGTCGGGGGCGTGCGCGGACAGCACCTCGAGGTGCTGCTCGGGGGTGAAGCCGTCGGTCTCCCCCGTCTGCGGCTCGAGGTTCAGCGTCACCGCCACGCGGGCCCGGGTCGAGGTGAGCGCCGTGCGCAGGTCGGGCACCAGCAGGTGCGGGATCACGCTGGTGAACCACGAGCCCGGGCCGAGGACGACCCAGTCGGCCACCGCGATCGCCGCGAGCGCCTCGGGGCAGGCCGGCGGGTCGTGCGGCTCGAGCACGACCGCGTCGACCCGGCCGTCGGTCGACGCCACCTCGACCTGGCCGCGCACCCGCACCGTGGCGGTCGGGTCGGCGGGGTCGAGACCCTCGACGTCGGCGGCGATGTCGATCGGGGTGATCGCCATCGGCAGCACCCGGCCCTGGGCGCCGAGGAGACGCCCGACCCAGTCGAGGCCCTGCACGTGGCCGCCGAGCAGCTCCCACAGCGCCACGATCAGGAGGTTGCCGACCGCGTGGTCGTGCATCTCCCCCTCGCTGCGGAAGCGGTGCTGCAGCACGCGCGCCCAGGTCTGGCCCCACTCGTCGTCGCCGCAGAGGGCCGCGAGCGCCATCCGCAGGTCGCCGGGGGGCAGCGCCCCGAACTCGTGCCGTAGCCTGCCCGACGAGCCGCCGTTGTCGGCCACGGTGACGACGGCGGTCAGGTCGCGCACCACGTGGCGCAGCGCGGACAGCGAGGCGGCCAGGCCGTGACCGCCGCCGAGGGCGACGGCGCGCACGTCGAGCCGGTCGGGCCGAACAGGCTCCGGCGAGGGGGCGGCCGTCATCTCACTCCCGCCCGAGGTCCCGGTGGACCCCGCGCGCGTCGATGCCGTAGCCGCGCAGCCGTGCGGCGATCTCCTCGGTCATCGCGACGCTGCGGTGCTTGCCGCCGGTGCAGCCGATGGCGATGGTCATGAACCGCTTGCCCTCGCGCAGGTAGCCGGCCATCAGGGTCCGGACGAGCGCGACGTACTCGGTGAGGAACTCCTCGGCATCGGGCTGCTTCTTGACGTAGTCGGCCACCGAGCTGTCGCGGCCGGTCAGCGGCCGCAGCTCCTCCACCCAGTGCGGGTTGGGCAGGAAGCGCATGTCGGCGACGAGGTCGGCGTCGGCGGGGATGCCGTACTTGAAGCCGAAGCTCACGACCGTGACCTTCATCGAGGTGGTCTGCTCGGTGCCGAACGCCTCGGCGACCTTGTCGGTGAGCTGGTGCACGTTGAGCGCGGTGGTGTCGATGACCAGGTCGGCGTCGGCGCGCAGGTCCGCGAGCACGTCACGCTCCCGGGCGAGGCCGTCGAGCAGGCGGCCGCCCTCCTGCAGCGGGTGCGGCCGGCGCGCGGCCTCCTGGCGGCGGACCAGGATGTCGTCGGAGCAGTCGAGGTACAGCAGCGTGGTACGACGCCCCGTCTGCCCGGTGGCCAGCACCTCCTGGAGGCCGCCGAAGAACGACCCGGAGCGCACGTCGACGACGACCGCGATGGGCTGCTGCACCCCGCGGGAGGCGTCGACGAGCTCGACGACGTCACGCACGAGCTGCGGCGGCAGGTTGTCGACCACGAAGTAGCCGAGGTCCTCGAGCTCCTTGGCGGCCGTGCTGCGGCCGGCACCGGTCATGCCGGTGACGACGACCAGCTCGCCTCGCTCCTCCGGCGGCGGCCCGGAGGGCGGGGTCTGCGACGGGGACGCACCCATGGTCAGGACTCCTCGATCTCGCCGGTGGCGGTGTTGACGCTGACGGTCTTGCCGGACCGGCCCGCCTGGTCGGCGAGCGCGGCCACGATCGCCTCGGCCGTGCGCGGGCCGATGCCCGGGACGACGGCGATCTCGTCCACTGTGGCAGCCCGCAGCTTCTTCAGAGAGCCGAACTGCTTGAGCAGGCTCTTGCGACGCACCTCGCCCAGGCCCGGCACGTCGTCGAGCAGGCTCTCGACCATGCTCTTGGACCGGCGTGAGCGGTGGTGGGTGATCGCGAAGCGGTGCGCCTCGTCGCGGATGCGCTGCAGGAGGTACAGGCCCTCGCTCGTGCGCGGCAGGATGACCGGGTCCTCCTGCCCGGGCAGCCACACCTCCTCGAGCCGCTTGGCGAGCCCGCACACCGGGACGTCGTCGATGCCGAGCTCGTCGAGCGCCCGCTGCGCGGCCGCGACCTGGGGCGGGCCACCGTCGACCACCACGAGTCCCGGGGCGTAGGCGAACTTGCGCGGTCGCCCGGTGTCGGGGTCGACCAGCATGGGGCCGTCGCTGTCGCCCTCGGACAGCCCGTCGAGGTCAGGGGCATCGGCCCGCTCGTCGAGCAGCCGACGGAACCGCCGGGTGATCACCTCGTGCATGGAGGCGACGTCGTTCTGGCCGTCGACGCCGCGGACCACGAAGCGGCGGTACTCCGACTTGCGGGCCAGGCCGTCCTCGAACACCACCATCGAGCCGACCACCTCGGTGCCCTGCAGGTTGGAGATGTCGTAGCACTCGATGCGCAGCGGCGCCCCGGGCAGCTCGAGCGCCGCCTGGATCTCCTCCAGCGCCCGGTTGCGGGTGGTCAGGTCGCTGGCGCGCTTGGTCTTGTGCAGCCCGAGCGCCTGGAGCGCGTTGCGGGCCACGGTCTCCTGCAGGGCCTTCTTGTCGCCGCGCTGCGGCACCCGGATCTGCACCTTGGCGCCGCGCTTGTCGGTTAGCCAGTGCTCGAGCGCCTCCTGGTCGGGCGGCAGGGCCGGCACCAGCACCTCGCGCGGGATCGCGTCACCCGTCTCGTCGGCGTACAGCTGCTGGAGGAAGCCCTCGACGAGCCGGCCGGTGTCGGAGTCGTCGACCTTGTCGGCGACCCAGCCGCGCTGACCCTTCACCCGGCCGCCGCGGACGATGAAGATCTGCACGGCGACCTCGAGCGGGTCCTCCGACACGGCGATGACGTCGGCGTCGGTGCCGTCGCCGAGCACCACGGCCTGCTTCTCGAGCGCGCGGTTGAGGGCGCCGACGTCGTCGCGGAGCCGGGCAGCGCGCTCGTAGTCCTGCTCCGCCGACGCGGCGTACATCTCCTTCTCGAGGCGCTTCACGAACGACGTCGTGTTGCCGGCCATGAAGTCGCAGAAGTCCTCGACGATCTCGCGGTGCTCCTCGGCACTGACCCGGCCGACGCACGGTGCGGAGCACTTGCCGATGTAGCCGAGCAGGCACGGCCGGCCGATCTGCCCCGACCGCTTGAAGACGCCGTTGGAGCACGACCGCATCGGGAACACCCGCAGCAGCAGGTCGACGGTCTCGCGGATCGCCCAGGCGTGGGAGTAGGGGCCGAAGTAGCGGGTGCCCTTGCGCTTCGCGCCGCGCCCCACCATCACGCGCGGGAACTCGTCGCTGAGCGTCACCGCGAGCCACGGGTAGGACTTGTCGTCGCGGTACTTGATGTTGAACCGCGGGTCGTACTCCTTGATCCAGGAGTACTCCAGCTGCAGTGCCTCGACCTCGGTGCCGACCACCGTCCACTCGACGCTCGCCGCCGTCGTCACCATCGTCTGGGTGCGGGCGTGCAGCGCGGAGAGGTCCTGGAAGTACGACGTCAGCCGGGACCGCAGGTTGACGGCCTTGCCGACGTAGATGACGCGGCGGTGCTCGTCGCGGAAGCGGTAGACACCCGGCGAGGTCGGGATCGAGCCCGTCGCGGGGCGGTAGGTCGACGGGTCAGCCACGTGCCAACCCTACGCATGGGCGGGGACACATCCTCGGCGCCGGGGCGCCCGTGTGGGCGAGGCCTCAGGCGCGGGTGACCTCGTCGCCCTTGACCGCGATCTCGACCGCGTCGAGCGGGGCGGTGGCCGGCCCGTTGACGACGGAGCCGTCCTCGATCGAGAACTTGCTGCCGTGGCAGTCGCAGTTGATGGTGCCGCCGGAGACGGAGGCGACGATGCAGCCCTGGTGGGTGCAGATCGCGGTGAACGCCTTGAAGTCGCCGTCGCTCGGCTGGGTCACCACGACCTGCTGGTCGGGCAGGATGGTGCCGCCGTCGACCGGCACGTCGCTCGTGGGGACGAGCGTGTCCCCCGCGCTGCCGCCGCTGCCACCCGCGGCACCGTCGGTGCCGCCACTCCCGTCACCGCCGCCGCTCCCGCCGTCGCTGCCGCACGCCGCGAGCACCGGAAGCGCGAGCGCGCCGACCGCGGTGCCACGGAGCATGCCGCGGCGGCTGAGGTCGTGCGCCTCCCCGCCGGGGCCGGTCGGGGCGTCGTCGTGCGCGTCGTGGTGGACAGTCATGCCGGGGCTCCTCCGAGAGGGGTCGCTTGAACGTTCACCCTAACCACGCGTGCCCGGCACCGACCTGAGAGCTGCCTGTGTGTTGGCCCGTCAGGAGGAGCGGCGGGTCGTCTTGCGCGCGGTCTTCCTGGTGGCCGTCTTCTTCGTGGTGGCCGTCTTCTTCGTCGCCGCGGTCGTCTTCGTGGCCGCGGTCTTCTTCGTCGCCGACTTCTTCGTGGCGGGCGCCTTGGCGGCCGCGGTGCGCTTGCGAGGCGGCGTGGCGACGCGCGCGGACGTGCCCTCCAGCAGCGGCGCCAGGAACTCTCCGGTGAAGCTGTCCGGCGACGCCGCGATCTGCTCCGGCGTGCCCTCGGCGACGACCATGCCGCCCCGGCTGCCGCCCTCGGGACCCATGTCGATGATCCAGTCGGCCGTCTTGATGACGTCGAGGTTGTGCTCGATCACCAGCACGGTGTTGCCCTGGTCGACGAGGCGGCCCAGCACGATCAGGAGCTTGCGGATGTCCTCGAAGTGGAGGCCGGTGGTCGGCTCGTCGAGGACGTAGACGGTGCGGCCGGTCGAGCGCTTCTGCAGCTCGGTCGACAGCTTGACCCGCTGGGCCTCGCCGCCGGAGAGCGTCGGCGCGGGCTGGCCCAGCCGGACGTAGCCGAGACCGACGTCGCACAAGGTCTGCATGTGCCGTGAGATCGCGGGGATGGCGGCGAAGAAGTCGACAGCCTCCTCGATCGGCATGTCGAGGACCTCGGCGATGGTCTTGCCCTTGTAGTGCACCTCGAGCGTCTCGCGGTTGTAGCGGGCGCCGTGGCACACCTCGCACGGGACGTAGACGTCCGGCAGGAAGTTCATCTCGATCTTGATCGTGCCGTCACCGGAGCACGCCTCGCAGCGGCCTCCCTTGACGTTGAACGAGAACCGGCCCTGCTGGTAGCCGCGGACCTTCGCCTCGGGCGTGGTGGCGAAGAGCTTGCGGATGTGGTCGAACACACCGGTGTACGTCGCCGGGTTGGACCGCGGGGTGCGGCCGATCGGGCCCTGGTCGACGTGGATCACCTTGTCGACGTTGTCGAGGCCCTCGATGCGACGGTGCCGGCCGGGCACGGTGCGGGCGTTGTAGATCTGCTTGGCCAGCGAGGTGTAGAGGATGTCGTTGACGAGCGTCGACTTGCCGGACCCGGAGACGCCGGTGACGGCGGTGAACACGCCGAGCGGGAACGTCACGTCGATGTCGCGGAGGTTGTGCTCCTTGGCGCCGCGCACGACGAGGTCGCGTCCCGGCGTGCGGGGGCGGCGTACCTCGGGGACCGGGATCTGCTTGCGGCCGGAGAGGTAGAGGCCGGTCATCGAGTCGTGGTGGCCGAGCAGCTCGTCGACCGTGCCGGACACGACGACCTGGCCGCCGTGCTCGCCCGCGCCGGGGCCGATGTCGACGACCCAGTCGGCGACCCGGATGGTGTCCTCGTCGTGCTCGACGACGATGAGGGTGTTGCCGAGGTCCTTGAGCCGGACCAGCGTCTCGATCAGGCGGTGGTTGTCGCGCTGGTGGAGGCCGATCGAGGGCTCGTCGAGGACGTAGAGGACGCCGACGAGGCCGGCGCCGATCTGGGTGGCGAGCCGGATGCGCTGCGCCTCACCTCCGGACAGCGACCCGGAGGGCCGGTCGAGCGAGAGGTAGTCGAGGCCGACGTCGAGGAGGAAGTTGAGCCGCTCCTGGATCTCCTTGAGCACCCGCTCGGCGATCTGCTTCTCGCGGGTGGAGAGCTCGAGGTCGCGCAGGAAGTCGGCGGTCTCGTTGATCGCCAGGGCGCAGACCTCGGCGATGTTCTTGCCGCCGATGGTCACGGCCATCGACACCGGCTTGAGCCGCGAGCCCCGACACGTCGGGCAGGGCACCTCGCGCATGAAGCCCTCGAACCGCTCGCGGCTCGTGTCGGACTCGGCCTCGCGGTGCCGGCGCTCGACGTACGGCCGGACGCCCTCGAACGAGGTGTAGTAGGCCCGCTCGCGGCCGTAGCGGTTGGTGTGGCGGACGTGCACCTTGGTCGGGTGGCCGTCGAGGATGGACTTCTTGGCCTTGGCCGGGAGGTCCTGCCAGGGCGTGTCCAGGTCGAAGCCGAGCTCGGTCCCGAGCGCGGCGAGGATGCGGGAGAAGTACTCCGAGACGTGCGCGCCCGACCACGGGCCGATCACGCCCTCGCCCAGCGACTGGCTGGGGTCGCTGATGACCAGCTCGGGGTCGACCTCCATGCGGGTGCCGAGGCCGTGGCAGGCCGGGCAGGCGCCGAAGGGGCTGTTGAACGAGAACGACCGGGGCTCCAGGTCGTCGGTGTCGATGGCATGCTCGTTGGGGCAGGCCATCTTCTCGGAGAACCGCAGCTCGCGGCCCGGGTCCTTGTCGGGCAGGTCGACGAAGTCGAAGACGACCAGGCCGCTCGCGAGGCCGAGCGCGGTCTCGACCGAGTCGGTCAGCCGTCGCTTGGAGGACGCCTTGACCGCGAGCCGGTCGACGACCACCTCGATCGTGTGCTTCTTCTGCTTGTCGAGCTTGGGCGGCTCGGTGAGGGGGTAGGTCTCGCCGTTGACCCGGGCGCGGGAGAAGCCCTGGGTCTGCAGCTGGCGGAAGAGGTCGACGTACTCGCCCTTGCGGCCACGGATCACCGGGGCCAGCACCTGGAAGCGGGCGCCCTCGTCGAGCGACAGGATCCGGTCGACGATCTGCTGCGGCGTCTGCCGCGAGATCGGCGCGCCACAGGTCGGGCAGTGCGGCCGGCCGGCGCGGGCGTAGAGCAGGCGGAGGTAGTCGTAGACCTCGGTGATGGTGCCGACGGTCGAGCGGGGGTTCTTCGACGTGGACTTCTGGTCGATCGACACCGCCGGCGACAGGCCCTCGATGAAGTCGACGTCGGGCTTGTCCATCTGGCCGAGGAACTGGCGGGCGTACGCCGACAGCGACTCGACGTAGCGGCGCTGGCCCTCGGCGAAGATCGTGTCGAACGCGAGGCTCGACTTCCCGGAGCCCGAGAGCCCGGTGAAGACGATCAGGGCGTCGCGCGGGAGGTCGAGTGAGACGTCCTTGAGGTTGTGCTCCCGGGCGCCGCGGATGATCAGCTGGTCAGCCACGCAAGATCCTCTGCTGGTGACGTGGGTGGATGGAACGGACCGGTCGGCGTTCGAACAAGTGTTCGCCATGATAGCCGGTGTTGGATGGGGCCATGGGACCTGACGTCACATCCTCTCCCTTCCCCCTGCTCGCCGAGATAGTCCACGCCACGGCACGCTATCTGGGGGCACTGACAGTTCTGGACGACCGGGCGCTGGCCGCCCCCTCCGCCCTCCCCGGATGGACCCGGGCGCACGTCGTCGCCCACCTCTCCCGCAACGCGGACGCGATGACCCGGGTGCTGGCGCAGGCGGCCGAGGGCGAGGCCGCGTCGATGTACGAGACCGCCGAGGTCCGCGACCGGGACATCGACACCACGGTGGCCGAGCTCGACGCCGGCGGGCTCGTGGCGGACGCGCAGGAGTCGGCCGCGACGTTCGAGCAGGCGGCGGCGTCGTACGGCGGGCCGCTCGACGTGCCCTTCTCCAGGGTCGTCGGCGGCCCGGCGCAGGGCACGGTCGCCGACGTCGGCGGGATGCGCCGTACCGAGGTCGAGGTCCACCACGCGGACCTGCTGCTCGACTACGCGGCGGCGGGGTGGCCCGAGGACTTCAGCCGCGGCCTGATCGGCCGCCGCCAGGCCGAGCTCGGGCTGGACGGGCCCTCCATGGTGCT
Source organism: Nocardioides iriomotensis (assembly GCF_004168035.1). Lineage (GTDB taxonomy): Bacteria > Actinomycetota > Actinomycetes > Propionibacteriales > Nocardioidaceae > Nocardioides_B > Nocardioides_B iriomotensis. The sequence goes on along the minus strand of NZ_SDPU01000023.1, from coordinate 13,626 downwards.
GTCCTCGACCGACGTGGACGGCCTCTGGAAGCTCGGCTCGGGCGCCGGCCCCGAGGTGAAGGGCACCGCCGGCGACCTGGCCTGGTGGCTCGTCGGGCGGGGCGGCGGGAGCGGACTAGTGTCCTCGACAGGAGAGCTGCCCACGATCCCGAGGTGGAGGTGACCGTGACATACCGCGGCAAGGTCAAGCCCGGCGGTCCGAGCGAGGTTCGCGAGCTGACGGACCTCATGATCACCAAGCTCGCGGTGAGCGAGATGGCCAACAACGTCTACCTGCTGCGCTGCCGGCACACCGACGAGCAGGTCCTCATCGACGCCGCCGACGAGCCCGAGCGGATCCTGGGGATGATCGGCGACGACGGGCTGTCGACGGTGGTGACCACCCACCAGCACTGGGACCACCACCGGGCGCTCCCCCAGGTCGTCGCGGCCACCAACGCCGAGACGGTCGCCGGGGAGGAGGACGCCGACGCCCTGCCGGTGAAGGTCGACCGGCCGGTCTCCGACGGCGACACGGTCACGGTCGGCCGCTCGACGCTCGAGGTGATCCACCTCGTCGGGCACACCCCCGGCTCGATCGCGCTGCTGTACGACGACCCGCACGGCACGCCGCACCTGTTCACCGGCGACTCGCTGTTCCCCGGAGGGGTCGGCAAGACGGGATCGCCCGAGAACTTCGCCTCGCTGATCGACGACGTCGAGGCGAAGGTGTTCGGGCGGCTGCCCGACGAGACCTGGTTCTACCCCGGCCACGGGGACGACTCGACGCTGGGCGCCGAGCGTCCCCACCTGGCCGAGTGGCGGGCCCGCGGCTGGTAGGTCAGCCGTTGGCCCACATGTCCTCGAAGTTGGCGTTGTACTGGTCGTAGACCGTCGGGTCGTCCACGCGCAGCGTCGTGTCGTCGCGCTTGAGCGCACCGTCGGACCAGTTCTGCGAGCCGTTCCAGACGATCTTCGAGGCCGGGTTGCCGGCGTAGGTGCCGTTGACGGTCAGCACCTTCTGGTGCGTGCGCTTGCCGGGCACGGCGTTGGCCTTCAGCGGGATCGCGTTGTTCTCGAGGATCGCCTTCACCGCACCGCCGATGCCGACGCCGTACACGACCCGCACGTCACAGCCGCTCCGCTTCAGCTCGGCCACCTTGCGGGCGAGCCAGATCCCGCGGTCGCCGTTCCACGCGTGGTGCGACAGGCGTACGGCGGTCGTCTGGCGGACCGTGCCGTCAGGGTCGGTCACCGAGACGCCGTAGCCGGGCGCCGGGACGCCGCAGGAGATCTGCGAGAGGTCGTTCCACACCGGGTCGGTCTCCTGGCTCACCACCGACGGGTTCGGGTAGAAGTCCGTCTGGTAGCTGTTGATCCGCGCGGTGATGAACTGCTGGGACTGGATGACGTCCTGCTTCATCTGGTCGAAGACGCCCGCGTAGGTCCAGTAGAGCGCCGGGTCGCCGGCGGACGTGTAGATGTCGCTCCACTGGTTGACGGCGTTGTTGGCGGTCATGTTGTTGGACCCGACCATGACGACGTTCTGCGCGGAGCCGGCCTTGCTGAACAGGAACACCTTCTGGTGCATGTTGCCCTTGTAGCCGCGGCACGAGTCGGAGCAGAACTTCGCGAACGAGCCCTTCGAGGTCTTGCTGCCGAGCACCCGCACCAGCCGCCGCTCCGGGCCGTAGCTCTTGTGGTCGTTGAAGATGGCCTGCACCTTCACGCCGCGCTTGTAGGCCTTGACCAGCCGGTCCGCCGTGGCGGCGTGCGAGAAGGAGTAGACCGCCATCCGGATCGTCGCGCCGGACGGCGTCGAGTCGATCGTGCGGTTCACGTGCCGGAAGATCGCGTACTGCTGCCACCGCGACCCGATCGGCCGGTTGAAGATCGCGCCGGTGACCGGTGTGTAGCTGCCGACCTTCCGCGCCGCCGGCTGTACGGCGGACGTGGCGCCGGGCGACCCGGCGTCGGGCCCGCGCTGCACGAGCACCCCCACCGCGAGCGTGGCGACGACCGCCCCCACCAGCGCGCGCCGCGTCCCGACCGACCTGACCACTCTCGTGCTGAAACGCACCCTGCGGGCCATTCCCCGTCTCCCTGTCCCTCGGACGGCACCCCCGAGGCACCGCCACATCCTTCACATGAGCATCAAGTGTCACATCCGCCACGTCTCGACGGAAGCCTCGAGCGGGCTTCATCAGACCAAGCGCCCCGCACGCCCGGCAACACCGGGCCCGCGCGTCTCACGCATTCGTGACCTGTCGACCGCCTAGCGTGAGCCCGTGCGCACCCGAGACAACCTGCTGCTCACCGCGTTGATCGCGGTCGTCTGCGGCTTCCTGGGTGCCCTCGGGGGCATCGCCGTCCTGAACGACGAGCTGGTCGGCCCGCAGGGCCCGACCGGTCTCCAGGGCCTGCCCGGCGAGGAAGGCCCACCCGGGGCCGACGGCTCCGACGGCGTGGACGGGGTCGACGGCGAACGCGGCCCCCGCGGCCGATCCGGGCAGGCGGCCGAGGAGCAACCGGTCGACCTCGGCACCGAGGGCTGCGCCGGCACGTCCGTGCGGGTCGTGACCGACGTGTCGAGCGACGGCGAGAAGATCCAGGTCGAGCGCGAGACCGTCTGCGTCACCGGCTGACGGTGTCCGTAGGCTCGACCCGTGATCGAGCTGAGGACGCCGACCGAGATCGAGCAGATGCGCCCCGCCGGGCAGTTCGTGGCGGAGGTGCTGACCGCCGTGTCCGCGGCGGCCGACGTCGGCGTGAACCTGCTCGACCTCGACGCCCTGGCGCACCGGATGGTCAAGGAGCGCGGCGCGGAGTCCTGCTACATCGACTACCACCCGTCGTTCGGCGCGATGCCGTTCGGCAAGGTGCTGTGCACCTCGGTCAACGACGCCGTGCTGCACGGGCTGCCGTTCGACTACGTGCTCGAGGACGGCGACCTGCTCAGCCTCGACTTCGCCGCCTCCGTGGACGGCTGGGTGTCCGACTCGGCCGTCAGCGTGGTCGTCGGGACGCCGCGCGAGGAGGACCTCCGGCTGATCGACGTCTCCGAGCGGGCGCTCGCCGCGGGCATCGAGGCCGCGACGGTCGGCAACCGGATCGGCGACATCTCCGCCGCGATCGCGGCCGTCGCCCACGGCGCCGGGCTGTCGATCAACACCGAGTTCGGCGGCCACGGGGTCGGGCGGACGATGCACGGCGACCCGCACGTCTCCAACGACGGCCGGCCCGGCCGCGGCCTGCCGCTGAAGCCCGGCCTGGTGATCGCCATCGAGCCGTGGTTCCTGCACTCCACGGACCAGATCTACACCGACCGCGACGGCTGGACGCTGCGCAGCGTCGACGGGTCGCGCGGCGCGCACTCCGAGCACACCGTCGCGGTCACGCCCGACGGCCCGCTGGTGCTGACGGCTCGGGACTGAACCGCCACCGCCACGCCGCCGACAGCACGCCGGTGATCGTCGGCCAGAGCCAGAGCGAGGTGTCGTAGGGCACCACGATCCGGGCCGTGACGAACAGCGCGATGCCCAGCGCGAGCGGCGCGAGCCCGGCGTGGCGCGCACCCGTCGCCCGCAGCCCGACCGCCCCGACGACGTACACCAGCGGGATGCCGACCAGCGTCATCGCCAGCGGCGCGCCGGTGCAGCTGTCGTACTCGAAGCCCTGGCACGACGACTGCGTGACGAAGAGGTCCCACGCCACGAGGTAGAGGCCGACGGTCGAGAACCCCACGACGCCGGCGAGGACGACCGGAAGCACGCTGGTCCGCACGGGACCAACCCTCTCACTGGTCCTCCGCACCAGGCACGGGCCGGCTCCGCTCGGCCAGCACGAGCGCCAGGTCGTCGCCCTGCCCCGCGGAGAAGGCACGGAGGAGCCCGAGCAGGCGGTCCAGCGCCTCGTCGACGGTCCCCGTGCAGAGCTCCGCGACGTGGTCGTCGAGCGGGAAGAAGGCGCCCTGGCGGTTCCGCGCCTCCACGAGCCCGTCGGTGTAGAGCAGGATCCGGCTGCCCCCCGGCCAGTCGAACGGCTCCTCCGCGGGTCGGCCGCCCAGACCCAGCGGCGGGGTGGGCTCGGCGCCGTCCAGGCGGCTGGGTCGCCGCCCCGACCTCAGCAGCAGCGGCGGGAGATGGCCGCAGTTCACGACGGCCCCGGTCCCGTCGTGACGGAACTCCGCGACCAGCGCCGTCACGAAGTCCTCGTCGCCGCAGACCGCGCTCACCGCGTCGTCCAGGTCCCTCGTCACGCCGGCGAGGACCCGGTTGACGAACGCCGCCCTCCGGAACGCCGCCAGGACGGTGGAGGCCAGGTGCACCGCGTCGAGACCCTTCCCCCGGACGTCGCCGATCACGACCCGCACGCCGTACGGCGTGTCCGCGACCTCGTAGAGGTCACCGCCCACCAGGGCAGCCTCCGTGGCCGAGACGTACCGCGCGGCCAGGCCGACGGAGCCGACCCGCGCCGGAACCCCCCGCAACAGTGCCCTCTGGGCGGTCTCCGCGACGACCGTCATGTGCTGCAGGGCCTGCTCCCGCCGGACCCGCATGCGTGCCACCAAGACCGCGATCACGGCGAACAGGACGCCGCCGAGCAGTCGGATCCACCACTCCGCCGTCCCGACGTCGTGGTTCCACAGGGCCGAGACACCCACGGCCACCACCGAGAGCGCCCCGATCGCCGCCGTGCGCGCCGGACTGGTCAGCGCGCTGGCCACGAACGGCGCGATGGCGAAGACAGCCGTGATGATGATGTCGCGCGGCAGCAGTGAGTCCGCGACGACGGCAGCCAGCAGCACCCCCAGCGGGATGCCGAGCTCGAGCCAGAGGGCGCGGAGACCCCGCCCCTCCCCGTCCTTCCGTCGCCGGCCGAGCACGACTCCCAGTATTCACACGCCGTCGCCGCAAGGTGAAGGTCAGAGCCGGCGCTGATACTCCAGGCCGCGCCCGAGGACCGTGTAGCCGAGCTGCTCGTTGACGCCGATCATGTGGTCGTTGGACTCGGTGTTCCAGGTGTCGATCGACTCCAGCTGCGGCTCCTCGTCGGCCAGCCACTGGATCATCGCGGTCTTGAGCAGCAGACCGAGGCGGTGGCCGCGGTGCGCGCGGACGACGCTGGTGTCGTGCTGGTGGCCGATCGTCGGCCGCTCGGCCTCGACCGCCACGATCGTGTGCCCGGCCAGCTCGCCGGTCTCCCGGTGCCGCGCGATCAGGTGGTACGCCCGCTGCTTCTTGGCGGCGACGGCGCGCTCGTAGCCGCGCACCCGCTCGGCGGTGAACACCTCGTCCTCGATCTCGAGGTCGTCGGTCGGGGCGTCGTTGATGGCCGCGGTCATCACGACCACGGCGTCGATCAGCTCGTCGGGCACGGCACCGACCACGCGGAGCAGCTCGTACCCGGCAGCGGCGTCCGACGCCTCGTCGTACAGCTTGGCGACGAGGACGCGGTCGGTCCGGGCGAGGTACTGGCGCCGGTTGATGGCCTGGGAGCCGAGGGTCAACCCCATCGCGTCGGCGAAGCCGCGGGCCGCGTCGCTCTCCCAGCCGTCGGTGCCGACCTTGGTGCGGCCCTCCTCGCGGGCGACGTCGCACAGCGCCCGGAACAGCGTGCTGCCGATGCCCTGCCGGCGGTGGTCGGGGTGCACCGCGAGGTCGAGCCAGGCGAAGTCCTGGTTGTCCCACTCGCTGGTCCAGTAGAGCGCGACCGCGACCATCGTGCCGGCGTCGCCACGCGCGAGGTAGCCCCGGGGCGCCTCGCCGTCCCAGCCGTGCCGCAGCATGCCGGTGAAGGTCGTCGTGGTGGTCGGGTGCGTCCACGGCGAGTCGGCCTCCTGCACGGCGCGCTGGAGGGCGACGGCCTCCTCGACGGCGGCGATGTCGTCGGCCCGGAGCTGCTCGATCTGCATGCGACCAGGGTGCTCCGGTGGTCGCACGAGCGCGACCGAATTAATCGGGGCTACGGCTCGACCAGACCGGCGCGGATCGCGTAGCGGGTCAGCTGCGTGCGGTCCCGCATCCCGAGCTTGGCCAGGATGTTCGCGCGGTGCCGCTCCACGGTCTTGGGGCTGATCGTGAGCGCCTGCGCGATCTCACGCGTGGACTGGCCCTCGGCGATCAGCTTGAGCACCTCGTCCTCGCGGCTGGTCAGCACGGTCTCCGGCATCCGTTCGCCGCGCTTGAGCCGGTCGAGGTACGAGCGCACCAGCGTGCTCATCACGCCCGGGTAGACGAACGGCTCCCCGCGCATCGCCGCCCGCACGGCCGCGACGAGGTCCTGGTCGGCGACGGACTTGAGCACGTAGCCGGAGGCGCCGGCCTTGAGCGACTCGAAGAAGTACTGCTCGTTGTCGTGCATCGACAGCATCAGGATCGGCAGGTTCTCGCGGCGTCGGGCGATCTCGCGTGCCGCCTGCAGCCCGGTCATCCGTGGCATCGCCACGTCGAGCACGGCCAGGTCGACCTCCTCTGTCCGCACCAGCTCGACGGCCTCGGCACCGTCACCGGCCTCGGCCACGACGCGCAGGTCCGGCTGGGCGTCGAGGATCATCCGGACGCCCTGGCGCACGAGCGCGTGGTCGTCGGCGAGCAGGATCCGCACGGGATCAGGCACGGTGGCCTTCCGTCGGTACGACGAGCCGCACCTCGGTGCCGCCGCCGTCGCGACGGTCGAAGGCGAGCCGGCCGCCGACCATGCCGGCCCGTTCCCGCATGCCGGCGACGCCCGTGCCCTCCGAGGCGCCGCGCACGCCCGCGCCGTCGTCGGCCACGGTCAGCACCAGGTCACCGCCTTGCACGGTGAGCGACAGGTCGACCGCGCTCGCGCGGGCGTGCCGGGCGACGTTGGTGAGCGCCTCCTGGGCGACCCGGTAGACCACCAGCTCGACCTCCGCCGTCGCGTCCGGCAGGCCGGGGGCGAACGTGCGGCTGACGTGCACCCCGGTGCGCTGCGAGTAGTCCGTCGCGAGCGCGGCCAGCGCGCTGAGCAGCCCGAGGTCCTCGAGCACCCCGGGCCGCAGCCGGCGGGCGACCTCGCGCACCTCGTCGAGCGCGGCCCGGGCGGACTCGCGGACACCGTCCACCGCGACGACCGCCGCGGCGTCGGAGTCCGGGAGCCCGTCGCGCAGGTGCTTGAGCTGGAGCAGCACCACCGTCAGGCTCTGCCCGACCTCGTCGTGCAGCTCCTGCGCGATCCGGTGCCGCTCCGCCTCCTGCGCGGCCAGCGCCTGGGCCGCGGACCGGCTGCGCTCGTGGTCGAGACGGCCCAGCATCGCCTCGAAGCTCGCCACCAGACGCCGTACCGTGCTCGGACCGGAGGTCGGCAGCACCGGCCGCTCCCCCGGGTGGTCCACGGACTCCATCGCGCCGACCAGCCGGTCGAGCGGGACGAGGGTGCCGCGCAGCAGGACGGCGTTGAGCACGACGATCAGCAGCGCCCCGATCCCGAGGATCACCGCCTCGGACACGAGCAGGTGCACCGACACGGTGGCGGGCGACACGGCGAGCGCGACCGTGCCCAGCAGGAAGACCAGCGCGTTGGTCAGGCAGACCCGCCAGTACAGCGGCATGTTCCGGGCTTCCACGGGTCCACCCTCGCCCACACCTGCGCACGGGCGCACGCGGGACCGGGGCCGACGACGCGAAGATGGGTGCTGCCACCCATTCTCCGGCCCCCCTGGTCCCGCAACACTGGACGAGCGACGGGCCCACGCCGGAGCCCTCCGGACTGACGACCGGGCGCCACGAGTGCATCGCACTCACGGGACAGGTGGCGGACTTCGGGCGACCCAAAGTGCGGCGTGGGCCGTCGCGCCAACCTCGACCACCCCACGCCGAACGACACCCCCGCAGGAGGTGCCGACCGTGCACGCCGCGGAGAGCCTGATCGCCCTCGGAGCGGCGTTCCTCGTGTGCGGCCTGCTCGCGCGCGTCGGCGTGCCCGTCGGGCTCCCCACGATCCCGCTGTTCATGATCGCCGGCGTGCTGCTCGGCCCGGACACCCCGGGGCTGGACATCGTCGCCGACCCCGACGACCTCGCTCTCGTGGCCCGGCTCGGGCTGGTGTTCCTGCTCTTCTACCTCGGCCTGGAGTTCTCCCTCGAGGACCTGACCTCGGGTGGCCGGCGGCTGCTGTCCGCGGCCGGGGTGTACCTGGCCCTGAACGTCGGGGGCGGCCTGGCGCTCGGCTTCGCGCTCGGCTGGGGCGTGGCGGAGGCGCTCGTGGTCGCCGCGGTCGTCGGCATCTCGTCGTCCGCAATCGTCACCAAGCTGCTCGTCGAGACCGGCCGCCTCGGCAACCCCGAGACCCGGGTGATCCTCGGCATCACCGTGATGGAGGACCTGTTCCTGGCCTTCTACCTCGCGCTGCTGCAGCCGGTGCTCGGCGGCGCGGACGGGCCCGTCGAGGCGGTGACCGGCATCGCGACGGCGTTCACGTTCCTCTTCGGCCTGGCGCTGGTCGCGCGGCACGGTGCGCGCTGGGTCGGCAAGGTGATCGACACCCAGGACGAGGAGATCGTCGTGGTTGTGTTCGTCGGCCTCGCGATCATCACCGCCGGCATCGCCGAGACGCTCGGGGTCTCCGACGCCATCGGCGCGTTCATGGTCGGCCTCATCCTCGGCTCCACGAAGAAGTCCCAGCGCCTGCGCGACCTCACCCACCCGCTGCGTGACGCTTTCGGTGCGATCTTCTTCTTCCACTTCGGGCTCAGCATCGACCCGCGCGCCCTGCTCGACGTCGCCGGTGCGGTGGCGTTCGCCGTGGCCATGACCATCGTTCTCTGCGTCAGCGCGGGCGTGGTCGCCGCGCGCATCCACGGCTTCGGGCGTACGGCGGGCGCCAACATCGGCCTCACCGTCCTCACCCGCGGCGAGTTCTCCCTCGTGCTGGCCAGCCTCGCCCTCGGGGCCGGGCTCGACCAGCGGGTCGCGTCACTGGCCGCCGGATACGTCCTGGTGCTCGGCGTGATCGGCCCGCTGGCCGTCGCCCAGTCCGGCCCGGTCGCCCGGCTGCTGCCGCGGGCGCTGTTCCCGCCGACGCGGCGGTACGCCACAGCGACCCCGCTGGACCTCTCGGTCGGGACGGGCTCGCTGTACCGGCTCGGCGCCGACCTCCTGCAGATCCGGGTGGCGCCGGGCAGCAGGCTGCACGGCGTCTTCGTCGGCGAGCTGCGGCTGCCGTCCGGCTCGACCCTCGGGCTGCTCTCCCGTAACGGCGCCACCAGCGCGCTCACCGCGTCCACCCAGATGCAGACCGACGACGTGCTGCTCGTGTTCACCGACCCCGAGCAGCGCAACGCCGCCGAGCAGCGGATCCGGGCCGTCCACCGCAGCGGCCGGCTCGCGACCTGGGAGGGCGACACCGGGACGTGAGCCGCGTCACCCTCACTGCAACACGTTCCAGTTGAGTGTCTAGGGTGGCAGCGTGTCCCGCCTCTTCCTGCTCCGCCAGGTCCTGACCGCGGCGCTCACCGCCAACGCGGTGCGGCCGTTCCCCGGCTTCCGGGCCCAGGTGCCGTCGTTCGCGGCCGGCTGGCTCACCAGCGAGCTCGCCCCGCACCTGCTCGCGCTCACCGCCGCCGACGCCGCCGTCGAGCTCGCCCGCCGACCGTCCCGCCGCAGCCGGGCCGGTCTGGCCCTCGCCGCGGGCAGCGCGGCCGGCCTCGGCGCGCTCGTCGCGGAGTCGGCGCAGGCGCACCGTCACGTCGACGCCGCGCTGCGCGAGACCCTCGGCGACGACTACCTCGACCGGCTGCGCGCGACGTACACCGACCTGGACCTGTCCACCCCGCTCTCCCAGCTCGTCTGGCCGTTCCGGCAGCGGGACGACGAGGTCGAGGTCGTCAAGGACGTGCCCTACGAGCCGCGGCACGGCAAGCGCGGCCTGCTCGACGTCTACCGGCGCCGGGGCACCGACGTGCGCGACGCGCCGGTGCTCGTGCAGGTGCACGGCGGCGCCTGGTCGGTCGGCAGCAAGGACGAGCAGGGCGTCCCGCTGATGCGGCACATGGCGGCGCGCGGCTGGGTGTGCTTCGCGATCAACTACCGGCTCAGCCCGCGCGACCCGTTCCCGGCCCACATCGTCGACGTCAAGCGCGCCCTCGCCTGGGTCAAGGAGCACGCCGCGGAGTACGGCGGCGACCCCGGCTACGTCACGATCACCGGCGGGTCGGCCGGCGGCCACCTCACGGCGCTCGCCGCGCTCACGCCGAACGACCCGACGTACCAGCCCGGCTTCGAGGACGCCGACACGACCGTCCAGGCGGCCGTCCCGTTCTACGGCGTCTACGACTTCGCCGGCGCGATCGGCACCCGGCGCTCGGCCGACCTGCGGGACAAGTTCCTGGCCGGACGAGTGATGTTCGCCGACCCCAGCGACTGCCTCACGCCGTTCGAGGAGGCCTCTCCCCTGGCCCGTGTGAACGCCGATGCGCCCCCGATGCTCGTCATCCACGGCGCCCGGGACTCCCTCGTCGAGGTCGAGCAGGCCCGGCACTTCGTGCGCGCGCTCCGCGCGGTGTCGCGCCAGCCGGTCGCCTACGCCGAGCTGCCCGGGACCCAGCACGCCTTCGACGTGTTCCCCTCGATCCGCAGCGCGGCGGTCGTCCGTGGCGTCGACCGCTTCCTCCGCTGGACGTACGACGCCGCCACGCGTGCGGCCGCCGCCCAGGAGCCCGTCGCGGAGCCGGTCGAGGGGGTGGCGGCCCGATGACCGCGGTCACCATGCCGGCCGACCTGCTCGCCAAGGCCCGCGCGGCCAAGGGCTTCATGCCCGACGACGAGGGCGAGCTGCTGCACCGGCTGGCGGTCGAGCGGCTGCCGCACGGCCCGGTGCTCGAGGTCGGCGCCTACTGCGGCAAGTCCGCCGTCTACCTCGGCGCCGCCGCGCTGGCCGTCGGCGGCACCGTGTTCAGCGTCGACCACTTCCGCGGCTCCGAGGAGAACCAGGTCGGCTGGGAGTACCACGACCCCGACCTGGCCGACCCCGTGTTCGGCCGCCTCGACACGTTGCCGACCTTCCGGCGCACGCTCGCCGACGCCGGCCTCGAGGAGCAGGTCGTCGCGGTCGTCGGGCGCTCCACCGTGATCAGCGCGCACTGGCGCACCCCGTTGTCGCTGCTGTTCGTCGACGGCGGCCATACCGACGAGCACGCCGGCAACGACTACACGGGCTTCGGTCGCTGGGTCGCCCGAGGCGCACTGATGGCGGTCCACGACGTGTTCCCCGACCCGGCCGACGGCGGCCAGGCGCCGTACCGGGTCTACCGGCGCGCGCTGGCCTCGGGGTTCGAGGAGGTCGACGCGCTCGGGTCGCTGCGGGTGCTGCGGCGGGTGGCCGGCGACGCCGGCGACCCGGTGGACTGAGCGGGCGGCCACCCACGCAGAATTGCCCTCATGGCGTCCCCCCGCTTCGGCACCCACCGCGTCCTCGTCGCCGTCCTCGTCGGCGTCGGGCTGCTGATCGCGCTGAGCTTCCCGTTCGCACTCGCGTACGACAACAGCATCGACAAGCAGCGATCGGGGTACAACGACGCCTCCACCCTCGCGCGGATGCAGAACGTCCTCGTCGAGGAGGACAAGCAGCCCGTCGCCTTCGAGAGCGGGCCGGGCGAACCGGTGCAGATCGGTGACGAGACGTTCCGCGCCAGCGCCGGCAACCACGTGGTGAGCCAGGTGAAGCCGGACGGGATCTGCATCCGGGTGCACAACGTCGACCCGGAGATCCGGTCGTGGACCTACGACTCGGCCGACGGCGACCGCCCCTTCGACGACCTTCCCGGCGGCGCCTGCGGTCCGTGACCGCGGGCGTCGGCCTTATCCGACGCGCTGCCGGACCGTGCGGTCGGCGCAGCCGCACTCCAGGCCGATCTCCGGGAACTCCCGTGGCAGCGTCGAGCCACGGAACAGGTCCGACCCGGGCGTCGTCCCGGACAGCGCGTCGACGGCCAGCACCATCGCCGCCGCGGTCCAGGTCGTCTCCTCGCGCGGCCAGACCGCGTCGTCCGGCCACACGTAGCCGGTCCAGTAGCCGCCCCGCGCCGACCGCAGGTGCTGGACGTCGCGCAGCAGCGCGAGCGCCTCGTCGCGCCGGCCGAGCGCGTCGAGCGCCATCGCGAGCTCGCACGTCTCCGCGGCGGTGACCCAAGGGTTGGTGTCGACGCAACGCACGCCGAGACCGGGCACGACGAAGTCGTCCCAGCGCGCGTCGACCAGGGCGTCGCCCTCGGCTCCGACGACGGCACCCCCCAGCACCGGGTAGTACCAGTCCATCGAGAACGTCGACTTGTCCAGGAAGGTGTCGCGGTGGTGCCGGAGCGCGTGCCGCAGGCGGCCCGCGGCGAGCTCCCAGTCGGGCTGCGGCTCGCCCATCAGCTCCGACAGCGCGAGACCGGCGCGGAGCGCGTGGAAGATGCTGGAGCTGCTGGCGAGCAGCGCCCCGTCGTCGACGACGCCCGCCTCGCCGCGCACCCAGGAGATGCCACCGAACGGCAGCTGCAGCCCGACGACGAAGTCGAGTGCGGCGCGCACCGCCGGCCAGGTCCGCCGGACGAACCGCTCGTCGCGGCGCACCAGCCAGTGGTGCCAGACGCCGACCGCGAGGTAGGCGCTCATGTTGCTCTCCGCCGACGCGTCCTCGACCGTCCCGGCGACCGTGCGCATCGGCCAGGAGCCGTCCGCGCGCTGCGTGGCCAGGCACCAGTCGTAGGCCCGGTGGGCGGCGTCGGCGCGGCCGCCGACGAGCAGGGCCATCGCGGACTCGACGTGGTTCCAGGTGTCGGTGTGCTGTCCGGTGGTCCAGGGCAGCGCGCCGTCGGGCTCCTGCTGGGCGGCGATGACCGCGACGGACGCGGCGACCTGGTCGCGGTCCAGCAGGCCGGGGAGAGCGGGCAGCTCAGCCGCCATGGGCGGCCCCGTCGTTCCGGTCTCCAGCGGGCTTGCGCAGGTAGAGCACCAGGCTCTTGCCGATCAGCGGGTTGAGCGCCCGCTCGGCCAGCCGGGTCGCGGTGCTGTAGCCGGGCCGCTTCATGATGTCCCAGACGAGCACCTGGTGGTACGCCTTCACCAGCGGGTGGCGGTCGTCGTCGACCCCGACCGCGCACTTGAGCCACCAGTACGGCGCGTGCAGCGCGTGCGCGTGGGCCCGGCCGACGTACTCCAGGCCGGCCGCCTCGAGCTTCCCGACCAGCTCGTGCCCGGTGTAGATGCGGACGTGGCCGCCCTCGACCTCGTGGTAGGCGTCGGACAGCGCCCAGCACACCTTCTCGGGCAGCCAGCGCGGCACCGTCACCGCGATGGTGCCACCCGGCCGGAGCACCCGGACCAGCTCGGAGATCGCCTGCTCGTCGTCGGGGATGTGCTCGAGGACCTCGGCCGCGACGACGCGGTCGAACTCCTCGTCGGCGAACGGCATCGCCAGCGCGTCGCCCTGCTTGATGTCGGCCTCGGCGCCGGCGGGGACCTCGCCGGCGACCTTCATCGCGCCGAACACCTCCAGCACCTGGGCCAGCTCGTCGCCGTCCTGGTCGAAGGCGATCACGTCGGCGCCGCGCCGGTACATCTCGTAGGCGTGACGGCCCGCGCCGCAGCCCATGTCGAGCACGCGCTCGCCGGCGCGCAGGCCCAGACGGTCGAAGTCGACGGT